>NZ_JAWLJU010000002.1:1207500-2415000 GCF_037120705.1 Pseudoalteromonas sp. UG3-2 | reverse complement strand
AGGTAACCGTATATTAGTAGGCATGGGTGCTATTGTTATGGACAATGCGACTGTCGAAGATGATGTCATCATCGCCGGCGGCGCTCTAGTGCCACCGAACAAAACCTTAGAATCAGGCTACTTATATGTCGGCAGCCCTGTCAAACAAGCCAGACCGCTGAGCGAACAGGAGCTCAACTTTCTCAAAGTATCAGCACAAAACTATGTTGAACTTAAACAAGATTATCTAGAGGAAGTCTAGGATTACCTCGCCTTCAGAGCTAATCATTTCGTCCTCAATAAATTGCTCAGCCTGCATTTCATAGTCAAACTGGTGCTGAGCAAAATGTTCTAAAGCCTGTTGTTGTGGCAGCTTAGTGCTTACCTTACAAATAATAAGCTGACCACTCGCCATCGCGGTAAAGCGTAGCTCCCCTTGGTGATAACTGACATCATCATTAAATAAGATGGCTTGATTCATTATGCACCTCTAAGCAGTTGCACACTGGCAGTGGTATCAGGGCGTACCCCACGCCATAGATAGAAGGCTTCTGCAGCTTGCTCTACCAACATGCCAATGCCGTCAATCAGTTGGGCTTGGCGGTTATGTTGTGCCACCCACTGAAGAAAACTGGTCTGCTGCGTGCTGTAAAACATATCATAAGCCACCTTACAACCTGCAACTACATTAGCGTCTAATGCCGGCACCTCACCATTTAAGCTCGAAGAGGTGGAATTAATAATGATATCAAAATCGCTATTCGATACTGCTTCTAAGCTGCTGGCTAAAATATTGCCAAAGCCCTGGAATTGCGTTGCCAGTTGCTGTGCTCTCTCTTCTGTGCGATTTGTCACCCAGATCTGTTTCACTCCAGCTTGAAAGAGTGGATATATACACCCTCTGGCAGCGCCACCGGCACCAACTAGCAATATGCTTGCTCCTGAAAGCGTCACTTGGTGATTTAGGAGGTCTTGAACTAAACCCTCACCATCCGTGTTATCACCACTAATTGTGCCATTGTCCTCTTTAATAAGGGTGTTCACAGCTCCAGCTAACGCAGCACGCTCACTTAAGCTATCGGCAAACTGATAAGCTTGCTCTTTAAAAGGCACAGTTACATTCGCTCCACGACCACCTTGAGCAAAAAACGCGGTTACCGTTTGCAGAAACTGCTCTAGTGGAGTAAGTATTGCCTCATAGCTTAATTGCTGTCGACATTGTTGTGCGAATTGCGCATGGATCGCAGGAGATTTAGAATGCTTTATCGGATTGCCGAAAACCGCATATTTATCCATAGTTAAAGAGCGCCTTATAAAGAGTCATTATGAAGCAGTTAATAAAACGCATCTTCAATAAAGATGCAACCTCAGAAGCAACAAATAGTGCCCCATCACCACAAAAAACGCCTTACGAAATTATTGGTGGAGAACAAGGGACTCGCAATTTAGCCAACCGCTTCTATGACATTATGGCAACAGACCCTTATGCTAAGCCGCTATACGAAATGCATCCACAACCATTGGATCGGATCCGCTTAGTGTTTTTCGAGTTCCTATCCGGCTGGCTCGGCGGTCCTGACTTATTTGCTGAAAAGTATGGTCACCCTAGATTAAGAATGCGCCATATGCCCTTTGCCATCGACCAAGATTTGCGCGACCAATGGATGCACTGCATGAACAAAGCGCTAGATGAAGAAGTGGATAACCCGTTATTAAGAGAAGGCCTAAGAAAGTCACTAGCCCAATTGGCCACCCATATGATCAATCAAGAGTAGTATAAAACTATTAGATAGTAAGGATTACAGCACTGTTTTGCGCTAGGTCAAATCACCACCTACACTAGAGCAGCATAATGTTTGTTCTTATAGTGAACAGGTGCGATGCGTGTGAAGTCTATCCAACATAAAATATATGCCCTACTGGCGGTGACCGGTATACTGGTGCTGATTGCAAGTATTCTTAGCAGTAGTAGTCAACAAAAAACGTTGGCCGAAGAAACCGTCGAGAGCAACATCAAATTACTTGCGGATAACTACTTTGACTCTATCAACACCATGATGCTGACCGGCACC
Source organism: Pseudoalteromonas sp. UG3-2 (assembly GCF_037120705.1). Taxonomy (NCBI): domain Bacteria; kingdom Pseudomonadati; phylum Pseudomonadota; class Gammaproteobacteria; order Alteromonadales; family Pseudoalteromonadaceae; genus Pseudoalteromonas; species Pseudoalteromonas sp. UG3-2. The sequence goes on along the minus strand of NZ_JAWLJU010000002.1, from coordinate 2,412,949 downwards.
ATGGCCAACCGAGAGATACTCAGTGAAAAAATCCGTAATCACCCGAATATCGAAGATGCTCATATTATTCGCTCAGAGTTAGTGAATAAACTGTATGGCCCCGGCAATGCCAACCAATCACCTAGCTCAGATGCTGAATATGCCGCATTAAACGGCAAAGAAACCCTCGTGATAGAGCAACGCGATGGTAATCGGATCATGACCTTCTTAAAGCCGATGGTGGCATTGGAAGATTATAAAGGAACCAATTGCCTCGGTTGCCATCAGGCCCAAGAAGGCGATGTGCTGGGCGTAGTAAGAATTAGTTACTCCCTAGCAGAAATAGACAGCACCGTGCATAACAACACTTGGGTAAGTACCGCCTTGTTGTCAGCTATTTTTATCACCACCTTTGTGCTCTTAGGGGTGTTATTTCGCAAACTCTTTATTGTGCGCCTAAAAACCTTGGGTCGCACTATGCGGCTGGCCACCAGCAATAAGGATCTGTCTTTACGAATTGACGACGACGTGGATGACGAGCTCGGAAGACTGGCCAATAACTACAATAAAATGATGGACAGCTTCAAAGAAAATATCTCGCAGCTGTCTCACTCTTCGAAGGTATTAATTAGTTCAGCTGAATCTATCTATGCCTCAGCAGAGACCACTGAGTTGGCTATCCAAGAACAAAAGCAAGGAACTGACTCGGTAGCCGCGGCTATTAATGAGCTGGAAAGCTCTTCCAGTGAAGTGAAAAACACCACCCACTTTGCATCAGAGAAGTCAGACAGCAGTAACCACCTGGCAGAAGAGAGTATGGCGGTTGCTAATCATACAGAGCAAAGCATTAATCAACTCGCGCAAGATGTCCGCCAAGCAGCCGAGCAAGTATCCCAGTTACAAGCGCAAACATTGGAGGTGGGCAAAGTGCTTGAGGTGATCAGTGCTATCGCCGAGCAGACCAATTTACTGGCGCTCAATGCCGCCATTGAAGCTGCGCGGGCCGGTGAAGCGGGCCGAGGTTTTGCTGTGGTCGCCGATGAAGTGAGAACTCTGGCCACCAGAACCCATGACTCGACGGATGAAATTAAAAGAACCATTGATAAGTTACAAACCGAGGCAGAGCAAACCGTTGCGGCCATGAGTGCCTCTTGTGAAGAAGCCGATGAACGCGCAGGACAAGTGAAAAAAGTCGCTCAAGCACTAAAAGACATATCAACGCAAATGCATGAAATAAATGCTTTAAACTTACAAATAGCCGATGCCACTGAGCAGCAGAACCTTGCAGCAGAAGAAATTAATCGCAGCGTTGTTGCCATCAGTGATAATGCTGAAACCTCGCTCGTTGATGCCCATGGCTCGAAACAGATCAGTGAAGAGCTACTAACATTGGCCAGAGATCTGGATGAACAGGTAAGAGGATTTAAACTCAACTAACAGGTAATAAATAAGGAGCCAAAAGGCTCCTTATTTATTTAACCAGTCTCTGGGAGTTAAAAACTCGTTTAACCTTGCCTCTGCCGATCCAGGCTCAGGCTGGAAGTCATATTCCCAACGCGCAAGCGGTGGCATCGACATCAAAATAGACTCAGTGCGCCCGCCTGTTTGCAAACCAAATAAGGTGCCACGATCCCAAACCAGATTAAATTCGACGTAACGACCTCGGCGGTACAACTGGAACTGTCGCTCTTGTTCACCATAGGGCGTGTCTTTGCGCTTAGCGATAATAGGTAAGTAGGCGTCCAGAAAGCCATTCCCTACCGCCTGCATAAAGGCAAAACTCTTATCAAAGCCCCACTGATTTAAATCATCGAAGAATAAACCACCTACGCCTCGGGTTTCCTTGCGGTGTTTCAAATAGAAATAATCATCACACCATTTTTTATAGTCATCATACACCTGCTCACCAAATGGCGCGCACAAATCCGCTGCAACTTGGTGCCAATGTTGAACGTCCTCCATTTGCGGATAAAATGGGGTTAAATCAAAGCCGCCACCAAACCACCAAATCGGTGCTTCACCTTCTTTTTCGGCAATAAAAAACCGCACATTGGCATGGCTGGTAGGAATATGGGGATTTTTAGGATGGATCACCAAGGACACACCACAAGCATGAAAGCTACGTCCTGCTAATTCCGGTCGGTGAGCCGTGGCTGAAGCGGGCATTGAGGCACCAAAAACATGGGAGTAGTTCACTCCCCCTTGCTCAATCACATTACCATCGCGGATAACGCGGGTACGACCGCCCCCACCTTCTTCTCTTTGCCAAGCATCTTCAACGAACTTGGCGCCACCGTCAGCTTGCTCAAGACCTTGGCAAATATGGTCTTGCAGCTGTAATAAAAAGCTTTTTACTGTTTCTAAATTTACTTGACTCATAGTAATTATGTTCCTCGGATCACTTTGCCTGTCATGGCGTCCTTGATTACGCTGGGGCTCGAATGACAGCCTAAAGGGCCGTCAACATAGTAGTCAACTTGATCGGCAAATAGGGCTTTGGCTTGGGAGAGTGACGTCACAGGCATCTCACCGCTGAAATTGGCGCTAGTAGAGACAATGGGTTTTGCAAATGCTTGGCATATGCGCTTCACCAACGGGTGCGCGGTTACTCGAATGGCAATCGTCTGGCGACCACCGGTAAGCCAACGCGGCGCTGAAGCCTTAGCAGGAAGCAACCAAGTTACGGCACCAGGCCAACTAGAAAATATCTCAGCGCGTTTGTGCAAAGGAATATTTTCATCTGCAACGTAAGGCAAACACTGAGAGTAATTATCAGCAATTAGGATCAAACCTTTACTTAGCGGCCGCCCTTTTAGCTGCAACAGTTGCGCAACGGCGGCTTGGTTATCAGGGTCGCACCCTAAGCCAAATATAGCTTCTGTGGGGTAGCAAATCACAGCCCCTTCAGTTAATGCCTGTTCGACGCTGAGTTGATTAGCAACTTCGAGCGAGTCGCCATTTGCAGTAGTACTCACGCTTTGTCCACGACCTTTTGACATGATTTTTGCGGACATTGTAGCACAGCCTTGCCAGCTCGGGTCTTCTCCACCAGCACTGGCCAACCGCATTGCTCACAAGTTTGCGCAACGGGCGGGTAATTGAGTGTGTATTTGCAGCTAGGGTACTTATCGCAGCTGTAAAAGTGCTTACCAAACTTATTCTTGCGCTGTGTCAGTTGCCCTGTTTGGCATTTCGGGCAATCAGGCAAAGCCTCGGGCTCAGGTTCTTCCTCATGACCAATATAATGACACTCAGGGTAGCCAGTGCAGCCAATAAACATGCCGTAGCGACCATTTTTTATGACTAAGTCCTTACCACACTCAGGGCATGCCACGTCCTCAAGCACTTTGATCACATGACTATCATGATGGGCAATAGCACGGGTGTAGTCGCACTGGGGGTAACTGGCACAGCCAATAAACGGTCCGCTTTTACTGTTTTTTATCACTAGCTCAGAGCCACATTGCGGACAAACTTCATACTCTTTTTCAAGTGCATGTTTGTCAGCATTAAATAGAGCATGATCAATTTTGCTCATTGGTCCTCCCACCCTAGGTACTTTTCAGCGCCTAATATAATCGCCTAGTCTAGTGGGTCAAGGAAATTGCCAATTAATTCAGCAATTATCTATATTCTGCTGCTTAGTGCACCACGGTGGCAGGCTCAGTAAAAATTAAGTCTTCCATTTGCGCGTAGGCATGTTCTTTGCCGGGCACGTTGAATAGCACCATTAAAATCACCCATTTTAAGTCATCTAAGCTAATGTAGGTTTTATCTAACGCAAATAATCTATCCATAACCATTTCTCTTGTAGTGCCATCGATCACGCCAATTTGCTCCACAAACATCAAGAATCCGCGGCTTTGCACATCTAACATATTGCACTCAGATTCCGTGTAAATTCGCGTTGCGTGATCGGGCTTGGCATTAAGGTAAGGATACTCATCGCTGTGCTGAAGATCAGCGAGTTGCTCAAGCCAGTCTAGTGCTTTGTAAATTTCACCCTGACTGAAGCCGGCGCGGAGGAGTTCATCGGTGAGCTCGTTCTGTTCAACAAAAATTTCTGACTCACTATGAATATAGTTTTCAAATAAATACATTAGAATATCAAACATCTTCTTAACCCCTCGCGAGTTTTATGTAGCCGTCTAAGACACGCTCTACTTTATCTTCGAGTTCTAGGTCCAGTAATCTTGCTACTACTTGCTCAACTGGCCACTGGGTCCTTTGCGTTAAGGTGTCTACCGATGTCACCTCAAAACCAAGGTTTTCTAATACCGGGCAGTCCTCCTCGTTTTGCACAACACTTTCTATATTATATAGACTGTTTTCACAAAAAAAGCTCACCTCCTCTAAAATATCCTCGACGTTTTCGGTTAGTTTTGCGCCTTGTTTAATTAAATAATGACACCCTGCTGCCAACCTATTACGAATAGACCCTGGAATGGCAAAGACCTCTTTATTTTGCTCCAATGCATACCGGGCGGTGATCAAAGAGCCACTTTTAATCTCCGCCTCTACCAATAAAACCCCTAAAGATAAGCCCGATATAATGCGGTTTCTTCTGGGGAAGTTATGACTCGTTGCGGTGGTACCTGGTAAAAACTCACTCACCAGCAACCCCTGCTCTGCGATATTTTGATACAGTTCTTGATGGCGTTTGGGATACACTTTGTCCACTCCAGTGCCTAATACCGCAATGGTTTTCCCTTGCGCCGCTAATGCCCCTTGATGAGCCGCGCCATCGATACCGCGAGCCATACCTGAGGTCACAACTAAACCACTGCGGCATAACCCGTGGGCAAACTCGTGCGCTAATTGTGTGCCAGATTGAGTAGAGCTGCGGCTACCGACAATAGCGATTTGCGGTTGCTGTAATAATGCAGTATCACCGTAACAAAATAGCACTAATGGCGGGCTGGCGATTTCTCGCAACAGTTGCGGGTAACGGGTATCAAAATAACTGATAGTGATGATGTTTTGCTGCTGGCAGCGCGAGATGATTTGTTCAACCTGGTGCCAATTGCATTTAGCAATTCCCTTGGCGCAGGCTGCGCTAAGACCCAGCGCTTTAAGCTGCGCCTCAGAAAGACTAAATAACTTGTCGAGTTCAATCTGCTGTAACAATGCTGTGATGGTTTTGATGCCCATACCCGGACACAGCATCAGCGCCAGTGAACGCGCTAAATTTGAATGCTCCATATTCGCTCCTTGTCGGTGGTCGCAGCGACAGGAGCGATATCACTCTAAGGAGCCTACTCGCGGCCCATTACCTGTACGCTATCACCAATCCTAACTGGCTCCGAGGTTCTGACTACCATGGCGTAACTAAGCTTGTCGTAAACCTTAAACACCATGACCTCGCCTACTTTTTCCTTGGGCATATGCCAAACCACGCTGTCATCGTCGTTCTCTTCGCCAAACCATGACCCCACTTCGGTCATCAGTTTTTCTAGGCTAGAAGCATCTTCGATGTAACGTGGTCCATGCTGCCCTTCTATCACTGTAGGCGATTGCTTCCAGATATCAAGAATGTGCCCCTCTTGCAGCTGTTCATTACGACCAACATTGAGTACCACCACACTCATGGTACTAAACTCACGCAGTTTATTATCACTGGCTATAATTTTGCCCGCCGTTGCTTGCTCAGGCCGAGTCATAGCAAACTGGGCAGGAAAACTCTGACCCGCGGCTATCGGCATCACAATGTCACCTGCTTTTACTTCTTGCTTAACGCTATCCAGTAACAATCTGGCGGGTCTGCCATTAGCCAGGTTGCCTTGCTCTACAACGCGTCCAGAGCCCACCAATACCGCTTCAATGCCCAGCTTTTCATTACTGTCAGGATCGGTGTAAACCTCACCTTTACGATAAATGGCATAGTGCCCGCCTAGAACCAAATCGGCCTTAATGTAAAGTAAGTGCCCTTCGGTTTTCATTTTGACGTTTTTATTCGCCCCCAAGACAATGGGGTGAGCATCAAACTGCTCCTCGCTCAGCGTTTGCTCAAAGCGTAAGAAAGGTTCCATAAGCGGCAGTGGCAAGGTAGGAATGGCGGTACTTTTTTGCGATACCACTCGCGCTTGCGGGCTGAGCTTTTTAAACCGTTTTTCCACCATCAGTATTGGATTCCCCTCACTGTCATAACGAAGTTTGAGGTTATCACCTGGGTAAATCAGATGGGGGTTTTTAATTTCTGGATTCCATTGCCACAACTGCTTCCACTTCCAAGGAGAGCGTAAATACATTTTAGAAATATCCCATAATGTATCCCCTTTTTTCACCACATAACTTTTTGGTGCCTGAGCATTCAGCGCCAAGGTATCCGCTTGAGTGGAGAAAATAGTACAGCTAGCGATCATTAATGCAGCAAAAGGATATTTCATGATGGCTTCCTTGAGGTTATTTTTGTTTATTATCCACCAAAACCTGTTAAAGGGGAACTTGAATGGCTAAAATAAGACCATACACTCGCTTACAACAGCTTACACCATAAATTGAGTTAGAGAAATTATGGCCAAACTAGAAGTTTTAAGATTCCCAGATGAGCGTTTGCGCACCGTCGCAAATCCAGTTACAGAAATAAATGACGACACCCGCCAGATAGTCAAAGACATGCTGGAAACCATGTATGATGAAAACGGCATTGGTCTGGCAGCGACACAAGTTGATATTCATCAGCGTATTGTGGTGATCGACGTATCAGAAGAGCGCAACGAGCCTCGGGTACTTATTAATCCTGAGATCACTAAGCGTGACGGCTCAACCATCAGCGAAGAAGGCTGTTTATCAGTGCCTCACTCATACGCCAAAGTCGACCGCGCAGAAACGGTGACCGTAAAAGCGCTGAACGAACACGGTGAAGAGTACCAGCTTGACGCTGAAGGTTTGTTAGCCGTGTGCATCCAGCATGAATTGGACCACCTGATGGGTAAACTGTTTATCGACTACCTATCGCCGCTGAAGCGCCAACGCATTCGCAAAAAAATTGAAAAAGAAGCTAAGCTTGCCGCCAAGCTGGCTTAATCACCACTAACTGATTTTTAGGGTATTTCGTGAGTAATCCTTTACGCATCGTTTTCGCTGGCACGCCTGATTTTGCTGCCCGCCACTTAGACGCGCTTATTCAATCACAACATCAAGTCGTTGCCGTTTACTGTCCGCCAGACCGCCCTGCTGGGCGCGGAAAAAAGCTAAAAGCCTGCGAAGTTAAACAACTGGCACAAGCACATGACCTCCCAGTACTGCAGCCGCAATCATTAAAAACGACGGAAGCCCAAGCCGAGCTTGCCGCACTCAATGCCGATGTAATGGTGGTTGTCGCTTATGGGGTATTATTACCAAAAGCGATTTTAGAGACGCCTAAATTAGGTTGCTTAAATGTCCACGGCTCGATACTGCCGCGCTGGCGTGGTGCTGCCCCAATCCAACGTGCACTCTGGGCTGGAGATACAGAAACGGGCGTCACCATTATGCAAATGGATGAAGGGTTAGACACCGGCGACATGCTCCATATTGCGCGATGCCCGATTACCAATCAAGACACCAGTGCCGATTTGTATAATAAGTTAGCCGAGTTAGGCCCAACAGCCTTACTCGATACCCTTACAGCGCTTGCAAATGGTGACGCCCAGGCGCAAAAACAAGACGATAACCTCGCTAACTACGCTAAAAAGCTCAGTAAAGAAGAAGCCAATATCAATTGGCAGCAAAGCGCCGCACAAATAGAGCGTAACATTCGCGCATTTAACCCTTGGCCAGTTTGCTTTACTTCAATGGCGGGCCACAGTGTTAAAATTTGGCAAGCCGAAGTGGTGAATGAGTCAGGCCAACCCGGTGAAGTGTTGCGTGCCGATAAACACGGTATTGTGATCGCCTGTGCTGAGCAAGCCCTCGCCATTCAATCACTGCAACCGCAAGGCAAAAAGCCGATGACAGCACAAGATTTTCTCAATGGCCGCGCCGATTGGGTTGCTATGGGCTCTGTGGTAGGTGACGCGTGAGCAATGTTCGCGCCCTAGCGGCGCAAACTCTATTTCAAGTGGTTGATAAAGGCGCTTCACTGAGCACCCAACTGCCACTAGCAGCAAGCCAGCTTGATGGCAAAGACAAAGCGCTACTACAGCAGATCTGCTATGGCGTTTTACGCTACTTACCTTCGTTAGAGCATTATTGCCAACAGCTTCTAGAGCAACCGCTGAAAGGTAAGCGCCGCGTATTCCAGTTTTTACTGTATGTGGGTATTTACCAACTTCAACACATGCGAGTGCCTGCACACGCAGCTGTGGCAGAAACCGTGAATGCCCTAAGCACGCTAAGAGCGCCGGGAATGAAAGGCCTAGTCAATGCTATTTTACGCAACTTTCAACGCCAACAAGAGACACTTGAGTCCAGCGCAGCGGCTATTCCAGCTTGTTTATACAACCACCCTGGCTGGTTTATTAATAAGTTAAAAGCGGCGTACCCGCAGCACTGGCGAGCCATCCTCGAGGCAAACCAACAACAAGCCCCAATGTGGTTGCGAGTAAATCAATCACAATATAGCACCTCGCAGTACGCCCAACTGTTGACGGACGCTGGCATCGAATACGAGCTCGATGAAGACTACCCTGATGGCATTTTATTGCTCACCCCACAAGACGTGTATAACCTGCCAGAGTTCGCCTCGGGAGCTTGCTCGGTGCAAGATGCCGCGGCGCAAAAAGCAGCACGACTATTGGCACCGCAAAAGGGTGAACACATTCTTGATGCCTGTGCCGCCCCAGGCGGTAAGACTTGCCATATTTTAGAGCTAGCCGATGCCGAAGTCACTGCCATTGATGCTGACCCCGAGCGATTGCAGCGGGTACAACAAAACCTTTCACGTATTGGTTTGCGCGCCACCTGCCAACAGGGCGATGCCGCCGATCCTGATAGTTGGTGGGACGGTCAGCAATTTGACCGCATCTTATTGGATGTGCCCTGCTCAGCGACCGGTGTGATCCGTCGTCATCCCGACATCAAGTGGCTACGACGCGCCAGCGATATTGCCAATTTGGCGCATTTGCAAGCCCAGATCATGCAGAATATCTGGCCATTGCTAAAGCCAGGTGGCACACTGGTCTATGCTACTTGCTCGGTACTTCCTGAGGAAAACCAGCAACAAGTTGCGCAGTTCTTAGCCGCGACACCCGATGCTGAGTTAATGCCACTGGGTGAACAAAGCGAGCCGGGACTGCAACTGTTACCAGGACGAAACGATGGCTTTTACTACGCCAAGTTGACAAAACAACAATAGAAATCGACTGCAATCACTATGAAGATCATTATCTTAGGCGCCGGCCAAGTCGGCGGCACACTCGCTGAAAACTTGGTTGGTGAAGAAAACGAAATAACCGTCGTCGACATCGATGGCGAGCGCTTAAGAGAGCTGCAAGATAAGTATGACTTGCAAGGCGTAACAGGCCACAGCGCACACCCGGATATTCTACGCCAGGCAGGTGCTGAAGATGCCGATATGATCATCGCAGTAACCAGCTCCGATGAAGTCAATATGGTTGCCTGCCAGGTGGCCTACAGTATTTTCAATACCCCAACCAAAATTGCTCGGATACGCTCCGAGCAATATTTAAAGTATCGGGAAAAGTTGTTTCATAATGACGATTTGCCGGTAGATCACTACATCGCTCCTGAACAACTGGTGACGCAATATATTCGCCGCTTGATTGACTATCCAGGCGCCTTACAAGTACTGCAGTTTGCCGAGGGCATGCTCTCTTTGGTCGCGGTAAAAGCCTATTATGGCGGGCTGTTGGTCGGTTATGCTTTATCGGCATTAAAAGAGCACATTCCCAATGTCGATACTCGAGTGGCAGCCATTTACCGCCAAGGTAAAGCTATTAAGCCACTTGGCACCACGGTCATTGAAGCCGATGATGAAGTGTTTTTTATCGCCGCCACTAAGCATATTCGCGCAGTAATGAACGAGCTGCAAAAGCTGGAACGCTCGTATAAAAAAATCATGATTGCCGGTGGCGGTAATATCGGCGCCGGATTGGCCAGCTCGTTGGATAAAAACCACAGTGTTAAACTGATTGAGCGTAACCAGTCCCGAGCCGCACAGCTATCAGAAATGCTTGACAATACCGTGGTCTTTAGTGGCGACGCTTCAGATCAAGAGCTCCTTTCTGAAGAACATATTGAACAGGTTGATGTCTTTATTGCCGTCACCAACGATGACGAAGCCAACATCATGGCCGCCATGCTAGCGAAACGCATGGGCGTGCAAAAAACCATGGCACTGATCCAACGCGGTGCGTATGTAGATTTAGTTCAAGGCGGTGACATTGATATTGCCATTTCACCGCAGCAGGCCACCATTTCAGCGTTACTAACCCATGTGCGCCGTGGTGACATTGTTAACGTTTACTCGCTGCGAAAAGGCGCTGCTGAAGCTATAGAGGCGGTGGCACACGGCGACGAAAACACCTCCAAGGTAGTTGGCCGCGCCATCAGAGACATCAAACTACCGGTGGGCACCACCATTGGCGCCATCGTGCGCGATGAAGACGTGCTTATTGCTCATGATGACACGGTTATTTTATCTGGCGACCACGTTATTATGTTCCTGATCGATAAAAAACAAATTGGTGTGGTAGAAAAGCTATTCCAGGTCAGCGCCCTGTTTGTCTAGCTGGCCTTCATTAGTTTTGTTGATCTTGCAAAATAGATAAGTCGATAAGGTAGTCTTTTAAAACACCGCGAATGGTGTCGGGCTTGGAATTAAGACGAATACCCAGGGCCAAAATATCATCATGAGATTTAATCCGCCGAACACTTCCCTCTAGGGCAATTTCATTGCCCTCTTTGCCGGCAATTAACACCTCACAAGTTGTGCCTTCAGCCACCTTTTCCGGGGCCACTGAATTCAAGTCCAGTTGCAAACCAGTTAAAGAGATGTCCTTAATGACACCAACATCATTCACACCTTCACAGTGAAACTGAGCTGGAATTAACGTAGGTACTCGGTTTTCTGAGCGTAACTTATAGGTTTGTATTTTTTCCGGTAAGTAGAGGAAAATAAGCCGCGCGGGATGGACTGAAACCGCTTTAATTTGCGATTTAAAGGCAATAACTTGACCGTCACCGTTTTCGAGCAATGCTCTAACAATCACTGTCGTGCCTTCCGTAACATAGTCCAGCGCCGCGCCTAATCGCTTAGGGTTTGGGTGGTTGAGAATTAGGTAAGCATCTTTTAGCATGCCGACGTATTCTGTTTTTATTCTTTTACTGTTTGCCGGCAAGCAAATTTCTAAATCAATAATACTGCCTGCATTGATGGCAGTGAGCAGGGTATCTTGCCCTACTTCCTGAGTTTTTAACATGGCTGCGACCCTTCCTGAGTACGACGCTACAATGGCCTTGCAGCGGTTCTATTAGAAGAGTATTAAAAACCGATTCTATCTCGAATACAACAGCCCATTTCCTAGAAAAAGACCTTTACTTAATTAGGAAATGGCTGCGCAGCAGTAAAGCGCCATCACGTAATGTCATCATGCGGCTTTGAATTTCAAGTGAGCTAAGTGGCATCGCCAGCTCCTCACCCGCAACAAACAGCATCATGGGTTCGCTATTGCGCTTAGCAACAAACAAAATACCAGAAACATCATGGCGATATAGGCAGCCAGAGCCTTCAAGCTCTTGGTAGTCGGCAATAGCTGGGATTTGACGCTTCTGCCATAGCTCATTTTCTGAGATAACTTGTACCACGAAACGTGCACCACTCTCACAACCAATTTGATGAAATAAGTCATAGGTCTTAGCGTTACTCAGTTCTACTTCGTTACTGTGCAAGTAACCGACTTCATCAATTAAGTTGTTAAGTTGTAATACGCTTCGCTCAATAAGCTGCATGCCAGAGCTTGGCTCCTGGCTCGCTGCAAATCCTTTAATCACTTTAAACCCTTTATCTGAAAAGCGTGTGGCAAGCAATGTTTTCGCCTCCAAGTTAAATCCTTGTAAAAATATTGACATTTGAAAACCCCGAAAATCCGAGTTTTTAAAATTTTTATTAATAAAAATAGAGATTAGTTAAAACCAAGTGAGATAAAAGCACGGATTTTTGCGCTAAACCGCCTACTACGCTTTGTTAAACCGTCAGGGATAGCAATTGTTTGTTGCCATAGGCTGAGTCTAGATAGGTGTTGGGCTGCCAGCGAGCAGCCCAGTAAGAAACGCTAGCCGCGCCAAAAGGTAGGAGTGAACAACACCAATAAGGTAAAAATCTCTAATCGTCCAAATACCATCGCCAAGGTGAGTATCCACTTTGCCGAGTCACTGATGTCACCATAGTGAGAGGCCACCTGACCGAGTCCCGGGCCTAAGTTGTTAAGACAAGCCGCAGTTGCTGAAAACGCAGTAATGTTGTCTAACCCAGTGCCTAATAATGCGATCATAATGATGACAAACACCAGAGCATAAGCGGAGAAAAATCCCCACACCGCTTCAACGACCTTGTCGGGTAACGCTTTGCGGCCCAACTTAATGGAATAAATCGCTCTTGGGTGAACCAAGCGATTAAGCTCACGGATCCCTTGCAGATAAAGTAAGAACACCCGCACCACCTTCATACCACCGCCAGTGGAGCCCGCGCAGCCACCAATAAAACTAGAAAAGATTAACAGTATTGGTAAGAACAACGGCCAGCTGGCAAAGCTGTCGGTAGCAAATCCCGCAGTAGTACTAATAGACACCGCTTGGAACATAGCCTGATCTAAGGTTTCATCGCCGGTCTCATAGACATTATTAGACGACAGCACGGCAAAGCAGATAACCACCAGCGCCAATTGAATAAACAAAAACGCTTTGAACTCAGGATCTCGTAGATACGCACGAATACTGCGACTCGACACCGCAGCGTAATGCAGAGAAAAGTTTATCGCAGCAATGAGCAGGAAGAACACACAGATAATATTGATCAACGGATTATCAAAGTGCCCGATAGAGGCATCATAAGTAGAGAAACCACCAATCGCAATGGTGGCAAAGGCATGACAGATAGCATCAAACCAGTTCATGCCAGCAAACCAATAAGCAAGCGTACAGGCGGCCGTTAGCGACACATAGATATACCACAGGTGCTTAGCGGTATCGGCTATGCGTGGTGTCATTTTAGAGTCTTTTACAGGCCCCGGGGTTTCAGCCCGATAGAGCTGCATACCACCCACCCCTAGCATCGGCAACACCGCTACCGCTAAAACAATGATCCCCATACCACCGAGCCACTGCAGCTGTTGGCGATAGAACAGCACCGACTTAGGCAGGTGTTCGATACCGGTTAACACCGTTGCCCCAGTGGTGGTCAGCCCCGAGAAGGCTTCAAACACGGCATCAGCAAAAGACAGGCTAGGCTTGTCTAAAAATATCAGCGGCAAAGAAGCAAAGCTCCCTAGCACCAGCCAAAACAACACCACGATAAGGAAGCCCTCTCTGGCTTTTAAGTCGCCGCGCTGCTTGCGATTGGGATAATAGGCAAACAACCCCATCAACACACTGAAAATAAAGGCCAACACAAAGGGCACACCACCACCATCTTTGTAGATCAAAGACACAATGGCCGGTGGCACCATAGTGATACTGAATAAAGCTACTAACTGCCCAAGTATTTTTATTATGGTACGAAATTGCATGTCTATGCTGCGCTTTTAGTCATTAAGAGAGCGAAAATAACAAGTCATGACCTGTTATTTCTCCTGTTTTTTCAATAATACAACACCATTCGTCAATTCATAAACAGCATCGATGATTTCTTGCACTTCACGACTGTCCACCGATAGCTGCCAATCAATGTTAGCACCATAATCCTTATGTAGGTCTAAGAGCGTGAACTGACTACTTAATAACTGCTCAATATTGCCTTGCATGGCATAGTCCGACTGCCCAACCAAGGTCGTGGCGGGGATTTTTTTGACGGTCTGCAACTGCGCCAGAGCATTATTGAGCGTCCCGCCATAGGCCCGAACCAAGCCGCCAGTACCTAGCTTTATCCCACCAAAGTAACGGGTGGTGACTGCCGTAACTTCACCTATGCCAGAGCCCATTAGCACATTCAGCATGGGTTTTCCGGCTGTGCCATTGGGCTCACCATCATCGGAAAAACCCAACACATGACTGCCACCCGGGGCGCCAGCAATATGCGCCCAACAATTATGGCGAGCATCTGGATAGTCCTCATTAACTTGCTTAATAAACGCCTTGGCATCGGCCAAGGTGGGGGTATGCGCCAGATGCACGATAAAGGTACTTTTTTTGATTTCCTCGTGATGGCTAATGCTTTCATTAGGAATTAAATACTCTGACATAACTCTTCCAAACTAAAAGGGAGCCGACAGGCTCCCAATACGCATCAGTTGCGCGGCAATAAACATAACATCTTAAAGGTTACTCGAGACCTAAATCTCGCGTCATGTTTTCTAGGCGATCTTCATGCACAATGATGTCATCCTCGATGCGAATACCACCATATGGCTTAAATTGATCAACCTTATCCCAGTTGATGTATTGTTTATTGTCTGTTTGCGCTAAATCTTCTAATAGCGAATCAATAAAGTATAACCCAGGTTCAATGGTGAACACCTGATTCGCTTCAATCTTACGCGTACAACGCAAGAATGGGTGACCTTCTGGTGGTGCTTGGTGTGCCCCGGTCTCATCGGCCATGAAGCCACCCATATCGTGCACTTGCAAACCAATATGATGGCCTAAACCATGTGGGAAGAAGGTTGAGGTAATGCCTTTTGCGACAATGTCTTGAGCTGGTAATTTTACAATACCAAAGTCGCTCAGCACCTGAGCTACGCGGTTATGGCAGTCAATGTGCAGCTCACCATAAAGCTTGCCAGGCTGCAGCGCTTGGCCCAATTCGATTTGGTGGGCATTCATCACCTTGATTAACTCAGCGAACTCGCCTTTTTGCGCGAAATCGTAAGTACGCGTGATGTCTGATGCATAACCATGGAAGTTTGCTCCGGCATCAATCAAAAACGATAAGTGCTGATTCGGCGTTTTGCGTTCAAAGTGGGTGTAATGCAAAATAGCGCAGTTTTCATTTAACGCCACAATATTGCCATACGGTGTGTCACTTTCCATATGGTGAGTGGCATTCAAATACGCTTGTTGGATCTCAAACTCAGAGCGACCAGCGTAAAATGCATCGCGAGCCGCTTGATGACCTAACACCCCTAAACGGCTTGCTTCACGCATGCACTCAAGCTCGTATTGAGTTTTGTAAGCACGATGGAAATGAAGATAATTCATCACCGGTTCTGGATTCATTTGCGTAAACCCAAGTGCCTGAGCCACCTCTAAATACTCACCAATGTAAGCATAGCTGGCTTTGTCGTATGGCAATAATTGCTCAACCTGATCCGGCTTAACCAAGAGCTCAATATCGAAATACTCGGCCCAGAAGTCGCGCGGTTCATCAGGCACCTTATGCCAGAAGTCAACGGGGCGATAGAAGATAAGCTTAGGCTTATCGTTGCCATTCACCACCAGCCAGCAATGTGGATTATCGATAACAGGCAACCACGCTTTAAATTGCGGGTTCACTTTGAACGGATAGTACATGTCATCCAAGAACTGGCGTTTTGCCTGCCCTGAGTGGATCACTAGGCCATCGAGCCCTTCGCGTTCTACTATGGTTCGAGTACGCTGTTGCAAAGTAGAAATATGCTCAGCGTATAAATTTGCTAACTTATCCATGGTGTACCCATTTTCAAAAATTCACATATTATAAAGTCTATCATAGCTGCTAACTAAAAACGACGCGATGCGCTTAAGCTGCCCCTTTGATGGTTATTTGACAATTTTCATATCCAATATGCTAGCTAAAATATTACCCTCTCGACCCAGCTTAGTATGGTAAACCTGACGGTAGGCCATAACATTCTTGACGTAGTCTCGTGTCTCGCGGTATGGGATCAGCTCAATCCATAATTCAGCGGGCATAGCCTCTGACGGTAACCAACGCTTAATGCGATGATAACCGGCATTGTATGAAGCCGTAGCGAGGATCTCATTGCCGGCATTTTTACGCTTGAGATACTCTAAATAGTTAGTGCCTAATCGAATATTGGTTGCGGGTTGATATAAGCGCCGTTTCGAAACCCCTTTGCGGTTATTAATATACTTCGCTGTGCTAGGGAGTAACTGCATTAACCCATGGGCATCAGCGCGCGAACGGGCATCTGGTGCAAATGAGCTTTCACGCCTTGCAATGGCGATACTCCAAGCCATATCGACGCGATTACGTTTACTGTATTTATCGAACAACTCTTTGAATGCCAGCGGGAAACGTAGATCGACGTAATTCCATGCCTTGATCTGGGCTAAGGTAAAAATCGTGCTGTCGTACCAGTCAAACTTCGCCGCTAAGATGGAGGCGGCCAGCTTCTCTTCTTTGCTTGATGTATTGGTTAAGTAGTTCCACTCTCTGCGCGCTTGAGTGTAGCGTTCTAATTCGTACAATGCCCGAGCTCGCTTAAACCCAGGGGCATTCGACACCTGACGTAATAACCCAGAGTCAACATTCAACGGCTCAGCATTCAGCGATATTGGTTGCCCCAAGCGTGCTGCCGCTAAAAAGCCGTAATAATCGCGCTCTTTCGCAAGGCGTTGCCAAATAGCATTGGCCTCGCTGAGCTGTTGCCGCTGCGCCAAACTAAAGGCCAGCCAATACTGTTGACCATTGCTTAATTGTTCACGGCCAACGAACAAGGCTGAGATCCCCGCCCAATCCTGCTCTTTGAGCATGTTACTCATCAACCACTGTAGCAGGGTTTTATCCTGCATTTGCTTGGGCACCTTATTGAGCCAGAACTTAGCATCCTCATGACCCTTTGATGCCAAAGCTAAAGCAAAGCGATACGCAACACTGTCTTTTTGCGACTGGGTAAAGCGAAACATGCCTTGCATTTTTTGCCATGCTCTTAATGCTAAGTCAGGATCACGCCAAATCAGCCGCCGCACGCCATACACCGCGATTTCGGCTTCTTTCGCTGAGCGTTTTTTGAAGCGGTATAAACCAGCAGCGGCACTGGGGTCTTGGCGCACCTTTTTATACAGGGTGGCTAAGTAGGCCTGCTCTGCTGGCAGCAAGGTCGCTAAATAACGCAATAAGGAAGTCTGGCCATGTTGTGCCGCATTGGTTACCCGCTGCCACACTATTTCCGGGGTACGATAACCGGCTTGTTGCCATTTCGAGAAAAGTTCATCACAGGCTCGTGGCTGCGACTTACCGACGGTCCATATATCAGCAACCTGATCCAGAATAGGTTTTTGTAGTGCGCCTAAATCCAGCTGATACTGCAAATACGTACACTGCTTTTCGGCATCACTGGTCTCTCGATAAAATTCGATGTAACGGGCTTTTTTCTCATGCCGCTGTAAGTATTCTAGCCATGCGGAGCGCACCGGCCACTCCAACGGCGTATGCTCATAGACTGTCAGAAAGTGTTCTATTTCTTGTTGGTAGCGTAATCGCGGGTGACGTTTATAAAACGCCATTTCAACATAGGGTTTTAACGGATGGTCGAGCTGCGCAATGGCCGCTTTAAAATTACTATAATTGCCAGACCAAGCTATCCGCTCAGCCTGTTTAAAATCGTCAAGTGTGCTGGCTGCAGTGCACAAGCTGCTTACTGCGCATAAGCTGCCCACTACAACACGACGTAACCAATGTGTCATGTAAAGCCTTCTCAATCTGCCAAAGAAAGTACACACCGAAATTGAAATAAAGCCGATTTGTGCTTTTCTAAAGATGGCGCTGAAGAACAGACGCTCGGCTTGTAAACAGCGATGGCTATCGCTGAGTGCTTAAAAAACCAGGTGTGCCAAGCCACCATAGCAAACCGACCGCGGTATTTCAGTAAATGTGCGGTAAATTTTTCATTGCAATTTGCCGCCGAAAGATCCACACTGATTGAAATAGCAACTCATCGTACCAGTGTAACGCACGGGAGAACATGTATGTTAATCAAACGCGAGTCCTTTGTAGTCGATTTTTGCAAAGGCAAGATCGCTGAGTTTAAATTTTGCCTATCGGGCTCAGTAAATAAATTATCTCAGCAAGTACTTAAGGAAAGCCATGAGGCCCTTATCGAGCTAAGTCAACGTGATGATATCGAAGGCTTAGTATTTACCAGCGACAAAGATCACTTTATTGTTGGTGCTGATATCTATGAATTCCTTCCCACCTTCCAACGCCCTGAAGAAGAGCTAGTTGGTTGGATCAAAAACGCCACTGACGTATTTGATGCCATCGAAGACCTACCTTTCCCAACCGTTTCTGCTGTCAATGGTTTAGCGCTTGGTGGCGGTTGTGAGTGGTTACTAGCTACCGATTATCGTATTGCTACTGATGCCGCGAAGATTGGTTTACCGGAAGTCAAACTTGGTATCATGCCAGGCTTTGGCGGCACAGTGCGTTTACCACGCATTATTGGCGCCGACAACGCCATGACTTGGATCACCACAGGTAAAGAGAACCGCGCAGCAGATGCCCTAAAAGTGGGCGCTGTGGATGCTGTGGTTGCAGCAGATAAGCTGATGGACGCTGCCGTTCGCACTCTAGAACAAGCCATTGCAGGTAAGCTAGACTGGCGCGCTAAGCGTCAAGTGAAGCTTGAGCCATTAAAACTAAACCGTGTTGAGCAAGGCATGAGCTTTGGTATGGCTGAAGGCATGGTGATGGCGAAAACCAAAGGCCACTACCCGGCGCCAATGATGGCAGTGAAAACCCTAAAAGCAGCCGCGGGACTTGGTCGCACTGAAGCCATGGCCATCGAAAACCAGAACTTTGCTAAGCTGGCGAAAACATCAGAAGCCGCTGCGCAAACGGGTATTTTCTTGGCGGATCAATACATTAAAACGGTTGCCAAAAAACAAGCTAAGCAAAGCAATACCGACATTAAACAAGCCGCCGTACTAGGTGCTGGTATTATGGGTGGTGGTATCGCCTATCAATCAGCCTATAAAGGCACACCTATCGTGATGAAAGACATCCAGCAGGATGCCTTGGATCTAGGTATGGGTGAAGCGGCGAAACTACTGGGCAAAAAAGTTGAACGTGGCCATATGGCAATGGACAAAATGATTGCCACCCTAGGTAAGATTAAACCAACCTTAAACGATCATGACCTGACGGGCTCAGACATTATCGTAGAAGCGGTTGTCGAAAACCCGAACGTGAAGAAGACGGTATTGGCGAGCCTTGAGTCGCAATTGCCAGAAGGGACCATTCTGACGTCTAATACGTCGACTATCCGCATTGATGAGCTTGCAACCGCTTTGGACAAGCCAGAAAACTTCTGTGGTATGCACTTTTTCAACCCAGTACCAAAAATGCCACTGGTTGAAATCATTCGCGGCGAAAAAACCTCGGATGAAACCGTTGCAGCGGTTGTGGATTATGCCTTGAAGCTAGGTAAATCACCGATTGTGGTTAACGACTGCCCGGGCTTCTTTGTTAACCGTGTACTCTTTCCTTACTTTGCCGGCTTTAGTCAGTTAGTGGTTGAAGGCGCGGACTTCGCTAAAGTGGATAAAGTGATGGAGAACGTCTTTGGCTGGCCAATGGGCCCAGCTTATCTACTGGATGTCGTTGGTATTGATACCGCGAACCACTGCACTGGGGTAATGGCAGATGGCTTCCCTACGCGTATGGCACGCAAAGATAAAGACCCAGTTGCACTCCTAGCCAATGCAGAGCGCTTTGGTCAAAAGAACCAAAAAGGCTTCTATCAGTATGCGCCAGACCGTAAAGGTCGCTTGAAGAAGAGCAAAGATGAAGCTGCGCTATCGCTATTAAGTGAAATCTGCGAGCCAACCCAAGAGTTCGATAAGCAAACCATCATTGAGCGCTGTATGGTGCCAATGATTAACGAAGTACTACTGTGCCTACAAGAAGGCATCGTGGCATCGCCACAAGAAGCTGACATGGCGCTTATCTATGGCATCGGCTTCCCACCATTTAGAGGCGGTGCGTTCCGTTACCTAGACCAAATTGGCTTGAGCAATTTTGTTGCTATGGCTGACAAGTATGCGCATCTAGGCGAAATCTACCAAGTGTCAGAACAAACTAGGCAGTGGGCAGATGAAGGTAAAGTGTTTTATCAAGTGGAGGGCCAGTAACATGGAAAACGCGGTAATCGTAGATTGTATTCGTACCCCAATGGGCCGCTCAAAAGGCGGTGTATTTAAAAATAAACGTGCCGAAGATTTAAGTGCTCACTTGATGAAAGGTTTGCTTGAGCGTAATCCACAAGTCGCACCAGACTCCATTGATGATATTTACTGGGGCTGTGTGCAACAGACTTTAGAGCAAGGCTTTAACGTTGGCCGTAATGCTGCGCTACTAGCAGGCATTCCTCATACAGTGCCAGCGGTAACAGTAAACCGTTTATGTGGCTCTTCAATGCAAGCGCTGCACGATGCTGCACGAGCGATCATGACCGGCGCTGGTGATACTTACTTAATTGGTGGTGTTGAGCACATGGGCCATGTGCCTATGACCCATGGCAATGATTTCCACCCTGGACTTTCCACCTCAGTTGCCCAAGCGGCTGGCGTAATGGGTCTTACGGCGGAATACCTAGCAACACTACACGGTATTAGCCGTGAGCAACAAGACGAGTTTGCAGCTCGTTCGCATCAGCGTGCGCATGCCGCCACGGTTGAAGGTCGCTTTGCCAAAGAAATCCTACCGATGGAAGGCCACGATGCTGATGGTGCACCGGTTTTGGTTGAGAATGACGAAGTTATTCGCCCTGAAACCAGTGTGGAAGGATTAAGCCAACTGCGCCCAGTATTCAACCCAGCATCGGGAACCGTCACTGCTGGTACTTCATCAGCACTATCTGACGGCGCATCGGCCATGCTAGTAATGAGTGAGTCGAAGGCCAAAGAGTTAGGGTTAACCATCCGTGCTCGAGTTAAGTCAATGGCTGTTGCAGGCTGCGATCCCTCTATCATGGGTTATGGTCCGGTACCGGCATCGCAAAAAGCATTGAAACAAGCTGGTATCAGCATTGATGATATTGGCGTTGCCGAGCTTAACGAAGCCTTTGCGGCACAATCGCTGCCAGTACTAAAAGACCTCGGCTTGCTAGATAAAGTGGACGAAAAGGTAAACCTTAATGGTGGTGCCATTGCACTGGGCCACCCATTAGGCTGTTCAGGTTCACGTATTAGCACCACGCTGATTAACCTGATGGAAGAAAAAGACGCAAAATATGGTTTAGCAACCATGTGTATTGGCTTAGGCCAAGGCATTGCCACTGTATTTGAGCGTGTTGATAGCTAACTCGTTCCAACCCGCTGGGACTAAGGCTTAAGGCTTTAGTTCCGGCAATATAGTTTCAACTTGGTGACCAAGGCAAAACGGCCTCGCTGTTTTGCCTTTTTTATTGTGTAAAATTGCTATTCAATAGCACAAACGTTTAAAATAGCGGCTTTACTATCGTGAGGCCATTGAAATGAGTTTTGACAATACCGATCACACCCTAGATGCCTTAGGCTTACGCTGCCCTGAGCCGGTCATGATGATCCGAGGTATGGTAAGAAAAATGAATTTGGGTGAGACCTTATTAGTGATTGCCGACGACCCTTCAACAGCTCGCGATATTCCCAGCTTTTGCGAATTTATGGACCACACGCTAGTGGCCAAAGCGGTTAGCGATTCCCCCTACCGCTATGTCATTAAAAAGGGGCAATAAAAAAGCGGCTTAAGCCGCTCTTTTATACTCACCTATTGCAACCAAGTAAATCGATATTACAGTTTCACTAGCAGTACTTTCGGTTGTTGTGGATTACGGTAATCAAATTGAACTTCATACCAACCTTTACGGCTTGGCTTAAAACTAAAGTAGTTATACACCGTATTGCAATCGGCATTGAGTGGCACCCCCAATGTTAGCTGCCCTTCACTTTTATAACCGCAGTTATACCCTTCGCTCCACTTGTTATCAGCAATTTTAAATTCATACACCTTACCAGGAATAGGAAAATTAGCTTTTGCTGCATAGACTCCAGGCTGCGTTTGTATCAACCTATATTGTGGTTCGGCATCCCATAAAGTGAAATCACCGCGCAGATATAGCGTCCTATCAAGTTGAGCAATGGTACTGGACTGTCCGCTTTCGACCTCTACTGGCAATTGAAAGTTACTACTACAACCAGAAACAGCAACAACAAGCAGTGCAATAAAACTTTGCTTTGTGATCATAGTTCATAGCCTTTTTAATATTAAACAAAAGCCAGCTAGCGCTGGCTTTGAAATGCTCGATTATTTTTGTAATACAGAAATATCAGCAGTATTAAGGAATAATCGGCTTAATTGGCTTAATAATGCTAAACGGTTTTGTTTCACCGCTTGGTCTTCAGCCATCACCATCACATTATCGAAGAAGTCATCAACGGCAGCGCGCAAGCTCGCTAAACGTGTTAACGCTTGCTGATAGTCACCAGCGGCATACACCGGCTGCAGTTCCGTGGTCAGTGCTGCAACCTGTTGTGCTAGCTGCTGCTCCGCAGCCTCTTGCAATAGCGCTTGGTCAACGGCAGAGTCGCTTGAAACATTATTCTTCGCTAAGATATTGTTTACACGTTTATTGGCAGCGGCCAACGCTTCTGCCTCGGCCAGTGTTCTGAAGTGACTAACGGCTTTCACTCGACGATCAAAGTCAACTGGGCTGGTGGGTCGACGTGCCAATACAGCTTGGATCACATCAACGCTGAAGCCTTCTTCTTGGTACCAGGCACGGAAACGACCTAGCATAAACTCGAATACATCTTCCGCGACATTATCGTTGCTTAGCTTGTCTGCAAAGAGTGTCATTGCTTTCGCCACGATATCTTTAATGTCCAGCGGTAACGCTTTCTCCACCATGATGCGCAATGCACCAATGGCAGCACGACGAAGTGCAAATGGATCTTTATCCCCTTTAGGAGTCTGGCCAATACCAAAGATCCCTACTAGGGTGTCGAACTTATCAGCCAGCGCCACTGCAAAGCTAATTGGGTTTGACGGCAAGTCGTCGCCAGCAAAACGAGGCATATATTGCTCGTTTTGTGCCAGTGCAACTTCTTCTGCTTCGCCATCAATGCGGGCATAATGCATACCCATTACCCCTTGCACGTCGGTAAACTCCATGACCATTTCGGTCATTAAGTCGGTTTTGCTTAGTAAGCCGGCACGCTCAGCCATGGCTTTATCAGCACCAAGCTGCTCGGCAATGTAGCCGGCTAAGGCGGAGATCCGCTCTGACTTATCTTTTAGCGTACCTAACTGCTTTTGGAACAGCACCGAGCCTAAGGACTCTAAACGACTTTCTAAGGTTTTCTTTTTGTCGGCTTCAAAGAAAAATTGCGCATCAGCTAAACGTGGACGCACGACTTTCTCATTACCAGAGATCACCACGCTAGGATCTTTACTTTCGATGTTTGAAACGAATAAGAATTTGTTGATCAGATTTCCCTGCTTATCCAGCAGTGGGAAATATTTCTGGTCGTCTTTCATGGTATAAATCAGTGCTTCGTCCGGCACTTCTAAGAACGCCTCTTCAAACGATGCAACCAATGTCACTGGCCACTCAACCAATGAAGTGACTTCTTCAAGCAAGTCTTCGTCCATGGCCACTTGAGCATCTAGCTTTTGTGCTTCAGCTTCAATTTGACTGCGAATAAGCGCTTTACGTGCTTCATAGTCAGCCATGACGTAGGCGTCTTTTAATACCGCAAAGCTATCATCAGCATGGTTCACACGAACGCGCTCTGGGTGATGAAAACGATGCCCTTGTAACTCATTGCTGATCGCCTTGCCTAATACTTCACCTGACACCTGCTGGTCACCAAGCAATGCAGCCACAGTATGTACGGGACGAATAAATTGTGTTTTATTGGCACCCCAACGCATGGGCTTTGGAATTGGCAGTTTAGCCAGCGCTTTGTTGATAACGTCATTCAGCAAAGCCAACGTTTGTTGTCCTTCGACTTTCGCTTTATGCAGTAACCAAACCCCTTTTTCGGTCTCTAGGCGCTCAGCATCAGCAATATCGATACCACAACCACGAGCCCAGCCTAGCGCTGCTTTTGTGGCATTACCATCAGCATCAAATGCTGCTTTTATAGCTGGACCACGCTTTTCAACCACCTTATCCGCTTGTTTCGTTTGCAGCGCTTTCACTTTAACGCCTAAGCGTCTTGGAGAGGCATACCAGCTTACACCTTGGTGTTCGAGCTCTAGTGCCTCTAGCTCTTGTTGAGTGTTCTCTGCAAAAGATTCAGCGAGTTTTCTTAGTGCTTTTGGCGGTAACTCTTCCGTACCAATTTCTACTAATAGATTTTCAGTCGACATTATTGATCCTTACAAAGCGGGAAGCCAAGTGCTTCACGGGCATCATAATAGGCTTGGGCACACGCCTTTGATAACGCACGCACTCTTAATATATAGCGTTGACGTTCAGTTACTGAGATAGCGTGACGAGCATCAAGTAAATTGAATGCATGGGATGCTTTCATTACCTGCTCGTAAGCGGGCAATGGTAAGCCTGCGGCAATCAGCTTTTCACTTTCTTTTTCGCACTGATCAAACTGCTTGAATAACGCCTCAACATCAGCATGTTCAAAGTTATAGGTCGACTGCTCTATTTCATTTTGCATGAAGACATCGCCATAGGTTACGCGACCCATAGGCCCGTCAGTCCAGACTAAGTCATAAATGCTATCGACGCCTTGTATATACATTGCAAGTCGCTCTAAGCCATAGGTGATTTCACCGGTGACTGGAGCACATTCAATCCCACCTACTTGCTGGAAGTAAGTAAACTGCGTGACTTCCATACCGTTGAGCCACACTTCCCAACCTAAGCCCCACGCTCCTAATGTAGGTGATTCCCAGTTGTCTTCGACAAAGCGAACTTCATGAGTAAGGGTGTCGATACCCAGAGCCTCAAGAGAGCCTAAGTACAACTCTTGAATGTTCTCTGGTGATGGCTTCAAGACCACTTGGAATTGATAGTAGTGTTGTAGTCGGTTCGGGTTTTCACCATAGCGGCCATCTGTAGGACGGCGACATGGTTGTACGTAAGCACTTGACATTGGCTCTGGACCAATGGACTTCAAGAAAGTCATGGGGTGAAAGGTACCCGCACCTACTTCCATATCGAGAGGTTGAGCAACAACACAGCCTTGCTGCGCCCAGTAATCCTGTAAAGCCAGGATCAAACCTTGAAAGGTTTTGATATCGTATTTTTGCATAGTTGGCTTATTTTATCTGCTACTCATCATGTGTCAGCACCCTATTAAATAGGCACTCACTCTGAATTCAAATGATTGAAAATTACGCTCAGTATACCGCGTGCGCTAATCTGTTTTAAGCTTTTAAACATAAAAAAAGGAGGGAAAATCCCTCCTTTTTATTAATTAGATACTTTTTTAAATATCTAGGTTAACCACACGCAAGGCGTTTTGTTCGATGAAGTCACGGCGAGGCTCAACCTGGTCTCCCATTAAGGTGGCAAACAGTTGGTCTGCGGCAATGGCATCCTCAATGGTTACACGGAGCATACGACGTGCTTCAGGGTCCATGGTGGTCTCCCAAAGCTGGTCAGGGTTCATCTCACCGAGTCCTTTATAACGTTGTGTATACAAGCCACGCTTTGATTCTGAAATCAGCCATTCAAGGCCTTCTTCGAAGTAGTCAATATTATGGACTTTTTCGCCACGCTGGACATAGCCGCCATCAGTGACCAAATTACCAATCTGGCGTCCAGTGTTGGCAATGCGGACATAATCTTTCGAAGAGATAAAGTCGTAGTTAAGTGTATGCGCTTTATCGACACCGTGTTGACGGATATTGATTACTGGGTAATACAGATTGCGCTCATCATCAAACGCCACCTCAGCATTAAAGATAGTCGCGTCTTCATCTTTGGCGACTAAGTCTGCCACTAGCGCCTCTGTCCACTCCGTCACTTTCTCTTTATTGCCTAAGCTCTCTTCGGTTAGCTCTGGGTGATATAGCAAGCGATTCATAATCGATGACGGGTATTTACGCTTTAAGCGCTCAATGGTGTCGATGGTTTTTTGATAGTCATGAACTAGGTTTTCTAGTTTATTTCCAGTGATTGGCTCAGCGCCTTCGGCTGGATATAACGCCGCGTCATTTAGTGCCAAAGAGGTCAAATACGCCGTTAAGGCGTTATCGTCTTTAATATAACGCTCTTGTTTGCCTTTTTTCACTTTATAAAGTGGTGGCTGAGCAATGTAGACATAGCCTCGTTCAATGATTTCTGGCATTTGACGATAGAAGAACGTTAGCAACAGAGTACGAATATGCGAGCCATCGACGTCAGCATCGGTCATAACAATGATACGGTGATAACGTAGCTTTTCTGGGTCATATTCGTCACGGCCAATGCCACAGCCTAGCGCGGTGATCAGTGTTGCCACCTCTTGTGAAGAAAGCATCTTATCAAACCGTGCTTTTTCAACATTCAGGATTTTACCTTTCAGTGGTAGGATTGCCTGATTCTTACGGTTACGGCCTTGCTTCGCCGATCCACCTGCTGAGTCACCCTCCACTATATAGAGTTCGGATTGCGCTGGGTCGCGCTCTTGGCAATCGGCTAATTTACCCGGTAAGCCAGCGAGATCCATGGCACCTTTACGACGAGTCATCTCTCTGGCTTTACGAGCAGCTTCGCGGGCTCGGGCGGCATCGACAATTTTGTTGACGACGGTCTTGGCGTCATTTGGATTCTCAAGTAAAAACTCAGAAAGCTTTTCAGACATTGCCTGTTCAACCGCACTCTTTACTTCGCTTGATACTAGCTTGTCTTTCGTTTGTGATGAGAATTTTGGATCTGGTACTTTAACACTCACAACGGCCGTTAAGCCTTCACGAGCGTCATCGCCTGTGGCGCTGGTTTTCTGCTTTTTATTAAAGCCTTCTTTTTCCATGTAGTTGTTTAGCGTACGAGTTAACGCTGCACGGAAACCGGCTAAGTGAGTACCACCATCACGCTGTGGGATATTGTTAGTAAAGCAGTAAATATTTTCTTGGAAGCCATCGTTCCACTGCATAGACACTTCTACACTAATGCCATCTTCTTCACGCTCATGAGTAAAGTGAAAGACATTTTGGTGGCATGGGTTCTTTTTACGGTTTAAGTATTCAACAAACGCTTGAATACCGCCTTCGTACTTGAAGTGATCACGCTTATTCTCTTCACGCTCATCCGTCAGAATAATGCTAACGCCTGAGTTAAGGAATGACAGTTCACGTAAACGCTTAGCTAAAATGTCATAGTGAAAGTTGATGTCAGAAAAGGTTTCACCGCTTGGCCAAAATCTTAGCTCAGTACCTGTTGTATCGGCTTCACCAATAACAGCCAATGGCGCATCAGGCACACCCATTGAGTATTTTTGTTGATGCACTTTGCCATCACGGCGAATTGTTAATTGTAGTTTTTCAGAAAGTGCATTTACAACCGATACACCAACACCGTGGAGACCGCCTGAAACTTTATAGGAGTTATCATCGAATTTACCGCCTGCGTGCAGTACCGTCATGATAACCTCAGCCGCTGAAACCCCTTCTTCTTCATGGATTGAAGTTGGGATTCCACGGCCATTATCGCGAACCGATACCGAACCATCGGTGTGAATGGTAACGAAAATATCGTCACAATATCCTGCTAGTGCTTCATCGATTGAGTTATCAACGACCTCAAACACCATGTGATGTAAACCAGTACCATCGTCTGTGTCACCGATATACATTCCTGGACGCTTTCTTACCGCATCCAATCCTTTAAGTACTTTAATACTCGACGAATCGTAATTTTCCGACATGGTTTCTTCCAATTATTTTGTTATTAAGCTGCCATGTTCCACGTGGAACATTTTTACTTCTCGTTCCATAGGGCCGATGACCGCTGCTATACTTTCGGGAGTGATAGCGGTGATGAACAATTGCGACTGGCATTGCATTAATAAACGCGATACCGCCTCTTTGGTGTCATCACTTAACTCCGAAGGTAAATCATCAATAAGCAATATCGATTGCTTATCGCTCTCTTGGTCAATTAAGCTATTTTGCATTACCTTTAATGCATATAAAAGTAGCTTTAATTGCCCCCGAGAAAAAACTTGCTCGACACTGTGACCTTGGGTAAAAAAGTTAAAGTCCGCCTTGTGAGGACCTTTGGTTGTATAGCCAAGTTTTATGTCACGTTCTAACTGTTTTTCAAGCACATCAGCTAGCTCACCCTTCCAGCCTGCTTGAAAGCGTATTTCAAGGCTTTTTAGCAAAGGGCTTATATCCCCTATCTTATCAAAAAAATGCGCCTGAAACCTACTTATATACGCTTCTCGAAACATTTTTATTTGTTCGGCTAAGCGAACAAACTCCTTATCCCAGTAGTTCAGCTGCGACTTAATATCCGCGGGGCGTGATTTAAGCAATGCGTTCCGCTGTTTTAGAACTTGGTTAAATGTTTTCCATACGGGATAAAATTGATGTTCCACGTGGAACACGCCTAAATCTAAAAATTTTCGGCGCTCTTTAGGCCCACCGAAAAACAGTTCGTAACTTTCTGGGGTAATAACTTGGACCGGAAGGATTTGGGCTAGCTCGGCCACTTTTCGGCTCGCTTGCCCTTGGATTCTTAGTTTTGTTTCACCACTTGTGTGCTTACTGATACCAAGCGGTATAGACAAGTTATGCAGTTGTTTTTTTGCATGAACCAGGCAATGCGAGGTGTCATGCTTAATCATCAACTTTTGCAGATTGGTACGAAAAGACTTGCCGCTAGAAAGGAAGTAAATGGCTTCAAGCAAACTGGTTTTACCGCTGCCATTCTCTCCCAAAATGACATTAACATCATTACAGGGAGAGAGCGCCATTGCCTCAATATTACGAAATGTATTAAGGCTGAGGTGAGTTAAACTCATAAATCTATAGACGCATCGGCATAACTACGTACATTGCATGCTCATCACCAGCCGCTTCGATAAGCGCACTGCTGTTAGAGTCAGACAAGGTAAATTGCACATCCTCAGATTTTATGGTGTTAAGCACATCGAGTAAGTATGACACATTAAAGCCCACTTCTAAGTCATCTCCTTGATAACCCACTTCGACGGTTTCTTCTGCTTGCTCTTGCTCAGGGTTGTTGGCACTAATTTTTAACACGCCACTGCTGAGGTTGAGTCGAACACCACGAAACTTTTCATTAGATAATATAGATACTCGCTGAAAAGCACTGCGTAACCATTCGCGGTTGGCCGTAACTAATTTATCACCGCCACGAGGTAACACACGACGGTAATCAGGGAAACGGCCATCCACCAGCTTACTGGTAAAAGTAAATTCAGTATCGATAATACGAATATGATTAGCACCGAACTGAATTGTCACGGCTTCATCGTCCGCTGGTAATAACCGCATGATTTCCTGTACGCCCTTACGAGGAATAATCAGCTGTCTTTGCGTATTAAGTGAGTCTGGCAAAGTTTGCTGGGCAATTGCCAGGCGGTGGCCATCGGTAGCAACCGTTTTAATGTCATTATTATCGACTTCAAAAGACATACCGTTAAGGTAATAACGGACATCCTGATTAGCCATCGAGAAATGAGTCGCTTCCAATAACTTACGTAACTCTAGCCGCGTAATGGTGAACTCAACTTCGCCATCCCACTGCTCTAGGTTAGGAAAATCTTCCGCTGCTAGTGTGGTTAACGAAAAACGGCTTTGACCACTGGTAAGGAGTAATTGATGCTCTTGAGAACTGAGTACTAAGTCTGAGCTGTCCGGTAAGCTTTTACAAATATCCAAAAGCTTTTTTGCCGGTAAAGTAATTTTGCCATCTGGCGTGCTGCTTTCTAACGCTACCGATGCAACTAATTCTATTTCTAAATCAGTCCCCGTCATATATAAGCTGCCGTCTTTCACTTCAAGCAGCACATTGGATAAGATCGGTAATGTGTGTTTGCGCTCTATGGCACCTGAGACCTGAACAAGTGGTTTTAAAAATAGTTCTCTTGGAATTGTTATTTGCATCATTTAACCCTTAAGAAGACAGCGTTCTAATTAAGTTTTGATAATCTTCTTTCACTTCATGACTCTCGTCACGTAACTCTTTCACTTTTCTGCATGCATGCAAAACAGTGGTGTGATCTCGCCCACCAAAAGCATCGCCAATTTCTGGCAAACTATGATTGGTTAGCTCTTTTGACAGCGCCATAGCAACTTGTCTTGGCCGAGCCACAGAGCGGCTACGTCGCTTAGATAATAAATCAGATACCCGAATGCGATAATATTCAGCCACCGTGCGTTGAATATTATCGATGGTCACCAATTTATCTTGTAGCGCTAATAAATCACGTAATGCTTCTTTAACGAAGTCGATAGAAATAGGTCGACCGGTAAAATTAGCATTGGCAATTACCCGGTTTAACGCCCCTTCCAGCTCTCTCACATTGGAACGTAATTTCTTGGCAATAAAGAAAGCCACCTCGTGCGGTAGATTAATTTTACTCTGCTGCGCTTTTTTCATCAAAATAGCCACGCGAGTTTCTAGCTCTGGGGGTTCAATGGCAATGGTTAATCCCCAACCAAAACGCGACTTTAAACGATCTTCTACCCCTTCAATTTCCTTTGGATAGCGATCTGAAGTCAGTATGATTTGCTGATTGCCTTCCAACAAAGCATTAAAGGTATGGAAGAATTCTTCTTGAGAGCGTTCTTTGTTGGCAAAAAACTGGATGTCATCGATCATTAAGGCATCAACACTACGATAATAGCGCTTGAATTCTTCAATGGCATTATTTTGCAGTGCCTTTACCATATCTTGAACAAATCGTTCCGAATGCATATAGACAATCTTAGCATCTGGCTTTTGCTCGATGATGCCATTGCCTACGGCATGCAATAGGTGCGTTTTACCTAAACCTGTGCCGCCATAGATAAACACGGGGTTAAACGCCGAACCTGGATTATCGGCCACCTGGGTAGCAGCGGCTTTTGCTAATTGGTTTGATTTACCCTCGACAAAGTTATCAAAGGTATAGTTTTCTTTAATATTGGATTTATGCGCAGACTTAGGGGCAGGCTCGACCTTCTCGGCAACTTTTGGCTGACTGTTGGCTGTCGCTGTAACCTGCTCAGGCGTAGCCACAGAGGCCAACTTATCGTTGCTTACGGCACTGTTTTGCGTTGCCAACACAGGCTTACTTCCAACATCAAAACGCAACTCTGGCGCTTCATCACCACAAATTTCCACCAGTAATTCATTAATACGGTGCAAATACTTTTCACGGACCCAATCCAACACAAAACGATTAGGTGCGTAAATGGTCAGCGTATCATCTGTACTTTCAGCCTGTAATGGTCTCACCCACATACTAAATTGCTGGGATGGCAACTCATCTTGCAAAACATATAAACAACTTTGCCAAACTGACAGATACACACTGAACTCCAATTAGTTTTGATTCCCGGGAATATAAATGCAACATGAGATCCAATGACTGGATCAGAATGTATGGGATCGCCGGAAATACTTATTTATTATTACAAAATTACTGGTGGAAGCGGGCTATTATGAAGTGATCTTATCCACAAGTTCAATATTGACATTTTGAAAAAGTAAGATCTCACCAACACAAAAAGGTAAGTTACTGTTTCAAAAACAATTTTATTTTTTACCCACAAGTAGGATCATAGCAAAAAAAAGCACCGATCTCACCCTTTATTAATGATCAATTTTAGTTTTCCAGAGCTTTTCCTATTATTACTAAATGTTATAATTACCAACACTATGATCAGATCCGTAGCAGATCTTTTTCACACCTTGATGCTTCCTCTATAAAGGTAGCGTTAGTCAGTGTGAGCTGTGAGTTGAGTGCAAAAGCCGCTTAATATGACCGCTGTAGTAGATTATTTAGTCATTCAGGATAGATTTTGATTGACTTTAACGCCCCTCAGCAGTAATATCTCGCGCTCGCAATGGCACCTGTGCCAGGATCGCGACCTGCATAGGATGTTTTAACTTTTAACCGATCGGATGGAATTGTTATGAAAAGAACTTTTCAACCTAGCGTATTAAAGCGCAAGCGTACTCACGGTTTCCGTGCTCGCATGGCCACTAAAAATGGTCGTAAGCTAATAGCACGTCGTCGTGCTAAAGGCCGTAAAGTACTTTCTGCTTAATATAAGTGGAAGACTTTAGCTTTGGCAGGGAGTTACGTCTGTTAACTCCCTCGCATTACTCCCGCATATTTCAAGAACCAGCTCGCGCTGCGACACCTTATTTTACTCTTCTTGCAAAGCCCAATGATGTTGGTCACCCACGCCTTGGTTTAACCGTTGCTAAAAAACGTTGTAAAAAAGCTTGTCAACGTAATCGCATTAAGCGACTCGCCAGAGAAAGTTTTCGCCTCAATCGCCATAAACTCGATAACATCGACATTGTATTAATGGTGAAAACCGGTGTAGATGAGCAATCCAATACAGAAATCAGCAAGCAGCTCACAAAAATGTGGCGCAAAGTCAATGAACGTTGCAAGCCTGGTGCCCCAAAACCACCTCGTAAACCAAGAAATAACCCAAGACGCGCAAAAAACCAACAGGCCTCAAAAAAGAAGCCACAATAACTTAGATAACCGCCCTTTCTCAGCCTTTTCAGGACCACTGGCATAGTATTTTTACGCCAATTAAGGTAAGGTTAGCTCACCTTTTAATCAGCTATATCAATAGAAAAACCGCCTGTGCAAGTACGGTTAGAACTTGGCATTTGGTTGAGGAAATTGATATCGAAGTGCCATGAAAACAACTTCAGGGCATAGCAAGAAAAAAGATCGGGTTAAGGAAGTGCTATCGTTACCCAAGCGCTTACTTATTTTATTGATCCGTGGCTACCAAAAATGGATTAGTCCTCTACTTGGTCCGCACTGTCGATTTAACCCAACCTGTTCTAGCTATGCAATTCAAGCAATTAATTTACATGGAATTGCAAAAGGGAGTTGGTTAGCGGTTAAACGCATATTAAAATGTCACCCTTTGAGCGCAGGTGGAGATGATCCTGTACCTGTGAAGTCAACTAAAGTTAAACAACACGAGAAATAAGAGCTGTTATGGAATCGCAACGCACGTTTTTATTTATCGGCCTGTTGCTGGTTTCGTTCCTTTTGTTCCAAGAGTGGACACAAGAACAAAACCAACCACTTGCTGATACCAGTGCCGCCACACAACAAGTGGCGAACTCAACCCCAACAGAAGAGCAAATGGATGTTCCGGCATCAAGCCAGTCAGATGTGCCAGCCTTGGCAACGCAGGCAAGCCGCTCAACCATTAGTGTCAAAACCGACGTATTCGCGGTAAAAATTGATACTAAAGGCGGTGACATCGTTGAAGCTAAGTTGCTACAACACGCAGAAACCCATGGCAGCGAAGAGCCATATCTATTGTTAGGCCAATTCGATGGCAAGCAGTACGTATCGCAAAGTGGCTTAATTGGTCTTAATGGTCCAGACGCCAACCAAAAAGGTCGCCCAGTTTACGAGGTTGCGCAACAACAGTATGAGTTAAATGGCGACACCCTACGTGTTCCTTTAACTTACACCGATGAAAAAGGCGTGCAGTTCACTAAAACCTTCGTGTTTAAAGCCGGGAAATACGATGTTGACCTCAAGTATCAGGTAAACAACACCACTGCCGACCCAATTCAAGTGCAACTGTACACGCAAATCAAACGCACCCGCCAAGAAAAAGGCAGCATGGTCGATCAGACGTACCTAGGTCCAGCTTATGGTACCGATGAAGAGCCATACGAAAAGTATAGCTTCTCAGATATGGCTGACAGAAACCTCAATAAAAATACTCAAGGTGGCTATGTTGCCTTCTTACAAAAGTATTTTGTTAGTGCTTGGGTCGCCGATCAACAAGACACCAATAATATTTATACTGCGCTAAGAAATGGTAATGGCCTTATTGGCATGAAGGGTGAGCCAACCACCATTCAAGGCAACAGCAGTGCTCAAATCCATGCGATTTACTACATGGGTCCAAAAGACACTGAAGCGCTAGAAGCCATTCAAGAAGACCTGGATCTGACCGTAGACTATGGTTGGTTGTGGTTCTTGTCACAGCCGCTGCTGACGTTATTGAAGTTCCTTTACGGTATTTTAGGCAACTGGGGTCTGGCTATTATCGCCATTACCGTTATTGTTAAAACGGCACTGTACCCTCTGACCAAAGCGCAATACACCTCGATGGCGAAAATGCGCATGTTACAGCCAAAAATGCAGGCGCTTAAAGAGCGTTATGGCGACGACCGCCAGAAGTTTGGTCAAGCGATGATGGAAATGTACCGCAAAGAAAAAGTGAACCCGATGGGTGGCTGTTTCCCACTGTTGTTACAAATGCCAATCTTCCTTGCTTTATTCTATGTATTTTTAGAATCAACCGAACTGCGTCATGCTGAGTTTATGTTGTGGCTAACCGATCTATCGGCCATGGACCCATACTACGTATTGCCAGTACTGTTTGGTGCCAGTATGTTCCTGACTCAAAAGCTGCAACCAATGACAGTAACAGATCCAATGCAGCAAAAGCTAATGACCTACATGCCAGTAGTATTCTCAATCTTCTTTATCTGGTTCCCGTCTGGTCTAGTACTTTACTGGTTGGTTTCAAACCTTATCTCTATCGCCCAGATGCTGATCATCTACCGCGGTATGGAGAAAAAAGGCATGAAAGTACGCGGTTAACGCGAACCTCATATGAAAAAACGGCTCTCCTTTGAGCCGTTTTTTTATGCCTTTAAAACAAACACTTGATAAATTTTGATAAGGATTTTATGACGATTTGATAGGTCAAATCTAGACTCTCCGTCATGCTCTTGTGCAGTAAAAAATGCAAAGAGAAGACGATGTTTGAATCCACTTTACTACAAGCACTTTCCGCTGCAGAAGCGAACTGGTGGTTAGTGCCTTTTACTCTGTTAGTTGGCGTACTCACCAGCTTTACGCCTTGTGTATACCCCATACTGCCCATCACTGTTGCGACCCTGAGCCAACAGCGCCATATTCGTCTGGCCCCAGTTTTGTATGCCCTAGGTTTTGCTACGGTGTACGCCGCCCTTGGATTTATTGCTGCGCTAACGGGTAGCTTCTTTGGTCAAGTCGCAACAAACCCTTGGGTGCTGCTAATTTTTGCCAATCTATTACTCTACTTTGCTGCGGTATCAAAAGGTTTAATCTCCCTACCACGCTTGCCAAATGCAATTGCAACAGGCTCATCAGCGCCACTGCTAATGGGCATGGCCAGTGCCCTTGTTGCGGCTCCTTGTACGTCTCCAGTACTTGGCGGCTTATTGCTATTTGTTGCTAATGCACAACAACCACTATTAGGAGCCGCCCTGCTATTTAGTTTTGCACTCGGTATGAGCACTTTAATGCTGATAGCGGGGCTTAGCACACGCTTTTTACATCAGTTACCAAAATCCGGGGCTTGGCTTAACCATATCACTACCGCAACCGCCCTTATTTTGGTTGCAATGGCGCAATATTTTCTTATTCAAGCTGGCAAAAGTTGGCTATAAAACGCAAAGGAACCACCATGAAAAATATCATTTTTTATTTAATTTTTATCTTACTCAGCACGGCACCTGCTGCACAGGACTACCCCGCACTAACCGCTAACACCCTGGCAAACAATACCGTAACTAGCCAAGGCAAGGTCACTTACTTAAAATTTTGGGCAACCTGGTGCGCTTACTGTGTAGAAGAAATGCCACTGCTTGAGCAAAGCTTTCAACAAGCCAATAACCATTATCAGGTTATCGCCGTCAACATTGGCTTCAACCAGTCAGAAAAAGGCGTGCAAGCTTACCTTGATAAACATAATTACCAGTTCCCTACGGTATTTGATGGAAATGGCAAGATAACCCAGCAGTTTCAAGTGCTAGGAACGCCGCAGCATATTCTAATTGATGAACACGGCAAAGAACTCTATCGCAGCGCATTGTTTACCGATGAGCTACAGCAACACCTGAGCGCATTGCAAGGAGCAAACTAATGTCACTAATCAAACTCATACTTCTACACATCGCAGTATTTCTCAGCTTGATTGCCCACGCCAACACGCAAGAGTATGTGTTTATTAATATTTGGGATGAGTATGTACAGCCTACAGCTCTGCCATTACCACTAGCGCCACGGAGATTGCTACAGCCTGATATAAATATTGATGAGGCAAGCTTAGCGCAGTTTAAAATGGCCTATCCAAGCTATGCTGAGCTAGCCATTGATAAACACAACCAGTTCATGCAACGGTTTGCAGTGAGGCAAACACCTGTTCGGATCATCGTTAAAGGCGGTAAGGTTATTAAACGAGAGGTGTTAACGACGACCAGTATACCAAAGCAAGAGAAACAAACACGGAGCCCGCTGCAAACACTCACCGGTAGAGCATTTTCAATAGCGAACATAGACAGTGAATACAGAGTCTTATTCTTCAGCGATAGCTTATGCCCATTTCAACATATCCCAGATTGTGAAATACGCATTAAGCAAAACAACCAACTTGTTGACTCGAGTAGGTATCCGGTCGTTACCCTGATCAAACCCTTTTATGTGGAAGAGCAAAACGCTCGAGACTATCAACGCCGCTTTAAGATAGAACACGATATTGTGTTCGATCACCACAACGAAGTATTTAGCCAGTTTGAGATTAGAGAGCTACCTTACTGGGTGGTACAAGACAAACACGGTGACGTTATTTATCGCGGTAATCAGCCACCCAGCATAGACTAGATCCTAATTCATCGTCCATTTACTCTGACAATAGACGCTGTAAGGGGCATCGATAAGCTCAGCAATAAAGCGCTTATCGATGCTGCTTTGCTGGCGTATTTGCAGCAACTGTTGCTGTAATAATTGGCTGTTTTCGAGTCCGGCTAATTTATCTGAAAAGCGCTTTTGCAGCGCTTCTTCTTTTAACATATCAGCCGCAACAACACCGTAAAGCAACAAAAGATGTGAATTGGTATGCGGATGTGCAGTAATGATCTCAAGCGCTTGTTGAGGCTCATTGTTTAGCAAGTGGATATACATTTGCGTGTAAAGCGCATAGGTCTCAACTTCTTGTAGCTGCAACGTTTGATAGTCTTGCATTGCCTCAGTCGTCAACTGCTTTGCCAATGCGAGCTTACCCGCTTTGATCCAGGTCCAACTAAGTAACAATTTAACATTGGCACGCGTCACCGCAGAAATATAGTCGCTGTTTAACAACATTTGATATTGCGAAATTGCACTTTGCAGAGCATTCGTATCACCCGTTTGCAGCGCAATATCCATATGCGCCATGCCAATCAGTAATTGCTGTTGCTCATGGCTTGGAATAAAGCGCGGTTCAACCTTGACGCGATTTAAATAGTCTAGTGCTTTTTCCCCCTGATGCAGCTGAATATAGTAAAACCCTAAGTAAGTGAGTATTTGCTTTTCTAAGTGGCGATAACCATGTTTTTGCGCCAAATCGAGGGCTCTTAATAAACTGGGTTCACTTTTAACCACAGGCACTAAGTAATTTTGTCCATAGGCAAACAGGGCTTTAATAAGATTCATGATCTGATTAGTCTGCTCATAATAAGTAATGGCTTGCGCGAGGACAGGTTTACTTTTCTCTAGATTCAGTAAGGTTTTCTCTGCAGGACCGGCCGCTGGTGGATTGGCGAGATAGAAACTCCGCTGCGCTTCACTGTAGGCAAAAGAGCGACTGCCTATCAAAGCATGCGCTGAGTTCATCGCGTGTTGATACTCATCCCAGCGTTGTAACACCCAAAAAGCATCGGCTTGGAGCTGATAGGCCATGGCAATTAACTCCACCTGCTGGCTTTGCTCTGCCGCCTCAAGCGCCAAAAGGGCTTGCTGCAATGCCCGTTGATGTAAGCCTTGAGCCTTGAAAAACTCACCATAATATAGGTGGTAACGAGTGCGAGCCGTGATTGTAGCCGTATTTAGAGAAAGCTGCTGGAATTGATGGCTAGCTGTATCAATCTTACCAAGCTGCCAACTAATTTGTGCCAGCTCTAGCTGGCTTTCAAGATGCTCTGGCATTTGTGCCACCGCCGCCTCAAAATATGCCTTGGCCAGTTGAGGTCCTTGTTCATTGAGTGCTTGAACACCGCGGTAATAATCATTCATTGCTAAATTTAATACGGACTTTTCATTCGTTTTATCGTTATCTCCTAGCGCTAATTGAGTAACGATCTGTGTCGCTATTGCTTCAAAGCTTTCATCTAGCTGTTCAACAATCAACTCTGTGTGTTTATCCCCATAAGCTACGCTGAGTATAAAGCGCTGTTGGATAGGCTTTAACGAAAGCGTAAGTTTGTTCACCGCATTATTATTTAAAAGCTCGGGATACTGACTGCGCGGTACTAACTGATAGCTGCTCTGTAAATACTCTCTTAATGCTGCTTCAAGGGCATAGCCCCACCAAGCATTGGCTTGCACACCCGTTGCATTCACCATGGGGGCGATCATTAAAGTTTCTTGTACCGCTTGTTCTTGGCTGGTAATCGCTGCCGAGCCTGATAATAGATGTAAGCTAGCTGCCACTCCCCCTAATGCGGTTGCAGCAACAATCAACATGGCTTTCACGGTTGTTGTAAGTCTGAATGAGGCAAGCGTGCGACTCTCAATGGGACAAATCCACTGATAACCCTGCTGTGGTATGGTTTTAATAAAAGTAGGGTGCTGAGCGTTGTCATTAAGGGCTTGTCTTAACTCGGTGATACTTTGTGTTAGTGCAGCTTCTCTAAACTCACCGTGTTGCCACAACGTATTTAGCAATGTTTCACGTGTAACAATCTGATTTGGATGGGTTAAAAAGTATTCAAGTAGCTGTGTTACTCTTGGTCGTAACGTTACTTTTTGCTCCTGGTAAAACAACCAAGATTTTGCTGTATCAAATTGAAATTGCTGGAAATATAACAAAGCGCTCCCTTTTCCTTTCGAGCTCGATCTCGTTATTAAGATGGCCTTATTATTATACCTGAACTAGCGACAGCGAAGAAAGTTGTTAGAGCCACTTCAAAGCGCATTAGGTATTGGCACTGAAAAGGCTGTCTAAGGTTAGTAGTCTCAGAAATAGGCTTAAGTTGAGCGACTATACTGGACTGGCGAAATTGCTGTACAATTAAGCACATTAAAGGTTAGTTATAGAGTCATCATGTTCACACAAGACACCATAGCAGCACAGGCCACCGCACCAGGTCGTGGTGGCGTGGGTATTATCCGCGTATCAGGTAGTAGAGCAAAATACGTTGCCGAGAAGATCCTAGGCAAATGCCCAAAAACGCGCTATGCCGAATATTTGCCATTCAAGACATTAGCTGGTGAGCAACTTGATCAAGGTATTGCACTGTATTTTCAAGGACCCAACTCCTTTACCGGTGAAGACGTTTTAGAACTACAAGGTCACGGCGGCCCGGTGGTACTCGACATGCTGCTCAAAGAAATTAGTCAGATTGAACAGGTGCGATTAGCCAAGCCTGGCGAGTTCTCTGAACGGGCTTTTATGAACGATAAGCTCGATCTCACTCAAGCAGAAGCCATCGCTGACTTAATTAATGCCACCAGTGAGCAAGCAGCCAAAAGTGCCCTCCACTCATTGCAAGGTGACTTCTCTAAACACATTAACGCGCTGGTGGAAAAGGTCATTCACTTACGCATGTATGTTGAAGCCGCAATCGACTTCCCCGATGAAGAAATTGATTTCTTATCTGACGGTAAAGTCGCCGGCGATCTCGGTGCCATCATCAGCCAGCTTAGTGAAGTACGTAAGCAAGCCAAACAAGGCAGCATTATGCGTGAAGGGATGCGCGTGGTGATTGCAGGGCGCCCTAATGCCGGTAAATCATCACTACTTAATGCCTTAGCTGGCCGTGAAGCGGCGATTGTCACTGATATTGCAGGCACTACTCGTGATGTACTCAGTGAACACATTCATATCGACGGTATGCCACTGCATATTATTGACACCGCAGGTCTGCGTGAAAGCCCTGATAAAGTTGAGCAAATCGGCATAGAGCGCGCCTGGGATGAAATCCGTGGTGCCGATCATGTGTTGTTTATGGTCGACGGCACAGAAACCGCAGAAACCGATCCAGCCAAGATCTGGCCAGACTTTATCGAGCAACTGCCGAGCGGAATGGACATTACGGTGATCCGCAATAAAGTCGATTTAAGCGGCGAAACGGTCGGTACCGATACCACCGCAGAGCATACTCTGATCCGCTTAAGCGCAAAAGACACGAAAGGCGTGGATATATTACGTGAGCACCTTAAAGCCTGTATTGGCTTCACTGGTGCTAGTGAAGGCGGCTTTATGGCACGACGTCGACACTTAGATGCATTAGAGCGCGCCGCTGAACACCTAGAGATAGGCCAAACCCAACTTGAAATGCATGTAGCCGGAGAGATCTTAGCGGAAGAACTGCGCCTTACCCAGCAATACCTTAATGAAATCACCGGTGAATTCACCTCCGATGATCTCTTAGGCAAGATATTTAGCTCGTTCTGTATCGGCAAATAACACCATAAAATGGGCCTTACTTGGCCCATGTCTTACTGCTAACAAAGCTTTTCTCGCTGCACTAGCCACCTGTTTTTGTTTCACACTCATCCCAACTTCGTTTGATGCTCTATGTGCTTCACAGGATTAACCCAACTGCGCTTGGCATAATGCTAAAACCCGACTGTTCGTTTCAGCATAATAGCAATTCCAAGCGCTAGGTTAGCTAATTTCACTGTTGATAATCATGCCCAATAGCGAATCACTGTGCTTATTTAGTATGCGTAAGCTGTGTAACTAGAGTCTCGACACGCTCGGCAGTGAAGAAAAAACCCTAATTTTTAGATTCTTTTGTTATATGGATCTAATGCTATAGATCTATAAATCAGGATCGAATAATCGCAGTTAGATCCTTATCCACAATCATCCATCCACACCCACCTAAGATATGATTGCAGTGCCCTAATTTCGATCGATTATTGCAAACAAAGTGCTTTTGATCACAACACTTAAACGCACCTATCCCAGAGATTATCCACAACTTTAGCACCGAGTTGCTCATTGGAATAATTTATTTAACACATATAAATCATAAACTTATATTAAAACCATTTATTTTGATGGATTAGTAACCTATCTTTTTTATCCAAAATGTTTCTCCGCCTCTTTACTTATACAAGTTACACGCTAAGATGGCGCGCATCTAAGAATGAGGTTAGGTCATCATGCAAGCGCTAGACATAATTGTTGGCAGCCAAATGGGATCCGCAGAGTATGTTGCAGAACAGCTGCAGGAGTCTCTGGAAGATCAAGGCTTTACAATAAATCTTCACGAACAGCCAGAGCTGAGTCATTGCCAACAAAAACTATGGCTGGTGGTCACATCCACTTATGGCGCAGGAGATTATCCCGATAACTTGCTGAACTTTGTTGCGGCGTTACAAGCCGCACCAGATCTAACCGGATTGCGTTTCGCAGTGGTTGGTATTGGCGATTCCAGCTACGATACCTTTAACCATGCCGCGAGCAATATTGCTTCTTTATTACAAGATAAAGGGGCCACTCAGCTCTTAGAGGTAATAAAGATAGATGTATTAGAGCCTGAACTGCCAGAAGATACCGCTTTAGCTTGGCTGCCAACGTTTGTTGATAGCACAGCTGAATAACGCGATCGGAGATACACATAAGTTATACACATATTTATGGTTTTTAAGATCTGAATGTGGATAACCCTTGATCTAGTTGCTGATCTAACCCTAGTTATCCATTGGATAAAAATCGATGAACAATGAGATGTGTATAACTAGGCAAGTTGATCAGAGGTTTAACCCCACTTGATCCGATCTAATTCACATCATTTGATCTAGATTAACCCTTTGGATCTAATGAGGAATATAAAAGTATTCACAGATCTAAGCTGCAGTAGTAGTAAGAATAATAAAGATCTTTAAAAGATCCTTATTTATATTAAAAGATCTCTTTTTTGCTTTGTACAAAGTTTAACCATTTCACTTCTGGTTAATTCTAGGTAGAATACGCATCCTTTCTAAATTTGCTCGGTTGTTTTAAGTAGGATCCCGTAAATGATTTATCATGAACATTTTGATGTCATCGTTGTTGGTGGTGGACACGCAGGCACTGAAGCAGCACTTGCTGCAGCTCGCATGGGTATGAACACCCTGTTGTTGACCCACAATATGGATACACTCGGCCAAATGTCGTGTAATCCAGCCATCGGTGGCATTGGTAAAGGCCATTTGGTAAAAGAAATTGATGCCCTTGGTGGCGCCATGGCCAAAGCGATTGATAAAGGTGGGATCCAATTTCGAACGCTAAATTCGTCTAAAGGCCCTGCGGTACGAGCTACTCGAGCGCAGGCGGATCGAACGCTCTACAAAGCAGCGATCCAAGACATTTTACAACAGCAAGAAAACCTTAAGATCTTCCAACAATCATGTGATGATCTTATTGTTGAAGGCGATCAAGTAAAAGGCGTAGTAACCCAAATGGGACTGCGTTTTAGCGCACCTTCGGTAGTACTCACTGTAGGCACCTTCTTAGGTGGTCAAATTCATATTGGTTTGGAAAACTTCAAAGGCGGTCGTGCTGGCGATCCTCCTTCCATTGCCTTGGCTGACCGACTAAGAGAAATGCCTTTTCGAGTGGATCGCCTAAAAACCGGTACACCACCGCGTATTGATGCCAGAACGGTAGACTTCTCTGTGATGCAAGAGCAGCCAGGTGATAATCCAACGCCGGTATTCTCGTTTATGGGAAAAACAGCAGATCACCCTACTCAGATCCCGTGTTACATCACTTATACTAATGAGCAAACTCACGACGTGATTCGTGAAAACCTGCATCGTTCACCTATGTATGCAGGTGTGATTGACGGTGTGGGGCCGCGCTATTGTCCATCGATTGAAGATAAGATTGTTCGTTTTGCCGATAAAGAAAAGCATCAGATCTTTGTTGAACCGGAAGGCTTAAATTCGTATGAGCTGTATCCGAATGGTATTTCCACCAGCTTACCATTTGATATCCAGCTAGAAATTGTGCGTTCGATCAAAGGTTTTGAAAATGCGCATATTTGTCGTCCTGGCTATGCCATTGAATACGACTTTTTTGACCCCAGAGATTTAAAACAATCGTTAGAAACTAAGTTTATTAACGGCTTATTCTTTGCTGGACAAATCAATGGTACTACTGGCTATGAAGAAGCTGGAGCTCAAGGCTTAATCGCAGGTACCAATGCCGCATTGCAAGTGCAAGGTAAAGAGGCCTGGACACCACGTCGTGATCAAGCTTATACCGGCGTATTGATTGACGATCTAGCAACGCTAGGTACAAAAGAACCGTACCGTATGTTTACTTCCCGTGCTGAGTACCGTTTATTACTGCGTGAAGACAATGCTGATCTTCGTCTTACTGAAAAAGGCCGTGAGTTAGGCCTTGTAGATGATGAACGCTGGGCTGCTTACAACCAAAAATTAGAGGTGATGGAACAAGAGACTCAACGTTTGCGTAGCACTTGGATCCACAAAGATCATCCAGCCCTTGAGCAAGTAAACGCGTTATTAAAATCGCCGTTGACCCGTGAAGCCAGTTTAGAAGATCTGATCCGTCGTCCAGAAGTGAATTATCATGATCTGATGGCCATTGAGGGCTTTGCAGCGGATTCGGATAATATTGCGGCACTGGAACAGGTTGAAGTTCAAACCAAATACGCAGGGTATATTGCCCGCCAACAAGATGAGATCAATAAACAACTTCGTCATGAAGAAACCCTGATCCCAGTCGAGTTTGATTATAGCCAAGTCAGTGGCCTATCTAATGAGGTGGTGGCAAAGCTAACGGACGCTAAACCACAAACAATTGGCCAAGCTTCACGTATTTCTGGTATCACCCCTGCTGCGATTTCGCTATTATTAGTGTATCTGAAAAAGCAAGGGCTATTGCGCAAGTCGGCGTAATAGCAGTGGAACGCTGTGTTACTAGAACAACTGAATTACTTATTAAGCAAAACAACCATTGAGCTGACGGAACAGCAGAAACAGCAGCTGGTTGATTATGTCCAGCTGCTGGACAAATGGAATAAGGCCTACAACCTAACCTCTGTGCGCGATCCCAAAGAAATGATGGTAAAACACATCATGGATTCACTGGTGGTGGCGCCACACTTAACTGGTAAAGAGTATATCGATGTTGGCACTGGCCCAGGCCTCCCTGGCATGGTGTTAGCAATCGCTCGACCGGACATCAATTTTATTTTGCTCGATAGCTTAGGCAAACGCATTCGTTTTTTAATGCAGGTAAAACATGGCCTTGGCATCGAAAATGTCACCCCAGTCCAGTCTCGAGTTGAAGAATATCAGCCAAGTGTTAAATTAGACGGAGTGCTAAGTCGCGCTTTTGCTTCCCTACAAGATATGATTGACTGGTGTTCGCACCTGATTGATAACCAAGGTGCCTTTTTAGCACTGAAAGGACAGTATCCTAGTGACGA
This sequence comes from Pseudoalteromonas sp. UG3-2, assembly GCF_037120705.1. Lineage (NCBI taxonomy): Bacteria > Pseudomonadati > Pseudomonadota > Gammaproteobacteria > Alteromonadales > Pseudoalteromonadaceae > Pseudoalteromonas > Pseudoalteromonas sp. UG3-2. The sequence continues at coordinate 2,368,346 of NZ_JAWLJU010000002.1, read as the reverse complement.
GCTAGAGCAACTACCTAGCGGCATCAGTTTAGCGCAAGATATTAGTTTGGTAGTGCCTGAACTTGAAGGCGAGCGCCATTTAATCATTCTTTCTAAAGATTAATAGTCGAGGACATTGTGGCAAGAATCATTGCAATCGCAAACCAAAAAGGTGGTGTGGGCAAAACAACCACCGCGGTGAATTTAGCCGCGTCCATGGCGGCGACTAAACGTAAAGTGTTATTGATCGATCTCGATCCGCAAGGCAACGCTACCATGGGCAGTGGCGTTGATAAGTATGACGACGTAGCCACTATTTACGATCTCTTGATCGATGAAAAACCAATGGATGAGGTGATCTCTACTGAAACCAGTGGTGAGTATCACCTTATTGCTGCCAATGGTGACGTTACGGCCGCCGAAGTAAAGTTAATGGAACTGTTTGCCCGAGAAGTTAGGTTGCGAAACGCCCTTGAAGCAGTAAAAGATAAATACGAGTTTATTTTTATTGACTGCCCTCCTTCTTTGAACATGTTAACCGTTAATGCCATGGCGGCAGCCGATGCGGTATTAGTGCCGATGCAATGTGAGTATTATGCACTGGAAGGGTTAACCGCTTTAATGGACACCATTACTCAGTTAGGCAAACTGGTTAACCCAGGATTGCAAATTGAAGGCATTTTGCGCACTATGTATGACCCGCGCAACCGCCTGGCTAATGATGTTTCTGAACAGCTAAAGCAGCACTTCGGTGATAAAGTGTACCGCACCGTGATCCCCCGTAATGTGCGGTTGGCGGAAGCACCGAGCTTCGGTGCCCCTGCGATGTATTATGATAGAGCTTCCAGTGGCGCTAAAGCTTACCTTGCGTTAGCTGGAGAGATGCTAAGACGTAAAGAAAAAAAAGCAGCCGCTGTAGCGTAAGTTGCCAAAGAGGATAAGAAAAACATGTCGGTTAAAAAACGCGGTTTAGGCCGAGGATTGGACGCCCTATTGAGTTCTGCCAAACCTGACCCAACGACACCTAAAGCAGTTTCTGAGCAGCCTGAGCAAGATGCTGGCGCAACCCCAGCACCGACCCCAAGCACAACTAATACAGAACAAGAATTACAGCGCTTGGCGATTGAGTGGCTTAAGCCTGGTCGCTATCAGCCGCGTAAAGATATGTCAGAGCAAGCGCTCGAAGAGCTTGCTAGCTCCATTCGCTCGCAAGGCATTTTGCAGCCGATTGTGGTGCGCAAAGTTGCAGGGCAAAGTTATGAAATCATTGCTGGTGAAAGACGCTGGCGTGCTGCGCAATTAGCAAAACAAGAGTCGGTTCCTTGTATTATCAAGGATGTACCGGATGAAGCCGCTGTTGCCATTGCGCTTATCGAAAATATTCAGCGTGAAGATCTCAATGCCATGGAAGAAGCCATCGCATTAGACCGTTTACTTAATGAGTTTGAGCTTACTCACCAACAAGTGGCAGATGCCGTAGGCAAGTCTCGCACCACAGTGACCAACCTGTTGCGCCTCAATAATCTTAACGATGATGTTAAAATATTGTTGGAGCATGGCGACATTGAGATGGGCCATGCCCGTTGTTTGCTAGCCCTTACTGGTGAGCCGCAATCAGAAGCCGCGCGTACCGCGGTAGCGAAAGGCCTAACGGTGCGTGAAACAGAAAAGCTAGTGCGCAGTATTTTAGAGCCGGTGGCGAAAAAAGAACCCAAAGCAAAAGACCCAGATGTGCAGTTGTTAGAGCAACAATTGCAAGAAAACCTAGGCGCCAAAGTGGAAATCAACTATAACCAAAAAGGCAAAGGTAAGTTGGTGATTTCTTATGCAAACCTTGACGAGCTCGATGGTATTTTAGGGCGCATTAATGCCGAAATGAACGGCTCGCCAGAGTAATCTTACTAAGGTGATGTTGTGATGACATCACCCTCTTCTCTTTCCCAACTCTGGGTAAATATGCAGTTAATTTGATTTTATATTTTTTCTTGCGGTCACAGCTCGGAACGCTCTTCGACTATGGTATTGGGTGGGGTAAAAATCCTGTCTAAAAAGGGTCACATTTCTTGCCGTCAAGTTGCAAAATCAGTAGAAACAAGTATAATTTCGCCAGTTTTCATACCCTGATAAAATTTAACGTCATTAAGGTTAATATAAAGTGACTCATTCGTTAGCTCAGCCATATCGCCGAGCCGCATTAAAAGGTGTTTTCATTCAGGGTATCGTAGCATTAGTCGCTGCAGTAATCGTTTTTGTAGGTTGGGGAGTACAAGCCGGAGTTTCAGCATTAGCTGGCGGAATGGTATTGGTACTCCCTAATTTTGTATTTGCCGCTTATGCGTTTCGGTTTATGGGCGCGAGCAAGGCAAATCAAGTGTATTCCTCGATAAAACGAGGAAACGGATTAAAATTTTTACTAACTGTTGTGCTATTTGCACTGTTTTTTAAGCACTTTTCGGTAGTTATGTGGCCTTTTTTTGGCACTTACTTGCTGGTGATGCTGACACAATGGTTAGTCCTGATTTTTTTTAATCATTAACTTTTGGGATAAAACATGGCTGCAGAAGAAGTTACTCTATCGAGCCATATTCAGCACCACTTGACCAATGCCAAGATGTGCTCGACCGACACCGGTCTTGCCTTCAACAAAGCATGTGCGGACAGTGGTTTCTGGACATGGCATATAGATACCCTCGCATGGTCAATCGGTTTAGGTCTTATTTTCTTATGGATCTTCCGAAGTGCCGCTAATAAATCCACTACCGGCGTTCCTGGTAAATTCCAGTGCTTTATTGAGATGATTGTTGAGCTCGTTGCTAGCAACGTACGCGACACTTATCACGGTAACAGCAAGCTAATCGCGCCGTTGGCCCTAACGATTTTCGTTTGGGTGTTCTTAATGAACTTGATGGACTTGGTACCAGTAGATTTCCTACCTGCTTTCGCCGGCTTCGTTGGTGAGCAAGCGTTTGGTATGGACCCACACGATGTCTACATGAAAATCGTACCAACCACAGACGTGAACATGACTGCAGCGCTTGCGCTGGGTGTGTTTATTTTGATGATCGGTTACTCAATCCGCATCAAAGGCGTTGGTGGTTTCATCGCAGAATTAACACTTCATCCATTTAGCTCGAAAAATAAACTAATGATGTTAGTGTTGATCCCGTGTAACTTGATACTTGAAACAATTGCTTTGGTTGCTAAGCCATTCTCGCTAGCACTGCGTTTGTTCGGTAACTTGTACGCTGGTGAGATGATTTTCATCTTGATCGGTGCAGTTGGACTAATGCAATTACCACTGCACTTTGTGTGGGCCGTATTCCACATCATGGTAATCGTATTGCAAGCATTTGTATTTATGATGCTTACCATTGTATACCTCAGCATGGCCAGCTCGAAAGGCCACTAATAAGCTGAATAATAAAGATTTTTTATACTTAAACTTTAACTTTAATTTACTATTAAAACTTTGGAGATAAAAATGGAAATCGCAGTTGCTATTAAACTTATCGCTGTTGCACTACTAATCGGTTTTGGTGCTATCGGTACTGCACTAGGCTTCGGTAACATGGGTGGTAAGTTCCTAGAAGCATGTGCTCGTCAGCCTGAGCTTGCGCCTCAACTACAAGTTAAAATGTTCATCCTAGCTGGTCTTATCGATGCCGTAGCAATGATCGGTGTAGGTATCGCTATGTACATGTTGTTCGCTCTTTAATTTTTTAGAAAATACCTGAAACGAACAACTGTCAAGTAAGGAGGAGCGGTCGTGAACTTAAACGCCACTCTAATAGGTGAATTAATCGCATTTGTGGTCTTCGTATGGTTCTGTATGAAGTTCGTATGGCCACCACTAAATGGTGCGATTGAAGCTCGCCAGAAAAAAATTGAAGATGGTTTAGCTGCCTCTGACAAAGCTGAAAAAGACCTTGAGCTTGCGCGCGAAAAAGCGCAAGAGCAGCTTAAAGAAGCAAAAGCACAGGCTAGCGAAATCATCGAACAAGCTAAGAAGCGTGCTGCGCTAATTGTTGACGAAGAGACAACTCGTGGTCAGCAAGAGCGTGAAAAAATCATTGCTCAGGGACACTCTGAAATTGAGTCTGAGCGCAACCGTGTGAAAGAAGAACTACGTACTCAAGTAGCGGCACTTTCTATCGCTGGCGCTGAGAAGATTTTAGAGCGTGAAATCAATCAAGCCACACACAGTGACATCGTTGAAAAACTTGTCGCTGAGCTTTAAGTAGGAGGGTCTGAGCATGTCTGAATTGACTACTATCGCTCGCCCATACGCTAAAGCGGCTTTTGAACTTGCCGTTGATAAAGGCACAGTTGAAGCTTGGAATGATATGCTGTTCTTCGCCGGTCAAGTGACCAGCGATGAACAGGTTAAGACGCTACTAGGTAGCATTGCTACTGAAGCTGAGCAGTCTGAAGTCATCATCAAGCTATGTGCTGAGCAACTCAATGAGCAAGGTCAAAATCTTATCAAGCTGATGGCCGAAAATGAGCGTTTAGCCGCCATTCCAGCTGTTGCAGAATTGTTTGCTGAATTAAAAGCAGACTATGAAAAAGAAATCGAAGTAGATGTGGTTTCAGCAACAGCGCTTGCCGATGACGCGCAAGCAAAATTGGTCGCGGCACTTGAGAAACGTTTCGCACGCAAAGTTAAGCTGAATTGTAGCATCGACGAAGCTATCGTAAGTGGTCTAGTAATTAAAGCTGGCGACACCGTTATTGACGGTTCTGTGCGCGGCAAGCTAGAACGTCTTACTACGTCGCTACAATCGTAATTGGGAAAAAGAGCATGCAACTTAATTCCACAGAAATTTCTGCACTGATCAAGCAACGCATTGAACAGTTTGAAGTTGTAAGTGAAGCGCGTAACGAAGGTACTATCGTATCTGTTACCGACGGTATCATCCGCATCCACGGTCTAGCTGACTGTATGCAAGGTGAGATGATCGAGCTTCCTGGCAACCGTTATGCTATTGCATTGAACCTTGAGCGTGACTCAGTAGGTGCAGTAGTTATGGGTCCATACGCAGACCTTAAAGAAGGCGTAAAAGTTAAATCTACTGGTCGTATCCTTGAAGTACCTGTTGGTAACGGTCTACTTGGTCGTGTTGTTAACACTCTAGGTGCACCAATCGATGGTAAAGGCGCTATCGATAACGATGGCTTCGAAGCAGTAGAGAAAATCGCACCTGGCGTAATCGAGCGTCAATCAGTAGATGAGCCAGTACAAACTGGTTATAAATCTATCGATGCGATGATCCCAGTTGGTCGTGGTCAGCGTGAGCTAGTTATCGGTGACCGTCAGACTGGTAAAACAGCATTAGCAATCGATGCCATCATCAACCAAAAAGACACAGGCGTTAAGTGTGTGTACGTAGCGGTTGGTCAGAAAGCATCTACGATTGCTAACGTAGTACGTAAACTAGAAGAGCACGGTGCCCTTGAAAACACTATCGTAGTAGTGGCTTCAGCATCAGAATCTGCAGCGCTACAATACCTAGCGCCGTTCTCTGGTTGTACTATGGGTGAATACTTCCGTGACCGCGGTGAAGACGCACTAATCGTATATGATGATTTGTCTAAGCAAGCTGTTGCTTACCGTCAAATCTCACTACTACTTAAGCGTCCACCAGGCCGTGAAGCATACCCAGGTGACGTATTCTATCTTCACTCACGTCTTCTAGAGCGTGCATCACGTGTAAACGCTGAGTACGTTGAGAAGTTCACAAACGGTGAAGTGAAAGGTAAAACAGGTTCATTGACGGCATTGCCAATCATTGAAACTCAAGGTGGTGACGTTTCTGCATTCGTACCTACCAACGTTATCTCAATCACTGATGGTCAGATCTTCCTAGAAACTGACTTGTTCAACTCAGGTATCCGTCCAGCTGTTAACGCTGGTATCTCGGTATCTCGTGTAGGTGGTGCAGCGCAAACGAAAATCGTTAAGAAACTAGGTGGTGGTATCCGTCTAGCGCTAGCTCAGTATCGTGAACTTGCGGCGTTCTCGCAGTTTGCTTCTGACCTTGACGATGCAACACGTGCACAGCTTGAACACGGTGAGCGTGTAACAGAGCTAATGAAGCAGAAACAGTACGCACCAATGTCTGTTGCTGAAATGTCAGTATCGCTATTCGCAGTAGAAAAAGGCTTCTTGAAAGACGTTGAAGTAGACAAACTTCTAGACTTCGAAGCAAGCCTAATCGCATTTGCGAAAAGCGAGTACGCAGAGCTAATGGCTCAAATCAATGAAACTGGTAACTACAACGCCGAGATCGAAGCGCAGCTTAAAGAGCTTCTTGAGAAGTTCAAATCTACGCAAACTTGGTAATGTGTTATTAAGGTGAGTAGCACTGTTACTCACCGAGATTCGGAGAGAGAGTCATGGCCAGCGGAAAAGAGATAAAAAGCAAGATCGGGAGTATCAAGAATACTCAGAAGATCACCAGCGCAATGGAGATGGTTGCCGCTTCAAAAATGAAGAAGGCACAAGAACGCGTCGCGTCAAGTCGTCCATACGCTGAAAACTTACGCAAAGTGATCGGTCGTGTTGCTCAGGCTAATCTTGACTTCCACCATCCGTTCCTTGAGGAACGCGAAGTGAAGCGAGTTGGTTACATTGTTATCTCTACCGATCGCGGTCTTTGTGGCGGCTTGAACTCAAACGAGTTTAAGAAGGTAGTAAAAGACGTGAAAGCGTGGAAAGAAAAAGGTGTTGAAGCATCGTTTGCAGCACTAGGCAGTAAATCAGCTGCTTTCTTTAAGCGTTTTGGCGGTGAGCTAGAAGCCAAAAAGTCGGGGTTGGGAGATACGCCTTCAGTTCAGGACGTAATTGGTCCTGTAAAAGTAATGCTAGATGCATTCTCTGAAGGCAAAATTGACCGCTTATTCGTTGTGTACAACAACTTTGTTAACACAATGAAGCAAGAGCCTGTTATCGATCAGTTATTACCTTTGCCAAAAGCTGAAGAAGAAGTATCAGCTCACGCTTGGGATTACTTATATGAGCCAAGCCCAGAGGCAATTTTAGAGACACTTATTGTGCGCTTTATTGAGTCTCAGGTTTACCAAGGTGTAGTTGAGAATGCTGCCTCTGAACAAGCCGCCCGTATGGTTGCGATGAAAGCCGCAACAGATAATGCAGGCGACTTAATTGATGGGCTACAGCTGGTATACAACAAGGCGCGTCAGGCGGCAATCACACAAGAAATCAGTGAGATTGTTTCTGGTTCGGCGGCCGTGTAACGCTTCGGCAAAGTTTAATAAGAGGAATAGACATGAGTTTAGGTAAGGTCGTCCAAATTATCGGCGCCGTTGTGGACATCGAGTTTCCACAAGACAACGTGCCAGCCGTATATGACGCACTAAAAGTTACAGATGGCGACTTAGCTGGTTTGACACTAGAAGTGCAACAGCAGCTAGGTGGCGGTGTGGTACGTGGTATCGCACTAGGTAGTACTGACGGTTTACGCCGTGGTACTTCAGTAGAAGGTACTGCTGAGCCAATTAAGGTTCCAGTAGGTACTAAAACACTTGGTCGTATCATGAACGTACTGGGTGACGCGATTGATGAAGCGGGCCCTATCGGTGAAGAAGAGCGTTGGTCTATTCACCGTGCAGCACCAAGCTACGAAGATCAGAGCAGCTCAGTTGAGCTTTTAGAGACTGGTATCAAGGTTATCGACCTTGTATGTCCATTCGCTAAAGGTGGTAAAGTTGGTCTATTCGGTGGTGCGGGTGTAGGTAAAACCGTAAACATGATGGAGCTTATCCGTAACATCGCAATCGAGCACAGCGGTTACTCAGTATTCGCAGGTGTTGGTGAGCGTACTCGTGAGGGTAATGACTTCTACCACGAAATGAACGACTCAAACGTACTAGATAAAGTATCGCTAGTATACGGTCAGATGAACGAGCCACCGGGTAACCGACTACGTGTTGCACTAACTGGTCTTACAATGGCTGAGAAGTTCCGTGACGAAGGTCGTGACGTACTGTTTTTCGTAGATAACATCTACCGTTATACCCTAGCAGGTACTGAGGTATCAGCACTTCTAGGTCGTATGCCTTCAGCAGTAGGTTACCAGCCTACACTAGCTGAAGAAATGGGTGTACTACAGGAGCGTATCGCGTCAACTAAGACTGGTTCAATCACTTCAATCCAAGCAGTATATGTACCTGCGGATGACTTGACTGACCCGTCACCAGCAACCACGTTCGCGCACTTGGATGCAACGGTAGTACTTAACCGTGACATCGCAGCCCTAGGTATCTACCCAGCGGTTGATCCACTTGATTCAACGTCTCGTCAGCTTGACCCACAAGTAATTGGTCAAGAGCACTATGACACTGCACGTGGTGTTCAAACAGTTCTTCAGCGTTATAAAGAGCTTAAAGACATCATTGCAATCCTAGGTATGGACGAGCTATCTGACGAAGATAAGCAAGTTGTATCTCGTGCACGTAAAATCCAGCGTTTCCTATCGCAGCCGTTCTTCGTTGCTGAGGTATTCACAGGTGCACCTGGTAAATACGTTTCACTGAAAGACACTATTTCTGGCTTCAAAGGCATCTTAAACGGTGAATTCGATGACATGCCAGAGCAGGCTTTCTACATGGTTGGCTCAATCGACGAAGCAGTTGAAAAAGCCAAAAACATGTAATTAGGGGGTTGTTATGGCAATGACAGTACATCTTGACGTAGTAAGCGCTGAAGAGAATCTATTCTCTGGTGACGTAACTGCGATTCAAGTGACCGGTAGCGAAGGTGAACTTGGTATTCACCCTGGCCACGCGCCACTACTGACTGGCCTAAAACCTGGTATGGTTCGTTTGGTTGCAACAGATGGCACTGAAGATGTTATCTACGTTGCCGGCGGCACGCTTGAAGTTCAACCACAAACAGTAACAGTCCTAGCGGACGTTGCTATGCGTGCTGAAGAACTTGATGAGCAAGCTGCTGAAGAAGCCAAGCGTGAAGCGCATGCGCAAATGGCTGCAGGTTCTGCAGACGAGTTGGATTACCAGCGCGCTGCTGTTCAACTAGAAGAAGCGCTTGCACAGCTACGCGTTATTCGCCAGCTGCGCAAATAGCCAACCACCTATCTGGTTATAAAAAACCCACACTGAAGAGTGTGGGTTTTTTTATGGTCATGTAAGAATAGTCAGCACGGACTTTGATGCCGGTTATATTTATTGGCTGTCACTTGCTGGTACTTTTTCATTAAATTTTTTATTTCTTTAGTGTGAAAGAGTGTTTTTTGTGCGTTATTTGGTACAAATGTAACTATTTTTTTATGTAATTGTAATAAGTAGTTGTTTTCAATGTGTCATTATATAAAATTAAGGAATTAATTATAATTATATTGCGCTCATCATGAATGAAGTTAATTTTTCCAGAAAGGTAAAAGAAGTTATATTTGGTGCATGGACACTAGATCCACGACGCCAATGCATATCTGATGGGGAAGTTGAGCGCGAATTAGAGCCTCTTTTATTCAATATTCTTTGTTATTTGGCCATAAATTGTGACCAGATTATTACGAGGCAAGATCTTGTTGATGATGTTTGGAGACAGAATTTTGTTGATGATAATGCCATTAACAGAGCGATATCTGAACTTCGTAAGGTTCTAAAATCCGATCGACAGAAAGGGGCTATAGTAAAAACACATTACCGGAAAGGCTATAGCTTTTTTGTCGAGCCTATAGTTATATATCACGAAGAGGCGGAGTATCCTCAACCTCAAAAGCAAGGGAAAGTTTCAGGGATACAACCTGAGGTAAACGATAAACGCAAAAAAAGCCCACTTATTTTTATTTCTATTATTATATTTACACTTACCTTTCTAGTAGGAGGGTATTTTTACTCTTTGCCACATGAAGTTAGTAAGAGTAGCACGCTTGAATTGAGCAAAAAAAAATACGAGGAACAAGCCCTGTCTTGGATGGATGGTCAGTATAATATATTACTATTGTCACCAGACAAAAATTATGCAGCTTTCTCTTTTATTCCTGAAGATCAAGATAAAAGCTATCTGGTAGTTAAGGATTTAAGGGATGGTAAAGAGCAACGGTTGGGTGAAGAGAAGTTTCATTTTTTTCCAATGGGCTGGGCGTCAGACAGCTCGTCTTTGTTTTACCGAGTGGTAGATATTAAAAATAAAAGTTGCAAGGTATGGAAGATTAGCCGCGATTTTACTTCAGCTAACCGACCTCTATTTGATTGCGAACTACGTATGACATTTGGGGCTGGCGTAGGTGAAAACTCTTTTATTTATACAAAAAATAATTACCGAAACAGAGATGAGTTGTCGGCACTGGTGAACAGAAACTTAGCGACAGGTGAAGAGTTTCAGATTACTTCTCCAAATATTAACTCACATGGGGATCATTTTCTTCACTACTCCGAATCTCTTGATAGTGTGTTTTTTGAGCGTCGCCAGCCTGGGTTTTCAGAACTTTATATGACAGAATCTGAAGGAGGTAACTTAGTAAAGCTTTACGAGTCTAAGAACAGGATATGGTCTGTTAATTATGATAGTGCTCGTAATACACTTATCTGGATGCAGCCATTTGAAAAGAAAATTTATGAGTATTCTTTAAAATCAAAAAAGTTAGTTAAAAAAATTCAAGCCCTAGGGGATAGCCGCTACTCGAGTTATCAGTCGATAGACTGGAAAAATATGCTCGTCGTTGGGTATCCATATTTACATCAGTTAAATCAGCTAAACCTTAAAAGTTTGCAGTTTAACCAGTTGAACAAAGAGGTTGCATATCATAGATCATCTTCACCGAAGGAAAATGGCTACTTTACGGTTGCAGTTAAAAACGGTAAGGCGACATTGTTCGAACTGGACGAAAGTGGTTCTATTGTTGATTCCCGCCTAACAAGTGAAGAGCTTTTTGATGTTGAAGCTCGCAGAGACTACCAAGAGGTATTGCTGAAATTTGAAAATCGACTTGAGATATATGACTCGAATAAATGGCGCTTATTGGACACAATCCAAACTACAGGGCGAGTGATATCGGCTGATTTTTTACAAAATGGTGATATTGGTTATGTATCAGTGGAAAGGTCGAAAAATAAAGCATATATCTATTCAAGGGAAAGCAAGCTGATCTCAACCTTGCCTATGCAGGATGTGCTGTGGCTTTCTTCAATTAACAAAGACTTATATGTTTCTTTGTCAACGAAAGACAAAGTTGAAATTTTTGATCGCAAACTTGGTGAGTCAATTATAGAAGTTGCCCTGCCGAAAGCGTTCAGCCAGCATAAACTTACAGTAGCTGGAGATCAAATATACCACACCGATGGATATAATATTTATCAAATTGACTATCAGACAGACGACAGCGCGAAGTTATTATTTACCTTACCGGGACAAGGGAGAATTAAGGATATTGAATTTAATAGGGGAAAGCTATTAGTCGATATAATTAAGCCCATTAATAATCACCTATTTAAGCTTAAATATAAAGGCTCTCCCAACAATTGATGTGTGAAACCATAGCCTTGTTGCCAGTTAGTCACCTTTTTAGGGCTTTAGCTTGTATCGTAACTCCGAATAATAATAGAAGCCCAGCGAGCAGCATTCGCTTGCTCAGCAGTAAGACTTTGCATGATAAAAACCGAGAAAATAACTGTGCGATCCGGCATTCTAAGCAGCAACTATTCTTATTCAACCGCTTGTATTAATAACTTGAGAGGGGACGCTTCTAGTGGCCCCATATTCGGTTTCTCGTTGGTATAAGTCCAAAGCCACTCAGTTGCAAGTTTTTATATCTGCACACTATCTAAGATGTGTAAATCCAACCATTCAAAATGTTCGATGTAAACACTCTGAATTGGTTTACCAAGCTGGATATACAGCTGCGTTACTTTCTTTTTCAGCTCAACTCGTTAATACCAATACGCATTTATACTGGCTCAATTTGAGGGAACAGATTCGACGCTAACTGCGTTAAAATTTTCTTCTTAAGAACAATTAAATAGCAAAATTTTCGCCTTGCCTACATGGAGGATGATGAGATGAACACCTCGAGTGCAAACGACGTCGTAATGCGTCATTATTGATTTGACTATTCAATATAAATCACAAAAGGTCTTCAGATGAAAGTATGTCTAATAGGAATAGATTTAGCAAAGAATACTTACAGGTTTGTGGCGTAAATCAGGCTGGAAAGTGTGTCTTTAATAAAGAAAGCGTTGAAGCGAAATAAATTATTTACCTTCTTACTGGAATATCCAGATGCCGTCATAGCTAGGGAAGCGTGCTCTGGTTCAAACTACTGGGGACGTGAATTGGAAAAGCTAGACTTTGCAGTCAGACTTATACCACCAATCCATGTAAAAGCTTTTGTGAAAGGCAATAAAAATGACAGAAATGATGCGTTTACTGTTACAGAAGCCGCTGTTAGGCCGAATATGTATTTCGTTAAGTCAAGAAGTCTAGAACAAACAGAGGCTTCTTGGCTCCATAAAGTAAGAGCTCGTTGATGATTCTAAAGTTTGGCTTCTGCTTTGACTTTTTGCGCAATGCAAAAGGTGAGTCATGGAATCGTGAATCGGCTTCTCGAATATATGTAGAACCTCTGTATTCGCTCGAAAGATGATTTTGCAAGCGGGTTCCTTGTCTTGACTTGCTTGTAGTTTCACTAACTAATTTAGCAATAATACCTAAAGACGCTGTCGGCTAGGTACTGAATATGTTTATGGTTGCTAAGGGTTCTTGTTCACACTTTGCTTGTGGCTTCTGTTTGCTCTTTTGTCATTCAAGATCTCAATAATTGGATTATCTTCTATTAGTAAAGGTTGCGGTTTGACTAAAGCAGAACTGTGTTTCTTAAAATTATACAGACAGTAATTATTATTAGGAGGGTATCGCTTCCGAATGTTTTTTAAAATCTTTTAAATCATGTAGTTAAAGGAGGTTTCTTATCTTAAAAATAAGCTTTGATAATTACTACTGTTTAAGCAAGTTAGCTATTGTTATTAGGCACTCAGGTGATTCATCAATCAAGGGTGCTGTACTACAAGATAACTACAAAATTAGGAAATTAAGCATGTTATTAACACTAAAAAAGAAGCAATTAAAAAAACTATCAAACAGCAAAGGTTTAGAGCTACAACATACACGTAAAGTTGCAGGGGGAGAAGATTTAGCGTCTAACCAATTGCCTGATGCAAAGGAGCGAATCACGCATGACTATACAAGCTACACAACAGGTTAATTAATCAACACTCGCAAATATAAGAACTAAATAGCAACTAGAGGTAAAGTGATCATGTTACTTACACTAAAAAAGAAACAATTAAAAAAGCTATCAAACACTAAAGGAGTAGAGCTACAACATACACGTAAAATTGCAGGAGGAGACTTAGCGCCTACCCAAATACCAGATGTAAAGCCGCTTATCACACATGACTATACAAGCTATACAACTGGTTAGCCTAAACAGGTTTTATCCTTTCACTTTAACTTTTGCTTGCTCACGGCTAGAAAAGGTGACAAATGCCCATGAGCTTAATTGGGTGACAAGGTGGTTTTGTGTGAGTGGTTAGTTATTTTAGATATTTAGGAGATTGTATTGAGTTCCATTAGTTTGGCACCTTTATTGCTGTTATCAACAGCGAATATGACAGGGAATATTAAGATCACAAAGCCTTCAGAAGTCTTTTATTACTTCCAAGAAGCTGCTTTAGTTGTTGAGCTTCCAGTTAAGCCAGGAGAGCGGGTAGAGAAAGGGCAAACACTCTTGAAGTACCGCTCGAGTAAAGAGCAGCAAACAAAAAGTATGAGTGCACAAGAATCTGGCTATGTGGAATTTATTATTACGGATAGTGTTAATGCTAATGAAAGTATACAAGCTGGGTCTTTGGCCTCTATTGTGTCTAGCTCTGAGGTTTTAGCGATTGTTGGCTTTTCCGGCTCGCAATATGAGAGAGCGAAAATTGCCGATTCATTATGGCTCTGCTTAGACAGTGAAGCACTTGAGTTAACAGTGACAGGAAGCACAGGCAAGCAGCTGCTGACTACATTTGAGCTACCATCCTACAATAATAAAATATTAGAGATAGAGCCAAAAAAAGAAATAAATTTACACTTTGATAAGTCAAGTTGCTTGTCTTTGGTTAGATAATCGCCTGACTCGAAACAAAGTAGTCACTATCTTGAGAGCCAATTACTTTGATCAGCAACCTTCGCAGATGGTACCTTGATAATGCTAGGTACCATCAAATATATTAGTGCAACTACCAAGTGGTACTGACGATATAAGTACCAAGCGGCTTGGATATAATCACACTGGCAATATTGTTGAGCTAGTACAAAATATTTAGCTCAAGCATAAACTGACAGCCACTGATTGAAAAACAGTTAACTGTCAGCTTTAGTTTTAACTAGTAGACACCAAAGCCTCGTCTTCATAATAGGTTAGACTTAATAGTTATCACCCTGGGTCAGTTGTAAAAGAGTTTACTTTTCAAACTCTTGCTCTGCCATAACGGAAATGAGTTGAGTTATTGCAGCATTTACACTTTGATTATCTTCCCAATCTAGGCTGTGCCAATCAATTTCCGTGTTAAGCGTTGAAACATCTTTAAATAGCAGAGTTTTAAGCACGTTGACCGATGGAATTTCCTTGATACTAAGTTGCCGTTTTTTATTTCTGTTAGGTTTGGGGCCTATGAGTTGTTGCTCAATGGTTTTTCCGATCTGCTTTCTGTCAGAAAGGTTAAGTTGGCTTTTGTTATGTTCTAATTTATATTCATTTTCAACCTTAAGTACTACCTTCTTGACGCTTAAAAAAGAGTGAGACAGGCCTTGTTCATATGCATTAATGACCTCAGGGTATCGAGTGAGGACATTATAGTTATCATAAGCTCCCATAGAAATTCCCAAATTCTTGGCTTTATCCCTTACTGTTAGCTTTTTGTCTCCTACCTTCAATCGAGCTTGATCTAAGGCTTCAATCTCTCTCATTGCAGATAAAAACGCTTGTAACTTGCCATACTGTGGCAAGTCCTCTCTACTAGCGTTTTCCTGAAACTGCTTAACTTTAGATAAAAGCGGTTTTTTTTCATAAACTTTGAATTGCGCTACATGCCCAAAGCCGTATGCGAAAACAAGAGCGAAGAAGCGCCTGTGGCCCGTTAATATTTTATATTTTCCATCTTCATCTGGGTAAACTGTAGGAGCTTGAATCATCTCAGACACTGCAATATTTTCACCCAGCTCAACGATCGATTCAATTGTAGTGTTAGCTTTTTTCCACTCTGGGCTGCCATATTTTAAACAGTTAATTATGCATGATTTACCTATCAGGACATGATCTTCCGCTTGATATATTTTACTCAATTGCTTTTTAGAAATATTACGGGTTACAAACTGTTTGGCGTGCTCATCTTCCATAAAGATACAAGGCATAAACCTAGCGTTTGAGGGGTCGGGTACAACCGAGCTGAGAAATAGCGACTGATATTCGTAGGTCTCGGAGTGAAACAGTTCTTTGTTATTCACATTCGATAATATGAGTTGTTCTAATTTTTCGGACATTTTAATTATGCTCAATTAAATAGATTACAAAATAGGTACAACAAGAGCAGCCGATTGCTGTCTTCGTAACACCCTTGAAGCTTGTAAGAACGGCTCCGCGCAAGCAAGCACTACAGGCCTCAAAGTTGTAAGATAATTTCAGTTTATGTCTCATTGTAACAAAGCACTTTTGGTTAAGCCAATACCTAATTCTCTCCGCCCTAAAGGCCAACATGAAAGAGCTGTTACCATTTTGCTTACGATACTATTGGACGTGCGGCTGTTTTACTGTGATTAAAAGTAATATATTAAGATAAGGTTATTTTTTAAGTCTTTGATTTTGTTGTTTATGTTTTATTTTTTCCTTCCTTTAGGTTCAGATTTCTTTGATATCAATTAGCACCCTGATTAAGAACACGGGCGTTGAATGGATTGTTATAATTATGTGATGTATAGAGGGGTTGTAGGCTCAGAGTTAGTTTGCGTCTTAAAGTAGCTGGTAATAATGACAATTGTTATTTTGATAGAATTAAATATTGTTTTATTTATCCTTTTAATTCATGTGTTTATTTGTTTCTTTAACGTGCATTAAATAACATTTCATAATTACCACAAGTCACAACTTAACTGTAATATTGTTGGTGTCGAAATGGTGAAGCTCTTTACAACAAAGCTTTATTTCTTGTCGTTATGTTAATAGTTGAGGTGTGGTCGAAATGCTCCGCAATACTGAAGAAAAACAATACGTAAAACTCTACAATAAAACAAAGGGACGTAGCATGCCAATTACGAAGTCACTATCCAGCAAAGAGTTACAGCTTATTAAGTGGGCGTATGAGCAAGGCTATTCACGAGGTAAAGTTGATGCTTTGGATGGTGTATTTTTACAGTCTCAGGCTGTTGACCTGCAGCTTGAAATGGATTTGGAACAATTAAGCCAACAGCTCAACTGATACTAAGTGGGATATATATGAATAAATGGTACATAACACCAAGACCAAGACCTAATGCAACTGTAAGGTTAATCTGCTTTCCCTACGCAGGTGGCAGTGTTGGTTCTTTTTGCTCTTGGCCCAGTCAATTACCTGAACACGTTGAAGTAAATATCATTCAATTACCAGGAAGAGGGGCTCATTTCGATAGAGCACCTATAGATAGTATGGATGAACTCATTGCGGAACTTGTACCTAAAATAACCCATTTATTATCTAAAGACTATGTCATATTCGGTCACAGTCTGGGAAGTCGAGTTGGTTTTGAAGTCGTTTGCAGTGCATTAGAGCTAGGGCTCAAAGCGCCACAGCACTTTTTTGCCTCTGGAAGTGCTGGGCCTCAAAAGCAGTGCTTTAAAGACAAAGTATATGAATATGAAGACTCGGAGTTTATGCGCGAGTTAGAACGAATGAAAGGAACACCTGAGGAAATTTTAGCTAACCGAGAGCTCATGGAGCTTTACCTACCTATGTTACGTGCAGACTTTAAGGTGGCAGGGCAATATTCATATCAAGGAAGTGTAACAGTTCCCTCGGAAGTAACTGTGTTTTATGGCAAAAGCGATGCGGTATCTGAGAAAGAAGTTGAAATGTGGGGTGAATTATTTCTTGGTTTTGATTCAGTTGCCTTTGATGGTGGTCACTTTTTTATAGATACGCAGCAAGAGAAAATAATTAATAAATTGAACGACTTTTTTAATGGAGTTGATTTTACTAAGACAAAACACTTAACTTTTAGCTAGTTGAGCATTTATCGCGTAAGTCATTATAGCTTCGTTGCTGAGTAAATTAAGTAAGAGCAACACCATACCAAGCCGAGAGCTTTGTATTCGTATTGATGTGAAGAGGGAAGTATCTCACTCGTGAGATGTGCGTTGCTTTTTTGGAGGTTTCATTGAAAGCTAATATTTTTTGTCTTTGTGTGTACTTTTTGTGTTGTGCTAGTGCGCAGGCAAACTTGTTACTTGAACTATATCGAAAGGGGGCTAAGAACAGCTTATTTGTTCATGCTGAGCAGTCTGCATACTTAGCTGAAGTTGAAGGAGAAAGGCAGTCATTTGCCCAGCTTTTGCCTGAGCTAAAACTAACTGCAAACGTAAATCACAATAGGCTAGAGAACGAGTCACCCAGCAGTAACCTACTACACTACGAGCTAAAGCAGTTGTCTGCTACGGAGAGTCGACAGCTGGAGTTAAGTCTAAATCAGCGTATATTTGATTTACCGACATACTATAGTTATAGAGCAAGTCAAGATATTGCTATCCGAGCTAAAGTACGCTTTCATAGAGCGTTATCTAACTACACAAAAGACTTCCTCAGTGCTTATTTTGAAGTTGCGAAAGCGCGTGAAAGGCTATTGTTCATTCAAGATACATTAGACGCATACGAGAGCCAAAACAGCATCATAAAAAGCCGCTATACCTTAGGGTTAGTTAAAGTAAGTGAGCTCAAAGGTGCGGAGTCTCAGCAATTAAAGGTAAAAGCTGATGAGGTGATTGCTAAAAATGAGTTACACACAGCATTCGAACGCTTGTCACTAATAACTCAGGTCGAAGTTAGCGCTATCCAGAAGTTATCTGGCGAGGTGCCTGTATTACACAACTCAAATCGCGATGTATCATCGTTGCAGCAACGATTTAAAGGTAACTTGGATTATAAATTAGCAGTGTTAGATTTGAGCGCGGCTAGTAAAAAGTGGCAAGCAGAAAAGTCTAGACATTTGCCAACAGTGACTGGGCGAATTAGCTACACAGAGAGCCGTGCTGACAATACTTACAATTACAAAGCTGTTAATTCCTTAGAGCGCCAAGGCTGGAATGCTGGTGTTTATCTAGAAATGCCCCTTTATAGTGGAGGTGCGACCACCTCGGCCAGTACCGCCGCTCAGCTTTTGGTAAAACAAAAGCGTGCTCTGAAGAAGTTAAAGGCGCATGAGGTTAAGCAACAAATATCTCATAGCTTTCTTACTTTAAATGCGATGCACCGTTCTATCATGGCCAATAGTGAAGCAGTCAAAGCGGCAGATTTGGCTCTGAAAAGTGCTGCAGATGAATATTTTAATGGTGTTGGCCCTTTTTCTCGGGTGCTTGATAATCGTGAGAAGCTTTTGTCTGAAAAGCTGAGTTTGATTCAACAAAAGTATGACTATATGACTCGATTCGCTTTACTTAAAGAGCTAATGGGGGAACTAAGCGCTGAAGAAGTGAAGGGCTTCGGACGCCTATTTAATGGTGCATTAGTGCATAAGAACAACGGAAATTAATTGCAGAATTCGCTGTGCAAGAGCATCGCAACAAAAATTTAGAGGAATAGCTATGAGATATATCTTGGTAACTTGTGTTTTAGCTACATTGCTAGGGTGTGCAGAAGAACACTATGATGAACAGCAAGCAACGCAGCAGCAGAAAGCTATAAACTTACAGAATGAAAAGTCGCTTATTGGTGGGTGGGAAAGTGATAATGTACAAATAGAGTTTCATAGCAGTCATTATAATCGTGTATTTCCTAATCAAGGAATTCAGCAGTCTCAGGTTAAAACAGGCCGATATATTGAAAGCGGTCAAATTTATCAGTTTCATTGGAGCCTAGAAAACAGCGGTCTGATAACGATCAATGTAATAGATAACACATGCACTATTGTGCCAGTGGATTATTGTGAAGTTAAGTCACGTAAGTTGATTGAGTTAACCGGAAACGATGTAAGGGCTGCGCAGTGGGAGATTAGCTCTGACAGAGATTTAGACGGCGTGATAGACGATACGGTAAGCATTAATTTAACTCGCACTAGCTTAGCTGAGTTAACAGCTGTCAGTGGTAAGTTTTTTCTTAAACAATCAAAAAACTTTGATAATCCGATTATTACAAAGCTTATTGATAACCAAGTAAGTGTCAGTCTACCCATAAGTGCATCATCAACTCACCGTTATAGTACCTTTTTAGGTAATTTATCGAGTGCAGAGGAAGTGCTCCCGTTGGCTGTACAAGATAGTAATCGCATCACAGATAAACGCTGGTTTGAAGTCTCTGGACAAACTGATACTCAGTTGGAGGTTGAAACGACAGTAAGTGACGTTGTTTTGAGAAAGGGGGTTGATGATAGCTATATTATTGACTACTTGATCCAGCGAGAAATCAAGTTTCCAGAAAGCCTAACCGAAGATATGCTGGATTTGTCTGAATTCAGAAAGCTACAGCGTTATACGATATTATTTAGCGAAATGGTCTCATTACGCAATGACTTCAATGTAAACTTTAATGAAACCTATTACTCCAAACTTCCTGCTGGTTTTGTGCATAGTGCTGATGGCGCTGGGAGTGAAGTGCTTTTTAATGCGGACAACACTGGGAGTATTACTTTTACAGATCCTAGTAATATGACAGAAAATAATGAGCAATCATTTACATGGCAGTACAAAAATGATCAAGAAATGCTTATTGAGCTTGCCAGCGGAGCTGCTTGGAATATGGGATTCACAGGAACCGTTTTAGGTGGTTCAAGCGTTGTTTTCTATAATGAGAGTAATGAAACTTATAGCCACGACTTTCTAACGAAAAGCTATGTCGAACCAAGTTCCTTGTTACCTGGCCGTTTCAAACTAGAAAATACAGATGGCTTGTCACTTGTTGATGTTGATTTCAAAAATAATGGTGAAATCGAGATTAATGCTGGGCCTATTAGTTTTAGTGGCTTTTGGGTGATCACCAATGAAGGTGATGTTGTTAGCTTTGAATGCGATAAAAAAGATGGCTCAGTGGTTACTGAACTAGACCGCTGCTTGGAACTTATGGCGCAAATTGGTACAAGCGAGAATGAGTTAGCGTTTGGTCACATTCGTAAGTTTACTTTCTTACATCGTGCCGGCAACAAACTAGTATCGACCTACAACGCTACTGCCTGGGGGGAACCATTTACTACAGGGGTAGAGCCTGTCCATTTTAACTGGGTATATCGTTGGAAGCGTAAAGGAGATAACCACTAGAACCGAAAAAGCACTTTAATTTTGCACGAGTGGACCTCCACTTAGATAGAATGAATAACAAATAACCATACTTAAATTAGCTTATCTGGCAGCTAGTTATCCGCCGGTACGCGCGATAAAGGAAAATAAAATGAAATATATACTAGACCATACGAGCCGTATTGATCATCTTGCAATTGCAGTTATTGATCTAGACAAAGCAATAGACTTTTATTGTGGGATTCTTGGTTTTGAACTGCTAAAGCGTCGTGAAATTGAAGGTAAGTTCTCAGGGATGCTCGCTGCTGAGCTATGTGGCAATGGCTTTAATGTTGTTTTAGTTCAAGGAACAAATGAGGCATCTCAAGTTTCGCGCTTTATAAATGAATATGGCCCTGGAGTTCAGCATGTGGCTATTGAGGTCGAAAACCTAGAGGAAACTCGGTATCGGCTGTTGGACTTAGGGTTAGCATTTTCGACGGATGTGATTTTTGGTGATCAGCTAAAGCAAATTTTTACGCTCAGAGATAAAAACTCGGGAACTATGTTCGAATTCATTGAAAAGAAGGAGCAAACGTCACAGTTTGAAAAAACCAGTATTCAAAACTTATTTGAACAGCTAGAGCACGCTGGTGCGTATTAAGAGGTTAATATGAAGTATACTATTATAGATTTTCTAGAGAAGAATAGCCAAAACAAACCTGATGAAGTGGCATTTCGCTTCTTAACTGATAAAGATCTTACCCCAGTTAGCCTAACGCACTCGCAACTTTGGCATGCAATTCAGGTTCGAGCTGAACAGATCCGCCATCAAGCTGCGCCCGGTGAATGTGTATTACTTCTATTTCCGTCAGGCTTAGACTATGTTGTGACCTTTTACGCGTGTCTTGCTGCTGGGGTGATCGCAGTACCACTTTATCAACCGAGTAAGAGTAGCAAGGTTGATCGAATTACTAAGGTTGCCCAAAGTTGTAACGCAAAAGTAGCGCTTACCATTGCAACGGAAATCGATAAGATTAAAAAGTGCTTTGCCTATGACCCTACATTACAAGCGCAAGTGAGAGCGATTGCGGTTGACACTTTGCCTGAAACAAAACCACACGTAAATCGAGATCTTGAACTCGATCAGGTGGCGTTTCTCCAGTACACATCTGGATCAACTGGCACCCCTAAAGGAGTAATGATTTCCCACAAGAATATTATTGGTAATGTTTCCCATTTAACACAAACTTCGGACGCAACCGACCAGGATGTGTTCGTAAACTGGCTACCTTTATTCCATGACCTTGGCCTTGTAACCGCGATTTTATGGCCTGTCTATTTGGGCACAAGTTCAACTTTAATGTCTCCAGCGACATTTGTCAGAGAACCGGTAAACTGGCTTCAAGCGATCCATCATTATCGAGGAACAATGTGTGGCGCACCAAACTTTGCATATAACCTATGCACAAAAAAAGTCTCTGATGCCGCAATTGATAAGCTTGACTTATCTTCATGGAAGGTTGCATACAATGCCGCTGAGCCAGTGAATGCTGATACGCTACGGCAATTCTCAGATCGGTTTGCCACTTGTGGGTTTGAGCATAATAGCTTTTACCCGGGCTATGGTATGGCTGAGGCTACAGTCTTTATTACAGGTATCACTAGAGAAGGTAGACCTAAAACTATATTGTGTGACAAGGCTGCATTAGGTGAGTTCAAACTGCAATCAAGCGATGATAAAGCTACGGATCTCACGAGTGAGTTAGTCAGCTGTGGTTTTGCAGAAAAAGAGCATCACGTTTGTATTGTCGATCCGAATACCAAGCATGAGCTTGTAGAAGGGCTTGTGGGAGAAGTTTGGTTTGCAGGTCCAAGCGTCGCTGATGGTTACTGGGGACTAAACGAAGCTTCGTCAGAGGTGTTTGGTCAAAGTTATACCCAATTAAATGGCAAGCAAAGTGAGCCTGTGTATTTGAGAACCGGTGACTTAGGTCTGCTGAAAGACAAGCAAATCTTCATTACTGGACGTCATAAGGATTTAGTTATTTTCCAAGGGAAGAATTATTACCCTCAGGATATTGAATTGGCTGCAAGTCATTCTCACCCAGCAGTTCGTAGTGGCTATAGTGCTGCGTTCTCTGTGGAGCAGTATGGTGAAGAAGCGTTAGTGCTGGTCACTGAACTCACTCGAGAAGCTTTCCGAAAAGCAAATTACCAAGAAGTGAGCGACAGCATTAGAGCACATATTTATCGTGAATGTGGGACTAAGGTGACCGAGATCGTGCTATTGAAACCATACTCAATACCCATGACGTCCAGCGGTAAGATCCAAAGAAAACAAACCAAAGCAAGTTGGCTGCTTGGGGAGTTTTCTCCTCTTTTTAGTGCTCAACTCAGTAGAGCCGATGAAGCATTTGTTGCGCCGGAGAATGAACTAGAAGAACAAATTCATGCTGTTTGGTGCCGCCACTTGGAAGTAGAAAAGCTTTCTGTTGCAGCAAAGTTCTATCAAGTTGGTGGGGATTCAATATCAGCAATTGAAATCGCTTCAGAAGTTAAGCAACTATTTAGTGATGTGGATCTGAGTGAGCAGAGTCTACTTGAACAAGACAGTGTAAGGGCTATGGCTGAACACGTTAATTTAATGCGCAAAGTTATTACGCCCAAAGTCAAAATATCTGATAAAGGAGTATTGGTATTATGAGCTTGTCTGAGCTATTTGACTCACTTGCAAATAAAGGCATCGGTCTGAGCTGCCACAATGGGCAGCTTGTATTAGAGGGCAGTGTAAGTGAGTTATCTGAATCTGAAGTGACATTACTAAAACACCACAAACAAGAAATATTAGCCTTAAATGGTGCAAGGAATAGTGTCTTTAATATTGAAGTCATTGAGCGAGGAGAAGCTTACACGGCACCAATGTCGAGCCATCAAAATAGCATGTACTTGCTAGAGTCATTAGCTCAGCAGCCTTACTACAATTTACCTGTTGCTTATAAAATCACGGGGGAGTTGGATGTTAATAAGCTTGAACAAGCATTTGTTAGTCTAATTGCGCAGCATCATGTATTGAGAACGGTATATAGTGAGTCTAATAACTTGCAGCAGGTGCAAGATATGACTGATTTTGAATTACCGTATACACAGTTACAGGATGAATTGGCCTTAGCTGAGGCACTTCGGGCAGAAGCGAATTATCGCTTTAACCTTGCTACAGAGTGGCCTATACGAGCACATGTTTTTCAACTCCCTGATTACAGTGTTTTAAGCATCAATGTTCACCATATTGCTGCAGATGGGTTTTCTGCAAAGGTAATTTTGCAAACACTTTCCAATGCATATGCATACATGAATGGCGAACAACTGCCTTCAGTTGTCAAAGCGCAATATGCTGATTTTTGCGACTGGCAACGACAGTATTTAAGCTCTGAACTTGGGCAGCAGGGGATCACTTATTGGCAGCAGCTGCTCCAAGGAGCGCCAAGTTGCCATAATTTTCCGCTGCAATACTCACGGCCTGCAGTCATGACGGTCGTAGGTAAGCGGAGAAAGCAGCTGTTAGACCCAACGCTGTCAGCAGCAATAAAAGCGGAAGCGAAGCGCTATGGTGTATCAAGTTTCTCCATGTTGCAATCTCTATTTGCTTGTTTTCTCTCAAGGATGAGCGATAGCAAAGACATCGTTTTTGGTTCTGTGTATGCCAATCGAAGTTGTGAAAATGTAGGCCACACGGTTGGGATGTTTGCAAATACGCTACCATTTAGATTTCAATTCTCCAATAATGACGACTTGGACGCTGTTGTTTCGCAGTGCCAAGAGCTAGTTCAAAACGCCAAGCAATACCAATATGTACCATTTGATAGGATTGTGGAATGTGCTGGTGTTGAAAACCAATCTAACCACTTACCATTAGTGCAGATTATGTTGGTTGCTCAGGATAATGCACTCGAGCAGTTCGAGCTTGAAAATTGCCGTGTTGAATTTCTTGAAAACGATCAGGATGTTTCTAAGTTTGATTTTTCAATTCATGTTTTCACTAAAGAGGAGCAGCTTGCGTTTGTATGGGAATACAACACTGACTTATTTAGTAGTGAGTGGATATCACGCTTAGGTGAGTACTTTGAGCTGTTCATTACAAAGCTTATTGCTGAACCAACACTGCCCTTTTTAAAAGCTGATTTTACTGTAACTAAAGCTGTTGAGGAAGTCGCAAAGAGTAACTTTGATAAGTTTAAAAATTTACCAGCTCTTGTTAGTGAACAAGCCTCAACCGCTAAGAACAAAGTAGCCATTCGCCAGGGAGAGAGAAGCTTAACTTACGGCGAATTAGACGATCAGGTCGCACGAGTCGCTGGTTCTCTTATCAACCTTGACTATGCTGCTGGAAGCAGAATCGCTGTCTGCATGGAAAAGTCAATTGATATGATTGTTGCTATGCTTGGTATCATGCGCGCAGGGTTTACGTATGTCCCTATTGACCCAAGCTACCCAGAGGCTCGAATATCCCAAATATGCAAAAGTGCCGATCTGAGTTGTATCATAACTGAAGACGGTGAGTTCACTGCTGAAACGGAGTATTGGCAACAAGAGGTCGTTACCTTATCTCAGTTAAAGCCTGGCGAGAAGCCTGCTGTGATGCCAGCGATAGCGCTGAGTGATATTGCTTACGTGTTGTATACATCAGGCTCGACTGGCATTCCAAAAGGGGTGGCGGTTTCGCATGAAAGTATTTTTTATTCCATTATCGCAAATCGAGAAGTATTTGAGTTTTCAAGCGATGATGTTATGCCGACAATCGGCTCTCAAGCATTTGGTGTATCTTTATTAGAAATATTCGTTCCTCTTGTTAGTGGTGGAACAGTCGAAATAGTCACCCGAAATGATGTGAACTTACTACCAACACTAATTGAAAATACCCAAAGTGCCTCTGTATTACATGCCGTGCCTAGTCTGATGTCCTCTTGGATAGATGAAGTACAGCACTTAGATGAAACTTGCTATGCAAACTTAAGGTTGTTGCTGGTGGGTGGTGAGCCAGTACCTGAAGCATTACTAAAAAAGCTGCGTGCCTGGAGAGATAATGTGGAAATTCGGGTGTTGTATGGAATGACGGAATCATCGGTAGTGAGCAGTAGTTATGATGCTAAGGCGGTGCAGCTGTCCAGCTACTGTATTGGTCAGCCACACCCTAATGTAAATTATTATATTATGAATCAACATGGTGCCTTACAGCCAGATGGCGTCAGTGGTGAGTTATGTGTCGCAGGTTTATCACTTGCATCAGGCTACACTAATAACGAAGAGCAGACGAAGAGTCACTTTATTTATGAGCAAAAACTACAACAGCGTATCTACAGAACAGGAGATAGAGCAAAGCGCAATTTAGATGGTTACTATGAGTTTTATGGTCGGCTAGATAACCAAATTAGTTTGCGTGGTGTGCGTATTGAGTTGGGGGATATTGAGTGCTGCACAAATGCTATCGATATGGTGACGCAGTGTGTGGTACACCCTCAGGTGATAAAGGGTAGTGAAACTTTATTAGTGCTCTATTTTAGTATTCAAGAAGGTGCTGAAGAGGGAGAGGTGATCAAGCTAATTAAAGAGCAGTTAGCCAAGCAGCTTCCTGAAACAATGAGGCCAACCCTATTTTACTGTATGGACAGTTTTCCACTCAATGCAAACGGTAAAGTGGATCGCAAGGCACTGCCAATTCCGCAGCTAACTATGAGTTATGTTGAGCCAGAAACCGCTACGGAAAAAGCACTACAGGCTTTGTGGAGTGAACTATTCGATACCCCATCAGTTTCTGTGGAAGGTAATTTCTTTGAATTAGGTGGGCACTCTTTACTAGCCAGTAAGCTGGTAGCGAGGGCGAATGCTTTATTCTCAATAGAGCTATCTATAGCCTCATTTATGACGACACCAACCATTCGTTTATGTGCAAAGCAAATTGATTTGGAACTGGAAAAGCAAAAGCTACAGCAGCTTAACGCCACAGTGACAGAGCATACTAATAATCAAGAATTAGTATTTTAAAAAGAGTGATGACAATGAAAAAAAACAAAAATTTAACCTCACTTAGTAAGCTTTTATATAATTACTCGCCCAAGCAACTTGTCTTAGCGGTTATGTTAGGCATGTTGTCAGGAGCGCTATATAGCTTAATCATTCCGTTTATTTTAAGTGGGTTAGAAAAAGGCACATTGGAGGTGTCAAACTACGTAGTGCTTGAAGAAGGGAGTGCTGGCTTTTTTATCTTTGTCACTGCCATCTTGCTTACTAAAGTGGCTTCCGTGATCTTTGTTAATAACATTGCTAAATCCGCTTCTGCGGATCTTAAGCTAAATGTTGCCAAGCGTATTCAAGCTTTAGGTGTCGATACAGTTGAGCGAATCGGTTTTTCTAAAATATTAAACATCGTGGTAGATGATGTGAATAGAATAACCGATGCTGCAGTCGCTATACCGATGATAATAGTATCAATGGTAACTGTGCTAGGTATGCTGACATATCTAGCTTATCTTGACTTGCAAGTATTCGCATTCATTTGCGTTGCTATTGTTATTGGTGTGTTACTGTTCCAACTTCCAGTGTTATTTGCTAAAGGCCTATATACACGCTCTCGTAATGACAAAGATACGTTGCAAGAAGGGATCCGAGGGCTAATTTTTGGAGCCTACGAAATGAAGCTCAGTCATGAGAAAGGTAAGCAGTTTCTTGCTGAAGAAATTGCAGATCCACTTTCGAGCTCGACCTCTCAAGAAAAGCGGGGAGATGCCATTATTCACCTGGCAGGTAATGCAAGTGAAATGATTTGCTTCTTTGTTATCGGTGCTGTCGTGTTTCTATTGCCCTCAGAGTATCTCAGCTCAAGTGGCAGCCAATTTGGTGTTGTGATGGCGTTACTTTATATAACGGGCCCAATAGCCAGTATTTTATCTATGATGCAAACGTTAAAAATTGCACAGGTATCATTGGAGAGGGTACACCAGTTACAAGAGTTAGAACCTGAAATATATAGCACAAGCAGAAATGCCGTTTTCAGTGAAGGTTGGCAAACGCTGTCTTTGTCTAATGCGCAGTATCAGTATGAGTCTGATGATGTGGATGAAGCATTTGCGTTGAAGCCCGTGAGTTTAAGCTTTCAAAAGGGCTATATTTACTTCATTGTTGGTGGCAATGGCTCTGGCAAATCAACGTTAAGTAAACTAATTTCGTTCCACTATCGCCCTACAAAAGGTTGTGTTCAAGTTGACGACTCAGTTATCACTGAAAGTAATTTAATGCAAATGCGTGAAAAGGTTGGAGTTATCTTTTCGAATTATCACCTGTTTAAAAAGCTATATATTTCAACAGAGCAAATCGATCGTGACAAAGTACAGCGTTATATGGATATGTTTAAGTTGACGGGGAAGACGGAGTTAGTGGGAAATATTTTTACCACCACCAAGCTTTCCGACGGTCAAAGAAGACGTTTAGCTTTGCTTGTAGCACTTATGGAAGACAAAGATATTTACATCTTTGATGAGTGGGCGGCTGATCAAGATCCTGAGTTTAAAGACTTCTTTTATACCCAAGTACTCCCCGAGTTGAAAGCTAAAGGAAAACTGGTCGTTGCTATCACGCACGACGATAGATATTTCGGTTGTGCCGATACAGTTATCAAAATGGAAACTGGCGCCATAAAAAGCATAGAGCAATCAGCTGCAACTCAATTTGAAAAAAAAGTACAGCCAGCAGTGGCCCACGCTTAAACATAAAGGAGTCGTGTTATGAATATTAGTACCTTTTTAGATTATTGCATAAATAACAATGTGTCCTTGAGTGTTGATAAAGAACAGCTGAAAGTTAATGCTCCACAGGGTGTCTTACAACAAGAGCAAATCGGTTTCATAAAGGATAATAAACAGCAGCTAGTCGAAATAATTAAAGATCTAGAGTGGAGAAACGAGAAGTCTGCGATTTTTTCACAACCACTTGAGAAGTCTGGGGCTATTTCTGCTGGGCAGCGACAAATGTGGTTGTTGGAGCAGCTGACCTCAGGACAGCCATACAATTTTTTTCGAATTTTACGTTTAAATGGCAAGCTTGATTCAGCGGTTCTGGAGCAGGCTTTCAATATACTCATTATGAGGCACAAGCAGTTACGCACGACATACCGTGACATTGGTGGTGTACTAACCGCAACAATCCAATCAAACCCAAAGTTTAAGCTACCGGTTTCAATGGCTTCGGATGGAAGTCATCAGCAAGGTGAGCTAAATGTTGCCATTGAGTCTTTCCAGCAGCATGAGTTTGCATTAGACCAAGAGTTGCTGCTAAAAGCCTGCGTGGTAAGTCAGTCAGAATTTGAGCACTATCTGCTTATTAAATGTCATCATATTGCTACCGATGGTTGGTCATTGGAGCTAATTAATAAAGAACTAAACTTGGTTTACAGTGCATTGGTGAGTGGCCAAGAGTTTTCTCTTCCTGCACTTGAACACGAATATGGTCATTTCAGTTTGTGGCAAGAGCATTACCTCCAGCATAGTAGTGCCGATATTGATAAACAGTTCTGGTCGGAGTATTTGAGCGACGCTCCTGAATCTCTCAACTTAGCTCAAAATGGTAATACTGGAAACATGTCTTTGAGCGCAGAGACTGTGACTTTGCCTGTTGCTGACAGTTTGAGCAAAAGTCTTAAGCAACTATGTAGCAAGTATAACACTACGATGTACACCTTGTTCCAATTTGCTTTTACGTTACTGCTTGCGAAGTACAGTCAGCAGCAGGATGTGGTGATTGGCTCCCCTGTTGCAAACCGAGACGATGCAGAGCTTCAGCCATTGGTTGGATATTTTGTTAATACATTACCTATTCGCTTTAAGTGTGCAGAGTCAGAGACTGTCGCACAAGCTCTACCACGTTATCAAGCAATGCTAAACCAAATTATGGAGCATAAAGCATTACCATTGAGTGACATCTTAAGGACATCGTCACTAGCCAATGAGCTGGTAACTCAGGTTATGTTTACTTACTCAGCATTTGAGTCAAGCGTACAAAAGCTGGGAGCAATGGACGTTGAGATTATTGAGCCAAAGCAAAAGCATACTGATATTCAGTTGCATCTAAACTGTATTGAGAGCCAAGGCAGAACCTCATGCCAGTGGCATTTCGCTACTGCGTTATTCGAAAAGTCTTTTATTCTGACTATGGCGACGCATTTTAATACGGTGCTTAAGCAACTTGTTGAGCTTGAATCAAGCAACAGAGAGTTATCTGAACTAACGTTGCTGTGTGATGACGAGCGGAGCTTTTTATTAGATGAATTAAATGACACTGCAACTGAGTACCCTAAAGAGCAATGCATCCATGAGCTAATTGAGTATAAAGCGAAGGTACAGCCGGAACAGATCGCACTGGTATTTAATGAGCAGCAATTGACTTATGCGGCTCTTAACGAAAAGTCGAATCAACTGGCTAATTATTTGATTGAAACGCAAGGGGTAGTTGCTGAGACGTTAGTTGGCTTATGTGTAGAACGTTCGTTAGAAATGGTGGTTGGGATCTTAGCTATTTTGAAGGCTGGTGGAGCCTATGTGCCGTTAGACCCAGCTTACCCTCAAGAACGTCTTGAGTATATGTGTCAAGATAGCGGTTTGCAGCTTGTCCTTAGTCAGTCTGAAGCCAGCTCTGTTTTGCATACCTTTGACGGCAACACTTTGATGCTCGATGGCATTCTTGATGACACTGTTATGGCTTTAGGTGGCCATTACAGTACTAATAATCCCAGTGCCGAGCTCTATGCTAGCAACCTAGCATATGTGATATATACCTCTGGCTCTACGGGGCAGCCAAAAGGTGTGATGGTTGAGCATCAAAGTGTCGTTGCATTTGTCTCTTCTGCAACGTACGCAAGTTTGGAGCATTCCGCCAAAATAGCAAGTTTGTCTTCTCATGCTTTTGACGGGTTTGTATATGATTTATTCTACAGTCTAACTTCAGGCGCGGAATTACACCTATACTCTCAAGAGTTAGCATTGGATGCCAAGCACTTCCAAAGGCAAATCCAGAATGACGGTATTACTAACTTCTTTACGACAACGGCCCTATTTAACCTTCTAGTAGAGAATGGAGCTTTCTCCAATACCCATGTACAGCAGGTGCTATTTGGTGGAGAGCGCTGTGATACTCGGGCGGTAGCGCAGTTTAAAGCACAGTATCCAAACATCAGTTTAATGCATGTGTACGGCCCAACTGAGGCTGTTGTGTATGCCACTGCATGTGATTTGAAGAAGGTTGAGAACGGCGCCCCTATAGGTCGGCCAATTAACAATAATACGGCGTATATTCTTGATGATAAAAAGGAGTTAGTGCCTTTCGGCTGTATCGGAGAGCTTTATATTGGTGGGAGCAGCTTGGCCCGAGGTTACCTAAAACGAGACTCGCTCACAGCTGAACGTTTTATCCGTAACCCATTTTACAGTGAGGCTAACCTCGATAGTTCGAAGTATTTATACCGTACCGGCGACTTAGTTCGCTATATAGCGGATGGTAATATTGAATTTGTCGGGCGTACCGATGATCAAGTCAAGATCCGTGGCTTCAGAATAGAATTAGGTGAAGTTGAGTCGCAGCTTACTGCTGTAGCTGCCGTTGAGTCAGCGCTTGTGGTGGCACAGGAAATCTCTGGCAGCCAACAACTGGTGGGCTATGTTAAATCTACGGCCTCACTGGGCGATGCTGAAAAAGCAGAGCTGGTTGCAAGTATTAAAAGTGAATTAGCGTCGACGCTGCCTGATTACATGGTCCCCACTTTGCTAGTGGTTGTGAATGAGTGGCCGCTTAATGGCAATGGAAAAATAGATAAAGCGGCACTTCCTCAGCCTGATACAGCGACAACCCTAGGAGAATATGTCGCACCTAAGACTGAGCTTGAGTGCTTGGTGGTTGATATTTATGCAGAAGTGTTACAGTTAAACAACGATGCTATTAGCACCTCTAGCAGTTTCTATGAGCTAGGAGGTCACTCACTGCTTGCGTTAAACGTTCAATCAATGTTTAAGCAGCATAACTTGAGCATTAGTATTGCGGATATTTTGTCACCTGTTTCAATCCAGCAAATTTCACTCAACGTGAAGCAACTTGATGAGCAGGAAGAAGCATTTGTGCCACCAAGGAACTTAATTGCTGACAACGAGGATGTAACTGTTGAGCAGCTTAATATGGTGGATCTAACAGAGCGAGAATTATCAGGGTTGCTTAACAAAGTGCCTGGAGGGAAAGCGAATATTGCGGATATTTATCCACTTAGCCCATTACAAGAGGGGATGCTTTTCCATCATATTTTAGATAAAGAGGAAGACTTATATCTTACGTCGTTTACCTTGAAGCTGACCGGGAAAACACGATTTGAGCAATTTATGACCGCTCTACAGGTTCTGATTGAGCGCCATGATACGTTGAGAACAGTCTTTTTCTGGGAAGAGCTACCTGAGCCTGTTCAGGTTGTACTGAGTCACTGTGAGGTTTCGGTCGAGTATATAACACTTGATGAATATGAGACGCTAGGAGAGGGGCGTACACAGCTGGAAAGCTATAAGTCACCACGAATTTCACTCCATGAAGGACCTATTCTACAGCTAAAAGTCGGTAGCTGCGTAGGATCTGACGAGTTCATTGTACTTGTTGAGCATCATCACCTGATTATCGACCATATTGGCTTAGATATTCTCGTAGAAGAGCTGAGCGCGATAATGTTGGGTAAAGCAGAAGCGTTGTTACCGCCGACACCTTATCGGAACCTTGTAGCTTATGCGAAGATGAAAAATAGTGATGAGCAAGGAATTCAGTTTTTTGAGCAGCAGCTAGCTACCGTAGAAAAGAAAACGACTCTGTTTGACTCCACGACAACTGCACCAGAACATACATATAGTCACCGTATTGATATGGAGCTAGGGGAAAAGCTACGCAGCACTTCTAAACGTACGGGTCAGAGCATTTCTTCCATTTTCCACACCGTTTGGGCACAAGTGGCTTCTCAATGCACTGGTAATCAAGAGGTGATATTTGGCACTGTACTGTCAGGCAGACTAAATAATTTTGCAAGTAGCCAAAGAACAATGGGAATGGCTATTAATACCTTGCCACTCAAAGTAACGTTGGCCGAAATGAGTGCAGATGCAGCGATCGATCAAGTTGCGGGAAGCTTGAGAGCACTTATTGATGTTGAGCAAACACCACTTTCGTCAATATTAAATCTGACGCCCTTCGGTGGTGAATTATTCAACTCCGTTCTTAACTATAGACACTCGCTTGAACTGCAGGGAGAAAACGAGCTATTAGAAGGTTGGGAAGTCTTAGGAGCCCATGAGAGAAATAATTACTCTATTTTCGTCAACATTGA
Source organism: Pseudoalteromonas sp. UG3-2 (assembly GCF_037120705.1). Lineage (NCBI taxonomy): Bacteria > Pseudomonadati > Pseudomonadota > Gammaproteobacteria > Alteromonadales > Pseudoalteromonadaceae > Pseudoalteromonas > Pseudoalteromonas sp. UG3-2. The sequence continues at coordinate 2,335,496 of NZ_JAWLJU010000002.1, read as the reverse complement.
CGATTATGACTTGTCGGGTGGCTTTAATTTGACGATTCAGACCGCAAATGGAATTTGTGCACAAAGGCTGCACGGCTACTTTATCGAAGCTTTAACAAACTTACTGAATAGTGTTGGAGAGTCTTCGGCGGTCAAAAATATTTCTGTAATACCACAGCCAGAATTAGAGATGTTATTCGCTGAGCTGAATTGTACGGCGGTCGAGTACGATGAAAGTCGCTGCATTCACGAATTATTTGAAGTCCAAGCACAACAGTATCCAGATCGGGTTGCATTACAGTGTGGACTAACACAGCTTACCTATCGACAGTTGAATGAGAAAGCCAACAGATTGGCACATTATCTAAGCGGCTCTTATGGCGTAAAGCCGGACTCTTTAGTTGGCTTGAGCGTCGAGAGAAGTGAGGAAATGATTATTGCTATTTTGGCGATACTGAAAGCGGGTGGCGCGTATGTTCCTCTTGATCCTGGTTATCCCGAGGAGCGTTTGGCATTTATGATCAACGACGCTGAGCTGAGCCTAATTTTAACTCAGACTCAGTTTGAGTCTTTGTACTCCAGCTATGAATGTGACTTAATCGCTCTGGATGCATTATTGAATGATCAGTATCAGAGTAACCTGTGTCACTGGCCAGCGAGCAACTTAGATATACAGTCTTTGGGCTTAACATCTCAACACTTAGCGTATGTTATCTATACATCTGGTTCTACTGGAAAGCCAAAAGGGGTTCTGGTTGAGCATCATGGCGTAGTTAACTATCTTACCTACGCTCTGGGTTATTTACAGCCTAATCAAGCAGGGGCTGTGATGAGTACGTCGCTAAACTTTGATGCGACAGTAACAAGCTTGTTCACTCCACTTATCTCTGGAAAACAGTTAGTGGTGCTGCCAGAAGACATGCTTAGCATGTTTGAGCAGCTAGCTTGGTACTTGTTTGAGCAAGGGGACAGTTGGCTGTTTAAGCTCACTCCAACTCATCTTGATGGTTTATATCCTTTGTTTGCTGGCAGCAAGCCTTGCGACCAAGCACATAGTTTGGTGATCGGAGGTGAGCAGCTGACCACTAAAGTGATTGAAAAGTGGCGGAAAAATTGTTTGCCGAGAGCAACATATATCAATGAGTACGGGCCCACAGAAACAGTAGTAGGTTGCACTACGTTTACGATTGCTGAAGCGGATGACTTATCACTGTGTGATGGCAGTGTGCCGATTGGGCGGCCAATTAACAATACAACACACTTTATTTTAAACGGTGATGTGCCCGCACCAATGGGAGCCATTGGTGAGTTGTGTATTGCCGGTGATGGCGTAACTAGGGGTTACCTCAATAGAGCAACACTAAACGGTGAAAAATTTACGCTTTACACCACCCCACTAGGAGCGGTTAAGCGCATCTATCGTAGTGGTGATCTGGTCCGTTATCGAACTGATGGTAATTTGGAATACATCGGCCGTGTAGATGATCAAGTCAAAGTAAGAGGCTTTAGGGTAGAAACAGGTGAAATTGAGACACACCTAACAAGGCTAAAAGAAGTTGATTCAGCCGTGGTGATGGCCAAAGAGCTTGAACAGCAGCAGCTGCTGGTTGGTTATATAAAACCCAACAGCCCAATTACCGAAGAAAGCCATGGGGACCTGATTGCTCAAGTTAAAGCGGAGTTGCTGTCATCGTTACCAGATCACATGGTACCTAGTGCGCTGATCGTTGTACCTAGTTGGCCGTTAACAGCCAATGGCAAAGTAGATAAGCGAGCGTTGCCTGAGCCTGATGGCGCGGCGCTCATGGGCAAGTATACTGCTCCAGAGTCTGAAACTGAGAAAGCTTTAGTCACCATATGGGCGGAATTATTGAACTTAGAGCCAGACACCATAAGCACCACAGTGAACTTCTTTGAAATCGGTGGACACTCACTCCTGATGGTGCGCTTATTCAGCCATATCCAGGCTCAGTTCGGTATTTCTCTGGATTTGAAAGCGCTATATGAAGCGCCCTATATCCGTGAGCTAGCACAGCTCTGCGACTTAATAATAGCCAAAAAAGAATTAAAACAACGTTTGACTCAACGTGTTGAAAACGAAATTGAAGAGGTCGAGTTTTAAAATGAACGCAAAAACTATACTAAATACATTAGCTAAATCCGATATCGATCTTTATTTAGATGAAAACAACCAATTGAAAGCGAAAGCGCCTAAGGGAGCTATCACTGCAGAGCTTCGAGATCTAATCAAAGCCAATAAAACTTCCTTAGTTGCTTACTTGGAGCAATTAAACTCTATGTACAGCGAAACCGGTGGAGGAGAAAAAATTGAAGTGGTTGCTCGAGATCAGGGCAAAGCGGATATTTCCTTTGCACAGCAACGTCTATGGTTTATCGATAGTCTTCAAGGTGGTTCTCCTGAGTACAATATGCCGATGGCATTCGAAACCAAAGGCGTGCTTGATCTACAGGTACTTAATCAGGTTTTCTCTACAATTATCGAGCGTCATGAGGTATTGCGTTCTGTATACGAGGAGTCACAGGGGCAGATGGTACAGCGTATACGACCGATGAATGAGATCGACTTCAGTGTCAAGGTTGAGGATCTAAGTCACCTTGCGGGGGAAGCCTTAACTGAAGCGGTAACTCAAAGAATGGATGCTGACATCACGACCTCCTTCAATCTTGCGTCAGATTTAATGCTAAGAGTGAGTTACCTTCAGAAATCTGAAGATGCCGGTGTTTTATTATTTAATATGCATCACATTGCTTCGGATGGTTGGTCTGTCGAAGTATTAACAAAAGAGTTTGTAACGCTATACCAAGCATACAGTGCTAAACAAGAAAACCCGCTCCCCCCGTTAGAGGTACAATATGCGGATTATGCACAGTGGCAAAAAAACTACCTTGAAGGTGAAGTGCTGGAAAAACAGCTGGCATACTGGCAATCGCAGTTAGATGAGGCTCCAGCTGTTCATTCTTTACCACTGGACAAAGCGCGGCCTGCTGCGAAAAAGCAGCAGGCGTCAGTCATTCATGGAGCGCTACCGGATGAAATCGGCAAAAAGTTACTTGCGGTAGCAAAGGAGTATGAACTTACACCATTTATGTTGTTACACAGTGCCCTAGCGCTGTTGCTGTCTCGTCATAGTAATAGTAATGATATTGTGATTGGGACGCCAGTTGCAAACCGTATGCAAGCGGAGCTAGAACCGCTAATTGGCTTTTTTGTTAACACACTGGTACTGAGAGCTAATACAGAACACAGTACATTAGCCGATTATCTTGAGCATATAAAGACGGTGCACTTGGAAGCGCAATCAAATCAAGACGTGCCATTTGAACAACTAATCGACCACCTAAAAGTGCCACGTAGCAAAGCTTACAATCCATTATTTCAAATCATGATGACCACCAGTACTAGTTATGGTATCGATGATGCTGGGCTTGATAAGTTTCAACTACCCAATGTAGAACTGTGTGCCAGTGCATCTGAGTTAATTCAAGTAAAGTTTGATTTAGACATTGATCTTAATATCAGTGAGCAAGGCGTTGGGTTGCGTTGGACTTATGATGTAAGTCTGTTCTCAGAAGCACATATTGAGCAGCTCAATACACACTTATGTCGCTTGCTGTGCGAGTTTTCGGAGCTGCAGAGTAAGAGGGGTATTGCTCTACCTGCTATACCTATGCTGGGTGAGCAAGAGACTCATCAATTGGTAAATGAGCTCAATGGTGTGGAGCTACCACACTCGGCAGATTACTGTATTCATGAGCTATTTGAGCAGCAAGTAGAGCGCTGTCCGGACAATGTTGCTGTCGTCATTGAAGATCAGTCCTTGACCTATAGGCAATTAAATGAAAAAGCAAACCAAGTAGCACACTACCTGAGTGAGAACCACCGTATTAGCCCTGACACATTTGTTGGTCTATGTGTTGAGCGCTCGTTAGAAATGGTTATTGGTATTCTAGGAATTTTAAAGGCTGGAGCTGCATATGTCCCGCTAGACCCGGACTACCCTCAGTCGCGACTCAATTATATGTTTGAAGATGCGGCATTACAGGTTGTACTGAGTCAATCTCACCTGCAAGATGTTTTGACCGATTTTCAAGGTACGATCATTACCCTCGATAACATAGGCAATAGTGATGTAGGTGAAACGTCACACCTATTTTCGCAGTACTCAACAGCCAATATATCAACCGCTGCTGTGAATCTTAAGCCGAAAAATCTTGCCTACGTGATTTATACTTCAGGTTCAACAGGCCAGCCAAAAGGTGTGATGATTGAACATCAGTCTCTGGTTTACTCAACGCTGTGCCGGTTTGACATCTACGATGACTTTTCTAGTTTCCTTTTGATCTCATCAATATCTTTTGACAGTTCGATTGCTGGGGTTTTCTCATCACTAACCAGTGGTGCAAAGCTATGTCTACTTAGTGCGCATAAAAAGGCGGACACTAGTTACATTGTTAGTCAGTTGAAAAAGCACGATATCAGCCATTTATTGATGGTTCCGAGCTTTTACGATCTGATCCTAAATGATGTTGACAGTAATTCTTTACCGGCGCTGCGAGGTGTGATCGTCGCTGGCGAAAGTTGTTCAAGTAATGTCGTTGAAAAGCATTATCAAAAGTTCTCTGATACAGGGGTTAAGCTATTCAATGAGTATGGTCCAACTGAAGCTACTGTCTGGAGTAGTGTTGCAGAGCTGCATCGCGGAGAGCCCGTCAGTATTGGTAAAGCGTTACCAAATAAATCGCTGTTTATTATGCATGATGGAGCACTGGCACCTTATGGCTGTATCGGTGAGCTTTACATTGGTGGTCAAGGGCTGGCGAGAGGGTACTTAAATCGGCCTGAGCTAACCGCCGAACGGTTTGTTGAAAACCCATTTTATGATGCGGCGAAAGTGAATAGCTCCGCGCGGTTATATCGCACGGGAGACTTAGTTCGTTATCTTCCAGATGGTAATTTAGCCTTTATTGGACGCGCTGACGATCAGGTTAAGATACGAGGGTTTAGAATCGAGCTTGGCGAAATAGAAGCACAACTAGAAGAGCTAGAAAGTGTGAACTCAGCCTTGGTAACTACTTATGAAGTTGCAGGCTCCAATCAGCTCGTGGGGTACGTGAAAGCGAGTGGAGAGGTAAACCCAGATGACCATTTCGTCGCCGAGATAAAGGCGCGACTAGGGCTGAATCTACCTGAACATATGGTACCAAGTGCTATTGTTACAGTGACTGAATGGCCACTCACCGCTAATGGGAAAATGGATCGAAAGGCTTTACCAAACCCAACAGAGAAGGCAATCAATAGTGACTTTGTGGCGGCTCATAATGATACTGAAAAAGCGCTTGCACAAATATGGTGTGATGTTTTGCAGCTTGAAAATGTATCAGCTAATAGTAACTTCTTTGAAATTGGTGGTAATTCGCTACTGAGTATCAAATTGCAAAAAGAAATACAGCAGCAGTTAGATGCTGAGGTTGAACTCACAGACTTATTTGAGTATCCAACGATCGCTACGCTGGCTAAGTTTTTGTCAAGTGGTAGCTCTGAAATGGAGGTAGAACAGCCAGAGTTGACGACGAGATGTGTATCACAAGAGTGTACCGATATTGCTGTTATCGGTATGGCGGGGCGTTTTCCTGGCGCCGCTAACGTAGATCAATTTTGGCAAAATATTAGCGCAGGTAAAGAGTCCATCACTTTCTTCAGTGATGAGGAGTTGTTAGCCGCAGGGGTTGAGCCTGCACTGTTGAAAGACCCTCGCTTTATTAAGTCTATGGATGTCTTGGATGGTGTGGCTGACTTTGATGCTAAGCACTTCGGCTATACGCCTCGGGAAGCTGAACTATTGGACCCACAGCACCGACTTATGTTGGAGGTTTCTTCTGACGCATTGGAGCATTCGGGCTACGGTGATCACTCGAAACCTAAAAATGTGGGTGTATTTGTCGGTGTCACTGACAGCGCATATTTGATAGAAAACTTATTATGCAACCCAGACATAGTTAACAGTGCATCGCAAAGCTTAGTGGCAAGCACCAGCCCGTCATTTCTCGCGACAAAGATATCATATAAATTGAACTTAACGGGCCCGAGTGTGAACGTACTTACAGCATGTTCATCTTCTTTGGTTAATGTGCATCAGGCTTGTAGTAGCTTATTGCTAAACGAATGTGAAATGGCACTGGCAGGGGGGGCGCGCATCGCTTCACTTAAGCCTGACGGATATCTTTATCAAGAAGGTGGTGTTAACTCTGCGGATGGTCACTGTCGGCCATTTGATATTGATGCAAGTGGAACCAGAGGGGGAAGTGGTGGCTGTGTACTGTTGCTAAAACGGTTAGATAAAGCAATAGCGGATAAAGATACCATTCATGCTGTGATAAAAGGTACTGCAGTTAACAATGATGCCACAGACAAGGTCGGCTACATGGCTCCAAGTATTTCGGGTCAGACAGCAGTCATAAAACAAGCGCTAAAGAATGCGAACGTTGACGCTAATACTGTTCAATATATTGAGGCGCATGGGACTGGCACTAAGATTGGTGATCCTATCGAAATTAAGGCGCTAAGAAACGCTTTTAAGACGGAGCAAACGGGTTATTGTGCTTTAGGCTCGGTAAAAGCGAACATTGGCCACTTGGACGTTGCTGCTGGTACAGCTGGGATGGTTAAAGTCATTGAGGCTCTTAAGCATCAACAGCTTCCGCCTACGATCAACTATAATCAGAGCAATGAGCAAATTAACTTTGAGAAGTCACCATTTTATATCAATACAGAGGGCAAGCACTGGCACTGTGATGATGACCAGGCTAGGCGCGCTGGCGTAAGCTCTTTTGGTATTGGTGGCACCAACGCACATGTCGTGATGGAACAAGCTCCAGAAGTCGAGGCGAGTACCTCTCCGAGAGATACTTTGCTACTGCCTGTGTCAGCGAAGTCCAGCGATGCTGTAAAAGCAGCCTGTGATAACTTACGTGCGCATCTCGAGGAAAAACGAGCGGACAACGTCAGCTTACACGACATTGCCTATACGTTACAGTTAGGCCGAGCTCAATACGAATATAGTACTCATGTGACTTGTACATCGATTGATGAGGCTATAGCCCAATTGAGCGCTAGTCCCAAAGTTACTCGTAATGAAGTTGATGAACGTGCAGTCGTATTTATGTTTCCAGGTCAAGGTGCGCAATATATTAATATGGCTAAACAGCTTTACTTGCTAGAGCCGCAATTTAAAGCTGTATTTGATAGCTGTGCTGAATTGATTAAGGCAGATATAGACGCTGATCTTAGGGAGATACTTTACCCTGAAATGAGTAGCCAGCTTACCGAAGAAGCTGCACAGGCACTGCTTGCAAATACTCGGATAACTCAACCCGCTTTATTCGTAATTGAGTATGGCCTGGCCACACTTTTGCAGTCTTGGGGAGTTCAACCTGATGTTATGATTGGACACAGCATCGGTGAATATGTGGCAGCATGTTTAGCTGGTGTATTGACACTAGAAGATGCACTAAAACTGGTTTGTGCTCGAGGTCATCTGATGCAGCAGGCTGCACCAGGTAGTATGTTATCAATCGCTATGCCAGCGGAGCATTTGCGACCTTTATTAGAGCTTAGCGGCGCCTGTTTAGCTGGAGTAAATTCAGCAAATAATTGCGTTGCTGCTGGGTCGCCACAAGAATTGTCGCATTTACACGCTCTACTAGAAGAGCGCGAAGTAGATTGTCGACCACTGCATACCTCACATGCATTCCACTCAAAAATGATGGATGTGATATTGGATGACTTTTTGCAGGTTGTTGAGCAAGTAAAATTAAGTCCTCCAGCGGTACGCTATATTTCCAATGTTTCTGGAACGTTTATCACGGATGAACAGGCACAAAGCCCTGAATATTGGGTTGCTCACCTTAGAGGTACCGTTTTATTTGCAGATGGTATTGATGCAATCTTATCTGATTGTGAGTGTTTGTCTGAACATAAGGTGTTTATTGAAGTCGGCCCGGGCAGAAGCTTAACCAGCTTAGTGAAGAAAAACCACCAAGCTCGGAAACAGCAGGTCTTATCGATTACTCGTCACCCCAATGAGTCCTGTTGTGATCAGGTCAAGCTGCTGGATGCATTAGGTACTTTGTGGAGTCATGGTGTTGCAGTCGACTGGCATCGCTTTAACCTAGAGCAAGCTGGACGACGGGTTCCTTTGCCGACCTATCCGTTTGAGAAAGTGCGTTATTGGATTGACGCAGCGGCTGGTGCCACAGTAAGCGCAACCCCTATGGGTGCGAAACTACCTGCTGAACAATGGTGGTCTGTACCATCATGGAAACAGAGAGTTATGCCCAAGCAAACGAAGCCGTTACTTGATACGGGAAGCCGGTGTTGGTTGTTGCTTATGGATGACTATGGTGTCGCAGAAGGTTTGGCATCGCAGCTACTTGCACAAGGGCATACCGTATATCGGGCTTACCCTGGTAGCAGCTTTAGTCGCATTGACGAGCAGCGCTTTAGCTTTGATATTAACAACAGCTTGGATTATGAAACGCTAATTGGTGTAGTCACGAGTGAGGTACAGTTAGCACATGTTGTGCATTTAGCCAGCATTGCTGAAGTACAATCGCGGCAGGCCCAGAGCATGAGCGAGTTCACGCAAGAGCAGCGTAGCGGTGTATATAGTGCGCTTTATACTGTTCAGGCAATCGTGAAAGCGGGATTGGATGCAGGGTTTAGTGTCGACTTCGTGACCAACGATGTGGAAAACGTGACAGGAGAAGAGAAGCTTGGATTAGGCAGATCTACGATTAAAGGTTTATGTAAGGTTGCTCCACAAGAATATCCCGAGTTGAATTGTCGCCAGATTGACGTTCACTTAAATCATGCAGTAAACGATGATGCCATCGCGGCAATGGCTCGACGCCTATCGCTAGAATTGTTAACTCAGCAGAGAGTAGCGACTGTTGCGCTACGTGGTAATCATTGCTGGGAACCATGTTATGAGGCAGTGTTAGACCAAGGTGAGATGCCAGCAGCCCTTAGCCTAAAAGATGAAGGGGTGTATTTTATCAGCGGTGGCTTAGGTAACATCGGCTTACTATTGGCGCAATATATCAGCGAAACTGTAGTACGGCCAAAACTGGTACTCATTGGGCGCTCAGCAATGCCGGAAAGGCAAGCTTGGAATGCATTATTAGATAGTGATGCTGATCCACAACTATGTGAGAAAATTCGCAGAATTTATACCTTAGAAGAAAATGGCGCGGATGTGCTTATTCTCAGTGCTGATTCGGCAAACTTGCAACAAATGCAAGATGCCATGAGCATAGCGGAGAGCAAGTTTGGTGAGGTGACTGGTGTCATCCATGCTGCTGGCCAATTACATGGTTCAATGACTGCTTTAGCGGAGACCAAAGAGCAGGACTTCGATAACCAATATCGCGCTAAAGTAAATGGTGTTTTGGTTTTAGATGAGCTATTGCGAGAGCGCCAGCTTGATTTCTGTCTTCTTATGTCCTCCCTTTCATCGGTACTTGGGGGGCTTGGGTTTACTGCTTATGCTGCCGGCAATATTTTCATGGATACCTTTGCTCAAAATAAGCATGCACAGGGAGATGAGCGTTGGATTAGTGTGAACTGGGACGGCTGGAGCTTTTCTGAAGAAACATTGGATGACTTCTCAATGACTCCAGATGAAGGTGTACAGGCTTTTGCGGCTATGCTCAGCAACTCGCACTACCCTCAGCTTATTCACTCCACTGGGTCGTTGGAGAAACGCTTAAGCCAGTGGGTGGATAGAGATCTCGAAGCGGCGAAGTCACAGCAAGTGCTTTATGAGCGCCCAGAGTTAGATAGCGACTATATTGCTCCGCGCAATGAGATTGAAGAAAAACTCGTTGCTATCTGGCAACAGGTGCTCGGGATTGAGCAAATTGGAGTTGAGGATAACTTCTTTGATTTAGGTGGTGATTCTCTCGTCGTGACACGGGTGATAAGTGAGATAAGAAGCAAGCTCGCTGTTAATGAGGCTGCGCTATCGATAAAAGAGTTCTTCGAAAAGCCAATTGTAAGTCAATTAGCAGAAAAAATAGCCACTGAGCAGGAAAGAAGCCTAGCGGAAGATAAGAAAGCACAATTATTAGAAGCAGGCAAAGCTGTAGAAGAAGGAGTGTTTTAATGAATTTACCACAACAAATCATCGCAAATGCAGAAGCTTGCAACATTGTACTTTACTTAAAAGGTGAGCAGTTGGCTTATATTAGTGAACAAGGTAGCTTTCCTGAAAATTTAAAAGCGCAGATTCGAGAGCATAAAAATGAAATAAGTGCTTACCTCCGTAAACAAGAGCTGGAAAAGAAAGAGGCAGAAAATAAAACGATCATAACTCCGGTAGATAAAAACGCAGAGCTCCCTCTAACTTTTGCCCAGCAAGGTTTATGGTTTATTGATCAACTCGAAGGAGGGAGTAATCAGTATAATATACATGCTGCGTTTGGCTTAAAAGGTGAGCTAAACTTGGCTGCTGTGCAGTGGGCGGTAAATAAGCTTATTGAGCGTCATCAGGTATTGCGAACGGCGTATGTTGAGAAAGATGGAGAGGTTTATCAGAAAGTTCAACCGCTGCAATATTGGGAGTTACCGGTTATTGACTTAACAAAACTTGCTCCTCAGGAACAACAGCAGCGGATATTGCAAGTGTCGGCTCAAGAAATGAATCAAACTTTTAACTTACAAGCAGATTTGATGTTGAAAGCGAAGGTTGTTGCGCGGTCGGAGCAAGACCATATCTTATTTTTTACCCTACATCATATTGCTTCTGATGCATGGTCACAGGCCATTATGGTCCAAGAGTTTGTGGCATTGTATGAAAGCTACTGCAAAAAACGGGTAGATCCATTGCCAAAGTTAGATGTTCAGTATTGTGACTATGCGCATTGGCAGCGTAACTACTACAATGAATCCAGAATATCTGAACAGTTGGTTTATTGGGAGAAGATGCTTAAAGGGGCTCCATACAGCCACTCTTTGCCTTTAGATAGACCTAGAGGCGCACAACAAAAGTTTACAGGGAAAACCTATTCATGGTTTGTTGATGCTGAAGAACTTGATGGTCTTAAAGCGAAGGCAAGAGAAAATCAAGCGACCTTGTTTATGATACTATATACTGCTTTTTCGGTATTGATCGGGCGTTGGAGTGGCACTCGTGATGTGGTCATCGGCAGCCCAATTGCTGGCCGTACGCATCCACAGGTAGCGTCTATGATTGGGTATTTTATCAATAGTTTGACTTATCGCACAAAGTGGAAAGAAGGGGAGAGTTTCCGTTCTTTACTTAATCGTAATAAGAAAAATACGCTCACGGCATTCGATCATCAGGATATTCCATTTGATTCGTTAGTTGAGCGTTTGAAAATACCAAGAGAGCTAAGTCATAGTCCATTATTTCAAGTGATGTTCACACTGCAAAATACGGAGAAATCAGAGTTTGAGCTCGATGGTTTAAGCACGTATCCAGTTATGGGCGAAAACTCATTAACTAAATATGACTTACAAATGGTGGCCGAAGAAGGTGAAAAAGGATTATGGCTCAACCTCACTTATTCAACTGACTTGTTCGATACTCAAACGGTTCAATCGATGTCTAGTAGTTTCACCGTAATATTGCGCCAGTTAGCAATGGACATAGACATTGCGGTGGATAAACTCGCATTAACCCCTACAGCTGTTGCGATGACTACACCTCAGGCCGCTGCAACATCATTTTCGCCGGCACATTCACGGTTTGAAGACCAGGTTGAAAAGAAAGGTGATGCGATAGCGATTGAATGTGGTTCAGAGCGTATGAGCTATAAAATGCTTAATACCAAAGCAAACCAACTGGCAAGATATCTGCTCTCTAACGGACTTAAACATAACCAGCTAGTGCACATATGTGCTATTCATGGGATTTCACGTTACATTGCTCAATTGGCCGTACTGAAAGCTGGAAGTGGATATGAGTATCACGGTGCCATTCAAAACAACCAATGGTTAGGTACACTGACGGTAGACCCTGATAGCAGTGTGTTACTACCTAATAATGGCGTAGAAATGAGCTCCAATGGCTGTATTTTATTTCCTTCAGAAGCGGACCTGAAAGCATACTCAGGTGAAAACTTGGATCTTGAAGAGGTTAAAGTTTCGCAAAGCAACTCTGCGTTAGCTGATAGCGCAGCCAGTAGTGGCCAAATGAATCAAGGTATGCTGCTAGAACAAGTGCTCAAAGAGCAAAAGTTGATGGAGCTAGACCGCGAGTCAGTTCTATTGCTCCATCCACATATGGAACAAGTTTATAGAACAAGTTGGCTGGCAGCGATTGTTGCAGGCTCAAAACTATCCTTATTAACAGAAACAAAAGGGTTAGTAGAGACACTAGTACAAAGGCAGATCACACACTTAACATTGTCAAACTCGATTCTTGCAAATGTACCGCTGCGTCCAGATTATGCATTAAAGAAAATCATTGTTGATGCAGAATCCGGCGCGGATGCACTGTTGTGGCGATGGAGTGAACTGTACCCGGTCATTACAGGACTTAGTGTGGGCTTGCTTAATTATGTATGTTCAGGGCAAGTATCGACCGGTGAACCAGTGATGCTAGGCAGCTTATGTGACACACAGCAAGCTAAAGTTATGTATGATGAATTTAATCAAGTGCCTAATGGCGCCATAGGCTATTTATACATTTCGGGACAAAGTAGTGGCAATTTGGAGAACAGTGGATTACTTGTGAGGAAGACAAATCAAGGAGTTATCGAGTTAGTGCACATTCGAGAAACAAAGACTAGTCGAGATGATCTCTTCTTGGAGCAAAAAATATCCACTCAGTTTGAAACAACTCAAGTCGCGGTGGTTGATGGTGTGGTGTATTTAAGGTTGGAAGGCAATAAGCAAGAGCAGCAAGAGAAGTTGCAAATATTGCAGCAAGCACTAAAAAAGTCGGTGCCGACCTATATATTGCCCAGTTCATACGTGTTGGTAGCGAATATGCCTATAACTGATGGTGGTACTGTTGAACGCAATACTCTGTGGCGACATAGCAGAGGTTGGCAAGATGAATTAGAAGTTTTGCCTCAGCCTGAATTACTGGAGTTGAGTATTAATCAGCAAGGAATAAATACAAAAACAGTTGATTTTTTCTGCAATAAGGAAGTATCATCTGGAATCAGTAGACTAGCGAACCAGTATAATACTTCGATAGCACACACATTTGCTGCTATTTATAATTTAGCGTTAGCTGTTTATTCCGAAAGTAGTTGTATTTTAACTGCAGTATCGGGATTACCATCTTCTAATGGCGCTGGCTTTATGTCAGGTTCGTTTAGCGAACATGGGAATGTACTTACAAAGCTTAATGATATTTTGACGAGTTTACTACGCAGTGAAGAGAATGGATTTTTAGAGCAAAGTTGGGTGACACAACAGTACAATAAGCAGTTTGGCACTAACTGGGATTCTATTTTTGTCTATCAACTTAAGTTCATACGTTCTGAGCTGCTTCAGAAGCATAACTTTCCCTGCGATAGTCCGGTGAGCCTATTAATTGCGGACGATTTTAATGGTAAGGAAATAAAAGGCCAGTGGTGCCTACGCAACAGTAGCTTTGAACAGTCTAGTCTTAGCAGAATAGAAAAAATAATGGCGATGTTAATATCGCATGAAATGCAGAGTAAAACGTTAGCGGATGTGAAAATGGTATTGAATGAAGGTGCCCGCAGCAAATTGCGCTCTGTGAAGCGAAAATTTAAGTCTGCGAGAAGTAAGAAGCAACTCTCAGTTGAAGGAAATGTAGCATGAGTTTTAACAAATGGCGTAATAAAAAGAATGGCAACACAGCGCCGCAAAGTTCACTTGTTTCAAAGGTTTTTTTAGAAGAGTCGCCAACATTACCAATTGTGTATAAGAGTAGCGCAGCAAACGTTGATTTACCGACTTGGTATAGTCAAAATGAATCCGAAATCACACGAGATCTTGCTCGCTTTGGAGCTGTTTTGTTTCGAGGTTTTAATATTCATAGTGAAGAGGATTTTCAACAATTTGTTGCTGCCAGTATCAGAGACACGGCGCAGTATGTTGAAGGCGCAACGCCTAGAACTAAACTATCTAAGGGTGTCTATACAGCTACAGAGTTTCCTTCAGATCAGGAAATTGCATTACATAATGAATTGTCCTATGTTACTGAACCTCCTAAGAAACTAGCTTTTTGCTGTTTAACTGCGCCCGAAAGTGGTGGTCAGACGCAGTTAGCCGATGTACGTAAAGTGCTTGAACGAATTGATGATGGCATTATTTCTGAATTTGAACAAAGGGATGGATGGCTGTTGCGTAGAAATTATGGCAATGGTTATGGACCTACGGTTAAAAAAGCATTCGGCATGACTAATATCGCAGAGATTAAAGCGTATGCAGAGAAAGCAGACCTAAAAGTGACAGCAATTTCAGATGATAAAGTGGTAACTGAGCAGGTGAGAAAGGCAGTACACAAACACCCTTTAAGTGAGGATAAGGTGTGGTTCAATCATATATCATTCTGGCATACAAATAATCTATGCCCTGATGTACGGGCTAGAATGGCAGAAGATCTAGCCCTTGCAGACTTTCCGTATTCAACATGCTATGGCGATGGTAGTGATATTGACGATATGACTGTTGAGGCGCTAAGAAAGGCATATGTAAACGAGGAGGTGAAGTTTAATTGGCGTGAGGGAGATGTTTTATTGCTAGATAACTGGCTCGTTGCCCATGGTCGCAAGCCATTCAAAGGTGAACGCCGAGTCCTCGTGGCAATGGGATGAAATCTCAATATAGGTTCAGTCAGCATCTCACGTGTGAGATGCTGACTGAACCTTTGAATAACAGAGTTTTTCTGTTACTTAGTTTTAAAAATGTTTGGTGGCTGTTACTAGATGTTTAAATGTATTGGCATTTAGTGCATGTAGTATATTTAAAATTCTAGCAAAAAAGTTTGCGTAGTAGTGAGCGTGAAATGCTCTTTAGAATACTGCTTTGGCAATCACGGCCTGTTTTTCTTTGACTTTTTAAAATCTAAATTACGCTTTTTTAAGGCCAGTTAGTCAGAAAAAATAATTTTACGATATAAAAGGATCTATGTTTATGTTGAAACTAGACAAAGCTATTCCCCATGAGCTTTTACTCGCTTTAGTGCGCTCCACAATTCGAGGAGTTGAGGCAAAAGACTGTTTTTATAATCAGCTGCATTATGTCAATAGACGGTTTGTAGAGGCTCACAGTGATGAGTTATTAAATATAGTTGTCGATTCCTTAAGTGAAATTTACCCAGGCATTTGCCAAGGTGATATTGCTTATGTGAACGACTTTGTTGCGCCAGTTAACTTACAGAACTCTGCCGTTAGGCCTGTTACTGAGTTGAATAAAGAGAACAAATATCAGTGGCATGTTGATTCTATCGATCAATGGATGGGACCATGTTACAACCTATGGATCCCTCTTTATCGTCAATCAGCACTAGAAAATCTTAATGAACAACCGCTCTTTGAAGTAATGACCTCGGAAGAGGTCCCCAGCCTTTATGGTAAAAATAATGTACCTAAAACGAACTTCCTCGTCGACGGGGCAACTCAGGCACCCGATTACCTTGCTTTAGCTGGAGAGTTTACTGGTGTTGATGTTGAAACACTTCGCCATAGTTACCTTTATCATGATGCTAAAGGAAAGATAGCGGTTTTACCTAAAAGCGAAATGACTAGCACCAGTGTTGTGCAACCTGAACTAGGTGATGCATACTTATTTAGGGCAAACCAATTCCACTCCTCGGGGCCATCCAAATTTGAACGGATCGGTATTGCCATGAAGTTTATTATTACAAATCCTAAATATGGTTTTAAGGAGCATGATGAGTTTCGATTTCCGCCACCATTTGCAGGCTGGGAAGGTCTATTTACGGGTTGCTACGCTCAGTTTAAAGACTTTACTTCGTTTAAAAAATACATTGATTTCAGTATTGTCGGTGAGCAGGTTGAACTACGCAGAAACCAGGATAAATTAAATAATATTTGTGCAGTACTCAGTGAAATAGAAGAAGAGCTCACACACTTTATTCACCATGGTTGCTTTTCGCCCCCTTCTCAACCAGTAACAGAGTCAGAAATGGAAACAGGCTTTCTTTAGGTAAAGCTAACTTAGCTTTTAATAGCGCAGAATGAAAATAGTATAAAACAGAAAATAGAAGAGGGTGAGTCAATAAGTCTTGTGATTATAGACTACCCAAAATCAAATGCTTCAAAGAAGTAACAGTTTGTAATTTTGAAATCGATTCTGAGTGGTGATTCAGTACGTTGTGGATATTAAAAAATATAGTAATAAACAATTTTTGCATGAGCGATTCAGAAAAAAATAAGGAATAACCCAATGAATAAAAAAGTATTGGCATCTCCAATTCAGAGCTCACACTGGATTCAGCTGAAAAATAATCCTGATAAGTCAATGCGTCAGGGTGCAATTAGTGCTTTATATAGCGGAGACTTAGATATAGAAGCAATCAATATCTACTTGAACAAACTTGTAGAGCGCTTTGACATCCTTCGTACAGCTTATGAAGTGGATGAATATGGAGCGCTTTGGCAACGCATTTGCTCAAATGCAACAGTAGACTTAGTAACCGAGGATTGGAGTGATTATAGTGATGCTCAAATAGCTCAGAGGAAACGAGAGCTCTCAAATTTATCCAGTTGTGATGCTGATGATCTGGTCGCGACTCCTTGGTTGCGTTTAGTTATTGCAGCACAAAGAGAAAAGCATTGGTGCTACCTTGAGTTGCCGGCCTTAAACTGTGATAGCTTCACTCTCATGCAATTACTGCAGTCCATCACCAAAGCTGGCAGCGGGCGCTTAAATGAAGTAGAAACCTGGCTGCAAGATGACGTAATTCAGTATGAAGAGCTGGCGCCTTGGTTAGCAGATTTCTTATTAGATGAGGAGTTAGCCGACATACGTCAGTTTTGGGATCGAGACAAGAGTGTTGCTGCGTTTGAAGATAAGTGCACATTACAGCGTTACAAAGGTGAAAGCCAACAGGAATACCAAGATGAGCAGATCGGCTTAGGAGATATCTATAGGGAAGTCGCTCACTATGCAGCTGAACACCGGCTAACTAGCGCCGAAGTAGTCTGTGCTAGCTTACGTCAAACACTTAAAAAGTTTGCGCCCAAAGCAGAGTTAGCGCGAATGTTTGATAGTCGTTCAGACAGTGATTTGGCCGATGTTATAGGGCCTCTCAGTCGAGCTGTACCTTTATTCCCGAACGCACAGCAATGCTTTGATGAAGCGCTTAAGCAAGAGGAAATTTGTAGCGAAAATGGGAAAGATTATGCCGAATGTTTTAGTAAAACTCATGACCATGAAACCGCAGGATTTAGCTTTATTTTTGATAGTCTTATAGCAACGGACAGCTCAGAGCTACAAGTCGAACAAATAAAACATGTAACTGAAGTTTGTAAGCTACAGTTTATGTTTATTCAGCAAGGAAGTGAAAGTCGTCTGCAATTAATCTATGACAGCCGGTATATTGAGCAACAGACCATTATTTATCTACTTGCCCAGATAAAGACCACTTTGTCTGTCAATATTGGTATATCTAGCCCTAAAACTGCGCCGCAATATGTCGGTTGCGGTCAAAATGTAACCGCGACCGGCTCCACAGTTTTAGACCACTACAATAAAGCAGTTGCTTCAGGTGAAGGAAAAGTAATTGAACTGGACGGCCAAGAGAAAACGTTATTAGAGGTGGACAAAGCGGCTAATCAGTTAGCTAACCACCTACTGCAACAAGGTGTTGGCAAAGGGGATAATGTTGCATTGTGCCTAGCGCGCTCAGTTGAGTTTGTTATCTCCATGTTGGCGATAATGAAACTAGGAGCAACGTATGTTCCTGTTGATGTTGACTTGCCTGAGCAGCGGATCGTGGGGATGTTAAAAGATGCTGAGGTTAGTACAGTAATTAGCTTAGGCGACTTCTCGTTGCCTGATTGTAATAATGTCGATTACACAAGTTTAGAGCTAAGCTTGTATTCAACCGAAGCACCAGACATCAACATTCATGAAGATGACTTGGCTTACATCTTATTTACGTCAGGCTCAACAGGAAAAGCAAAGGGTGTCAGCGTAAGCCACAAAGCACTACTCAATCACATGAGTTGGATCAATCGAGAGTTTTCTTTTACTGCTAAGGAACGATTTTTACAAAGAACGTCGGCGAGCTTTGATGCATCTCTTTGGGAGTTTTGGAGCCCCCTGATGGTTGGGGCGACTATGGTCATTGCGACCAGTGACATTAACTATAACTTAAATTTATTTGAGCGCACGATGCAAGAGTATGCGATTACGCGATTACAGTTAGTGCCATCATTGCTAGAACTATTACTTGAACAAGTTGGTGCGGCAAATGACTACGCATTGACAAGTGTGTTTTGTGGCGGGGAGGCGCTCAAACGTGCAACTGCAGACAAAGCGATGAGAGCATTTAATTGTGAGGTTGTTAATTTATACGGGCCGTCTGAATGCTGCATAGATGCTTTATTCTGGCGTTATGATGACACAGTATCAACGGACTTTGTGCCTATCGGCTATCCTATAGATAACTTGCATAGTCGAGTTATTAAAGAAGATGGTTGTCTTGCAGAGGTTGGTGAATCCGGAGAGCTACAGATTGCTGGAGATTCAGTTTTTAAAGGTTACTTTGGTCAAACATCACTTACTGCAGATGCGATGGTCTATTGTGATACTACATGCTTGCACTTTTACAAAACAGGTGATTTTGTTCAAGTATTAACAGATGGCAATCTGATGTATTTAGATCGACTGGATAATCAGGTTAAGCTAAATGGGTATAGAATTGAGCCTGATGAAGTTGCGATGGTAATCCTTAATGCGGGTCTTGCTGAGCAGGCTAAGTGTGTTGCTGTTGGGGGCAGCCTAGCCCTGTTTTATATCGCACCTAAAGTTTCAGAAGCTGAACTTACTCAATTGCTCGCAAGCAAGCTACCTGAATATATGATGCCAACACAGCTTATAGAGCAGGAGGCATTTCCATATTTATCTAATGGTAAATTGGACGTTAAGGCATTAGCGACAATTGCGCAAAATCATACGCATGCCGGTTTTGTTCCCCCCAAGACTGCAGTTGAAGTTAAGCTGGCTGAAATTTGGCAAGAGCTTCTAGATACTTCAATGATGATTGGTACGTCACAGGATTTTTTTGCAATCGGTGGCCACTCATTGCTCGCTATGAAAGCGTTAAACCGTATCCAAGGGGAGTTCAATATTAACATTAGCGTAAGAGTGCTATTCGAAAACAAAACGATCGCTGATCTTGCGGCATATATCGAACCATTACTGCTTTTAAATAGTGCAAGTGATGAAAAATTAGAAAATATGGAAGGTGGTGTATTATGAAGGTTGTTGAGCTGTTAAAAGAGGTAAATAGTAAAGGCATTATTTTATATCTGGATAAGGGGAGCTTGGCATTCAAAGCACCGCCAGGCGCAATGGATGAAGGACTCAAAGAAAAAATAGTTGCCCAAAAAGGTGAAATTGTTGAGCTGCTTCAGCAGCAAGCAAGCTCCAATATTCCTAATATTAGCGCGTGCCCAAAACTAGATAATGAGCTTAATATAGCCTCATTTGCACAGCAAAGGCTTTGGTTTATTGATAGTATGCATAAAGGCTCCGCTGAGTATAATATGCCCGTTGCATTTGAGATCATCGGTACGCTCGATCTTGAAATTCTGATACGTGTATTTGAAACAATTATTGAACGCCATGAAGTGCTACGTACAGTATATCTTTCTGACTCTGGCGAGGTACGTCAGGTCATTCGTGATACATCAGAGGTTGACTTTGAAATTACAGTTGAAAATCTAGAGCATCTCACGGGTGAGAAGCTCGAGTCTGAGGTGAATAGTCTTATTTCAATCGATATGAATGCACCATTTAACTTGGCGCAGGATCTCATGTTGAGAGTAAGCTATATTCGCAAATCTGAAAGCTCTGGAGTGCTACTATTTAATGTGCATCACATTGCCTCCGATGGCTGGTCAACAGAGCTATTAATCAAAGAGTTTATTACTCTTTATCACGCATTTAGTGAAGGGAATCCAAACCCTTTACCTGAGCTGGAGGTTCAATATGCAGACTATAGTCATTGGCAGCGGGAATACTTAGCTGGAGATGTGCTGGAGAGTCAGCTGAGTTACTGGCAAAAACAGCTGCAAGATGCCCCGATGATACATAGTTTGCCGTATGACTTTCCTCGTTTGAAAAATCAACAAAAAACCGGAGGGCTCGTACAGGGACTGCTGTCCAGTGATGTCGCGAAAAAGCTTTGTGAAACAGCGAGTAAGTTACAGTTAACACCATTTATGTTAGTGCATGCTGTATTCTCGCTATTGCTATCAAGGCACAGTAACAGCAACGACATTATTATTGGAACACCTATTGCCAATCGTACTCAAGCACAGTTGGAACCGCTTATAGGGCTATTTACAAATACCCTAGTATTAAGGTCGAATACAGAGCATAAGACACTAAGTGAATACTTTGAGCACATAAAACAAGTCAATCTTGGGGCGCAATCTAATCAAGATGTGCCATTTGAACAGCTTGTTGAGTGCTTACAAGTACCGAGAAGCAATGAGTGTAGTCCACTATTTCAAATTATGCTGACAACCAGTAGCGACTTTGGTGTCAACGACAGTTCCGGTAGTCAAACATTAATTTTGCCAGAGGCTAGGTTACGGGCTCGTCATTTAGAAGAAGTACAAGCTAAGTTTGATATCGAACTTAACGTCAGTATAAATGAACAGGGAGCCAGCCTAGACTGGGTTTATGATAGTGGTTTATTTGAAAGCCAGTATATTGAGCAACTTAATCAACATTTATGTGCACTGTTTGACGCAATTAGTCAGGTTGATGAGCCTAAACAAATGACGCCACGGTCATTGCCTATGATGTCAGAGTCTGAGGTTAAGCATCTCGTACATGAGCTAAATGGTTCTAAGCAAGCGTATGGCACCGATAAGTGTATTCATGAACTATTTGAACAACAAGTCAAAAAGTCTCCAAATCAGGTCGCGGTGGTATTTGCGGATCAACAGCTGACTTATGCTCAATTAAACGATAAAGCAAACCAAGTGGCTCATTATTTAAGGTCTGGTCATAACATAGTACCAGACACCCTAGTTGGCCTGTGCGTTGAGCGCTCTTTAGAGATGGTTATTGGTATTTTAGGTATTCTGAAAGCTGGTGGGGCATATGTCCCACTGGACCCGAGTCACCCCAGTGCTCGGCTTACAGAGATTACTACTGAAACAGAACCTAAAGTTGTTCTAACACAGTCTAAACTGGTTACTAAAATTGATAATATAGAAGAATCAAGAATAGTGACTATGGATGGCTTAGTTGAGGGAAACCATTCGCTACTCTCAGAGCAGTCAACCGATAACTTAGATAATGAGTCATTGGGTTTGACGCCGGACAATCTCGTTTATGTAATGTATACCTCAGGTACAACTGGCAAGCCTAAAGGAATTATGGTTCAGCACAGTGGACTGCTCGCGAGAAAGGCTGGATGGGATAGTATTTTTGCGATCGATAAATCGCCTCTAACAGTATTACAAATGGCTGGGCTTTCAGTAGACATTCTTTTGGGTGATATTATTAAGGCGTTGTGTAGCAATGCTGGAAAGCTAATAGTGTGCTCTTATGAAACATTGATTTCGGCGCCTGACTTACATACTTTGATTGAGCAGCATAAAGTATCATATGGGGATTTTGTGCCAAGTGTTATAAGGGAGCTCGGGCAGTACCTGAAACAGAATAAACTACTTTTAAGTGGACTTAAATACCTATCCATTGGCTGTGAAGCTTGGAAAGTAGATGATCTTGAGCTACTTCATAGTGTCATTGATAAACAGACTCGGATCTATAATTTATATGGACAAACAGAAACTGTAATAGATGCTAGTTACTTTGACACTGGTGCTCATAGTATCGAAGATCTAAAGAGTGGCTCTATTCCTCTTGGTGTACCTTTTCCAAATACCTCTTTCTACGTACTAGATGATGAACACCAATTGGTTCCACAAGGTGTCATAGGTACCTTGTACATAGCTGGAGATGGTTTAGCAAAAGGCTACTTTAATAACTCAGCGCTAACGGACGAAAAGTTTGTAAGCTGTGAAAGTGATGATATTCCTGAGCAGAGGCTATATTGCACCGGTGACCTTGTTCGTTACTTAGCTGATGGGAGTTTAGAGTTTATAGGGCGAGCAGATGAACAGGTAAAAATTCGAGGGTTTAGGATTGAACTAAGTGAAATTGAAGGTCAAATTTCAGCATTAGATGAAGTAGACTCAGCAGTCGCTTTAGCCAAAGAAATAAAAGGTAACCTGCAAGTTGTAGGATACGTTAAGCCACTAAGTGCTCCTTTTGCTGACATGCCACAACAAGAGTTAGAAACAAACTTTACAGCCTCATTAAGAGCGGCACTTAAAGACAAGTTACCCGAGTACATGCTACCAACGACCATTGTGATGATAGAAACTTGGCCCCTCAGTGCAAATGGAAAGATAGATAAAAAGGCACTGCCAGAACCGGACCGAGCACTTTCAGGACAAGAGTATATTGCTCCGGAAACTGATTTAGAAGTTAATATTGTAAAAATCTGGTCCGAGTTGCTTACTCTTGATGCTGATCTAATTAGCACAGAAGCCAACTTTTTTGAATTAGGGGGACATTCATTGCTAATCAGTCGTTTAGTGGCAGCTATTAATGAAGAGTATGAAGTGAGCATAGCATTAAAAGATGTATTCGAATTTCCCACTATCAAAGCGATTGCTGGGTTAGTGGAAGAGTCTAGAGCGGCCATGAAAAGCCAGGCAGGCACCGTTGTACCAGAAAAGAAAAACTCGATAACTATATAATCATCAAAAATATTATTGTGAGGGTTATGTTCGACTTAGTATCGTGTAGCCCTTGTCATCAAGTCACGAGTTTGGCTTGGTGATACAAATGATTTGGAGAAAAACATGGAATTGGCAGAAGAACTTAGCCCCAAGAAGTATAATAAAAACATAAAGCGCGATTGTGAGGGTATGACTCTCACTTTACTAGATGAAGAAAAAGAGCAAATAGAGCGGCTAGTCAAGCAACATCATGCCGAAAAGTCTACAGACGGTGCCGATATAACATTTAGCTACTTGGAAACGTGGAGCAAGTTTCCAAGTAGGGTCAAAAAGAAGTTATTGGAATTTAAGTTTAAAGGTGGTGAGTATAGCTATCTATTAATCCAAAACTTACCGTTACAAGAGGGGCTGCGTGATACCCCTTTAACTAAAAGAGAAATTAAGGGCAAAGAGCGAGACTTTGCTGCGCTGCTACAGTCAATAATTTCAGTGTCGCTTGGGTACGTATATAACTTCAAAGATAAAATCACGAGTGGGCTTGTTGATGATATTTATCCGATTAAAAAAGACTCTTGTAAGCAGGTAGGAACCAATAGTGTATTTCTAGAATGGCATATTGAAGATGGTTTTCATGAGACAAAAGCTGACTATGTGACGTTATTATGCCTAAGAGATGATCCTGAGGTGAAGACATATTTAATGCCTGCAAATCACTTAGAGCTAACAGGCAAAGAGCGAAAGCAGCTGAGTTTGTCGGATTACTTAATTTGGGAGGATATTACGTTCGTTAATGATGGGGATTTACGCAGTACCAGAGTAAGAGTACTCGATGGCACTAAAGACCCTGAGATTGTTTATGATCCAGCATATATGGAAGCATGCAGTGATGCTTCAGCCCAAGCTCTTGCTGCAGTCAAAAAGTCTATAGATAAAGGACACTTGACTTTAACGTTAGCGGAAGGTGAGATGTTAATTTTTGACAATCGCCGTGTAGTGCATTCTCGCAACGCTTACAACCCAAAGTTTGACGGCAAAGATCGCTGGTTATTAAGAACCTTAGTGGTTGAAAGTTGGTGGAAAGCAAAGAACAAAAAAGTTGACTCTACACTCTTTGTGAGCTGAGTGAGTGCGTTTACCTCAAGTATTGAGGTTGGTTGCTTTGATGTGTAGTTATTGTATCGCAGTAGCTGCGTTTTGAGCAGTGAAGCGTTTTACTGTTCAATGAGTAATATTATCATTGCGCAAGTCAGGCATAGGATAAGTCTTATTCATGTGTTAGTACGATGAAGCTTTGTAATACACGTTTTATTAATTATTTGGGACTTCCTGTAAGCCTAACACTACTTTAAAAAGGTAAAACTTCTGTGGAAAACATAAAAAAATTAATTGCTGAGTGCAGCGAAGCTCAGATCTCATTTGAACTAGCTGAGAATGATCAACTTAAAATAAACTTTGAATATGCCGTCCCTGAGTTGATACAGCGAATAAAAGATAATAAAGAACGAATTATTTACTATCTCAGAACCGAAGGATATAAAAAGGTTATTAAGTCTCAACAAACAGACCTTAGTAATACTCTATCATACGCTCAGCAGCGTCTTTGGTTTATTGATAACTTAAAAGGTAGTACTCAAGAATATAATATGCCCATGGCGTTTGATGTGTGTGGTGATCTTGACATAACTGTATTGAAAAGAGCATTTCGCACAATCGTGGAGCGGCATGAAATATTGCGTACAACCTATCATGAGCGAGATGGGGTCGCTGTTCAGCAGGTAAAAGACAAGGCTTCGTTTGCTTTTGATATTGAAGAAGTGGATCTTAGTCATTTGCCTGAGGAGCGGTTAGACGCAGCACTAAAAAACACGGTTGAAGAGCTCATAGGCCAATCGTTTGACTTAAGTAATGATATTATGCTGCGGGTCAGCTATGTTAAGCGGGCAGAGAAGTCCGGGGTTTTACTGTTTAATATGCATCATATTGCATCAGATGGTTGGTCAATAGAAGTCATATTAAAAGAGCTATTTACACTCTATCATTCATATATATCAGGCATGCTTCACCCCTTGCCAGAACTAAATATTCAGTATTCGGATTATGCATTTTGGCAAAAAGCATATCTTAATAATGGTGTATTAGAACAGCAACTAGAGTACTGGGAAAAGCAGTTAGACGAGCTTCCCGTAGTGCACTCTTTGCCTTTAGATAAGCCGCGCTCTGAAGGTAGCTCCAGTCGTGTGGGTATTGTACATGGACAGTTACCAGGAGCGGTTGCTAAGGAGTTGAGTGATATTGCAAAGGCGTATCAGTTAACACCATTTATGTTGCTACATGGTATGCTTTCTTTGTTGCTTTCGCGTCATAGTAATAGCAATGATATTGTTATAGGTACTCCTATCGCTAACCGACTCCAGCCTGAGTTGGAGCCTTTAGTGGGCTTTTTTGCCAATACATTAGTGTTGAGAGCTAATACAGGGTTTACCTCATTGAGTGACTACTTTTCTCATATTAGAGGAGTGCACTTAGATGCTCAATCTAATCAGGACGTACCTTTTGAGCAGTTGGTTGAACGCCTAAAAATCCCAAGAAATCAAACACACTCACCTTTATTCCAGATTTTATTAACCACAAATAGTGACTATGCATTAGGTAATAACTCAGAGCAGAAATACCAGTTACCCAATGTCGAATTGCAGACCTACCATGCTGATTATATTCACGCAAAATTTGATCTCGATGTTGACATAAGTATGAGTGACTCTGGTGTGACTTTAGTATGGGAATATGACACTAGTATTTTTAATGAGAACAGAATTCAAGCGCTTAATGAGCACCTTTGTCAGCTGTTGAATGGCCTTGTTAGCATAGTAGCCAGCGGAGGCGATTCCTTGTGTTCACTGCCAATATTGTCAATAAATGAGCAAGAACGCTTGGTCTGTGAGCTGAATGATACAGCGATGCCTTATCCGAAAGACAAATGTATTCATGAATTATTTGAGCAACAAGCAGAGAAAACACCAGAGCGTGTGGCGGTGGTGTTTTCTGAAGAGTATATAAGCTATGGCGAACTAAATGCTAGAGCCAACCAAATAGCGCATTATTTACGTAAAGAGCATGACATTCAGCCAGATGATATTGTTGGCTTATGCGCTGAGCGTTCTGTAGAAATGGTCATTGGTATCCTAGCTATATTAAAAGCGGGCGGCGCTTATGTGCCAATCGACCCAAGTTACCCCTCATCCCGATTAGCATACATGGCGGAAGATGCGGCACTCAATGTTGTGTTGGCTCAAGGAAGTAGTATAGCGGCTGCAAGCTGTTTGGATGTGCCTGTCATAGCATTAGATAACCATACCTTGTTTGCACAATATGACCCAAGTACGAAAGCTAAATCTGAGTTGGGCTTGAGTACTGACAATTTAGCTTATGTGATTTATACATCAGGCTCTACTGGCAAGCCAAAAGGTGTCATGATTGAACACCAAGCACTATTCAATCGCATTCACTGGATGCATAATAAGTATGGTATGAGCAATGATGACAGAGTGTTACAGAAAACGCCCTATAGTTTTGATGTCTCGGTATGGGAGTTTATGTGGACGCTTGCATATGGTGCACAACTGGTTGTTGCTAAACCTGAAGGGCATAAAGAACCAGATTATTTGTGTCAACTTATTGAGCAGCATCAGGTCACTAAATTGCACTTCGTGCCTTCCATGTTAGGGCTTATATTAGAAACGAAGCAGTTTTCGGATTGCTTAAGCTTGAAACAAGTTTTTTGTAGTGGAGAAGCATTACAACAAAGCCAAGTTGAAGCGTTTCGGCAGGTATTACCGAGTTGCCAATTGCATAACCTATATGGCCCAACGGAAGCGGCCATTGACGTGAGTTACTGGGATTGCTCTGGAGATATCAGCAAAGGAGTACCGATAGGCAAGCCTATTGATAATACTCAGCTGTATATTCTCGATCCTAACTTGAACCTAGTTCCTGAAGGGGCTGTGGGAGAGCTACATATAGGGGGAGACGGCTTAGCCAGAGGTTACTTAAATCGCCCAGAGTTAACCGCTGAACGTTTCATAGCAAATCCTTTTTACAATGAGGAGCAAAAGAATTGTTCCCAGCGGCTATATAAAACGGGTGATCTTGCTCGGTTTAGAGCTGACGGTGTAATTGAATATCAAGGTAGAATAGATCATCAGGTTAAAATTCATGGTCTACGTATAGAGCTGGGTGAAATAGAGCATCAATTAAGCAGCCTAGATATGGTTGACTCGGCACTGGTTATTGCGCAACAGCTCTCTGGCTCGACACAATTGGTTGGTTATTTTAAACCATCAAACGAGTATGCAGGAACGGATAATAACGCGCTAATAGAGAGTGTGAAGTTGGCGTTAGACAGTGAGTTACCCGCGTATATGGTGCCGAGTTTTCTTGTGGAAATAGTGGATTGGCCGTTAACAGCCAATGGTAAAATAGATAGAAAAGCACTTCCCACACTAGATAGCAGTGAATTACAAAAAGAATATGTTGCACCCGTTACTGATGTAGAAGTTCAAGTTGTAGGTATCTTAGCGGCTTTATTACAAGTGAATATTGATCAGATCAGTATGAATGCTAGCTTTTTTGAGCTAGGTGGTCATTCAATCATGGCTATGCGACTGATTGCGGAGTTGAAAGCTAAGGGGTATACAAATATTGAACTCAAAGGTCTATATGAAATTTCTACTATTGCTCAGTTATGTGAGATGTGTAACCAATTTGATAAAGAAAAGGCGCTGCGCCAAGAGCTTATGAAATCTGAGGAGGCATTAGAATATGAATTCTAACGAACCGTTTAAGCTATAGAGATATGCTTATGTTTATTAACAAGGTTTGTATTATAAGTGTATAAGAATCAATCTTATTATTTGCTTTTAGGTCGGCACGATTAGTGCTCAATGAGAGTGAATTTCGAGCAAAACGGTTGCAACTTGTAATACGTTGCCGTATCTTATGGCATAGTTTTACTCTAAATATGTCATAAGATACGATTTGATAGGTAAGTCGCTTTTTGTCTCACGCGTGAGTCGATGCGTTTAGCCGTGAGTTTGCGCTGTAGTTATATACGCAATGAGATAGCTTGCTTTTCGTTATTTACGTGGATTAAAGTAAGCTGTTTTGCATACGTTTTGGAGATTTATCTCATGGAATACGCCACTCCATTACTAAGTCTTGAAGTAGTTAACAACTTAACAGGTGTGTGGCTCACCAACTTATGATGTCTTAGGTAGCTTGAAGGGATATCAGAGAAAAAATAGATAATAAAACACTTTGCTTTGAGTTGGCATGATAGATCTAATTTGGTTGCTTATTAGAGTTACTTGTATCTTCTTGTTACGACTGTGGTCGCACATGAAGCAACTTAACTGATTGTCTGATATTAGAGTAATTAGTTTTAGGCGCCTCAGGTAAACAAGCAAGGGACGTGTAGAGTACAAAAACAGTTTCCGTTGTTTTTGCATCTAGTCAAATCTAGTTTGGCTGAGACAATGAATAACAAAAATGAAGGTATTGAGAAAAATATGAATGACCTCTATAACCAGCTGATCTCTGAGGGAGCTTTGGTTTTCATTGAGAATGGAAAGCTTAAGGCAAAGTCTTCAAAGGGACACTTAGATAAGGAAACGGTGCAGATTATTAAAGAAAACAAAGATGCACTGATGGAATTTTTGCAGCACAAAGATTCGGAGCTTTCCGTTCAAAAGATTAAGAAAAGGAACTCAGATAATATTGCGCAATTAGAGGTTTGTTCTTTTGCACAGCAACGGTTATGGTTTATGGACAAGCTTCAAGGCGGGTCAAGTGAATATAATATGCCGATGGCGCTTAGGGTCTCGGGTTCACTTGATTTGACGCTGGTAGAGCAGGTATTGAGTACCATTGTTGCACGACATGAAGTGTTGCGTAGTGTGTATGTCGAAGAAGATGGTCAAGTGAAGCAAAAGATAAAGCCTATGTCAGAGGTGGCGGTTGAGGTTGTGCAAGAAGAGGTTAGCCACCTATCAGGAGAGGCCCAGGCTCAGGCCATTGACGCTTTGTTAGAAGACGAATTTATGCGGCCGTTTGACCTAGCGTCAGACTTGATGGTGCGGGTGCACTACGTTCATACGTCACAGACAAGTGGGGTGTTGTTATTCAACATGCATCACATCGCCTCTGATGGCTGGTCGATGGAGGTGCTGAATAAAGAGTTTTTCCAGCTGTATGATGCATTAAGCCAAGGGAAGGAAATGCCACTGCCGGCTCTGGATATTCAATATGCGGACTATGCGCACTGGCAGCGGACATACTTAGAAGGCGAGGTTCTTGAGCAACAGTTGTCATACTGGGAAACCCAGTTATCAGAGCTGCCGGGTGTGCATAGTCTCCCTTTAAGTTACCCACGACCGGCGCAGAAGCAGTATAAAGGAGCAGAGGTTTTAGGTCGGCTACCAGCGGAGGTGGCGCAGCGGTTACAAGCGCTGGCGACTAGACATCAGCTTTCACCATTTATGCTCTTACACGGTGCGTTATCGCTGTTACTTGCCAGGCACAGTAATAGCGCGGACATCGTGATGGGTACTCCGGTCGCCAATAGAACACAGGCAGAGTTGAGTCCGCTTATCGGCTTTTTCGTGAATACATTGGTCTTACGTGCTGATACTGCACAGCCGGACTTAAGCAGTTACTTTAGGCATATCCGACAAGTACACATAGACGCCCAAGCGAACCAGGATGTGCCATTTGAGCAGTTGGTCGATAGGCTGAAGGTACATCGGAGTGCGGCCCATAGCCCATTGTTCCAAATTATGCTGACTACGGATACAGATTATGGGGTGCAAGGGGGTGATGAGACCATCACATTGCCAGGGGTTGAGTTGGCGCCTTATGCTAATGATGCGGTCCAAGCGAAGTTTGACTTAGAAGTGAACCTCAGCATGAGCGAGGCAGGTGTGGGGCTCACTTGGGCATACGATGTAAGTCTATTTAGTGAAGCGGCGATTATGCGGCTCAATGACCACTTATGCCGCTTGCTGACACAGCTCAGTGGCGTGACAAGTGCCGATATCGCGCCGCATGAGTTAACAATACTGTCAGAGCAAGAAGAGCAACATTTATTGCTGGGACTGAATCAGACGGTAATGCCCTATCCGAAGCAGCGCTGTATTCATGAGCTATTTGAACAACAGGCTGCGGAGGAGCCTGAGCGTGTTGCGGTGGTATTGGACGAGACGGTACTGAGCTATGGTGAGCTTAACGCCAGAGCAAACCAGGTGGCTCACTACTTACGGGAGCAATATCAGCTGAAGCCGGATACCTTGGTGGGGTTATGCGTTGAGCGCTCAGTGGAAATGGTTGTGGGGATCTTAGGAATACTCAAAGCCGGGGCGGCGTATGTGCCACTGGACCCGGGTTATCCAAGCGCGCGATTAGATTATATGGTGCAAGACGCGGCATTGGAGGTGGTACTGACGCAAGGAGCTGGCAAAGATGTCTTGACAGGTTTTAGTGGGGACATAGTAGCACTGGATGACACGGCACTCTTTGCCCAACAGAGCAGTGAGAACATCGACAAAGAACAGCTAGGGCTAACCGCAAATAACCTAGCGTATGTTATTTATACTTCAGGTTCGACAGGGCAGCCGAAAGGGGTGATGATAGAGCACCGAGCTTTGCTTAACTACCAGCTGCATACGCAACAGGCCTATGGTGTAACTGTATCGGATCGTATATTACAGTTTTCAAGTATCAGTTTTGATATTTTCGTAGAAGAGTTCTTTGGCGCTTTATGCCATGGAGCACAGCTAATATTAAGCTCCCCAGTTTGCAGACAAGGTTTGCAAGAGTTTGTGTCCTATTGTGAAAAGCACCATGTCACCATAGTGAGTTTACCAACAGCCTTTTGGGCGCAAATTGTCAGTGACAGTAAGGTATTTACCAATACAAGTATTCGGCTGGTTATTGTGGGGGGAGAAGCGCTTAGCACTGCTACGGTGACTGAGCACTATAAGAGCTTTCCAAATGAAGTGCTTTTAATGAACACTTACGGGCCAACAGAGTCCACAATAACAGCGACGACTTATCTGACCTCTCAACAGTGCGCTTTAGAGCAAAGTGTCGCAATTGGAAAAGCAAATATTAACAATCAGTTGTTAATTTTAGATGATAACCAGAACTTAGTACCAGATGGCGTACCTGGAGAGCTCTATATTGGTGGTGATGGCTTAGCCAGAGGATATTTAAATCGTCCAGAGCTAACAGCGGAGCGTTTCATCAATAATCCCTACTATAACCCTAATGAACCAGGTAGTTCTGCTCGTTTATATCGAACCGGAGACCTAGTTCGTCACCTAACTGATGCTAATCTAACCTTCTTGGGTCGAACGGATGAACAAGTAAAAATTCGAGGATTCAGAATAGAGCTAGGAGAAGTTGAAGCGCAGTTGGCGCAATTGGTGGGAGTTGACTCAGCAGTGGTGCAAGCAAAAGGAAGCGTTGGCAGCTTGCACTTAGTCGCGTACATTAAACCAGATGCTGCGCTCTCAAAAAGTGAGCGGTATAGCTTCATAGATAATATGAAAGTAAAGCTAAAGGAAGAGTTACCGGAATATATGGTACCCAGTACGATTATGACTGTTAGTGAGTGGCCGCTAACAGCAAATGGCAAGATAGATAAGAAATCGCTTCCTAAACCAGACGGTAATGTATTACTGGGTGAGTATGTAGCACCGCAGTCGGTTATTGAGCAAAACTTAGTGGATATGTGGTCAACCTTGTTAGAGATACCCGGCGATAAGATAAGCACAACAGCGAACTTTTTCGAATTGGGTGGGCATTCGCTCTTAAGTATTCGGTTAATAGCGGCATTGCGACAGCAATTTGATGTAGATCTGCCAGTACAGGCTGTATTTGATGCAGAAAGCTTAGCCGTGCTGGCGACATTGGTTGTATCAACCCAGAGGAGGAGTGCACGACCACCGCTGACAGCAATCGTACGCAGCGCTGAAACGCTCCCTGTTTCCTTTGCACAGCAGCGGTTATGGTTTATAGACAAGCTTCAAGGCGGGTCAAGTGAATATAATATGCCGATGGCGCTTAGGGTCTCGGGTTCACTTGATTTGACGCTGGTAGAGCAGGTATTGAGTACCATTGTTGCACGACACGAAGTGTTGCGTAGTGTGTATGTCGAAGAAGATGGTCAAGTGAAACAAAAGATAAAGCCTATGTCAGAGGTGGCGGTTGAGGTTGTGCAAGAAGAGGTTAGCCACCTATCAGGAGAGGCCCAGGCTCAGGCCATTGACGCTTTGTTAGAAGACGAATTTATGCGGCCGTTTGACCTAGCGTCAGACTTGATGGTGCGGGTGCACTACGTTCATACGTCACAGACAAGTGGGGTGTTGTTATTCAACATGCATCACATCGCCTCTGATGGCTGGTCGATGGAGGTGCTGAATAAAGAGTTTTTCCAGCTGTATGATGCATTAAGCCAAGGGAAGGAAATGCCACTGCCGGCTCTGGATATTCAATATGCGGACTATGCGCACTGGCAGCGGACATACTTAGAAGGCGAGGTTCTTGAGCAACAGTTGTCATACTGGGAAACCCAGTTATCAGAGCTGCCGGGTATGCATAGTCTCCCTTTAAGTTACCCACGACCGGCGCAGAAGCAGTATAAAGGAGCAGAGGTTTTAGGTCGGCTACCAGCGGAGGTGGCGCAGCGGTTACAAGCGCTGGCGACTAGACATCAGCTTTCACCATTTATGCTCTTACACGGTGCGTTATCGCTGTTACTTGCCAGGCACAGTAATAGCGCGGACATCGTGATGGGTACTCCGGTCGCCAATAGAACACAGGCAGAGTTGAGTCCGCTTATCGGCTTTTTCGTGAATACATTGGTCTTACGTGCTGATACTGCACAGCCGGACTTAAGCAGTTACTTTAGGCATATCCGACAAGTACACATAGACGCCCAAGCGAACCAGGATGTGCCATTTGAGCAGTTGGTCGATAGGCTGAAGGTACATCGGAGTGCGGCCCATAGCCCATTGTTCCAAATTATGCTGACTACGGATACAGATTATGGGGTGCAAGGGGGTGATGAGACCATCACATTGCCAGGGGTTGAGTTGGCGCCTTATGCTAATGATGCGGTCCAAGCGAAGTTTGACTTAGAAGTGAACCTCAGCATGAGCGAGGCAGGTGTGGGGCTCACTTGGGCATACGATGTAAGTCTATTTAGTGAAGCGGCGATTATGCGGCTCAATGACCACTTATGCCGCTTGCTGACACAGCTCAGTGGCGTGACAAGTGCCGATATCGCGCCGCATGAGTTAACAATACTGTCAGAGCAAGAAGAGCAACATTTATTGCTGGGACTGAATCAGACGGTAATGCCCTATCCGAAGCAGCGCTGTATTCATGAGCTATTTGAACAACAGGCTGCGGAGGAGCCTGAGCGTGTTGCGGTGGTATTGGACGAGACGGTACTGAGCTATGGTGAGCTTAACGCCAGAGCAAACCAGGTGGCTCACTACTTACGGGAGCAATATCAGCTGAAGCCGGATACCTTGGTGGGGTTATGCGTTGAGCGCTCAGTGGAAATGGTTGTGGGGATCTTAGGAATACTCAAAGCCGGGGCGGCGTATGTGCCACTGGACCCGGGTTATCCAAGCGCGCGATTAGATTATATGGTGCAAGACGCGGCATTGGAGGTGGTACTGACGCAAGGAGCTGGCAAAGATGTCTTGACAGGTTTTAGTGGGGACATAGTAGCACTGGATGACACGGCACTCTTTGCCCAACAGAGCAGTGAGAACATCGACAAAGAACAGCTAGGGCTAACCGCAAATAACCTAGCGTATGTTATTTATACTTCAGGTTCGACAGGGCAGCCGAAAGGGGTGATGATAGAGCACCGAGCTTTAATGAACTTTAAAGCGGGCTTCAATGCGCAGCTCGCACTCTGTGATGAAGGCTATAAAAATGGTTGGTTGTGGCTATCATCGTTTATTTTTGATGCTTCACTAAAAGGTATAGTGCTACTAAGTAAAGGTATTAAGTTGATCATACCAAATGCAGAGCAAGTTAAGTTACCTGCTGAGTTAGCGAAGATCGTGCGGGAACATAGGTTAAGCGTATTGAATGCTACACCCCAATTGCTAGATATGGTGATAAAAGAGCCGACTTTGCCTAGGGTTGACTTAATTTCCAGTGGTGAGGCAATGGGTGTTGCATTGCAGCACTTTATAGCATTTACAAAGCATCATGGTAGTGTACTCATTAATGGCTATGGTCCAACAGAAACGACAGTTAACTGTGCTTTCTCTGTTCTGTCAGAATATGAGGGCGAGGTCATTGGCCGAGCAACGGCTAATACTGTATTTTATATCTTAAATGAAGACCAACAGCTAGTACCAAAGGGTTGTGTGGGAGAGTTATTCGTGAGTGGCGACGGTTTAGCCAGAGGTTACTTAAATCGTCCAGAGCTAACCGCAGGTCGTTTCATCGATAACCCTTACCATGATCCAAGCGACTCCAATAGCGGCGCTCGTTTATACCGAACCGGGGATTTGGTGCGCTATTTAGATGATGGCAACCTTGAGTTTATCGGGCGGGCTGATGATCAGGTTAAGATCCGCGGGTTTAGGATCGAGCTGGGTGAAGTTGAAGCGCAGCTGGCACAACACAGTGAAGTGGATTCAGCCTTCGTACAAGCCATAACAGTGGCTGGGAATCCACAACTCGTGGGTTATATCAAGCCTACAAAAACACTGGAAGTCGACATGCATCATGATCTTATCAGTGCAGTGAAACAAAGTTTGGGGGAACGATTGCCAGAATATATGGTGCCAAGCTTCCTGATTGTTATCGCCCAGTGGCCGTTAACTGCGAATGGTAAGTTAGATAAAAAAGCGTTACCGAAAGCAGATGTCAAAATGCTACTTGGTGAATATGTAGCACCGAAAACTAGGCTAGAGCGGCTACTGGCAAAGATATGGTCAGAGTTGTTGCACATAGAAGAGGACAAAATTAGCAGAACGGCTAATTTCTTTGAGCTTGGTGGACACTCCTTATTGACAGTTAAGCTGGCGGCGGAGATCGAGCAACAATGCAAGATGAAAATCTCCTTAGATAAGCTTTTCAAAGCCGCAACAGTTGCAGCAATGGCGAGATTATGTGAGGGTCAAAGCGTGGTTAATTCATACCATGTAGTCAAGCCAATATCATCGATGCAAGGTAACAATGATAAACTGTTTATGATCCCGGGAGTTGCGAGTACTGAAAATGATTTTGCTTGGCTTGCTACTCAATTATCAGCTTATGGCTATCGTGCTTATGCCTGTCCACATAAAGGCTTACTGGATGGTGAGCAGCCCTATACATCGCTGACTGAAAATATTGTCGCTGTTGCACATGGTATTAACCAATATAGCGATGATCAAACACCCATTAAGCTTGTTGGACATTCGTTTGGTGGCTTACTTGCATTAGAAACTGCAAATGAGCTAGCTCGAACAGGACTGAATGTCGAGGTGATACTAATAGACTGTTACTTTGAGCAACACCTGCAGAAGCGCAAGGAGGTAAAGGCAAGTGTAATTGAGATGACAACTGACAAATCGCTTCCTAGTGATGTAGATGAAGTGTTTATACGGCAAATTCAAAAGCTGAATAAAATACAGAGCCAATGGTTCAGAGATTACCTTCCGAAGGTTGAACCAGAAGTAACGGTAAAAAGTATTTATGCGACCCAGTCAGGATATTGTGTGGATACTTACCACAGTTATTTTCAGCAGTTCCACACAAAGCAGGTCAGTCAAGCGAGTATTGATGCGGCTCATATGGAAATATTGAAATCTGAGAGTTTAGTAGAGCAGCTAAACACATACCTTATGTAGTAGTTGTCATTGTTCAGTACATTGGGGGGGTAAGCTATTGCCTCCTCTTCTTGTTAAAGCTTAAACACCAGCCGTCAATGTTGACGGAAAGAGCAAAGAAAGTTGGTTTATTATGAAGGTTAAATATATACAATCCGCTGCTTTCCCAGCGATGATCATACTTGTTTCAGTTGCTGTACTATTCGTTATGAGTGCATTTAGTGCCAACAGTGAAGTGCCGACACTGAAAGTGAAAGTGGATCACATCACTACGCTGCCAATTGAGCAGACAAATCACACCGTGAACTTCAAAATGTATGGGGAGTTACAGCCAATTGAAATAACTAACTTATCCACCCGGGTTTCGGGAAACGTAGAGTATTGGTCAGAAAAACTTAGCAAAGGAACCGTAGTAAAAAAAGGTGAAATACTTTACAAGATAGAGGATAGCCAATATCAAGCTGAACTTAAAAATGCAGAGGCTGAATTACTCAATGTGAAAGCTAAACTTGAGCAAGAGCTTGGTATGGGAAAGGTCGCGCAAATTGAGTTAGATAGAATGAACTCTGATCAAGAGAACCGTTTATTTCTGAGAAAACCGCAAATAAAGAGTGCTTATGCCGCGGTAAGATCGGCTGAAGCAAAAGTGTCC
Organism: Pseudoalteromonas sp. UG3-2; assembly: GCF_037120705.1. Classification (NCBI taxonomy): domain Bacteria; kingdom Pseudomonadati; phylum Pseudomonadota; class Gammaproteobacteria; order Alteromonadales; family Pseudoalteromonadaceae; genus Pseudoalteromonas; species Pseudoalteromonas sp. UG3-2. The sequence goes on along the minus strand of NZ_JAWLJU010000002.1, from coordinate 2,298,980 downwards.
TCTGCCAAAAAAAAGCTGGAATATACTGTGGGGGTTGCACCATTTGATGCATTGGTGGTTGAGAAGTCCATTGGTACTGGACAGTTTGTAAATCAGGGAGCAAATATTGCTGTCTTATACAATATTGGAGGCGCTAAGGTTGAACTACCGGTTGCTCGGTTTGACAATCAATACCTTCCTTCAAACCTCAAAGGAACTGAGGTTGTGATCCGATTACCTGACTCCGATTACGAAGGGGCTGGTAAATTAATTAGGAGAGTTCAACTAGTTGATCGACAAACAAGAGCTTACAAAGTGGTTGCACGGGTTACTGGACTATTAGATGCTAATAGTGGTAACTCGTTTTTACAGTTCGGTGACTTTGTGGAAGTAGAGTTTTCAGGGAGGACACTAGAAAAAATATATAAAGTGCCGGAAGAGCTCATTGAAAACGGCCGTGTCTGGGTGGTAAATGGAGGGCAGTTAGCACAGAGAAAAGTGGCTGTGTTAAGAAATGAAAATGGCTTCGCAATTATCAATAGTGGTATCCATTCTAGTGATAAAATAGTCGACACATTACCTGAGTACCCATACAAAGGGATGCCGGTGAAAGTTGTGTCCTCAAATTTAGCAAGGCTTTGAGGTACACATGATGGAAAAAGTAAATCTTGAACCTGGCATCATAAATTTCTTTATCAAGAACCCTGTGGCTGCTAACCTCCTCATGGCATTTATCATCATCTTGGGTGCAATATCTTACCAAGCAACGCACAAACAAATTTTTCCCGCGCTCGATGTTGACACCATTGCGATTAACGTGACCCAATTCGGTGCTTCGGCAAAAGAAATTGAAGAGAATGTCATTAGCAAGATTGAGCACAGCTTAATGGGATTGCCAGAGGTTAAGCGGATGCGTTCTTGGTCTAGAGAAAGCTCCGGTGAACTCTTGCTGGAATTACAAAAAAGTGCAGAGCCGGAAAGTGTGTTGGACAAAGTGAAACTTGCAGTTGATGCAACCCCCAGCTTTCCTGCAGATCTGGAGCCTATTGTCATAAACCTCAGAGAGCACTTACAACCTGTAATTCGACTGGCCTTAGTGCATAGTGAGGATGACAACATTCTGCGTCGCTACGCTCTGGAAGTTAAACAAGAGTTATTAAATTTAAAGAATGTGGCGATAGTAAATGATAACTTATCTTTAGCTGAGGTTGCGATTGAAGTAAGCCCCATTGCTTTGCAAATGTACCATTTAACAATGGATGATATCCGTTTGGAGTTGCAAAAATACTCCAATAACTTGAGTGTTGGGGCGGTAAGAACAGAGTCAGGAGTCATACCGCTTCGTGTTGAAAATCAAGCATATAAGGAGAGTGAGTTTGCGCAGATCCCCATAAAGACATTTGAATCCGGGTTGCAGATAAAGCTTCAAGATATTGCTACCATCCAAAAAAGAGCTGTAGAAGGAACTCATGTATTCTCATTTTCAGATAAACCGGCAGTCTCATTTGATGTTGTGGCAGCAGAATACCAGGATGCCGTTGCGGTAGTTGATTCAGTTAATAAGTATGTAAAGTTTAAAAATCAGCACTTACCCCACAAGCTGAGCTTGGAAGTTATTATTGATGGCACTGCATACTTAGATGAGAGGCTATCAATGATGGAAAATAATCTAATCCAAGGTGCCATTTTAGTATTGCTGGTTCTGTCACTATTTCTAAGCATTAGACTAGCACTTTGGGTTGTGGTTGGTTTGCCGGTTTGCTTTCTTGGTGCCGCACTAGTGATGCCTGTATTTGATGTCACTATAAATTTAGTATCGCTTTTTGCTTTCATCATGGTATTGGGGCTAATTGTCGATGACGCTATTGTTGTTGGGGAAAGCGTATATGGTCATACAACTTTTTTGGGGCATAGCAAACAAGCCGTCGCTTTAGGAGTAAAAAAAGTGGCTAAGCCGGCGGTTTTTGGGGTACTAACTACTATTGCGGTGTTTTTTCCTTTTGTTTTTAGTAATGGTTCACAGAGTGAGTTGTTTAAGGGGATCTCGGTTATTGTAATATTTTGTCTTGTCTTTAGTATTATTGAGTCCAAGCTCATTTTACCCTCTCACTTGGCTGGATTGCCCCCTAAAAAGGCAAAAAAAAGCGGCTTTAAATATCAACTTAACTGCGCTATTAGCAACTTTAGTCGTGGTTGGCTGGCTAATAAGGTTATGTGGAGTTTGCAGCACAAGTGGAGTATGTTATTGCTGTTTATATCGATATTTGTGCTCTCTGTATCATTGATACAATTTGGTTATGTGAAGTCTGTACCAGATCCAATGGTTCCCATTGATCAGCCCGAAGTGACATTGGAGCTAAACGATAATGCTTCTACTGATATCGTTGAGCAAGCTGCTAAAGCATTTCAAGCAATGTTAAAAGCTGAAGAGCAAAAAACAATTGCCAAGTTTGGTCGAGGCATGATCCAAGATATCCTGATTGAAAGTGTGGGGCAAACTGAACTCAAATTTACTATCATTCTAGTTGATGAAGAACGCAGGCCCTATGACACGTTTGAACTTTCTAGGCGTTGGCGAGAGAATATTCCGGATATTGTCGCGCTGAAAGCGATAAGAATTAAGGATGATGTTTTAGGCCAGAATAACTTATATGGTGACTTTGGTTATTTCCTTTATAGTGACAATATAGGTGACCTAAACGCAGCGGCAAAATTATTCGCTGCTGAGTTAAAGCAGCAAAGCGGGCTTTATGAGGTTGGCTCAACGATATCTGTTGGACGAAAAGAGCTACTGATGGAGCTAAAACCTTTAGCCCGGAAACTGAACTTGACGCTTGCGGAGGTGGCACGACAATTACATCAAACTCACTCCGGCGCGGAAGCGGATCGCTTCAGTTATTTGGGCGAAGAAATCAGAGTAATGGTCCGATACCCTCAGTCCAGCCGTGCTAGCATCAGTGAGCTACAATACGTACGGATAAAGTTAGGCTCAGGTGAGGAAGTTTTCTTGGGAGATGTTGTTAACTTTAAAGAGTCGCAGGCGGTGACGACCCTGCGCAGAGAAGCAGGTAAGCGTAGCTTGTACGTATTTGCTTCAATTGATCACCAACAAGTGAATGGCGCTCGAGTTATGGAGCATGTAAAGTCCGAACTGCTACCCAAAGTAAAAGCTAAGTATCCATCAGTCACAACTGATCTAGGTGGAAAAGTGAAAGAGGTTAGCAGTGAAAAGGATCAAATGTTAACTTTCTTTGTTGCCTCTTTGCTGGCTGTATATATTTTACTGGCGATCCCTTTGAAAAGTTACTTCCAACCACTACTGATCATGTCCGTCATTCCTTTTTGTATTGTCGGTGCAATATGGGGACACTGGATATTTGCGGAGGATTTTAGTTTAGTTTCCATTTTTGGTCTGATCGCGGCTGCTGGAGTTGTTGTGAATGACAGCCTTATTTTAGTGGACAGAATAAATGAGAAAATGAACGGCAACCTTGCCATCGAGGAGTGTATTAAGCAGGCGGTACATGAAAGGTTTAGAGCCATTTTACTAACGTCACTCACAACCTTTTTGGGGTTGTTACCTATTATGTTTGAAACAAGCTTACAAGCGAAGTTTGTTTCTCCAATGGCAATTTCACTTGGCTTTGCTGTATTGGTATCGACATTAGTAACACTATTTTTAGTCCCCATATTGTATGTTATTGGGCTGAGAGTGAAACCGAGAATCAGCGGCTTGAGCCCACTGAAGAGGTATCAACATATTCTTGCAGTCAAAGAGTAATCGATATAATAGTGCAGATGATATACATTGGAATATTGTCTGCACCTGGTACCTAATAGTGTAATCGCCTCATTCCTCATAGATTCAAGCGTCAGAAAGTCACTTCATGCTACTTGTCTAATGTAGAGTTGGGTGAGTTGAATATGGCGGGTTATAAGCAGAATGACGGTCTAGGGGTTGCGGTAAAATCGCCGACAATCGCCTGATTACTTGGCACCACTATTTCTCTCTGTTAACTCTTATATTTCATTCGCAATCCCGTTACAATGTTGCTCAAATTGTACTAAGTAAGTACTTATTGTCTGCTACATTGCGTTTGGTATTTCAGTGTACAATGAAGTGACTGAATTAAAGACAAGAGTGTTGAACAGTACGTTTGTTTTCAACACAAGAAAAAGGATCCTGTGTTCATGCCATTAAATACAATCATCTTAGCTGCAGGTAAAGGTACTCGCATGCGCTCGCAACTGCCTAAGGTATTGCATCCAATAGCCGGTAAGCCGATGGTGCAGCATGTAATCGATAATGCCATCTCATTAGGTGCAAAAAAAACTAATCTAGTTTATGGCCATGGTGCCGAGAAATTACAAGCTACGCTTGCAGATAATCAAGTGAACTGGGTGCACCAAGCCGAGCAGCTCGGTACAGGTCATGCCGTGGCAGTTGCAAAAGAGCATATTGCTGATGATGACAAAGTACTGATTCTATACGGTGATGTGCCACTGACTAAGCAAAGCACCTTGCAACGTTTACTGGATGTCACTCCTGATAATGGCCTGGCGGTATTAACGGTCGATTTGCCTAACCCAACGGGGTATGGCCGCATGCTAAGAGAAAATGGCAAACTGGTGGGCATTATTGAACAAAAAGATGCTACGCCAGAGCAGTTGGCAATCACAGAAATTAATACTGGGATCATGGCGGCCAATGGTGGCCTATTGAAAAAGTGGTTGGGACAGTTATCGAATGACAATGCTCAGGGCGAGTATTACCTGACCGATATTGTTGCTATGGCACATGCTGAGGGGATAGAAATCACTTCAGCACAACCTGATCATGCCATGGAAGTTGAAGGGGCGAACAATCGTGTGCAATTAGCAGCCCTAGAGCGTGCTTACCAAACCTGGCAAGCCGAAGAGTTAATGATTAATGGCGCCAGCCTTGCCGACCCTGCGCGAGTGGATGTTCGCGGTAAAATAGTTACTGGGCAAGATGTTCAAATTGATGTCAACGTGGTGTTTGAAGGCCAAGTTGAGATTGGTAATGACGTTGTGATTGGCCCTAACTGCGTGTTGAAAAACTGTAAAATCGGTGATGGTGTGGTGGTTAAAGCTAATACCATGATTGAAGATGCTCAAGTTGCCGATAAATGTACTCTTGGGCCATTTGCCCGTTTACGTCCTGGCGCTGTAATGGAAGAAGACTCCCATGTTGGCAATTTCGTCGAAATGAAAAAGTCACGCTTAGGCAAAGGCTCAAAAGCCAATCATTTAACCTATTTAGGTGATGCGGAAGTGGGTGAAAAAGTGAATATTGGTGCTGGCACCATCACCTGTAACTACGACGGTGTTAACAAATCAAAAACCATCATTGGCGATAACGCCTTTATAGGCTCTAACTCGTCTTTGGTGGCACCGATTGAAATCGGCTCTACCGCAACCATAGGTGCAGGCTCTGTGATCACGGCAACGGTTAAAAATGAGCAGTTGGCGGTAGCCCGCGGTAAACAACGCAATCTTGATGGTTGGCAGAGACCAAAGAAAAAATAAATATACATAAGGGCGCTAATAAGCGCCCAAGTATTACAGGCTTATATTTATTAAAGCGCTGTTATTTCACTGTGCGGCATTGGATCTGTGGTGTATGAATGCAAACTTGAGTACCAGGGCTTGCTCCACCAACTAGTGGTGTAGCGTTTTGCTCCAATGTTTTTCCTTCAAAAGAAAGGTTTTTAAGCTGCTTTTTTTGTAGTGCTAACTTTTTCATAGTTAATATCCTTTTGCTTTGTTGTTAACTGGTTACGAAGTTAATATAACAGGGAGTGTTTTGTCAACATATTCGCTACAAAAGTATTAGCGAAATGTATGCCATTTTACCGCGTTTCTTTCTGTAGCTACTCATGGTACATTGTTCATCCAATAAAAAAATTAACAACAATATTACTCAGTAAGTGCTATGGAAAACTTATTTCGCCGCGAGGTGCTAGAGCATAAACAGCACCGGCTTGAAGGCACGATCAGCTTAATTCAACCTCCCGTATTTAAAGTACTCGGCTTGCTTATCTTAGTGGTTGTTATTTTAAGCCTAGTATTTTTGTCTGCTGGCAGTTATACCCGAAAAGAAAGAGTCTCAGGTGTCATTGAACCCAGTGGTGGCCTGTTACGTGTGGCGTCAGGACAGCAGGGCGTTATATCAGAGGTATTAGTAAAAGAAGGGGAGCAGGTTGAGCTTGGGCAGCCGCTGTTGAGAATTGCCTCGGCCAAGCACAGTACAGAAGCCACCGAACTCAACCAGGCACTATTAAATCAATATCGCTTTCAACAACGTAACCTAGCACAACAAATCGAGCAGCTGCGTAGTCAGCATAAATTAGATTTGCAAGAGCTTCAGCGCCAAAGAGACACTGCCAAGGCGAAAATAACCGAACTGGCAAGCCAAGCCAGTACTTTCCAACAACGTTTATTGCTTAATCAAGACTTGGTCTCACAAATTGCGACGCTGAAAGGCACAGGCTACATCTCGGAGTTGGAGTTACAGCGGCAAAAAGATACCTTACTGTCGCTTGAGCAACAATCCTCAGCGATCCGCTCCGAGCGTATTGCCCTAGAGGCGCAACTCGAAAACATTAAAAATCAGTTGGCTAAACTGCCTATTGAGCAACAAAACCGTATTTCACAACTGCAATCGCAACAAGCGGATTTGATGATCCAAATCTCGTCTATAGAGCAGCAACGCTTAGGTGAGGTGCGCGCGACACAAAGTGGTGTGGTGACAGGCCTGTTGGCAAAAGTGGGTAAGAATGTCGCCCCTGGACAGCACCTATTAACCCTCATACCACAAAACAGTTCAATGCAAGCTGTGGTGTATATTCCGACATCTGCCTTTGGTTTTATTAAAGAAGGTCAATCAACCAAGCTGCGCTATCATGCGTTTCCCTATGAAAAGTTTGGTATTTATGAAGGGCAAATTATTGAGCTAAGCAATAGTGTGATCCTTCCTGAAGAGACCAGTATGCCCGGTATAATCCAGGAGCCTGCCTACCGTGTGGTTGTCGCTCTAGCACAGCAAACAGTAAAAGCGTATGGCAAAGACACGGCGCTGCGAGCTGGCATGACGCTGGACGCTGATATTGTAGTAGAAGAGCGCTCATTATTACGTTGGTTATTTGATCCTGTATTCAGTATTAAGGGACAGCTATGAGCGCGGTATTAAAGCCAACTCAGCGGTTATGTCATAACCGTGTTGTGACAAAGAAGAAGTAAAAGGGTCGCTATGGAAATGGAACACGAAGGCACCGCGAGCAAGTTAGAGTTCTGGTCGCGCAAATCACTGCCAGTGATTATTCAATCGGAAGCCGCTGAATGTGGTCTAGCCAGTCTCGCCATGGTTGCAGGTTACCATGGTTATCATACTGATCTCACCCGCTTGCGACAGCGTTTCAGCATTTCAATTGAAGGCTGCACATTGCTCGATATTATGCATTTTGCTGAAAAGCTCAATTTAACCACTCGGCCTTTGAGAATTGAGCTCGACGATCTGGATGCGCTGCAAACACCGGCTATTTTGCATTGGGATATGAACCATTTTGTGGTGCTTAAAAAAGCCAATGCTAAGCGCATCGTGATCCATGACCCCGCTGGTGGTGAAAAAACCTTCTCTATAGAGGAGGCATCAAAGCATTTTACTGGCGTGGCATTGGAGCTCACGCCGACAAAAGACTTTGAAAAAGAAGAGAAAAAGCCAACGCTTAGGTTTTCAGATTTCTGGAGTCGCATCACCGGCCTTAAACGCTCCTTATTACTGATATTTACCCTATCAATTTTATTGCAAGTTTTTACCCTCGCCGCACCTTATTACATTCAATTGGTGATCGATGATGTCATCTTGACCGGAGATACCTCGTTACTCACGGTACTGGCTGTTGGATTTTTTATGGTGTTGGTGTTTGAAATCGCCACTAATGCGCTGCGTGGCTTTACCTTGCTGCACTTTGGTAACCAAATGAATATTCAATTAGGGGCGAACCTTTTTCATCACTTAGTGCGCTTGCCTATCAGTTACTTTGAAAAGCGCCATATGGGGGATGTGGTTTCCCGCTTTGGCTCGTTACAACAGGTTAAGCAATTACTGACCACAGGAGTGATAGAGGCCATCATTGATGGCTTAATGGCGATTATCACCTTAGCCATGATTTTTTTCTACAGCCCTATGCTATCAGTGGTGGTGCTTGTTGCGGTGATTGCTTATGCCATTATCCGAGTCTTAATGTACAAGCCGTTTCGCAATATTAGTGAGCAAGAGATCATGGCGCGGGCAGAAGAAAACTCTAACTTTATGGAAACGGTACGCGGCATTCAAACCATTAAGTTATTTGGCTCTGAAGTGAAGCGCGAAGGGCAGTGGCAAAACCGCTATGCCAACGCCATTAACCATAATATTCGTCTGGGGAACTTTAATATTGGCTATGACGCTATTAATCGCGCCTTATTTGGCATTGAAAATATTATTGTGGTGTATTTGGCGGCACACTTAGTCATTGCCGGTGGCTTTAGTACCGGCATGCTATTCGCGTTTATGTCTTATAAGCGCCAATTTATGGACAAAACCGCAAACCTTATCGAAAAGCTCATTGAGTTTAAGATGCTGGGTTTACACTTTGATCGTATTGCCGACATTGCCCTCACGGATAAAGAAGAGCTACAGCCGGATAAATACCGCAAGCTTAACATTGACGGCAAAATAACCGTGAAGAACGTTTCCTTTGCTTATTCAGACGCGACGCCCAATGTCATTGATAAACTCAATTTACAAGTCGAAGCCGGTGAGTCGGTTGCCATTACTGGGCCTTCTGGGTGTGGCAAATCAACCTTGCTGAAACTGATGCTAGGATTAAACCAACCCTCCAGCGGTGAAATACTGATTGATGGTGTACCGCTAAGCCAAATTGGCGCACGGCAATATCGCCAGCAAATCGCGGCGGTGATGCAAGATGATGAGTTGCTCTCTGGTACAGTGGCCGACAACATCGCCTTTTTTGACAGTCCAATCAATATGGAAAAAGTGGTGCACTGCGCCCAACTGGCCGCCATCCATGATGATATAAGTGACATGCCTATGGGCTATGACAGCTTAATAGGCGATATGGGGTCGAGCCTATCTGGCGGACAAAAACAGCGTATTATTTTAGCTCGAGCCCTGTATAAGGACCCGAAAATATTATTTATGGATGAGGCAACCAGCCACCTCGATACTGGCCTTGAAGAAGACATTAATGAAGCGGTATCACGGTTAAAGATCACTCGGGTGATCATCGCTCACCGCAAAGAAACCATAGCCTCGGCAGATAGAGAAATAAAACTCAAGAAGCCAGAGCTTCATGAGAAAGATGAGCAAACCTCAACATCGGAGTCTCAATAGGTGAAGCGAATAATGGCGTGACCAAAAAGCTGGTTATTATCGTTAGACCAACATATCGGCTCTGTCCTGATTAGGTTTAGAGTGCCGTTATGTTGCTTTATTGTTTCTATAGTTTGAATTTTATTTGCCAAAAGGTTATTTTGTGCTATCTGCAAAATAGGTACTATTAGATAATAGTCAAAACAGGGATAAGTATGCTGAAAGCACTCGATAATCAAAAGCAAAACATTGAGTCATTAGTGGCTGAACTCGCGAGACTAGTGGAAAAGGACTTGGAAAATGTCCCTACTAATGGTCTCCTTAGTGGCTTAGCTGGCCACTTATTATTTTTGTATCAAGCTGCTAGCTACCATAGTGGTTGGGTCGATGAGCAAAAGTTTAACCAAGCACTTAATAAGTTACAAAGTGAATTAGCAGAGCAAACACCTGAATTAAGTTCAGGACTCGCTGGTCAAGCCTGGGTGCTGGAGTATTTAAATCAATTAAGCGATGAAGATTACGATCCAGAGTTGCTTGAGGAAATAGACAACTACTTTGCTTCGGCACTAGACGCTTTTCCTTGGGCTGGTGAAATAGAAATGGTACTTGGGTTAGCCGGATACGCGCCTTACATTTCTCGCAGAGCCAAGAGGACGAATCAGACTATCTTGCTTGATCGACTCGTTACAGGTTATGAGTCTATCGCTATCAACTTAGCTGGAGACCAACTGACTTGGTCTCAACCAAAACACTCGTGTTACCGGTTTGAACAAGAAAGCACTGAGCAATATGAGTTTAACCTTGGCCTTGCACATGGCGTGCCTGGCATTATTGCGGCTTTAATACCAGCTCTGGAAGATGAAAATATGGCTGCTCGGGCAAAGAGGCTTATTATATCGAGTTGTGATTGGCTGCTTGAGCAACAGAACCAAGCTGGTGACAAGCAATCTTGCTTTGGCTCATGTGCTGGTGGAGATAACTATTCTCGTTTGGGGTGGTGCTACGGTGATTTAACAATTGCATTGACGCTTGCAAGGGTTGGGCGAGCTTTAGAGTTGCCAAGTTATGTTGAGCAAGCTCAGGAAATTGCACTGTTCAACGTCAATAGAGACGCAAAGCATGGCCATGTCTTCGATGCGGGGCTTTGCCATGGTTTCTTTGGTTTAGTGACAATTTATCAATTACTCAACAAGATTATACCACACCCTAAACTGGATCAGGCAGCTAAAGAATGGCTGGAGTATGGTCTAAATAAATATCAAAAAAGTGGTTTGGAAGCGCTGTATTTTTACAATGGATTTGACAAAGCATACCAAGAAAATTTTGGTTTCTTAATGGGTTACTCTGGTATTGGCTTAGCATTGATTGGTGTGCTAGACGACAATCTAGATTGGACTGATTGCTTATTAATGAGTTAAGGATAGTTATGCCGGCAACAATAAAAACAGACTCTTTTTTTGTACTAAGAGCACCAAAACTGCCAGTTGAAACACTTTTTGGTACACAAGATATTAATGAGATGCTTGGTGCTTGGCTGTCAGCACCTGGCGTGATAGAAGCGCTTTATGTGGCCAGTCCCTCGTTGCTAGAACGACTCGAGCAGTGGCGTGAAAAGCCCAACTCAAAGCAGGGTAAAAAAGTTGCGCTTGCCTTGCTGAGATATTTGATCCGTATGTCGTCTCGTCCCACACCATTTGGGCTTTTCTCAGGGATCCACACCGGTAAAATAGCAACCGAAACACGTCTGGTCAGTAAAAGTGCGCAGCAAGATGAACGTAAAACGCGTCTAGACATGTTTTTGCTCTCAGCCATTCGCTCGCATGTAGCTGAAGTAAAGGCTAAGTCGGAGCAATTAACCTATTTACCAAACCCATCCCACTACTTTATTGCCGATCAGTGTCGTTATATTGAAACCTACTTGTCAGATGACACTATGCAATATCGATTGAGTGCGATTGATAGTGATGAACATTTTCGCACCATGTTAAACTTGGCAAAACAGGGGATAAGCTTTCCGCAGCTCGTTAAGCAGTTTATGCGGCAGTATGAGGAAGCTGAATATGATGAAGTATGCGACTATCTTGAGGCGTTAATTAAAGAAGGGGTAATCGTCGCGAACATTCCGTTACCACTGACCGGGGAAAGTCCTGATGTTGCCCTAATCAAAGCGTTAAAAAAGTTTGCACCAGCAGAGATCACTGCAAAACTAGAGCATGCGATTGCCGATCTTGCTGTATTAGATAAGGCGGGAGAAGCCAGCCCCGAGCAATATCATAATATTTATCGGTATTTATCTGAGCTGCCAGTTAAAGTAAAAGAAAACATGCTGTTCCAGTCAGATACTTATCGTGCATTTTCTCTGTGTGAACTTTCTCAGCAAGAACTACAAAGAGTCAATAAACAACTTCAACTCATTGCCAGCTTGAGTCAACGCAAAAAGCATAACCCCTTAGAAAACTTCATTAATGAGTTTAATGCCCGCTTTGAAGGGCAGTTTGTTCCCTTGGATGTGGTGCTAGATGATGAGTCAGGTATCTGCGTCTCAACCGAGACTGGTTATGATGCGCCATTAGTCGCTGGTTTACAACTGGGTCGAGCAGGTCATATACAGCCAAGCGACCAAGAGCAGTCTGAGCTAGACTTCATTATTGAACAAGCAGTCTCTTTGCCGAGTAATTTGGGTAAAGCCACTATAGTGCTTAAAAGCAGCGACCTAAAGCAACGAGTAAAAAAACAAACGAAGTGTAATTTTCCAAGTTCAATGGCCGTCATGCTTAGTTTGTTTGAAGATGAACAGTCGCAAGCCATTATGAAGTTAAATGGCTGCTACGGTCCTTCTGCAGCGAACCTTTTAGGACGTTTTTGTCACTTAGATGAAAATCTAAAAACTTCGGTAATTGAGCATTTAGAACAAGAGCAAAACCACAGTAAAGACGTGATTTTTGCAGAAATCGTGCATATGCCGGAGGGGCGCCCAGGCAATGTCATCGCGCGACCCCATTTAAGGCAATATGAAATTGTTTTTATGGCAGACAGTGCCCTGGACCTGGAGTATCAAATTCCGCTCCATGATCTCTATGTGTGGGTTGAAAATAGAGAGGTGAAACTGTGGAGTAAACGTTTAGATAAACGGGTTATTCCAAGGCTATCAAGTGCCCATAACTTCTCAGCAAGAAGTTTAAGCGCGTATAAATTCCTCTGTATGCTCCAAAATCAAGAAACCGATATACCGAGATTTTCTTTACCATCAGGGTTAGCCAATGCAGCCTATGTTCCTCGTATCATGTTAGATAATATGATCTTAAGTGAAAAAACGTGGCGCATTGAGCGTAAGGAGCTAGAAGTTTTATTGGTTAATCAGCAGGTCGATAGCATTAAATTCAGTCAGCTTAAAGAAAAGTATTTACTAGATGATTGGGTGACCTTTGCGGCTGGAGATAACGTTTTGACACTGAATTTAAGACAAAGTGCCATGCTGGAAATTCTTTTAATGGAAACCAAAGGACGAAGAATGGTAGAGCTGAACGAAGCTCTGACATCTCAACTTGCTCCGCGTGTTCAAGATGATCAGGGGAGACACTACGCTAATGAAATCATTGTACCTTTGCTCAATGAAGAGGCTAACCCATATCGCCATTACTCTGAAAAACCGTTGGAGAACATAACGGCTACACCATTAACGCGACGCTTCAGTGCTGGTTCACAGTGGCTTAGCTTTAAAATATATTCGGGCAACACGGTCTTAGAGCAGTTATTGTTCGAGCATTTATTAGGGCTCATTGAAGCCAATCGCTCGTTGTTTGAGAAATGGTTTTTTATCCGCTATGGCGACCCTGACTGGCATCTACGTTTGCGCTTTTATGGTGAGCCAGAAGTGTTGTGTGGTGAGCTGCTGCCAAAGCTCAATCAGCTGTTGGCGCCAATGGTGGAAAGTACGCAGTTGCATAAGGTTGAGCTGATGACCTATGAGCGTGAAGTTGAGCGCTACGGTGGTCCTGAGTCGATGGCTTTGGTGGAATCACTCTTTATGGCCGACAGCGAATTAATCGCAAGAGCTTGTCAGCTGGTGGAAGAGTATGGTGAAGACATTCGCTGGCGTTTAGTACTGCAGTGCAGCGATAGGCTGTTAACGTTATTTGGCTACAGCCAAGCGCAAAAACTCGAGTTGCTTTCTTCTTTGCGTGCCGCTTTTGGCCGTGAATTTAATGAAACTAGTGCACTGCGCAAGCAACTCGGGCAACGCTATCGCGATTACCAGCCGCAGCTCGATTCGGATTTTGCACACATTCAGCTGTCTGAGCTGGCGCAATGCGATGAAAGCCAGCAGGCCATGTTAGCCTTATTGCAGGCTTGGCAGCAGCAGGCTGAGCCCATAATCAATAGCATTCATGACTTAATCGAGCGGGGTCAGCTTAACTGCAGTAAAGACACCTTAATGGGCTCACTATTACATATGCACAACAATCGCATGTTTAAAGCTTATGGCAGAGAGCAGGAGTTGGTGATCCACGATATGTTGAGAAGAAAGTATTTTTCTTCACAGCATGTGTCGCACTGAGCAACAAATGGGCAGGCTGCGGCCTGCCTTTTGCGTTAACAGCAAATTATTGAATTAAGTCTATACTTATCGCCAAGCGAAACAGCAATCACCATGGAGTAGAAAATGTGTAAAGCCTATTTGGCTATAGCGCTGCTCTTACTGAGCAGCTCGGTATGGGCTAAATTGCCACTAAATGATGAGTTGAAAGTCTTTTCCCGTTATTTGGGTACTTGGGAAGCTGAGTTTCCTGCGACTGAGGGCAAGCCGGCCATGGTTGATGTCAGTCAGTGGCAACGTGCACTTAATGGTACCGCAGTGCGGACTTTGCATTCCATTAATGACGGCATGTATGGCGGTGAGTCTTTAATTTTTTGGGATAACAGCAAAGAAAGCCTGGTTTTTTACTACTTCACCACCGCCGGCTTTTATACCCAAGGCACCATGGAAGCCATTAGCGATACTGAGTTTGTTGCTTATGAAGACGTGAGCAATAATAAAGATGGTATTACCAAAGTGAAATCCACCAGTCGCTTTGCTGATGGCCAGTTTACCGTGACTACCCAATACCTTAAAAACGGCGAATGGACCAAGCCCCAAGCTCGGGTTTACCAACGCAGCGATAAAGCGGTAAAGTTTAAATAACCGCTTTCAAGAGCTAAGCGAGCTATCTCAATCATTCATTTTTCAACCCCAAGGCACGATTACGAGGCGAAAATATGCAGCAGCGATTATTCTTTGGCATTGGCGTCGACGACTCGGCGCGAGAGCATATTGGTCAGTGGCTGGTGGACGATGTTGTGGCAACCAAAGCCAGTACCTTGCCGCGCAATTGGCATCTGACTTTAGCCTTTTTGGCGCTGGTAGAGGAGTCTCAAGTCGATACCTTATGTGACTTTGCCAGCGCGTTAACGGTGCCAAAATTTGAATTGCGCTTCAGTGGTCACGGCTACTGGCAGCACAATGGCATTTTTTACCTCAAGCCTGAGCAAAAGCCACAACCGCTGTTGGATCTTGCTAATCCTTTGCGGGCCTTGGCGCAAAAAAGCGATCTGTATCACGACCCCCACCCATTTTCGCCCCACATTACGCTATTTCGCGGCTGTAAGTCTGAACCACAGGTAGAGCAAGCGATTACACCTTTTAGCCTGAGTGTTAAAAAGTTTCATCTTTATCATTCACACCGCAATGAGCAAGGTCTGGTGTACGAACCCATCGCGTCTTTTTTTCTACAGTAACCCTTATCTTGGCTTTGAGCTTTGGCATGAAAGTCTATTACTTTCAAATTTTTTAGCTTGTGGCTAATAACGCGCTAGGTAAGGTATAAGCAAGTGGTAAGCTAGATGGTCAATAGCCGTTTTAGTCGCCTAGTGACTAACTCAAACCAAGAGAGTTTCACTCGCGGATAATTACCACATTGTAAAAATAATGCCTGAGTTGCCTCATTTCTGCTGGGGCTAATGCCATGCCGGCGGCACGCTGTGGCTGCGGCTTGCCAGTCTTGCTGAACAATGGCGGTAAGTAGCTCGGAAAAGTTTGCCTGTAAGGCGTCACAACCAATGTTATAGGCCATTTCCAGTAACGCCGTTTTAGCTGGTGTGGGTAACGCTTTATAGGGAATGCCGGTCACTGATTGTTTCGTTAGTAAAGTGCTTAGTACACGCTCAAAATGTTTGAGTCGCCTTGTTAATAACGCTTTGGAGATCTTTGGTGCCAGAGTTAATTTGGTGTGTTGTGCGTACCATGAAGCTTTATGGCCCTGTGGCTGCTGTGAGATGGTGTGATATTCGTCGAGCTTCTGTTGTAGGGTAGCCGTTTGCTTAGAGCGCCTGTCTATCAGTGGTAATTTACAGAACCTTTCCTTATTGGGGAGACGAAAGCCCATGCCAATGCTGGGAATACCATCAAGGTCTAAGTGAAGGTACAGTACTTCGCTTTCAAATTGCAGTAGGTGTTTTATAACCCCTTTGTAGAAGCGGTTGGGTCGGTTGAGCAATGTGACACCTCCGTGATGACCGATTTCTCATTGGTGACATAGCACTTCTTAAGTATAGAACAGTAACAGGCCTGCGCTTTAAAATTCTTTTTAGCATGGTCTATTTTATCCCACAGCCTCTGATTAAAAGTGCTTTTAGGCATGGTAAAAATGTTGTGTTTGGTTCGGACATCTCGTTTTCCTACGGAGATAAAAACACCTGGAGGGTTTCACCAATCTTTAAACGATTGTGAGACAACTGATTCCATTGCTTGAGCTTAGCCACGGTGACATTAAACTGCTTAGCGATACGCCATAAGCTATCTCCCCGCTTCACCTTATAATCTAGCTGTTTATCAGCCAAGATAGGCAGGATAAGCTGCTTACCAGCGCGGATGCGATCGCTTTTGAGACGATTAAATGCTTTTAGTTCGGCCACCGAAAGTTGATAGCGCTTGGCGATGGTACTGAGGCTATCGCCACGGCGTATGGTGTATTGTTGCCAGGTACCGGCGGGTATTTTGGGCAAGTCGGCGAGCATCGCATGCCACTCATCAACGCGCTTAGCCGGCACCACAACGTGCTTAGGCCCGCCCAATAAAGCCGGAAAGCGGGCATAGCCTGGATTCAACGTTGCAATCTCTTGCCAGCTACTCAAGTCAGTTAGAATGGCTCCTTGTTGTAGCTTAATCACCTCTAGCGTGGGCTGGTTAGCGATGGCAGGAAACTCCATTAAATCATGTTTGAGCAGCTGCGCGGCCGCCAGTAGCTTTGGTACATAATGGCGAGTTTGTCGCGGTAGCTTAAGATGAAAAAAATCGGTGGGTTTGCCTGCGCGTTTGTTGCGGGCAATGGCAGCCGCCACTCGGCCCTCTCCAGTGTTATAAGCGGCAATAGCATGATACCAATTACCATCAAAACGCTTATGTAAGTATTGCAAAAAATCCAATGCAACACGGGTTGAGTCAACAATATCTTGGCGACCGTCGTACCAGTTATTAATTTTAGCGCCATAGTGCTTGGCAATCAGAGGGGTAAGTTGCCACAAACCCGACGCATGCTTGTGTGAGTAAGCTTGAGTATTAAAGTCGCTTTCTATTAGCGGCATTAAGGCCAGCTCAATAGGCATGTTACGCTGCTCAACTTGCTCCACCAAATAATACAGCAAAGGGGCAGCGCGCTCGCTGATGGTATGCATGTAGTTTGGGTGTTTTAAATACCACTCAATACGACGTTTTACCCGAGGGTCATTAGAGTCAGCAAAGCTCAGTTGTGCCTTTATTCTTAGCCATAAATTGTCGCTCGCAAGCGGATCAAAGGAGGGGGTTAGCTCAACGTTTGATGTGCTTGCAACAGAGGTTGGCTGTGGCTCCTTAGCTACCTGTTGAGGGTTTGTCGATGCTGAATGCTGAGGGGGTGCTGGCTGTATTTGACTACAGCCGTTTAACAGCAAAATACCAACAAGTAGTGGTGTAATGAGGTTTTTCATAACGCCTTTTTATTATCCTTTTATTATTATGCAGTCCATGTCGCAGGCCTGAACCACATAAGATTGTATATAAGTTCGGTGCAAATGCAAAAATCAGCATGATAGCAGTTGTGGTTGGCTAGTGTAGGGCGATGAAATGGATACAAAATGAACTTCTGAGTTACAGTATTTAGCATTGATTAATAGATTTCTCGCAATAGCACGCGGTTGCTTAGTGAGCGTCTAGTAATTATTTACTCAAGACGCAGTTGCTGCTTAAATTGTGCTTTGTAGGTTCTTGAAAGCGTTATTACTTTCCCACTTTGCAATGCTATTTCACTGTCACCACTGGCAAGCGGGGTGATACTCACCACCTTTGCAACATTAATGGCAAAAGAGCGATGAACGCGCACAAAGCCCACGGGATCTAAGCGCTGACATAACGAAGTAAGCGTTGAACGTAGCGGGTAAATGCGGCCATTTAAGTGCAAATTGACGTAATTCCCAGACGACTGTAACCATTCAACCTCTTCAACTTTAACGATAAATTCTTTACCAAGCTTACGTACTAATAAATGATGAATAGGTTTAGAAGGTGTGTCACCTTCTTCACTTTCTTGTTTTATTGGTGACGCCTCGCCAAGCATATGGGATACACTAAATTGATACCCTTTTATGAGTGCAATAAAGAACACTAAACTCCAGGCATCTTTTTGATATTCATAGATAAGTTCAAACCAGGAAAGGTGGAAGTTGTACTCTCGTTGCAAGCTAAAATAAATCGTTTCACGTAATAGCACCATGATGCCAACATGGCTAATACAAAATATCAGTGAAGCAATAAAAAAGCGCGCTGCGACCTTAAAAGGCTTGTGCCAAAGCCAAGGAAAAGTACTCAAGTACCATGATATAGCTGGAATTAAAGCCAAACTGGCCGCGGCGCTGGTATATTCCCATACAAAAGGTTCCCACAGCGCAAAGTTGAGCTGCGCATCTCGTTTGGCATCCATGATCTGTGTAATGGCGTTTAAGGTGTTATTAATTGCCAGAAAGAGCGCGAGTAAAAGCATGGCCATCAACGGATGGTATTGCTGAATAAAGGTACGTGAAAACATCATGGTTTAAGTTTTTCTTTTACTCTAGCAAGTGGAAGCAAAGTGGTCACTTCTTTTATCCCACTAATCCACGGTTTATCCCTCGTCGTTGTTATATAAGCAAATTTTGGTTTGTTTAGACACCGAACTGGAGCAGTTTAAAAGTACGTTTACTGCCAAAAAGAAATTAAACATGGAGCATTTAAACCGGCGAGTGGAGCTAGACTGGCTGCGTGTCATTGCATTTGCAGTACTCATTTTTTATCACACCGCCATGTTGTATGTGCCCAACTGGGAGTTTCACTACAAGAGCGCTTACACTGCGGTTTGGCTAGAGTATTTGATGCTATTGCTTTCACCGTGGCGGATGTTGCTTATTTGGTTTATCTCGGGGGTAGCCCTTAGATACATTTTTGACAAACAAGGGGCATGTACCGCAATGCTTTTTCGTACCCCTTTGCTATTACTGCCATTACTGTTTGGTGTCTGGGTTGTTGTGCCTGTGCAACTTTATGCCGAAATGCAGCAAAATGCTGGCATGACGCTAGGGTATGTCGACTTTTATAAGCAGTTTATTGACCTTAATAGCCCTCTGTTTAATCAGTATCAAAGTGGCATTTGGCCCCATGTCGATGTTAATCACCTTTGGTACTTGCGAGAGTTATGGTGCTTTACTCTGCTTCTCGCTGTGTTGCATATTGTTTTTACCTCTAAGCTTCAAGTCATGTTGCTGCGTGGGATAGTCTTACCGGGAGCACCTTACCTCTTGAGTGCCCTTGCTGTTCTAAGTTTACTCTGGGCTCAGTTAGCGTTAGAGGGAGATAACCAAAGAGAGTTGCAAGGCTTTGTGTTTTTGTTTGCAGGTTACCTATTGGCCAAACAGCAACAATTTTGGGTCTGGCTGGCTCACCACAGTACAGTGTTACTATGGATTTGTGCTGCCAATACTTTGATTATACTGCTTTTATATCATTTTTACTGGTTGCGAGGCTCGCTTTCCCCTATCATTGTTTGGGGCGGTGGTATTGTCTTGGTATTGCAGCGCGTGTGTGCCGTTTTGTTGCTACTTGCATTGGCTGCTCGCTACCTTACTCGCCCTCATCCGTTGCTGGCGAGACTTAACAAAGCGGTGTTTCCCATTTATCTATGGCATCAAAGCGTGATCATAGCTTTAGCGTTATGGTTAAATCAGTATCACCTAGGTGGTGTGTTGGAAGGCTTATTGGTACTGCTAGGCACGGGACTGTTCTCTTGGCTTTTATATCGGCTTACACCCAGATTGGGCTCAATAGGGCTAATAATGGGCTATCGCAGCCACACTTTGACGCGAAATAAATGGCTATGGCTCTTTGGGTGTGTGTTGTTGCTGCCACTAATAATGCGCATTACATAAACTTGCTGGTGCCCCCTTTGCAGGGTGTTAACCAAACACACAGCGAAAACAGGCGCCTTGTTGGCGTTTAAGATAAATTAAATCGCCACCATGATTAATCATGACCTGCCGTGAGAGACTTAAGCCGATCCCGGAGCCCTGTTGTTTAGTGGTAAAAAATGGCACGAAAATCATGTCTACCACATGCTCGGCGACACCGGGGCCATTATCGCTAATTTCTATGTAATGCTGGCCGGCATTATTTACTCCAGTCTTTAACATCACTTGGCGAGTACTTTGTTCGTCTAAGCCATTGTCTTTTGGCAGCGCTTCAATGGCATTTTTGCTTAAGTTAATCAGTACTTGCTCAATTTGAGCCGCATCTAACATCACCAGCTGCGAGTGCCTGATATCGAGTTGCAAGTCGATGCCAGCTTCAGCACAGCTTGGTTGCTGTAATTGATAAATCCCTTCTAACAGTGGCGCAAGCTGGGTGGGCTGCAAAGCCGGACTAGGTAAATTACTGACGCGTCTGAAGCGCGCGATAAAATCACCTAAATACTCTGTGCGTTTGGCCAGTGTTTGCAGCGCTAAAGCCAGGTCTTGTTTATCTTCTTCCTCGTCAAAACATAATGTCTCAGGAAGTAACCCCGCACAGGTTTGGGCAATGGACGACAGCGGAGTGATAGAGTTCGCCACCTCATGGGTCAGTACCTTGGTGAGGCGCTTATAGGCCTGTTGCTCTTTATTTTGTAAGGCATCTCGAATGGACTGTAAAGTGACGATTTTACGAATTTGCCCTTGAATTTGTGCTGATGTAATTTGTATAGACAAGTTATCTTGCTGCTCGCCATATTGCCAATTTGCAATGGTTTTCAATCTGTTATCACAGGCTTTAACCAGTGGCGCGATGTTTTCTAACTCTTCGCTGTGATTGATGGTTTTGCCGAGCAACCGAGCGACTGCTGGATTTGATTCAATCACATTACCGTCGCTGTCGAACACCAACACGGCCAAGTCGATATGCACCAGTAGGGTTTGTAAAAAGTGCGCCTGCTGCTCGGCGGTTAACCGCGCGCTTTGGAACCGGGTTTTAATTTCTTCTAAGTGCTGCCGCATGGGATGATGTTGGCTCAGCCCCAAAGAGCTATCGCCATTGGCTAGAGACTTAAGCACAAAAGTCATGTGCTTGTTTTGCTTGTTAAACTGCAAATATAAAGCTGCAATAAACGCCATGGCAAGAAGGGTAAGTAACAGCCAAGTTGCCGAAAATCCATCTTGTATATACAAATATTGTGACAGTCCACTTACGGTGATTAGCGCGATGATAGTAAAGAAAAAAACAACGCTAGGGTGGTGAGCAAGGCGAGTCATTTTGTCATCCTACAAATCGTATTTTTCTAAGCGGCGATACATGGCACCTCGGGTTAGTCCGAGTGCTTTGGCGGCATTTGAAACATTTCCCTGATAGTGCTTGAGCGCCGCGCGAACCGTACGTTGTTCAATTTCTTCAAGGTTAAAGGTGCCTTCGACAGTGGGTATACTTGTGTGCGCACTATCTTTCAGATTGGCAGGCGTTGTTGTGTGGTTAGTAGCAATCACGGTACTAATATCTAAATGCTCGCTGTCACTTAAAATCACCGCACGTTCAATTGCATGGGCAAGCTCTCTGACATTACCTGGCCACGGGTAGGCTTGCAGTCTTTGCATGTCGCTGCTTTGCACTTCAAGTTGGCGCTTGTACTTATGGCAAAAGTGTTCTAAGTAGTAGTTTACTAGCAGTGGAATATCATCGACACGCTCACGCAGCGGCGGAAGACGGATCTCCACGGTATTGATGCGATAGAGTAAATCTTGCCGAAATCGCCCTTCCTCAACCGCTTGTTGCAGGTTGTCATTGGTGGCACAGATCAGTCGTATGTCTACCGCGATGGGCTTGTTGCCACCCACAGGAGTCACTTGTCGATTCTGTAGGGCTGCAAGCAAGGTGGTTTGTTGGTTTATGGGCAGGTTGCCCAACTCATCCAAGAATAAACTGCCTTTATGTGCGAGCTCAAAGCGGCCGACCTTATCGCTTTTGGCGTCGGTAAATGCCCCTTTTTTATGACCAAATAGCTCGCTTTCAAACAAATTGTCGGAGATAGCCCCCATATCTAAACTGATAAAGGCATTATCGCGACGCATACTAGCTTGGTGAATGGCGTGGGCCGCCAGTTCTTTACCTGTGCCACTCTCTCCGGTGAGCAAAATGTTGGCATCGGTGAGCGCCGCACGCTCGATGGTGCTAAATACGTTTTGCATGGCAGTGCTTTGACCTAAAAAGGCAAATTGCTGGGTGCCACTGCTCTGGTTTAGCGCTTGGTTTAAGCCTTGTGTTTGACGAGTAAGCTTACCCACTTGTTGCTTGTCTTTGGCGTGAGCAAGTGCGGCGGCAACGGCTCCTAAAAGTTGGTCGTTTTGCCATGGTTTAGCGATAAAGTCTGCGGCCCCGGCTTTGATGGCATCAACAGCGAGTTGAATGTCGCCATAGGCGGTCATTAATAACACCACGATGCTGGGGTCTTGTGCGACGATTTTCTTTAACCAATAAAAGCCTTCTTTGCCGCTGATGGCGTCTTGGCTAAAGTTCATATCGAGTAAGATAACGTCTATTTGTTGCGCTGCAATGTGCGCCTCTATATCGAAAGGGTTATCTGTGGTGATGATGGTTTGGTAATGCTTTTTTAGCAATAGCTTTGCAGCAATTAATACATCGCTGTTGTCGTCGACAATTAATATGGTGCCTTCCTGCTTCATACCCTAATCGCTTTATTTTTCTTTTAGCGTACCGCAACCGTTTACATCTCGTCTACAAAAAGTGTTCATTTATGGACACTTTGCTGATGTTAATGTGTTCTATTTCCGGACACTCGTCGATCCTGAATAACAATGAAAAAGGTTAACCTTATGTTTTTAAATGAAAATTACACTTTGGCATAGCCCTTGATTATAGTTACCCATATTCGCTAACAACGATTCAACAGATAAAGCACAATAGGCGTGATTATGGATAAGAAAATAGAGCGTTCAGGATTACAAAAACACCTTAAAAAAGCCGTTGTGGCTGGGGTACTGCTTGGTATTGCAGCCGCGGCTGTGGCATTTAATAACACCGCTTCGTCGGGTCGTAGCCAAAACCTAGAGCTGAGTAATTTAACCGTCAGCACAGTAAAGCAGGGCGCATTCGTGGATGCTTTGAGTCTGCGCGGTCGAGTGGTGCCAAAAACCACCATTTACTTAGATACCATCGCTGGTGGTCAGGTAGAAGAACGTTTGGTAGAGCAAGGTGAGTACGTTGAAGCGGGTCAGCCACTGGTAAGATTAAGTAACACCAGTTTACAGCTGGATGTCATGAGCCGCGAAGCACAGGTCACCGAGCAGCTTAACTTCTTGCGCAATACGCAAATGACGATGGCAACGAGTCGCCTTAATTTACGTCGTGACTTACTGGAAATCGACCTAAAAATAAGCCACTTGGAGCGCCGTTATAAGCAATCTAAACCGCTGGTTGAAAAAGGCGTGCTAGCAACTGATAGCTTGTCGGAAATTGAAGAGGATTTACAGTATTACAAAGCTCGTAAAGAGTTAACGCTAGAGCGCCAGGCTCAAGAAAACTCCATTCGCAAAGTGCAAGTTGAGCAGTTGGAAGACAGTGCCAAAATGCTGCAAAAAAACCTACAATTTGCGCGTAAAAACCTCGAAAACCTACTGATCAAGGCACCTGTTTCTGGCTATTTGAGTGAGCTGGACGTCGAAATCGGCGCCTCAAAGCAAAAAGGCGCACGCCTCGGGCAAATTGACATTCCCGATGAATACAAGCTAGTGGTGCGACTTGATGAGTTTTACCTAAACCAAGTACAACCTGATATGGCGGTGAATGTGATGCTAGATAGTGGCATTGTCACCGCTAAAGTGAGCAAAATTGATAGCCGAGTAACGCAGTCACAATTTCAAATCGAAGTGGCACTGCCAACTGGCCAAAACGATATTAAACGCGGCCAAAGCATCGACGTAGAGCTAATGTTGGGCGGCAACAAAGAAAATGCATTATTGCTAAAACGCGGCGCCTTTTTTACCAGCTCCGGTGGTAACTGGGTCTATGTACTGACAAGTGATGGTAAAACCGCTGAACGTCGCGACATTCGCCTAGGCAAGAAGAATCAAGATTACTACGAAGTGTTAGATGGCCTATCGCCTGGTGAGCAAGTGATCACCTCAAGCTACAGCAACTTCGACAAAGCGCAACAGCTAAATTTCTAAGGACATAAGAATGATAAAGTTAACTAATTTAAACCGTGTATTTCGTACTCAAGACGTTGAAACAACTGCGCTAAGTGAGATTAATTTAACCGTTAACGAAGGCGAATTTGTGGCCATTATGGGCCCTTCTGGTTGTGGTAAATCGACGCTACTTTCGATTCTGGGGATGTTGGACTCACCATCTTCTGGTCAGTTTGAATTTGCTGGCACAGACATCGCAGGCTACAGCGAGAAGCAGTTATCACAGCTGCGCAAAGCCGCCATTGGCTTTGTCTTTCAAAGCTTTAACCTTATCGATGAATTAACCGTATTTGAGAACGTCGAGCTACCGCTGCAATACCAAAATATCTCAAAAAGTGAACGCAAACAGCGCGTAGAAGAGATTTTAAAACGTGTCGCCATTGACCACCGTGCCGAGCACTTGCCGCAACAGCTTTCTGGTGGTCAGCAGCAACGTGTAGCCGTAGCCAGAGCCTTGGTGATTAATCCAAAACTGATTTTAGCCGATGAGCCCACCGGTAACTTGGACTCGAAAAATGGTGAAGAAGTTATGGCCATGTTACGTGAGCTCAACCGTGAAGGCACCACAGTGATCATGGTGACGCACTCGGAAAAAGAGGGCAGCTACGCCGATAGACTGGTGCGCCTATTAGATGGCCAAATCATGCTAGACAAGGCTAATGAGCAAAACACCCTTCACAGCAGCGAGGTTGCGTAACTATGTTGAGTAACTATCTTATTACGGCACTGCGTGCTTTTAAGCAGCAAAAACAGCACTTTATACTCAATGTGTTAGGGCTCAGCGTAGGCCTAGCGGCGGCTATTTTAGTGGCACTGTTTGCCAAAAATGAATTGTCGTACGATAGCCAACAGCCTCATGCTGAGCGCGTGTATCGAATTGCGCAAGACTATTCGCAATTAGGGCTGGGCGTTGTGCCTGTGTTTAACTACATCAACGGTACTCGAGCACTGGAATACAGTCAGGTTGAAGAAGTATTTGCACTGACGATGGTGGAGTTTACTCGCGAAGCCGAGGTCGATGTCAAAGTGCAAAATCAAGGCTTTAAACTGAACGATCTCTATGGTGCCACGGCCAATATTGAAAACTTTATTGATATAAAAACGCTGGCAGGCAATCTTGAAAATGCCATGAGTGTGCCAAATAGCATCGCCTTAAGTGGTTCAGAGGCACAACGTATTTTTGGTCGCACTGATGTGATTGGCGAGACCCTGCAGCATAAAAATGGCCAATATACGGTAAACGCGGTATTTACTGACTTACCTGAAAATACCCACTTTGGCTTTAAAAACCTGGTTTCTGTAGAGCATGATCCAGTCAACACGGACATTACTTCAAGCTATGTGTATTTACGATTGGCGCCGCAAACGGATGTCGCTGCATTGGAAAAAACACTGACTGACAAATACTATTTTGGTGATTTTAAAGGCCGCTTATCGCTGCAGCTACACCCCTTACTCGACCTCCATTTTACCGCAAAGTCACCGTTTGAAATGAAGGTGGGGGGAGCCAAGCAAGTGGTGATGATCTGTGCTGGTTTAAGCGTGTTGCTGATCTTCATTGCGGCTTTCAACTTCATTAATATGACGGTGGCACAATCGGCGAAGCGAGCAAAAGAAGTGGGAGTGCGTAAAGCGCTTGGTGCCAGTAAACCGCAATTGGTAACCCAATTTTTATCTGAGTCTGTGTTGGTGTCTGTGTTATCGATGCTCATTGCTTGTGCTTTAGTGGAGTTATTACTACCTAGTTTTAATCACTTAGTTGGTCGCGCGCTCAGTATTGATTATGCTTCTGCTTTTAGCGTTGTTGTGGTCGTGGTTGCTATCGCGGTGGGCTTATTAGCTGGTCTTTACCCGGCGTTCTTTATCTCATCTTTCAGTGCCAAGCGTGTGCTAAGTGGTGACTTACAACGTGGAAACACAGCGATATTGGTACGTAAGAGCTTACTTACTTTACAGGCAGGTCTGGCCATCGGGTTAATTATTGCGTCGGTAACGCTGCAATCTCAGTTAGCACATTTACAAAACTTACCGCTAGGTTATGAAACGGGTCAACGCTTGGTGGTCTCAGAAGTGCCGGTAAAATCCGCTTTCACCAAAGAGCCAACATCACTAATTAAGCAGTTTTCAGCGGTTGCAGGGGTGAAACACGTAAGTGTCATCGATACCCAGTTGACGCGCTCAATCAATAATACCTTAGTACCGACTTGGCCTAATGGTGAACAGTCACAATCCCTAACGCCAGTGATTGGCACAAGCTATGAGGTAGTTAAAGGGTTAGGCTTAACGCTACTTGCTGGTCGAGATTTTAGTCGCGAGTTTGCAGGTGATTGGGCAAGCCGAAATAATGGCGTTACAACCGTAGGCACCATTATTACAGAATCGGTTGCTAAGCAGGCCGGCTACAGTAATGTTGTCGATATCATTGGCAAAACCATTAAAGACACTGGCCGCAACGTAGAAATGCGAGTGGTGGGAGTGGTTGCCGATGTCAAAGTGGGCAATGCCCAAGAAGCGAACTCTAATATTATGTTCTTGCTGGGATTTACTTACTTTAACCCAACCTCTGAAGTGATCTTAACCATAGAACCACAGCAGCTAATGCAGATTAGGCAAGAATTGGTTAGCGTACTGGCAAAAACAGCGAATGTGTATGAGCCCGAGATTAACTTACTCTCTGAGAGTTATCAGGCGGTGCTAAGCGGTGATAAACGCATTTCTAACGTGGTACAGATCTTCACAGGCCTTGCGGTATTCTTAACCTGCTTGGGGACATTTGGTCTAGCATCTTTTGCCACCGTCCGTCGCCAAAAAGAAGTGGCGGTGCGTAAGGTGTTAGG
Organism: Pseudoalteromonas sp. UG3-2; assembly: GCF_037120705.1. Lineage (NCBI taxonomy): Bacteria > Pseudomonadati > Pseudomonadota > Gammaproteobacteria > Alteromonadales > Pseudoalteromonadaceae > Pseudoalteromonas > Pseudoalteromonas sp. UG3-2. Next base: position 2,272,001 of record NZ_JAWLJU010000002.1, on the reverse strand, counting down.
CGCTTCGCGCTTTAGCATTGTTAATATTTTAGCCAAAGAGTTCCTGACTTTAGTGGCGGTCAGCGTCGCCATTGCTTATCCCGTCACCTACTGGTTAGTCGGTGATTGGCTCGCCAACTTTAACGACAGAGTAGAGCAAGCAGTGTGGGTTTATGGTATTGCGGCGTTGGTGGTAGCTGGCATTACTTGGCTTACGGTTGCCACTCTTGCTTTTAAAGCCGCCAGCACACGACCATCGTTAATATTACGATATGAGTAAAGACAAGGATAATTAATCCAACTACGACCAAAAAGATGACCTACCGCAAGTGGTAGGTCATTTTGCGTTATTCACTTTCGCTTTGATGCCTTATTAATTGGTATTCGCCATTATGTAAGCGCAATTCAAACAGCTTGTGAAACTCATCTTCGGCGATCATCACTTTGTACCCTGAAAGCTTAGCCAGTAACTCAGGTGTGGTATTGCTGTGGCCGGCAACGACGACAACGCCGTTATGCTCGAGTAACTCAGTTGCAAATGCAGACAGCTTTCTAGCATTGTAAATACTCACTTCTTGTTTCGTCATTTTCGCTAGCGGCGCAAGGGTTTCTTGGGTGCGCTTATAATTACTACTGAAGAGGTGATTAGGTTGCCATGGGCTGAGCTGTTTGGCGATGGCATTAGCTCTTAATTGCCCTTGAGCGGTTAATGACGGATTTTGTCCTGCGGCTTTTTCCGCATGGCGTAATAAAAAAATATGCTCAGGTTTGGCCATACTGGCGGTTGAACTTAACAGCCCAAGTAAAGCGATGGCGTAAGGTTTTATCATAATGCGATCCTAGTTTTTGTTTTACCCTATCAGAAATGCGCGCTCATGCCAGTGTTTGTGCTCAGTGTTATGTGAACAAGCTTTACCGTGCATTGCTGAATAAGGTGTTGGTTGGTTTTTGCACAAAGCAATGAACCTTGAGTCACTTTAGTGCGTTTAAATGTAGGTTAATAACAAAACGAGGAGAGCGTTATGCTAGCCGCAGTATTGAAAGAAAAAATTGCCACACAAGAGTTGTCTGCCATCGTATTAAGCTATGCCGATTCTAATCACTATCTTGCTGGTGGCCAAGACGCTGTTGGTGATTTACACATATTAACCAATCCTGCGGGAAAGTTAGAGTCTTTCAACTCGCTACGAGAAGCCGAAGCCAAGTTAGCAGAGCTAGGCGCGACTCATGCCTTTTTGCGCTTAGAGTCTGCTTATGATGAGATGGGACCGGAAGACTCTAGCAGTTTGCACATAAGCAATATGGAAATAAGAAACCTAGTTAACGCAAATGCATAAGCACAGTGGGTGAGTGAGAGTTAGTGCCTTGTACCTAACTCTCACTGCTGTAGTTATAAAATAATCAGACTGGTAGCTTGCGTTGCAACTGTCGCAGAGTTTTTATCAACAACGTGCAAGAACACTTCATAGCGGCCTGACTGCTTCGGGGTAAATGAGACACTGTGTTTATCAGACTGCGCTAAGTGGCTTAAATACCCGGTTGGTCCCTGTATTTTCCAAAAGTAGGTGAGTGCTTCAGGGGCACTGTCGTTATCCATTACCTCTGCATGAACACGAACCATATTGTTGACTTTCATTAGACCAGTGTGGGTGATACCAGCAATGGTCGTAGCATTATTCTGTGCTTCACTGACTCTCGCTAAGGCCACATCTGTGGCGCTTTTTTTACCATCTGATACCTTCGCAATTACGACATAATTTCCCGGTTCATCATAGGTAAGCTCCGCAGTTTTGCCTTGGCTTATTAAGCTGGCTTGACTACCATTGGGCTGGCTATCTAACAGCCATTCGTAAGTCAGTGTATCACCATCTTTGTCTTCACCAGTGGCGATAAAGGATTGCGTATTTCCTACCACGCTGTTAGAGGCTTTGGGGGTAATTGAGACAGTGGGGGCAAAGTTGTCTGGGTGGATTTGTATGAAACCACTGCTAGATTGACTTAACTCTCCATTGCTCACTGATACTGAATAGCTATAAAAGCCTTCGCTGTGAGCCGTGAATGTCATTGTATCGGTGTGTTCGTTACTGGTGGAGTAATCTAAGTTTGCTGTTTTAGGCTCAACTGTCCAAGTATAAGAAAGGGCGCGGCCATCAATATCACGACTTCTTCTGGCGCTAAGCTCTATGGCTTCATTCACCCTACCCGAGTCGGGCGCGTCTATGTGCACTATGGGTTTGTTTGGCTCCCCTTCAACAACGTTAAAAGTGTGCATTGCTTCACTTAATCGGCCTTGGTTGTCTTTTATACTAAACCGCACCGTATATTCTCCGGCCTTATCGAGCTCCGCGACCGTTGAGAGTCCGAGTGGGTGCGTAAATTTGGCCTGACTATCTTGTGGTTTGCTATCCCAGCTCCATAAAAACTCAATGCCAGAAGCGGACGTATAAGTGCTATCTTCACCCTTCAGACTTATTTGGGTATTCTCACTCATCTCGACCTCTTTAGGCGCTGTGATCACAGCTTGCAGAGGAGACGGTTGTGGATCCGCAACAACGTTTATTGTAGCTGATTTACTGTGGCTAGCGCGTCCGTCAGAAACAACCAAGTTAATGATATACTCACCAGGAAAATCAGAGGCAAAAGAGGCTTGTACATTCTTGGGGCTAACCAAAGTATATTCGCTGGCATTGCTTGGGGCGGTTACCTGCCATTGGTAACTTAGGCTGTCATTGTCAGCGTCTTTACTACTGCTTGCATCTAACGTTAAGCTTTCTGCGGTAGCAATTTCATCTTTAGCGATGGCGAAGTCGGCAACAGGGGGCGTATTATCAGATGGTGGCGGAGTTGGTTGCGACACTGTTACGATAAACGTTGCCTTTGCCTCAACATCACCTGCGGTGATTGTCAGACCAATGTCATATGTACCTGCGACATCTGGGGTAAAAGTGGTTTGTTGAGCGTTAAGTTGACTAAACTGTGCGTTACTTGACGCTGGCCTAGAGCGCCAAGACCAGCTTATTTGTGCCCCGGAAGGTATAGTGCTACCAGAGGTATTGAGTTGTACAGTTTCGTCAACCACTGCATTAGAATTAGCTTGTATCTGAGCCACTGGCTTTGAGGTTTGCGTACTGTCCTTAGATGATGAATCATCACCGCCTTTATCTGTTTGAGAGTTATTACCACCGTCTTTGTCCGTTTGAGAACTATCATCAGTGGGTTGCTCAGTTGTCGGTTGGTTTGGTTCACTACTAGAAGAGCCGGAGCCGCCGCAGCCAACTAAACCTAAACACAAAAAAGTTATCCTTAGTAAACTTTTCATCTCAATATCCTTTTATTTACCTGTTTCGGGTAAAAATACAGGGTTGCTTATAAAATTGCCATAAAAAAGTGCCGGTTAGTCAAAATTAGCGTATTGCGAGGAGCTAAATTTCGTTTATAATGTTTTTAAATTTCGAAACGAAACTTATTGGATGACCAAACGAAACACTCAGCAGCGCCGACACACCATACTTTCTTGGGTTAATGAGTATGGCGAAGTCAGTGTTGAGTCGCTTGCCGCTGAGTTTGAAACATCAGAAGTGACGATCCGTAAAGACTTAACGGCCTTAGAAAAAAGCGGGCTATTACTGCGCCGCTATGGTGGTGCCATTGCGTTGCCAAAAGAGATCACCGCCAGCAGTAAAGATGCGCAAGACTCGGCACGTAAAACTGCCATTGCCAAAGCGGCTGCGGGGCTGATTAAAGATCATAACCGCATCATTATTGACAGTGGCAGAACCACAGAAACCTTGATCCCAGAGCTGGCGACAAAGCATGGCTTAGTGGTGATGACCAATGCCATGAATATCGCTAACCGCTTATTGTCGTTAGAAAATGAACCGACATTATTGATGACCGGTGGAACTTGGGACCCGCACTCTGAGTCATTTCAAGGCCAAGTGGCTGAACACGTACTACAATCTTATGATTTTGATCAGCTATTTATTGGTGCCGACGGCATTGATGTTGAGCGTGGTACCACCACCTTTAATGAACTCATAGGTCTAAGCCAAGTGATGGCGCAATCGGCTCGTGAGGTCATTGTCATGGTTGAGTCAGATAAAATTGGCAGAAAAATACCGAATTTAGAAATTCCTTGGGCACAGATCACCACTTTGATCACCGACAACAACTTGGCTGAGTCACTTATCCAAGCGATCAAAGCGCGTGGTATTCAACTCATCTGTGCTGAGGTTACGCAATAACACACAACGTGCAAATAATGGAGAGATTATGTGTGGAATCGTTGGCGCCGTTGCTGAGCGTCCAGTAAACAAAATTCTGATTGAGGGGCTAAAACGCCTTGAGTACCGTGGCTATGACTCTGCAGGAGTTGCACTGTGCGATAAAGGCACACTAAGCAGCGTGAAAGCGGTTGGTAAAGTGGTGAATTTAGAGTCTGCGCTTGAAAATGCGGCCGTAACCGGCACCACAGGCATTGCTCACACCCGCTGGGCCACTCATGGTGGGGTAACCGAAGCCAACGCTCATCCACACCTATCAAACAGCGAAATTGCCTTAGTGCACAATGGCATTATCGAAAACCATGCAGGCTTGCGCTCGGCACTGAAAGAAGATGGTTACGAATTTCTTTCTGACACCGACACCGAAGTCATGGTGCACTTAATTCACCAACTTAGACAACAACACGATAGTTTACTGGCAGCCGTGCAAGCTGCAGTAAAGCAGCTTGAAGGCGCTTATGGCACGGTATTGTTCGATAAAGCCAAGCAAGATGAAATCATTGTCGCACGTTCAGGAAGCCCATTGGTCATAGGCCTTGGTCTGGGAGAAAACTTTATTGCTTCCGATCAGCTGGCGCTGTTGCCAGTGACTCGTAGCTTTATCTTCCTAGAGGAAGGCGATGTAGCGCGGATCACCCGTGAAAGCGTCGAAATTTTTGATGCCGACGGCAACCCGGTAGAGCGTGAAGTGGTGGAGTCCAATATTAGCCAAGATGCCTCGGGTAAAGGCGAATATCGCCACTATATGCTGAAAGAGATTTACGAGCAGCCAATGGCCGTGCGCAATACCTTAGAAGGTCGTTTAGATAATGATCGCGTCACAATCGATGCATTTGGCGACAAGGCGAACGATATTTTCCAACAAGTGAAGCATGTGCAAATCATTGCCTGTGGTACCTCGTATCACTCCGGTATGGTGGCGCGCTATTGGCTAGAGCAAATGGCTGGCGTGAGTTGCAATGTTGAAATCGCCTCAGAGTTCCGTTATCGCGAGTCTTTTGTCCACGAAAACAGCCTGTTAGTGACTATTTCGCAGTCGGGCGAAACGGCCGATACACTTGCCGCTTTGCGCCTAGCGAAAGAGCAAGGCTACATGGCATCAATGACCATTTGTAATGTGCCTGGGTCATCCCTTGTACGTGAATCCGATTTGGCCTTTATGACCAAAGCCGGTGCCGAGATTGGCGTGGCATCAACCAAGGCATTTACTACGCAACTTGTGGGCTTATTGATGTTAACAGCGTCGATTGCACAGGAGAAAGGTCGTGATCAAAGTGCTATTGTTAACGCCATTAAAACGCTGCCAACCAAGTTAGAAGAAGCCTTAAGCATGGCTGAGGGCATCGAAGTACTGGCTGAAGAGTTTGCCGATAAACACCATTCACTGTTTTTAGGTCGCGGCTCGCAATACCCAATCGCAATGGAAGGTGCGTTAAAACTCAAAGAAATTTCATACATTCACGCCGAAGCTTACGCGGCTGGTGAGTTAAAGCACGGGCCTTTAGCGCTAATCGATGCTGACATGCCAATCATCGTGGTCGCTCCAAATAACGACCTGATTGAAAAGCTAAAATCAAACGTTGAAGAAGTGCGAGCTCGTGGCGGCATCATCTACGTATTCGCAGACAAAGACTCGCACTTTGAGTCGGACGAGACAATGCGAGTGATGAACGTTAACCACGTAGAAGATATCATTGCCCCTGTGGTATATACCATTCCGCTGCAGCTACTTTCCTACTATGTGGCCGTGATTAAAGGCACTGACGTGGATCAGCCTAGGAACCTAGCCAAGTCAGTGACTGTGGAGTAAGGTTCTGATTTTAATTTCAATACGCTGTGGGTGAACAATAAAGTTTCACCCTATACAATAAAGTATCATCCAAAACAATAAAGTTTCATACTTAGCGTCTCTCAGAAGTTGCAATGAGGGTAACTTAACGCAAATATTTTTCGGTTTTTTATGATTATTTAAATATCCAATAAACTGCAGAGCATAAAGCAATTGATACTACTGCAGTAAATATGACTTTAAGAATTCTATGAATAAGATCTTTATTATATTGTTGGTCACTGATGATGTAATATTTTTCTACCCAAGATTTGAAACCTTTCTCATCAATTGTCTTATTTATCCTTCTTCTCACCAAGTACTTGTAAGCTGATATTGAGCATAAGATCGCAATTATAATTAGGGCTGAGCTTCTGTAGATATCAAATGTAAAGTCTATTTGGTTGTTTTCCGAATATTTTATGTATCCCTTTATGACAATCAGCCATAGTATGCTTATGAAAGAAAAAGCCCATGCAACATAAGTTCTATATGTTGAGTTTATGTCCTCGATACACTTCTCAGATTTATCTCTTTTGTTAGCTTGAACGTTGAAGGAACTTGTAAGTGAGTCAATATATTTGCACTCCCTTTCATATGTATCATTACACAGGTAATTGGCATGCTTTAAGGATGCACACAAAGAGCCCATGTATGATAAAATACCCAGCTCTTCACCATAGGCTTTCTGTCCGCCGCTTGAATAAGTTCGCTTTAGATGAGTCAGCTCTCTCTTTAGCTGACCTAGCATTTTTAAGCCTTCTATATTATTACTTTTTACACATTTCTCTTTGCCTTTACACGCATCACATTCACCACACTGCTCGAGCGGAATTATAGTTGTGAGTGAGTCTTCTTTTTGATGGTGATGTTTATGAAAGTGGATAGAATATTTCAAGTAATAAAATGCTTGACGTAAAACAACATACTTTTCTTCTTCATCTATAGATGTTTCATCAGAATCTATCCCAAGTTTGGCAAAGCCCTGAGGGCTAACTTCAAAATGAACTGCGTGAAAATGATTATTTATGTGGTTTTTCATGTTGTTATGAGTAAGAAAACGATCTAGTTCGTCATATTTCTCATTCAACTCTTTGCGAGAATTTTCCCATTGGTCTCTGCTTGATTTATATATTTCTAGCTTACTTTTTGCTGTGTGTATTAGCTCAAACCATGGCAGTTTCTCCCTATCTTCACGGTTTTCTGCTTCTTCGGAGGTAGGGTAAATTACTATCTTTCCCTTAAGGTTTCTGTCGTCTAGGTTTGCGCTTTCATCGGATTGAGCGACTAAAATAACTCTAAATTGACCATCATAGTCGTCATGATCGGTGTCTCTCCAATCAACCTTTGATTGTATGATTATTCTTCTGGCGTGATGGTCAAGTTGCTTGATATATCCGTAATTAATGTTTGATGTACATTTATCCTCGAATTCCTCATTGGTAAAACCTCCAATAATCCCTGGAAGCATTAGTCCAAAATCCAAATGACCATTAATACATGGAACCCAAGCGATGTGAGAGTATTTATTGCTCAAACTACTAATCCTTCAAAATAAAAGCTCACCTTAAGGTGAGCTCTTTTAAACGGTGTGAAAATTTGACAGGCTATCAGGATAGTCTTTTATACCAGATAGTAGAGTGTTTTTGGTCTGCCTTTATTTTCCTCGTCTTTTTATTAACATACATGCCATGAGATAGAGTAGAACCAAACGGATGAATCCCCGCCTTCTCTAAGTTTTTCTCAGTGGACTTCATTTTCTTTCTCAGCTTATGGTCGCCAACTATGCTTGTAATTTGAACGAGTATAATTGTAGAGGCAACTAAAGCTATGACTAAGTACCAGAAGTACATATATATGATTATCTCCGAACGATGAATTGTGTCAGGCCTCGACTACAGCTCTTCATTTTCAGCGAGGAATTGCTTTAAAATTAAGCGGTACTTTAACAGCTCTTGACCAGCGAAATCAATAGTGTGGTTTAAATTTCAGCAATATGACCTCGCTTTACATACATTAGACTGTAATTCTCAGTCTTACAACACAAAATGTCACGAATAGCTAGCTTATCACCAGAAATGCCAACCTACAGGACAAAGTAGACCTATAATAGTTACATCGTTCTTAAAAAGAGCTATGCTGAAATTTCAATCAGTTATAGCGGTATATTATGTCTAGGAAGATTGGCCACACTGAGGCGCAATATCGTAAGTGGATTAAAGAGGGGCGCGGTACTGGCGAGTATCAGGATTACAAGCCTTGGTTAACGGTTTATGATGCGCCATCTGATGGCCGTGTACATCGAGTCTTTGGTTATAAATCTAAGCGAAGCCACCATTTATTATCCGATCTCGAACTATCCATGTTCTATTTGCTCGAGTGGCGGCAGGATGTGCTGCAAGTCAAAGAGCAGTTTCCGCTAGAGCGCGAGATAACATTAGAGCTAGCTGAATCTGCTGGCATCAAGCACCCAAATGTTCGAGGCGTTGACCAATACCTTTCGAGCGACTTTCTAGTTGAAACAACATCACGAGATTTGCCTTATTTTGCGTTACAAGCCAAATATGTCAGCACTTTTGAAGAACACCGCAAGATAGAAATACTTGAACTCGAGAAACGCTTTTGGCATGAAAAGCAGATCCCTTGGCAAATAGTCACTGAGCAAGAGATCCCAAAAGTCGTTAAAGCGAATGTTGAATGGATTTATCCATTGCAAGGTGAGCATGAAGAAGCTTCAGACTCCGCTATTGAGCAAGCTAGATTCTATGCTGATTACTTTACAAAACACCCAGCTAAAAGCCTTATAAACGCCTGCAAAGAGATAGATACCGCCTATGGACTAGACTTAGGAGAGTCGTTGTTTGAGATAAGAGCTTTGTTAGCTGACCGTTACTTTACCTTTGATATTTTTACGCCAGTACAAAAGCTGCAAGTGGGCCATCTTAAATTGGGTAACGTTGAGCAAATTCAGGAGGTGTTTCGTGTTTCAAATCAATGAAGTATTGCGATACGAACAAACCTTGTATCGCATTTTAATAGTATTTGATTATTACGTGCTCTGGATAAAAGTACACGATGACAAAGCCTTCCCTGAGCTTGTTGAAATAGCTGAGTTAGAACAGGGCTTTCAAGATGAAGTGCTCAAACGTGCAGCCGACCCATATAGCGATATTGCCACCGTAATACCAGAAGCTGGCTCTACCGCTCAGTTAAAACGTGATGAAAACTATGCCGCAATTAAGCCATTGGTAGAGCTTGAGAACTGCTATGAACCGAAAGCGCGTGGCAAAGTGGTTAATCAAATAATGGTTGAGACGGGAAAAACCAAACAGTCTATTTATCGTTTTGCTCGAAGATACTGGCAACGTGGCCAGATCCCCAACGCATTATTACCCGATTATAAAAACTCAGGTGCCAAGGGCCAAAAGCGTCGTGCTACAACAAAGTTAGGGCGACCGCGCAAATACATGCCAGGCACTGGCGCTTTAATTGATGATTTCGCAGAGAAGCTTTTCCGCATAGCGATTGAACGACACCTGTTAACCGACAAAGGCAAATCATTTAGATATGCGCACAACAGGCTCAAAGATATTTATGAGCAGTACTTTCCAGATCTACCCGAAGAAGAATTACCAACACTCAGGCAAATGGAGCATTTCTACAAACGTGAATATCGCCAAGTAGACAAAATAGAAGCGCAGGCGGGTGAAATAAAACGAAAGAAAGATATTCGACCGCTTACAGGTACCGCCGCAGCAGATGTTTTAGGGCCTGGCATGCGTTATGAAATTGATGCCACAATCGCAGATATTTATTTAGTGTCTGACTCTCAAAGAAGCAACATCGTCGGTCGCCCAGTGATTTACATGGTTATTGACGTATTTAGCCGTATGGTGGCTGGGTTTTATGTTGGTTTTGAAAACCCTTCATATGCCGCTGCCATTCAGGCAATACATATGGCCACGACGGATAAATCAGACTACTGCCGACAATTTGGTTTTGATATAACCCCACAGCAATGGCCGTGTATTGGCTTGCCTTCAGCACTGTTAGCCGATAGAGGCGAGCTGATGGGCCATCAAATTGAATGTCTTGAAAAGGGCTTTGGTGTGCGCGTTGAAAATACGCCACCATTTAGAAGCGAGGCCAAAGGGGTTGTCGAACGAGCGTTTCTCACCTTTCAACAAGCATTCAAACCGTTTGCACCTGGTGTGGTCACTGGTACCAAAATTAAAAAACAAGGCGATAGAGATTACCGCTTAGATGCTAAGCTTACGATCCAAGAGTTTACTCGAATCATTTTAGCTTCAGTACTTTATCACAATCAATATCACGTGATTGAAGACTACGATAAAGCCGCTGATATGCCAACAGACCTACCAAATAACCCACTGGCGATATGGAATTGGGGCTTGCAAAATCGTACTGGTCGGTTAAAAAAGCCAGCAATTGAGCATCTTCGCGTGGCATTGATGCTAAGAACTTGGGCAACGATATCTGATTCGGGGGTTTGTGTATTTGGCGTGTATTACACCAGCGCAGAGCTTTTAAAGTTAGGCTGGATGCATCGGGGTAAGGAAGTGAAGCGCCCTAAAAGTGTGGAAGTTGCCTATGACTTAGCAACGGCAGACTACATCTACATTTATCACGGCCCTAACAGCAATGACTATTTTGTGTGCCAGTTAGCCACACGTTCAAGACAGTTTTCAGGCGCAAGCTTTTGGGATGTGTGGCAGCAAAATGATGAGTTAAAACAGACTCAGGCGGAAGCAAAGTTGGTAGCAGACGAGCAAAAGCGAGCCTTGGAACGACAAGTGATAGAGGTAGTGAAACAGGCAGAAAAGGCCGCGCCAAAACATATTGGTTTGTCGGATGCCGAGCGGGTTCACAATATTCGTGGCAATCGAGCAGAAGAAAAAAGCAAAGAGCGTAAAGAGCGCGCCTACAAGCCTGTGGACATCGACACTAGTAAATCAGCGGAAGTGCATTATCTCTCTGAGCCTGATGACGATCTGGATTTTCCTGACTTTTCTGATCAGTTGTTTAAGGAGGATGACGACGTATGAGTTTACCCTCAAATATCTACCGTGCAGTGTATAAGGAGTCTGAGATTGAGCGTTACAAAGGCAATCCGTTTATTGAAGCACTGCCTAGAGTGAGCAAAGTAGAAGAGCTGAAAACTAAGCTGGAGGGCAAAGTAAAATACAACCCCGCGGCAGGTTATTTAGACGCCAGAGAGCGTGCTCATGAGTTATGTGGTTTGCTTGATGACTTCTTTCAACCTTTGTCGATGCATGTGGCGCTTGAGGAAAAAATAGCGTTGATGATCCGCGGCGGCTATGTTGCCAGAAACATTGCAACTGGTCAGCTACAGCAACACTTACAAAACGGCTACGAACGCTTGATGACGGGAGACATAAGTAGCTTTCGTTTTGCCGAAGCGCCCTCTACGGCACGTTGCTTATCACTTATTGGTTGCTCTGGATGTGGTAAAAGCTCCAGTGTGCTGCGAATATTGGCCACCTACCCACAAACGATTTATCACGAAAAATATAATACATACCAGCTCACTTATTTACGTATAGAGTGCCCAGTGGATGGGTCGTTAAAAAGCCTCTGCTTAAATTTCTTTCAGGAGGTCGATAAACATCTGCACACGGACCTCACTGAAAGGTATGGGCGCAAGCGTCATAGTACTGAGGTACTACTGTCATTTATGGGACAAGTCGCCAACCAATATGCCATTGGTGTATTAGTAATTGATGAAATACAGCGTTTAGGCCGCAAACAAAAAGAAGGGCAAGAACGCATGCTCGAGTTTTTTGTGGCTTTGGTGAATATTATTGGCGTGCCGGTGATTTTAGTTGGCACCCCCAAAGCAAGGCCGATATTTGAGCTAGAGTTACAATCAGCAAGGCGCAGTACTGGCATTGGCTCTATGGTGTGGGCGCCCCTGCCACAGCACAAAAATAGAATCGATACAGCAACGGGTAAACCAAAACCCACAGAGTGGCGATTGTTAACTGACAAGCTTTGGCAGTATCAGTGGCTTATTCACCGCGATGAACCGCTCACAGAAGAAGTCCGCAATACTTGGTTTGAGCTGTCACAAGGGGTGCTCGATATTGTGGTTAAGCTATTTGTACTTGCACAACTTCGCGCCATTATTACAGGTGTTGAACGGTTATCTTCAAAGCTATTTTTGAAGGTATATGAATCTGAATTACAGCCGATCCATCCCATGATTGAAGCGCTCAAGTCTGGTAAAGCAAAAAGCATCGCCAAGTATTCAGACTTACAATACAAAGAGATAGATAAACGGTTGTTGGAGCTCAGCCAGCAGATCTCTGAAGTTGCAGCTGTTAAATCAGACACACTCCCTTTTGCTAGCGACTCAGAGGCCATGAGGCTTTATAACCTTTTGCTAGGTATGGGGTGTGAATCTGAGTTATTGGTACCGTTAGTGCAAAAAGCCATTAAAGATCACCCAAACCTACAAGTAAGAGGGCTTATTCCAATCGTTCTTGAATGGTATGAGCAAGCACCAGATGAAGTGGAGGATGTCAAAGAGAAACCCGCAATCATCAAGCTCAAGGACTGGCATACATTGCCTAGTGACGATTTACGTTTTGGCTATTCTCAACACAAAAAGCAACCGGGTGAGCTATACCAATACTACAAACAACAAGGAAAGGTTTTTGATATGACCGCTTGGCTTAAACAAAGCGTGTAGCATGGCCTGTTTACCCATACCTTACCCTGATGAGCTGCTGTATAGCGTCATTGCAAGGTACGGCGTACATGCAGGCATCACGTCACCCAAGCAATTGCTTGATGAGGTATTCCAAAACCGCCAAATAATCGCCTCAGTAGCTTTTCAAGGGCATTTATCTCAGATCTCTGCACACTATCAAGGTAATACTGATTTAACGCCATATAAGCTGTTACAGAGGCACACACTTTTTCCGTTATACTCACCTTTTGTGCATCCTAACATTGCTGCTCAAGCTAAACATGAGCTACTGACTGATTGCAGACACTCAGCAGAAGTACAGTTAGGTAAAGCAGCCTCTAAAGTTAAAAGCCCAAACTACCTGCGTTACTGCCATTTATGCGTCACAGCGCAAATAGAGCAATATGGAGAACCCTTTTGGACTCGGCGCTGGCAACTTCCTGGTCTATCTGTATGCGCGGAACATAGCATGCAGCTGATCAACAGCCCTGTGATGATCAGCGAGGCACATAGGCACCAATTTATAGCGCTAAGTCCTCATGTGCTTTTGCATTCAAATCCAAATCAAACACACCACAAAATCACACTTCTAACAGAATATGTGCAGCAGTTACTGAACATACCAGAGCAATATATACATCCATTACAATGGGGTTATTTTTATCATCATTTGGCTTATCAGTTAGGGTTTGTTAGGGGTAAACAGGTTGAACACGAGCTGATCGCACAATTGGTTTTAGGGTATTGGGGCGGCCATGCCCTCGAAAGCTTCGGGCTCAATATAAACAAGGCAGAAGACTCTAATTGGTTGAAGTGTTTGTTTAGAAAACACAGAAAATCATTTAGCTACCTTCAGCACCTATTGGTGTGGCAAGCGTGTTATGAGCAGCAGTTGAATATAGCGAACATACTAAGCACTGTATCATCACTACCGCACACCCCATATGATGATATTCCTGTATATGCCGAGCCTGCGTTGGTAGACCAAACTCGTCGTGCGAAGTGGCAACGTGCTGCGGCTAAATTTGGCGTTAAAGGCGCAAGGCAAAACTGTTTTGCATACCTTTACGCTTGGTTATATCGGCATGATAATCAATGGCTAATGCAATTTAATCAAAGCTCTACAAAACCCACAGTTGCAAAAAAAGGCAGAGTTGATTGGTCAAAACGAGACAAGCAGTACGTAAAGCAGCTTATTTCATTGATAAATAAAGTAGAAACTCAGCTAGATTTAAGCCGTCTAACAGTAACTTGGCTGGCAACCCATGCAAACATTCCTTTGTCTCAGATCAAATACCTAGAAAAGTTGCCCTTATGTAAATTGTTTTTTAATAAATATTGTGAAACTATAGAGGAATACCAATGCCGTCGTATCGCTGTGGCATGTATTCGTTGTGTTGCAAAACATCAAATACTCAAAGATTGGCGAATTGAACGTATGGCAGGGCTAAACGAAAAAAGGACCCGACCACTCGCGTCGCAGTTGCTAGGATTTGCAGTAAAGTATGAACCAAGTTGATAGATTTAAAACGCTACCAGACAACGCCAGAATACAGGCGATAGGTAATCTGTTTAAATACAATGACCGCAAAACGTGGGATATTGGTGTTCGTTTTAAGCAATCCACTCGCAAGGCTCTTAAATTTAGCCAGCTCCCCTATTTAAGCCGACAAGTCGTACTAAACCAAACTGTTGATGCCATCCCTCCAGGCTTCCCGATTGAATTTACCTTACCCGACCGTGCATTTTGGCAAACCGCCACGGTGGGCGACAGCGGCTTAGTGACCTATAAGCTGAGCGAAGAGCAATCGCAAAAATGCTTTGTGTTTGAAAGTGCAGGCAAAACCATTTATTTACCGCAGTTGGAGCTAGCCAGAGCCTTATTTTTTACAAACAACTATTTGGCAAACGCCGCACTCATTAACAGTGCACTCGACTTAGAGTTTGACGTTGACCACCACCCAAACAACGATGATAGAGAGTTTCCTGTAGAGCTCGTGATCAACGCTTTACCAACAACACTATGCCCGAAAGTACTGTTTGATAATGAAGGATTTAGACATCAAATTGCTTGGTTATTGTTAAACAGTGACATTAAAAACTCGTTTAACAGTATCTATCAGTATTTTTCGCAAGAGCGAGTTAGGGCACCTAACGTAGAGCGTTGGACGTTTCGATTCGACCCACCTCAGCTCAAGGGTGTAAAAGTAGCGGCAAGAGGCTGGAAATCACGTGATGAAAGCACTTGGTTTATCAACCGAATAGAATTATTGGATGGTTTGTTCTTCCCTGATATATCAGATATTGGCTTTTCACATCCAGGTTTCACCGAAAACAAACCAGGTTCGGGTAAAGGAAAAGGCGGTACCTACCCACAACTGCCTACACAGCGAGAAATCGACGAAAACAGCGACGGCAGCGAAGATAACGAGTCGGCATTGATATTCTGTGATGCAACACAGCGTATATACAACAGAGTGCCACGTACTCGTAAAGTCGATGCAAAGACTAGAAAAACCTCTGGCGGTAAAGAAGATGAAGATAAACCCGACACCCTACCATCAGACGTAAGCACCGACGACCCAAATTCGCGAGGCGATACACCCCGAGCTGCTATCGATGGCTTAGACGACCAAACCGATAATGCCGATTCGCATCTCAGTAAATTCGATGGTTTCTTCAGAATGTTGGAGATATTAGAGCAAGAGTACGGTGTTAAGCAAAGTAAGCCCATCGTTCGTAAGCTACCAGAAGTTGGCCGCAGCAAAAGACACTTTATGGATGACGGGTCTCCAAGGTGCATGACCATTGTGCGTATTGAACATCAAAGCGAAGGGTATTTCTTATTAGAGGTGGATACCTCAGATGGCAAAGCTTCCATTGCCACCAAAGTCATTTCAGCGCGAGCATTAGCGCCAAAAGGCAAGTTACGAGACTTTATACCGGAGATAGAAAGAAGGTTGTTCAGTAACCAATTCTGCTGGCCAAAGAAATACTTTGATGCACTGGTTGGAGAAGGCAATCACAAAAGTGTTTCGCATCAACCTTCGAAGAATGAAGGTAGATTGAGTGAGGAAGAGATTCAAGCATGGGGTGAGAGGTTCACGAATAAGCTTTAAATAAGTAATGTTCTACATTTTGGCGGTTTTGTTCGTGTTTATGGTTGTTTTGTTCTGTATATAGACTTTTTGTTTCTGGAAAGCATTGTTTTGTTTCTTTTGTTGGCTATAATGAACCTTAGTGATCATTTATACAGTATTAAGTAGGAAAACGTGGAAAACTTTCATATTGTCTCTGCCTTGTGTCGCCAAGTAATTAAAGATGGTCCATCGTCAGATGCAGTAACTCAAATGGAAAGGCTGGAAAAAGCTTTAGCTGACTCTGGGTATGAAGATGAAGCTATTGCTCTTAAAAGGTTAATTGAGAAAGCAAATCGAAAAGCGATTATAGAACCATCCCAGTTGAAACTGTCAAAAGCGGCTTTGATAAAGGGTCAGATATTAACTCCAAACTCTAAATTGCCAGTTGATAAAGATAGTGGCTCACCGTTAGCGAGAGTTATTTTTCAAGATACTCTTAATAATATTGATATACCTATTTTCCCAACAGAAATTGATAGCGCTGTTAATCAGCTGGTAGATGAGTGGAATAGCATAGACAAATTGGAGAGTGTGGGGGTTAAACCTTCATTTAGTTGTTTACTATACGGTCTACCAGGAACTGGGAAAACACAACTAGCACTATACATTGCGAAAAAAATGGGTTTACCAGTGGTTGTTGCAAAGCTAGATGGATTGGTTTCCTCGTTACTTGGGACCAGTGCCAGAAATATAAATAACTTATTTAACTTTGTATCTCAGCATCAATGTATTCTGCTCTTGGATGAATTCGATGCTGTTGCAAAAGCTCGAGATGACGTTCATGAAGTTGGTGAGATAAAGAGAGTAGTGAATACGTTATTGCAGTGTATAGATGAAAGAGCAGAACTAGGACTGACTATTGCTATTACTAATCACGAAGTTTTGTTAGATCCTGCTGTTTGGAGACGATTTGATATCAGAATGTATGTACCTAAGCCTAATTTAGAAGCGAGGTGCAAGATCATTGAAAAGTATATGTTGCCACTTAATTTGCCGGAAGAGCAGTCTAAGTTTCTTAGTTTAGTTACAGAAGAGTTTTGCGGCTCTGATTTAGAGCTGTTGTCGGAAAACTATAAGCGACATATGGTTTTATCAAATCAGAAGATGTCATTCATCGATAGGATTAAGTCGCTGTTTGTGATCAACTCTAGTAAACATTCAGAGTTGATCCTTTTAATTCGAGAAGGTGATACTTCTCAAGTTATGTATAAATTGAATAAAGAGTTTGGTTTCACCCAAAGGGAAATTTCTCGAGTATTTGAAACATCTCTT
This sequence comes from Pseudoalteromonas sp. UG3-2, assembly GCF_037120705.1. Classification (NCBI taxonomy): domain Bacteria; kingdom Pseudomonadati; phylum Pseudomonadota; class Gammaproteobacteria; order Alteromonadales; family Pseudoalteromonadaceae; genus Pseudoalteromonas; species Pseudoalteromonas sp. UG3-2. Next base: position 2,254,766 of record NZ_JAWLJU010000002.1, on the reverse strand, counting down.
TCTAGGGTATCTAAAAGTATAAATGATTTTGTTAAAAGCCTGACTTAGGTAAGGTTTTTAAAGGCTTATAAAGGATATATATGAAACATAACCCAGTCCAAGTTGTTCTGAATCCTCAGCGCTATATTGGTCCTCGTGAGATTAATCCAAATGGTTCTTACGAGGACTTTTACGGTGGTAAGGATGACGAGTTTAAAGTGCATAGAGCATCTTTGTTGAGGCAAGTCGAGTACGCGAAGAGAGTTGTAGAAAATGGTAGTGTTGGAGGGGCTGTTCTAAAAGTTGAACTAAACCCTTCAGCACTTGCTAAATCACATCGACCAGTTGATCGACTTTTTCCGCATAACAAATCGCCTCACATTGGCGGAACTAAGATTGGTACGATGTTGTTTCAGGTATCCAGCAAATCGATAGAGTGGTTAGAGTATAAAATTGATTTGGCAGAAGATTTATCTAATTTAGTGGAAGACAAATCTACTGGAAAAAAGAAATATAAGCCTTCCGCTGAAAGAAGTGAAGTTGGTGCAATAGATAAGATATCTGTATACGAAAGTTTGGATAGATTAGGCTTCCCATTAGAAAGCGCAGAAGAGTGGTTGGCGGAGGGAAATACGATAGGAAAGGGGTATTTCGTTGAGCTATTTGAATATTCTGACAATGTTCGACCTGAATATTCTATTAGTTCCTCAAAAGTCTTAGATTGTAGATATGAGCTATATCAATCACTGTTGCGATTAGGGGCTGGGGTCGTGGCATCAAAAGCAAGTGAAGCAATTGAAAACTCTAATATTATATATATAAGGCTTTACAAGCCTTGGGCTTGTGAAGCCCATATTGACTTCGACAATGTAAAACGGATGAAGCACCTCGATTTTGACTTGTTTGATGAAGACTTCTCGCGACATGAGCTGTTATTACAAATTTTACTTAAAAATCCTTTAGTTAAAAAGGTGTCTTTGCCGCCCAAACTATCGAGATCAGAATCATCTCATATTTTAAGCAGTGAGAAAGTAGAGGTAATAGAGAAAGCCGATTCTGAGTCTTATCCCAAAGTGGGTTTGATTGATTCAGGCATCAGAAGTCGCAATTTGCAAACTTGGGTAATTGGTGACTCGATAGGATTTAACGAGAGAGACTGTGATCCAAACCATGCGTCGCAAGTTGCGAGCTTGTTGGTAAAAGCGAAGCGAATGAACTCTCATTTAGAGGGAATCGAAGACGATGGTTGTGAAATATACGATATTTGGGCTCCAATACATCTCGAGAGAAACAGTTTTCATCAATACTTTGATGGGTACGGTGAGTTTTTTGATTGGCTTGATGCTGAAGTGGGAGCTGCAAGAAGAAAAGGAGTAAGAATCTTTAACTTTAGCGTGAATCTAAGAGAGCTGGTTAAAGATGATAGTTACAGCTTCGCAGCCTCGCAGGTAGATCGAATTTCTAAGAAACACGATGTTATTTTTGTAGTGTCTGCAGGAAACCTTGATCCCATTGATTATCGCTCCAAGTGGCCTACGCAGTCTTCGATTATATCGGATATTGACAGAATTCAGCAGCCAGCAGAGGCAATTAGTGCTGTTACAGTTGGTGCAATCAACCCTCCAGGAACTCCTGATATAGAGCCAGGATCACCTACTATTTATTCTAGACGAGGTCCAGGTGTTGGAACGGGAGTAAAGCCTGATGTAGTCCACTACGGGGGCTTTATTTCTGACAACAGTGGCACAGGGTTGTTTTCGGAAAACTCTACCGAGCAAATTCTGCATGATGCTGGAACCAGTTTTGCTGCTCCGCTGGTCGCAAAAACATTAGCAGCTATTGAGCACCGTTTAAATAGAACAGTCTCTAGAAATACTTTGTTGGCAATGTTGATCCATCACTCTAATTTACCAGAAGCCGTAAATGTTAAAAGTGTGACGAAAGAAGTTATGAGGCGTTTTGTTGGATTTGGCAAGCCATCTCCTTCTGAAGAGATGTTGTTGACTGATGATCATGCAATTACAATTGCTTTTGAAGGGGAGCTAAAAATTAGGCAAGACGCCGAATTTTACTTTGATTGGCCTAGTAGTTTGATCACTGATGAAGGGAAATGCCGCGGTAAAGCAACTTTGACTCTAGCCTATGATCCAATTGTGAACACTAAGTTTGGTTCAGAATATTGTAGAGTAAATGTGAATGCTACCTTACAGCAAAATACCTATTTAAAGCCTAGTGATGAATGGAGATTTAGGAAAAAAGGGGATTCTGTGTGGGTTTCTCGAACCCCTGTATCCAAAGAGTCGAGTGAGAAACATCGCATAGAGCATGGGCTTAAATGGTGGCCAATTAAAAAGTTCGTTCAATTTTCAAAATCAGGAGTCGGTAAATCTCGTAACTGGAGGTTAAAAGTTGACTCACTTGAAAGAGAAGCTGGTAGCTTTCCATCGGAAGGGGTTAAGTTCTGTGCAATGCTGACGATAGAAGACGATCAAAAAAAGTCACATCGTGTTTTTGATGAAGTTAATCAATCACTTATATCTAGTGGTGTGCAAGTCATGCCAATAGAAGTTGATCAAAGATTGAAAGTTAAGGGTGACTAAATGCCACACAGAGATTTAACTGTTATAAAGCAATATCTACATGAACTCAGTGTGTCGGAGAGTTCTTGTGCCTCGGAAATCGAGCAGATAATAACACTGTTAGATGTGGTAGGTAATAAATGTAAATCAATCAACCCGTCAATAACTTTGGCGAGGAAGAGCGTTTCTAATTGTGGAATTTGCAAAAAAAGAGTGCTTGTAGATGGCTAGTTTACTTTTTGATGTACAGAAATATCCATCAGATGATAAGCCTAGTGATATCGCTTTTACTCCTGTTGGGACAGAGAAGATCCATAAAGATTTTCTCTCCTTCAAGTCTGATGTGGAAGTATTTTTACTGACCATTAATGCCCTATATGCGAAAAATAGCTCAAGTTGGAGCCTTTACTTTGATCAACTATTCAATCTCGCAAAGCTTGGTTTAGCAGGGAGTAAAGATGATTTGATAATTGCTCGGAGTAGTTTTGAGCAATTGAAGAGTGATGTGCTCATTAGATCGTGGTCAAAAATTAGAGATAAAATGTTAATCCGATACGGCATAGCAGTTATGGGGTTTTGCGTACTATTGGAATTGTCTCGTCAATTTGTTTTATCTATTGATTTCGCTCCATACGTTTTTTGCATATATGGCTCGTTATTGAGTTCTTGGGTTTCATTGGCAATTAGGGTTAAGGAAATCTCATTTGAGGAAATAAGCCATCAGCTTAGTGATTTTGGTTCTCCTGTAATGCGCTGTGTGTTTGTGCTGTTGTTAACTACCATATGTTTGTCTCTTTTTACCTCAGAAGTAATAGTTCTTAAGATTGGTGGACTCACAACGGAAGATTTGACGAATAACATGTCGAAGTACTTCGCATTAGGAGCCCTGTTTGGACTAAGTGAGAAATATCTCGCTTCAAAAATGAACGAGAAATCAAAAAACTATATCAAATGAGGTAGTTAATGGAAGAAGTTGTAAAACTATTAGATCATAAGTTTTTTATCACAGAACTTGTTAAAATTATACTGACCTTATTGATACCCTCTCTTATTGCAGGATTGTATTGGTTATTCACATTGAAGCATCGCTCAGGGCAGATCCTGCACGTATTACAAAATAGGAGCTTATATTTACACTTTGCTGGGGAAACGCAACCCCATGCGAAAGAAATAACTTTTGAAAACGATGGAAATATAGGTAAAGGCAAAAACCATAATGAGGCTTACTGGAAGGTCCGTTTTGGAAAACTCAAAATATTTAATCAAGACAAGAAGTTATTTAGTGTATTTAAATGGGACCAAAGTATCGGGCAGCTCAAACACACAAATGATCCTTCTTTACCCTCTGTCATGGGGCAGTTCATTGTCCCTTTTGTGACTGGGAGAAATGAAGAACAGAAGCACAGTGGAAAAAGATTGAAGCCAGTTCAAGTATCCCATCAATACAGCTTGCATCTACATCAAAATAACAATACTTAAGTTACTAAAGGATGAAACTTTATTATTTAGTATCTCAGCGGTTTTAGATCACTCACTAAACCTGGTATGAAACTCTATTTTCTCAACCTCAAATCCCCAAACCAAAGCACAGGCCCTATAGCCCTGCTCAGTATGAAACTTTATTGCAGGGCGACATACGCACTTATTAAGTGCGGGACGAAAAGGCGCGTAAGCGCCTTTTTTATAGACGATTCAATGTAATTTGGAAGTAAAAAGTCGTTAAGGTAATTGCGCATTTAGCGCCTTTATAAAAGCTTCTGCAGCTGCGGTTTTAGCGCACTGTAAACGAAATGAATAACTGGCAAGTGGTGGACTGAGGGTGAAATCAAGTGGGCTGAGATCGCGCAGATTAAGCTGATGCAAAAACACCCGTTCATCAATAATGATGCCGTCGACACGTTGGCGCAGCAACATTGCAACCACACTTTGAACATCACCCGCTCGAGTAAAGTCTATGCTTGGCAGTATGGACTCTAATTGTGGGTAGCTGAAGCCATTAACTAAACCCAGCAACCCCCCTTTTTCTGCAAATTCGTGCACATTGGTTGCGCTATAACGGCTATTCGCCGAGGTAACCAGAACATCATTCATGGTAACTAGGTGTTCACTCCAAAGGTATTGTTCTGGGTTCGTCACTAGCGCCTTAGACTTGGTGCGACAGTCTATTTGAAACTGCGAAAAGGAATCGGTTCTAGCTGCGGGTAATTGAACTATTTCTAGTTGATAACCCAGCTTATTGGCCAACGTGCGCACCTTATCAACAATAAGCCCTTTGCCAGCGGCTGTGGTATAAGGAGGATAGCCGCCGGTTGGGTAACTTAATACAACGCTCTGAGTTGGAGTGTGTGTTGCCGTAGTGGTGGTCAGTTGGCCTAACATGCTCAGACCTAAAAGCAGTTTCATCAATGTCATTATTACTATTACGCTTTTGGCATACCTTTAGGTGATTACAAACGATGCAAGCAGTAAGAATAAATATAGTTGAGGTATGAATATATTGCAGTGTGATAGTAGTGCTGTTCTGATGGCCTATTCGTATGCTTAGTTGAGAGCCATAAACTAACTTTACACAGGTGCAAAAGAAGGTCGAGAATAAATGTAAGCCAGTACAATCACCTCAATGCCCGCGACTATCCACACCACCCAAACGGGTGCGCTACTGAGCCCAAGTGCCACAAGCCCAATGGCCATTCCCAGTGTGGCGCCAATTTTACCTTTGATTGGGATCACTTGGTATTGACGCCAAGCCTGTAGGCTGGGGCCAAATTTGGGGTGAGTAAGTAGCCATTGTTCGAGCTTAGGAGAAGAGCGAGTAAAGCAAGCCAGGGCGAGAATAAAGAAAATGGTCGTCGGCATGACCGGTAACGCGATACCAATAAAACCTAAGCCAACAAATAAAATGCCAGCAACATGGAGCCAAAAGCAGCGATTAAATAGCGGTACGGTTTGTTTGCGCATAGCGACCCTTGAAATACGCCTAGGCTGAAAGCCGTTTTCAACCCAACTGTATAAAAGCATATCACAGCGGCTGAATTTCGCGAGTTTTCAACTAAGCTAAAACAAAGGCGAATATCAGTGGCGCGCGAATAAGAAGTGGAGGTGGACGACAACAGCGAGCGACTGGCAACGATAGGGGTAAAGTATGGAAATTAATCTAGAGCGATTAAAGTCGACGTTATTAGCATTGGCTGAATTTGGTTACAACCACGAAGACAAAGGGGTATACCGCCAAGGTTTTACTGATGAAGATTTTGCTGCACGAAATTGGTTAATGGAATTGGCACAAAGCGAGGGGTTCGAGAGCCGAATGGACGGCGCGGGTAACGTTATTATTGCGCTAAGTAACCCCGATATTGCCAACCAGCCCGCCGTGATGATGGGCTCACACTTAGACAGTGTTCCTGCAGGAGGGATGTTTGACGGTACCTTGGGAGTGATTGCCGGGCTTGAATGTTTGCGTGTGATAAAAGAAAACGGTATCAAGCTTGAGCGTCCCCTTTGGGTGATTGGTACCAGTGAGGAAGAAGGTCGCTTTGGCGGCATGATTGGCGCTCAAGCCTTAACTGGAAAATTAACCCCACATCAAATACTCACCAGCCACGATGCCGATGGCTACATGCTAAGTGACGCCATGAAAGACCAAGGGTTAGATCCCATGGGGGCGCTTAGTGCCAAGTTAGAGGCGGATCAGATCCATTGCTTTTACGAACTGCATATTGAACAAGGGCCTGTGCTGGATCAAAAAGGTATCCAAATCGGTGTTGTGGAAGGGATCTCTGGCGTTTTTAAATGGATCGTTAAGCTCATAGGCAAAGCTGATCATGCGGGGACTGCACCAATGGAAATGCGTAGCGATGCTTTTATGGGGTTGGCTGACTTTGCTTACCAACTGGATCGTATTATTGCTGAAGAGGGAACAGAGAGCACCCGGATCACCGTGGGTAAGGCCGAGCTTAAACCGGGTTTTGCCCACACCATTGCCGGTGAAGTAGATTTTACTGTGGTGGCTCGGGATATGGACGAGACAGTAATGCAAAACCTCGAAGCGGCTTGCAGAAAAACCCTCTCGGCGATTGCGAGAAAGCACCACCTGATGTTTGAGTATGAGCAGGTTAGCTGGTTGTCTCCAATGAAGTGCACACCAGAAATTGTTGATTTTACTTCCAAACAAGCAGAAGAGTTGGGTCTCAATTATCAAGTGATGCCCAGCGGTGCAGGGCATGATAGTCAGTTTTTCTCAGAGATTTGCCCCACCGGGCTGATTTTTATCCCTTCCGTAAACGGCGTAAGCCATGCTCCGGATGAATGGAGTCACTGGCACGATGTCGCGGCCGGTGCCAACCTGTTGTTTCAATGCGTTTTAGACAAGGCCGCTAAAACAGCAAGCTAGTTTTTGATTTCTGGACAAATTTGAATCATACACTAGTCTTTGATATTACTAGTAACAGTTTGGACAACAGAAAATCAAGGTTATTTCAAATAGTGAAATAATTGATTTTAGGGATGTGAGGATGTGGATCGCCCGTTTAGTCATGCTAGTTATGATCACCATGAGCTGCAATGGGCTTGCGGCCTCCCTGAGGGCGAGTGACGAGGTAGCAACGGCGGGTTTTATCACTCTTAATGTTGAAAATACTGCAGTAAAAAGCCCGCCGCACATTCAAGTTCAACACCTTGATAGCGACTTTTCATTAACGCTGAATCTTGCGCCACAGCAACGCGCCGTCACCATCAGCGGCTTAAGTGATGGCAACTACCGCGCCACGCTAATGGCAACAGAAAATAACACCATTATTGCCAACACCACCTTCAAGGTTGAGCATCATGCGGTGAACCTAGCGCTGAGCTTATTTGCCTTAGGTCTCTTTCTTTTTCTCATGCTCGTTGCCTTTATCTGCTATGGCCATGTCAAAAATAACAACACAGAACAAGAGGGGGCACTATGATTGATGCCACTCTGGCGCTGGGGTTGGCGCTCGGATTTGCGCTGCTATGGGTCTTGTTTGGTTGGTGGGTCGGTAAAAAAGTAAAGTCTCATAATGAATTTGCTCTAGCTGGGCGCAATGTTGGGCTGGCGTTTGCCTGTGCCACGGCAATGGCCACTTGGGTCACCAGTAATACTACGCTGGTGGCGCCGCAACTCACCTATCAGTTTGGTATTTGGGGTATGATAGGTTATGCCTGCGCTGCTTTTGGCCTTATTTTATTTGCGCCTTTAAGTCAGCGCATTAAAACACTCTTGCCTCACGGCTATACCAGTGGCGATTTTATTCGTTTGCGCTTTGGGCGCTTTTCATGGTGGGTGTTCTTAATTATCTCATTTGTGTATGCCATGAGCTGGTTGGTGAGCTTGGGGATGGCCGGTGGCATTCTACTTAATACCTTAAGTGGTTTAGATTACCACTTAGGGATGTCGATCATTCTGTTGATGTGCGTGGTTTATACGTTATTTGGCGGCTTGAAGGCGGTCATTGCCACGGATTTTATCCAAGCCGTTATTATTCTTGCCGGCGTGGTTGGAATAGCCATTGTGGTGGCTAGCAACATCGGTCTTGAGCCAATTCATCAAAAACTCAGCGCCGATCACCCCAAATTACTCGACTTACTGTTTCCGGCCGCGGTGATGTTCCTATTCAATAATATCTTCTTTGGTCTTGGTGAAATATTTCACAGTAACGTCTGGTGGTCCCGTGCGTTTGCCTTTAAAGGAGGCATTGGCAAAAAAGCGTATTTAACCGCGGGATTATTGTGGTTGCCCATTCCCATTGTCACTGGCTTTATCGCGCTGGCCGCCCCCGTTTTGGGCTTGTACCCTGCCAGTGCCGACATGGTAGGCCCGCTGGTTGCGAGCCAAGTGTTGGGGTACGTTGGTTCGATTATTTTATTTATTGTGGTGTTCTCGGCGTTAGCGTCGAGCTTGGATTCGTTGTTAGCAGCAACATCAGACTTAATTAACCAAGATATTTATGTGCAATACATTAATCCCAATTCCAGCGACGAGCAGCGACTAAAAAGCGCCAAATGGATTATCGTTGGATTGGGGCTTGTCACTTGGTTACTGTGCTTACCCAAAGTGGCCACCCTAGGGGCATTATTGAACTTTGCTGGTGCCTTCGTGGCCAGCACCATTTGGCCCATTGTGTTTGGTTTGTATTTTGCTCGTTTAACTGGCAACAGTGCTGGGCTGGCAATGTTATTGGGCACCTTATCTGGGTTGTTTGGTTATTTTTATATCGGTTTTTATGTCGCGGCACTGACATCGTGTGCCGTGTCTTTGGTAGTTTGTTTGGTTGCTTGGCGAACCAGTCAGCAATCGTTTCATTGGCAAGAGTTGGACGCTCAGAGTAAGGCGGAGGATGTATGATTTCTCTCACTGCATTTTCAAGCTTGGTTTGGATAGCCATTGTACTGAGTTGTTTATGTCCTGTGGTCCTTGCCGTTATGTTCTTAAAAGATCTTAAAAAGAGGCAGTTATGGTAAGTGCGCAGCAAGTAGAGTTTAATCGAGCGCAGCCTGACGTCTACGGGGATGCACATCCTAAGGCGCTACTCAGGACGATAGAAGAAGACTTCGACCGGCTTCACTGTTTAGAGAATAAACATATTATCAGTGTTGACCATTTAGACAGAGACGTATTGATCCAGCTGTTTCGGTTAGCTGCCAAATATGAAAGTAACCCCGCCAGATTTAGCTCGCCTTTGAGCGGGAAAATCTTGATCAGTGCATTTTATGAACCCAGTACACGTACTCGCCTCTCGTTTGAGAGTGCTTGGCACCGCTTAGGGGGCGATATTATGTCGATCACCGACCGCTCATCAACAGGTATCGCCAAAGGTGAGTCGCTAGAAGACGTGGCGGAAATGTTTAATAACTATGGCGACTGCGTGGTGCTACGTGACACGTCGGTGGAGTCCATTGAAGAAATGATCCACTGCTTACGGATCCCCATTATTAATGCCGGTAACGGCATTGACGAGCACCCCACTCAGGCGATGTCGGATTTGTATACCATTTTTAAATGGCGACCCAGTTTACTGTTACCTGATAGTGAAAACTTTAATCCCATTAAAATTGGTGTTATCGGCGTGCCGAGTCAAATGCGCACGGTGCGTAGTTTACTGAAAATGTTTGTGCACTTTCCACGCATTGTAGAAGAAATATTCTTGCTGTATGACGACAGTGTTGCAGATGCGGTGACGCCAGAGCAAATTGCTCAACTTGAGCAAGCGGGTGTCAAGGTCACTATTGCCCATCACCTGAACTCAGTCCTTCCAGAGCTGGATGTGGTTTACATCAACTCAATCGCTTGGGTCGGTGAAAGCTTTGAGACCTATGGCAAGTCGTTTAAATTAGACGCTAATTCACCGTTTAAATCAGACGCCATTGTCTTACACCCCCTTGCCCGTGGTGAGGAGTTATGTACCAGTGTCGACGCCACTCCTCATAATTGGTACTTCAGTCAAGCTCGTGGTGCAGTATTTCTGCGCCAAGCGTTGCTCACCTGCATGGTGCAGCGAGCCAGTACCGTAATGGACGTAATTTAAGGAGTATATATGTGCGGAATCGCGGGTATCTTTGCTAACAATGATCAGACAGAGCTCGACAATCAGCTATTAGTTAATATGGCTGCTATTCAACACCATCGCGGTCCAGACGGCTTTGGTTATAAACAAGTCAACGGCGTAGGTTTTAGCCATGCCAGACTGTCGATTATTGATTTGAATGAACAGCGCGGCAGACAGCCCTTTTTAAGCTCTGACAACCGCATCATGCTAGCCCACAATGGTGAATTTTATGATTATGCGCGGCTTCGGGCGGAGCTAGTGGCCCAGGGGGCGCGCTTTCAAAGTAAAAGTGACTCAGAAATTGCCATTCACCTCTATCAGCAGTATGGCCTAGAGGGCATGCTCAAGCACTTACGTGGCGAGTTTGCGTTTTCTTTATATGACCAAAAAACCGATACCTTGCATTTAGTGCGAGATAGATTTGGCATTAAGCCACTTTACTACACCGAAACCGAAGACGAAGTGGTGTTTGGCTCAGAGTTAAAAGTATTGTTTGCCAACCCCAAAGTGGAACGCCGTTTTTCCAGCGAAGGATTATTTCACCAACTGATCCAAGTCATGGTGCCGGGAAGCACGGCATTTGCGAACGTCTATCAGGTGAAACCCGGTCATGTGGTGAGTATTACCCGCTCAGAAGATGGTTTTAAAATTACCGATACGCCATTTTGGGATGTTAACTTTCCACAGGCTGAGCAGTATAACCACGCCGAAGAAGAAGACTACTACATTGATGGCGTACGTAAAAAGCTTCTGGAGGCGGTGCAACTAAGGTTAACGGCTGATGTACCTGTGGGTTGCTATTTAAGTGGCGGTATTGATTCGTGCGCTATTTTAGGTCTGTCTTCCGCGGCGGCGCAGGCGCCGATTAAGGCCTTTACCATCGGTTTTGACAGCGCCGACTACGACGAAACCCCCATTGCCAAACAAATGGCCGAGGCCACCAAAGCCGATCATCATATTATGTCATTAAGTGGTGATGAACTGTATGGCTACTTCGAGCAAACCCTTTGGCATACCGAGCGCACCATTTATAACACCCTAGGTGTTGCTAAATATTTGATGAGTCAGCAGGTTAATCAAGCCAATTATAAAGTGGTGATGACCGGGGAAGGCTCTGACGAACTGTTTGCCGGTTATCCGGCTTTTCGTAAAGACTTATTTCTCTATGGTTTAGACGAGCTCGACAGCGATGAAAAAGCGCAGTGGCAAGCCATGCTCGAGGACAGCAATAAGCTGTTTAAAGGCGCCATGCTATCGCGAGAGCAACATGACAGTGCGGCATTAGATGAGGTGGTTGGCTTTACCCCAAGCTGCTTACAGCCCTGGTTGTCTTGCAGTGACTTCGCCCACCGGCTGGTGGCACCTAAGCACCGCGAGGCGTTAACGGGTTACGACCCTGGCAAAGCGATCGCGCAAACGTTAGATAGCAAACAGCTTGAAGGACGCCACCCCCTAGATAAAGCCCAATACGTTTGGATTAAAACCATGTTAGAGGGGCAAATTCTCACTTGGGGCGGAGACCGGGTCGATATGGCGAACTCCATGGAAGCCAGACCGGCCTTTTTGGATCATCATCTCGCAGAATTTGCCTTCAGCATTCCGCCTAAATATCGCATCAAAGATAGAAAAGAAAAGTATGTTTTACGCGAAGCGATGAAAGGCTTACTGCCTGAAGTACTCTATAAGCGTGAGAAGTTTGCTTTTATGGCTCCGCCAGCCCATTCCGATGAGAAAAAGTGGACGGCGATGCGGGTACTTGCTGATAAGTATTTATCTCAAGAAGCGATTGCTGCATCAGGCTTACTTGATTTTGATGCCGTTAATGCCCTGTTTGACTTGCACGACTCACCGGAAGCGGACGACTCTTTAAAAGTGCAGCTTGATGCCGTGATTAATCACTTGCTTGGGGTGCAAGTGTTGCACAGCAAGTTTATCGCGGCAGACTTACCGCAACAAGCTGCAGCACAAGCGGAGTCACTCGGCTGGTCTGCGTAATTGTCATGATATGGCTTGAGCGGAACCAAAATAAACAATAATTAAAAAAGGCTGAGCAACCTTAGTTGCTCAGCCTTTTTTAATATGTGCGTTTATCGCGTTCGCTTAATAGTGCAAACCGGCTATTAGAAATAATAGCCGAAGTTGATATTAAAGCGGCGCTCTGTTTCGTCGCTGTCGCCGGCAATAGAGCCACCCACAAATGGTTGGTTTTTCGCGTGGACTAAGTCAACGTAGGTGAAAAACGCACCAGCTGCTAGAGAAACGCCAGTGACATTCATCCAAGTGTCTTCAGAATTATCTGACTTGTCGTAGATGATGCCATAGTCATTGTAGAACTGCAGACCAGTGATTGGGCCAAACTCCACAGGCATGCTGTAAGCCACGTTAAAGTTCGACATAGTGGCTTCTGCTGCGATTGAGTCGTAGAACGCATACGCGCCTACCGCCATGCGGTTGACGTTATCGATATCGTAGTTGTACTCACCGTGCTGGAGCTGAATGTTCCATGGGCCCATGTTGCTGTTTAAGTGTAATGCCCAAGCGTTATAGTCGCCCGCTCGGTCATTGCCATCGTGCAAACCGCCCGCTAGCGCTGAAACACCCAGTTCAGTAGTGCCGCCATCGTGTTCTACGTGATAGGCATAACGACCTGCGAAGGTGTTGTACTCGCCGATTGGCTGCGCTGGGTTGTCATACACGCCATCGCCGGCTTGGCGGAAACCCACTACATCATACGAATAACGGTCGCTGCGGTCTTCAACATAGCCATCTACGCCGCCTAGCTCATCATTTTTGAAGAAGCCTAGGTCGAGTTGCCAGTTGTCGCTTAGCTTACGCTTAAACACTACGCCCATGTCGTGGTCATCTTCTAAGCCAATGTAATACGTGGTATTAAAGAACCAGTTATGAGAGTTATAAGGCCAGTTACCGAAAGGTACTTTCGTCATCCCTACTTGAGCCTGCCAAACATCGGCAAAGTCATAATCTAAATAGGCGTATTTCACTGCGCTCATGTAGTCGAAGAAACGGATCTCGGCGTTTAGGCCAAAACCACCAACATTACCTGAGAAGTTCAGTCGGAAAATATCAAAGTCGAAATCACCACCACGATTCTTGTTGTCGTCATCGTAAGAGGTGTGGCTGAAGTTAGTGCGCACCGCGCCGCCAACCTTAATCGTTGGTTTAGGGTCGGCTTTGGCCACTTCTACCTTTTTCTTTTCGGCTTGTACCGTTTGCTCTTTTTGACTGCGAGCCTGTTCTTTCTTTTCAAGCTGCGTCAATTTCTGTTGAAGTTCAGCAAGTTGACGTTTAAGAGCGTCAATTTCTGAATCGCTGGCAAGCACTGAGTTAGAGCTAAGAGCTAGACCCAACGCCAGTGAGATAGTTGATACTTTTAACATATATATCCCGTTGTTAAATGATTGAGCGCAAAATCTCGAACAAATAAAAGGTTAATGTTTCCAATGCTTATGACAAGCATGGATAATAATAGCCTAAAAAATGAACTTTTTTGAAATTTCTGGAGCATTATGCCCGAAAGATCATAAACTTTTCTATTTCCAGAGACAAATTTTGACCAATAAATAATGAAAATTTAACAATTTAGCCCGCTCCTTGCTCTATTCCGTCAGTAGACTATATTTTTGATATCAATGGTACGGTGTAGATCCATGAATATTTCATACAAATTAAAAGCTTCATTTGCCGCAGCAATCGCCCTTCCTTTGATCATCATTACGGTGTTGGTGATCAATCAAACGCGCCAACAGGCTGTTGAGAGCTTTTCTCAGCTCAGTGACCGCGAAGCGCTGCAAGTCGATAACGGTATCGTGATGTTTTTTGATGAAATAGCCAAAGACGTTGACTATTTAGCATCACATGGCCGGGTTCAAGCGGCAAAACAAGATGTCAAAACCTATATGTCTGCGGCGTCGGCCACCATGCTTAACTCCATGGCAAACAGTAACACGGAGCGCAAAGCGTTTTCGTTGTTCGAACACTTTGGCGAGACTCATCCTGGCATTGCTTATATTTACATGGGGAATGAGCAAGGTGGTTATATTCAGTGGCCACAGGGGAATGTGAACGCTAACTACGATCCGCGCCAGCGGCCCTGGTATATGACCGGTAAAGAGGCCGGAGGAGACACCGTACGCACCAGCGCCTACTACTGGGCTGCCGATGATATGGTCATTGTTTCTACCGTTAAAGCCATCCAACAAGGTGGCCGCACGGTGGGTGTTACCGGGATGGATGTCTCACTCAAAGGGCTGACCAAGATTATCAGTGATATTGAACTCGGTGAAACCGGCTATCTGATGCTGGTGGAAGACACGGGTAATGTCCTAGTAGACGTAAAGCATGCGGATTACCGTTTTAAACAATTATCTAAGGTCGATAATGGTCGTTATCGCGAGCTGGCACAGAACAGAGAAGGGCTGTTTGAACTGGAAATCGATGACAAAGACTATTATGCCAATATTTATACTTCTCCGGAGCTTGGCTGGAAGTTTATTGGTTTAGTGGAGCAAAGCGAGGTAATGGCACCGGCGAATAATATGACCATTACCATTGTGCTGATCAGTATTGTATTAATTGTGGTGTTTTTACTGTTAGCCAGCTACATTTCGAAGTTGATCTCTGGACCTATTGTCGAGGTGAGTGATGGTCTTACTGAAATTTCTCAAGGGGGCGGCGATCTCACTCAACGCCTGAATATTAAAACCGCAGATGAAACCGGCAAATTAGCCAACAGCTTTAACTTATTCTTAAACCTAATTGCCGAGTTGGTGAAGCAAATCAATGAGTGTGCTCAACAGGTAAGCACCACTGCCACGCTTACGGCAGAGCAGTCAGAGCAATTAAATGGCGCCACGGATCAACAACAGCAAGCCTTGGAAATGGCCGCGACGGCAATTAACCAAATGGCGGCCACGGCAAATGAGGTGGCGGCAAGTTGTGCTAATGCAGCTGAACTGGCAGGGCAAACGCAGCAAGCTTCTGAAATTGGCCAAAGGGTTATTACTCAATCGGTTGATAGCGTGGCGTCTTTGTCTGAAGTAATAAATAAAGCGACCTCAGACATCATGCAGCTCGACTCCGAAAGCGAAAACATCATGTCTATTTTGAGCGTCATTCGCGGTATTGCCGAGCAAACCAACCTACTGGCTTTAAATGCAGCAATCGAAGCGGCGAGAGCCGGTGAGCATGGTCGAGGGTTTGCGGTCGTGGCCGATGAAGTAAGGGCGTTATCACAGCGTACCTCGGAATCCACCGAAGAAATTGCCTCTCAGCTCGATAAGTTACGCAAAATGAGTGAGCAGGTTTCTGGCGAAATGAAGCGGAGTTTGGATGTCACCGAGCAAACGGTGGAGTTAACCAACTCGGCGCAGCAACAGTTTAGCGAGATAACTCAGTCGATAGTGAACATCAGCGACTTAAATACCCAAATCGCCACCGCTGCTGAGCAACAACAGCATGTAGCGGAAGACATAAACCGCAATGTGGTTGAGATCAAAAACGCGGCGGATAACGTCAGCGATATTGCTGCAAACACTAACGACAATGGAGTACAGCTAAAAAGCTTGTCAGATAAGCTCGCGGAGTTGGTAGGTAAGTTTAAGGTATAACACGCTGAGCGGTTAATGCTGATGTGGTTGAAACTATTTCAGTTTCTTTTGATAACAGTTTACTCAACGGCGTTAAGTGGTATGGTAAAGTTATTATCAAATTGACCTAGGAATGACCATGGAACTATCACCTTCTGTAGCCATTGAGCGCACTGAGTCTGGGCTTGAATACCTTGCGGTAAACTCATCACTTTGCCAGGCAAAAATCTTTCTTCAAGGAGCGCAGTTAACTGAATTTATCCCTGCAGGAAAAAACAATTTGATCTGGGTGTCGCAAGCCGAAGACTACATGGAAGGTAAACCTGTGCGCGGCGGCATTCCTATTTGCTGGCCTTGGTTTGGAGTGCATAAAAACAGTGACTGGCCAATTCATGGCGTAGCGCGTAACTTACTATGGCGCGCAGATACCGTAGAAGAAACAGCCACAGAGATTAAGGTTAAATTAACCCTGCCAATGCTGCAGGTCGATGAGCAGTATTGGCCGCATGAATCGACGCTGGCGGTGGAGTTTGTGCTGTCTGAGCAACTCACGGTTAAGTTGACTAACACCAATACGGGCAAGCAAGCGTTTACTCTTACTCAAGCCCTGCATACCTATTTTCCTACCCCAGAAATTAGCAACACCACAGTCGATGGCCTGCAAGGAGCCAGTTACATAGAGTTTGGTGAAGGGCCATTTGCGCAAACCGAGGTGGTGGGATTCGCAAGAGAAACCGACATGGTTTATACCCAAGCAACCGCCACGCAAACGATTAACACACCAGCGGGGATCATAGAGGTCAAGCGTGAAAACTCCCAGTCTTGCGTGCTTTGGAATCCTTGGGTTGAAAAATCAAAGCGCTTAAGCAACTTTAACGACGAAGAGTACCATACCATGTTGTGTTTAGAGGCGGCGAATGTGATGGAAGACGCGGTGCATTTAGAGCCTGGGCAAAGCCACACCTTAAGCACCTCAATTCGTTGGCTATAATTACCTACTTGATAATAATTATCATTAGCATATAATAAAAGAGGTTATACCAATTCGCTTAATTAAGTGGTCTATTTAGTTGTTCTAAATAAGAAATTTTCAACGCAGTTAGCGTCGAATTTGCTCCCTCAAATTGAGTAAGTATTAATGCGGATTGGTATTAGTCTACTTTAGCAAGGAGCTAATAATGACCCTCTTTTTCTATTGCTTCGCCGCTGTCAGCTTCTACATAGCAGCCAAGCTGGCCAAATCTCGACGCAAAAAAATGCAAACCGCTGCGAGCTTGACGGTGTTAAGTAGTGCTGCCTCGCTGGCATTGGCTATGTGGCGCTCCGGCTTAACCACTGAACTGGTGCTCATGGTGTTTATTATTGCCTTTGCGGTATTAAAGCTGGCTATCACCCCAGCAAATATGAATCACTCTTTGTAACGCCGCCAATAAAAACCTAACTAATGCAAACCATCTCTTGCTAAGCTTCAGTGATAAAGCAAGCAAGGTGGAAAGGACATGCGAATAGTACTAACGGTTTTATTATGGCTAAGCTGCTTTCATGCCAAGGCCACTTGGCAAACAATACAAACACAACACTTTAACGTACATTTTCCCGAAGCACTGTCGCAATGGGCCTATTCTGCTGCCACTGAGTTGGAAGTGGTACGCACACAAGTGTTAGCGCAGCAAAACCGAGCATTACCTGGGCGAGCTGATGTCATTATTTATGACCCCAGTAATCTCGCCAATGGTTTTGCTTTGCCCAGCAGTGATAACCCCATGATAGCACTACAAGTCACCCCGCCGCAGGCCGACTCGATGATCGCCAATCACAGCAGCTGGCAACAGCTTCTTATATTACATGAATACATTCATTTGGTGCATATGTCACAGCCTAGCCGCCATGCTTGGCGACAGCGTTGGCGCGATCTTTATGATATTAGCGATTTACTCGATGCGGTGTTACCGCGCTGGGTAAGTGAAGGGTATGCCACCTTGTTAGAATCGCGCTTAACAGGCCGTGGGCGACTATACTATAATTACAGCGAAAGCGTGGTTCGCTATTATGCCCAGCAAGGTGCGCTGCCTAGCTACGCCGAACTCAGTAATGACAACCAAGAATATTTATCGGGCTCCATGGCCTACTTAGTGGGAGTGCGCTTTCTTGCTTGGCTTGAAGATAATTATGGCGAACAGACACTGGATGCGGTCTGGACCCGAGCTCAGGCTGTCAAAGAGCGCAGTTTTGAGCAAGCTTTTCGGGGGGCTTTTGCGGCATCGGCCAAAACACTGTATCGCCGCTTTGTGGCAGAGTATACCTATGCAGCCATGCAACAAGAGCAAGAGGATAGCAGTGAGTTGTGGCAGCAGTTTAGCTTTGCGGCTACCGACATTGCCTTGGCGCCCAGTGCAGACAAGTTTCTAGTTGTAGAGCGCGATAAAAAGGGCTATATGGCGCTCAATGTATACAGTAATGCGGCGGATCCCGAGGCGATTAAGCGCTTTGAAGAAGGTAATCAAGCTTTACTGGCTGCCGACCCAGATGATATTGCTGATGCCGCTCCCAAAGTATTTGCTAAAAAGCGTTTGGCAACATTGGATGCCCGAGATTATGGTGGTATTTATCACCCTCAGTGGTTAGATGAAGATAGCGTTTATTTCGTTGCTAAAACGCCGCAATCAGACCAGGTTTATATCAACGATTTATTTGTCTGGCATATTGAAACGGGGGAGACAAAGCGGCTAACTCAGCACATGGGAGTAAGGCGCTTTGCCATTGTAGATAAAGACACCCTCATTGCTGAGGTGAGTCGCCAAGGCTTATCCCAGCTCGAGCGTATCGACTTAGCGCAGCAAACCAGTAGTCGCATACTGGATTCACAACTAGGAGATGTCTTTGACTTCCCTGTTTTAAGTCAAAGCCAAGCGACATTGGCATTTGCTAAGGTCTCGCCCAATCAGCGCTGGCAGATTTTTTTGTATGATATGGCCAGTCAGCAGTTAGAAAGCATTCAACTCCCCGCTGAGTATCAATATATAGCATCTCTTAATTGGTCTTATGACGGTGACTGGCTTTATTTTATTTCTGGTCGCGATGGCCACTTACACATCTTACGGTATGCTCCTAAGGGGCGAGTTTTGCAGCAGCTGGCACCCAGTAATAAGCCGTTACAACAGGTTTGGGTTAACCCTGACGAGCAACTGTTTGCTCGCTATGCTACCCCCAGCGGAGTTAAAGTCGATAAGCTCGATAATGCGAATTGGACAAACCTTAATGATGTTGTTCATCACCAAGCTGAATTGCAAAAAGCGCCTCACCCCCACCGTTTGCCCGCAGCATCCATAGACCTTTCACCAAAACAGAAGCGGCCCTATTCGGCGCTTCCACAAGCGACTTCTTTGGCCTTAGGAGCTGCATTTAATAGCGCCTCGTTTGCCAGTGTGAGTCTTGCGCTGAAGGGACAGGATGTTTTACAACAGTTGGCTTGGCAAGTGGGCGCGGAGCAAAGCATATCCAATAGCGCCTTGGCGGCGGGGTATGGGCAGGTAAGTTACCGTCAAGGGCAATGGCAAAGCCAACTCAATGTGGCCTATCAAGACTGGCAAGTCGATAAGCAGGCAGGTGCAGATAGTTTTGCCACACATCACCGCTTTAATCGGCAACAAGCCAGCCTTTTGAGTGCCTATCGATTTGGCGATCCTTTGGCTTTTATCACGCCAACTTTAGGGGGTCACCATTTGGTTCGTGACAGCGCCCAGTGGTCGGGGCTCAGTTATGGTTTTGATGGCGGCTGGCTTAGCGACACTAAGCTACACGGTGCGGCGATTAACTGGTCGGCCTCTCAGTGGTTGGGAGAGCTTCAAGGCTACAGCTATCAAGTTAATGCTCGGTTGAAGCTTTGGCAGGTGGCCTTTTATGGTCAGGTGCAACAGCGCTACAGCCGTGATATGCCACTGAGCTTAGGTGGCGGCAGAACCACCAGTAGCGATTTGCCGGCCAGCTTTGATACCGTAAGCGCTCCCGAGTTACCGCACTTTTTTCAGAGCGGTCAGCGCTATTTAGGCTACCAATTTGCGACGTCATGGCGCCAAGGCCAACCTCAGTTATATTACAAACAACACCAGCTTGACGGTACCGTGGTGGCGCAAAGCTACGGTGTCAAATGGTCAATGCGTTTGTCTGAGCGCATATTGGGCAAAGCGGTGCACTTTGCACCGGCAGGCTTAACCGACCTTCGTGTAAGCATGGGGGCGGCACGGGTTGAGGGCAGGGAACTAACAGGAGAAAACCGTGCTTGGTTTAGCCTGTGGTATCAGCTGTAACGGCGAGCGGGATAGAACACCCCGCTCGCTATGGTTTAATTATGGTTGGCAACGAGTTGAACGCCAGAGTATGCATTATAGCCTCTGATCATCACCCAATATCTGCCGCCGCCATCGCTTTGATTACAGCTTTCGTCATTACCCCAGCGATAAGGGCGACAATCCCAGGTGGCGGTAGTTGGTTGCTCGCCTTTTCGCACGTACATGTCGGCATCACCAGAACCGCCAGTCATGGTAAAGGTTACATTGCTCACGCCTTGAGGGGCATCGTAATAATAAACCACCACCACTTACCAGGCGTTTGGCGCACCGGCCTATGAAGTTGCAACGTATATAGAGTCTCCAGAGGGGGTGAGCACAAAAATTGGCGTAGACATCTTGGGCAATGTGAAGTCAATTACTCAAAAGGGCCGCAGTTGGGTTGATAGTGTCGAGGTGATCGCGGTAGAAACACGAAAATATGATGCACATCAGCAATTATGTTTAATTATGCGCCCTGATGTTGGCAATACCGTATTAAAGTATAATGCACTTGGGCAAGTAGTGTGGAAGAAAGAAGGAGTTAGCAACACCCAGTGCACTACGACAAAGCCTGCAGGTGCGACAAGTTATAAGTACGATAACCTAGGTGACATCCATCAGTTTAACCCCCCTTCGGGCACGCCTCCGGTGACTTACACTCGGGATAATAATGGTAACGTGATTTCTTTAGCCGCAGGCAAGGTAACACACACCTATGGATACACCAATCAAGATTTAATCAAGTCAGAAAAACTCACTATTTCGGGCCAATCGCCAATCCGTGTTGCCTATGGCTACAATGGATTGCAGCATAAAACCTACACCCAATATCCTGACCAAAGTAAAGTGTATTACAGCCCTAATGGATATGGTGAGCCCACCAAAGCGGTTGAAATTGATAAAAGTGGTAGTATCGTAAACAAGTTTGCAACAGAGGCTAAGTACTACGCACATGGTATGCTAGAAAGCTTTACCTTTGGTAATAACGCGACGCATTCAATGAGTATTGACCCAATCAGTTTAATGCCAAAGACCATTAAAGATACACTCAATAATAATGATGTGGTCAATTTAACCTATGGCTTTGACAACAATGGCAATGTCACCAAAATCATAGATATGGTGTAACCAGGGTTTAGTCTGACTAGTTTGGTGTATGACGATTTAAACCGTCTGACCAACGTGTATGGTGGTAATTTAATTGGTAAAAGTACCATTACTTATGACGGGCTGGGCAATATTGAGACGTATAAAAGCAAAGACACTGACCTAGCATATAGCTATAACCGAGCTAATAACCGATTAAGCTCTATCACCGGCACTGGCACGAGCGGCAAATATGGCAATATTCAATACGATGTACGCGGTAACATCAAACACAATGGAGCGTTTGGGCTTAGTTATAATGCTGCCAATCAAATGGTATCAGCGAAAGGAAATACCTTTTTATATGATGGGCATAACCGTCGAGTTAAGCAGGTTGAAGCCAAAGGCACGAGTTATAGTTTTTACAGCCAAGACGGTACCTTATTGTATCGTGAAAAAGGCGACACATTAACTGGAGAAGGCATCAATTATATTTACTTAGGGGAAAAGCTTATTGCTAAAACTGGCAATGTTATTCCAATCTCAACGGCAGATAGCCGCCAGCACTATCGTCCGTTTGGTGAAACGTTAGAGGAGGCAAAGGACGATGTAGGCTATACGGGACACAAGTTTGATAAAGAACTTGGTCTAAGTTATATGCAGGCACGATACTATGATCCAGTCATAGGTCGTTTCTACTCTAATGATCCAATTGATGCTTATTCTCATTTAGATACTGAGAATGGTATACATGGCTTTAATCGATACGCTTATGCGAATAACAACCCTTATAAATATACTGATCCAACAGGAATGAGTTCATATGGCGCTCAACGAATGTCAGTGACCATGGCTCCAAATTCAAAAGCAGCGAAAGCGAATCATGCTTCACACACTGCTCCAAGATCAGGTAGCGATACTGTTAAAATAGCCGCAGGAGCTGCTTTAGCTGCTACTGGAAATATTCCTTCAGGTGTTATTTTAATGGGTGAAGGTCTGTCTGGGGAGTCTTTATCTAAAGAAGTAGCATCTGCAATTACGGATGATCCCAAACTTGCTGAAAATCTAGCAACTACCGGAGATTTCCTCACTGGAGTAAAAGGTGTTTCAAACGCCGGGAAAAATATTCTGAAAAATATTGGTTCGGGTACAGGCAGTATGACAAAGGGCGCTATTGCGGCAGGGGGAGAGAGTGCAGTTTTGGCGAATGATATAAATGAAGCTGTTACTAAAAAAAATCAAATTGAAGAGTTAGATAAGTGATAGTTAACTTACTGAAAGATTATTTAAACATAGGTTTTTCATTTGTGCTTATGATTGTTATGGCTTTTTTGATTATAAAAGGTTTTGTCGCTGATCATAAGTATACATCCGGCTATATTGAATATTTTGAGTGTTTTAAAGATGTTAAAACTGAATCAACTTATCAATATAATTTAAAAATGAAAAATGATGATAGGTTCAGGAATAGAATCAAAGTGCCTTGCGAAACAATTCCTGATATCTCAAAAGGAGACTATGTATCAATTGAAAGTATAGGTCACATTTTCACCCAAATAACTATTGAGGACGTTGAACTATTTGATAAAGCCTCATTGGAGAGACGAAGTAGTGGTGTCAATTTTATTTTTATTTTGCTATTTTTATTAGCTATTGGAGACTTGGTATACAGGTTGTATTTTAAAAAGCGCATAAAGAATCAAAGGAATCAGATAAATTGATTCAGATATTTTAAAGGTTAGCTCAAATGCTAACCTTTTTTATGTGTTGATTTTGTTCGGAATGACCTGCCAACTTACTTTGGATCAGCTGCTGGTTTAAGTTGGAATGCCTGCTGAAAGTGATTGGATTTTGCACTATAAAGAACTTGGTCTAAGTTATATGCAGGCACGATACTATGATCCAGTGATTGGACGTTTTTATTCGAATGATCCTGTTGGTTGGACGCCTAAAAATCCAGTAATGTCATTCAACAGATACTTGTATGTAAACAATAATCCATATAAATATACCGATCCAAATGGCGAGTTTTTAAATTTTGCTATCGGAGCTATCGTTGGTGCTGCTGTTGAAATAGGTACGCAAGTTTTGACTGAAGGAAAAGTCAATAACTGGACTAAAGTCGGCGCAATGACAGTAGCAGGAGGCGTTTCTAGTGGCTTGAGTATTGCGACAAAAGGATTAACCGTAGGTCAGAAAGTTCTTACGACTGCTGGCAATCAAACAATCGAAACGAGTTCTGCTGCAACTGCTTCCCTAATCTCTGATGGACTCACAGGAAATCATGCAGGAAGTCTTGAGAGGGCTGGAGATACGGCTTTAGACACAACTGCTGGTGCAGGTAAAATGACTGTTAGAGCTGGTAAGACAAAGCTTGGTGCATTATCTAATGCCGTTGGTTTAAAAGCTCCTTCCCCCAATACGGGTAGTAAAACTTTAGACGCAGCTCTGAATCGAGGAGGCGAGGCTTTACAAAAAGCCGCAGAAGGCACCGCTGCTAGTGTTATCAATACTGAATTAAGAGAAGATAAATAATGGAAATAACAGCCAATAAAGCTTTTTTGAAGGCTTTTCGATACATATTTATTTATGCAATGAGCATTATTGGCGGCGGCATTATAGCTTTAACCTTATTTAGGGGAGGCGGAGAAATTAATCTTCTAAGAATTTTCTATACGTTTCTTATTGCTTTTTCGGCATCCTCTTTAATTGGTTTCTTGATTGCATATTTTGGCGTGAAAGAGGCTATCAAATCAGGTGAAGTCGCCGACCAAAATATGTTTAAAGAAAACGGTAAATTAAGCCTTAATTTTTTTAGAAAACAATCTTAATTTTCTTTGTCTAAATAAGGCTCCGTCCTTGCGGGGCTTTATTATTTTACTCTTAATTCAACTG
The DNA here is from genome assembly GCF_037120705.1 of Pseudoalteromonas sp. UG3-2. Lineage (NCBI taxonomy): Bacteria > Pseudomonadati > Pseudomonadota > Gammaproteobacteria > Alteromonadales > Pseudoalteromonadaceae > Pseudoalteromonas > Pseudoalteromonas sp. UG3-2. Next base: position 2,230,728 of record NZ_JAWLJU010000002.1, on the reverse strand, counting down.
ACTTCAAGAACTAAGCTACACTACTAAAGTATTGAATCAATTATTCTTTATTGACTATTTACTATGAAGCGTAGTGTCGATAAATGTATATGCAGGCACGATACTATGATCCAGTGATTGGACGTTTTTATTCGAATGATCCAGTTGATGTTATGGGTCACATGGCAACTGGAGATTATGTTCACGGCTTAAATAGATATAGGTAAGGCAAGAATAATCCATATAAATACACTGACCCCAGCGGAAAAATCGATATCCCAGTTAACTTTGTAAGCTTTTTTGGAAATAATGAAGGGGTCAATATAGTTGCAAAGAAACAGCAAATTATTTCTGCGGCGGGTGTTTTACCTAAAGCAAGCCCGGAAACACTTAAGATTGCCTCAGATACAGCTACCGCAGCAGCTATATTATCTCCTGTTGGGAGAGGTGCGGCAGGAACTGTAGCTTTGGTAGCAGATGTTGCAGATATAATGACAAATAGTGATGATGTAGCGACTGACGCAACGGCTAAAGTAATGGGTGAAATAGCGGCAAGCTCCGTAAATAAAAAATTAGGACCATTAATTGATGGATTACCTACAAAAGGCATCAAAGAAAATGTTAGCGACTATTTAAAAGAATCTTCAAAAGAACTAATAAAAGATCAAGTTTCTTCTGGAACTGAAGATTTTGTGAAAGAAAGGGATCAGCAATGAATTACCTAAAGATAAATAAGAAATTTCGTTTCTTTTTGGCAGTAATTGGCTTACTAACATTGTCTTATGGAATTTGGGATTTGGCTTCTGAAGAAGCTGGTAGAAAGGGATTGAACTCGACTAAAGAGGAACAGCCTATATCTTATTATCTTACAGTGGGTAAAAAGATCTTAATAGGAAGTGGACTTCTCATAATTGCGCTATCACCTTTATTAGGGACAGAGCAAAGTGTGCGCGAAGAAAAGAAAAAGCCAAGTTAGTATAATTTAAGGGGTGAAGCCTCACAGTTCAAGTGAGGCTGCTTCCAAATAATAAATTTTTTAACCCAGAAGGTCTAACCCAAAATGACAAACCAACAATCTCGATTCTTTTCGAATATGGCTTTGTTGTTAGTTATCGCGTTCACCACAGGGACAAGTGCTAATTCAACACAGTTTGATCTTGATGGGATTTGGAAGTGTGAACAGCATGAATCAACTTCGGTAAGCTTAAAAGGCGAAAATAATTACGCTCTTGAGTTTACACAAAGTTCGAATCTAGTGATTCAGAATGGATTCGTTACAGTAGTGAACGTAGATACACAATTGAAATCAGCTATATCCTATGAACTACAATTTCAATTTGTTAATGAAGAGAATCAATTTAAAAACACCTTAAAGAATATTCAGTATGATATAAACATCGATCAGTTAGGCGTTTTTTCTAACGGAATCTCTGGTTTATTTCCAGCGGTTGGCGAAACCTTAGAGTCGAAACTTAAGATACTTGATGATAATCACATTCAAAACGTTCACGCTAACGGAGAAGTAACCAATTGCAAAAAATCGTAAACATGAATCTTCTTAAATCCATAGCATCGCATTCACTGATCTAAGAAGTGCACTCGCGGGGCTTTGTTTTTTCTGACTGTTGTGGCTTTTAGTTTGTTTTCAATGCAAGCTGAGAGGCTCAATGAAAAATTCCGTTTGGTGCCAAATTCAATTGAGTGATCTGCTCAGGCGAAAAGCCGTGCCGAAGTAGTTCGAAGTCTTTCAATTGCACTTGAGATTTTTGGCCTTCGCCAATCAATTCCTCATCGTCAAAAACAGAAACGATGTACCAATCTTTAACTGTTGTTTTCATTGACCAAAGTAAAGTGTATTACAGCCCTAATGGATATGGTGAGCCCACCAAAGCGGTTGAAATTGATAAAAGTGGTAGTATCGTAAACAAGTTTGCAACAGAGGCTAAGTACTACGCACATGGTATGCTAGAAAGCTTTACCTTTGGTAATAACGCGACGCATTCAATGAGTATTGACCCAATCAGTTTAATGCCAAAGACCATTAAAGATACACTTAATAATAATGATGTGGTCAATTTAACCTATGGCTTTGACAACAATGGCAATGTCACCAAAATCATAGATATGGTGCAACCAGGGTTTAGTCTGACTAGTTTGGTGTATGACGATTTAAACCGTCTGACCAACGTGTATGGTGGTAATTTAATTGGTAAAAGTACCATTACTTATGACGGGCTGGGCAATATTGAGACGTATAAAAGCAAAGACACTGACCTAGCATATAGCTATAACCGAGCTAATAACCGATTAAGCTCTATCACCGGCACTGGCACGAGCGGCAAATATGGCAATATTCAATACGATGCACGCGGTAACATCAAACACAATGGAGCGTTTGGGCTTAGTTATAATGCTGCCAATCAAATGGTATCAGCGCAAGGAAATACCTTTTTATATGATGGGCATAACCGTCGAGTTAAGCAGGTTGAAGCCAAAGGCACGAGTTATAGTTTTTACAGCCAAGACGGTACCTTATTGTATCGTGAAAAAGGCGACACATTAACTGGAGAAGGCATCAATTATATTTACTTAGGGGAAAAGCTTATTGCTAAAACTGGCAATGTTATTCCAATCTCAACGGCAGATAGCCGCCAGCACTATCGTCCGTTTGGTGAAACGTTAGAGGAGGCAAAGGACGATGTAGGCTATACGGGACATAAGTTTGATAAAGAACTTGGTCTAAGTTATATGCAGGCACGATACTATGATCCAGTCATAGGGCGTTTCTACTCTAATGATCCAATTGATGCTTATTCTCATTTAGATACTGAGAATGGTATACATGGCTTTAATCGATACGCTTATGCGAATAACAACCCCTATAAATATACTGATCCAACAGGAATGAGTTCATATGGCGCTCAACGAATGTCAGTGACCATGGCTCCAAATTCAAAAGCAGCGAAAGCGAATCATGCTTCATACACTGCTCCAAGATCAGGTAGCGATACTGTTAAAATAGCCGCAGGAGCTGCTTTAGCTGCTACTGGAAATATTCCTTCAGGTGTTATTTTAATGGGTGAAGGTCTGTCTGGGGAGTCTTTATCTAAAGAAGTAGCATCTGCAATTACAGGTGATCCCAAACTTGCTGAAAATCTAGCAACTACCGGAGATTTCCTCACTGGAGTAAAAGGTGTTTCAAACGCCGGGAAAAATATTCTGAAAAATATTGGTTCGGGTACAGGCAGTATGACAAAGAGCGCTATTGCGGCAGGGGGAGAGAGTGCAGTTTTGGCGAATGATGTAAATGAAGCTGTTACTAAAAAAAATCAAATTGAAGAGTTAGATAAGTGATAGTTAACTTACTGAAAGATTATTTAAACATAGGTTTTTCATTTGTGCTTATGATTGTTATGGCTTTTTTGATTATACAAGGTTTTGTCGCTGATCATAAGTATACATCCGGCTATGTTGAATATTTTGAGTGTTTTAAAGATGTTAAAACTGAATCAACTTATCAATATAATTTAAAACTGAAAAATGATGATAGGTTCAGGAATAGAATCAAAGTGCCTTGCGAAACAATTCCTGATATCTCAAAAGGAGACTATGTATCAATTGAAAGTATAGGTCACATTTTCACCCAAATAACTATTGAGGACGTTGAACTATTTGATAAAGCCTCATTGGAGAGACGAAGTAGTGGTGTCAATTTTATTTTTATTTTGCTATTTTTATTAGCTATTGGAGACTTGGTATACAGGTTGTATTTTAAAAAGCGCATAAAGAATCAAAGAAATCAGATAAATTGATTCAGATATTTTAAAGGTTAGCTCAAATGCTAACCTTTTTTATGTGTTGATTTTGTTCGGAATGACCTGCCAACTTACTTTGGATCAGCTGCTGGTTTAAGTTGGAATGCCTGCTGAAAGTGATTGGATTTTGCACTATAAAGAACTTGGTCTAAGTTATATGCAGGCACGATACTATGATCCAGTCATAGGTCGTTTTTATTCGAATGATCCGGTTGATGTCATAGGACATATCACTCGTGGTAATCCAGTTCATGGCTTTAATCGATACACTTATGCGAACAATAATCCATACAAATATGTAGACCCTGATGGTGAGTTCGCCATATTTGGAGCAATCTTGGGAGCTGGAGCTGATTTTGGTATGCAAATGGTATCGGCTATGGGGTCAGGTCAAAGTTTTGGAGAAGCTTTAGATAATGTAGATTATGGTAGCGTAGCCATTTCAGGTGCTCTTGGCGCTGTAGGAGCGCACGGAGCAAAAATGTTAGGTGGTGGTGTTTCTGGTTCCATGAAAGTAGCAAAAGAAACTGTCAAAGTAGAAGGTAAGGCGGCTAGAATAGCAGTCGGAACTGATGGAGCAGTAAAAGTTGGTACTGTAGGTGCTATTAAGGCTGGTCAAGACGGTGAAAATATAGCAATTGGAGCTGGCAAAGAGGTTGTTGATACATTGTCACCAATTCCTGTGGCAGATAAAATTGAAGAAGGGGTAAAAGAATTATTTACGCCTGAAGAAAAAGACAATTCGGGGCAATAAGTAATGAGTAATTATTTTAGTAAAGTCATATTTGACAAGGTGTCAATTTTTACAGCTATAAAAGTAATAATATCAAACCTACTATGGCCTTTAGTGGTAATTGTAGGTTTGACAGTTGCCTTTTCTGGAGACTTTACATGGGCAATGAGAGTAACAATTGGCATTGGAATAATGCTGGTGTTAATTATTTTAACTTTGCTAGTTACGCTAATTGTTTTCCCTATATCTATCCGTACAGAAGACAAAAAACAAGAGTTCTATTCCAAATCTTCTGCTGATAGAGGTAAAGATGTAGGGGAGTATATTTCTGGCTGGATATAGCAATATAGCTAGTTTACTTTTGAATCCAAAGCCTCGCACTCTGACCTAGGAAGCGGGGCTTTGTTTTGTCTGGGTTAGGTGGCTGAGGTTTGTTTTCAAGGCTGGTTGAACTGATTTGAATCCAACCAAATCATCTCGCACTCGCGGGGCTTTGTTTTTTCTGACTGTTGTGGCTTTTAGTTTGTTTTCAATGCAAGCTGAGAGGCTCAATGAAAAATTCCGTTTGGTGCCAAATTCAATTGAGTGATCTGCTCAGGCGAAAAGCCGTGCCGAAGTAGTTCGAAGTCTTTCAATTGCACTTGAGATTTTTGGCCTTCGCCAATCAATTCCTCATCGTCAAAAACAGAAACGATGTACCAATCTTTAACAGTTGTTTTCATTGACCAAAGTAAAGTGTATTACAGCCCTAATGGATATGGTGAGCCCACCAAAGCGGTTGAAATTGATAAAAGTGGTAGTATCGTAAACAAGTTTGCAACAGAGGCTAAGTACTACGCACATGGTATGCTAGAAAGCTTTACCTTTGGTAATAACGCGACGCATTCAATGAGTATTGACCCAATCAGTTTAATGCCAAAGACCATTAAAGATACACTCAATAATAATGATGTGGTCAATTTAACCTATGGCTTTGACAACAATGGCAATGTCACCAAAATCATAGATATGGTGCAACCAGGGTTTAGTCTGACTAGTTTGGTGTATGACGATTTAAACCGTCTGACCAACGTGTATGGTGGTAATTTAATTGGTAAAAGCACCATTACTTATGACGGGCTGGGCAATATTGAGACGTATAAAAGCAAAGACACTGACCTAGCATATAGCTATAACCGAGCTAATAACCGATTAAGCTCTATCACCGGCACTGGCACGAGCGGCAAATATGGCAATATTCAATACGATGCACGCGGTAACATCAAACACAATGGAGCGTTTGGGCTTAGTTATAATGCTGCCAATCAAATGGTATCAGCGAAAGGAAATACCTTTTTATATGATGGGCATAACCGTCGAGTTAAGCAGGTTGAAGCCAAAGGCACGAGTTATAGTTTTTACAGCCAAGACGGTACCTTATTGTATCGTGAAAAAGGCGACACATTAACTGGAGAAGGCATCAATTATATTTACTTAGGGGAAAAGCTTATTGCTAAAACTGGCAATGTTATTCCAATCTCAACGGCAGATAGCCGCCAGCACTATCGTCCGTTTGGTGAAACGTTAGAGGAGGCAAAGGACGATGTAGGCTATACGGGACACAAGTTTGATAAAGAACTTGGTCTAAGTTATATGCAGGCACGATACTATGATCCAGTTATAGGTCGGTTCTATTCTAATGATCCTGTTGATGCTGCAACATTTATTAGTCAAGGGAATATTCAAGGCTTTAATAGATTTGCATATGCCAATAACAATCCGTATAAGTATGTTGATCCTGATGGTAAAACTCCAATTGAACAGATTGAGCAAGCTATAAAAGACTCTAAGTTAATTGAGACTGGAGGAGATCAAGAAAAAGCTCATGAAATGACTAATCAAGAACTGGATAAAATGGGAGATGCAGCTCTCGAAGGTCACTTAATTATGGCACCAAGTGTTGCAGGAATAAAAGTCGCGGGAGCAATAGCTAAATCTGATAAAGTTAAAGATGTGGTCGAGGCAGCATCCACTGCTGTTGAATTTGGTGCCCAAGTAGTTACTGTTGTTACATCTTTAACAGGGAATCCTTCGGGAGACGTTTCTAAGCCTGATAGCTTGGGTTCTGGTCGCGGCCCCAAGGCTAGGGCGGAACTAAAAGTTAATACTAAGCGAATAAAAACTAGTGTGTTAAGAAATTTGGGAGACAAGAAGTCTCAATAATGAGACTTCTAAAGTTCACAGGGGAGCATTATGCTGAAAAAGTTACATAAAAAGTTAATTGTGTTGGCTGTACTTATTCTTATTAGTGCCGCCCTTGTGACAACATTTATTACTCAATGGCAAACCTTAAATAGCTTTTTTATCTTCATCTTAATTTTGTTAATCCTTTTTTTTCTAGCATCTCTTTTGGGTTTGAAATTAAATAGGTCGTTAATTTCACAGGTAACTTCCATTGGTACAGAATTGGAACCAGCAGATTTAGAGATTGAGTTTGAACAAGGTTTTTTAAACGGTTACGTGCAAAAACTATCCATAGAAAGTCATGAAAAGGGCTTACTGCTTTTTCTCAAGTACTCCAAATCAAAAAAATATATTTTGATCCCATGGTGTGAGGTGCAAGGTTGCACTTTTTCAAATGAAGATAATTTACTATGCATTACATTTTTTCAGATTGATGTAAAATTATATGTTAATTCATGTGGTATATTAAAATCAGCTATCGAAAAAGAGATTTATTCCAAATGATTTTTTTATTATTTTCGCTGTTGTTAATTAATATAATAGTGACTTGTATGGTTGTAGCTAGTGATGTCCTTGATGGATTTCAAAAAAAAGCACAAGCTTTTTTAATTTGGTTTTTGCCCTTTTTTGGCGCTGTCGGTATCTTTATATTTCTATATACAGAGAAAAAAAACTCAACTCATAAAGTTACGTTTGAAAATAATTCAAAAACGGTTGAGCCAAAAAATGAGCATTTTGGAGATTGAAATAAAGGAGAAGCTAAATAAACATTAAAATAAAAAAAGGACACCTACCCAAAGTTGAACAAGATAAAGGGGTTAGGTCTTGCGTTTTGCACTCAACTGACCCAGCAAGCTCTAATATTTGAACCCAAAGCCTCGTTCTAACCTAGAAACGGGGCTTTTTCGTTCTGATGGGATTAGCTGGCTTGTATTTGAATACTTGTTGACAAGGCTTAATTGATCTAACCCGCCTTGAATCCAGCAGAGTGCACGATTCAACATATATTTGCGGTCTGCTTTATGTTTCTCAAAAAAGTTTCAAACTCATAAATCAAGTCGGAGTGCCAAATCTTATAGAAATAGACCTCGCTTAATTCATTTTTATAAAGAACAGTAAATATTCAAACTTACTGGTTTGTACAATGATTAACGTGTTTGGCAGATTTGAGTGTCAGTCATGGATGATAATTATTGGTACTCTGGCAGCAGACATTGGTTTTTTAGGAAGGTTTGGAATGGAATTTACAGGTGTATATTCCGATAATATCTGTCTAGTTATCGGTTTAAATTCTGCCTCATTGCCAAATCTTTTCTGCCAGTACTACCAGTAAAGACTGCCACCGTAGTGGTGCTACCAAAGCTTCAATTTTTACGTTTCGATATTTGCTTTAATTTCTTACTGCTGCGGATTTAGGTGATAAGACTAGAGATAAGCCACGTTAAGATATCAAAAATAAAGTTTAAATACAAAAATAGCCTTTATGATGTGTTTTTGGGTCTAACGTCTCATAAATAATAATTGCCACTTTTCGCGCGCACTTTTTGCATTCACTATTAAGGGCTTGTATCAATTGTTATTTATAATATCGTTGTACAATGATTCGCAAAATACTTAAATTTAAGCTGATTAAGTATCTACTTTTAAGTTGTTTGTGACAGAGCGCCTCGTTTCTTGAAGAACTCCCCTAAATAGACTACAACTGAACTAATTACTGAATTTTATTTACATAAAGTTAAATGAAGAAGGTGATGAAAATGACTTGGTTCTGATGAAGTTTACAAGCGTTGAATAACGCCAAAACACAAAAGCCATGAACGAATCCATGGCTTAGGGTTGAAATCAAAGTTTGGTTGCGATGATTTACCTCTGAGTCTAGATCCTTTCTTGTGCATGTCAACCTGCTATTGGAAATTATGGCATAGCGCCGTACTGCACGCAGGAAATTATATAACTATTTAGGTGCTCAGCACACTTACATAGGGATATACCTTGCTGGTACCTAATAACTTCTCTCTATGAGGAGATAGGCTATGTTGTCAGAGCAAACTATCAGACAAATTGTGCACAACAAATTTGTCCAGCCAACATTGAGTTCTCGTCAAAATGCAGCAATGAATCATTGCTCTCATTTTACCGTCAATGAAATGCTTAAACGGTTTGAACAAAGCAAGTATTCAGCAAGTGAAATACTTGAAATGGATGATGATCAAATTTATGCGATATTTCATCCCGTCTCTTTGGCTCGACGCTCGTCTAAACGACCACCACCCTATGACGACATTCAAAGGGAAGTACTGAAACGAAAAGGTAAAACTCTAACCGTCCTGTACTTGGAGTATGTTGATGTTGATCCGCATACCGCTTATGGAAGAAGTCGATTTTTTGAGTTAGTGAGACACTTTTTGAAGACCAGAAAAGTCACTATGCGTCAACGTCATTTCGTTGGTGAAGAAGCGTTTATAGACTATGCAGGAACGAGTTTAACGTATATAGAAAATAGAAAGCAAAAAACGGCTTCTGTATTCATCGGATGTTTGGGGGCATCAAATAAACTATTTGCCTACGCTACCACTGGCCAAACAACCCAAGATTGGGTAGCAGGTATTCGAGAAATGTTAGCGTACTTTGGCGGTGTTCCCCAAGTTATTGTCATTGATAATGCAAAAGGGTTGGTCAAAAAAGCTGGTAATCCGCCAAAACTTGTCCGCACAGTAGACGATTTAGCTGAGCACTTTCATTGTCTTATCCATGCCTGCCGTGTAGGGCATCCACAAGATAAGTCGTTGGCTGAACAGGGGGTCAAGTTTATTACCCAACGTATCTTGCGTGTAATGAACTCGGATTTTACATTTTTTAGTTTGGATGAACTGAATCAACATTTAGTGTCCGAAGTAGAAAAACTCAACGCGCTCCCCCTGCAAAATACAGATACCAGCCGTAACCAGCTTTTTGAGCAGCTTGATGGTCCCGCTTTAAGCCCGTTGCCGAAGACACCTTTTAATCCAATTATCAACGAGTTCATTAAAACTGTACCGCCTCATTATCATATTCAATTTGATGGTCATGACTATTCAGTACCTTATGACCTTTGTGGTGAAAAAGTCACTGTTCAGGTTTATCGAGAGAAGCTAAATGTTTTTTATAAACACAAGCTCGTTACTACCCACCTGTTATCAGCCAGTGATGGTTGTACAACTTTACCTAAGCACATGCACCCGTCACATCATGCAGACTTGCTACATGGTAAAAGCTACTTTCTGGCGTGGGCGAAAGACGTTGGCATTTATTCGCATAAGCTGTTTAAAAAGCTCTACAAAGGCATCAAAAACCCTCAATCAAGAGCTATTAACACCAGAGCGAAAGGGATTAAAAAATTGTGTGAACAACATGGTGCCGAGGTCTTTGAAGCGGCGTGTCGTTATGCACTAGCCCACGGTAAAGATGTTCCATGTGCTGATGAGTTAACAATGATTATCAGTGCCAAGGCTTATGAAGGATCAGTAGAAACAGAGAACTCTATCACTCATTCAAACATTCGAGGTAAGTCTTATTACGAGGATGGAGGCAATGATGAATAGTAAGCAGCTTATCGAACTATGCCAAGCATTAAGGCTAAAAGGATTTGCAGAAGCCTTAATGCAACAGTTTGAGTCTCATCAATTTGATGACGCATCATTTGAAGAGCGATTAACACATTTGTTAGTCGCTCAACAAGACTTTGAGATAAACCGTAAAATTGCTAACTTAACTGCGCGAGCGAAACTTCGCTGGCCTAATGCTAGAGTATCAGAGATTGATTATCTACTTCACCCAAACTTAAAACGTCACCAGATCCAAAAGCTAGCTGAGTGTCAATGGATCACCCACTATCAACACATCATATTACACGGTGCCACAGGCACGGGCAAAACCTACATTGCTTGTGCGATAGCAAATGAAGCTCTGCATAAAACGCATAGAGTGATGTTCATTCGCTTTCAATCTTTACTGCTTAAAATGCAAGCTGCTCACAATGAAGGTGAGTTTGAGAAGTTTCGTAATTGGGTCAAGAAAATCGAAGTATTGGTTCTTGACGACTGGGGAGTGGCTTTATTAGATAACGTTGCCCGCCATCTATTGTTCGAAATAATAGAATCAAGGGATCAGCGCTCATCATTAATTATTACCTCTCAATACCCAGTCGGCGACTGGTATGACGCATTTCAAGATCAAACCATAGCGGATTCTACTTTAGATCGAATTGTTCATGGTGCTCACATCCTGCACTTAAAGGGAGAGTCCATCCGTCGTAGACGTCGAGGCAGTCGCCACTCGAAGGTGGATAAGCCGTAACCCCGTAATGACAAATTGAGGCCAAAACGATGAAGCAAGAAAGTGAAGGTGATTACTTATCACTAGTTAATGATATTAATTATGACGAAGTTTATTTGAACCAAGTTTTTCAATACTACCATGAGCGATTCATGCACAGTGATATTGCTCAGGAATTTTTAGTTCGTGAAGAACGAGTGCCTGAAAAGCTCTTAGATAACCCGTTGATAGGGTTATGCGACCGCACCTTAGGCAGATACATTCCTAAAGCCCGAACGTTTGAAGGTGGCGCGATACGAGGCTCGTTACAGCGCTTTGGTATTCTTCGCGCCACAGGCCACGAACTGTTTCGTGGCTGTGTCATCTTCCCTAGCTTTGATGATGACGGGCACATAAAGGCAGCGGTTGGGTATCGAATTGCTGAGCGCATCCGATACTGGGATGAAGTCATTGTTTATTGGAAGAAACCGAAACCTGATGCGTTTGAAAAGCTGGCAATGAAACGAGCTAAGGAATTAATTTGTGGAAAAACCTAAGTCACGTCGTATCTGGCGATGCGTGAAATATTATCTAAAGATTTGCCTAGCGAAAGGTCAAAGTAGCGATACCATTCGGGGCAAGTACTCGGGTTTGAAACGCTTCTATATCTGGTGCTTGCCTCAGAACGTTCGTTATATCGACGACATTAACCTCGAATTGATGGACGACTACATCGAATACCTGAATAGCTATCGCAAGCCTTTAGATAACCAACCTCTTTCTAAAGCACAAAAGCGTAACCTAGTGACCTTCGTAAAAACCTTTGTTAAGACCCTTTACATGAAAGAAGTTTTAGCCAAGCACTCGTTGGAACACTTAGAATTACCAAGCCGTGGACGTCAACTACCCAAGGCTATTTTTAGTGTTGAAGAAATAGAGCGGATACTGAAACAAACTTTAGTGTTTGGTATTCGAGGCTTTCGAGATCGCGTGATACTGGAAACCTTCTTTGCATCAGGTATTCGTCGCACTGAATTATCTTTTCTCGAACTGGACGATGTTGATTTCGCAGAGCGCTTGTTACGTATCAATCATGGTAAAGGTGATAAAGAACGCATTGTGCCAATTAGTCTACAGGCATGTGAGTGGTTAGCACTATATATCGCCAAAATTCGTCCTAGGTTTACGTTTGTTGGGTCAACTAACGTTCTGTTTCTTGATAACCAAGGTAAACAATATCGGCCTAATAAATTGTCAGATATGGTATCAGGTTACGTGAAGTTGGCTGGCATCAACCGACAGGGGTCTTGTTACCTATTTCGTCATGCTACCGCGACAACCATGTTGGACAATGGTGCTGACCTTCGCCACGTCCAAGAAATGCTGGGTCACTCTAGTATCAATACGACACAGATATACACCTTCGTCAGTAGAAACAAACTGACTGCCGTATACAAAAACAGCCATCCATCAGCACAAAAAAGTAGCGGCTTGTTCAAGTAAGGGTATCAAAGTAATGGCTTGTCGCTACACCTGAAATAACGTAAATTAAACAAAGGCTTGTTTGCTACGTTCTTTTTAAATTCAACCTTCTGTTTTTGCATCGGTGCGTCCCTTGTGGATCGTAGATCCGATTACTGTATATGCAGGCACGATACTATGATCCAGTCATAGGTCGTTTTTACTCGAATGATCCTGTTGATGTGATGGGTCATATCGCTCGTGGCAATGCCGTGCATGGATTTAACCGTTATGCTTACGCAAATAACAATCCATATAAGTATGTTGATCCTGACGGTGAGTATGGTCAATTTGTTTTAGGCGCTTTTATTGGTGGTGTTGCCGAGGCTATTACACAGATTGCAAGAGATGGAAGTGTAAGCAACTGGGGGGAAGTAGGGAAGCAAGCTGGTATCGGTTTCATATCTGGCGGTACGGGTGGTGCTGCTGGGAACTTGGCTCGAAAAGCTATAGGTGCATTAACAAAACCAGCGTCTGGAATGGGGTCTGGTGCATCTAAAGTATTAACAGAAGGATTAAGTGGTGAAATTTCTGGTGGCGTTACAAGCGCAGTAAGTAATACTCTAAATCAACTGGATAAAACAGGTACAGTTGATGGAGGACAAGTTCTGGAAGCTACAGGGAAAGGTGCAGGTCTTGGACTAGTTGCTGGAGCTGGTGCAGGGAAGATGCAAGCAAATGGATCTCAAACTTCATTCGGAAATGCTAAAGCAGTCCCCATGTTTAATAACTCGCAACCCGGAGCAACTTTAGGTAACGTTGTAGGTAACTCTACAAACGCGGTTACTTCTGTGGCAGATACTGTCATGACGAATTGTAAACAAGATGGAGGCTGTTAAAGTTATGACTAAAAAGCAACTAATCCTCCAGTATGTTTTCTATATACCTATTGCAAGTGTACTGGGAATTGGTGCAATTACGTGCCTATTTTATTTTGGTTATGGTTGGAGTATTGAATATGCATACTCATGGTTCAAAGTAGCTTCAATGTTTATAGTGATTCTATTTTACATTTTTAATCTTAATGTACTGATTAAAGTGCTGAAAAGAAAAAATGGGTCGTAGTTTGAGACATTAAAAAATATTATTTTGAATCCAAAGCCCGTAGATACGGGCTTTTTTGTGACTGCAATAAAATCGACTATACTGTAACTGTCTGTATATATTAAATTTTTAACTCGGTTACAGTGGAACGTATATACGATTACTGTATATGCAGGCACGATACTATGATCCAGTCATCGGGCGTTTTTATTCGAATGATCCGGTTGGTTTTACTGGTGATATAACGACATTTAATCGCTACTCTTATGTGGGCAACAACCCTTATTCATATACGGACCCAACAGGTACGACTCGCTGGAAAGTTAATTTTGGCTTGAAGGCTGTTGGTATTACTGGTGGTGCTTTCAACATTGAAGCAAGCTTTGATGATGAGACATTTGAGTTATCTGTCTCTGCTGGAGGTTCCGTAAGAGCAGGTGGAGAGGTTGGAACTGATATTAGTTTTACCACTGAAAAAAGTTCTTACAAAGGTAACACTGCATCTGCGAAGGCGACTGCTGATGTTAGTTTGGGTCTGGGCGAAGAAACCGCTAAATATGAAGGTGAATACTCAACGTCATCAGGTGGAAAACATGGAGGTTGTCTCGAAAGCGCCCTGAAAATAGATTCAAACGGAGTTAACCTTGATCCTAACCTTGGTGTTAGTGTTGGTGTAGGTGGACAAGGTGAAGTTAATATATCTATACCAGATACAATTAATAACGTTACAAATGCCATAAGTTCTGCGGCTAAAGCTGTCAGTGAAGCTGTGGACAAATGTATGGCTAACCCCGGAACAGCGTGCTAAATATGTTTAATAACAATAAATGGTTTTTCATCATAATGCTTATTGGTGCATCTTTATGGAGCATGTACCTCGTTTCTTTAATCATAGAAGGAATGGAGACAAGAGAATGGCCTGAGGTAACAGGGACTGTAATCTCGTCGAAGGGGCAAAGAATAGATCACAACAAAGAACGTTACATTTTAGAAATTGAATACGAATATGCCGTTGATGGAAAAAGCTATTCCAGTCAAAGAGTATCGTCTTCAAAAAAAATGCTAACCCTATCTGAAAAGGATGAGCTTCTTAAGCAATATAAACCTCAAAGTAAAGTTAGTGTTTATTATGATCCTGCTAATCCAAGAGATGCATACCTAATTAGTGGGTTAGATAAAGGGGTTCTAATTTTGTTTCTTGCATGCATTGGCCTAGTGTTCTTTTCAGGTTTTAACTTAAGACGATTAACCAGAAATCGGAATACTTAATTTTGAGACGATTAACCAGAAATCGGAATACTTAATTTTGAATCCAAAGCCTCGCACTCGCGAGGCTTTGCTACAAATTAAACTAGGCGATACTTTTAATATGACATCGCTGTTGCTTTTTCTACAATTTCTTTCCATGAAGCATCATCTTCAATAAAGCTTCTTAGAGGAATTCCTTTTCCTTTAATTTCGGGCCAAAGTGTATAACCATTTGAAAGGTCATCGACTAAAGAGTTGTCATACACCCAAACACCTATATCGGCATTTTTTTCTTTAAGTTTTGAGATAAAACTTTTTGCATGTGACAGACCTCCGCCAGATCCCTGAAATGAGATATTTCCTTTGGACATTACATACCATTCACCATTGGCTCTTGATTCAATTACTACACAAGGTAAGTTGTAATGAGTGGATGGGTTTCGTTCTATCAGAATAGACACTAGAGGTTTCTCTATATCATCCAAAGCACTAGGAATACCATAGCGTGCATCGAAAGTTCTAAACTTTCTAGCTTTATGAACCTCTGTGTCTTCTTTTAATTGCGGTTCGGGTGATTCATCATTGCCATTCAGCTTGATTACCTTATCAATAGTATTTGCAAAATAACTTGCCAATACCCCCAGTCCAAAATCAGTCGGAGTCATGAAATTCCTTATTAATAAATTTAAAATCAAAAAAACTAATGCCCTAACATCACTGCCCTGAGCAATAGCTATGATGCTAGAAGATAAGCCCACAGACATTTTCTAACTCAACTTTGCATATGGATATAAACACAGTGGTTTTCAAGTGAGGAATACAAAAAATCACAAGCGATGCTCAGCTAGTGCGAGATGATTTGGTTGGATTCAAATCAGTTCAACCAGCCTTGAAAACAAACCAAAAGCCACTAGGCCCAGAAAAAACAAAGCCTCGCGAGTGCGAGGCTTTGGATTCAAAGTGCTCAAGTAGCAAAAAGTTAATGTGTTTGAATTTCAGTAAAAACCTTTTGTCTTAACTCAAATCCTGCATTTGCAATAGCACCTTTAGCTTTAGTTAAGAAGTCTTCTGCACCACTTGATAGCTCAAATTGAGATACAACTTCAATAACAATGCTTTTACCATCGGCTTTGGCATATGAATCATAAATTTCCCCACTTTCTACAAAGCTAAGGTAAGTATTTATCTTTTCTTGTAGAAGTAATAAGTGCTCGTGCTCATCTTCCCAACCTAAATGATCTGTAATGGTTAGAACAACTTCTTCTGCATCATTAATACTAATTGCATCAACTACATCTGAATCTAAAACAGACATAAAAACCCCTAATTATCCTTCCTGATTATATCGACCTTCGTGGGTGGTATTTTAGTACCTCCCGGAAAACCCGGCTTACCTTTTCCAACCACAGTACCTCCTGATTCAGCTATTTCTGGGAAACCAGCCTTCTGATTCTTTGTTAGAGGAGCTGTTGGCGAAGCCTTACACTCAGTACATTTTACATTTCCGCTAGAATCTTTACTAACGAAATCTAATCTAGTTTTAGTTCCACTTTTAGTTTGTATAGTCACCTGTTCCGCTACGTCTGTATCAGTTTTCTGCAATTGGCCCTTAACTTGTTTCTCGAAAGCCGCACCAGCAGCTTTATTTTTCGCTAACTGTTTAGCCGCTGCTTTTCCTGCATTTTTAGCCGAAGGGACAGGTACTCCAGTAGCTTCTTCAAAAATTGCACCAGCAATTTCTTTACCTATAAACCATAAAAGCGGGTGTTTGCCATCAGGGTCGGTATATTTATAAGGGTTGTTGTATGCGTAGTTGTATCTATAAAAGCCTTGAATGTTCCCAGAGCTTAAATGACCCATAGCATCAACTGGATCATTCGAATAAAAACGCCCGATAACTGGATCATAGTATCGTGCCTGCATATAAATTAGTAATGGCTACGATACAAACATAAACTGCTTAGGCTAAGTTATCGCGTCGCTAGTGTTAGGATTTTGTACAATGGGTTTAAATTGCCGTAATAGCCATCGATGTTTGCTTGAACCCATTCATCTTTTGATATGTCAGGCCAATTAACAATCATGCCTAAGAAAAATAGTAGTTCCTCAAAGAAAAAACGTTGAGTTCTACCATTTCCCTCCCTAAAGGGGTGAATAATATTCAATTCACAGTATATATCCGCAAGCTGAACTAAGAGTTCAGCTTTATCGGCGTTTATATCCAATGATCCGATTTGTTGGAACTGCTTTTTAACTTCAACATCAATGCGTGAACATGTACAAAACCGAGTATCACCTTTGGAAATATCAACAGTTCTAATTTCGCCAGCCCAAGCATACACGTCTTGAAATAAATACCAGTGGAGGTGTTGTAAGTGATTTAAATTAAACTCGTCGAGGGATTTGATGTTAGATGTGTATTCACTATACCTAAAAGCGGTAAACTCTAGTTCAGCTTTCGCTAACTCGTCTGCATTCGTAATATTAAGTTTATTAACTAATACATCAGATTTTGGATAACAATAACTATCCTGAGCAACGCCATATTTATCTCGCATACTTCGCTTTTAGATCAGCAATCGATTTGCTTAAGCTTTCTTTTTTAAAGCTCAAACCTTCGTACTTAGAACTTATTTCAAAGTTGCTCATTTTAGGTATGAATGTTCGAGCATTCTCTGTTTTTTTTACCGAAGTAACAGCCATAAATACACCTCTTATCAGACTGCTTAAGTATAACTTAGCGATATAGTTATGCCAATACTTCAAAACAAACCACTTCCTTTCACGGCCGAGGGATGTGTTGCTTCATAAACTTCAGATAACTTTTTACGGCTAACGTGTGTATAGAGTTGTGTGGTGAGAATACTGGCATGGCCCAGCATTTCTTGGATATGGCGAAGATCGGCACCATTGTCTAACATCGTTGTTGCCGTATTGTGACGGTATAAGTGACACGCGCCAGTTCGGTCGAAACCTGCTAATTTCACATACTGAGATGCCATATCAGACAACTTTCCCGGTAAATAACGTTTTCCGTTGTTAGCTGTAAATTCCGGGGTTTCATGACCACAGTTCCGAATAACCATTGCCGCAGTTCCGTGGCAAATTTGCTGAAATTATACCGTGTCCGTCCGCTAAACCACACCTAGTAACCGCGGTTTTATAAAGGTAGCTTTAAACTCCAATCAACCATGGAGTAAAACATGCCTAAACATAGGACTGCCGAGCAGTGGCAGCAACTGATTGAGCAGCATACCCAAAGCGGCTTATCTGTCCGAGCCTTTTGTCAGGAGCATCACCTTAGCGTCACAACATTTTATGACCGACGAGCCATCTTTGCCGGTTAAGTCTGGCCTGCTCGCAGCGCTTCAACTGCTTTGTCTAAATCGAATTCTTTGCTCATGTATCATTCCTCTTTTGTATATTCTAGTGAAATGACACAGATTTCTAAACACTACCCGGGTAACTGTCAGGTCAAGTCTGAGCTAGTACAACTAAACCCAAACAAATAAACGCAGCTCCCGTAGCACGAGCCTTCCAACTATTCAGCGATATTTCTTTTTTATGTGATGGAGCTTTTTTAATAATAGTGTTAACTCCTTGTTTCCCTAGCCCAATTGAAGTTCAATCCTTCCTTTTATAATTGAATTGCCCCCAAACAGTAAAAACAAAATTACTGCTATATCAGATTCATAAAAACTCATTTTGTAACTTTCTTAATTTTATGTACGCATACAAGCTTCCAACAAACGGGCATAGTAAAGCTATGAAAAATAGCTTCGCGGCATTCATTGAGTCTAATAGTTTTCGCTTAAAAATAATAAACCCTAGTGGATAAATGCTCACTATTATTGTCACTCCCCAAAACAAAATACCAAGGTATTTTGAGTAATCATCAGCGCTTATTCCACCATCAACAGATACAGAATAAGCGATAATGCTGATAAGAAGAATCACCCACGTCAAAATAAGGCTCTTCCAAATTTTCAATTTAACTACCTCTAATCTAGTTTATTAGTGCCCGAATTCATCTTTGCTGCTGTTTTTATTTTTCATGCGCTGAAAGTGCTGGTGCAGCTTTTGTTTTTCGCTGTCTGGTAGGGTGAACAATGAGGACTCGCTAGGAATGTTTTGCGGCATAAATGCGCGGTGATTAAATAATGCGCTTACCGACTCCGTCGTTACCTTTTTTGGGGCATCACCTGGAGTGCTCTTGCAGCCTGTTATCAAAACCACGGCAAAAATTAATAAAAGCCTAACCATGTTCATTTCCTTGTATTGTTATCTATACAGCTGTATCACAGTATTGCCAATCTCGCTAAAGTAGATATAGCCGCTGTGGTTGTATTTACAACAATAGCTCGTAAAATGCGCGCCTCCAAAAATAAAACCAATAAAAACAATTGTTTACCTTCTGTTTTTGTGGGTTTTACAGCACCTTAAATTTCGCAACATTTTGATAATTGGAGTTGGCATTGAGCGAGTATTTACCGATCATTTCTTCGTTTATTTTGGTTTTTAGTTTTATCCCGTTGATCAGGAAAATTCGTAAAAATCGCAGTGTATCGGGACTATCGCTGCTAATGATGAGCTTTGGTGTTGCCCAAAGCCTCTACTTTATTGCTTACAATGTCTTTTTTGAGCGTTTTTACATGGTACTGCCGTTTGTAGTAACAGGTACCTTGAGTTCATTAATTTTATACTATTTCGTTAGATACAATGCCAGTAAACAGCAACGTAATCAATTAACAGGGTTACTCTTGGCGTCGTTGTTGCCATTCTTACTGTTGCCAATCGATGGCGTTGAGCCCGCCGTATTATTGAACACATTGACGTATGTGGGATTAGTAATGAGCTCGATTCGAGTTATGCCGCAAACGTATAAAACCATTAAAAGTGGCGATGTTTCTAACTTAAGTGCGCGTTACTTCTCTTTGCAATTTATTGCAGGGGCAACTGGGCTTGCTGCTGAGCTGAGCCTAAGCCACGTTAGTGTGTCTCACATACTGACCTTTGTGATGATATTACTCACCAATGCCGCACAGATGGCCTGCATGCAGTATTACCGTTCACGCCCAGCCTTAGCCTAATAATCAATTGGCGTAGCCTGCACCCAGTGTGGTTACGCCCTGCTAGAATTCGACCTTCCTTCCTAGTGATACTATGCTTACCTGCAAACGAATACGCTTATTAGCATGAGTAACACACTGTCTGCATAATTGTTATCAAACAGCCAATTAACAGCTTGATTAAGCGTTAAAATTTTGTTCTTAGATTGGGTTTAAGTACCTGAAATAAGTAAATTAATTTAAAGTGATCTATCATGGCATAAGGTCGTTATACAAATGTGTAACAGATTCTTACAAATGTCACATCCGAGATAGCACGAAAATTGGTACTATTAGGCTAGGAAATTATCAATAGGTACAGTCATGCAAGCTAAAACTCTAAAATGGATACTACCCTTTACCGTGCTGATAGTCGGTATTATTGGCTTTTCAGTCGTTAATGCTGTAGCCAAAAGCGAACCCGAGAAACAAGAAGTGGACTCTCGGCCCATCGTTGAAGTCGAAACCTTAGCCGCGCAAGATCACCAAGTCGTGATCCAAAGCTATGGCGAAGTGCAGCCACTGGAAAGTACCCGGTTATCAATTCAGGTCTCTGGAGAAGTAGAATACTGGCACCCCAATTTTGTTGCTGGTGGAGTAGTTGAAAAAGGCGAAGTATTACTGCGCATTGAACGTGATAATTATGAGGCGGCGGTATTACAAGCCCAAGCGGAGTTAGCCAGAGCGCAAGCGCAATTAATTGAAGAACAAGCACAAGCAGAAGTTGCGCGTGATGAAGCTCGGCGTTTTCCGAATAAAAAGCACACCGATTTATTCTTACGTAAGCCACAAGTTATGAGTGCTAAAGCGGCGGTTAAATCAGCCCAAGCGGCGTTACAGCGTGCCGAACGAGATTTAGAAAACTGTGAAATTATCGCCCCTTACAACGCATTAGTAGTCCAAAAAGACGTAGGTTTAGGTCAGTTTGTCACCATGGGGAGTTCGGTGGGGACGATTAACAACATTGAGGCGGCAGAAGTTATTATCCCAATTGCCGGCTTCGATTCTGTGTTTTTACCTGAGCGCGTAGCGGGGATCACCGCCAACGTCTATCAACGTGGTGCCAATGCTTTCAGTCGCCAAGCCGTAATCGCCCGTGACCTTGGGGTGGTTGATGAGCAAACCAGAATGAATAACTTAGTCGTCAGAATCGATGACCCATACGCGCTGAATAGCGACCAACCTGCAATTAAATATGGCACTTATGTGCAAGTGAGCTTTGCCGGTAAGACCCTTAAGCAAATTTACCGTTTGCCACAAGACATTGTGAATAATCAATCGGTTTGGCTGCTCAATCAAGATAACCAACTTGAGCCGCGCAAGGTGCAAGTGATCCGCGAAGAAGGTGAGTATTTCTTAATTGGCTCAGGAATTAACAGTCGCGATCGCATCGTGATGACGCCACCGGAATACCCGCAAAAAGGCATGGCAGTCAAAGTGGCCGGTGCGGACTCGTCGGCGGAACCCAATCAACAGCCAAAAAAGCTGTAGCAGCAAGGAGCGATCATGAGTGAGGTAGAACAAAACTCAAAACGCGGAATTATTGCGTATTTTGCTAATAATCCCGTTGCTGCCAACCTGCTGATGGTGTTTATTCTGATCATGGGTTTGATCAGCTACAACACCATTCAGCGGCAGATGTTTCCAAATATAGAAATTAATTATATTACCGTTTCTGCTGTCTACCCCGGCGCGTCTCCGCAAGAGATTGAAGAGGGGATCCTGGTCAAGATTGAAGAAGCGTTAAAAGACGTGACGGAAATCAAAAAAGGGGTATATCGTGCAGCTCGTGGCAGTGGCAGTGCACAGTTAGAAATTTTTAAAGATGAAGACCTTACTGAGGTTGAAGATAAAATTCGTACTCGCGTTAATAGCATTGCAACTTTTCCGGCGTCAATGGAACCGGTGCAAGTGCAAATGGTAGAGTTTCGTCAGAACGTGGTAGATATCGCGTTAAGTGGCGATTTACCTATTAGCGAGCTTAAACCCATCGCCAAAGAGATTGAAGATGAGTTACTTGAAATCCCAGTGATTTCATTAGTCGACCGTTCGACACCCAATTATGAAATTGGCATCGAAGTGGACCCTGATGCTCTTCGTCGCTATAACCTTACAATTAGTGATATCAGTACTGCCATTAGACGTTATTCAACCAATATTTCAGCCGGCCAGATCAGAACAGAGTCGGGCATTATAGCGGTGCGGGTGGAAAACCAAATGTACCGTGGCACTGAGTTTAGAAATATTCCTGTTAAAGTCGGTGATAACGGCGCGAAAATTTTGCTGCAGGATGTGGCGACCATAAAAGATGGCTTAACGGAGGGGGAATATTACTTCAGTCTAAATGGTAATAATGCGGTATTTTTATCCATTAAGGCCACTAAAGATCAAAATATGATCCCCATCGCCAAAGCGGTGCACGAGTATATTGATAAGAAAAATGCAGAGTTACCTGCGGGTCTAATCATCGAGCCTATCGTGGATATGACATACTATCTCAATGCCCGCTTGGAAATGATGAAAAACAACATGATCCAAGGGGCATTATTAGTCGCGATTATGTTGACCTTGTTCTTGCGTTTTAAGTTAGCCTTATGGGTGATGATTGGTTTGCCAGTTTGTTTCCTTGGGGCATTTTTGTTTATGCCAGCACTTGGGATCAGCATTAATATTGTCTCACTGTTTGCCTTTATTATGGTGCTGGGGATTGTGGTGGATGATGCCATTGTCATTGGTGAATCCGCTTATTCAGAAATTGAGCGCAAAGGCCATAGCGTGCAAAATGTGGTGCTAGGGGCGAAGCGAGTAGCAACTCCTGCGACTTTTGGGGTTTTAACCACGATTGCCGTATTTGCTCCTATGCTGTTTTCATCTGGCCCTGAAAGCGCCTTCTTTAAGTCAATTTCTGGCGTGATTATTCTGTGCTTAATCTTCAGCTTAATTGAGTCGAAGTGGATCCTTCCGGCGCATATTGCCCACACTAAGATTAAGCCAATGCGTAAAAATAGCCGTCGTGCCGCATTCAACAAAAAGTTCTTTGCTTTTGTAAATGGACCGTACCGCCGCTTTATCACTCGTTGTGTCGAATGGCGTTGGACAGTGCTGTTAAGCTTTGTTGCTATGTTGATTTTCAGCATGAGCTTAGTCACCTCTAATCTGGTGCGTTTTATTCCCTTCCCTAAAGTCCCGGAGGACTACCCGCGTATTCAGATCACCATGAATGACAATGTTTCCGATCAGCAAACCATCACAGCAATGCGGGCCGTTGAGGAAATGATGCTGCGCGTCGATAGGGAAATTGAGCAAGAGTTTGGTCAGGGCATGATTAAAGACGTGTACGCTTGGAATGAAAGCCGTACCAAAGGCCAAGTACTCACTTCATTGGTAGACGAAGAGCTACGTCCATTTACTGCGTTTGAGTTAGCGCGCCGCTGGCGCGAATCGATGCCAGAGATCACGGCAGTTAAATCGATTGTGGTGACCGATAGTGTTGGTGGTAACGGTGGTGGTGAAGGTGAATTTGGCTATCGCTTAATGGGCTCTGATATTGAAACCCTAAATGCAGCTGGGCGGCAGTTAATTTCGCAGCTACAACAGCAACCGGGTTTATTTGATATTAGCTCCAGTATTGACCCTGCCAGTAAAGAGATGCAGCTGGCACTTAAGCCTGTGGCGTATGAGCTGGGCTTACAGCTTGCCGATGTCGCCATTCAGGTGGGCAATAGCTTTTATGGTGGCGAGGCGCAGCGCGTTATTCGTGACGGTGAAGAAATTAAAGTCATGGTGCGCTACCCAGAGCTAGACCGTAAAGCTTTGGCGTCATTAAAACGCACTATCATTACCACACCGCAAGGCAAAGAAGTCATGCTAGGTGATGTCGTGGAGTTCACGGAAAAACCGGGTATCAATTACATTCGTCGTGAAGACGGCTTTAGAACGGTTTATGTTTACGGCAGCATCGACGAAGAAGTGATTGAGCCTGATGCCGTGGTTGAAAATATTGAAGAAAATATTTTACCGGACTTACTAGAGCAGTTCCCTAGCGTAACCACCAAGCTCGGTGGCAGCGTGGAAGAACGCCAAGCGCAAACCAACGAGCAACAGCTGTTTTTTGCTGCCGGTATGCTAATGGTTTATATCCTCTTAGCAGTGCCGTTAAAGAGCTACTCACAACCCTTAATTGTGATGTCGGTGATCCCGTTTAGCTTAGTCGGTGCGCTGTGGGGCCACTTAATCTTCGATTTAGACATGAGTACTATGTCGATGTTTGGCTTGGTGGCTGCAGCCGGGGTGGTTATTAACGACTCCTTGGTGATGACTGACTTTATTAACCAAGCTCGCGCCCAAGGAGTGAGATTAAAAGATGCGGTCATCGAAGCGGGGTGTGCGCGCTTTAGGGCGATAACCTTGACCTCGATCACCACCTTTGCTGGGGTGTTACCGATTATCTTTGAGACCAGCTTACAGGCACGCTTTGTGATACCAATGGCGGTATCACTAGGTTTTGCGGTCTTGTTTGCCACATTAATCACCTTGGTATTGGTGCCTGCGCTCTATATCATCTTGACCGATGTCAAAGGGGTGGGGTCGAGTATTAAGGCTAAAGTCCGGCGCTTAAGAGGTAAGTCTAAAGACGAGCCGTTAGAAGAAGCCGAAGCTTAGCGAAACCACAAAGTGACAAAAGCCGAGTAGCTCAACTACTCGGCTTTTTTGTTGGTTTTTTCGAAACTCGGTTCGGTGTTACACTGAGACAAAATAACCATGTAGGATGACTCACTGGTGCAGGAAACAACTCAACCGCAAGCAAAGAAGCAGGCAAAAAGCCTTATTCATCATAACCATGAACGTATCGACCAGTATTACTGGATGCGTGACGATGACCGCAAAGACACGGAAATTCTCGACCATTTACGCGCTGAAAATGCCTATTGCGAAGCACAAATGGCGCCCCACCAAGCACTGAAAACTCAGCTGTTTGAGGAAATGAAAGGACGTATCGTCAAAGACGACAGTTCAGTACCAGCAAAAGATGGTAACTATTGGTATGTTAGCGAGGTGAATGGTGATGATGAGTATGCCAAGCATTTTCGCGCTACTGACGAAGCCTTAACTGATAAGACTCTGCTGTTAGATGTCAACCAACTGGCCGCAGGCAACGAGTTTTATGATATTGGTGATATCACCGTCAGCCCCAACGAGCAGCTATTAGCTTACAGCGAGGATCTTGATGGCCGCCGCATTTACACGTTGAAATTTCTTGATTTACAAAGCAATACCTACCTAGAAGACACCCTCGAAAACACCGAAGGTCAGGTGGTGTGGGCAAACGATAATAAAACCGTGTTTTACGTCAAAAAAGATCAGCAAACCTTGCTGGGCTTTCAAGTGTATCGCCATGTGCTCGGCACGCCGCAAGCCGATGATGTGCTGGTGTATGAGGAGCATGACCGCCAGTTTTACATGGGCCTTGGGAAAAGCCGCGATGAGAGCGCTATTTTCATTTACTTGGCGGCGACAGAAACATCGGATCAGCTGATGCTCGATGCCAATAACCCAAGTGGTGAGTTTACCTCATTACTGCCTCGTGAAGAGGGGCATGAATATGGCTTAGAAAAGTTTGGCGAGCATGTCTATATTGTCAGTAATAAAAACGCCAAAAACTTTAAGCTTGCAAGAGCAAGCGTAGACACCGTAGCGGATCCCAGCCAATGGCAAGAACTGGTGGCGCACCGCGAGCATGTTCTAATCGAAGGGTTGGAGTTATTCGATAGCCACTTTGTGGTGACTGAGCGGGAGCAGGGGCAAATTCGCTTTGTGGTGCACGACTACCAGGGTCAAAGTTACCACCTAAACTTTGACGATGCCTGTTACTTTGCCACCATAGGCAATAATCCAGAGCCCAGTGCTGACTTTATCCGTATCCAATACTCGAGCATGACCACCCCCAATACGGTGTATGATTGCGATTTAACCACGGGCAAAAAAACACTGAAAAAGCAGCAACAGGTGCTTGGAGATTTCCACCCTGAGCACTACCATTCTGAGCGCCTTCATATCAGCGTGCGTGACGGTGAAAGCGTGCCTGTGTCTTTGGTGTATCGCAAAGACAAGTTTCAACAAGATGGTAGCAATCCATTGCTGCAATATGGCTATGGTTCGTATGGCATTACCATCGACCCTAATTTTTCCAGCCAGATCTTAAGCTTACTTGACCGTGGTTTTGTCTATGCCATCGCCCACATTCGTGGCTCAGAAATGCTAGGGCGCGAATGGTATGAGCAGGGTAAAAAAGCCCATAAACAAAATACCTTTAATGATTTTATTGATGTCACCAAAGCGCTTGTGGAGCAAGGCTATGGCGCGAAGGATAAGGTCTTTGCTTCAGGTGGCAGTGCCGGTGGTTTGTTAATGGGGGCGATTGCCAATCAAGCACCAGAATTGTATCTAGGCATTGGCTGCCATGTGCCTTTCTTAGATGTCTTAACCACCATGCTGGATGAGTCTATTCCGCTCACCACCAATGAGTACGATGAATGGGGAAACCCCAATAATGAAGCGGATTATCAAACCATCTTAGCCTATTCACCTTATGACAACATTAAAGCGCAGGCGTATCCCAATATTTTAGTCACTACAGGCCTTCACGATTCTCAAGTGCAGTACTGGGAGCCGATGAAGTGGGTGGCAAAATTAAGAGAATATAAAACGGACGATAACTTGCTGCTATTTAAAACCGATATGGATTCGGGTCACGGCGGCGCTTCAGGTCGCTTTAAAAGCCTCCATGAGCGAGCGTTAGAAATGGCGTTCTTTATTGCCTTATTAGATAAGTAAGCCGCAAGGTGTTGCTTGCCGCAAGGGCGGCAAGCAGCGCTACTAATTAGTTTAGGTAGGCTTTTAACATCCACACTAGCTTTTCTTGTTCCTTGATGTAGTCGCTCATTAGCGCGGCGGTCCCTTCGTCTTCAGCTTCACCTGCTTGCGTCAGTATTTCACGTTGCATAGTGATCAGCGTGGTGTAGCCATCCAACAACGTCTCTAAGGCTTCAATGCCATCGCTAATGCCTTTGGCTTCTTTAATTTTGCTGGTTTCTAAGTAGTCCGAGAAAGCGTGCAGCGGAGCCCCTTCAATGGTTAAAATACGCTCGGCTATCTCATCGACTTTCTCTAATAACAGCGTGTAAATTTCTTCAAATTTTAGGTGTAGTTCGAAAAACTCACGGCCTTTAATGTTCCAGTGAAACCCGCGGGCATTCATATACTGAATTTGGTAGCTGCTTAGCAAGGTATTCAGAGAACTAACCAGTGCTTGGCTTTTGTCTTTGTCTAAACCGATTGAATTTATGTTTGTCATGCGATGCTCCTTGTTGATTCACTCTTAGTATGGCGCAACTGTAGTTGCTTGCCCAATGACTTAAATCAAAGCTATTAATCTAAAAAATCAATCAAAAATAAATTTACGTTTCGATTTCCAATATAACTAGAGGTTGGGATGACAGTGAAAAAAACAAGGTCGTGAGGAATAAAGCTTGCCAAATTTTGTCCAACAGAATGAAAAACACAGCAAATTTGATCTGGCGCAACTTGCTGGCATAGCTGCGATTTCTATGGTTTGAAAGTTGATTCAGGTCAAATTATCGGCAATCCATGAGCGCATAATGAACTTAACCGAACACGAAAGTAGCGTGTTTATTCTATTCCGATAGTTGAGGAAATGACCATGCAAGGTAAAACAAAATCCGAACATAAAATGGAACTCGTGGTAGTGGTTATCGCTTTATTGGCGTTTGTTGTGGGCTTGGTTGGGCACTTAGCCGGAGCCAGTATTGCCAACTCAGATACCTTTGGTTATATCGCAGCCCCTGTACCGCTTATCACTGGTATCATTGCCTTTATCGCTTATAAAGTCGCGGCAAGCGCAGAGCATTAAGGCCGAGCTAAACGCTCACAGATGTAATCCATAACGGCGCGGGAATAAAGCATGCTGGTGTGGCTGAGGTGAAACACCTTATGCTCGGCCATGCCATTGAGCTTGGTTTCTTCCAGTAACACCGTGCCGTCGGACTTACTGCCTTTTTGCAGCAGTGGCATCAGCCCTATGGGTAGATCACCTGCGATACTGTAGAGCTGCGCGGCAAACGGCCAGTCATGGTTTTCGGTGAGTAAAAACTCCACGCTGTTCTTTAATAGTAACTCTAAGCCCTTGTCATGCATATGCTTGGCAATGGCGCTGCCCTTATGTGGTGTCCCTAAGGTCACCACTTTTTTTACTTGTTTGCTGGCACTAGAGCCGCGCTCGAGGTAGGCACGCGCGACTAATCCCCCCATTGAATGGCACACTAAGGCTGCCTGAGTATCGGCAATAAAGGCATCAATTTTGGCAAAAATGCTGTCGCGGTCGGGCGTTAAGGTGTTGTAGCTCAGGTTGAGCGTGCGGTAACCCGACTTTTCTAGCCTCGCACTCAGTGGTTTCATTACAAACCCCGACATATACAAGCCATGCAACACCACAATGCTGTCGATGGGGCGAGATAAAGCGTGCTGTTGTGGCCAAGCTGCGTCGCTCATTGAATATCCTAAACTATTTCAGGGAGTGCTAGCCGTGAGTGTACCATTGCCAAGTGAACAGGAAATGGCTAATTGCCCTTTTAGTGGCAAAAATGGCTGAGGTCAGAGCTGTTAATCAAACTGCCATTGCTGCTGGTAATCATAGCGAATACCGATGGAGATGGAGTCCATGTCGACTTGGTTATCAAACGACTTACTAAGGTATTCCAGGTGCACTCGCAGTGGCGCGGTAGGTAGCCACTCCAGAGTCACGTTATAACCATCAAAACTTTGGTTCTGGGCATCAAAACGACTGTAACCATCATCAAACTGAAACACCCCAGTTTTCAGTTTGTAGTGCTTTGCTAATTGATAAGCAAGCGATAGGTCGACCGTATGGCCTTGGCGGTCAAGGGCATTGATGCGCTCATAGTCTTTGTCTTGATAAGACAGCGCGGCATAAAATCGAGAGCTAAACTGATAGGCCAGCGCCCCAGAAATAAGACGGTTTTTACCTAGGTATTGCTGCTCAGCATAGACATCGTTGGCTTGATAGGTGATGGCCGCATGGAGACCATGGTTATCATAACTTAATCCCGTATTGAGTAAGTCGGTTTGGTTGTCTCCTTTATCGCCATTGAACTGGCCCGCGGCAATAAAAGTCATGGGCCCCCACTGATAGCGATAGGTGAGTAAGTTATCGACAAAAAAGATACTTTCTGGGTCGTACGCAAAGGGACTGTTAGCGTGGTTAAAAATATCGACGTACTCAGCAATAAACAAATATTGCGCTGGACGTTGTTTACCAATGCCAAAACGGCCATAAGGAGTAGACAACGCCGTATAGGCGCGGCGAGATTTACCAAAATTACCCTCATTGGCTAAATCAATCCCCCATTCGCCGTGTAGTTCCGCTTTCCAACCTGTTGCGAACTCGTGGTCGACTTTTAGTCCGGCATGCGACAAGGCATCGCGAACATCCCAGTTGCTCTGGTTATTTTCATCGATAAGTCCAAATGTGGGCCGCACTGTGGCATAGGTCCTTATACTGGTGCGCGGCAGTTGCTGGGTTGCTTTTGCTGGTGGTGCGGCTTTGCTCTGTTGAGCTTGTGTTGCAGGTTTATTTTGCGCCTCAAAGCGTGCTTTTAGCTCTGCCAGTTGCTGTTCTAAGCGGCGAATGTCATCCATGGTAACGGGAGTGGCGGCTGTGTAAGTGGAGTAGCTACAAAGCCCAGCGAGATAAAGCAAGGTGGTTAATCGTGTTTGCAGTAGTTGCATACTTTTTACACCGTTCAGTTGCCATTAATTGAATTATAGACAACACTTTTTACATTCGAGCATTTTTTGTTCAGGTTGTAACAAAATGAAGATCCGCACCAAGTTCTCGGTCACTTCCGCTGTGGTAATATTGCTTATTATCAGTATTACTACTTTGTCGACTTATTGGTTTGTCAGCGACTCCGTCACCACCAAAACCCATGCCTATGTGAGTGATAATAGCGAGTTGTTGGCTGTTAGTATCGACAACTGGCTTGCGGCAAAGGCAAGCCAAATCAATGTTATAAAGAGTCAGCTAGAGCAGGACTTCAGTAAAGAGAGGTTTCAACAAGCATTAAACACACCGGTGTTTAAGCAAGAGTTCCTATTGGCTTTTGGTACCTTGGTGGATGAGCGCGGGCTGCGCTCTAATAATCCTGCGCGGCAAAATCCGCCGGATGTCGACTTTCGTCAACGAGCTTGGTATCAGTTAGGCAAAAACCGCGGTGAAACAGTTTATACAAGCCCCTACCTCGATGCCGCCACCGGAGAGCTGCTGTTATCTGTGGTATCTCCAATCACTACCAATGGTCGTTTACAAGGCGTGATTGGTGGTGACTTAAGCCTAGAAACCATCGCGCGTAGTGTTAATCAAATCAACTTCGATAACACCGGCTATGCTTTTTTGGTCGACAAGTCTGGCAATATTATTTCCCATCAAAACAGCCAACATAACGGTAAGAAACTACGCCAGATTTATCCTGAGCTGAGCTTAGATACCATTGACCAACTTCAGGAAGTAGACGGTGAAAAAGGGACTCAGTTGTTTTACTTACACCCGCTCGATAACCGTTTTGGCACGGAGTGGTATCTTGCGGTATTAATCGATAAGAGTAAGGCTTACAGCACCTTATTTGATATCACCATGAACTCACTCATTATTGCCATTGTGGCCGTCGCCATTGGTGTATTCAGTGTGCGTGCTTTAGCACTTCACTTACTGCAACCCCTGCACGATTTAGAGTCGGCCATTACTAACATGGCCAGCGGTGGCGGCGATTTAACTCGGCGGCTACGGATAAAAAATGAGGACGAATGCGGGGTCGTTGCTAGGCAGTTTAACCTTTTTCTAGCTTTTCTTCATGACTTAGTAGGCCGTGTTAAAGAGCGAGCCGACGATGTGGTAAGCAGCAGTGACGCCGCAAAAGATCTATCGACGCAGTCATCGCAAAAACTCGAACAACAGGTAAGCTTGATTGAAAACCTGGCAACGGCAATGAACCAAATGAGCACCACCTCTACCGAAATAGCCGGTAATGCCCAGCAAGCAGCCAGCTCAATTACCTCGGTGAATGACAAAACTTCAGAGGGTCAAGAAATCTTTCTGCAAGCGCGAGAGCAGATCAATGCTCTGGCCGAGGATATAAACGCCTCTTTTGAGCTCAGTACGCAATTGGCGGAATACAGCCAAAATATCGAAAATATCCTCTCGGTGATTAATGGCATTGCCGAGCAAACCAACCTCTTGGCACTTAATGCCGCCATTGAAGCTGCCCGAGCCGGCGAACAAGGTCGCGGCTTTGCCGTGGTTGCCGACGAAGTGCGGACTTTGGCATCGAAAACCCAAGAGTCCACCACCGAAATCAAAACCATGATCGACCAAATTCAAGTTTCTTCTAATCAGGTACAACAATCCATGGCCAGCAGTCGCGATAAAACCCAGTTGTGTGTCAGCCAAACGGAAGACGCCACCACCATGCTAGAAGAAATCTCAGAAATGGTGAAAGAGCTAATGGATCGCAATATTCAAATTGCCACCGCCATTGAGCAGCAAAGTGTTGTGATTGAAGAAATCAACAAAAACACCATTCATATCAATGATATTAGCGTGGAAGTAGGGAGCTTTTCCAGCAAGCAATTTAGCGCTTCTCAAGAACTGGCTGATAATGCCCATGAGCAAGAAACACTGCTGTCGAAATTTACTTTGTGAATATTTACTTTGGCTGATATAAGACTAAAACGACCCTGCAAGAAGGTGGAGCTTTACAGCATTTTCGCCATAGAGTCCTGTAGCTATACGTTAGCCAGATTGGTATGTGGTATCATAACTGAATAACAGCAGTTTTAGCTTAATACAGATTTAACATGGGTAAGTAACATGGCGATACAGTGGTTTCCGGGACACATGAACAAGGCGCGCAATGAGATCAAAGAGATCATGCCGCAAGTGGATGTCATTATTGAGGTATTAGATGCCCGCATACCTTACAGCAGTGAAAACCCCATGGTGGGGCAATTGCGCGGTGACAAGCCGGTGATCAAAATCATGAACAAAGCCGACTTGGCCGACCCTGAGATGACTGAGCAGTGGATGGCGTATTTTGAGCAAGAAAGTGGCGTGAAGGCGCTGGCTTTGAGCCATAATAAGGGCAATGACGTTCAGCGCATTAATGCCTTATGTAAAAAGCTGGCTCCGCATAAGGTGGGTCAAGACAAACAGCTTAAAGCCATGATCATGGGCATCCCAAATGTTGGTAAGTCGACGCTTATCAATCACTTGGCTGGCCGCATTGTCGCAAAAACTGGCAATGAGCCTGCCGTGACAAAAGCGCAGCAACGGATCCGCTTAGAAGATGGCATTATGCTTTACGACACCCCAGGGATGCTTTGGCCGAAAGTAGAAAACGAAAACTCAGGCTATCGCTTAGCAGCAACAGGTGCCATAAAAGACACCGCCATCAACTACGAGGAAGTGGCCAGTTATACCGCAGAGTATTTGTTAAAAGCCTATCCTGAGTTACTGCGAACACGCTATAAGGTTGACGAACTACCGGATTGCGATTGGACCTTTATTGAAATGGCGGGACGAAAGCGTGGCTGTTTGCGCAGTGGTAATCAAGTTGATACTCACAAGATGTCGGAGATTTTGATCAACGAATTGCGCGATGCGATATTGGGGCGAATTACCATGGAAACCCCAGAGATGCGTGAGCGTGAAGAGCAAATGGTTGCCGAGCTCAGAGCGCAAGCTGAGGCGAAAAAGGCGGCGAAAGAGGAAGAGAAGCGTCAGCGCCGGGCGCGAGCGCGTAAAAATCGTCGTTAAGCCGCGAGCTTGGTTTGGTTTCTACCTTGCTTGGCTTTATATAGCGCCGCATCGGCGCGCTTTATAAAGCCATCTTGAGACTCATCAATATGATATTGTGCTACGCCTATACTCACCGTGACTTTGACCTCGCATGGGGCCTGAGCTAACGCCTGGTGTATTTTATCAGCGATCTTGGCTCCTTGCTCAAGGTTGGTTTTAGGCAGTAGCACCATAAACTCTTCACCGCCCCAACGACAGACTTTACCCTCATCACCAACCTGCTGTTTGCAGACATCGGCAAAGCACTTTAATACTCTATCGCCAACCACATGACCATGTTGATCATTCACCTGTTTGAAATGGTCGATATCCATCATTAACATGGTCACTGGCAGTGCTTGGGTACGGGCCTTGGCAAGATGTGCTTGTAAAAAAGGCTCAAATGCTTGGCGGTTATAGGCTTCAGTCAGCTTGTCGCACTTAGCCATTTTTTCTAGCCGCTTTTGGTAATGATTGAATGTCAGTTGTGCAATACCGAGAATACATAAGGTTACTAAACTACCGACCCATAACTTTGTGGTGAAAATACTTTCAAAAGCGTGCGCTTTTTCTAAACGCTGTTCTACCACTAAACGCCAACCCAAATCACTGAGGTAACTACTATGTACAAAAGTGGTTTGCTGCTCATCTTCTTGATGAAATTTATAAATTGGCTGCGTTAGTATTTGCTCAGCTTGGTTGGGGAAACGGCTTTGGATATTGTCACCAATGGCATTGTCATAAAATAGTAAGCGACCATGGTGATCAATAAAATACACCTTTCTGGCGTAGGTTTGTTGATATTGCTCGATCAGTATTTGTAAGTCAGTAAGTAACACACCTACACCGATAATGCCCTTGACTTCACCTTGATGCATTATTTTATGATTCACATACACAATTGCTTGGTTATTATCCCGCGGGTCTATGTCGACATTCAGGTTGTAGTCTTGGCTTCCTTGAGTGCTGACACGGTACCAGTCGTTTTGCTTATCGCGTAGATCCAGCGTTTGCTTATTGCCGTTGTAGTGATAGTAGGTAAGCGAGTCATCATCGACCATAAAACAGGTTTTAGCATTATGGAGCTGCCTTACAGATTCTAGGAAATCGAATAAGGCGGATTCACTGCGTGTGTCTGAGGCCAGCCAGCGTTTGACAAAGGTATTATGCGCCATTTGTTTGGCGGCGATGATCGGTGCTTGCAGGCGTTTTTGAATATCGATATCGATGAGGTGACTGGTGAGAGGCAGGGCGTCATCTTGAATACCACTGTATAGTGATTGCTTAGTATGCTCGATACTAACCCAGCTGGTAATAATAAAGCCGACCAGTAATAACAAACTTAAGAGCAAATTATAACGATATCGCGGTGCGTTCATCTGACTGCAGATTTGCTGAAAACACTATTTTAAGGGGACATAGTAATCGTGGCTATTACATCAGATTACAGCAATAAAAAAAGCCCTAAATAGGGCTTTTTGATTCATATCTACCGTCACCGATATGAGCAATGTAGCAAGTAAAAAAGTGGTTGCCAGTGATACACATCAAGGGGCGTTGTAGCATATCACCAGCAACAAAGCTGTTTACGTGAGCAGCACGATTCAGGGTCGAATCTGTTAAACAAAAAGAGCAATATCGCCTTGCCTTTGTTGAGAGTGATTATCAATTAGATTAGTGCTGGTGTCAATAGTTTTTGATAATAATTCTCATTACATTAATGTGCCTAAGTAGTTCAGATCTGCAGACATAAAAAAAGCCCTATAAAGGGCTTTTTTAAGTCATATCAACCGTCACCGATATGAGCAATGTAGCAAGTAAATTTTAACAACAACTCCACTTGGCTTAGGGGAACCAAGTAAAGTGTATTCGCCATTAACGTTGGCGATCCGTGTTTCAGGGTCGAGAAACAAACTAGAGTAAACTGTTGCTAAGTCGCTAAAGGTATTTCCTTATCCCTTAAACTGATTAGCTGTCACAACAAAACGTTCCTGTTTTGTTGATATTGATTATCAGTTAGATTTAACTGGCTGTCAACACCCAATTAAAAATAATTCTCATTTATATGTTGGTGATCGCGATGGCTAATAGCAGGCATAAAAAAAGCCCTGCAAAGGGCTTTTTGATTTCATATCTACCGTCACCGATATGAGCAATGTAGCAAGTAAAATGTGGGGTGTTAGGTTTGCGTCTGGGGTGCAAGTGCGCCTAACATCCTTGGTAGTTATGGCTACCAGCCATGTTTCGGGTCAAGAAACAGTGGTCTCAACTACTACGTCTTAATGCAGCGAGAAAACAAAACAAGCCGTCACTCTTGCCTTGTTGAGATTGATTATCAGTTAGATCTTGCTGGCTGTCAACCATGTTTTTGAAAATAATTCTTATTTAGATCTATCTATTTGAGTCCGCTGCATTTTTATATTTTGAGTTTGATGTGTGTTTTGGGTTTTTATATTGTTGTGTAAATTTAGATTTAATGTCACTAAACCCTAGGTGGGCCTAGTGACAAATGGGTGGCTATTGCGCTGCTTTAGTAGAGAGGCTACGTAAAGATTGCCATGGGATCGCCGGTGGGGTGTTGCTTAAGGGGCGCGTAAATGTCTTAAGGTAGGGAGTGGGGCCGGTGAAAAAACCGGTGTTTCTAAGGTAGAAACGCGATTGTGTTGTTCCCCCTTGGTAGTCGAGGCGTGATTGCTTTTTAGCCGTGGCATCATAAGTAAATTTAGCTTGGTTCAGTTCAACCCAATTACCTTGGGTGTCACGCAAAAACTGGCGGTGGTAAAACGCCTTGCGCTGCAATTGACCCGCTTGAGGTAAAAAGTTTTCTAAAAAGCTATGGGGCCTGGCAACATAAGTGGTGGTCTCTGGGCGGCTAAACGCAGCAATAAGTCGCCACTGACCTGTTTCAGGGGTATAAAAGTACCCTCGATAGTCAGTATGGCCAGGGTGTTCAGCACTGGGCTCTATATTGACTAAAAAGCGATAGGTAGTATCCGTTTGCCACTGGTAACGTAAGTAGCTTTGTCCCCCAGAACCCTCATTGCCAAACTCGCCGACATACACCTCAGGCCCTTTATCAAGTAGTTTGATTTTTAAGTGCTCGGGTATGGTACTGGGATCATCAGTTTGGTAAGGGCTCCACACCGAGAATAACACGCGTCGTTCGGTGGCTGAGTTAACCTGAATACCAAAATAGCCTTCGCCGAAGCCATTGGCCATAAAGTAAGAGCCCTCGGGATCATAGCCGGTAGGCACGGTCACTTCGTTGTAGAACCAATTGTAGTCTTTTTTATCGGGTAGCTGATAATTGAGATGCACAGACGGGCCACGGCGGCCCCAGTAAACGTCTTCTTTGACATAATGGGGGGCGCTTGCCAGCGCTGCACCACTGACACTTATCCCCTTGATGGCGGGAAACTGATTATGGCGACCATTGGCTAAGGCTTTACCCTGCACGGCGATTGTTTGGTACCCGAGTTGGGCAACCTCAAACTCACCAACGGTGATAACTTCGGGGCTATTACGCTTAATTTCGACACTGGTTTGACTATGATTGTGGCTGATTAGCAAGGTACTAGGTGATATGGGGCGCTGCAAGTGGAGTTTTAGGGTGTAGCGACCGGTGCTGTTAGCATAAAAGTAGTGATTAAATGTAAGTTGCTTATCCTGCCATTCGCGGATCCCTGAGGCCGTTATATATTGCTTGGTGGCGCTAATGTCCTCGTCGACCCAAGCATTACCATAACTGCTAATGAAATACTCTTGGGCGCAGACCCACAGTGAGGTACAGAGCAACAATGGCGTTATAAGTATGCGCTTCATTGGTTTTCCTTAAATGGGGCCGAAGCCCCATCGCTGTTGATGACGATTAAAACGAGGTGTTAATACCTAAACTGACGGTACGGCCATAGCGGCTTAAGCTACTGACTTGCTCAGGCACTTTAATGTATGACCACTGACGTTCGTTAGTTAGGTTGGTGACATTGAGGTCGATTCGTGTTTTATCAGTAACATTATAGCTGGCGCTAAAGTCGAACTGTCCGTAATCGGCTGCCCACTGTGGACCACCCCAAGCATCTGGATACATCAAGTAATCATCTCGCCAGTTGTAGGCAATACGCGCTTGATAATCATTTTTCTCATAATAGATCACCGCATTGTAAGAGTGTTCAGACATGCCTGCGAATGGCAGCTGATCTTTTTCTGGGTCATCATAATTGCTGTCGGTAAAGGTATAGTTTGCTTGCACACCAAGGCCATCAAAAGGCGCAGGCAGTAAGTTCTCAAAGGATTGTTGATAAGCGATTTCAAAGCCTTTTACTTCCGCGCCCGCTTCTGAGCGTGGCGATATTTGCGTAAACTCTGGGCCTTCTACTGCTTCACCGTCTTTTAAAAAGGTGCCAACATTAATGGTGCCAACACGCCCCTCGGCAATAACCGATTTAATGTCTTTAAAATAGGTCGCAAAGGTCAGGGCGCCATAATCTGAGAAGTACCACTCCAGCGCAAAGTCAACTTGGTTGGCACGCAATGGCTTAATACCAGGGTTGGCTAGGTAAAGCTCAAAGTTGTTGAAGCTCACGTAGCTGTATGGGGTTAGAAAACCAATATTCGGGCGAGTGATGACCTTAGCTGCACTGGTTCTAAACAACAAGCTGTCGGTAATATCGAGCTTGAAATTCATACTTGGCAAGACATCGGTGTAGTCATCTTCAAGGTAAGAGTTAGAGTAATAGTCTGCCATGTCACCGTCGAGTTGATACAGAATGTCGCCATTCTCATCCTCTTCGACCTTATACACTAAGTTTGGGTAGTCGAACACATAACCATCTGAGGTGATCTCAGTCTTAATCGCTCTGATACCTAAATTGAGGTTATAAGGCAGTTGCGCCAGCTCACCCACTAAGTTGGTTTCAAGGTATAGAGCAAAGGTGGCTTCTGAGAGTTCATAAGAGTCTTGAGGTGTTCTAGAGGCACGAATTTTATCGTCGGCAGCTTGGCCGTTAATGGACTGATAAAACGCATAGAGCTTATCATAATCAAAGCTTGCCCAGGGGGCCGGGTGTTGCCCAGGTTCTCCTTCTAAGAAGTTGTCGAAGTTGGCCGGTACCAAAACATCGGCTGGCAGGCGAAACAGCTCGAGTCCCCCTAGGGTTTCAACGCTGGAGTCATCAAAGCTGGCGTAGTCTGAATTTTTAAAATAGGCACCGCCGTTACTAAACATGGAAGGGTTTTGCGACTTACTGACATCACGCGCTTTGGTTTGTTTGCCATAGTGAAAGCCAAACTGAATGTCCTTGACCATTTCCCACTCGGGAAGGTAATTTCCCACCAGTTTGAGCTCTTCAACATCACTGATGATCTCAGTTCCGTAGTTGTAACTGTAATGCGCGCCAAACGGTTGATCGGCATTGAGTGCCGGCGACATAGTGACGTCTGGAAGTAAGTTATCACTGGTTTGGTCGATGGTGATGGTATCGACAAAGCCACGCGCAACAATGTAGCGGTTATCACCGTCATTAACGCGCTCAGCGCGAGATTTAGACAAGTCCAGCTCTACGGTTAAATCAGAATTTGCGTACCACTTGAAGTTTACCCCAGCTTGCCAAGTATCGGTATTACGCGGCTCAGAAACATTAAGTAACTCGGCCATGGCACCATCAACTAGCTCGACATAATTGACATTACCCTCGTCATTGAATTTGAGCTCGCCAACAGCAGGGATACCAGGCGTCCAAGGTTCATCATAGGTGACAAAAGAAATTTGATATTTTTCGCCGTCGGTTTTATAGCTGGAATAAAGGCTATCAAAGGTCACATCGATGTCGTCAGTGGGTCGCCATTGCAGCGCTAAGCTGGCACCAATGCGCTCGCGTTCGTCTTGCCAGTTTGAGTAGCGAACATACCCTGGGATCATCGACGGGTGAACTTCTTCTCCTTCGTCCAGTTCACCATTACGGTTACTGTCAACCGGAACGCGAACATCGGTATTTTCTTCGGGATCATAAAACCCTTGCCCTTCATAGGCATCTTCTCGTTGTGTGCGCTCTGAATAAACGGCTGTAAATAAGGCACCAAAGGTATCGTCAAAAAAGGTATCGCTGATCAAAAACGACGCTTGCGGATTGGTATCGCCGGTGCGCTCTTCATAAATTGCTTTGGCGCTCCCTGCTAGGGTAAAGCCATCCATATCCAGCGGTCGGCGAGTTTTTATATTGATCACGGAGCCAATACCGCCTTCTTGGGTTTTGGCTTGGGGTGACTTATATACCTCGAGCGCCTGAACCATTTCCGGTGCGATCAAGTCAAAATTAAAGTCCCGGCTGCTGTGCTCCGAGGCCATTCGACGACCATTGATGGTGGTGACATTAAAGTCGCCCCCTAAACCGCGTACGGTGACATTTTGGCCTTCCCCGGCATTGCGGGTAATAGCAATGCCTGTCATGCGCTGCAGTGCTTCTGCAAGGTTCTGATCGGGGAACTTGCCGATGTCTTCAGCAACGATGGCGTCCATCACACCAACGGCATTCTTCTTTAAAAATAAAGACTCTTTAATACTGGAGCGTACCCCTCGTACTTCAATCGTTTCGACTTGCTCTTCGGCTTGTTGTTCTTGTTGCTCTTCTTCGTTGGCATAGCTGGGAAGGGTCAGGGCGGAACTGACCGCCAACCCCACGGCACAGCGTTTGAGTGTCTGCTTCATCTTATTGTCCTGTTGAGTATGTTGTTATGTTGCGCGTATCTTTGACGCGATTATCGGCATGAGCAAAGACGATGGGGTAGTCAGAGTAAGCCGGCGCTTACCCTAACCACCTCTTTCGCTAAGACACAATGCCTAGAGGTGTTGCAGTACGCCATGTGCCCCGAGTAAAGTCTGGGAAGTCCTTGCTATTACTTCTGTCTGCAACTGAGTCCATAGAAAGTGGGAAGACGGCTGACCATGCCGCGGCATCGTAAACATCTTGATCCAGTGGCTCGCCATTACGAAGGCAATAGACGATGCGCCAGAACATTAGAAAGTCCATACCACCATGACCGCCATTGCGTTCGGCTTCTGCGCCCATTTTTTGCCATAGTGGGTGGTCATATTTGCCATACCAGTCGTTCATGTCGTAGTCCCATTCATGAAAGCTCTTACTCCCGCCATTTTCTAGCGCGATGCGGTTGGGGAATCCTGCAAATACGCCATTGGTACCTTGAATTAAGTTATGGCGGGAGTAAGGGCGTGGGGTAGTGGTATCGTGCTGTACCATAATTGAACGACCTTTTGCGGTTTTAATAATGCTGGTGTTCATATCGCCAGCAATATAATCCAATTGATTACGTGGGTGATCGGCTGGAAACTCTCGTTTGGCATAGGCCGCGCGTCCCAGCGCCGGTGAGCTCATCGAAGAAATGTAATCAAAGCGATCACCGCGATTGATGTTCATATACTGAGAAACCGGGCCTAAGCCATGGGTGGGATAGAGGTTACCGTTACGCTTAGTGTGCCAGTGAGTACGCCATGAGCCGGTTTTTTGCTCCAGCTCTTTCATCTGCCAGCGCAATTCATGAATATAAGCGGCTTCACCATGCAGCAGCTCACCAAATAAACCTTGGCGAACCATGTTTAGCACCATCAGTTCGTCGCGACCATAGCAAACGTTTTCAAGCATCATGCAGTTTTTCTGCGTACGCTCTGAGGTATTCACCAGCTGCCATGCCTCTTCAATGGTGACCGCGGCAGGTACCTCAACTAACGCATGCTTACCGCTTTCCATGGTATCTACCGCCATTGGGGTATGCCATTTCCAAGGTGTGGAAATAATAACAATATCGATATCATCTCGTGCTAGCATGCGGCGGTAATCAAGATCACTGCGACCATAGGTGTCGGGTTTGTTTAAGCCTTTATCGGTAACAATCTTGACTGCGCGGTCAACCACGGCTTGGTGGGTGTCGCATATCGCTTTAATTTCGACACCATCGATATGGCAAAAGTGCTTAACCGCACCGACGCCCCGCTGTCCAACGCCAATGAAAGCAACTCTCACAACATCGAGTTTGGGCACCACTAAACCCTGAACTGAATTTCCTTGTGGCTTTGGCGCCAGCGGCGACTTATTATTATTGCTGGCGCAGCCAACCACTGCGCTTGTTGCTGCAATTGCAGCCATGGATTGCAGGAATCGCCGACGGTTTAGATCACCCATAATAACCTCATTAATGTTCAGTTTTGTTGTTAAAAGCGGAATGTTACTTTTTGGTTATTATTACGGCAGATATGTTTTGAACGCAAGTAAAAGATCTTTCAGATTGCTTCGTTTTGTTTTCAGTTTTCTTTCGATTTAAATTTAATTGCATGAAAATCAAGTGTTTATATTTTATTTG
Source organism: Pseudoalteromonas sp. UG3-2 (assembly GCF_037120705.1). Classification (NCBI taxonomy): domain Bacteria; kingdom Pseudomonadati; phylum Pseudomonadota; class Gammaproteobacteria; order Alteromonadales; family Pseudoalteromonadaceae; genus Pseudoalteromonas; species Pseudoalteromonas sp. UG3-2. Next base: position 2,189,466 of record NZ_JAWLJU010000002.1, on the reverse strand, counting down.
AAGTGAAAGTAAAAAAATAAATTGAAAGCAAGTGAAAGGTGTGTAGACTAAAATTAACCAAAACGAAAGGAGGTGTCATGCTGAACACCATTGAAAGACGCCATGAAATAGTCCAGCTCGTAGGTCAAGCAGAGCGAGTTGAGGTAGCTGAATTGGCAGAGCAATTTGGTGTATCAACGGTGACCATAAGAAACGATCTTAATGCATTGCATGATAAGGGATTATTGGTTCGCTCTCACGGTGGAGCCATCGCCAGCTCGAAACTCACTAAGGAGTTAACCATTAGTGAAAAGCACGACCATCACCATCAACTGAAGGTGGAGTTAGGAAAGCGGGTGGCGGCATTAATTGGTAATAATGAGTCGATTATTCTGGACTCTGGTACCACTACCGAAGAGGTCGCCAAGCAGTTGCATCAACATCAACAAGTGGTGGTGATGACCAATGGCTTGAATGTTGCGCAAGCGTTAGTAGCAGCTGACGGCGTAGATGTGTTGATGACGGGCGGTTCATTACGGAAGAAGTCGTTGTCTTTTTACGGTAGTCATGCTGAAGAGCAGTTGCAACAGTACCACTTTGATCGTTTAGTGCTAGGTGTCGATGGCTTTTCGGTCGATGTTGGGGTAACCACACACTTTGAGCCTGAGGCGACACTGAATCGACAGATGTGTAAGGCTGCCAAGCAAGTGATCGTGGTCACCGATTCCAGTAAATTTGACCGCAAAGGCGTGCATCGCATTATCTCCTGTGAAGAGATTGACGTTTTGGTAACAGATAGTGGCATACCAGCTGAAGTACATGAACAGCTGGTCGCTGCCGGAATTGAGGTACATTTAATAACGTCTTAAGAGGTGATCACATGCGGCGTTTTCAAGCCCTAATCAAAGCCAACAAGTCAGGGAAAAACACTGGCATTTATGCCATTTGCTCAGCTCACCCTTGGGTGCTGGAAGCGTCGATAGATTATGCTAAGCGTGAAAACACGCCGCTGTTAATTGAGGCCACGGCTAATCAAGTCAATCAGTTTGGTGGTTATACGGGTATGCAGCCAAGTGACTTTATTGCCAAAGTGGAGGCCATGGCAATCGAGCAGGGGTATGATACTAACCAGCTTATCTTTGGTGGAGATCACCTTGGCCCAGTTTGCTGGACCACTGAAAACAGTAGCACCGCAATGGCCAAGGCCTGTGATCTGGTGGCGACGTATGTAAAAGCCGGGTTTAAAAAAATTCATTTAGATGCCAGTATGCCTTGTGCAGATGATCCTGAATGTTTAAATGACGAGATTGTTGCCAATCGTGCCGCTATTTTATGCCAAACTGCAGAAAAAGCGGCACAAGAGACTTTTGGTTACAGTGACATAGTGTATGTCATTGGTACTGAGGTCCCGCCGCCGGGAGGTGCCGATGAAACCATTGCCCATATTCAACCAACCAGTGAAGCGGCGGCGCGTACTACCTTAGCGTGTCACCGCGATACTTTTGCCAAGCATGGCTTAGAACAGGCGTGGCAGCGGGTTGTGGCTATGGTGGTACAGCCTGGGGTAGAGTTTGATAACACCCAAGTATTTGATTACCAGCCGCAAGCAGCGGCACAACTGAAAGACTTTATTCAGCAGCAAGGGGATATTGCCTTTGAGGCGCACTCAACCGACTATCAAACAGCCACTGCCTATCAATCACTGGTGGCCGATCACTTTGCAATTTTAAAAGTGGGTCCTGAGCTTACCTTTGCCCTGCGTGAGGGCTTGTATGCATTGCATCATATAGAGCAACAATTATTTCCAGAACATCATAGCGACTTTATTGCAGTGGTTGACGAGGTGATGCAAGTAAACCCGAATAACTGGCAGCGCTTTTATCATGGTGACGCACAACAGCTACAGTTTTTACGCCAGTTCAGTTTTAGTGATCGGATCCGCTATTATTGGCAGCAGCAGCCGGTGCAAGCCGCACTTGATACCATGTTAGCTAACTTAGCGCAGCGCGATATACCTTTGCCATTGGTGAGTCAGTATTTTCCTGAGCTCTATCAAGCTGTCCGCACTGAGCAGCTTAGCAGTCAAGGTAAAGCGTTAGTGTTGGCTAAAGTTCAAGCTGTGGTGGCACGCTACTCAAGGGCATGTTTTGCAATGGAGGCGGCATCATGAGCACCATGTTAGGATTAGATGTTGCGCAATTAGAAGCCCACAATGCTTATTGGACCGCGAAAGAAATCGCCCAGCAACCCGAAATGTGGCAGGCAACGGCGGCAGTGGTGGCATCGCTGCGGACAGAGTTAATGGCCCAGTTTGCGCCTCTATTGGCACAGCCGCAGAGTCAAATTATTCTTACCGGCGCTGGTACTTCAGCCTACATCGGTGAGGCCATTGTAAATCACCTCAACCGACAGCTATTACCAGAAGTGAAGGCGGTCAGTACCACCGAGCTTGTGGCAGCGCCACAACAGTATCTAGACCCAAATAGGTCGTGTTTATTAGTGTCTTTTGCGCGTTCAGGTAATAGCCCTGAAAGCGTTGCGGCGGTTGAGCTGGTCAGTCAGTTAGTACCTCAATGCCAACACCTATTTATTACTTGCAATGGTCAGGGCAAGCTACACCAAAGTGCACAGCACAATCATCAGGCTCAGAGTCTGCTGCTACCCGCGGCGACACTGGATCAGAGTTTTGCCATGACCAGCAGTTACTCCTCTATGGTAGTGGCAGCATTGCAAGTGTTTACCCCAGACCAAGACGCCGTGACTAAGTTAATAGCAGCAGCTCACGGGCAATTATCAGCACAACAGCAAGGAAATATTCGTGCCTTTGCTCAGCAGCCGTTTGAGCGTTTAGTGTATTTGGGCTCGGGTTGTTTGCTCGGTTTTGCCAAAGAGGCGGCGTTAAAAATGTTGGAGCTGTCCGCAGGGCAAGTCATGAGTGTGTGTGAATCACCACTAGGATTTCGCCATGGGCCGAAATCACTGATAAACGATAAAACCGCGGTAGTGTGCTTTGTCTCTGGCGATCATTACACTCGACAATACGATCAGGATCTGGTGGCTGAGCTACTGGGTGATGGCATTGCCATGACTGTGCATTCAGTGTGCCCCAAGCAGGAGAGCTTAGCCGATGTCTGGCAGGGCATACTTTATATGCTGTTTGCGCAACAGCTGAGTTTTTATAAGGCGCTGGCCTTGGCAATTTCTCCCGATAATCCTTGTCCGTCTGGCGAAGTCAATCGCGTTGTTCAGGGCGTCACGATTCATCCCTTCGGGAGTGAGCAATGATTTATGGTTTAGATGTTGGCGGCAGTAAAATTGAAATTGCTGTTTTTGACGACACGCTACAACGGATCGAGTCTTGGCGGGTTGCGACCCCGCAAAGTAACTATGATGCTTTTATAGATGCCATGGTTAAGTTGGTCCAACAAGCCGATGATAAGTACCACTGTTACGGCAAAGTGGGCGTGGGCATGCCCGGCATTGTCAATGCCGAGCAGCGGGTATTGTCTGCCAATGTACCTTGCGCGAATGGTCGCATCGTAAAAGCGGATTTGACTGCTCGCTTAGCTCGGCCTATTGCGGTGGAAAATGACTGTCGCTGTTTTGCCTTATCAGAGGCCAGCTTAGGTGCTGGTAAGAATTATTCTAAGGTGTTTGGTGCCATTATTGGCACCGGAGCTGGTGGCGGGTTTTGTATTGATGGGCAATTGTATAAAAGCGCTCAGGGGATTGCCGGTGAGTATGGTCATCACCCGTTATCTGCGGTGCTGCAACAACATTACCAATTGCCGATTTTAGCGTGTGGTTGTGGTTTACAAGGTTGCTTAGAGCGATATGTCGCCGGTCCTGGTCTGGCTCGTTTATATCATCACTTTAGTGGCGTTGAGGCCAGCTCTGAGCAAGTCGTTGCCCAGTTGCGTGCGGGTCAGCATCAAGCACGGCAAGCGTTCAACTGTTACATGGATTTACTCGGCTCGGCATTTGCCAACCTCATTAAGGCCTATGACCCAGAAGTGATCGTCTTAGGCGGTGGTATGTCATTAATTGATGAACTGGTTGAGGCTCTGCCTAGCGCAATCGCACCGCATGTATTTAGTGGTATTAATGTACCAGACATTGTCCGTGCCAAACATGGCGACGCCAGTGGGGCTTTAGGAGCGGCATTGCTTGGGAGCACAGTCAATGACTGAGAGGACACGTTATATAAAGCCGCGGCGAGTATATACGCCACTAGGGGCGCTGAGTGGTCACGTTGTGGCCATTAAAAACGACCAGTTTTTAACAATCACCCCTGAGTCAGAAGTTTCGCAACCGGTGGAAGCGTATCCTGAACTTGATATGTGGCCTGGTCTCATCGATTTGCATATTCATGGTCGCGAAGGGTGCGATGTCATCGATGCTACGCTTGCCAGTATTGAGACCATCAGCCGCTCCTTATTGCGCCATGGCGTAACCGGCTTTTTAGCCACCACCGTCACCACCACATGGCCACAAACACTGGCGGCAATGAAAGTGATTGGCGAAGCGCATAAATTAACCCTGCCAGGCGCGCAGGTGTTAGGAGCATATAGTGAAGGGTTATTTTTCAGCGAGAAGCACAAGGGGGCTCATAATGAAGCCTTTTTTAAACCCCTCGATGAAGAGCTGATCGATGCCATGATAAGTGCTGCGGATGGCGCACTAAAAGCCGTCGCCTTGGCGCCAGAAAAAACCAATGGCATGGCCATGACGCGTTACTTAAGCGAGCGTGGAGTTCGAGTGATGTTAGGGCACTGCGATGCCAGCTTTGCTGAAACCAATGCTGCCTTAGCTCATGGCGCCTGTGGTGGCGTACATATTTTTAATGGTATGCGTGGGATTCACCACCGTGAACCAGGTTGTGCTGGTGCCCTGTTGCTAGATAGCCAGGCTCTGGTTGAAGTCATCGCCGATGGTAACCATTTGCACCCGGCTATATTGCAGTTGATTTATCGCTTGAAAGGGCCTGAAAAAATGGCACTGATCAGTGATTGTATTAATGCTGGTGGCTTGCAAGATGGCCAGTACCAATTAGGGGAGTTGCCTATTGAAGTCAAAGGTGGGGTGGCGAAAACCCATGCTGGCGGCCTTGCTGGTAGCACCTTAACGTTAGAAAAAGCCGTGGCCAATCTAGTCGAATTGGCTGGCATTGAGCGCCATGAAGCGATAAATATGGCCAGCCTAGTACCTGCAACTTACCTTGGTATTGCAGCGCAGCAGGGTAGTATTGAAGTCGGTAAGTGCGCCCACTTTTCATTAATTGATGATAACGTCGATGTTCAGCATGCGTTTTTATTTGGTCAGCAGGTATTTTAAGCAATAATGCGCGGAGAAAATCACCGAAATGCCGCGTTTAGCTGACAATTTTCCCAATAACAAGCACCTAACTATAAGCTGTCAGAGGAAAAAATCCGACTGTGGTTTCGCATTAGAAACTTTTTCGTGAATTGATTGCATTTTAGGCGACTTCAAGGATGATGTTCGCTACAAGAGGTGATATACTCCCGCCGAATAATTTTTCTACTTTAAATAGAGTAAAACAATGGCAGATTTATCGAAATACAGAAACATTGGTATTTTCGCGCACGTTGATGCGGGTAAAACTACCACCACTGAGCGTATTCTAAAGCTTACTGGTAAAATTCACAAAACTGGTGAAGTACACGACGGTGAGTCAACTACTGACTTCATGGATCAGGAAGCTGAGCGTGGTATTACTATCCAATCAGCAGCGGTAACTTGTGAGTGGAAAGGCCACCGTTTAAACGTTATCGATACTCCTGGACACGTTGACTTCACAGTAGAAGTATACCGTTCACTTAAAGTACTTGATGGTGGTATCGGTGTATTCTGTGGTTCTGGTGGTGTTGAGCCGCAATCAGAAACGAACTGGCGTTATGCGAACGAATCAGAAGTAGCACGTTGTATCTTTGTAAACAAGCTAGACCGTATGGGTGCTGACTTCTACCGCGTAGTTGAGCAAGTGAAAAACGTACTAGGTGCAACGCCACTAGTAATGACTCTGCCTATCGGTATCGAAGACGAATTCAAAGGTGTGGTAAACATCATTGAAAAGAAAGCGTACATCTGGGATGACACAGGTCTTCCTGAAAACTACGAAATCACAGACGTTCCTGCGGACATGGTTGATGACGTTGAAGAGTACTACGAGCAGCTAGTTGAAACTGCAGTAGAGCAAGACGACGACCTAATGGAAGCGTACATGGAAGGCGAAGAGCCGACTATTGAACAGCTTAAAGCTTGTATCCGTAAAGGTACTCGTGACCTAGCGTTCTTCCCAACTTACTGTGGTTCTGCATTTAAGAACAAAGGTGTACAACTAGTACTAGACGCAGTTGTTGATTACCTACCTTCACCAACTGAAGTTGATCCTCAGCCACTTACTGACAAAGAAACTGGTGAGCCGACTGGTGAAGTTGCAACTGTTGACGCTGATGAGCCACTAAAAGCGCTTGCGTTCAAAATCATGGACGACCGTTTCGGTGCACTTACGTTCATCCGTATCTACTCTGGTCGCATGAAAAAAGGTGACACAGTACTTAACTCTGCAACAGGTAAAACTGAGCGTATCGGCCGTATGGTTGAGATGCAAGCAGACGAGCGTAACGAACTAACTGAAGCTCAAGCGGGTGACATCATCGCAGTTGTGGGCATGAAGAACGTTCAAACAGGTCACACACTATGTGATCCTAAGCACGAATGTACACTAGAAGCGATGATCTTCCCTGATCCAGTAATCTCTATCGCTGTTGCGCCTAAAGATAAAGGTGGTAACGAGAAGATGGGTATTGCTATCGGTAAGATGGTTGCAGAAGACCCGTCGTTCCAGGTTGAGACTGACGAAGATTCAGGTGAAACTATCCTTAAAGGTATGGGTGAACTTCACCTAGACATCAAGGTAGACATCCTTAAGCGTACTTACGGCGTAGACCTAGTTGTTGGTCAGCCTCAGGTAGCTTACCGTGAGACTATCACGCAAGAAATCGAAGACAGCTACACGCACAAGAAGCAGTCTGGTGGTTCTGGTCAGTTCGGTAAGATCGATTACCGTATCAAGCCAGGCGAGCCTAACTCAGGCTACACTTTCTCTTCAAGCGTTGTTGGTGGTAACGTTCCTAAGGAATTCTGGCCAGCAGTTGAGAAAGGCTTCGGTTCAATGATGGAAGAAGGTGTTCTAGCTGGATTCCCTGTACTAGACGTTGAAATCGAACTATTTGACGGTGCTTTCCACGCAGTTGACTCATCAGCTATCGCGTTCGAAATCGCTGCAAAAGGCGCATTCCGTCAGTCTATCCCGAAAGCAGGTCCTCAGCTTCTTGAGCCAGTAATGAAGGTAGACGTGTTCACTCCAGAAGATAACGTGGGTGACGTAATCGGTGACCTTAACCGTCGCCGTGGTATGGTTAAAGACCAAGAAGCTGGCGCAACTGGCGTTCGTATCAAGGGTGAAGTACCACTATCTGAAATGTTCGGATACATTGGTCACCTACGTACTATCACGTCTGGTCGTGGTCAGTTCTCAATGGAATTCTCACACTATGCAGCTTGCCCAGCGAACGTAGCTGAAGCAGTAATTGCAGCAGAGAAAGAGAAAAAAGCAGCTAAGTAATTAATACTTAATTTGCAAGAAAGGCCGCATATACTGCGGCCTTTTTTTATCCTGATACTTACTTCATTGCGCTCTGCAGCACACTTCCTATAGTTTATACCAATCCGCATTAATACTTGCTCAATTTGAGAGAGCAAATTCGACGCTAACTGCGTTAAAAATTTCTTATTTAGAACAACTAAATAGCAAAATTTTCGCCTTGTTATCGACAGAATTTTCTTGCCTCAAATGGACCACTTAATTAAGCGGATTGGTATTATAGCGAGATCATCTAAGTTTAATAACAAAGTTCTTGATTTGGGTACTTTGGCACTTTATTATTAGCCTTTCTTCAATAGCGGTGACATTCTGGGCAATCACCCTTGCGCAGCAATGGCCATCCATTTCGTCGGATTAGTGCGCTAATCCAGTTGTTTTATCTGTCGGCTGGATACTCAGCCCAGATAGTAATTGGGTAATAATGGAGATGCTCAATGAGAACCTTAGCATTGGAAGTCAATTGGCTTTTTTACGGCTTAATCGTGCTACTCACTATTTTAATGCGTGTTACTTTTCAGGCCTTTTCCCTTCCTGAGGGTGTCATCCAACTACTCACTTTAGTGGCATTAGCAAGCACCGGTTTGGTGTTATACTTGTCCTTAAGCGATAAACGTTTTCTTCACGTCGATAAAGCGGGGGTGAGCTATAAATGTGGTTTTAAGACCCGTTACCTGCACCGTGAGCAAATTGCCAGTATTAAGTGCTGTTCGTGGCTGCTAGTTGATATCCCAGTAGTGCAGTTAACAGATGGTAAGCAGGTCTATTTTGTCAGTTGGCGGATAGATGAGCAGGCCCGCAGCAAGGCGCTGGCGCTATTATCATAATCTTTGGCAGACTGGCCAGTATAGCCAGTCTTACTGAAAGGATATTACTTTTCGTTGAGCCAAATGGCCGCTTGCTTGGCAAAGTAGGTTAAAATACCATCGGCACCGGCGCGTTTAAACGCCAGCAATGACTCCATAATCGTCGGCCTTTCAGCCAACCAGCCATTCTCAATTGCCGCCATGTGCATGGCGTACTCACCACTCACTTGGTACGCATAAGTAGGCACACCAAACTCATCTTTTACCCGTCTGACCACGTCTAAATAAGGCATACCAGGCTTAACCATTACCATATCAGCACCTTCTTGCAGGTCTAAAGCAACTTCACGCAACGCTTCATCTGAGTTCGCAGGATCCATTTGATAGGTTTTCTTGTCGGCCCCTTTGAGGTTGCCTGCAGAGCCAACCGCATCTCTAAAAGGACCATAGTAGCTAGAGGCATATTTCGCCGAATACGCCATAATACGCGTGTGGATAAAGCCGCACTCCTCCAATGCCTCGCGAATGGCGCCAATACGACCATCCATCATATCCGATGGCGCGACCACATCGGCACCTGCCTCAGCGTGCGATAAAGCCTGCTTTACCAATACCTCGATGGTTTCTTCATTCATGACATAACCATTATCGTCAAGAATGCCATCTTGGCCATGAACGGTGAAAGGGTCGAGTGCCACATCGGTGATCACCCCAAGCTCCGGACAAGCCGCTTTAATGGCTCTTACTGCTCGTTGTGCTAGGCCCTCTGGATTGTAAGCTTCTTCAGCTAACAGCGATTTTTGCTCTGCTGGTGTCACGGGGAAGAGGGCAATGGCGGGAACCCCAAGTTCTACCAGCTCTTTCGCCTCGTTCACTAAGAGATCAATGGACAGTCTCTCCACGCCAGGCATGGAAGGCACCGCCTCACGTTTAGACTCCCCTTCTAACACAAAGACGGGGTAGATTAGATCATTGACTGACAGCGTGTTTTCACTCATTAAACGTCTTGAAAAGTCATCGCGACGCATTCTGCGCATTCGCGTAAGGGGGAAAAGATCGAGTCCTGATTGAGCCACGTTAATTCTCCTGCTTGGATTGATAAGTAACAACACGGTTGCGGCCTTGCGCTTTCGCTTGATAAAGGGCCTTATCGGCATTGTCGGTATACAGTTGGGGTGAATGGGGGTCAGTAACTACGGCACTGTAAACGCCGGCACTGGTGGTAAAGTTGAGCTCGTGTTCACCTACTTTGATCACCATCTCTTGGGTTGCGGTTCTTACCCGCTCGGCAACGTCTACAGCACCGTCAGAGTCGGTGTTGGGTAAAAGTAGGATAAACTCCTCGCCGCCATAACGAAATACTTCATCTTGTGGGCGGCGAAGGAAGCGGTTAATTAAGTTTGCAAACTCACAAATGGCCTGATCGCCCACTAAGTGACCATAGTTGTCATTGATCGTTTTAAAGTGATCGATGTCTAAGATAACAAGGCTTAAAACGCTTTGCTCACGGCGTGAACGGCGCACCTCCATCTGCAAACGCTTGTCAAAGTAACGACGGTTCTTCACCTTAGTTAATGGGTCTTCCATATTGACGCGTTCCAGCTCGCGGTTTTTTTCTTGCAGCTCTCTTAGGGTAACTTGCAACTCAAAAGTGCGTTCTTCGATATTACTCTCAAGGTCCAGTTGCGCCTGTTCTTGCAACTTCAGTTTCTCTTTTAATAGCGCGTCTTCAGCTTGAGTGTGAGTCAGCCGTTGTTGTTGTTTTGCTAACTTGTTATCGCGCTCTTTGATGTACAGTTGAATAATTAAAAAGGCGACGACGACCGATTCAGCAACAAAGAGGCTAAAAAAGCCTAATTGATTGAGGAAACTGCCTGATTGGATCCCAACTGCGACGGTTAATTGGTAACTGATGACAATGCTATGGCTAATGACGACTGCCAGCATGGCCTTACGGCTTGGCTGCTGGCTTTTGGCCAACAGGTATAAACAAAACAGACTAATAATAAAAGCGATGGTTAACGCGGCTAATAGCGCACTGGTGATGGAGAAAAAGGTCAGTGCCAACACCAGAAGACAGGCAAGCGTAAGCACCCACTTGAAGGTAGGGGTTGAGCGTTGCTTCAGCTTATGGGCACTGCAGTAGTTTAAAATAGGGAATAACAGCAAGGTCGCGCTGAGACTCAACAGGCCTTGTCCGTGCTGCTGAAACCACTGCCAATCAGGGTAAAAAAAGCGATAGCCAAAGCCATAAAGGTGGATATTACAGAGCCAGACTAGAGTTAAAAAGGCGGTACCGTAGAGGAAGTAGCGCTTTTGGGTAACAAAATACAGGGCGACAAGTGTGAGCGCCAATGCCGCTAAAAACCCTGCCAGCAAGCCAAATAGCAAATTAAATTTACTTTTGTATTTGAGGTAAGCATTGGGTGACCAAATGGAGATAGGTGCATTGACAACGCCATGGTGAGCAATTTGCAAATAGAGTTCGCTGCGACTTTGCCCTTTAAGTTGCAGTGGTACAACCAAAGACTCGTATTTAAATGGCCGCTTCATTAGCGGCAATGCATCGCCCATCCCTAAGGTCAAAATAGCCGAGTTAGGCTGGACATGATACGCCGTAACGGAATCGATAAGGTTGTTTGCAATGGTAACCAAGAGCGGCACTTGGTGATGCTGTGTGTTGTCAAAAGAAAGCTTCAACCAGAGGTATTTATCGCCTGGCTTTAATCCTATCGGTAAACCAGGTTCTTGCTGCCAATCAACTGGCTGCTTGAGTAAGGCATTGAGTGTCTGATGTTGGTTTACGCTATAGCTAACGGTTGCTTGATGCTTTACCGTAAAGGCCTCGGTGATGGTAAGCGTGGCAACCGCACTGTGGCTTAATAACAATAACAGCAGAACAACTACAATGCGCATGCCAGTTTATCCCCAGAACAATTGGCGAAAGTTACGGCCTGTAGCCTCAATCACTGCGGCTGTGGGTTGTTGCTTAAGTGCAGCGATTTGTTGTGCTACATAGGGTAAATACATGGGCTCATTACGACGTGAACGTGGTTTTGGTTTTATAGTACGAGGTAATAAGTATGGTGCATCCGTTTCGATAAGCAATCTATCTAACGGAATATACTGCAGCAGTTGCTGTAATTGTTGGCCGCGGCGTTCATCACATACCCAGCCGGTAACACCGATCATCAGGCCATAATCGAGGTAGCGGCGCAGTGCCGTTTTATCAGAAGTAAAACAGTGTAAAACGCCATTTACCTGCACCTGCTGTAATAGCTCGTATAAGGCGTCATGCGCCTCTCTTTCATGCAAGTACACGGGCTTATGCATTGCCTGCGCGAGTTGCAGCTGAGTTAGGCAAACCGCTTTTTGTGTGGCTCGTGGTGAAAAGTCACGATTAAAATCCAAACCACACTCACCGATTGCCACCGCTTGTTCATGGCTTTCCACGAGCGTCTGGATTTGTGCTGCCAAGTCATCTGGCGCATCCTTGGCGTCATGCGGGTGTACGCCAACGGTGCAAGGAAAGTTGTACTTTTCTGCCAACTGTAAAGATGCCTTGCTACTGTCCAGATCGCAGCCAATGGCCAGCATTGAGGCCACTCCTGCTGATTTAGCCCGTGCTACGACGGCCTCTAAGTCATCGGCGAACTGACTGCTGGTGAGGTTGACACCAGCATCATAGAGATTCGACATTAGTCGACTCGCTTCACTCTCGTAGAGCGGTTAGAGCCTTCTTTTTTCATTAAGAAAGAACCAAAAGAAGCGCGCTTGATCACGAGCGTGTCGCCCGGATCGGCAAAGAAGCTTTCTGCTGATACTTGTTTCCATACTTGGCCATTATCTAAAGTGAAAAAGGCTCGCTTACGCGCTGAGCGTTCTACTTTAACTAGCTTAGCTGAGATCTCGTCAATTTTTCTGCTCTCAGCCTCAATTTTATGCTCTAGGCCAAACTCAGAGGTAATTGAGGCAGACTTTTCCGGTTTGTTGTTAGACTGTGCTTTGTTCATGGCATGAGCTGGTTTACCAGGCTGTTTTGCCATTTTTTGGTTGCCTTGTGAAGCTGGCTTGTTAGCCATGACATTGTCATAACACATTAAACGCTTTAGGTCGTTTTCGACCATGGCACAGGCCTGTAAAGCCTGAGTGTTAATTGGCTTTGCTACGGCGAAAGAAGAGACACCGAGTGCAACAAGTGCGATTATTTTTTTCATTTTTCTGACTCCTGTTGGGTGGGTTGTTTACTATAAAACGCCGCTAATACTAAACCTAATTCAAACAGTAATAACATCGGCAGTGCCAGTAGCGTTTGCGACAGCACATCCGGTGGCGTAAGGAACATGGCAATAACGAAAGCACCCACCACAACATAAGGACGTTTGCCCTTTAGACTTGTGGTGGTGGTGATACCACTCCAGCATAGCAACATAATGGCAACTGGTATTTCAAAGGCGATACCAAATGCAAAGAATAGTTTTAAGATAAAGCCGAGATAACTACTGATATCCGGCGATAAGGTCATCATTTCTGGCCCAACACTGGTGAAGAAGCCAAGAATGATGGGCATCACAACAAAGTAACAAAACGCAATGCCGCCATAAAATAAAACAATGCTGGACAGTAAAATGGGGATCAGCATGCGCTTTTCATGCTTATATAACCCAGGTGCAATAAAGCCCCACACTTGGTGTAAAATAAACGGAATGGCTGCAAACAATGCCACAAACAAGGTTAATTTAAACGGTGCAAAAAATGGCGCAGTGACATCCGTTGCAATCATGGTGGTATTGGTTGGTAAGCTTTGCACTAAAGGAGCTGCGACAAAAGCGTAAATATCATTGGCGAAATAGACCAATGCAACAAAGATCAGCAAGACACTCATCAGCGCTTTCATTAAGCGGTTACGCAATTCAACTAGGTGCGCAATAAAGCCACTTTGGGCAGTTTCTGTCATGTAACTATGCTCGTTATAAATGATTCAACGTTGACTCAACCGGCAGCAAAGTCCACTGCAAAAACTCTAGCAGTCGCTAACTTATCGCCGATGGCTTGACCTGCTGATTGGTTACTCTTTGTTGTTATTATTAACGTCGTTCGCCTTATAAGAGTGCTTGACTGAGTCAGCCGCCTCTTGTAATTCTTGAACAGACTGTTTTAGTTGCGGATCAAGGTCTTGCATACCTTGTTGTTCCGCCTTTTTTAGGTTGTTGTGGAGCTCATGGACACGTAACTCTTCACTGACTTCAGCTTTCACTGAGTTAGCCACGGATTTCACGGTTTTAACCCAACGAGCTACCGTACGGATGGCGACAGGTAACCGTTCTGGGCCCAATACGATTAGGCCAACGATCAGCACCACCACCAATTCCCACATTCCCATGTAACTTAAACCTTGTCTTTTTCTTTTTCAGCTGTGGTTTGTTGTTGCTCAGCTGAGGTATTGGCCAGCTTGTCTTTTTCTGCGTCGCTGTTTGCTTGGTCGTCAGAAACCGCTTTTTTGAAGCCTTTCACTGCGCCACCAAGGTCGCTGCCGATACCACGAAGCTTTTTCGTTCCGAACAATAACACGATGATGGCAAGAATAATGAGTAACTGCCAAATACTGATTCCACCAAATCCCATAACATCTCCAATAATAACTGACTGCTAGTGGTATCGATTATACGCCTAGCGCACAAAAAATCACCCTGTTTTACGCCAAGCGCAAACAAATACGACCACCGCCAGCGTTGCCATTACCGCACTGGCAATGGCTTGATCAAAAATAAAGCTCAAGCCTGAGATGATGGCAAAACTGCTTGCTGCCAAGCCAAGCAAAATAGGTTTAATTGCCACTGGTTGCGGCGCGGGTGGCAAAGTTCCGGGGCCACGTTTCAAGCTTTGATACACTAAGTCTGGCAGTTCGGGCATTTTTTCTGCCCAAAATGGCAAGTTGGCGTACATTTTCTTTGCTACCGCCAAAGGCCCCACTTGGTCTTTTACCCATTGCTCTAAAAAGGGCTTGGCAGTTTTCCATAGATCCAGTTGCGGGTAAAGCTGACGGCCAAGGCCTTCAACATAGAGCAGGGTCTTTTGTAACAATACCAGCTGAGGTTGCACTTCCATGTTGAAACGTCTTGCGGTGTTAAACAGGTTCACCAATACATGACCAAACGAGATCTCAGCCAATGGCTTATTAAAAATAGGCTCGCAAACGGTGCGGATGGCAAACTCAAACTCTTCCACACAGGTGTCAGCAGGGACCCAGCCTGAGTCTACGTGTAACTGCGCTACTTGGCGGTAGTCACGGTTGAAAAAGGCGATGAAGTTTTCGGCCAAATAGCGTTTATCTTCGCGGTTGAGGGTGCCGACAATACCACAGTCAATGCCAATATATTTCGGGTTGTGGGGGTTTTCGCGGGAGACAAAAATATTGCCAGGATGCATATCAGCGTGGAAGAAACTGTCTCTGAAGACCTGAGTAAAAAAGACTTCTACGCCACGCTCAGCCAGCAGTTTCATATTGGTGCCTTGGGCCAGTAGCGCTTCAGTATCTGATACTGGAATGCCGTAAATGCGCTCCATCACCAATACATTTTTGCGTGAGTAATCACTGTAAACTTCTGGAATATAAAGCGAGTCTGAGCCCTCGAAGTTGCGTCTAAGTTGAATGGCATTGGCGCCTTCACGCATCAGGTCAAGCTCATCAAGCAGTGTCTTTTTATATTCTCTGACCACCTCGACTGGTCGCAGTCGTTTGCCTTCACTTAATAAATTCACCACCACTTTGGCAAAGCGCTCCATTAAGGATAAGTCGGCCTGAATTTGCTTTTCAATGTCGGGGCGGATGACTTTAATCACCACATCTTTAATGCCATCATCCAATTGCAATTGCGCACTGTGGACTTGGGCAATGGACGCTGAAGCCAATGGCGTGGCTTCAAACTCCTTAAAATAGTGGTAAATGTCGTCAATTTCTAACGCTTGCTCGATTAATTGCCGCGCTTGAGCTGAGTCAAAAGGCGGTACTTTGTCTTGTAAAAACGCCAGCTCTTCAGCGATATCAGGGGGAAGCAGGTCGCGTCGTGTCGACAGCATTTGACCAAATTTAATCCACACCGGCCCTAAAGATTGCAAAGCAAGGCGCAGGCGTGTGCCGATGGCTTTATCTTTATGCTTATTACGCATCCAAAATAAACTGGCGCGGGCAAGCTTGCCGTACCATGGCTGCCGCTCTGCTGGGACAAGTTCATCGAGGCCATAGTCTAAAAAGGTTTTGGTGATCTGATGCAAACGCAATAAAGACAAACTAGGTTCCTTTATTCTGCTGTAATAATGAATCGAGCCGCTGGGTTAAACTGTCGACTTCTTTACTTACTTGTCTAACTTGATGCTTAAATGTTTGAAATTCTAGCGGGTGAGGCGCCACTTGCAGCTCATCTTGCAACAGCTCATGTAAGGTGGCGGTTGCCACTGTGGCATCTCGTTTCGCTCGGCTGCTAAGCGTGCTGGCGCAATCAACAAGCAGTTGTGCTGGGCCATCACCAAGGTAGGTGGCTAACTGCTCAGCCCAGTCAATGTCGAGCTCGGCCACTGCGTTACTATAACACTGTGCTAAGGATAAGTTACCATCGAGGTCGAGCTTATCTTGTCTGATTAGGGCGGTGAGTTGGCTGGGATCTTTTAGCGCTAACAAGGTTTCTAGGTCAGCACTAATGCTGCAATCGGCGTGGCCTGAAAAGGGCGCAAGCACATGCACTTTATTACCGCTGTGCTGAAACGCGATGCACAGCTCCAGATCTCTTACGCTGATACTCAATACTTGATGATGGCTTGGAGCTAAGGCCGTTGCCATCTCAGGTGATAAAGTCAGTGCCCGATTTAATAACGCCTCGATGGCGGCGCCCAGCAACGAAGCAAACACGTTAACTCCTAAAACTTAAAACCACGGTGAAGAGCAACGATGCCACCGGTCATATTCTGGTAGTCCGTTTGTTCAAAACCCGCCTCATCCATCATCGCTTTTAGCGTATCCTGATCTGGATGCATGCGGATTGACTCAGCCAAATAACGGTAAGACTCGCTGTCGTTGGCAACCAGCTTGCCCATGGTTGGCAGTAAGCTGAAAGAGTAAAAGTCGTATAATTTTGCCAGCGCTTCACTGTCGGTTTTTGAAAACTCCAGCACCAACAGTCGACCACCGGGTTTCAACACACGGTACATGGAACGTAGAGCTTTATCTTTGTCAGTGACATTGCGAAGACCAAAAGCAATGGTAATGACATCGAAGGTGTTGTCTTCAAATGGCAGCATTTCAGCATTCATTTGCACGTATTCAATGTTACTCACTAAGCCTAAATCGCGCAGTTTCTCACGACCGACCTTGAGCATGGAGTCATTGATATCGCCAAGTACAACTTTTCCTTGATCACCGACTAATTCACTGAACTTAGCCGTTAAGTCTCCTGTTCCGCCGGCTAAATCAAGTACTTTATGACCGGCTCGGACGCCGGAGCTGGCAATGGTCTGGCGCTTCCACAGGCGATGGATACCAAACGACATCAAGTCGTTCATGATATCGTATTTGGCTGCCACAGAGTGGAACACATCGGCGACCATTGAGGCTTTTTTATCTGCTTCAACTGTTTTATATCCAAAGTGGGTGGTGTTTTCTTGCGACTCTTTCATGTGGCTTCCATCATTACACTGCATCAATGCTGTTAGTGTACTTGATTGCTGGACTTAGGTGCAATTTCTTCTCGTTGATTGCGAAAAAATAACCACCTTTTCAGGGAGAGTAAGGGTATGGCTAATGGCTAGTATAACAAGATTGGCCTAAAGATTGTGCTTTTTGCGCGGCATAGCCTGCGCGTTTAACCAGAGTATTAAAATCTTGTTCAGGGGCTAGCTGTGCGATCCCCAAAGACAGTGCCACATTGGGCAGCGGCACTTTGCCTTTGGCACTGACGAATTTCAGGCGCTCGACCCCTTTGCGCACTTTTTCTGCGATGACATCCGCGGTATATAAGTCGATATCGGCCAAGATCACGGTGAACTCTTGCTTGCCAGTTCTGCCTGGCAAGCCACTTTCAACCACATAACGCTTGAGGCTTTTGGCAATGCGATTTAGGACCACCTCGCCAACCATATCGCCAAAGCGTGAAATAAAGTCGTCGAGGTTTTCTACTTGCACATTGAGGGCACAGACGGTTTTTTGTTGTGACTGCCACAACTCGACTTTTTGCCGTAAAAAGTGGCGTTTATATAGGCCCGTTTGCGGATCGAGCAGGTGTTGTTTGCGCAGCTCTTTTAGTAATTTCTGGCTTTGCTGGTAATCTTGACGTGACTTAAGCAACGCTTGCTTAAACTGCTTGTGTTGTTTTAGCAACAGTTCAGTTTGTTTGGTCAAAGTGGTGAGGGCGCGTTTACTTTTCTCAATATTGTGCTCATCTAAATTATGCACACAATGGCTGATCTGCTGGGCAAATTTAGTTACGTGCTTTTGCGACGCTTCGGTATCGTCTTGCAGCTGTGTCATAAGAGAGTCAACCCCTTCTAAAAGCTGCGATTGCACCTTTTGACCTTGGTCGATGAACTGATAATAAAGCTGTTCGATGAATACTGAATCAATCTTGGTTTTGCTTTTCACCGCTTGTTCAATAGCAGCGTCCAGTTCGGCGTTAGCCGCACTGATATGAATATAAGCAACTTGATAGTTTAATGGCGTCGGCGGCAAATGATGTTGCTCTAAAAACAGGCACACCTGTGTCATCTTTTCTTGGGCAACAGCCATGGGATCATGGAACATCATTTCATTTACCACAACAATTAATCATAAAACGTTAATGAACATCCACCAATTCCGTCGGCGTAATTCTTGTCCTAATTGCACTAGACCTACATTAATCGGTATCGTGCGAATTTAAAAGCAAAAACTTTGTCTTTGAAATAGAAAATTTACATTTTTTTGTTGAATTGCTGATTTTCTCAGCAGTTTTTACTAGATTGGCTACATTGTATCCAATTTGGGTATTTGGAAATTCTATCGAATTAAGTTGCATCGTGAAAAGGACTTTTCTACCTTGGACGATACATATGTAACAGAAGATGGATCTGTGCTGCTGCTTTAGTAGCGACATGGAACTGTGATTAAACTGACTGAGGAAGTAAGCGTGTTATCACCGAAAATAAAGCTTTGGACTAAGCACTCAAGTGTTGCCCTTTGTTTAGCTGCCCTATTATCTGGCTGCGCGATGACGTCTGTGGATAGTAACTCTAATTTTACTGAAGTTGCTGAAAAAGTGATGGAGTTTAGAGAGGATACCAACGCTTACCGTCGCGATATTGCCGCCGAGTATTTACTGCCCAACCTAAGTGCTGAACGTTTAGCGCAGTTAAATCAGCAGCGTTTAGCATTTCTAGCCGAGCTCGATGCGCTAGATCCGTCCTCACTCAGTGAGGATAATCAAATCAACTTGACCATATTAAGAGCGCAGATCCAAAACAAAGTGGATCAATACCGTTTTAATAGTCATTACATGCCGCTGACTTCAGAGTATGGTTTTCATTCTGGTTTGTCGTTTATGGTATCAAGCCATGACTTTAGTAAAGCTGAAGGTTATGAGCTTTATTTAGCAAGACTGCAGCAAGTTCCGCGCTATTTTGAGCAAAATATGGCTTGGATGAAAAAGGGCATGGCGTCAGGGTTAACGCAGCCAAAAGCGGTATTAGCCGGTTATGAAAGCTCGATAGCCGCTTACATTGTCGATGATGTCACTGAGTCTGAATTTTATAAACCATTCAAAAGCAATAATACCAGTATGTCTGACGCGCAATTTAGCGCGTTGCAAAACAAAGCGAAGAAAATTATCAAGCAGCACGTTATTACGGCTTATCAAAACTACTTCGACTTTTTTGTCGAGCAGTATCGCCCTGCGGCAAGAGAAACCATTGGTATCTCGGCAACCCCTAATGGTGAAGCTTATTACGCTAATCGTGCTAAGTATTACACCACCACAGACATGACACCAAAAGAGATCCATGAGTTAGGCTTGCAAGAGGTTGCTCGGATCCGCGCAGAGATGGAAAAAATCATCGAAGAAGTGGAATTTGAAGGCACATTCGCAGAGTTTGTGCAGTTTTTACGTACTGATCCGCAGTTTTATGCCAAAACGCCGGAAGAGCTGCTAAAAGAAGCGGCTTACATCGCGAAAAAAATGGATGCTCAGTTACCTAAGCTATTCCATACCTTACCGCGTAAACCTTATGGTGTCGCTCCAGTACCAGCCAGTATCGCACCGAAGTACACTACGGGCCGTTATTCTGGAGCGCGAAGCGATACCGACGCAGGTTATTACTGGGTCAATACGTATGCTTTAGACAAGCGACCTTTGTATGTATTAGAAGCGCTTACGCTTCATGAGGCGGTGCCTGGTCACCACTTACAAATCGCATTGAATGCCGAGCTTGATTACCTTCCTGAGTATCGCCGTAATGAGTACATTTCAGCCTTTGGTGAGGGCTGGGGACTGTATTCTGAATTCTTAGGTATCGAAGCGGGTTTCTATCAAGACCCTTACAGCGATTTTGGTCGTCTGACTTATGAAATGTGGCGTGCTGCACGTCTAGTAGTGGACACTGGCATGCATATGTTTGGCTGGAGCCGAGAAAAGGCGATGAACTTTATGAAGGACAATACCGCGCTTTCTCTGCATAACGTTAAAACAGAAACTGACCGCTATATCTCATGGCCAGCACAAGCGCTGTCTTATAAGATTGGTGAGCTGACGATTAAGCGCCTACGTCGCAAAGCCGAAAAGGCATTAGGTGATAAGTTTGATATTCGCGAGTTTCACCACCAAATCTTACGCCACGGTTCTGTGCCGCTTTTCGTCCTTGAAAACCAAATCGATCGGTATATTGAGTCGACAATGAATCAGTAACGACACTTACCAGTAGGTAAGCCTAGAAGTGTATTCTTAGGCTTACCTATGCTTAATGGCGGTATAAAGCTGTTTGACTAGAGCGGTAAGGTCACAAGCCTCGAATTATGGATAGTTTGTAAACCTGTTTGGTTTTGTTTCACTCGATAAATAAGTGCCTACCTTCTGAACTATCGATATTACATGCAAGTGTATTGGTGTGTATTTAATAGTAACCCGGATTAACGCTTGCTCTGTTTGAGAGTAAATTTGACGCTAACGACGTTAAAACTTTTTATTTCGAACCTCTAGATAGCAAAACTTCTGCCTTACCTAAATATATCTAAGTATCTAGGTAGGAGCTGAATGTAGGAGCGGTGCTATCGGCGAAGTTTCTTTCCCTCAAACAGACCACCTAATTAAGTCAATTGCTACAAGAACGTCAGCATTTATCTGACTTACACTCTGCACCAGGATTAAATTTATTTAGAAAACGGCTGCAGTTACTGAGGAAATAAAAGCTGTCTTGTTCAAAGTGGAGCACTTACTTAAGTGCCTTGGGACAGATGATGATGATTGCATCTACTCTACATGCCTATCTGTAATATAAAGCACTGGAACAAACGCACTAACTTATTGTAAATATTTTCCTAATTATTTTTATGTTATTGATTTTGATGCTAATAAAAATAAAATAAATTCATCACATCTTCCTAATCGACTTTGACCTTCTGCCCTTTTAATCTTTTCGTCAACAACTTGCAGTCAACAGCTTTAGCGCTGAGCTGCAGTCAAATTTTATAATCAGAGACGAATAAGAGGACAGATTATGCTTTTAAATAAAGCCACATTGGCCGTTATTATGGCCGTAACTTTGAATGGTTGTAGTCAATTCCAGGCGCAAGTCAACAGCCAGCTTGACGGAATAGAGCGAGTAGAAGCAAAAAAGGTTGCTCCAGGGGCTATTGGCATAGCGTATGAAAAGTTTGAGCTAGACAACGGCTTGACAGTTATTATCCATGAAGATAATTCTGATCCGTTAGTACACGTTGACGTAACTTACCATGTGGGCTCTGCCCGAGAGGAGTTAGGTAAGTCAGGTTTTGCACACTTGTTTGAACATATGATGTTTCAAGGTTCGAAACACGTTGCTGACGAACAGCATGTTAAAATGGTTACTGAAGCCGGTGGTCGCTTTAATGCCACAACCAATACCGACAGAACTAATTATTACCAGACAGTACCATCTAATCAGCTAGAAAAAATGCTGTGGTTAGAAGCCGATCGAATGGGCTTTTTTGCGCAAGGGATCACTCAAGAAAAATTTGCCATTCAACGTGCAGCAGTTAAAAACGAGCGCATGATGAGATACGATAATGTCCCCTATGGCCAAGCCTTAGAAAAAGTTCATCAGACTCTGTATGACTATGGTCACCCCTACTCATGGCTACCGATTGGTTATATGTCTGATTTGAACCGTGCTAGCGCTTCTGATTTAAAAGCCTTTTTCAAGCGTTGGTATGGGCCAAACAACGCTACTTTGACGATTGGTGGAGCTGTTAACAGCGAAGATGTCCTGCCATTAGTGAAAAAATATTTTGGCTCTATCCCTAAGGGAGAAAGTGTAAAAAGAGCTGCTAAGCAGCCAACCAGCTTAACGGAGTCTCGCTTTGTATCTTACCAAGATAATGTTAGCTTACCAATGCTGCGCAAAGTATACCCAACAGTTTATCTTGGTCACCAAGATGAAGCTGCACTGGATGCCATTGGTTATTTAGTTGGACAAGGACAGAGCTCACTTCTGTATCGTAAGTTGGTTAATACCCAACAAGCAGTGGCGGCCTTTGCATCACATTGGTGTTTAGAGCTAGCTTGTAAGATGACTTTTGGAGCATTACCACATCCGGCAAAAGGCAAAACTTTGTCACAGTTGAATGAGGAAATCACCCAATTAGTAGATAACTATATACAAGATGAGCTATCGCAAAAAGATATAGACCTTTACATTGCAAAGAAAGAGTCAGAAATAGTGAGGGCGTTGCAAAGCGTTAAAGGAAAAGTTTCTATGCTAGCAGAGTTTGAAACTTTCCATAATGATCCGAGTTATCTACAGCAGCAACTTAACAGAATTAAACGTCTAACTGTGAGCGATATTAAGCGAGTATACAATCAACATTTGGAAGGTAAACCACAAGTTGTACTCAGCATTGTACCAAAAGGCCAGAAAGAGCTTATCACGCAACCTGATAACTTTACTCCAACCTTTTTCCAACCAAGCAGCGAAAAAGTAACAGAGCAGGAGGTAACACTACCGCAGATCAGCGATGAGTTTGATCGCAGTGAAGTGCCAAAGGCAGCGGCAGCAAAGCCGATTCAACTTCCAGCGCTTTGGCAAGCACAAACGGATAATGGTATTGATATTTTGGGCACAGAGGATTTTGAAACACCTACAACAACACTATTACTACAGATCCCCGCAGGGCGTTTATACGACCAAGAAAATAAGAATGGAGTGGCGCTGCTGACAACACAGATGTTGGAAGAGGCTACAATGAAGCACTCCTCTTCAGAGCTGGCACAAAAATTGGCGGAAAACGGCGCCGAGATATCATTTGAATTGAAAGCCGAATATATCGAAGTAACCGTGTCTACATTAAGTAAAAACTTGTTACCAACACTTAATATCTTATCAGAGAAGCTGCTGCAGCCTAAGTTCTCAAAGGCCGATTTTGTTAAAGTGAAGAGCAATATTGCTGAAGTAAGCAGATTAGAAAGATCCAATGCTTCATTTCTAGCTGATGGTATGTTGTCGAAAATAATGTATCAAGATGGGAATTACCGTAGTGCTTGGCTACCCTCGCTAGAAGAGCTTAATAGAATCGAGTTAGAAGATATAAAAGGTCACTATAAGGCACTTGTTCGACCTCAAGGCAGTAAACTATCAATTGTTTCTAACATTTCTCAGGGTGATATTGTAGCTGCAATCAATAATACGCTAGAGCAATGGAATGGAAGAGTTAATTTAACACTTGAGCAGCCCAAGCCTGCAGAATTGAACAGCGAGGTAGTTTATTTGGTACATAAGGAAGATGCACCTCAAGTGGAGGTTCGGGTGGCTGGCCATGCTGCAAAGGAAGACTTATCTGGAGTCCACTTCAAGAGTAAAATTATGAACTTTGCATTTTCTGGCGGCTTCAATAGTCGATTAAATCAAAACTTGCGTGAGGACAAGGGGTACACCTATGGAATTGGTGGCAGGTTTAAAGGCTATGGTGATGCTGGTCAATTCATTATCTCATCGGGTGTTGAGGCCACGCATGTTGCTGCAGCTTTGCAAGAGCTTCAAAAAGAGCTTGAACGCATAAGTAAGTCAGGTCTGTCAAGGGATGAGCTGGAGTTTACTCGAAATTCAATTGCACAAAGGGATGCTTTAAAGTACGAGACTCCAGCTGCAAAATTACGCTTCTTCGCAATGATGCATAAACATAATGTCGATGCCAACATTACAAAAAGACGCGCTGAAATCATCAAAAGTGTTAGCAAAAAAGAATTAAACTTATTGGCTAAAAAGTATTTATCTGCAGAACAAATGACGTACGTTGTGGTTGGCGATGCAACCTCACTTACGCCACAGCTAGAAAGTTCTGGCTTTACGGTTAAACAAGTTAGTTTGTAACAAACGTTGGTGGTAGCATGGCGAGCTTATAGCTCGCCATGCTTTTTACTGCTCTATCGCATTTTTTACTGCTAATGAGGTACTTCACCGTTCAATTTGTTTGCAGAATTAATTCGATTGCTACAGGCTTCAATTACCAGCAAAGTATAATTTAATTTCGTTGTGGTAACGTGTTACATAAGAGACCAGTAACTTATTTCCATGCACATCGATGTGATAAATATAAGACTCAGAATTTACAGCACTCCCTATGTCTAATACGGTATTTAAACGCCCTTGTGTATCGAGTTGATAAACGTTACTGCGACTATGCAGGTAAATTTTATTCTTGTAGGCTGTGATGGTTGGGCTTAACCAAACATTATTGACCAGTTCATTAAGTTGCGAGCCAGTAAGTATAGGTGTTTGCTCGGCTGTTTTAATATTTAACAGAGCAATGTCGCGATGGTTTGATATTGTTACTAGATGACTGTCATCTAACCAGTCGATACTAACGAGGTTATCCACTTCGATTGATAGTTTTTTAGTGTTATCGAGGTAACTGACTTCAACCGCTTCGTTATCCGTGATTGGGTTTACCCGTAATTGAGCTACCTTTCCATCATACAATCGAATGCTGCCACTTCTGCCACTATCAGGTAAAGATAATTGCACTGCAAAAGAGTCAATGTCTCTTACTTGAGAAACTTGGTCTTTAGTATTTTTAACCAAAACATGTGCACTCTCGGGGTCTGAGTCAATAATAGAATAACCCGCACCAAGCTTTTTTAACTCACTGTATTTACGGCTTTTATCTATTTTAAAAACGTTGTAAGAGGCTGAGTCTCGGAAAATAATATCATTATATGTGTATACACCGTCCCCAAGGTAGGCCATATTGACTTCATAAACTCCTGGCTTGGCAAAAAATGTCGACTTGGTTGTCTCCAGATCGACAACATAGCTGTCGTGATCATAGCCATAAGTGGTTAGCAGCAATTTGTCCTTAGACATTGGTAGCACAAATGAGCTTGGTTCAACTTCAACAGGTACGGGTGGAAGTTCGGAATATGAAGTCATAGAGAAACGTCTTATTTCATTGGTTTCATGGTTAAACCATATCACTGTATTTTGTTTAGCATTCCAATTAACTGCCCACAATAAATAGGGAAACTCTGCTAACTTTATTGTTTTGTGGCCTGACAAAGAGGTAATCAACAGCTCCATACTGTCACCGATATCTCGGGTAAAGATAAGCTGCTGACTTTCGGGAATGACAGCCAATAATTGGTCTCCAAAGCCGTTTTGGCTAGGTGTGGTGACTCGAGTTTCTATCTTATTATTAAGGTTGTAAGTATAAACTGCCATTAAATTTGGCTTACCTAAAAAAGCTTGTTTACTATAAACAAGTTTATTCTTTCCAAAGTCAAAGAGCGCTTTTAGCTGGCCAAAAGAGCAAGGAAATAATGATTGATCTTGTTCGCTAGTTTGCTGCTTTATTGGATGGCGCCTATATTCACATGACCCGCCTTGCTCTTTGCTGGAAGCTGGGCTGCGATAATAAATCCACTCACTGTTTGCCGACCAGCCAAGCAAAGTGCTTCCTGAGGGTAAGTTAAGTGCAACCTCATGTTGAGTGTTAAGATCCATTAATCGTAATTCTCCCATTTTACTAATTTCATTAGTATCTGCTTGGAAGTTGTAAGCTAAAAAGCGTTGATTAGGGGAAAGGTGCAGTTTTCCATGGTGCCCCCGGTACCAAGATAATATCTGGCTATCAAAGGTCTTGTTCTGAACCTCTGCAATGTGGGTCGGTTCTTTCCACTTATAAGCCGCAATAGCTATAAAGATTACAACACCAATGACCAGCATATAAAGCCAAGGGCGCGGCCAATATGCAGAGGGCCGCTTGAGGCTGTTGGAGCCGTTTTCTAATAGAGTGCTATCACTTTTAGGTTTGGGAATAGAGAGGCTATAACCTTTACGGTAATGTGTTTTTATTAGTGGTTGCAATTGTGGTTCTGCGGATAGTTGCTTTCTAAGCTCAAAAATAACTCGGTTAATTGTATTGTCATCGACAAAATTGAGCTGCCAAACATTCTCAGATAGTTCTTGGCGACTGATAATCCTATCTTGATTTTCAATGAAGTAAATTAAGGCTTTGAATAAAAGAGGTTCCAACTCTTTACTTTCAGTGGTGCTGCTTAAGGTTTGCGTTGCAGTATTAAGTTGCCAGTACCCTAAATCAATGGAGTGAGTATCGTTCGTTTGATGAGCCATGCTACTACCGAATAACAATATAACTTTATGAGTGAAATAGTACCAAAAAATAAAGGCTTTTTTTCCTTTGTTTACGTTGGTTAATAAAAGGTATTTTTTATATAAAAAAATTTGCTTTGTTAGCACTGTTTCTTTAAATTAGGTACGTTTAACTTGAGTTTATGTTCTGGAATGAATACGAAAAAGATTTAAGGATATATCGATGAAAATAATTAGAGTTGGCATGCTTGTGGGGCTTTTAGTCTTCACCCAATTACTTAGTGCTAAGCAAGTACCGGTAGAAGTGTTTAGTGCTGGGGTTCAATATTCCCAAGTGAAAATATCACCTGATGGCAACTATCTTAGCTTTACCTCAAAAGTAGAAGGTAGAAACAGTCTTGTCGTTTTAAGGCTAGACAATAATAAAATCGAAAATGTTGTTAGGTTTCCTGGCAACGCGGAAGTTGGTAACTATAACTGGGTTAATAATGAGCGCCTAGTGCTACAAAAGCTATATTTACGGGCTTGGAGCGACCACCCTGAATACCATGGTGAGCTGTTTGGTATTGATGCTGATGGCTCGAATGGTAAGTATCTGGTTGGCTATCAAGGAGAAATGCAAACAGGTTCGCGTATAAAAAAAGCCACTCCTGTAAACGGCATATCTTATGTTTTGGATCCGCTCATTGGTGAGGAGCGGTATATGTTGGTGTACACCATTCCTTGGAACGGAGGTAAGGATGCTCATACAGTTGTCTACAGGGTCGATGTAAATAGAGGGACGAGAAGAAAAGTAGCCGGTTCGCCCTCAGCTATGGCTAGCTTTTTAACTGATAATCAAGGCAAGGTTAGAGTGTCCTTATCAACTGATGATTATATCGACCAAACGATTCATATTCGAGATAAGGTTAATGCTGATTGGCAAGAGTTTAATGTTTTGGAAAACCTGACTGATATTAGGTTGCATACTTTCGATCGCAGCGGTGAAAAGGTCTACATTACAGCTTCTCAAGCGGGTGAAGCCGAAGGCGTATTTGAGCTGAATTTAAAAACTGGACAAACCGAGAAGTTGCTGCAAGATAAAATTGTCTCTCCAAAAAAACTTTGGGTCGACAAAACAAACCACGAGCTATTTGCTGTGGAGTTGGAGCCCGGATATCCCACCTATGCGTTTATAGATAATGATGCAAAAATGACAAAGCGGCTAAAAAGCCTAATTAATGCTTTGTCTGGTGAGCAAATACAACTTTTAAGCACGACACAAGATGGCAGTAAATCAGTGATTCTGGCCTCCAGTGATACTAACCCCGGCTCGTATTACATTTACGATGACACTGAAAAGAAATTGCAATTTTTATTTCATGCAATGCAAGGGGTTGATGGGAAATACATGGCTTCAACAAAACCCATTTCCTTTCAAGCTAGAGATGGATTAACCATACATGGGTACTTAACTCTTCCGCAAAACCGAGAAGCGAAAAACCTTCCGCTGGTGGTTATGCCTCACGGTGGCCCTCACGGTCCTCGAGATTGGTGGGGGTTCGATCCTGATGCACAGCTACTCGCAAATAGAGGTATAGCGGTGTTAAAAGTTAACTTTAGAGGTTCAGGTGGATACGGGCGCAGCTTTGAGCACGCTGGCCATAAAAAGTGGGGAGCTGAAATTCAATATGACATCATTGATGCAACCAAGCATGTTGTAGCGCAGGGCTTTGCCGACCCTAACAATATCTGCATCATGGGCGCAAGCTTCGGTGGTTACTCAGCACTCCAAAGCTCGATAATTGAACCCGATCTGTTTAAGTGCGCCATAGGTGTAGTGGGAGTTTATGACTTACCCCTGATGTTTGAAGAAGGGGATGTCGCAGACCGCAAGCGAGGGCAGCGCTACTTAACGCAAGTCTTAGGTAAGGATCAACAACAGCTAAAAGCTTTCTCTCCTGTATTTCATATCGATAAGCTAAAGGCGCCAGTCTTAGTGGTACATGGGGGAGACGATCAACGAGCACCTATCGAGCAGGCTGAATCGCTAATTAGCTCCCTTAAAGAGGCAAATCACCCCTATGAATATATGTTGTTAGAGAACGAGGGTCATGGATTTTATAAGCCGAAACACCGAACTGAATATTATGAAAGAGTGCTGGCTTTTTTACAGCAACACTTAACCCTTTGACTACAATAAGCGCTGAGGTGTGCTCCGCCTTGGCGCTAGCATATTACTAATTTAACTTCTTTGCGGCGGCAGCAACCGATTTGCTATGCTGTATTAGAAATCATGCTGTCACAAGCTGAGGCTGGCCTAAATTGCATAGTATTTAAGGAGCACTGATGCCTTCATTATCGCAAGACACATTAAAGATCGCTCTAATTCAAAGTGATATTGCTTGGCTCCAAGTTGAGCAAAACCTCTCACATTTTGCTAAGCAACTAAGCTCTCTAAGTGGCTTTGATTTGATTTTACTGCCAGAGACGTTTGCAACTGGCTTTGCCGTTGAGTGTGATATTAAAGAACCGCATCAGGGGCCAATTTTTCAGTGGTTAGCAGGGCAAGCACAAGCGCTTAACAGTGTTGTTGGCGGTTCTGTGTTGGTTTCGCATAAAGGGAAAAAATTTAACCGTTTCTATTGCTGTTGGCCCAATCAAGAGTTTGTCGTTTATGACAAACGTCACTTATTTTGTCTTGGAAAAGAGGGGGACTTCATTGACCCTGGAGCGTCGAGAACGTTATTCAATATCAAGGGGTTTAGCTTTTTACCGCAAGTTTGCTATGACTTAAGGTTCCCTGTATTCCAACGAAACCAAGGCGACTATGACGTAATGATAAACATTGCCAACTGGCCTGCAGCAAGGCGCTCTCACTGGGATACTCTGTTGGCCGCTCGGGCGATAGAGAATCAGAGTTATGTACTGGCGGTGAACCGTATTGGCACCGACGGTAATGGCATCGCTCACGATGGTGGAACCCAAGCGTTCGATTACAAGGGCAAGCGCATTACTCAGGTAGCCGATCATCAACAAGGGGTATGCACCATAACTCTACATAAAAAAGAGCTGCAAAGTTACCGGCACAAGTTTCCCGCTCACCGCGATGCTGATCCCTTCACCCTTGGCTAGTATTCAGTGTTGGCGCTAGGAGGCGTTAAATTGATGTACCAGCAGTTCCGTTTTAGTGGCGCTAACCGAGCCATCGAGGTTGAAGTAGCTTAATTGCGCTTGCATCGCTTTAGCTTGATCTGCCATTTGCTTAGCGGCCGCCATGGTTTCTTCGGTAATGGCCGAGTTCTCTTGGATAAGATCGGTGAGTCGCTGTACCACAATATCAACTTCTTTTATGGCCTGTTGTTGCATGGAAGTAGAGTCATTAATTTTGACAATATTGTGATTCACATCGCTAACGGCTTGCATGATCTGCTGTAATTTTGCGCCAGAGTCATTGGCAAGTTCAGTGCCTTGCTCTACCTTAGCGTTGCTATTGCCAATAATGTCTTTGATTTGTTTGGCCGAAGTGGCGCTGCGCCCTGCAAGCTCGCGGACCTCGTTGGCAACCACGGCAAAACCACGGCCATTTTCTCCTGCACGAGCCGCTTCTACTGCGGCATTCAGTGCCAATAAGTTAGTTTGAAAAGCCAGGCCATCAATCACCGAGACAATTTCATTGATGTCTTTGCTGGCTTTATTGACTTCACCAATGGCTGCCACTGTTTGCTCAGAGAGTTGACCCCCTTCTTTGGCAATGCTTTCCGTGTTGTGTGCCAAGCCTACCGCATCACTGGCTTGGTTCGAGACTTTGGTCAATTCTTCAAGCATATTGGCGGTGCTGGCGCTAGCTTCTTCTAAATTGGCGGCCTGCTCTTCAGTGCGCTGGCTTATTTCGGTATTGCTAGCCGCGATTTCACCGGCACTTTGTGAAACATAGTTGGCAGCACTTTGGATCCCTTGGATAACCTCTGTCAGCTTGTCTATGGTGGCGTTGGTGTCATTTTTAAGTGCGGCAAATACCCCGGAATATTGCCCTTCAACGTGACGACTCAGATCGCCCAAGGCGATGGCACTAAGCACGTTACTGACCTCACTGATGGCTGTGGCAACTTGCCGAGTTGAATCATTGACGTCGAGCTTGAGTTGCAATAATTGGCCTTGCAACTCCAGCTCGATGGTGTGCTCAAAGTCCCCTTCAGACATCGCCGACATAACATTTCCGAGTTCGGCAATGACTTGTTCTAGGTTATTGACTGAGCGGTTAATATCAACTTTTAAGCTGTTCAGCTGCCCCGCCATATTAGACTCGATAACCCGGTCAAAACGACCATGACTGATGGCCATCATAACGCTCGAAATTTCTGAAATGGCACCATCCACGGCGGCTATAGAAACATTAATATTATCTCTGAGTTGTGCCAATTGACCGTTGGCTGTGGTGGTTATTTGCTGTTTAAAATCGCCGTCACTGACCGCGGCCATGACCGTGCCAATGTCTTGCATAACATTATCTAAATTCGCCATACTGGAGTTGATATCTTGTTTTAACTCATCCAGTTGGCCGCTCAGTGGGGCATCGAGTTGCGCCGCAAAGTCGCCTTGGCGCAGGGCCGCCATAACTTCACTGATGCCATCAATTGCTAGGCTTAGGCCAGCAACGGAATTATTTACTGCGTCTTTTAATTGCGCGAGCTTCCCTTGCGCGGCGACACTCACTTGCTCTTTAAAGTTGCCTTGCTCGACGTTATTCATCACATGCACTATGCCATTCATGGTGGCATCGAGAGAGCCTAGCGATTGATTAAGGTTGTTTTTCAAGTCGTCAAGGTCGCCCGACATGGCCACGTCAAGGCGGGTATCAAAGCGGCCACTGGCCATATCGAGCGAGATTTGATTGAGCCCAGCAATGGCTTTACTCAGGGTGCTGGCACAGTGGTTTGTGGATTGTTTTAGGGTATCTAGCTCTCCGCGACAAGAGACATTAATGCGGTCATCAAACTTACCCGCTGCCATTTTATCCATCACCCGGTTGGTTTCACTTAAGGATTGCTGCAGAGCCTCGAGCAGTGAATTAAATGCTGCAGCACTGTTGCCTATTTCATCGTGGTTATGAACCGGTGCTCGCAAGCTGAAGTCACCTCTTTGCTCCACCGCCTGCATGGTGTTAACCAATTGAATAACAGGCTTACTTAAGGTCTTGGAAAACCAAAAAGCAATAGCACACACCACAATGGCCGCAGCCACTAATACCACAATTAGGTATTGAGATAGTGCCGCCACAGAGGCAAAGGCTTCAGCTTCGTCGATTTCGGCGACCAATGCCCAGTATTTATCAAAAACGCGGACAGGGGTATAGGCGGACAAGACTTGAGCACCATTGTAATCGGCAATAATTTGTTGCCCTGAGCGCTGAGCTAACGCTTCATTGACCGCGAGTGTGTCGACTTCACCTTGTTGTGGGTTTTTAAAAGAGTTAACCACTGAGCGTTGTTGTGGGTCTAAAAAGGAGTCGGAGCGCATCAATTTATCGGGCCCAACTAGGTAGGTTTCACCACTGTCTCCTAGCCCTTCGCGCTCGGTCATAATGGCATTAATGGCATCAATTGAGAGCTGCACTGCAATGATGGCAACCACTTCGCCATTATTGACGATGGGTTTGCCGATAAAACTGGCTGGCGCGTTGTACGAGGGCAGGTATTGTTGATAGTCAGCAAATCCAGTAACCGTGGCATCCGTTTGTGATTTAAGTTGTTGGTAAAGGGACGCTAAATTACTGTCAGCAAAAGGCCCCGTTGCCAAAGAAGTGGCAAAGTCCACCTCTTTGTAAACCGAGTAAACGATATTTCCTGACTGGCTATCAATAATAAAAATATCATAAAAATCATAGGTTTTAGCCATGTTAACAAAGTAGTTATGATAGCTCTGGTGGGCTAAATCATAATTATCAAAATGGCCTGTTTCGAGATACTGATGCTTTTCGCCAATCGGATAGGGACTATTGGCTAAATAGCGGTTTTGTAGGGCTGTGGCACTGCCAGACAAGGCAGTGAGTAGGTTATCTGTGTCGATACTATTTTGATTTTCGGCGTTAAACTTTGGCGTAAAAGTCTCACGGTAATAGCGTGCTAGCGATTGTGAGTTTGGCTCTGGCGTCACCTCGGCAAAACTATCGATAAATTCTGCCGCAATCATTGGCAACATTGGATTTTGGGTCAATGCAGTGAGGTTGTTTTCAACGCCTTGAAAGTAGCGTTGCACCGCACTTTTTTTTACTTCGCTGATGCTACCAAGTTGAGAATATATTTGCTGACTCATGGCATTTGAGGCGGTGTTGATAGCAATGGCAATCAGCACCACTAAGGGCACCATAGCAACCAGTAAAAAAGCACTGATCAATTTTTTGGAAAGATTAAGAGAATTAAAAAAACGCGTGATAAAAGACATAACCATTTTCCCTGTTACTGCGACGTATCCATAACAGCATAGAACACTAACGGTTAAAATCTAGTCAAAATAAAAAGCCCAGCGAATATTTTCGCTGGGCTTGTAAAGCTAATTATCCAATGGGATTAATTAGTGTTTCCAATGATATTTGTGCGCCTTTTCTTCCATGTATGCTTCTGTTGCTGAATGCATCGGTGTTTTATTACCATTTTCAAAGAAGAATGGCTGGCGTTTACGGTCGTAGTTGCCCACTTCATTCATGGTAGCTGCGTCATAAACACGGCCATTAAGCACGGTGTAAGCGACTTTTTCTGACTCGCGAATATCATTTAATACGTCACCATCAATAATCACTAAGTCAGCCAACTTACCTTTTTCGATAGTACCAATATCGTGGTCCATGGCCAGATATTTGGCGCCATCAATGGTACCGCTGCGCAGTGCTTCCCAGGGGGTAAAGCCGCCTTGTGCCATTGACCACAGCTCCCAGTGCGCACCCAAGCCTTCACGCTGACCATGGGCACCAATATGAACCGTTACGCCTTTATCGCGCAATTGCTTCGCCGATTTTGCCGCGTTGATGTGATTGTAGTGGTGCTCAGGTGCCTTCTCACGACGAATAGAACGCGGGTTTAGAATGTAATCTGGAACAAAGCTGGTTAAGCGCTCGTTTTTCCATACTTCGGTGGTGTCATAGAAGTAGTCTTCGCCTTTAATGCCGCCATAGGCAACATTAAACGTTGGCGTAAAGCCTGCTTTTGTCTGGCTCCACATTTGTACCACGTCCGAGTAAATATTTGGGATCGGTAGCGCGTGCTCTAAGCCGGTATGACCATCGATGATCATATTCATGTTTTGCTGGAACTTCGAGCCGCCCTCTGGTACTACCATGATCTCCATCTCTTTCGCCGCTTCTAGCACCTGCTGACGGGTATCACGGCGAGGGTGGTTATAACTTTTAACTGAGATTGCGCCTGCGTCCTTTAGACGTTTTACATGGAATTGGGCATCTTCTAGGTTATTGATTGGAGTTTTATAACCCGGTGCATTACCGGCATATAAAATACGTCCCACCGAGTAGATACGCGGTGCAACGGTTAATCCAGCACGCTGTAACTCGGCCATAGAGAAGACTTCGTTAGAGTCATTCGATGGATCGTGAATGGTAGTCACACCAAAGCTGACATTGGAGAACTGGTTCCAGTTTTGCTCTGGTTGTAGATTACGGCTACCATAGCTGCCATGGGCGTGAGCATCAACAAGGCCAGGGATCACTGTTTTGCCTGTAATATCCATGACGTTTGCTGTGCTTGGGATCTCGACGTCACTGCGGGTGCCAACTGCAACAATGCGGTTTTCTTTGATTAATACCACACCATCGTTAATGATTTCCTGCTCTTCTTCGGCATTACGCATGGTAACCACTTTACCGCCGACCAGTGCAATCATGCCTTCTGGCTTGTCGGCGTCTTGTTCGAAGCTAAGATCGATACCTTTAGCAGTTAACTCATCCACGTCATCTGCCGCACCTTCTAAGAAAGCGAACGTATCCGTTAGTTTGCGCTGATAAAGGGTTGGACCAAACGCCCAAGTTAAGGCGCTGCTGTCGGCTTTCCAGTTTAAGAAGTCGCCTGAATATTTCGACACTTGCTTGACTGGGAAGGACTTGCTGCCTTTGTTAATCGACAAGGTTTTACCGGTGCTGGTAAAGGGTGCAACAAAGGTGTTGAAGTTTTCGATAAAGGCAACGTAGTTACCATCTGGCGAAACGCGATAATCAAAGATGTACTCACCCTTAAAGTGTGAGCGCTCCTGTTGGCCATTAAGATCCACCGACTTCAATTCGCGGCTGGTGCTACTGCTCATGGTGCTAAAGTAAATGCGCTCTGAGTTGGCACCAAAGTGTGGGTTATCGCCATTTTTGATGATGCGTTTGGCTTCACCGCCTTTGGCACTGGTGATGTAGATCCCCGGTTCCATAGACCAGTCGCCACTAAGCAGGTAACCACCGGTGACCTTACGGTAGATCACGTTTTTGCCATCGGGTGAGAAGCTAGGGTTAATGTAATGACCCGGCTCGGCAGTAATGACGCGGCCTTCACCACCTTTGGCAGACACAATGCGCACGGCACCTAAGTCTTGATCATCCCAAGTGGTGTAAACGATGTGTTTGCCATCACGTGAAAAGCTAGGGTAGAACTCAAAGTGTTCGTTTTGCTCTGTGACACGTTTTACTTCACCAGAATCGATGTCTTTAACATATAAATAACCCAGAGCTTGGAAAAGGGCTGTGCTGCCGTCTGGTGATAACTGCGACCAGCGTGCCAGTTTTACTTTAAAGGTATCTGGAGCCACATCGACGGCAAACTTAAGCGCTGGAGTAATTTGCTTCTCTGCAACAACGCGAGTTGGAATAGCCGTGACTTGCTTGCTGGCAATGTCTACTTTGTGGAATGTACCATCGGCCCAAAATACCAGCGCTTTGCTATCTGGGGTATAAGCAAATGCTGGTGTGTTACCTTGCGCGCCATTGGCCTCTTGCAGGTCGCGGTCTAATCCCGCAAACACTTCGGTTTCAATGCCCGACTTTAAATCTTTGATATAAAGGGCGCTTTGCATTTCTTTGCCATTCTCGATGCGCTTAACGAATGCAATAGAGTCGCCATCAGGACTTGGTGTTGGGCGAATTGCACCACCTGAGCCGCGGATCACGGTTTCTTCTTCACCAGTGGCTAAGTCCCAAGCGCGGATCTCAAATACCGATTCCATGGCGTTTTTGTTGTATTCCCAACGTACGCCTGGAGTGGCATCTACTGAGTAATAAATTTTTGTGCCGTCGGTGGAAAAGGCCGGCTCTGCGATATTTTTCTGTGATTTAGCGCCATGTAAACGCTCGCGTACCAATACGCCTTTACCACCTGAAATGTGGTACATGCGAATAGAGCCACCAGGAATAGTACGACCGGTTACTTGCCCTTGTTTAACGGCAATATACTGACCGTCTGGAGACCAAGCTGGGTTGTGTAGCAAGTTATGGGTTTCGTCAGAAACCTTGCGCATATTGCTGCCATCGACATCCATAACCCACAGGTTTTCAGCGCCTTCACGGTCAGAAATAAAGGCAATTTTAGAGCCATCTGGAGAAAACTTTGGTTGGAAATTCCATGCTCTGTCGTTGGTGAGTGCTGTTGCTTTACCACCAGAGATAGGCATGACATATAAGTCGCCCAACATGTCAAAAATGATGTGTTTGCCATCTGGACTAACATCGAGGTTACTCCAGGTGGTTTCATTGGTGTCGATGGTGATCGTTTGTTTCTCACCCGGCGGGTTGAGTACGTCCCAACCCTGCTCAGATTGCTCTTCAACTTGTGTATTAGCTGCGGCTTCTGTGGCCATGGTTGGCTGGGTAAAGCCAAGTACGGCGGCACCAATAGCAGCGGCCAAAGGTGATTTCAAAAAAGACATAGGTGTTCCTTTATTTTATAGTTTTATAGCAAGTTATTTATCTCATTCGACTTAATGTGAGGAGATTAACCTGGCGCCATCGAGATGGTTGTCTCGCCGCACAAAAGGCTCCTCAGTTAAGCACTATGGTTTACTAACTTGGTATGCAAAATCTTCAATAGGGTTCGTATTTCGCATCAGTATGGGAAGTTGATCCCAGGTTACTTTAGTACGCAGAAATACGGCCTTGAGCTCAGCAATTTTGCCAGCATGAACAAGTTTTTTGCCGTTGTCGAATAAGTCGCGATTAATGACTATTGCGCGGCCTCCTTACGAACATACTGCAAATAGGCATTGAGGCTTTGTTGCCAGAGTTGCAGTGCTTGGCTTAACTCATCGTGGCAGGGCTTATTATCCAATAAGCGTCGCTCTGCCGTTTTTAACAGGGTGCCAAAACGGTTGAAGCCGAGCTGTAAGGCGGTACTCGCTAAGCGATGCAGTTGTCGAATACTCTGCTCAGGATCTTGCTCTAGTTGTTGTTGAATGTGGTTGAGTTTATTCCGTGCAGACAACACAAACTCATTGTAAATCGACGAGATCTCATCATCACTAAAGCTACTGGTGAGCGCATTCACCGCGGTTTCGTCATACAGGCTATCGGGAAGCGCAGTGGTAATAGATGCTTTCTTCGGCAGTTGCGACTCACTTAGTGCTTGGCGTAACTTTTCTTGCTTAATGGGTTTACCGACAATGTCACGGATCCCAAGGGCTAAGTATTCTTTCACTTCGTCTGGGCTGAGGCTTGCGGTAAATGCTAAAAACGGCGTCCGCTTATTTTTATGTTCTTCATTTTGCAACTGGGTTAACACTTCTTGCCCTGAAAAGTCGGGTAGGTTCATGTCTAACAACACCACATCAAAGTGATGCTGCTTTAACATCGCAATGGCACTGCTGCCATCTTGTGCTAGTTTTACTTGGTGTTCGTCTGCCGCCATAAACTCAATAGCAATTTTTTGATTTAACTCTAAATCTTCAACCAGCAATACTTTTAGGCCAGTAACGCAGTTATCTCGCTGTGGGCGCTGTTCAACGAGGCTGAGCTCGCCAATATTGAGGGTTAAGTCAAAGTGAAAGGTGCTGCCTTTATTGATTTCACTGGCGATTTCCAGCTGGCTACCTAGGCGGTTGAGTAGGCGACTAGTAATGGCCAGACCCAGGCCTGTGCCGCCTTTTACCTTACCTGCACTGCTTTGGACATAAGGCTGGGTTAACTTATTGATGTCTTCTTGTTCAATGCCAGGGCCAGAATCACTGATACTGAAGCGCACTTGGTGCTCGATTTGGCGGTCTTGGAGAATTTCAACTTTCAGCTTAACCTCGCCTTTATCGGTGAACTTAATGGCATTTCCCACCAAGTTAATTAAAATTTGCCGTAACTTTTGTTGATCGCAGTAATAACACACCTGATCGGGAAGTTCATAGGTTAACTCAAACTTGAGCTTTTTTTGCTCTGCCAGCGGGCTTAATAGCAAACATAAGTTTTCCAACCAACTTTTTAGCTCAACGTCTTCTTCGTACAGTGCCTCATCGCTTTGCTCTAAGCTGGCGTATTCCAAAACTTTGTCGATCAACAAATTGAGTGACTCGGCAGAATGGACAATGGCTTCACAATAGGCTTTATTGCGTTGGTCGTTGGTTCTCCCCAGCACAAGTTGGGCACTGCCAAGAATGCCATTAAGTGGGGTGCGGATCTCATGGCTAATGGTTGATAAAAACATGCCTCTGAGTTCAAGATCTTGCTGCGCTTTTAGTGCCAAGCGGTTGAGGTTTTGTTCGCGCTGCTCATTACATAACAAGGCCATGCCTGTGGCATAAAAAATAGGGGCCAGTACGCCGTTGAAAAACAAGGTAATAATAAACCAATTTTCTTGCAGCAGGGTAAGCTCCGAGACTTCACCCATTAACAGTGAGCGACCAGCAAAAATAGTAAAGATAACCAATAGGATAGTTATATATACAATGCTGCCATTGGGGTACTTATGCCGCGCAAAACGGGCAAAATAATAGAGTAATAAAGTGGCCTCTGCTAAATGCTGCAGATCAGACACTAAAATACGCTGACGCAGGCCTGAAGCAACCGTGCTGTAGTACACTAACAGCAGAAATAGCACCACGGTTACCAGCAAAAAAACCTTAAACTCCGACCCTTTTAACCCCAAGAACTGACGAATGGCAATACAATGAACGATGGAGGCGAAAAACAGTAAGCCGTTCGCCAAGGGGATTGTTTGCCAGTTATCGAAATAACTAAACAGCGCAAACGAAGCAATGGCAAAGAGTAATACCACGGGGTAGAAAACATACAATAGGGTGCCGGGAGTATTTTTATTGGCACGCCAGGTTAAAAAGTTAAGCAGTGCCATCATGGCCGTCATGACCAGGCTGGTAAGGTAAAGCGTTTTCGGATCCAGCATGAAGCAGTATGTTATTTATTAGTAGTGAGCGTTTAGCATAGAGGTAAAAGGAACAGCAGTAAAGTCGCTAAGGGGGAGCATGAGTACAGCCAAAGCTGTACTCACAAAGGTGCGATTAACGAATTTCGTCAGGAATATTTTGTTGTGCCCATGACAACAACTCAATGCGGTTGCGGCACTTGGTTTTTCTAAAGGCGCTATAAAGGTGCGTTTTAACCGTATGAGGACTAATATTTAACTCTTCGGCGATCTCTTTATTTTTCGCGCCTTTACTCATCAGGGCAATAATAGCCTTTTCACGTTTGGTGAGCTTAATTGGCTCGATATCGCCTTCGGTGAGTTTGTGTAAAGCATCTTGGTTAAACTGCAACATACGATTAAGTACGTTACACATTACGTCACGACGGTACCACAGCTGATTCTCTAGTAATAAGCGGATCCCTTTCATTAGCACGTCGGCATTGTCGGTGGTATAAAAAACGCCGCGAATGCCACTGAGCAGGGCACGGTTTGCCAGCTCGGGATTTTCGTCGAGATTAAATAAAACGATGTCACACTTAACTTCGAGATTAACCAATTGTTCTTTTAGTTTGTTCCAAGCGTCAGTGGCTGCTGTTTCGATAAAGAGCAAGCGAGTACCTTCCGGCACTTCGGTAATATCGGTACCTGTGGTTACGTCGAGTCCTTGAGTTTTTAGCAAGGGTTGCAAAACGTTAACACCAATGGTGTTAACCGGCTCTTTATCTAATAGCAAAAAAGCACTACTAGTCATTGTTGGATACACTCAATTTTTTCCAATTACTTAATGCTAACATGGGATTCAGACCTTTTGTATTAGAATTTTTATAACTGGTTAGACAAGTCCGTTATAAAGCAAAGCGAAATAATACAGCAAAAATATGGATAAAATATGTACCTGTATGTAATTGTATGAAACTACGTGGTTTTTACTATTATTGGTAAATATCTTATCCATTTACATAATTTAACAGTGAATATTTTAAACTGATACTTTTTTCGTATCTTGGTAAGGGGGCCAACCCAGAGGTTTACCTGCTAATACGTGCAAATGGATATGGTAAACCGTTTGCCCACCGTGTTCATTACAGTTCATCACCGCACGGTAGCCATCTTCAGCAAATCCGTGTTGCTCGGCAAGTTTGGCTGCAACCACGTATAAATGGCCGACTAAGGCGGCGTTGTCCTCATTGATGTCGTTGGCCGTGGCAATGGCCGTTTTTGGGATCACCAATACGTGAAAGGGAGCTTGTGGGTTAATGTCTTTAAATGCCAGTGCCTTGTCATCTTCATAAACGATGTCGGCTGGGATTTCTCGATTGATAATTTTGCTAAAAATAGTTTCAGAGCTCATGTAATTTCCTTACGGTAACTGATAGCAATGACGGATGAATGTCATAGCATAGCGGACTTTAATTCAGACACAATAGTTTCATGTTCTTTGAAAAATGCAGCGATTTTAGCGAGGATGGGATACATTAAGTGATAAATAAACAATCGCGAAGGAGTGAACCATGCCATTTTTAAGAACTTGGGGAATGCTGTTAATAGCCCTAATACCTGCTGCACATGCTGCACAGCTAAACTTTCCCGAAGAAATTATTCCCTTACAGGTAGGAGAGAAGACCATTGAGCACTCTTTTTTCTCCAAGGTCAGAGAAGTGCAGTTAGAGCCTGGGCAATATCAAGTTAAGATGCGCTACAGCGATCTGTATGAAGTGGGGTATGATGACCATGAAATTATCGAGTCAGAGCCTTTTTGGGCAACGGTTACGATTAGCCAGCAAGGCCAGTATCACATTGAGTTTAATCGGCCTAACAATGTGGTGGCAGCAAAGACCTTTGCTGAGCAACCACTGATCCAATTGCAAGCGCCGGATGAGTCGTTAGCCACGTCACTGGTGGTGAGCAAAACGGCGCCACAAATGAGCAACACTCAGCCAACCACATCGCCAGCAACGGCTGCGCAGCTCACAACTATGGCCTCAGAACCGAGCCAGTCAATGCCAGCTGCGCCCACTGCGGCGCACCCTGATGTGGTCGCCATGTTGCAATATTGGTGGCAACAAGCAACACCGGCGCAAAGAAAAGCGTTTTTAGCAGCAATAAAAGCGCAGTAAGGCATTTTATTGCTGCGGTAATCGCCAGCGCTGTTATTTAAACAGGGCGTCTATGGTGCCTTGTGCAAGCGGGTGATAGCCTGGGCGTGCTGTTTGATACACACGGTACGCCCAGTCACGCTTACCATTTTCAATCAGTGACTTATACAGATTAACAATCAGCTTACGACGGCCAATACTGACTAAGTGCTTTTCCAATGCAGGGTAGATAGCTTGGTAACCATTACCCACAGCCAGCATATACCAAGCAAAAGCACGCTCTGCGTTGGTTGATTGGGTTAGATTAAACGCTTCATCGAGAGCGGTCATGCGCTCAACCGATAAATCACGAGGCAGGTTATTAATAAAGTGCAACCACTCATGTACGGTCCAGCTCGCCGTAGGCAGTTGCGCTAGGGTTTTCTCGTCGTTTAACCAAGCCTGAGTTAAGGCATCGACCTTTTCAAAAGCATCAGAGGTAGGGTTTGGGGCATCGGCTGGCAAGCCCGGCTCGTAAATCCACTTTTTGGCTTTAGCCAAACTCACCACACCTGGGTGCTTTTGCAATAAGTGTTTGTCTAAATAGGCAACGAACTCGTCGGTGGTCAATGACTTAAAAGCAAAGGTATCAAAATAGGTTTTAACAAAGGCATCGAAGCGCTCACGACCAAATTGTTCTTCAAGATAGATTAAGAACAATTGTCCTTTAGTGTATGGCACTGAGCTAAAGGCGTCATCAGGATCGCGGCCATTGAGCTTTAAGTTTAATCGCGTATCAGGTGCATCAATGGTTTTTAGTTGTGCGCGCAGGCCAGCAGCATCAAGGGCTTGTTCCATTACCGCACGGTCGCGGCCAAACACTTCTTCCATAATGCGGTTTTCAACGTACGAAGTGAAGCCTTCATTTAGCCATAGATCTTCCCACGTGGCGTTGGTCACTAAGTTGCCAGACCACGAATGTGCCAACTCGTGAGCGATAAGGTTCACGAGACTTTTATCGCCAGCCACAACCGTCGGAGTAATAAAAGAAAGCCTTGGGTTTTCCATGCCACCAAATGGGAAGCTAGGTGGAAGCATTAATAGGTCATAACGGCCCCAAGCATATTCGCCATACATGGCGTTGGTTTTGTCGATCATGGCTTGGGTGTCGTTGAATTCTGCCACCGACGCATCCAATATTTGTGGCTCGGCGAAAATAGCCGTTTGGTGTGACATTTCTTTATATTCTAGGTTACCGGCACCGATAGCGATGAGGTACGGGGGAATGGCTTGTGGCATATCAAACCAGTAATCACCATCCTTAATCAGTGCCCCGGTATTATCAGCACTCATTACCGCTCGAACATCGTCGGGGGTTTGTACACGTGCCGAATAAGTCACTCGCATTGCTGGCGTGTCTTGCACTGGGATCCAGCTGCGCGCATGAATGGCTTGCGATTGGCTATACATAAATGGATGTGACTTGCTGGCGGTTTGCTGCGGTGTTAACCACTGAAGACCGGATGCGCTGGGTAAACTGTTGTAATAAATCCGGGCTTTTTTGGCTTGCTGTTGGAAGTGGATAGTGAGCTTGGCCCCTTTGACATCGTCGCGCTTAGCCAGCTCAAAGCGAGCCGTATGCCACTTGCCGTCCGTGCCTTCATACATGACTTTATCAATTTCTAAATCACGGGTATCTAAAACCAATTTCTTAGCGTTACGGTTTTGCCAGTCTAGGGTGTGCTCAACAAAGCCTTCCAGTTGCTTGTCTGCAAAATCGACGTCTAAATCGAGGTGTAAATGGGTGGTAATAACCTCATCTAGGTTGGCATAGGTATGCTCATCCACGGCCGCTTTAACTGCTGTTGTGTGAACCATGCCTGCCATAGCGAGGCTAAGCGTTAGTGCCGAAAGTTTCATCATAGTGCTACTCTTTTATGTCTTCCCAAGTTAGAGCGCCTAAGATAACGAACTTTGCGCCATTTAAACAGCGCAAGCCGATAAACGGCAAAAAGGCAGCTGTCGTACTAAAGTCGTGGCGATTAATGCGTCAGTCATAGGAATACGCTAAACTAGCGGCAGTTTTTTTATCTTATAAGGTACTGCCGTGACGAGTTTGCAGGCTTATCACACCTTTTCGTTACCCGCTCAATGCGCTTCATTGATCACCATAAAGGATGCGGCGCAGCTAAAACAATTGGATTACAGTCAGCCCTTTTTTATTCTCGGTGAGGGCAGTAACACGGTATTTTTACAAGATTATCAGGGCCAAGTCATTCGCATGGCGTTGCAAGGGGTCGCGATCAGCGAAAGGCAAGGGGATTATCAAGTCACCGTGGCGGCTGGTGAAAACTGGCACCAACTGGTACTCAATTTATTACAAAAAGGCATCGCCGGGTTAGAAAATTTAGCTCTGATCCCAGGCTCGGTAGGCGCCGCTCCGGTGCAAAACATCGGCGCTTATGGCGTTGAAGTGGCGCAATTTATTGATCACGTTAACGGCTTTGATGTTATCAGTCGACAATTCCAACGCTTGTCGGCCAGTGAGTGCCAATTTGGTTATCGAGACTCGGTGTTTAAGCAGCAGCTTAAAGACCGTTTTATTATTACCGAAGTGGTCTTCAATTTCCCCAAGGCGTGGCAACCACAGTTGAGCTATGGGCCGCTGCAATCGTTAAGTCCTGATGCCACAGCAGCAGAAATTTGCCAAGCCGTTATGGCCATTCGCCGCAGCAAATTGCCCGACCCTGCCGAGCTGCCTAATGCCGGCAGCTTTTTTAAAAATCCCATCGTCAGTGCTGAGCAAGCCAAGCAATTGCAAGCTGAGTATCCCAACCTGCCTTGCTACCCAGCGGACGACGCGCAAATAAAGTTAGCTGCAGGCTGGCTTATTGAACAAGCCGGTTTAAAAGGCACCTGCTGTGGTGATATTCGGGTATATGAAAAGCAAGCACTGGTGCTGGTGCATCAAGGTAATAGTAGCGGCGCTGAGCTCAAGCGGCTGGTAATGAGGATCCAACGTCAGGTATGGCAACAATTTGCAGTGCGTTTGGAGCACGAAGTGAGACTGATAGCGGCTCAAGGTGAGTGCCATTTAAACTTGGATAACCAACATGAAAACACCTGATCATAAAAAGCAAGCTATTTTAGCGGCACTTAATCATGGCCAGTTTGTTTCTGGGCAAGCACTGGGTGAGCAGCTGGGTGTTAGCCGTGCAGCCATCGCCAAACATATAGCGGCACTGCAACAGATGGGAGTGGATATTTTTCGGGTTAATGGTCGCGGTTACAAGCTCAATTACAGCCTGCCGTTGATCCAGCCAAATCGTTTAGCCGAGCAATGGCAGCAAAGTTTTAATCAGCCTTGCCCTATTGAGTATCATGCCATTATTGATTCTACCAACAGTGAATTAATGCGCCGCTTGCATCACAAAGAGCCGCTTAACTCGGGTCATGTGTTAGTTGCTGAAATGCAGCAAGCTGGCAAAGGTCGCCGCGGCAGGGTGTGGCAATCGCCGTTTGGCGCCAACTTATACTATAGCTATTATTGGCAGTTTGATGCCGGTATGCAGGCCGCAATGGGGGTGTCGGTAGCGGTTGGTTTAGCAGTATACGATGCCCTGCAACAGCTTTATGGTATTGAGGTGGCGTTAAAGTGGCCTAATGATGTCTATCTTAAGCAACAAAAACTGGCTGGGATTTTAGTTGAGCTGGATGGCCAAGTAGAGGGGCCTTGTCACTTGGTGATTGGCATTGGCTTGAACATTTGCATGCCTGAGAGTGCTTCTGCTCAGATAGATCAAGCGTGGACCGATCTACAGGCCCACGTGGGGGAAGTGGATAAAAATCAGTTGGTGATGGAATTAACCAAAGCGTTGCAGCAGCGCTTGGCGCATTATCAGAGTAGTGGCTTAACCACCATGACGGAACAGTGGAATCGTTTGAATGCCTTTAAAAATGCCGCTGTGACGCTCAGCACGGGGCAAAGAACTTGGCGAGGCATTTGTCAGGGCATTGATAGTCAAGGCGGCCTACTATTAAAGCAAGACGGTGAAAGTAAAGCGTTTTACGGTGGTGAGTTGTCACTGAGAAAGGTAAGTCAGTCATGAAGCTATTAA
Organism: Pseudoalteromonas sp. UG3-2; assembly: GCF_037120705.1. Classification (NCBI taxonomy): domain Bacteria; kingdom Pseudomonadati; phylum Pseudomonadota; class Gammaproteobacteria; order Alteromonadales; family Pseudoalteromonadaceae; genus Pseudoalteromonas; species Pseudoalteromonas sp. UG3-2. Next base: position 2,144,622 of record NZ_JAWLJU010000002.1, on the reverse strand, counting down.
TTGATGTAGGTAATACGGCCATCAAATTGGCCGTGGCCGAGGAGGCAGAGATCCGGCTGGTGGCTGAGCAGGACATCGATTGGTCACAGCTTGAGGTGGTTATCTGTTCACAAGTAGGTCGCAGTGCCGGACTGCAGAGTATTATCGCCCAAGCTCAACGCTACCAGCTGCCAGTTGTTTATGCCGAAGTGACCCCCGAGCGTGCTGGCGTGACATGCGCTTATAAAGAGTATAGCAACTTGGGGATTGATCGTTGGCTGGCCGTGTTGGCAGCACATCAAGCTTACCCAAACCAGGCGGTGATTGTCATTGATTCTGGTACCGCGACGACTTTAGATGTGGTGAGCTGTCAGGGGGAGCACTTGGGTGGGTGGATTGTTCCAGGCTTAGACTTGATGGTGTCGAGCATCACCGACCGTGCCGAGCGGGTGTTTTGTGAACCCAATACCCCGTTTGCCGATGAATTTGCCAAAAATACACCGCAAGCCGTGAAAAATGGTGCTTTAGCTGCAACTTTAGGGCTAGTAGCACAAGCCCAGCAGTTATTTTCCCAACAGTCAGTCACCATTGTTTGTTGTGGCGGCTACGGTAAGTTGCTCAGTGAGCACCTAGACCAAGCCCTATTTGATGAGTTATTGGTGTTTAAAGGGTTGCATGTGTGGTGGCAAAACCCGCAATAAGCATAAGGATGCCATGGATTTGGCTTAAAACTGAGCATTTGGCCAAGAAATTTCATTTTTTTTGCATCTAGCTGTTGCATCGCGTCATGGGTTGCTCTAATATCTCGCCCCGTACTAAAGCAGTGCCGACTTAGCTCAGTTGGTAGAGCAACTGACTTGTAATCAGTAGGTCATCCGTTCGACTCGGATAGTCGGCACCATCTTTTTACCCTATCTTGTATAGGATGCTTTAGGAAAGAATTTTTTCGTGGAGGGGTTCCCGAGCGGCCAAAGGGATCAGACTGTAAATCTGACGGCTCTGCCTTCGCTGGTTCGAATCCAGCTCCCTCCACCACTTTATTCTTGACGGTTAGAGGTAGTTAAGAACAGGTTCCTAAAGCGGGCATCGTATAATGGCTATTACCTCAGCCTTCCAAGCTGATGATGCGGGTTCGATTCCCGCTGCCCGCTCCAGTTTTTCTGGCGTGCTGATATAGCTCAGTTGGTAGAGCGCACCCTTGGTAAGGGTGAGGTCGGCAGTTCAAATCTGCCTATCAGCACCAGTCTTCGAATCTTCTCAAATACTTCCTTTGAATTGTCGAAAAAATATTTATAATAGACTGAATAATTGTGATCCACACTCGTCGTGGATTATTTTTATATGTAATCTAGATACACAAAACTTATAGGTTCCGTCATGGCAAAAGAAAAGTTTGAACGTTCGAAACCGCACGTAAACGTTGGTACTATCGGCCACGTTGACCACGGTAAAACTACTCTAACTGCAGCAATCACTAACGTACTTGCAAAAGTATACGGTGGTACAGCAAAAGACTTCGCTGCGATCGATAACGCTCCAGAAGAGCGTGAGCGTGGTATCACAATCTCAACTTCACACGTTGAGTATGACACACCAACTCGTCACTATGCACACGTAGACTGTCCAGGACACGCTGACTATGTTAAAAACATGATCACTGGTGCTGCACAGATGGACGGCGCGATCCTAGTAGTTGCTGCTACTGATGGTCCTATGCCACAAACACGTGAGCACATCCTACTTTCTCGTCAGGTTGGCGTACCTTACATCATCGTATTCATGAACAAATGTGACATGGTAGATGACGAAGAGCTACTTGAGCTAGTAGAGATGGAAGTACGTGAACTACTTTCTGAGTATGACTTCCCAGGTGATGACCTACCTCTAATCCAGGGTTCAGCTCTTAAAGCGCTTGAAGGCGAGAAAGAGTGGGAAGACAAAATCGTTGAGCTTGCAGAAGCACTAGATTCTTACATCCCAGAGCCAGAGCGTGACATCGATAAGCCATTCATCATGCCTATCGAAGACGTATTCTCAATCCAGGGTCGTGGTACAGTAGTAACAGGCCGTGTTGAAGCGGGTATCATCAACGTGAACGACGAAGTTGAAATCGTAGGTATCAAAGAAACTACGAAGACAACTTGTACGGGTGTTGAGATGTTCCGTAAGCTTCTAGACGAAGGTCGTGCAGGTGAGAACATCGGTGCACTTCTACGTGGTACTAAGCGTGATGACGTTGAACGTGGTCAAGTACTAGCGAAGCCTGGTTCAATCACTCCACACACGAAGTTCACTTCAGAAGTATACGTACTTTCTAAAGACGAAGGTGGTCGTCACACGCCATTCTTCAAAGGCTACCGTCCACAGTTCTACTTCCGTACAACAGACGTAACTGGTGACATCCAGCTACCAGACGGCGTAGAAATGGTAATGCCTGGTGACAACATCAAGATGACTGTAGAGCTAATCTGCCCAATCGCAATGGACGAAGGTCTTCGTTTCGCGATCCGTGAAGGTGGCCGTACAGTAGGTGCTGGTGTTGTAGCTTCAATCGTCGAGTAATCGATATTGATAGCCGCGATGTAATATCGCGACACTAAAAAAAGGTCGTTCTCTGATAAAGAGCACGGCCTTTTTTAATGCCCATAGGTTGGTGATGTTGAGGTGTTGGTATAAGAAAGAGCTAATCTGCCGCCCTCAAAACCAACAATGGACGAAGGTCTTCGTTTCGCGATCCGTGAAGGTGGCCCTGCGTGGCAGCCAGTACAGTAGGTGCTGGTGTTGTAGCTTCAATCGTCGAGTAATCGATATTGATAGCCGCGATGTAATATCGCGACACTAGAAAAAGGTCGTTCTCTAATAAAGAGTGCGGCCTTTTTTAATGCCTAAATTTTGTAGTAGCGATTTTATATCGCGATTTCCCTACCAACCCATCGTCGGATAAACCGACTCCCACCAAAGACGGGAAACCTCTGTTGGTAGGCGCGATTTTATATCGCGCTTAATATACCCACCCATCGTCGGGTAAACCGACTCTCCATAGTCGAGACAATCTTGTTGGTAGCAGCGGTTTTATACCGCGACTTAGGTATTGATATTGGTGGGGGGAGGTAAGGCCTCGTGATGAGGCCTTGAACAGTTAACTGATGTGTTGAATCGACTGGTGAACACGAGCCGGCAACAGTGCTTTTAAGTACTGCTCCAGCGTTTGCAGCGAGTCGGTGCCGCAAATTCCCGTGGTTTCATTGTGCTCAATAAAGCCTTGTTCTTTTAAGCTAGAAACAAACGCACTGAGTACTTTCTTATCGAAAAATTCTGGGCTTTTTATGCCGTGCAAGGTGCCCAGCCGCTCAGCAAGCTGGGTGCTTTCACTTTCCAGTTCATTGCGGCTCAGGCCTTGGTGGCGCTTAACCAAGTTGATGGTAATGGCATAGCGCTGTAAGGTTAAGTGGATCACTTTGCCCAGCATCTCGAGTTGCGCCAAGGCATCGCCGTCCTTGTTCACTGTGGCACTGTGGCCGTCAAAATCAATCAACCCCTGCGCGGCAAAGAAACGCAGAATTGACTCAATATAGTCCTCGCTAAGCTCAGTGAGGAACCACTCTTTGGCAAACAGCGGGTAGAGTAATTCTATTTCTGCACGGCACTCTTGTAAGCTTAAGTTATAACGATTGAATAGCTGCTGTGCAATTAAGCTGGGTATGGCGAATAAGTGCAGGATATTGTTGCGGTAGTAATTGAGCAGTGCGCGCTCTTTTTCTTTAACGCTGATGATTTCGCCAAAGCTATCGGCGATCACTTCGAACTTATCGAGTTTTAATGCGTGCGTTAATAACTCTTCCGCGCTGCAATCAGGCACAGTGGCGTTGCTGTGATATGGTGCTTGACGATGTAGTTCAAGGTACAACTCAAGTTGCTGCAGTAGCTGCGATTTCGGCAGCGCAAACTGCTCGTTGCTGAGTAAAATAGTGGCCAATAAGTTGACTGAATTTAAGGCTGCTGAGTTATTGATTTCAGTCATGATGACATCGGCCAAATTGGCGACCTGCTGATTAAGCCAAACGGGCTTTTGCGCCTCGGTTGGGAGAACCGCCTCACGCCAGTCTGGCTGTTGCTCATTTAAGTATTGATTCACCGAGATAGGCTCACCAAAATTCAAATAACCACGACCGTAATTTTTTAGGTTTTTAATGGCTTTAAAAATACCAAAAATAGACTCATTCTTTTTGCTATTACCCGCCAGTTCTTTGAGATAGGTATTTATTTCCATCACATGCTCATAGCCAAGGTACACCGGCACCAAAGAGATAGGGCGGTCGATGCCACGCAGCATGGACTGCAGTGTCATGGCAAGCATACCTGTCTTGGGTGGTAATAAGCGGCCGGTGCGGCTGCGACCACCTTCGGTATAAAATTTCACCGAGTAGCCCTTGATAAATAACTGACTCAAGTACTCTTTAAATACCGCGGAATACAGCTTATTGCCGGAAAAGGAGCGGCGAATAAAAAAGGCGCCACTGCGACGGAAAATCGGTCCAGCAGGGAAAAAGTTAAGATTCACCCCAGCGGCAATGTGCGGTGGCACTAAGCCCTGGTGATAAATCACATATGTCAGCAGTAAGTAGTCCATATGACTGCGGTGGCACGGGACATAGATAATCTCATGGCCCTTATCGGCAAGGGCTTGTACTTTCTCTGAGTTATTGACCTCAATGCCATTATAGAGCTTGTTCCACAGCCAAGTGAGTGCGCGGTCAGCCACTCTTACCATGGCATCGGAGTAGTTTGCGGCGATTTCGTCGAGTAGCTCCATGGCTTCGAGGCGTGCTTCTTCTTGGCTCAAGCCTTTGACCTTGGCTTCATCGGCAATGGCTTTTTTAATGCTAGGCGCCGCGAGGATTGAGTTAAATAATTGTTCTCTTGAAGGCAGTTTCGGCCCTGTGGCGGCCAGCTTTTGGCGACGAAAGTGCACCCGGGCAACACGCAGCAGCTTATGTGGTAGCTCTTCGACATCGGCTTTATCGTTGAGCAGTTGGTTCAATTCAATGGGCTGTGAAAAGCGCACGAAGTTATCGCGACCAGAAAACAGCACCACAAAGCACTTTCGCAACCAACTAGGGGTAAGAGAGTTAGACACCAAGGTGCCTAGCCCCGGTTTTTCCTTACCTGGGTTGCGACCCCAAAGGATAGTCACTGGGATCACTTGAGCCTGGCTATTATTTGCCCTATCTAAAGCAGAAAAAATCGCTTTACTGCGCGCTAGGGCTTCACTGGGTTTATGCTTGTTGCCAAACACACTGGGCGGCGCCTGAATGCCAACAAAGCGGTTAAGTTGTTGCTCTCCCAGTGTTTGCTTGTGTGACGGGCGTGGCAAGCCGAGTTTTTTACACATAACATCCAGCGCCACCATATCCGAGATGGAGTCGAGTCGTGCCACGTAAAAAGTGGGAACATCAGGGTCTAGGTCGTAGTCAGTGATGGGGTTTTCAGGTAACACCTTACTTTTGACAAAGAGCCAATTGCTGCAACGAGCCAAAGTAGTAAGCAAATAAGTGAAAATCTGCATGAGAATACCGATCAATTATCATTGGTTATAGAATACCAAGAATTGACTGGACTGACCATTTACATACGCGTCATGGTGAGCACCAGTGTACTGGCGTTAGCTGTAAGGTAGCATAGAAGCTGTACAATATATGCACTGTTTGCAGTTTTGACGGTTGCGGGCTGCTGTTTTGTGTTAGTAAAGAAGGAGTCAGTCGTGGTGACCACAACTAGAATTACCGCCCAGCGGCCGACGCTAAAAATAAGCTGCGAATAATTGTTGCATTTATCACCAATATCACTATAATATGCAGACTTTCTTAGCCACAGTGCTTAGAAAGTCAAAGTAAAGGTCTGGATTTCAGGCCATTAAACAGGAACTCCAATTGCGAGTTCAACGGTAGAAATAAAAGAACAGCCGACTTCTCATAATTAGTGAGTTAGTCTCGGTCGTTTTTTTATGCTCTTTTTAAATGCTCTTTTAATTGAGGTTAAAGAATGTCAAATCAACGCATTCGTATTCGCCTAAAAGCTTTTGACCACCGTTTGATTGACCAATCAACGGCGGAAATCGTGGAAACAGCGAAGCGCACTGGTGCTCAGGTTCGTGGTCCAATCCCACTTCCAACGCGCAAAGAACGTTTCACAGTATTGATCTCTCCGCACGTAAACAAAGACGCGCGTGATCAGTATGAAATCCGCACCCACAAACGTCTGATCGACATCGTAGAACCAACTGACAAGACTGTTGACGCGCTAATGCGCCTAGACCTTGCTGCTGGTGTTGATGTTCAAATCAGCCTGGGTTAATCGGAAGATTAGAGAGGTTTTAGGAAAATGGCATTAGGTCTAGTCGGTCGTAAAGTGGGTATGACACGTATCTTCACTGAAGATGGTGTATCTATCCCTGTGACAGTTATCGAAGCGACGCCTAACCGTGTTACTCAGATCAAATCTGACGCAACAGACGGTTACAACGCGCTTCAAGTTACTGCAGGCGAGAAAAAAGCAAGCCGTGTCAACAAACCAGCAGCGGGTCACTTCGCTAAAGCTGGCGTTGAAGCGGGTCGCGGCCTGTGGGAATTCCGTCTTAACGACGGTGAAGGTGAATTTGAAGTAGGTTCAGAGCTAACTGTTGAACTTTTCACTGAAGTGAAAAAAGTAGACGTTACTGGTACTTCGAAAGGTAAAGGTTTCCAAGGTGGTGTTAAGCGCTGGAACTTCAGCATGCAAGACGCAACTCACGGTAACTCTATCTCTCACCGTGCTCCTGGTTCAATCGGTCAAAACCAGTCTCCTGGTAAAGTTTTCAAAGGTAAGAAAATGGCCGGTCAAATGGGTAATGTTCGTTCAACGACACAGAACCTTGAACTAGTACGTGTTGACGCAGAGCGTAACTTGCTTTTAGTTAAGGGTGCAGTACCTGGCGCTATCGGCGGCGACGTTATCGTTAAACCTGCTGTTAAAGCATAAGTCCTGGAGATTTAGTGATGGAATTAGCAATTAAAGGCGCTGGTGCGCTTGAAGTTTCCGAAGCTACTTTTGGACGTGAGTTTAACGAAGCATTAGTACACCAAGTAGTTGTTGCTTACGCAGCAGGTGCTCGTCAAGGTACTAAAGCTCAACTGACACGTTCTGAAGTACGCGGTGGTGGTAAGAAACCATTCCGCCAAAAAGGTACTGGCCGTGCACGTGCTGGTACAATCCGCAGCCCAATCTGGCGCAGCGGTGGTGTGAGCTTTGCAGCTAAGCCGCAAGATCACAGCCAAAAAGTGAACCGTAAGATGTATCGCGGTGCGATCAAGAGCATTCTTTCTGAGCTTGTTCGTCAAGATCGTCTAGTAGTTGTTGAAGAGTTTGGTCTAGAAGCACCAAAAACGAAAGAACTAGTAGGTAAGCTTAAAGAGCTTGAGCTTAAAGACGTATTAATCGTGACTGAAGAAGTAGATGAGAATCTATTCCTTTCTGCACGTAACCTATACAAGGTTGACACGCGCGATGTAGCTGGCATCGACCCAGTAAGCCTAATCGCTTTCGATAAGGTACTAATTACTGCAGGTGCTGTTAAGCAACTTGAGGAGGCGCTAGCATGATCCGTGAAGAACGTCTTTTAAAAGTAATCCTTGCTCCACACATCTCTGAGAAGAGCACTGTATCTGCTGAAGAAAACAACACGATTGTTTTCAAAGTAGCTAAAGATGCAACAAAAGCAGAAGTAAAAGCTGCTGTTGAAAAGCTTTTCGAAGTAGAAGTAACAGGTGTTCGCACTCTAAATGTTAAGGGTAAGACAAAGCGTACTGGTATGCGTTTTGGCCGTCGTAGCGATTGGAAAAAAGCATACGTTACTCTTAAAGAAGGTAGCGAGCTAGACTTTGTCGGCGGCGCCGAGTAATAAGGGGAGTTAGAATTATGGCACTTCAAAAGTGTAAACCAACTTCTGCGGGTCGTCGTCACGTCGTTAAAGTGGTTAACCCTGATCTATACAAGGGTAAGCCTTACGCTCCGCTACTAGAGAAAAACTCTAAATCAGGTGGTCGTAACAACAACGGTCGTATCACGGTTCGTCACATCGGTGGTGGTCATAAGCAACACTATCGTTTAATCGACTTTGCACGCACTAAAGACAGCATTCCAGCTAAAGTAGAGCGTCTAGAGTACGATCCTAACCGTAGCGCAAACATCGCTCTTGTATTATATGCAGACGGTGAGCGTCGTTACATCATCGCACCTAAGGGCCTAAAAGCAGGTGATGCTATCCAATCTGGTGTTGACGCACCAATCAAGGTTGGTAACACACTACCTATGCGTAATATCCCTGTAGGTACAACTGTACACAACGTTGAGCTTAAGCCTGGTAAAGGTGCACAAATTGCACGTTCAGCAGGTGCTTACGTTCAGATCCTTGCGCGTGAAGGTCAATACGTAACACTACGTCTTCGTTCAGGCGAAGTTCGTAAGGTTGAGTCAGACTGTCGTGCAACTATCGGCGAAGTAGGTAACGCTGAACACATGCTACGTTCACTAGGTAAAGCTGGTGCAACTCGTTGGCGTGGTATTCGTCCTACTGTTCGTGGTGTTGCCATGAACCCGATTGACCACCCTCACGGTGGTGGTGAAGGTCGTACTTCTGGTGGTCGTCACCCTGTATCTCCATGGGGCACGCCTACTAAAGGTTATAAGACTCGTAAGAACAAGCGTACAGATAAGTTCATCGTACGTCGTCGTACTAAATAATAGTTGAGGAATTGCCATGCCACGTTCTCTCAAGAAGGGTCCTTTTATTGACCTACACTTGCTGAAGAAGGTAGAGAAAGCGTTGGAAAGCGGTGACAAGAAGCCAATTAAAACTTGGAGCCGTCGTTCAATGATCATCCCTAACATGATCGGATTGACCATCGCTGTCCATAATGGTCGTCAGCACGTTCCTGTGTTCATCACAGACGAAATGATCGGTCACAAATTAGGTGAATTTGCACCTACACGTACTTATCGCGGCCATGCTGCAGATAAGAAAGCTAAGAAGCGTTAATCGGAGGGTATGATGGAAGCATTAGCTAAACACAAATTCGCCTCTGGTTCGGCGCAGAAAGCACGTCTAGTGGCTGATCAAATCCGTGGACTTCCGGTTGATCGCGCGCTAGAAATCCTGGCGTACAGCCCGAAGAAGGCGGCTGTATTGGTTAAGAAAGTACTTGAGTCTGCTATCGCGAACGCGGAGCACAACGAAGGTGCTGACATTGATGAGCTTAAAGTGGCTAAAGTATTTGTAGACGAAGGTCCTACAATGAAACGTATTATGCCACGTGCTAAAGGACGCGCAGATCGCATCCTTAAGCGTACAAGCCACATCACTGTTGTGGTTTCGGATAGCTAGGAGATATAAGTAATGGGACAAAAAGTTCATCCTACTGGTATTCGCCTAGGTATCTCAAAGCCTTGGGTATCTACTTGGTACGCGAATACAAAAGATTTCTCTGAACAGCTTTTTGGCGATCACAAAGTGCGTTCATTCCTTACTAAGGAATTGAAAAGCGCTTCTGTAGCTAAGATCGTTATTGAGCGTCCAGCTAAATCAATCCGTGTAACAATTCACACAGCTCGTCCTGGTGTTGTTATCGGTAAAAAAGGTGAAGACGTAGAAAAGCTTCGCCAAGCTGTAACTAAGCTTGCTGGTGTACCTGCGCAAATCAACATTGCAGAAGTACGTAAGCCAGAGCTTGATGCACAACTAGTTGCTGACGGTATTGCTTCACAGCTAGAGCGTCGTGTTATGTTCCGTCGTGCTATGAAGCGCGCAGTACAAAACGCAATGCGTCTAGGTGCAAAGGGTATCAAAGTTGAAGTAAGCGGCCGTCTAGGCGGTGCTGAAATCGCACGTGCAGAATGGTATCGTGAAGGTCGTGTACCTCTACATACTCTTCGTGCTGATATTGACTATGCAACTTCTGAAGCTTTGACCACTTACGGTATCATCGGTGTTAAAGTTTGGATCTTCAAAGGCGAAGTAATTGGTGGTCTTCCACTAGTTCAAGAGCAAGAGAAGCCAGCTAAACGCGCGCCGAAGAAAGCTAAAAAAAGTGCTAAGTAAGAGGTAGCGACTAATGTTACAGCCAAAACGTACAAAATTCCGCAAGGTGCATAAAGGCCGCAACCGTGGTCTTGCTAACAGCGGTAACAAAGTTAGCTTCGGTTCTTTCGGCTTGAAAGCGACTGGCCGTGGCCGCATGACTGCTCGTCAAATCGAAGCAGCTCGTCGTGCTATGACACGTCACATCAAGCGTCAAGGTAAAATCTGGATCCGTGTATTCCCAGATAAGCCAATTACAGAAAAGCCGCTAGAAGTTCGTATGGGTAAAGGTAAAGGTTCTGTTGAATACTGGGTTGCTGAAATTCAGCCTGGTAAAGTACTTTACGAGATGGAAGGTGTTTCAGAAGAGCTTGCTCGCGAAGCATTCAACCTAGCTGCTCGTAAATTACCTTTCAAAACAACATTTGTAACTCGGACGGTAATGTAATGAAAGCTAGCGAACTTAAAGACAAAAGCGTAGAAGAGCTAAATGCTGAACTTCTTGAGCTTCTTCGTGAGCAGTTCAACCTGCGCATGCAAGCGAGCACTGGTCAGCTAGCTCAAACTCACGAGCTTAAGAAAGTACGTCGCAATATTGCGCGTGTTAAAACGGTTATCAACCAGAAGGCAGGTGCATAATGAGCGATAAGATCCGTACTCTACAAGGTCGTGTACTAAGCGACAAAATGGACAAATCAATCGTTGTTGCTATCGAGCGTCAGGTTAAACACCCGATCTACGGTAAGTTCATCAAGCGCACTACGAAAGTACACGCGCACGATGAGAGCAACACGGCACTAGCAGGTGACATCGTGACTATTCGCGAATGCGCACCTATCTCTAAGAATAAATCTTGGACTCTAGTTGACGTGATTGAACGTCCTAAGAAAGCTTAATTTTAGTTTTTAACTAAATTAAATTTCTTATACAAAGCCCCGGCAACTGCCGGGGCTTTTGTTTTTGTGGTGTTTAAAGTGTTTGTACTTATCGAGCGGCAGGTTAAACATCCGATCTACGGTACTATTACCGAAAAGAAAGCATCAAGCGTACTACGAAAGTACATGCGCACGATGAGAGCAACACGTCTACTGACAGGTGACATCGTGACTATTCGCGAATGCGCACCTATCTCTAAGAATAAATCTTGGACGCTAGTTGACGTGATTGAACGTCCTAAGAAAGCTTAATTTTAGTTTTTAACTAAATTAAATTTCTTATACAAAGCCCCGGCAACTGCCGGGGCTTTTGTTTTTGTGGTGTTTAAAGTGTTTGTACTTATCGAGCGGCAGGTTAAACACCCGATCTACGGTACTATTACCGAAAAGAAAGCATCAAGCGTACTACGAAAGTACATGCGCACGATGAGAGCAACACGTCTACTGACAGGTGACATCGTGACTATTCGCGAATGCGCACCTATCTCTAAGAAGAAATCTTGGACGCTAGTTGACGTGATTGAACGTCCTAAGAAAGCTTAATTTTAGTTTTTAACTAAATTAAATTTCTTATACAAAGCCCCGGCAATTGCCGGGGCTTTTGTTTGCGTGGTGTTTGAAGTATTTGTGCTTATCGAGCGCCAGGTTAAACACCCGATCTCCGGTACTCTTACCGAAAAGAAAGCATCAAGCGTACTACGAAAGTACACGCACACGATGAGAGCAACACGTCTACTGACAGGTGACATCGTGACTATTCGCGAATGCGCACCTATCTCTAAGAAGAAATCTTGGACGCTAGTTGACGTGATTGAACGTCCTAAGAAAGCTTAATTTTAGTTTTTAACTAAATTAAATTTCTTATACAAAGCCCCGGCAATTGCCGGGGCTTTTGTTTGCGTGGTGTTTGAAGTATTTGTGCTTATCGAGCGCCAGGTTAAACACCCGATCTCCGGTACTCTTACCGAAAAGAAAGCATCAAGCGTACTACGAAAGTACACGCACACGATGAGAGCAACACGTCTACTGACAGGTGACATCGTGACTATTCGCGAATGCGCACCTATCTCTAAGAAGAAATCTTGGACGCTAGTTGACGTGATTGAACGTCCTAAGAAAGCTTAATTTTAGTTTTTAACTAAATTAAATTTCTTATACAAAGCCCCGGCAACTGCCGGGGCTTTTGTTTTTGTGACGGTTAGAACTAGAACCTTAGTTCTAGTTGTCCTCCTGACAGGTTTCAACGCCCTTCCATGGGCGTCGACTGACTTATCGATGCTTGCCCAAAGAAAAGTAAGCAAAAGAAAGGGCGCTCCCAACATCACACTAATACCAGTTTGATTAATTAAAGGGTCGATTCTGAGGCAAGTAAATCTCGTCAATAACCAGGCAAAAATTTTGCAATTTGGTGGTGCTAAATAATAAATTTTTAACGCAGTTAGTGGCAGATTTACTCCCTCAGAATTGAGCATGTATTAAGCCAAGCTGGTATCGTCCTCAAGTAATCAGCCAATTCTAACGTTACCAGCATGTAAGGGCCGTCCTTGGCCCTGACATGCTTTTTCGCGCTATCCCGGCGCGAAATAAGTTAATTGGCTGCTGGCTTGAGGGTGTGATGAGGGAGGTAGATGGTGCTGCAAGTTGTTTTTTATCCTATTAACTCTTTCATTGCTGGTAGAACGGTAGAACGGTAGAACGGTAGAACGGTAGAACGGTAGAACGGTAGAACGGTAAAGCGAGTAGTCCTTATTGCTTTGGATTGTTGGTGGTTTCGCTGGTTGTCGTGTGGGGAAAGTGAGTAACACTAAAGTGTGCTGTCTTTTTAATCTGGAGGCGGTATGCTAAAGAAAACAATAATAAAATCATCGCAGCTATGTTTTCTATTGGTCTTATCAGCCTGATTGCGCTGATTTATTTGGCGTTACTGTTTACCATCGCGTGGGGAGCTGACAAGCTTAGCACGCGCTTTAATTCGCATCGTGTTAAGCAGGTAACCTATGCCTTGTCGTTGGGGGTTTATTGTACTTCGTGGGCGTTTTTTGGTACCACGGCGCAGGCGGCCAACAATGGTTGGTGGTTAGCACCCACCTACCTTGGCACCATATTATTGTTTCTTTTTGGCTGGCAAGTATATACCCGTATTGCCGAGATCTGTCGCCAGCAACAGTTAACGTCAATGGCTGACTTTATTGCCACCCGTTATGGCAACTCTTCCAGTTTATCTGGCTTGGTGTCTTTGATCTCAGTGATTGCGGTGGTGCCCTATATCGCACTCCAGCTTAATGCTACCAGTGCCAGCATTGCTATGTTAACGCCGCAAAGTGAACGCATCAGTATCGCTTTTTGGCAAGATAGCACCTTTTATATCACGCTTTTGTTAGCCCTATTTGCCATTTTGTTTGGTGCTAGACGATTGCGACCGAGTGAGCATAACCCAGGGTTAATGACGGCGATTGCATTTGAGTCTTTAATCAAGCTGTTTGCCTTTATCGCGGTTGGGGTTTACGTGTGTTTTTTCTTATTCGACACCCCCATGAGCCTACTTCAACAAGCGCAAGCTCAAGGTGTTGCTCGTGATATTGCTGCTACGGCTAGCCCAACCTATGTCTACTGGGTGCATATGCTGCTAGGGCTGTTGGCCACTTTGTGCTTACCAAGACAATTTCACACGGCATTTATTGAATATGATGAGGAGAAGCAGTTCCATACTGCCCGTTGGCTGTTTCCTGTTTATCTGCTGTTGATCAATCTATTTATTCTCCCTATCGCTTACGCAGGGCTGGTTTATTTTGATGGCCAAGATGTCGGTTATGATACCTTTGTGTTGGCGTTACCGCTGGCTTCAGACTCGCCATGGGTAGCGTTAGTGGCATTTCTCGGCGGCTTCTCTGCGGCAACCAGTATGGTCATTGTCTCTGCCATTGTGTTGTCGATTATGATCACCAATGACTTTATTAATCAGTTTTTATTACGCCGCTCCCAGTTGCATTCAGGTCACCGCGGTTTGTCCAAATTTAATTTATTGAATGCCCGCCGTGTGGTGATTGTGCTGATTTTATTGTTGAGTTATGCCAGTCACCGCGTCTTGGCCGAAGGCAATACCTTGGCCAATATGGGGCTAATGTCTTTTGCCTTAGTGGCGCAGTTTGCTCCGGCCATGGTCATCGGCTTATGGTGGCGAGGCGCGTCACGACAAGGAGCGCAATGGGGAATTCTAACGGGCTTTGCGATTTGGTTTTATACCTTGCTGATGCCGAGTCTGTTTACTGGCTTCAATTATCACGTGGAGTGGTTACAAACAGGGCCATTTGATCTTGCTTGGTTGGCTCCACAAGACTTTCTTGCCTTAGGGCTCGACCCCACGACCCAGTCTGTGCTGTTATCTCTAACGGCCAATGTACTGGTTTACATTTTAGTGCCATTTGTCAGTGCGGCACGACTGCCAGAGCGCTTACAAAGCAATAAATTTATCCTGCAATCAAAATCTTCTCAGCCCAACCGAGCGCTGTTAAGTTATCAAGATTTGGCGACCTTATTGCAGCGCTTTAGTGAGCAAAGTCGTGCCCAAGCGCTCGTTGAAGCCCATTTCCCCATGCCGCAATCGCGTTGGCGAGAGCCGGCACCGCTTGCGGTTGAGCAATTAATTGAGCGGGAAATGTCGACCTTGGTGGGCGGGGCATCGGCCAAGTTGATTATGGATGTAGCAAAAGACGAAAAACGTCAGCCACTGGAGCAGGTGGCTGACTTTGTCGATGAAGCTTCTCAAGTGCTGCGCTTTAATCGTGACTTACTGCAAGCGACCATTGAAAATGTCAGTCAAGGGATCAGTGTGGTGGACAATCAACTGCAACTGGTGGCTTGGAACCAGCGCTACTTGGAAATGTTTAATTACCCTGACGACGCTTTGTTTATTGGTCGCCCCGTGGCTGAGTTGATCCGTTTTAACGCTGAGCGTGGCTTGTTTGGTCAAGGAGATATAGAGCAACAGGTGGATAAACGCCTCAGTCACCTGCGTCGCGGTAGCGCCTATCGTTATCGCCGTGAGCACAAGGATGGTCGCGTGTTTGAAATGCAGGGCAACCCCTTGCCTGGCGGTGGCTTTGTAACCACCTACACCGACATTACCGAGTTTGTCGAGCAGCAAGCGCAGTTACAGCAAGCCAATGTTAACCTGGAAGAAAAAATCGCTGCTCGCACCACAGAGCTTATTGCCACTAATCATGCCCTAAGTGAGGCCAAGCGCCAGGCGGAGCAAGCCACAGAGAGCAAAACCCGCTTTTTTGCTGCCGCCAGTCACGACTTACTGCAACCCTTTAACGCCGCGAGCCTATTTTGTTCATTAATGAATGAAAAAGCCCAGGGGACAGAATTAGCCGAGCTGTCGCAAAGTATTAAAAGCTCCTTATCCAGTGCCGAAGAGTTATTATCCAGCATTTTGGAGCTCACCAAGCTCGAGGCGGGGGCGTTTAAGGTTAATATCAGTCGTTTTTCTTTGCATGCTTTACTGTTACAACTGAGCAATGAGTACGGTGCTTTAGCCAAAGACAAGGGCTTACAATTTCAAGTACAGCACGCCGATGTGGTGTTAGAAACCGATAAAGCACTACTTAAACGCGTGATTGGCAACTTACTCAGTAACGCCATTCGTTACACCGAGCAAGGGGCTGTGCGCTTATTAACGGAAACACAGGGCAGTAGCGTGTCGATTATTGTGGAAGACACTGGAGTGGGGATTGCTAAGCAGGACCAAGAAGCCATTTTCCAAGAGTTTAAACAGCTGCACAGTAAAGAGCTTGCGCAAGGACTGGGGCTGGGGCTGGCCATCAGCAAGCGTATTTGCCATATGTTAGCAATCCCGATGACTCTGGGGTCGCAGTTGAATAAGGGCACACAATTTACTCTTACCTTGCCATGTTACTACGATCAAAGCACGGCGGCTCCAGAAACCACCACAGAGAAAACCACTGGCGATACTCAGTTGGCGGGGCTACGTATTTGGCTGCTCGATAATGATGCGGCGGCTCTTGCGGCGCTATCACAAGTGTTAAAAAGCTGGGGCTGTGAGGTTGAGGTGGCCAGTAACCAAGCTCAGTTGGCTGACTTAGTGGCGACAACTACGGCGGATATCTTAATTGCGGATTACCAGCTCGACCATGGCGTAACTGGACTCGATGTCATTACGGCATTGGAGCTTGATAGCATGGCTACCATCATTAATACCGCCAACCACGATGAAGCGATCCGTGAGCGGGTCAGTGATGCGGGTATGCCATTGTTGTATAAACCGCTGAAAACTCCAGCATTAAAACGCATGCTAAAGCGTTTAAAACCCTAGCTGGCATCATCCTCAGAGTGCACTGCCGTGGCCAATTGGTTAAATAAAATACCTGCTTGGGTGCGGTTGTAGACGTTTAGCTTTTTCAAAATGGCAGAAACATGCTGTTTGATGGTGGTTTCTTGAATCGACATGGCGTAAGCAATTTGCTTATTCAACAAGCCATCGGCAATCATGGTTAATACCCGATACTGCTGTGGCGTCAGCTTTTCCAAATTACGGGCAAATTTGGCCTGCTCAGAATCTGCTGCTTGGTTAATGTCCATCACCGTAGGCAGCCAAGTTTCTCCTTCTAGCACCTGTACAATCGCGGCGCCAATAACATCCAGCGAAGAAGACTTGGGTATGTAGGCGCTGGCGCCAAGAGCAATGCATTGACTCATAATGGCAGCCGACTCATTGGCAGAGACCATAATAACCAAGATATCGGGGTATTGGTTGCGTAATCTGGCTAAGCCTTCTAGACCTCGTGCACCAGGAATGGATAAGTCGAGAAACACCAACTCGGTCTCTGGGTGCTGTTCAAGCATCTCGAATAGGGCATCGAGCGTACTCGCCTCTTTGATGGGTTCATTGCCTATAGCTTGTGCGGCGGCCTGTTTTAAGGCGCTACGAAATAGCGGGTGGTCATCAGCAATAATGGCTTGCACCTGTGACATCCTTTGGTAACTCCTAGTAGCTGTTGTTATAGGTTATTTCCTTAACCACATCAAGTGATTGCGATACGAGGGGGGGGAAGCCCTGCACGCAGCTTGGGAAGTGGCATGAATACTGGGGATATCCATGCCACTTATGGGCTTGCGCCTAGAAGCGGTAAGCCACAGTCAGAGACACAGTTCTAGGGTCGCCATAATAGCCAATCAAGGTATTATCGCCGCCTGTCCCTGGGGTGTATTTACTGACATCACTTGGGTCACTAGGATCTGGTGTGACGAACTGATAGCCACCAATCATGTACTCTTCGTCGGTGAGGTTTTTCGCATGCAAGCCAACTCGCCAATTACCATCGGTGCTGTACCAATTCACACTGAGGTTGACTAAGCCATAGCTGTCTTGGGTCAGTAGACTATCTTCTTCAAATAATACATAGTCGCCGCGATGGTAGTAGTTGGCATTAATCACCCAATCACCAATCTCACTGTACACTTTGTACGTCGCGCCTAAATTGAAGGTAAGCTCTGGGGTGTTGGAGATAGTAAAGCGGTCTGATTTATCGAACGTTGCGCCAGTTTCTGGATCGGTATCGAGTACTTCCTCAAAATCACTATCTATGTAACCCAGTGAAGCATCAAAGCTGAGGGCATCGCTGGCGACATAGCTGAGCTCGGCTTCAACACCATTGGCGCTCGACTCACCAATATTACCTAAGCGCTGATTTAGATCGGCACTGGTATCACCTGGCAAAACGGAAATATACTGGCGATCTTTATGGTCTAGGGTGAATAGGGTGACGTTGGCCCGTAAGTTGTCATTCCACTCGCTCTTCATCCCCACTTCAAATGAGTCAACCACTTCTGGGTTTGCTGCTGGCTCAGCGGTACTGGCTCTCGGGTTGAAAGTACCAGACTTAAAGCCTTGAGCGTAACTGGCAAAGAACATGATATCGCGATTGTATTGGTACTCGACGCCAACCCGAGGAGTAAAGCGTGACCAGTCTTTTTCATCATCGAGCACGGTGGGCACTAACTCACCAGAGGGGCGCGTGTAACCTGGGACCCAGTTGGACTCGGGATACACAGTATCAAAGATAAGGCCATTATTTACTTTCGCTTCTTTACTGTCGCGGGTGTAGCGGGCTCCCACGGTAAGCGACCATTGCTCAGTTAAGTCCATCGAGCCTTGAATATAGGCGGCTTTACTGGTTGAGTTATTACACCCACTGACTTCTCGCGTTAGTCCTGGCGCTCCTAGACTTTGCCCGAATATTTCCAAAATAGCTTGGAATTGGCCGCAGGACTCGCCATCGTAATAATACAAACCCGAGACCAATTTATAGCTGTCACCAAAATGGTTAAGCTGGATTTCATGGGTGGTTTGCTCATCGTCATAAATGGCGGGAACATCGAAAATGCGCAGCGACGTGTTGTCAAAATCGATATTGGTTGGCGAGTAACTATCACGTGCCGCGCCCACGTACTTTATTTCCGTGCTGTCAGAAATATCATAACGTGCGGTGAGACTGTAGCCTTCCAGTTCCACCTTATTCCAAGTGGGTAAGCTGGTGTAAGAGTCGTACACGCTATCGGGAACTGGGGCGTCGGTCAGTATACTTGGCAATAAGCGGAAGCCACCTTTCGAGTTGGAGTCGTCTTCGGTTTTATCCCACGCTAAACGGAAGAACAAGTCATCGCTAGGGCGATATTCTAATGTCAGGCGTGCCGCTTGCACCTCTTTGTTGTAGTTTTCATTATCTTGGTTTGCCAGTGCTGAGGTTTTAAACTCGCCAAAGCCATCGCGGTTTAAATTTGCATAGCCATAACCAAGGTAGAGGGTGTCTTCGACCAAAGGCAGCTGACCGGTGATCTTGATATCGCGTTGGTTATAGCTACCCACCGTGCCCTCAATATTAAAGGTGGCATCCCCGGTCATTTCTTTGGTGACGTATTTAATCGCGCCACCAATGGTGTTTTTACCGTACAGAGTTCCTTGCGGTCCACGTAATACTTCCACTTGCTGGACATCTAATAGATCGAGTACAGCACCTTGTGGTCGAGCGAGATAGACATCATCAATGTATATGCCAACGCCAGGCTCATAACCCCAAAGCGGATCTTGTTGACCCACCCCACGAATAAACGCGGTGAGAGTAGAGTTAGTGCCACGACTGGCTTGCAAGGTGGTGTTAGGAGAAAACTGTTGCACTTCCG
Source organism: Pseudoalteromonas sp. UG3-2 (assembly GCF_037120705.1). NCBI lineage: Bacteria > Pseudomonadati > Pseudomonadota > Gammaproteobacteria > Alteromonadales > Pseudoalteromonadaceae > Pseudoalteromonas > Pseudoalteromonas sp. UG3-2. The sequence continues at coordinate 2,125,395 of NZ_JAWLJU010000002.1, read as the reverse complement.
AGAGCACGGAAATGCCATTTTCCATTAAGTCAGTGGCGCCAATGGAAGTCACTGCAACGGGGACCGTTTGCAGATTTTCAACCGTTTTACGCGCAGTAACCTCAATGCGCTCTAATTTACTTTCTGATGTTTCAGACTCTTCGGCTGTGACCAACGCTGTTTGCAATGTTGCAATAACAGCGAGGGCGATAGCTGAGTATTTGGGCTGATAAATGTTCATCCTGTGTTCCCTATTATTGTCGTATTGGGTGCTTGTTGTCATGCAACAGAATAGGGCAGTTGGCTAGATTTTGTATTAGTACCTTAGTACTAAGTGCATGTTAGGCTAGGATTAACAAGGCGTGTAGCGCACCTATAACCTTAGTACTATGGTTTTTATGGCCCCTGCACGCCACACTGATATTCATCAACAGCATACCTCAATGGTATCAATAACAATAAAAGGAATCGCTATGCTCAGTATGCTTGGACTGGTAGGGGGACTCGGCCTATTAATTTGGCTGACGCTTCGTGGCGTTAATTTATTTATCGCCGCACCCTTGTGTGCATTACTGGTTGCTTTGACCAGCAACTTGGCTGTTTTCCCATCTGCAGAAGTTTCCAGTAACTTTCTTAGTTTGTACATGGATGGCTTTGCCGGCTTTCTTAGCGCCTGGTTTTTCATGTTTTTGCTCGGTTCATTATTTGGCAAGTTTATGGAAGACAGTGGCGCCGCAGACAGTGTCGCCCGTTACATTGTCGATAAGTTAGGAATGAAACATGCGGTACTGGCTGTAGTCATTGCCTGTGCGGTACTCACGTATGGCGGGGTTAGCGTGTTTATTGTGGCATTTTCGGTTTATCCCATGGCACTGAGCTTGTTTAAAGACGCCAACCTACCACGACGCTTTATCCCTGCCACTTTGGCGTTTGGCTCGGTGACCTTTACCATGACCTCAGCAGGCTCCCCAGAAATTCAAAACTGGATCCCCATCAAGTATTTAGGCACATCACCCTATGCCGCTTGGGAAGTAAGTTTAGTGGTGGCAATGTTTATGGCCATTACCGGCTACTGGTGGTTAAAAAAAATGATCAACAAGGCCGTTGCCAACGGTGAGCAGTTTGAAGCCCGAGGCGACGACCCTGAAATTCATGAACGTGACTATCCCCATCCAATCACCGGCGTTGTGCCGCTACTGGTGGTACTGGCTTTGTCGTTCACTTTACACGATGTGCTGCAGCAAAGTGCGTTAATTGTGGCTTTGCTCGGCGGTGTATTAAGTATTGTTGCGATTAACTTTAAGCACTTCCATGATATGGCTGGGGCCATCAACCTCGGGACGACAGGGGCTTTAGTGGCCATTGGTAACACCAGTGCGGTAGTCGGGTTTGGTGCGGTAGCCAAAAACACCGAAGCGTTTCAACTGGCTGTCGATATGATGACGCAAATGCCTGGCAATGAGCTGTTAGGTGCCGCCATTGCGGTGAGCGTGATTGCCGGATTGACAGGGTCGGCATCGGGCGGCCAGGCCATCGCCTTACCCTTGGTTGCGCCACATTATATTGATGCCGGTGTTAACCCAGAGCAACTGCACCGCGTGGTGGCCATCAGCTCCGGTGCCCTAGATACCTTGCCCCACAATGGTTATGTGGTGACCACCATCCGCGCTATTTGTAAAGAAACACACCAGCGTGCTTATTGGTCAATGGCGGCATTAACGGCAGTGATACCGCTTATTGGCGTGGCCTTAGCCTTAACATTATTCATTTTATTCTAAAGGAGTACTGCACATGAAACGGGTCTTTTTATTGCTGCTATTGCTGCTGAGCTGGGCTAATCTAGTTGCAGCGAATAGCACTATGCTGGTGGAGAAGCAGTCTTTCGCTATGCCGAGCTTTACTACCGAATCGGGCGTTACTATCAAAGACGTAAAAGTCGGATGGGAAAGCTATGGCACCCTAAATGCCGATAAAAGCAATGTTATTTTGATCACCCACTTTTTCTCTGGCACCTCTCATGCTGCGGGTAAATACCGCGAGTCGGATCCTGCTGCGGGGTATTGGGATGCCATTATTGGCCCAGGTAAAGCCATTGATACTAATAAGTATTTTGTTATTAGCTCCGACACCTTGGCCAATGCCAATTGGCATAATCCCGATGTCATCACCACAGGCCCGGCATCCATCAACCCAGAAACCGGTAAACCCTATGGCTTAGACTTCCCTGTGGTCACCATTGGCGATTTCGTTGAAGTACAAAAGCAACTGCTTGATAGCTTAGGGGTAGAGAAACTGCATGCGGTGATAGGCGCTTCAATGGGGTCATTTCAAGCGCTGGAGTGGGCGGTACGCTATCCCGAGCGCGTTGAGCGGTTAGTGCATGTAATTGGCGCTGCGAGAATGGACGCTTGGACTGTGGCAGCATTAGAGAAGTGGGCATTGCCCATTCGTCTTGATCCGAACTGGAATGGCGGCAATTACTACGAGGGTGAGCGACCACTGGCAGGCCTGAGTGCCACCATGTTGAACATTACCCAAGATGCTATGCACCCGGCCATTTACCAAGCCAGCTTCCCCAATTTCAAAGTGCTCGATGAAGGCGCCCGCAAGGATATTCGCACCTTACCAAAGCTGAGCCAAACACTGGCGGCACGGGCGTTAGCTCGGGCGAAAACGCAAGACGCCAACTCGGTTTTATATTTGGTGAGGGCATCGCAATTATTTACTGCGGGAATGCAAGAGAACTTCTCGGCGGCGCTGGATAAGATCCAAGCCAAAGTATTACTGATGCCAGCCAGTAACGATCTCTTACTGCGCCCTGAGCCCGTACGTCAATTGGCCAAGACATTGAAAGAAAAAGGTAAAGCCGTAGAAGTGAGGGAAATCGAGGGGATCTGGGGACATCTAGACGGTATTTTTTCTATTGCCAGTCAGGCTGACACCATTGAACAGTTTTTGGCGCAATAATCACAGAGGTAACTATGAAAACGGCACTTATTACCGGGGCGGCCAGTGGCATTGGTCGACACCTAGCGATAACCCTGAGTAAACAGCAATACAACTTACTATTGGTGGATTTGAACCTTGAGCAAGCACAACAAGTGGCAAAGGATATCACTCAGCTGGGCGGTCAAGCACAAGCGTTTAGTCTTAATATTGCAGATAAACAAGCCATTGCCAGCTTTGTGGCCGAGCACAACTACATTGATGTGTTGATCAATAATGCTGGGGTTCAGCATGTTGAGGCGTTAGAAAGTTATCCCGAGGATAAATGGCAACTGCTTCAAGACGTTATGTTGACCGGGCCCGCCATGCTTTGCAAAGCGGTGTTGCCACAAATGCGCCGTGCAGGCAGCGGTCGTATTGTTAATATTGGTTCGATTCATGCCTTGGTGGCGTCGAAATACAAATCCGCTTATGTCGCAGCAAAACACGGCCTGATGGGGTTTGGAAAAGTGCTAGCATTAGAAACCGCCGATGCCGATATTACCGTCAATACCGTGTGCCCGGCTTACGTGAAAACCCCGCTAGTAGAGCAGCAAATTGCCGCCCAAGCTAAGCAACATGGGATCAGTGAAGACGAAGTGGTGAACAATATTATGTTGGCGCCAATGCCGAAAAAAGCCTTTATCGGACTCGATGAAATTGCCCATGCGGTGCAGTTTTTATTAGCTAATGAAGCGCGCAATATCACCGGTCAAGCCATCGTGCTGGATGGTGGTTGGACAGTGCAGTAGGAGGCGGTATGGCAGGATTTGATAAAGTAGTAAGCAGCTACGAAGAGGCCATGAAAGGGCTGAGTTCTGGCATGACAGTGATCGCCGGTGGATTTGGCTTATGTGGCATTCCTGAAGGGCTGATCCAACAAATTAAACGCATGGCGTGTAACGACTTAACCGTGGTATCGAACAACTGCGGGGTGGATGGTTTTGGCTTAGGAATTTTGCTGGAAGATAAGCAGATCAGCAAGATGGTGGCCTCCTACGTCGGTGAAAACGCCCTGTTTGAACAACAGCTATTAAATGGTGAGTTAGCGGTTGAACTCACCCCACAAGGGACATTGGCAGAGAAAATGCGTGCCGGTGGCGCCGGGATCCCTGCTTTTTATACCGCCACAGGTGTCGGCACCCCAGTGGCTGAAGGCAAAGAAGTGAAACGCTTTGCGGACAGAGACTATATTTTAGAGCCCAGCATTACCGGCGACTTTGCCATTATTAAAGCGTGGAAAGCAGACCGTTATGGCAATTGCGTTTTTCGCCATACGGCAATGAATTTTAATCCCATGGCTGCCACTGCAGGCAAAATTACCGTGGTGGAAGTGGAGCACATTGTTGAGCCTGGCGAGCTTGAGCCGAGCCAAATCCATACTCCAGGTATTTATGTTGACCGCGTTATTCAAGGTCAGTTTGAAAAACGCATTGAAAAACGCACTGTTCGGGAGGAAGGCTAATGGCATTAACGCGAGAGCAAATGGCAATGCGGGTAGCGCAAGAGTTGCAAGATGGCTTTTATGTCAATTTAGGCATAGGGATACCGACACTAGTGGCCAACTATGTTCCTAGCGGTATAGATGTGATGCTGCAATCGGAAAATGGCTTACTGGGTATGGGAGAATACCCCACCGCCAGCACAGTCGATGCCGATATGATTAATGCCGGTAAAGAAACGGTCACGGCGCGCACCGGGGCGGCGATATTTAGCTCGGCAGAAAGCTTTGCCATGATCCGTGGCGGCCACGTTGATTTAACTGTATTAGGGGCCTTTGAGGTCGATCAACAAGGCAATATTGCCAGCTGGATGATCCCTGGAAAGCTGGTGAAAGGCATGGGCGGTGCGATGGATCTGGTCGCCGGAGCGAAAAACATTATCTGTACCATGACCCACGCCAATAAGCACGGCGAGTCTAAGCTATTATCACAATGCACTTTGCCCCTCACAGGGGTAAACTGCATCAATAAAATCGTCACCGACTTGGCATTGTTAGAAGTCAAAGAAGGCGCTTTTCACTTGCTTGAGCGCGCCCCTGGTGTCAGTGTAGAGGAGATACAAGCAAAAACCGCAGGTGAACTGGTATGCCCAGAGAGCGTGCCAGAAATGCAGTTTTAATAGACCTGCCGCCGATAGCTCTTGCTATCGGCAACCACGCTTATTGTATTACCCACGGTTGGCATTCATTTCAGCGATAAACTTATTAGAATCTTCAATGGAGCGGTTCATATCGGCAATCAGCGCGCTGATATCGCGTTTCAGGCCAGTAAACTCACCTTTGATAGCGCTAATGGCTTGGGCATTTAAGTTATGCTTAAGATACAACACATTATCTTGTAGAGAATCCAAGACCGGTTGCATTTTTGCTTCACTGCTGCGCATGGATCGTAGCAGGCGTTCAAATTGTCGCTGCGTGCTACTCAGTTGTCTGGCACTTTGGCGCTTTAACTTGTCGCTGGAGTATTGCTCTAGCTCATCTGCCCATTCATCAAACAAGGCATTGGCAACGTCCTCAACCTTGTTAATATTGCTGCTAACTGCCTCTGCTGCGGCCATACTGGCTTGATAATCATCATTTAACAGCTCATACGCCTCTTGCAGTTCGCCACCGTCAAAATTAATCAAGGTGGTTAAGCGCTCCAGCGCAGACTGAAACTCTTGCTGTGACGCTTGTTGTGACTCTTTGGTTTCTTCTACTCTGTCGACCAAAATCTCGCGTTTGTGAACACCGAATTTTTCCATGGTGGCATAGTAGGCACTTTGGCAACCCGTGATAAAGAGTAAAACCACGGCGCTTAAAATGAGTTTCTTCATAGCGGCTCCTGTGTGAAGAAAAGCGATCAAAACTTGCGGCAAACGCTGATATTGACCACCATTATAATGATTTAGCGCTATAAATTATGGGTGGGATTGTTATCATGTGTAAAGTAAATAATGAATTAAAAGCACGAATATGATGGATAGAATTGCCGAGATGAAAGCCGTTGCATGGCGCTTTTTACAAACTCAACCAAGCTGGTGGCGGCATTACAGTAAACGCTGCGGTGAAGATCAGATCATGGTGAATGCTGGCTATTTGGCCTATGTGACGCTGCTCTCTTTGGTGCCATTAATCGCTGTGGGGGTGGCCATTTTCTCGGCTTTTCCTGGGTTTGAGGATGCTCGAGTCGCCATCGAAAACTTTATCTTTACCAACTTTGTACCCACTTCAACTGACACCATCAAAGAGCACATTAGCGCCTTTACCGGCAATGCCAACAAGATGACTGCTGTTGGCGTGAGCTTTCTGGCGGTGGTTGCACTGTTGCTGATCCGTAATGTTGATGCCACCTTAAACCGCATTTGGCGGATTGAGAAAAAGCGGCCATTAATGATTTCTTTTGCTATTTACTGGATGGTGCTGACATTGGGCCCAGTGCTGTTAGGGGCCAGCATTGGTATGACTTCTTATATTGTCTCCTTGGTATCGTTCGCTGATAAGGGGATCCCCGGCTTTAGTGGTGCCATCTTAGGTGTATTGCCTTATCTTATTTCCATGGTGGGCTTTGTTATGCTCTATACTTTAGTGCCTAACACCAGTGTTTCGTTTCGTGCAGCCATACCCGGGGCGTTTTTTGCAGCATTATTGTTTGAGCTGACAAAAAAAGGCTTTGCCATGTATATCAGTCACTTTCCGTCATACGAAGTGATTTATGGTGCCTTAGCTACCGTGCCCATTTTATTTGTCTGGGTGTATTTATCTTGGATAGTGGTGTTATTGGGAGCCGAATTTACCGTGTGCATAACCCAGTATATGGAAGACGCGGGGTTAGACACCAATTCAAAATTTGATCCACCAGAGGCGCCAGCGTCAGCGCAAAATGAGTCTATAAACAGCCCGGCAGAGAAAGACTCAGCGTGACCGAGTAATAGGGTTGCCATGGCTTACCTCTGGGGCGGCAGAGCACGTGCTCTGCAACAAGGGGGACAGCATGAGTCTACTGTATCAGCATGGTGAAGCATTACGTCGATATCATTTAGCCGTGGGCGATGGCCACCAATTAGCAATCGAAGAGTATGGTAACTCCGCTGGAGTTGCCGTGCTGGTTTTGCACGGAGGCCCCGGCCAAGGTCACTCCCGACAGGTTCTGGGTTACTTTAATCCGCAAAAATACCGCATCATTTTATTTAGTCAGCGTGGTTGCGGTAATTCCACTCCACACTCATTAGCGCACATTGATACTGCCCATCTATTACGGGATATTGATACACTCACTCAGCATATTGGCATTAGCCAATTTGTGTTAGCGGGGGAGTCTTGGGGCGCCACCTTGGCGTTGCTTTATGCCCAGCAGAGTCGGGAAAAAGTATTGGGGCTGATCCTTTGGTGTAGCTTCTTAGCCTGTGACGACGACTTCGAGTGGCTATATGGCCCCCATGGCGCGCCGGCGCAATTTTATCCAGAGCATTACCACGCGTTTAGCCAAGGCATGAAGGGAGTAAAATCAATTCTGCAAGGCTATCAACAAGCGCTGTTTAGTCACGATGATCTGCTTACGCGTAAGGCCGCTCAACAGTGGTGTGAATGGGATAACCTCATTGTGTCGGGCAGTGACACCGAGCATATGCGCATTGGTAAAGCTGATAAACAGCTAGGAAAAGCGCAGCAAATGGTGCATTTCTTTACTCATCAATGCTTTATTGCAGATCAGCAAATCAGCCGCAATGGCGCTAAATTACGTGGCTTACCCTGCTGGTTTATCCACAGTCGTCATGATCTTATGTGTCGCTATGCCCCTGTTTACGAGCTAGCGAAGACGATGGAAGCGCAAATATTATTACTTAACTCCGTGGGTCATTGTAGTGCCCATTCCGCCTATTCTGAGGCTATCAGGCGAGCGGCAGACTTGTTATTATGCAAACTCAATCATTAGCAAAATAAGAGGGTTAAGGTGCAAGGGCTGATCCAAAGAGTGTCACAAGCGCAGGTGGTTGTGGACGGCGAAATAGTGGGCGAAATTGGTCAAGGGATTTTGTTGTTGCTGGGGGTCGAAAAGCCCGATAGTGAAGAAACCGCAGACAAGCTGCTGCACAAGGTCAGTAACTATCGCATTTTTAGCGATGACAACGGCAAAATGAACCTCAGCGTCAAAGACATCGATGGTGAGCTGCTGGTGGTCTCTCAATTTACCTTAGCAGCCGATACTAAAAAGGGCATGCGGCCCAGCTTTTCCAGTGCTGGCACCCCGGCTCAGGCGGAGCAACTATACGATTACTTTGTAAAGCAGGCTAAGGCCTCGGGGCTGCGGGTGGCCACCGGGCAATTTGCCGCTGATATGAAGGTCTCTTTAGTGAACGACGGTCCGGTCACGTTTAATTTTAGTATTTAGGTCAAGTCGGGCTAGCGTTTGACTTCAATAAGAATATTGGCGTAGTCAGCGATTGGCTCGACCCTGGGCTTTTTACCAAAGTTAGTGATTAACAGATGTTGCAGCTGTTTGAGCTGCGACTCATGATCGCTGAGGAAATTAATATACAGTCGCCCCCCCTCGTTAATGGCGGCGCGCAATAAGCGATAAAAGCGATGTTGAAATAGAAACAGCGGAGGGTCCATTTCGCTAAACAGGTCCAAAATAATCCAGTCATAGTGCTTATTGTTTTGCAATGCTTTAAAGACGTCCACACAGTTCACATCACACAAAGGATCACCGCCAAAATAGCGCTTGTAACAATGAATAACATCGGGGTTATTGTCGACGGTGGTGATGTGGCACTCGGGGTAGAGGTGACCCAAATAGTCGCGAATTGCGCCAGCACCTAACCCCAGTTCAAGTACACTGGTGGGAGCCGCAACCTGCTGCCAACGCTGAGCAAATGCTTTTAAATGGGGAAATAGCAAGTGTTCCGGGTGGTTTAGCTCCACAACGGATTGTAATGTGTCATTAATCAGTAGCCAGCGCAGTGATTTTTCTTGCCTTACTTGGATACTGTTAGGGCCCTGTTTATGCCAATACAGTAGGTGACCAAGTTGGTGGCTTTGAGCTACAAAATCATTACTAATAGTGCCACTGTGAGTAATAAATTCTCCCATGATTACATCATCATAGACGAGGATAATGTGAATGCCAGTTTGTTCACTAGTTTTTACACTAAAGAATAAGTGTTTTAACGTGTTTTATTCCCTACACTGAGCTTATCTTGTAGGGTGTATCCATTGCGCGATGACATTAAACGCGACAAAAGCAATAAACAACAGGAGTCAGTGATGTTTGAGGTATCTTCACCACAAAGCAGCGAAGATTGGCAAGCCTACTACCAACTGCGGTGGCAAGTATTAAGAGCCCCATGGGAACAGCCTCGCGGCAGCGAGCAAGATGACTTGGAGCAAGAGGCTGAGCATCGCTTTATAAAAAATAATGAGGGTGAAGTGCTAGGCGTTGCGCGGCTTCACTTTAATGATCACCAGCAGGCGCAAGTCCGTTACATGGCGGTGGCCGAAGGGCATCGAGGTCACCATTTGGGTAGTCGTTTACTGCACGAACTGGAGATTGTTGCGTGGACACAACAGGCGCAAGAACTCGTGCTTTTTGCCCGTGAGCGTGCCTTGTCTTTTTATGAGCGTCATGGCTACGAAGTGGTAGAAAAAGCCCACCTTGCTTATGGCGATGTGCAGCATTGGAAAATGGTTAAGCAGCGCCCAACCGAGCCGGGGTGGTTTCGTCAACCAGACTGGACTCAAGTGCTACAAAACACCTGGCGTGAGTCAATTCCGATCAGTGATGCCATGGGCATTAAAGTACAAAGCTATACCGATTGGCAGTTTTCCACTAAAGCAGACCTAAAAGCCAACTTAAATCTGCACAACTCTATGTTTGCAGGCTCTATTTACAGTATGGCCACCTTAACCGGTTGGGGGGCAACGTATTTGGCACTGAAAGAGTTAGGGCTTGAGGGGGATATCGTCTTGGCGGATGCCAACATCAAATACCTAAAGCCTCTCACTACCGCACCGGCTGCGACTGTGACCATTGCCGACTGTGAGGGCGACCTGAGGGCGCTCAATAACGACGGTAAGGCCAAATATCGCGTGCCAGTGAGTGTCTTTGATGGCGATAAATTAGTGGCCAAATTTGATGGCCAGTTTGTGGTAGTCAAACCGCAATAAACTTGTATTGCACAGCGCTACGAAATTAGCGCTGTGCTGGCATTTACAAAATATCCGTTAACAGCACGCCAACACCTAAGCGCTGAGTGTGACTATCGTAGTCTATGAGGCTCTCGCCGTAACCATTAAAGTATTGCGCATAGCCGCGTAATCTCCCCCAAATTGGGAATGACCAGTCCAGCTGCAGCGCGCCACGGTTGTCACTGCGCAAGTTATTGCGCCACATAAAACCAAATTCATGTTCTTCGTAGCGATACGCACCGCGCAGCTCAAAATGTCCAAGGTATTCGTCAATATTAGGGTTATCGTCACCGCGAGGGTCTAGCACGTCTTCTTTCGGGTCTTCTGGGATCCGATACCAAGGTTTAAAACTAAATACAAAGCCATTGTTTTCCCAGATAAAGTTAGCGTAAATGCGGTTCCAGGAACGGGAGTTAGGTTGACTGCGGCCATTAGACTGGTGTGACATCCCCAGCACAAACGCCATCTCATCACCCCAAAGCACGTTTTCATCGTCTAAAAAGTTAATCCAAAAAATTTCTGGCTCATAGTTGGTTTCACGAAACGGCGAGGACACATCTTTATTATAAAGCTGCCAATAAGACTGCAGAGTAAAGGCAAAATAGACGGCTTGATCTTTATCGGAAAAACTATGGTAAATCGGTGCCTTTAAAGAAATTTGGTACTTGGCTTCAAAGTTATCAATGGGCTCACCACGTTCGTCATCAATGGCTTTTAAACCATCAAACGGGCGGGAATTGACGTTGGTCATGTAAGAGACGGGCAAGATATAATTACGCTTATGCGGCGTTAACACGTTGCGGTTTTGCTCGGTGACGCGCTCCCGCGCCATGCGCTTGTCCAGCTGACTGAAGTTCTTCTCCGGCGCCGCTTTGGCACACTCTGTTCGTACTTGTTCTATAGTGGTGTTTTTGTCTGCGGTTAATACGGCATTGAGCACGCATTGTTTTACTAGGTCGATGTCATCCTGTGCCGCTAAACTCGTTAGAGGCAGTGTCATTAGTGCGAGCGTAGAGAAAGCAAATGGTCTCATGGGGATCCTTTTAAGCGCCGTTGATTGCATACAATTGATTACATTATTACGCAATCAGACTGAAAGCCAAATGAATCAGCGCTGGCATGAGAGAAAAAGGAAAAAAGGCTGGCGGCAACTGCCGCCCCACCTTAGTAAGTTATCACCTAATAGGTTCGACTTACTCTCACGCAATACTGTTTATAAGGTCTCGACCTTAGTAAAAAATTTATAAAGCTCAGTGCCTTGATTGACGCTGGCTGAGGCAAAATGCAGGATCGCAATGGCATCTTCATCCAAACTGATGTGGTTAAGCGGTGCTTCTGATAAATAGCGTTCCATGCGCAGAATTTTTGCGATGGTTTGCCCTGCTTGCACTTGCTCTCCTGGTTTCACCGAGTACTCCACCATGCCGCCCATGGGGGCATAAAAGGCGCGGTAGTTCTCCAGTAAGCAAGCATAGCGGGTCATTTCTTGTGGTTGATAAAGCGACTCGGTAAACGCTTCTTTGTAACTGAGGTAGCTTAGGATACTGTTAGCATCATTGAGCGCTTCATCAAGATCGATCTTCTCTTGCGAGCCCAACTCAACCGTAAATGCCTCGGTCATTACCGGGATCTCACGGCCAATCTCGGCGTAGGCTTGTTGCAGTTGCCACCATGGGCAAAAACTCGCTTCATCCATGGCGCCATCAAAGTCACTGGGAATTAATAACACATGGGGAATGTTAAAGTAGCGAGCACTGTGTTTGGCGTACTCTGGGCAATACAGGTGCTTAGCTGAAATTGGACCGGTATGGAGATCCAACACAATATCGGCTTCATGAGCCAGTTGCTGTAAGTTTAGGGCAATGCGCTTACCAGTATTGACGCGGTTTGCAGCGGCATCGAGTTGTTGCTGGTTACGCGCGATCAATTGGGCCCGAAATTGCTGTTTGATGTCGGCGACGGCAAGATCAGGATGTTGCGCGGCGAACTCGGTGGCAATAGCGCTATGATCGACATACATACGATTCCAATTGGTGCCTGTAATGGGATCGAAACGACCGAGAGTGAACTCTCCCGATTTTTGATTACAGCCAATGGGGTTGGCATAGGGCACTAGGGTAATGTCGGCTTGTAACGGCAAGTGTTTAAGGCGCTCCAGTAATTGATAAATCACCGCGTTTCCTTGAACTTCAGCGCCATGCATATTGGCCTGAATGTACACCTTTGGCCCTTGACCATTGCCCTGCAGACGGTACACGGGAATGCTTAAAGGCAGGCCATTAGCTATTTCTCCAACCTGAATGTTTTGCTGTGTAATGGTGTTCATGATTACCTCAAATAGTTCATCGCCGGCTCTGCAGGCCGGGCACAGATCACTTCACCATTGCGAATGACGTATTCCCCCGGCAGCTCATGGCAAAGAAAAAAGGGCATGCTTTCGGTGTAACCGTAGGCGCCACATTGACTAAACACCAGCCAGTCGTGCTCATTGCAATCTCTTGGCAATGAGAATTCACCGAGTTTATCCAGCGCGGTGCAAAGCGGACCATGGACGTGAAATGTTACGGGCTCAGCGCTAGACTGACGCAGTAACTCTGCTGGGAACGCTTGCCCGGTAACGACAGGGCGGAGCAGGTGATTAACACCGCCTGCCATGATCAACTGTAGGGCATCATAATTTTGTTTCTGCTCTACCACTGGGTTGCAGTAAAAGCCACACTCGCCCACCGCGAAACGGCCTAACTCCATCCACAGCTCATCGACCTGAGTTGCTGCTTTGATGCTTGCAAGGGCATCAACCAGCTTGGGCCAGACAATGGCGCTATCCGCTTGCTGATAAGGAATGCCTAAGCCACCGCCAAGGTCAAGGAGGCGCAGTCGCATCCCTAGGGCTTCTGCAAGTGCTAACAAGGGCTCCACCATGGCTTGCCACAGCGAAGCCAAAGTATCGCTGCAAAGCATATTGCCCCATTGAAAGATGTGTAATCCGGCAACATCAAGATGACGAAACTCACTTAACGTTAAGGATTGCCACTGCTCACAGCCAAGGCCAAAGGGCGTTAAGGTGTTACCACCCAATGGGTTCTCTTCTGCTTTATCAAAGCGTAATTGCACTCGCAGTAAAACGGTGAATTGGGTATCGTATTCACTGGCCACTTGATTAAGCCAGTGCACCTGATTATGGCTTTCAGCGACGAAGACGCGCACTCCCTTTGCGGCAAAAGTGCGGATCTGTGCCAGCGATTTTGCCGGCCCGGTGTTGAGCACGCGGCTGGCACTAACATCTTGTGCTAAGACTTGCTCTAGCTCACCTGTTGAAGCAACATCAAAATTAAACCCCGCTTTATCTAGGGTTTGAATAATATGAGATAGCGGGTTGGCTTTAACCGCGTACCAAAGTTTGACCACATCTTGCTGCAATAATGGCTCTACGTGCTGCGCTAGCTGATCTAAGTCATAGCAAAAAAACGCAGTGCTTTGTTGCTGTACCAGTGACTCAGCGATTGCGCGCTGCGGCGTGCTCAACCAGCTCATTAGCGCAGCACCTCTTCAAGCTCCAGCGATGCGTCACTTTGTTGGTCGCGATACTTAACAATTAATGCACAGGACATGCTCAGCCCTTGGGCTTTTGCCCAGTCACTGGAGGCAGGGCGGGAGCCAGGGATGACAATGGCGTTCTCTGGGATCGCTTCGAGCTTATCCAGCATCCGCTCATTCACGCAGTCATAAACGGGAATGCTCGCCGACAAGCGTACCCCTGGAGCTAACACGGCACCGCGTTTCACCACCACGCCTTCGACTAACACACAGCCGGCACCGATAAAGGCATCGTCTTCCACCACAACCGGGCTGGCACCAATGGGCTCCAATACGCCACCTACTTGTACGGCAGCACTGAGGTGCACATTCTTACCAATCTGTGCGCAAGAGCCTACCAAGGCATGGCTGTCCACCATAGTACCGGCATCGATGTAGGCACCGATATTGACGTAGGCGGGAGGCATAATAATGGTTCCTGGTGCGACATAGGCACCGCGTCTAACACTGCTACCGCCTGGCACCATGCGCACGCCAGCATCGGCTGCAAAGCCTTGCGGAGCAAGGTTATCTTTATCGACGAAACCGCCGGGGTACTCGGTATTGACGCCATTGCGGAAGGCTTCCAAGATGCCTTCTTTTACGGTGATATTGGCGTGCCATTGACCATGCTCATCTTGCGTTGCTGCACGCACGGTTCCTGATTCTAAATTATCTAAAAGAGTTAACCAGCTCATCTTTACTACCTTAATTCCAAGCTAAAATTGATTCATTTGCGCGGCTCAGCGCGGCGGTCTCTGGGAGTTCTAAATGGGTCAATGGTGGACGCAGGTTAGGACTGGCCAACTTCCCCTGTAGATGCAACAAAACTTTGATTGGGATGGGGTTGGCTACTGCAAACAAGCTGCTTGCCGCCTCAGACCAGATGGTAAACAAGTTTACCGAAGTACCGGTTAAAGCGCGTCTAACGTATTCAGCGGTTTGTTGTGGCCAAGCGTTCGCGGCAACTGAAACCAGCCCTGCGGCACCGGCTTGGGCAAAATAAGGCATTAAGGCATCATCGCCACTGTATATCTGCACCTTTGGGGCGGCTTGGCGAAATGCCTCAAACGCAGCAATATCACCACTGGCTTCTTTTAGTGCCCAAAGGTTAGGGTGCTGGGCAAGTCCCGCCAGCACCTTAGGAGCAATGGCTACGGCGCTGCGCCCTGGAACATTGTAGATCATGCAAGGGTTGTCACTGGCATCTAGCAGTGTGGTAAACCAGTGTGTAAGACCGACTTGACCGGGTTTGGCGTAAATCGGCGAGCCCAGTAATAAGGCGTCAATGGGTTGCTGGTTACAAAACTCTACCCAAGCAAGCTGTTGCTCAAGGTTGCTACCACCTACGGCCACCATTAGGGGAGTGGTATGGGGTTGCTGGCAGACAAACTCGACGATACCTTGTTGTTCTGCTTGGCTTAATGCTAAGCCCTCGCCAGTACTGCCGAGTAACAAAATACCGTTACCAGCGTCTTGTTGTTCGCGCACCAGTTGCGCTAAGGCGTCATAATCGACCTGATCCTGCGCGTCAAAAGGCGTTACTAAAGCCGTCCATAACGGATAGTCAGATAAGTTGAATTGTGATTTCATCTCTACCGAACTTAAATCATGTTCGGAGTTTAGGCGGGTATGTCCAAACTTCGAACCGTTAAAATTCGAAGAGCAATGGACTTAAAAATCGATAAGGCAACGGGCCTTATTTTTTTAAGACCAGAAGCTCTCCACCAAATGTGTTGGTGACAGTCGCTGGGATTCAGCCCAGTCGCCCGAAATTAGTCATCGCAAATTAACTAATCTCTCGGCGTTTATTCCCCTCACTAAGTTGCAACGGAGTTTGCTCTCCTTCACTTAGTTACCTGAATAACGCACCTCTTCCAGCCCTAAGTTTGCAGCCATGGCTACAAACTATGCAAATAGGGTGAACGCGCATTGAACCACTATGGCCGTCTAGGTGTCAAGTATTTTGCTGTATTTATTCACTGGCTAAGCTACACTTTAGTTCTAGCCGTACTGCATGATGGTGATTATAAGAAGATGTCGATAGGGCATAATGTTCGTTTAAAATACACAGGCGCGTTACTGGCAATGGCCGTGTTATTAACCATTGCTATGTTACTGATACAGTTTTTACTACGGCAACAAAGCACCGATGCCAATGTCATCAATATTGCTGGTATGCAGCGCATGCTCTCGCAACGTATTGCGTTATTCAGCAGCGAACCAAACAAAGTGCAGCACCCTGAGCTTATGGCCGCGTTGGTGAAGTTTGAGAGTAATCATCAATTTCTCACCCAGTCGACAGCTGGCGACTACCCTTACCTTAACGCCCAGCTTCGGCAACTGTACTTTGCCCCCCCTATCAACCTAGAGCAACGCTCTGAGCAATTTATTCGCTCAACTCGAGAATTTCTAGATGACTCAAACACTGAGTTAGCGCAAGCTATTCGGGCACAGTCGCAGCAACTGCTGCCCGACTTGAATCGTGCCGTGAGCCTATTTGAACAGCATGCGGAAGACAAAACTGAACAGGTCAGAAGTTTACAAATATCGCTGTGGTTACTGGGGTTGTTACTGCTGGCTTTTGAAGCTTGGTTTATCTTTAGACCCATGCGCCAACAAATTGAAGCGACGCTCACCGGACTAGAAGAGTCCCGTGAGCTTGCTGACGCGGCACTAAAAGCAAAGTCACGTTTTTTATCGCGGGTCAGTCATGAGCTGCGAACGCCCTTGCAAGCAGTACAGGGCTATCTTGATGCGTACTGGCAAGAAAAAGATGAGCGCCATTTGCAGCATGTGAGGGATGCCAGTCAACAACTGGATAACTTGCTTTATTCCATTGAAGACTTTAACCATTTGTCGATGCAAGAGATTGTGCCAGAACGGCAAGAGGTGGAGCTTGGCGCTGAGCTCAAAGTGGCCTGCGCTGCCTACCGTTTATCTGCACATCAAAAATCATTGGCATTTAACATGGCCATCAGTAAAACGCTCTACATACGCTGCTATTGTGACCATAAACGCATTAATTGGCTGTTGAACGAATTAATCACCAATGCCATTAAGTTTACCGAGCAGGGCAAAATTCAAGTGGTGGCCGACTTAATCTATATCGAGCAGCAGCCGATGCTAGAAATCATCATTGATGACAGTGGTCCGGGGTTTGATTATTCGAGCTTACAAGAAGCTGGCGAGTCAGATCATTTTCAAGGCTCACAACTTGGCTTGAAGCGTTGTCGGTTGCTGGTGTCATCCTTAGGTGGCAGCTTGCGGTTTAGTAAAATAAAGCCAACGGGCACTCGGGCCTTACTGCTCATGCCCTTGGAACTGTGTGATGAGTCAAATGCGCCCACTTCGGCGCCGTTAACAACTTCATTAAGGGTGTTGCTGGTGGAAGACAATGTCCTCAATGCCAAGGTGATAGAAAGCATGTTACAACCATTGGCGCAGTCGATACAGCACGTTGAGCATGGAGCTCAGGCGCTTGATGTCTACAACAGCGATGCATTTGATTTAGTGTTAATGGATTTAAATATGCCGGTGATGGACGGTTTTGAAGCGACGGAAAGACTGCGTGAACGGGATCCGCAAGTACCGATTTTGGTGGTGACGGCGAACACCAACCTTGCTGACATAGAAAGAGCCTATCAAGTAGGTGCAACGGCTCATGTGTTTAAGCCGTTGCAGCCCGATGACTTAATTAACAAAATTGCTGCTTTGGTGAACCAAGTGGCTTAATCGCGTTGCAACTTAATTTTGCCCACGCCCACTTCGGCATCCAAATTGTAACGACCCGAGCCGTTGTATTCTGAGGTTGAGCCGACCATGCTTTTTTGCTGCTCGCTGCTGAAACTAAAGCCTGACATGCGGGTTTTTCCTACGCCTGAATCGAGCAAAATACGGTTATAGTCATCGGTTGTGGTGTGAATATCTATTTTGCCGACACCGACTTCCAGTTCGGCGGAGTTACTAAGGTTCTGTAGCTCAATTTTACCAACGCCAACTTCAATGTCTAAAGCTAGGTGCTCCGGCGCTTTCACAGTCCAAGTTAGTTCGTAATCGTCGGAGTCGATTTCAAGGGCCAGTGTGCCACCTGACGTTGTATTCTCAAGTACGGCTTCACTGAGATCAACATCACCAAACCAGTCGTCGCTGTCCTTGGGTTCAACCAAAATATCGATCTCAACGGTGCTGCCTTGGTAGGTCGTTAAATCGACTTTGCCAACTGGAACATCAATTTCAAGTTCGCTGATGTCGTTGCTGTCAAACGATTGCTTAATGGTGCGCGAGTCTTGTGCTTGGCTGCTGATACTAGCCAGTCCTAATGCTAAAGCGAGTAGTGTTTTTTTCATGGCGAAACCTTGTTGTGCTCTTTGTGTTTAACAAGTAAGTCGCACGGTATTGGCTAAAAGGTTCAAAGCAACAAAATTTATTTTTTAATCGCAACAGAGGCGCTCATGAGCGAGCGCCAGGGCAGTTATATTTTGCTTACCGTGTATCCTTGCTGTTGCAACTGCGTGATTAAGCCATAGCGTTCCACCAGATGCAGTGCGCCAACAGCAATAAATAAAGATTCATGGGGAAGTTGCTGTTGCAGTGCTTCGAGCCAATTATTGTTGCGCTCTTTAATCATTAAGCGCTCTGCTAGGGCGCCATATTCGCCTTCAGCAAAGCTGGTGTTGTAGTAGTGCTCAAGCTGTTTTAGATCGCCCTGTCGCCAGGCGCTGATCATGTCTAAAAAGTAAGTATCGAGATCCGCCATTTGGGTGAACGTTTCTTGCAACATGGCATCGCTATATTGTCCTAACTGACTAAACATCTTAAGTTGATACTCTAAACTTTCAAATTCGCCAATGGGGATATTGTGCTGTTGCGCATAATTCACCACTTGCTTGTCGATGCCATTGGCCTCGCTGAAACCAAGACGTTGGTATTCCAGTTGTAAAATGGTCACCATGACAGCCCAAGGCGCGTAGCGCTCAAACAGGGCAACATCAATCTGTTTGGCTGCGAAGTAGTCAACGACTTTTTGATATACCGCTGGCGACAACGTGCTTTGCAGTGTTTCATTCTCTTTCAACAACATAAAAGGCATGGAACGCTGTTGAATTTGCAACGGTGATAAAGACTCAAGGTTGACTTCTACCATGACTTTGTCACTTTTCTCTATGGCTCTTTTTACTTTGTCTGGTAGCCCTTGCATTTGCTTATCACCGACATGCACTGTGCCAAATAAATAAGACGTTGTATCGCCTTTGCTAATTTGCCACAGGCCCACTTCGGCGTAGCTTGAAGCGCTAAAAAGTGCTAGCCAAAAATACAGCAACACATAAGAGGAAAGTTGTTTAATCATGTCAGCAATCCTTGTTAATGGTAAAAGGCTAGTCTGCGATAATCCCTCCTCAATGTCACTAAAAAAGTGCCGGCGTGAATTGCAGTAGAAAAAAATTCATCTTATAAGGCGCAAAAAGTAAATTTTTCTAGAACAAGCGGTTGGCCCAATAGAACGTGCTCAATCTATTGAGTTTGTATTAATTCATTCTCAATTTACTTGATGTTTGGTTTTTTTATTCTTTTTGCGCTTGATATTACTTTTAAATGACATAGTTTTTATGTTGACTTCAGAGCCTCTGACGCGGTACTAATAGAAAAAGACATAGCAAAGGGGTCAAAACAGGCCCTTTAATTCAAATACAGTGACGGAATTTTAAATGTTACAGACAACAACTCTACTAGTCGTGATTATCAGCGTGGTGATTATTATTACCGCGGGGGCTAGTTAGTGCTGTAACAAACATAATCAGCATAAGCGCCCCCCGCACCAACAGGTTCGGGGGGCGTTTTCGTTTTAGGGCAAATTGAGAGTAAAACATGAGTAATTCAACAACCGGCGCACAACTTGTTATCAAGGTGCTAGAAGAGCAAGGCGTAAAGCACGTATTTGGTTACCCTGGTGGGGCCATTATGCCGATTTACGATGCTTTGTATGGCGCGCCGGTAAAGCATTACTTAACTCGTCATGAGCAAGGAGCTGGCTTTGCTGCCGTGGGTTATGCCCGTAGTAGCGGCAAGTTGGGCGTGTGTTTTGCCACTTCCGGCCCCGGTGCAACCAACTTAATCACCGCATTGGCAGATGCCATGATGGATTCAGTGCCACTGCTGGCGATCACGGGACAAGTGCCAACCGCTGCCATCGGCTCCGATGCGTTTCAAGAGGTGGATGTACTGGGCATGTCTTTATCTTGTACTAAGCACAGCTACATGGTGGAGCGCCCTGAAGACCTGGCTGAAGTGTTACAAGAGGCTATCTACTTGGCGCAATCTGGACGTCCTGGTCCGGTGTTGGTGGACATTCCGAAAGACGTGCAACTGGCTCAGGTGCCTTTTCATCCGTTTGCAGCACCACAAGAGCAGCAGCCGAGGTTGTCGCAAACTGAGGTGGAAAAAGCCAATCAGCTATTGTGTGATGCAAAAAGGCCAGTCGCCTATATTGGTGGTGGCGTTCATAATGCGGATGCGCAGCCTCAACTAATGCAATTTTTAGAAAAAACGCACATGCCAGCGGTGTCTACCTTGAAGGCATTGGGCAGCGTATTACCTGATTATGAGTATGACTTAGGTATGCTGGGCATGCATGGCACACAAGCGGCGAACCTAGCGGTGCAACAATGCGACTTGTTGGTGTGCATCGGTGCGCGTTTTGATGACCGTGTTACGGGTAATTTGGCGAAGTTTGCCGCAGGCGCTAAGGTGATCCATTTAGACATCGACCCTGCAGAAGTGGGTAAGCGTAAACCGGCGGCGGCATCACTGGTTGCCGATCTGAAACAATCGTTACCTCAGCTAGAATGTGTTGTTACCGATGCCGAGTGGTTAGGTCATTTGGCGTCATTACAACGCCAGCATGCGTGGCGCTATGACTACCCAGGTGAAAAAGTATTTGCCCCATATTTATTAAATCAGCTTAGTCAAAAGCTCGCCCATGACGCTGTGGTTTGTTGTGATGTTGGTCAACACCAAATGTGGGTGGCTCAGCATATGAAATTTAGCCACCCCAGCAATCATCTCAGTAGTGGTGGCGCAGGGACCATGGGATTTGGCCTGCCAGCCGCCATTGGCGCGCAGATAGCACGTCCTGATAATACCGTTATCACGGTGTCTGGTGACGGCTCAATCATGATGAACATTCAAGAGTTGGCGACCATCCGCCGCAACAACCTAGCAGTTAAAATACTCATATTAGATAACCAAAGACTGGGCATGGTTCGGCAGTGGCAGCAGCTCTTTTTTGATGGTCGTTATAGTGAAACCGACCTTTCCGATAATCCAGACTTTGTCTCTTTGGCTGCCGTATTCGGTATACCAGGACAAACAATCACTCATGCAAACCAAGTAGATAATGCCATTGACGCATTCGTTAATGCTACAGGGCCTTATATTTTACATGCATGCATAGACGACAAAGAAAACGTATGGCCGCTGGTTCCACCGGGTGCTGCCAATGATGAAATGATGATGGAGAGCCACTCATGAAACACCATTTAACCGTTGCAGTAAAACAACAAAGTATCGCGGTGGAGCGCTTCTTGCGAGTGGCTCGGCATCGAGGGTTTCGCCTCACCAATCTAGAGTTGCAGGGCCAAGACGACTTATTCCACGTCAAAATGACGGTAGATAGTGACAAACCTATCTATTTATTAACCTCACAACTGAGTAAGCTAGTAGAAGTGCAAGCAGTTGACTTGCATACACTACAACAACAGGCAATTTAAAAGAATTAAGGTAGTTAAAAATGACACAAACATCAGAACTTATTTGGCACAACGGAGAAATGGTTCCTTATCAGCAGGCAACCACGCATGTGCTTAGCCATGCCTTGCATTATGGCAGCTCAGTTTTTGAGGGGATCCGCGCTTATGATACGCCAAAGGGCCCCGCGGTGTTTCGTTTAAGCGATCATATCCAGCGCTTATTTGATTCGGCGAAAATCTATCGTATGGAGATCCCTTATACACCTGAAGAAGTCATTGCAGCGTGTAAAGAAACCATCCGTGTGAATGAGTTTAGTAATGCCTACTTACGACCATTTGCTTTTTTAGGTCATGTTGGTTTGGGCCTTAACCCCAAGTCTCACCGCGCAGAGATGACGGTGGCGGCAATGGAGTGGGGGGCTTATCTGGGTGAAGAAGGACTGGCACAAGGGGTTGATGTCTGTGTTTCTTCTTGGAGCCGTTTGGCACCCAATACCATGCCGACGGCTGCAAAAGCCGGGGGTAACTATTTATCTTCACAACTCATCTCCGGAGAGGCAAAGCGCAATGGTTACGTTGAGGGGATTGCTCTGGACGTTAATGGCTATCTCAGTGAAGGCGCCGGTGAGAACCTTTTTGTGGTGAAAAAAGGGGTGCTTTATACCCCACCGACGACCGCATGTATTTTGCCCGGTTTAACTCGCGATACCATCATTCACTTAGCACGCCAACGCGGCTATGAAGTCCGCGAGGAGCCCATTGCTCGTGAAGCGCTCTACTTGGCTGATGAGTTCTTTATGGTAGGCACTGCGGCTGAGGTGGTACCAGTGAGAAGCGTCGATCAAATTGCGGTAGGTAATGGCGGTCGTGGCCCTATCACCGCAGAGCTACAGCAAGCCTATTTTGCCTTAGTGAAAGGTGAAGCGGAAGATGAAAACGGCTGGCTTGAGTACGTAAACGATTAATTAACTTAATATTTTTTGGGAATGAGGAACTCGGTTTACCGAGCAAAGGTGAAACATGGCTAAATTACGCAGCAAAACAACCACAGAGGGTAGACAACGAGCCGGTGCTCGTGCACTTTGGCGTGCCACAGGCATGACCGATGGCGATTTTCATAAACCGATTATTGCCGTGGTCAACTCTTTCACACAATTTGTGCCTGGCCATGTTCACCTTAATCAGTTGAGCTCACTGCTGGCTGATGCTATTACCGAAGCGGGTGGTGTGCCCCGCGAATTTAATACCATTGCCATTGATGATGGTATTGCTATGGGTCATGGCGGCATGCTGTATTCACTGCCATCACGGGATTTAATTGCGGATTCAGTGGAATACATGGTCAATGCTCACTGCGCCGATGCCATGGTGTGCATCTCTAACTGTGACAAGATCACCCCAGGCATGTTGCTGGCTGCATTACGACTGAATATTCCGGTTATCTTCGCCTCAGGCGGTCCCATGGAGGCAGGTAAAACTCGCCTGGCCGATATCGATCTGAAACTCGATCTCGTCGATGCCATGGTAAAAGGCGCCGATCCGAGCGTCAGTGATGAAGACTCGGAACAGGTTGAGCGCTCCGCCTGTCCAACCTGTGGTTCGTGTTCTGGCATGTTTACGGCAAATTCCATGAACTGCTTACTCGAAGCGCTGGGGTTGGCATTGCCCGGCAATGGTACGACCCTAGCTACTCACAAAGATCGTGAGCAGCTTTATCTCGGCGCGGCGAAACGTATTGTCGCTTTGTGTGATGAATATTATGGCAAAGACAATGAACACGTGTTGCCTCGCAACATCGCCAATCAGGCGGCGTTTACCAATGCTATGACGCTCGATATTGCCATGGGCGGGTCTTCCAATACGATTTTGCATTTGTTGGCAGCTGCGCAAGAAGGTGAGGTTGATTTTGATTTAAATGACATCGATCAGCTTTCGCGCAATACGCCGTTTCTTTGTAAGGTAGCCCCCGCAACGCCACAATATCATATTGAAGATGTCCACCGCGCAGGCGGGATCATGGCTATCCTCAAAGAGTTAGCGCAAGGTGGCAAGTTGGATCTCAGTGTTGGGCACGTTGCAGGTGGTAGCTTAGGTGAGGTCATTGCTCGTTGGGATGCCAGCGACAGTAACAATGAACGTGCGCAAACGTTTTATCGAGCTGGCCCTGCTGGGATCCGAACTACGCAAGGCATGAGTCAAGGTTATCGTTGGCAAGAGCTCGACCTTGACCGTGAAGGGGGCTGTATTCGTGCTATTGAGCATGCCTTTCGTCAAGATGGCGGCTTAGCCGTATTGAAAGGAAATTTGGCACCGGATGGCTGTGTTGTGAAAAGCGCGGGGGTAGAAGATGAAATGCTCCGCTTCACCGGTCCTGCTGTGGTTTTTGAATCACAAGATGATGCTGTAGAAGGCATTTTAGGTGGCAAAGTGAAAAAGGGCGACGTTGTTATCATTCGCTACGAAGGGCCCAAAGGGGGTCCAGGCATGCAAGAAATGCTTTACCCAACCAGCTACTTAAAATCGATGGGATTAGATAAAGATTGTGCCTTATTAACCGATGGTCGCTTTTCCGGTGGTACTTCAGGACTATCGATTGGCCATGCTTCACCAGAGGCCGCTAGCGGCGGTGCTCTAGCCTTGGTTGAAGATGGCGACATTGTGGCTATCGACATTTATCAGCGCAGCATTGACGTTAAATTAGATGACACGGAACTTGCCCTGCGCCGTGCCAAACAGGATGCTCGAGGCAAAGAGACTTACAAGCCGGTTAACCGAGAGCGCTATGTCAGCCCGGCATTAAAAGCCTACGCCTTATTGGCCACCAGTGCGGATAAGGGAGCAGTTCGAGACCTGCAAAAATTAGAGGAGCTGAGTTAGCGATGGTTGCTCAAGAGTTAGATTATTTTCGTGCCATCATCCAAGCCAATGTCGACCCCTTGGTGCAGGTGACGCAGGTCAATCAGCTGGAACAAATGTCGGCGCGACTGAGCAACGACATCTGGCTAAAAAGAGAAGATCAACAACCGGTATACTCATTTAAGTTACGGGGGGCCTTTAACAAGCTGCGTCAGTTGCCAAAAGGGGCGCGGGTATATACCGCGTCGGCAGGGAACCACGCTCAAGGTGTGGCATTAAGCGCCACGCACTTAGGGCAGCATGCCACCATAGTGATGCCACTCACTACCCCCGAAATCAAAGTAAATGCCGTGCGTAAGCTCGGAGCTGAGGTGATCTTACATGGTCACCACTTTGACGCCGCCAAACAGTATGCCTTGGCGTTGTGCGATGAGCATGACGGGGTGTTTGTACCACCGTTCGATGATAAGGATGTGATCATTGGCCAAGGCACAGTAGCGCGAGAGTTGATGCAGCAACTCGATAAGCTCGATGTGGTGTTTATCCCCGTGGGCGGCGGTGGCTTATTGGCAGGCATGGCGGTGTATTTGAAGTCATTGCGCCCGGATATTCGCGTTATTGGTGTCGAAGCCGAAGACAGCGCCTGCCTAAAAGCGGCGATGGCAGCCGGTGAGCCGGTGGAGCTGTCGCAAGTAGGTAGTTTTGCTGATGGCGTAGCAGTCAAGTTGATTGGTTCTGAAACGTTTCGCTTAGCACAAAAGTTTTGTGATGAGGTGGTCACTGTGTCGGCCGACGAGATTTGTGCCGCGGTACAGGATATTTTTGTCGAGACTCGGGCCACCGCAGAGCCCTCGGGGGCATTATCGACCGCAGGGCTGAAGAAGTGGTTAGCACAAAGCAACGAGAAAGGGCTTAGCGTGGCCGCGATTTTATCGGGGGCCAATTTAAACTTTGACCGCTTACGTTACATTGCCGAGCGCACCGCATTGGGTGCCAAACATGAGGCGCTGTTTGGCGTCACCATCCCAGAACAAAAGGGTAGCTTTAAGCGCTTTTGTCAGTCACTAGGGGGGCGTGCTATTACCGAGTTCAACTACCGTTATGCCGGCAGTGCAGAGGCACAGATCTTTGTTGGTGTCGGTTTGCGTAATGGTCAGCAAGAGCTTGATGAACTCAGTACAGCATTGGCAGACGGCGGTTATCAATTCGATGATTTGTCTGACAATGAGTTAGCCAAGCTGCACGTGCGTTATATGGTGGGAGGCAAGCCGCCGCAAGTGATGGCTGAGCGACTATTGCGGTTTGAGTTTCCCGAGTACCCAGGTGCCTTGGCACGCTTTTTAGAAATGTTAGGCAGTAACTGGAATATTACCTTGTTTCATTATCGTAATCATGGTGCTGCGCAGGGCAATGTTTTGGCGGCATTTGAGGTGGCGGCCCATGACTCTGAGCGTTTTGATCAGCATTTGGCAAAACTTGGCTACCAGTTTCAAGAAGAAACCCAGAATCCTTGCTTTGCGCGCTTTCTCCATGGTGAGGCGCTGAAACAGCAAAAAGCTGGATAATGAAAAAGCTATCGGATAGTCTAGGGTGGCTTTACTTATAAGGAGATCTTCTATGCTGAATTTAAAAATTAAACCGCAACAGACATGGCCAGAAAAAAGTTTAGTGTTACTGCAGCGGTTATTGTTATTAGCCGGCTTCATCTTGGCATTTCAGCACTTTTCGTCGCATGAGCTAGCGCTGAAAACCATCATCCTTTTAGTTTTTGCAGTGATAACAATGACGCTACTTGTTGAGGGAGGTGGCTTATATGGTAGCCAGACTGTTGAGCAGGCAATCAAACGAGAGGGCGATGAGATAGTGCTGCAATATCCAGGTAAAACTGGCAAGCGCATTGCCATAGACAAAATTGGCCAAATTAGTGTCGCTGATGGCTACATTAGTATTATTGAGGTCAATAATGGCAATGGCTATGATATTCAATGCCGCAATAGTGCTGCACAGAGCCAACAATATTTGTTGCAGCAGTTAGGGCCGCAGTGGCAACAACAGATCACCGTACTGTGACCAGGCTTGCACACCTTAGCGACTTAATGTGGAATGGCAGAACGTGCTATTTCAGCTATAGTTAGCCAATATTTGCATAAATACATAAGGATATGATGCCTCGCCTTGCTATAACCGCCGCGTTACTCCTGCTGTCATTCAGTATCTCAGCCACCGAGCGGGTGGTGTTACAACTCAAGTGGACCCATCAGTTTCAGTTTGCCGGTTATTACTTAGCCAAGGAAAAGGGCTTCTATAGCGACGAAGGTATTGAGGTTGAGATTGTTGCCGCGGATCCCAACAACCCCGAGGTCGATTTTAAAGTGCTGTATGGTCAAGCTCAGTTTGGTGTCTTTCATTCTGGGCTATTAAAACAGCGCCTGGCAGGCGAGCCGTATGTTGCTTTGGCCGCTATTTTACAGTCTTCACCTTATTGCTGGATGGTTCGAGCCGACAGCGATATCTACGCGCCGAGCGATTTAAAAGGGAAAAAACTCAGCCATCTTGGTCATTCCGAAAATGGCGAGTTGATGATGATGTTGCGTCGAGCGGGAATAAATCCTGATGCTATTCAGCTTTATGCCAGTGCCGATCCACTGCAAGATTTTATCAATGGCAAGTACGATGCGATGCAAGTATATAGCACCAACGAGCCTTATCAGGCGCAGCAGTTAGGCATTAAAACCCGTGAAATTTGCCCTATGCAACATGGCCTTAACGTTTATGCTGATGTGCTGTTTACCACTGAACGCATGGTGGCGCAAAAACCTGACTTGGTGAAGCGCTTTCGTCGCGCAAGCCTTAAAGGCTGGCGTTATGCCCTAAACCACCTTGAAGAGGCGGTATTAATAACGCAACAACATTATGCTCAGCATAAAAGTGTCGCTCAGCTGGCTTATGAAGCGGAAAAACTTCGCAACTACATTAAAGTGGGTAATATCCCCATAGGTCGGATGTCGGCAGCTAAGTGGCAGTGGATTGCTCAGCTTTATCATCTAGACCTTGCTTTATTTCAACAACATAAAGCAGAATTTATTTACACTGATGACAATGAAGCCACGCTCGAGTTGTCTTGGGTGTTAATCATTGCCGCGATTTTGACGGTGATTTGTATACCAATGTATGTACATTTGATATTTTCTCGCAAATATCGGCAAAAATTACGTTAAACTAGGTCATTATTTTCTCCATCTGTGGCCACTGTGAACTATAAAGCGCGCTTTAAACACCTCGATGAACTGCTTTTTTCTACTCGTCAGTATTGGCAAGTGGTTGCTTTCGAGCATCACACTATTCCTTGGCCGGAGCTGGCTGCCACTTTGTTAGCACTGGATGATGAGCAAGTAACGGCGCTTGATAACGACAGTGAGGCGCTTAACGCCTTCTTTATGCCGAGTATTACCGCACTTAGCCAGCTGCCGCCGCTGTTACAGTTACCTATGCATGATAAGCCCCGTGATACCCTCCCTTTTTGGCTGAGCAATGGTATTAAAGGGCGTAAGCTAGCGCAGTTACAAGACTTTGTCGCCGCCATCGATGAAACCAATAGTGCGGTACTAGAATGGTGTGCGGGAAAAGGGCACTTAGGTCGAATGCTGGCGTATCATGGCGCACCTGAGGTGAACAGTATTGAACTACAAGCTGACTTGTGTCGTCAGGGAGAGCAAAGCGCTAAGCGCCAAGGACTAAACTTACACTTTCATTGTGCTGATGTGCTCAGTGATGACATTGGCTATCATTTTGCTGACAATCGTCATGGCGTGGCACTGCATGCTTGTGGGCAATTACACCGCGTTTTTATGCAGCAAGCCGTTGCCAATGACATGCCCAAGCTGTCGTTATCGCCTTGTTGTTATCATCTTTTCACGCCACCGGGTTATCAAGCCATGAGTGTTGAGGCGCAGCAAAGTCAGCTAAGCTTATCACACCACGACATGAAGCTGGCGCTACAAGAAACGGTTACGGCCCCAGGACGGGTGGCTCAGGTGCGTAAAAAAGAGGTCAGCTGGCGGCTTGGTTTTGATGCCCTGCGCAGAGACATTACCGGTGAGCAGGGTTACGTGAGTGTGCCTTCAGTGAATAAGGCAATTTTCTCACAAAGCTTTGCCGACTTTTGTCATTGGGCGGCAGAGCAAAAGCAAATCAGTCTCCCTATAGGGATCGACTTTGCACGTTATGAAAGCCTCGGCCAAGCGCGAAAACAGGTAACCGATAGAATCGAGCTGGTTAGGCACTTATTCCGCCGCGCCATCGAGATGTGGTTAGTACTAGACCGAGTGCTTTACCTTGAAGCGGCGGGTTACCAAGTGCAATTAACCACCTTTTGCCAGAAGTCACTGACGCCAAGAAATCTTTTAATCCAAGCGGAGCTGCCATAATGTGTCAATCGAAAGCGTTACAACATTTACTGGAAAGTAATCAAAAGTGGGCCGCTCGCACCCATGCCAACGATCCAGGCTTCTTTGATAAGTTATCGCAGCAACAACAACCGGAATACCTCTGGATTGGTTGTTCTGATTCAAGGGTTCCCGCTAACGAAATTGTTGATCTAATGCCGGGTGAACTATTTGTACATCGTAACGTTGCAAACGTAGTCGTGCACACCGATCATAATTGTTTATCGGTCATGCAATACGCCGTGGAAGTGCTTAAAGTGAAGCACATAATGGTGGTGGGTCATTATGGCTGTGGTGGTGTGCAGGCGGTATTAGACAATGCCAAATATGGTCTTATCGACAACTGGCTGCGTCATGTAACCGATGTCAAAGAAAAACATCGTGCGCTAGTGGAGCGCACCGCAGCAGCACAACAGGGGAATGTGCTATGCGAGTTAAACGTGATTGAGCAAGTTAGAAATGTCTGCTTTAGCAATATTGTGCAAGATGCATGGCAGCGCGGCCAGGCATTAAGCATTCATGGTTGGGTGTATGGCCTAACAGATGGTCTACTTAACGAAGTCGTCGGCTCGGTAGCGGGAAGTGAGGCATTGGCACTGAACTATGAGCAGGCGTTATTGGATATTAGTCAAAAATACACCTGATAGCGGCCTAGGCGTGCACGCACGCCCATTCGGCTGTTACTCTTTTGAGTTGCTGGCGTTATCCGCTAATTGCGCCTCGAGCTGTGCCACTTTTTGTTCTAATTCAGTAAGCTTTTCGCGGGTGCGAATAAGCACTTTACTTTGAATATCAAATTCTTCGCGGCTAACAAAATCCATTTCCGCTAGCTTTGCTTGAATAGCCTGCTTGGTTCTTGCCTCAAAGGTATCCGCAAGGTTCTTCACCCCTTGTGGCATATTGCTGGAAATTTGTTTGGCAATTTCTTCAATTTTGGCTGGATTAATCATCTTATTACCTTAACTTACATGAGTCGGTGATTACCTTCATCTTACCTTATGCACGGCAACCGTCAAAGGTTCGCTTCATAGTTTTGTACTGATACGGTAAACTAGGCTGCTTAGTTTAAAGCGACACCCTCAGCCCATGTTTTAGGGCGCCTATTACCACTGTGAACAACCGGATAGAAAGATGAAGCTCAACCCGAAACAAAATGAAGCCGTAAAATACATCAGCGGTCCATGCTTAGTCCTTGCCGGGGCCGGCTCAGGTAAAACTCGGGTGATCACCAACAAAATTGCCCACTTAGTGCAAAACTGCCAATACCAAGCGCGCAACATTGCCGCGGTGACGTTCACTAACAAAGCGGCAAAAGAAATGCGTGAGCGTGTAGCGCAAACCTTAGGTAAGCAAGAGGCCAAGGGCTTATGGGTGTCGACTTTTCATACGCTGGGGTTAGAGATCATTAAAAAAGAGGTGAAAACCCTGGGTTTCAAGCCTGGCTTTTCGCTATTTGACGATCAAGACACAGGCCAGCTGTTAAGTGAGCTCACAGAAAAAGAACTGGATAAAGATAAAGACTTACTCAACCTGTTAAAAATGCAGATTGGCAGCTGGAAGAATGAGTTAATATTGCCTGAAAGGGCAATCCGAGAAGCGAAAGAGCCGCAAAAAGCGCTTTTTGCTCAGCTATATGGGCGCTACCAAAACCAGCTGCGTGCGTATAACGCCCTCGACTTTGATGACTTGATCATGATCCCAACGTTGTTGTTGAATCAATCGCCTGAAGTACGTGAAAAGTGGCAAAATCGCTTCCGATATTTGCTCGTGGATGAGTATCAAGACACCAACACCAGTCAGTACCAATTGGTTAAACTGTTAGTAGGGGAGCGGGCGCGCTTTACGGTGGTGGGAGACGACGACCAGTCTATTTATTCTTGGCGCGGTGCCAAACCACAAAATTTGGTGTTATTGAGTAAAGACTTTCCCGGACTTCGGTTAATCAAGCTAGAGCAAAATTACCGTAGTGCAGGGCGTATTCTTAAAGCGGCCAATATCCTCATTGCTAATAACCCCCATGAGTTTGACAAGCAGCTGTTTAGTGAGCTGGGCTATGGCGATCCTATTCGCGTTATCGGCACTCGTGATGAAGAGCATGAGGCAGAGCGGGTGGTGGCGGAGATTATTTCGCACAAGTTTATGAAGCGCACCAGTTATCGTGATTATGCCTTGCTGTATCGTGGCAACCACCAAGCTCGAGTATTTGAAAAAGCGCTGATGACCAACCGCATCCCATATAAAATCAGTGGCGGGATGTCGTTTTTTGCTCGCAGCGAGATCAAAGACATCATGGCTTACTTACGCTTTTTGGTGAACCAAGATGATGACAACGCATTTTTGCGCATCGTCAATACACCACGACGTGAGATTGGCCCTGTGACCCTAGAGAAGTTAGGTAGCTTTGCCAACGAGCGCCATATTAGTTTGTTTGCTGCCTGTTTTGAGGCTGAGCTCACGCAACGTCTAAGTGGTCGTGGCTTGAATGCACTCATGGGCTTTGCCCGCTGGGTGGTGGAGCTATCTGATAGGGCGACACGGGGCGACACGTTAGAGGCGGTCAAAGACATGATCCGTGAAATTAACTATGAAGCGTATTTATACGAGTCCTCGCCAAGCGCTAAAGCCGCTGAAATGCGAATGAAAAATGTCTCTGAGCTGTACCGTTGGATCAGCGATATGCTCACTGGCGATGCCGATAATCCAGCCATGACATTACCTGAAGTGGTCAGTAAGCTGACCTTGCGCGATATGCTAGAGCGCAATGAAGAGGAAGATGATTCCGATGCGGTGCAGCTATTAACTTTGCATGCCTCAAAAGGGCTCGAGTATCCTCATGTGTTTATGGTGGGAATGGAAGAGGGTTTATTACCCCACCAAAGCAGCATTGATGAGGACAACGTTGAGGAAGAGCGGCGCTTGGCTTATGTTGGTATTACTCGGGCGCAGCAAAGTTTAACACTGACTTATACCAAAAGTCGGCGTCAGTTTGGTGAGCAAATCACTCCCGAGTTAAGTCGCTTTGTGCAGGAGTTACCACAAGATGATTTACAAATAGAAGGGAAAAAGAAGGTAGCGACACAGCAAGAACGAATGGCAAAAGGGCAGTCCAATGTTGCCAATCTTCGCGCCATGCTAAGACGGCAGTGATTCGCTATCTAAACTCGGTATATAGCTGCTCAGTCCGTTTTGATAATTGTCTCCCAGCATCTGTTGTTTGCCAAAGAATAAACTCAGGCCGTGCTTTTCGAGTAAACTTCTGAAGTTCAAGATGGCAGGGCCTCGGGCAATGACCTTAATGCCCTTTACTTTGGTCACCGCTAAGATCCCTTGCAACTGCACCTCATAGCTGCTCTGTTGCAATACGCGTTTACTAAATGTGGAGCTTAACAGTACAAAGTCGAAGTCTACCTGGCTAATTAAGGTTAAATCACAGCGGTCTTTACCAAAGTTATTTAAACCAATGGAAATGCTCTCAGCGGCTAATTGTTTCAGGTTTTGAATTTGCTGACTGGAGGCAAAACGCAGCTCATTTTCTTCAAATAACAGGCACAATGAGGATTCTTGTTGCTTGAGCTGTTGCTGTAAGGCACTAAAGTGGCTGCTTTCGAGTAACATGGTTGAGCAGCCGAAGAGCATTTCACCTTGCTGCTGCGCCCCAAGTTGTTGTGCCAGCTTAAGTAGGTGCAATTCCACCTCTAAATGTTGTGCTTTTTCAGCAGCGAACTTTTTCAAAATATCAAAGTTGGTGCTCCCCAGCACAGGGTGCTCTCCAAAGGCTTCTAAGAACGAAATGGCGGCTACTTTATCTTCCCAGGCTACGATTTCCGTTGCTCTAAAATGAGTTGGCAGTTTATCTAAGTGATGGTGCTCTTGCTGTTTATGGCTACTATTGCCTGCGGTTAAAAGTGGATGGTAAAACTCATAACGTCCACGGCCAGCATTTTTGGCATAATACATGGCGGCGTCGGCATCGCGAATGATTTCATCGGTATTGCGATAAGACTTACTGCTGTAGGTAATACCAATACTGGCGCCGCTTTGCATACAGACCCCTTTTAAGCAAAACGGCTGTTGCATTACTTTGATAATTCGCTTGGCGACGTCTTCTGCTTGCTGGCGGTCGGTGAGGTGGTCAAGCAGGACTACAAACTCATCTCCAGCAAGTCGTGCCAATAAGTCGTGTTCACGAATGCACTCAGCAAACGACTGGGCAACCCAAACTAAAAACTGATCTCCCGCTTGGTGACCCAGTTCATCATTAATGTCTTTGAATTTATCGAGATCAATAAACAGCACCGCAAAGTTATTCTCTGGGTAGCGGTGGTGCTTTTTCAGTGTTTTTTCCAACTGCGTAAGGAACAAGCTGCGGTTAGGCAAACCAGTTAAACTGTCGTGGTGGGCGTCATGATACAGTTGCTGCTCGATTTTTTTACGTTCTTCAATTTGCATTTGTAAATGCAAGTTGGTTTGTTGTAGCTCTTTGGTCTTCTCTGCCACTCGATGCTCTAATTGCTGGTGACTGGTTTTCAGCGCCTGATTAGCCAAGTGAGTTTGTAGTACTTGAGCAATTTGATTCGATACAAAAGAGATCAGTTCAACATCTTCATGGTTGAATTCGTATTTATGGTGGTAAGCCTGACAAGCGATCAGACCCATAACCCCAGTCGCTGTTTTAAGTGGGGCACCGAGCCAGCTAGTGGCAGCTAAACGACGGTCGTAACTCTTAGGGCGCTTTACGGTACCGTTAGCCACTAATTCCTTCGCGCGGTCGCTATCAATAAGCTGACTCTGCTCGGTACGCAGTACCAGCTCGCTATAACCATTGGCAAAAGGGCGCGGATGATAACTGGTTTGTTCATCGACACTGTAAGGAAAAGTTAGCCAGTCATTTTCTTTGTCATAGAGGGCAATATAGAGGTTGTCAGCAAAGGTGATGGAGCGAATAATGTCATGAACTTGCTGATAAACGTCATCAATATCGGAAAACTGGGTGGCAAGTTCGGAAATTTTAAATAGAATTTGCTGGCGTTCTAGTGCCCGCTTCCGTGATTCTATTTCTTTATTCAGTGCCTCATTACTTTGCATTAAGGCGCGAGTGCGAATTTTTACCTCGGACTCTAATAGCTCACGTTTTTTAACTCGCTCAATGGCCGTAGCCAGATACAACGACATGACCTCAAGCAACTCGACTTGATGCTCGCTATATGACTGCGACTCTTGATAACTTTGCGATACCATCACACCGATAATAGTGCCATCGCGGTAAATTGGTACACCTACCCAGTGCTCGGCTTGACTACCCATAATGGTAAAGTCACCGTCGGCAGCCTGATCGAGCATTTGCTGTTTGGTTACATAGAGGGTCTTTCCCGTTTTGAATACATAGCCAGTGACCCCCTGATTAAAGTGATGCGATTCATGCAGTGGCACAGAGATCCCATCTTTTTCATCGACAAAGTAGGATAATTCTAATGCTTGGGTATAACGATTTTGCAGCACCACATAAAAGCTTTCACTGGGGAGGTATTGTGACAGAATATTGTGAATGGCGGGATACAACAGGGTCAACTCAGCAACAGTGCTGGCCTGTTCCGATAACTGAATTAAAGCGTATTGCAGTTGAGACTTTCTCTTATATTTTTTGAGTAAAGACTCTAATCTAGCATTTCGTCGAGCTAGACCCTGATCCTGTTGCCGTGGCTCTGCCAATGATGAAACCGGTATTTTTGTTTAATTATTATACTTTATAGTTTCACTTTTAGCTGGGGTGGTCAAGTGCTAATTAGTGAATAAGTGCGGCTAAGATAGCCGCACCGAAAGAGTAAAGTCTTGCTTTTGGGTAAAGTGACTTACTGCTCGAGCATAAAGTCAATGGCTGCAGCTATTTCTTCGTCTGAGCAATCTGTACAGGTACCGCGTGGAGGCATGGCATTGAAGCCATTAATGGCATGATCGAGTAATACATCTTTGCCTTTTTCTAAGCGCGCAGCCCAGTCATCAGCTGATTTTGGTGCACCAAGTGCTCCTGTGCCATGACAAGCGAAACACGCGGCTTGATAAACCTGTTCACCTGAGCGTGGGCCTGTTGGTGCTGCATCGGCTTCGCTTTCAGCACCAGCCAAGTACACTGAGCCGATAGGTTGAAGGCGCTCTTTGATCGCTTCTTCAGTTAATGAATTGTCGTATGGTTGCGCAACTGCGGCTGTTGATAGCAATAAAAGTGCTGCTGAAAGTTTTTTCATTTACCTTGCTCACTTCGTTTGAACGTGTTCATTCACGATATTAGATGACGGAATTATCGGGATTATAACGCCACCTGTTCATTTATAAAACGGAAACTTAATTATAAATGCGCAAAACTTTAATTTTATTGCGATAGGGCAAGTTTTGTTGCCCTATTTCAGTGGTCACCCTAAGCAAACTCAGGGCTATGCTAAAACGTAATCCTGAGCTCACTACTTATTTACGGTTATCACCGTAATTGAGTTTACATTAAGACATAGCGACTAATTTATTTACCGCTTTTTCGATACCTGTTGCCGCTTCTAATACCGAGTTGGCCAGCATATAAGCTGGGGTGCTGATGACTTTTTCATTGTCATCAACGACGATATCACTTACCTCACATTGTTGATGTTTAGCACCTAAGGTGTCTATGGCGGCTGCCGTTTCAACATCGTTGCCAATCGTCGCTAGCGTACCTGGTGGATGAATATGGCCAATAAGCGCCGGCGCTATACACAGATAAGCAATGGGCTTTTGTTGGCGACTGAATTCAGTGCAGGCTACTTTGACGCTTTCGAGCACAGTGGATTTCGCCCCTTTTATAGCAAAGTCGCAGAGGTTTTTCGCCACACCAAAGCCGCCAGGTAAAATTAGGGCATCGAAATCATCGGCATTAAGTGTTTCTAAGTCTTTGACTTCACCGCGAGCAATACGAGCCGACTCCACCAAGACATTACGGCGCTCATCCATTTCTTCACCGGTAAGGTGATTGATAACGTGAAACTGCTCAATATTAGGGGCGAAGCATTGATACTGTGCATCCGCTTTTTCTAAATAGAGCATAGTAAGTACAGCTTCATTTACTTCGGCACCATCAAAAACACCACAGCCACTTAAAATTACGGCAACTTTTTTCATTGGTCTCTCCTTTAATAGCGCATCATTGCGCTCTTATGCATAAAAACGATCCCCATAGGATGAAAAAATTATAAAGGATCATCTATGATCTTTGATCAATTATGGTAGTATACTCCTCCGCTTGAAAAAATCAGGCTACTTTTTACTCACCTAGTTCGTACAGAGTAACGCAAAAAATTCTTTATCCACAAACCGGTAAAGATAATAACAATAAAAACGGGTTTAAAAGCGCAAGCAAATCAACCATCTACGAAGCACTCTAACTTTTTAATCATAAGTTCAGAGCGATTTCTCGTGTTTGTCTACAAAGTTATCCACAGGCCGTTATTAAAAATATCAACCGATAGTTATCCTTAGCAACTCGTTTTATTAGCCACCTTGTGGCATCCTTATATCCTACTCTATTAAAGATGAATTTAGGATCCAATATATATGTCTCAGATCCCTGAAAACCCCTTGATCTTGGTTGACGGCTCTTCTTATTTATTCCGTGCTTACCATGCTCCACCACACTTAACAAACTCAAAAGGTGAAGCAACAGGGGCTATCTATGGTGTGATCAACATGCTGAAAAGCTTGTTAAAGCAATATCAGCCAAGCCATATGGTAGTGGTATTCGATGCCAAAGGGCCAACGTTTAGAAATGAGATGTACAGTGAGTACAAAGCACACCGGCCGCCTATGCCAGATGATCTTAGAAGCCAAATAGAGCCTATCCATGAGATCATCAAAGCCATGGGTTTGCCCTTGGTGAGCATCAGTGGTGTTGAAGCTGATGATGTGATCGGAACCTTTTCTCGGATCGCTGCGGAGCAAAACCGCCATGTGTTGATCAGCACCGGTGATAAAGACATGGCCCAGTTGGTGAATGAGCATGTGACACTGATTAATACCATGACCAACACCATTTTAGATCCTCAAGGGGTCGTGGATAAATTTGGTATTGGCCCTGAATTGATCATTGACTATCTTGCACTGATGGGTGACAAGGTGGACAACATCCCAGGTGTCCCTGGAGTTGGAGAGAAAACGGCTCTGGCCATGCTGCAAGGGTTAGGATCGATTGATTCTTTGTATGAAAACCTGGATAAGATCGCCGATCTTGGCTTTCGCGGTTCGAAAACAATGGCGAAAAAGCTGGCAGAGCACGAGTCACAGTTACGCTTATCTTACGAATTAGCCACCATTAAACTCGATTGTGAGGTGGAACAAGATCTTGAGCAATTTCAAATTGCAGAGATGGATAAAGACCGCTTAATTAAGCTTTATGGTGAGTGTGAGTTTAAACGCTGGTTAGCTGAATTATTAGACGGTCAACCACAGCAGGATATTGTTGATATTGAAGCACAAGGCTCGGCCCCAGCTGCTGCAAAGGTGGAGGCTAATTATGAAACCATTCTCACTACTGAGCAGCTGGATGCATGGATAACAAAGCTGCAACAGGCTGAGCTCATTGCTTTTGACACCGAAACCACCAGCGTAAATTATATGGAAGCCGAACTGGTGGGTATGAGTTTTGCGGTTGCCCCTGGTGAAGCAGCTTATCTACCCATTGCCCACGACTACGTGGGTGCCCCAGAGCAGCTCTCTCGAGAGCTTGTGTTTGAGCGCATGGCGCCGCTGTTGGCGGATCCCAAGCTGGCGAAGGTGGGACAAAACCTAAAATACGATCAAAGTGTCTTAGCCAAAGCAGGGTTAGAGTTAAAGGGGATTGCCTTTGATACCATGCTGGAATCCTATGTCTTTAATAGTGTTGGCACCCGCCATGACATGGACTCGTTGGCATTAAAGTACCTAGGTCATAAAGCCATTAGTTTTGAAGAGGTAGCAGGTAAAGGTAAAAACCAGCTGACGTTCAATCAAATTGAATTAGAAAAAGCAGCACCTTATGCGACGGAAGACGCCGATATTACCTTGCGCCTACACCAGCATCTTTGGCCTCTGATCGAAAAAGAGCCGAGTTTAAAGCAAGTATTTACCGACATTGAACTGCCACTCTTGAGTGTTTTATCGCGTATAGAACGCACCGGTGTGCACATTGATGGTGATATGCTAGGCAAGCAAAGTGTTGAATTAGAAAAGCGTTTACAAGAGCTTGAGCAAGAAGCGTTTGCTATTGCTGGCGAAGAGTTTAATCTGGGTTCACCAAAACAGTTACAAGCTATTTTATTTGACAAGCTGGAGCTGCCGGTGATTAAGAAAACGCCAAAGGGCGCACCGTCAACCGCAGAAGAAGTCCTGCAAGAGCTGGCCCATGATTACCCGTTACCGAAACTCATTATTGAACACCGCGGGCTGGCGAAACTGAAGTCGACCTACACCGATAAGTTACCCAAATTGGTGAATCCTGATACGGGGCGGGTTCATACCTCTTATCATCAAGCGGTTACCGCCACAGGCAGATTAAGTTCAAGCGATCCAAACCTGCAGAACATTCC
Source organism: Pseudoalteromonas sp. UG3-2 (assembly GCF_037120705.1). Taxonomy (NCBI): domain Bacteria; kingdom Pseudomonadati; phylum Pseudomonadota; class Gammaproteobacteria; order Alteromonadales; family Pseudoalteromonadaceae; genus Pseudoalteromonas; species Pseudoalteromonas sp. UG3-2. The sequence goes on along the minus strand of NZ_JAWLJU010000002.1, from coordinate 2,087,057 downwards.
AATTCGTAATGAAGCGGGTCGTCGTATTCGACAAGCGTTTGTGGCGGATAGCAACAAGCAAATTGTCGCTGCCGACTACAGCCAAATTGAGCTGCGGATCATGGCGCATTTATCTCAAGATAAAGGCTTACTGAGCGCCTTTGCTGAAGGGAAGGACGTCCATAGTGCCACAGCTTCTGAAGTGTTCTCTGTGGCACTTGAAGAAGTGACCTCAGATATGCGTCGTAAAGCCAAGGCCGTCAATTTTGGCTTGATTTACGGTATGAGTGCGTTTGGCCTCGCAAGGCAACTCGATATTCCACGCCATGAAGCGCAGCACTACATGGATAAGTACTTTGAGCGTTTCCCAGGGGTGCTGGAATACATGGAACGCACCCGTGAAGAAGCGGCAGAAAAAGGCTACGTCGAAACCTTATTTGGTCGTCGCTTGTATCTACCGGATATTAAAGCCCGTAATGGCGCACGCCGAAAGGCGGCTGAACGTGCCGCTATTAATGCGCCGATGCAGGGCACCGCAGCAGATATCATTAAAAAGGCGATGATCACGGTTGATGAATGGCTGCAAAGCTGTGACAGCAACGATATTCAGCTTCTTATGCAAGTGCACGATGAACTGGTGTTTGAAGTGGCAAGCGATAAAGTGGATGAATACAGTGCTAAGATCTGTCAATTAATGAGTGACGCCGCCAGCCTTGATGTGCCTTTATTGGTCGAAGCGGACAGTGGTGAAAATTGGGAACAAGCACATTAACGTTGGCTCGGCCATTTGCTTAACTGCATAGCAACAAGAAGCACCGTTACTGCGGTGCTTTTTACGCTTATTACATTGCATACGCAGTGATTTGGATTGTGATTAGAAAGACGGGTAATGACATCGAAGCACTCGCCACCACCACCTATTTACTTAAAACCACAAAACTAATGCGAGTATTCACTTGCGCTATAGCATCTTTGAATTGTAGCCTCTGTTAATCTTGGGTAAAAAATAAAAAAAATACGTTGAAAGTTTATCAAATTGGCTTGTGTTTTGCTTTAAGGTATTTATTTCTTGGAATCCATTTGATAGAGTCCGCTCCGTCCTCATCCTGTAGGACATCCTGTTGATGATGTATCTCTCGTAAGAGGATACAGTGTATTGATAGCTTCTCCCCAGATTGCTATAACGGCTCGTAGTTTTTACGAGCCGTGTTTTTCTTTTCTTAATGCAAACTTTTCCTTTTTTCATAGCGTAACAACATCAGACTAATTTAAGGTTTATTTAATTTATACTAGGCCTTACACTGAATAGCATAAATGCAATTAACTCTCATTTAAAAGGAAGTCGTCATGCTTAAACCCTTTCTGGTAGCAAGTGCGCTGTTTTGTAGTCAAGCCTTCGCTGCTTGGCAATTAGACTCACAATTGAGCGATGTTAGCTTTGTTTCGGTGAAGCAATCTAGCGTTGCCGAAGTTCACCATTTCACTGGGCTTGATGGCACTATCTCTGAGCAGGGGCAACTGCAATTACAGATCGACCTTAGCAGTGTGGAATCACTGATCCCAATTCGTAACGAGCGCATGCGAAAAATGCTTTTTAATGTTTCGCAATACCCGCACGCCACCGTGACAGCCGATGTCTCGATGCATCTGGCTAAGTTACCAGCAGGGACCACAAAAGTGTCTGATGTCAGCGCCAACTTATCACTGCATGGTCAAATTGAGCAGTTAAGCCTTGATTTATTGGTCACGAAAAGTGCCGACAGTGTCGTGGTGACACCGGTGAAAGCGGTGATCATCAATGCCCCAGCGTTTGGTTTAGGCAAAGGGATTGAGGCACTCAGAGAAATCGCTGGGCTTAAGTCGATTGCAACCAGTGTGCCGGTTAGTTTCAACTTGGTTTTTAATGCACAAGATTAATACTCTGATTGACAAGTACGTGGCAACTCACGCGCCGACGCAACAATGGTCGGCGCCGTCATGTGGCTGGTCAGAGATAAAAATTGCCCGCGATGGTCGCTGGTATCATCAAGGTGCAGAAATAAAGCGGCAATCTTTAGTCGCTTTGTTTGCCAGCGTGCTAATCTATGAGTCTGGTCGCTATTGGTTGAAAACGCCCGCAGAAACCTGCGAAGTGGAGGTTGAATCTCACCCGTTTGTGATCCAACAATGGCATTACTGTGACGAGGCTGAGACTTTGGGGTTGGCGCCCTGTATTTTGGCCGAGGATAACCTCAACCGGCTGTGGCCAATTTGCGCTGCTTTTCCGTTAAAGGTGCAATCCCAAGGGCAAAGCCAAATACCCTACCTTGAATTGAACTATGGCCTCAGTGCTGTGATTGCAAGGAACGTGTATTATCAATGGGCAGAGCTGTTACAGCAAGATGACCAGGGCTTTTATCTAGACTCTGCCAAAGCGCGTTTCTATTTGGGCTAAACGCGCTTTTGTGGGCTTTATTAATTGCTGTCGACTTGTTCTTCTGGGTTAAAGGGGCCTAAGAACCACTCATCTAGCTTCCACGCTAGTTGATTCAGACCGATCCCCTTTAATGATGAAAAAGGGTGAACGGTGATGTCGCCATCAATTTCACTGAGTGCACGGCGCACTTGTAACACTTCCGCTTTTCGTTTGCCCTGCTTTAATTTATCGGCCTTAGTAAGTAGCGCCAATACGGGAATATTACTACTGGTAGCCCAGTGAATTAAATCCATATCAAGATCTTTTAGCGGGTGGCGAATATCCATTAACACCACGATGCCTTTTAAGCATTGCCTTCTTTGCAAGTATTCACCGAGCGCCTTTTGCCACTTTTTCTTCATTTCCAATGGCACCTTGGCATAACCATAACCTGGAAGGTCGATTAAGCGCTGATCTTCTCCTAAGGAAAAGGTATTGATTAATTGGGTACGGCCTGGTGTTTTACTGGTTCGGGCCAGCTTTTGATCCGTGAGGGCATTGAGGGCACTGGACTTTCCGGCATTGGAGCGGCCCGCAAAAGCAACTTCGATCCCTGAGTCTGGTGGCAGTTTGCTGATATCTGGGGCACTGGTAATAAACTGTGCTGAGTTATATTGAACGCGAGATTTAAGCACGCTGACTCCTAACTGATTAAACTTTTGCGGATTGAACTGCGTATTTTATAACAGTATTAAGCTTAGCAAAAGAAATACTGTACAGTGGTTAAGCTTGCCAAGGTGCAATTTTTAGCGAAATTCAGCTGAGATAGGTGGTTTACGCTTTAATCTAGGTCAAACCCCTATAAATTATAAGTTTAATATGAGCAGAAAACGTGCCAGAGAAAGTAATATCGTGTAGAATGTAGGAATTGCAATGTCAGTCTAAAGTTTATACCAATCAGTAGTGACTACTGAGCAAATATTTTTTAGGTGGAGCAATGTTTTCTCTTTTGGTAATAGAAAGCATTGCATGTAGAATTCATCTGATTAACATAACAACCTAATTAGTACTGATTGGTATTATCAGCCCAAGCAATAAAGAAAGCGACTTTTTCGCCTGGGTGTAAATTACAGGGTCGGAAACAGAGAATTTACCATGAAAAAAATAGCATTAACTTTAACAATGTTGCTTGGTACGTTGTCAGCAAGCAACGCATCGGCATTCGATGGTGACGCAGAGGCGGGTAAAGCGAAATCTGCAACATGTGCAGCATGTCACGGTCCAGATGGCAATGCCCCTGTGACCATGTATCCAAAAATTGCAGGTCAGCACGCTGATTATATCTACAAGCAACTAAAAGAGTTCAAGTTAGGTATGACTTCAGGTGGTGAAGAAGGTCGTATGGACCCTGTAATGAGCGGTATGGCGATGCCATTGTCAGATCAGGATATGAAAGACCTGGCGGCTTACTTCTCTTCATTAACCATGACAGCGGGTACTACGCCAGAAGACGTAGTAGCAACGGGTCAGAAGTTATTTAAAGCAGGTGATGCAGAGCGCGGTATTCCGGCTTGTGCAGCATGTCACGGCCCGCGTGGTAATGGTACTTCACTGGCAAACTTCCCGAAGATTTCTTTCCAGCACCCAGAGTACATCAAGTCTCAGCTTGAAAAGTTCCGCGATGGTACGCGTAACAATGACATGAACGGTATGATGCAAGACATCGCACAGAAGCTAACAGACAAAGACATCGAAGTATTATCGAAATACTTAGGTGGCCTACACTAAAGTCGTATAGCAGAGTTATACACCTCAGTGTAAACTCTTAACTGTTGAAAAAAGGGCAGCATCAGCTGCCTTTTTTTGTGCCTGCCGTGTAAGAAATATCTCACTTTTAATGTAAGACAGTAGCTATTGGCTAATGTAAGTTTTGGCTTATTTTTCGACTATTGTTCATTGTAAGTTTATGTAATTATGAAAAAAACTATAGAATAAAAAATATTTAGGTAATAAATTTGTTATTAAACAGTTGTAACTCGAGCTCAAGAGCGTAGATTATTGGTTGTCGCCAAGCAATACAAAAACAGGGACAATTCGATACGGAAGCGTAGGTGGCAAGGTTAAGTATCAGTTAGATACAAAGGATTAAAAACAAAGCGTTAGGAAGACCGAGAAAAAGAAAATCCATGGAAGTCTAATAATAAAAACAATATGGATAGCATCACGGAAGTCTAAAATAAAAACAAAACGGAAGATACAAGATAACAAAAACAACAATAAGACTTAAAAAAGTCGAAGGGAGAAGTGTCCAGTTGTGACGCTCAGATTAGCAGGCGGTAGAGAGCAATCTCTGCCGCCTTTTTATTTGGTTGCCCTCAGCATTGCTGCTACAATAGCCACTTCATTAAGCAATTACTAACGACCATTGCAAAGCGAAACTTCACTATCTTGTGGCCTATGTCATGGCACTCAGTTAACACACTATTATCGCGATAAGCATAGGCTTTATTGGCAATGCGGGCGTTGCCATTTGGTTATGGTGGAGCCTATGGACTGGTTGTCGGCGGCTGCTGAGAAAGCCATCTATGATAGTCATGAAAATGATTTGCAAGATGCCGGTTACAGGCGCTTTTTATCTCGCCTAGCCGAACCGTTGTTGCAACGAGTTGCACCACAAAGCTATGGCTTAGACTTTGGTTGTGGGCCGGGGCCTTTGCTAGCGCACATGCTCCGTGAGGCCGGACACACGGTAGAGTTATACGATCTCTATTATGCTAATCGACCAGAGGTACTAAATAATCGCTACGACTTTGTTGTAAGTACTGAGGTGGTGGAGCACTTAGCTGCGCCAGGTAAAGTGCTGCAACAACTATTGAGCATGCTTAAGCCAGGCTGTCCGTTGGCACTCATGACAAAGTTGGTAATCGATAAGACACGATTTCAATCGTGGCATTACAAAAATGATTTAACGCATATTAGCTTTTTTAGCCGTGCGACGTTTGAGTATTTTGCCAGACAGTTAGATTGTGATTTAGAATTCGTTGGGAATGATGTCATCATTCTTACTAAGCGTGATCCGCGCAGATGTTAGGTATTAAGTTATGACCAGAAAGAAAAAGACACGTAAAGTGGCCGCCAATGGCACGCCAAGATTAAGCAAAGAAAAGCTACAAGAGTTGCGCGCCATGAAAGAGCAGCGTAACAAAAAAACCAAGGGCAAAAAGCCAGGTTCAAGAAACGCACCAGAAACCGTGACCAAAGAGCAATCGTCAGGGTCGAGTAAAAAAGATCCCAGAGTGGGAAGTAAGAAGCCGGTAGTGCTTAAGCCTGAGCCGCAGCAGCAAGCTGAACATAGTCAACCTGAGCTTAAACGCCACTTGCAGCCACAGGTACAGCTGAGCAATGCCAAAGAGACGTTATCGCCTGAGCAAGAGCTAGAGCAGCTAGAAAACGACGAGCGCCTAATGGCTCTACTCGAGCGCCATGAGCGTGGTGAGCTATTAACCGGCAAAGACGCGAAATACTTCAACCGCGGTATTGCACGTCACCAAGAGCTGTGCGAAATCTTGGGTATTGACGAAGAGTTCGAAGAAAGTGACATGCAAGAAGATGATCCCTTAGAGCAGTTTGTTAGTAATGATCTAGCAAACGAATGGTTAGACGATGATTTCGAGGAAGGCGATAAATAATGAATAGCGCGTGGATTGTTGCTCTCATTGTTGGTGCACTGATCATTGCCGGGCTGGCATTTTATGCCGGCAAGTTGCTATGGCAATTAAAGGTGCAAAAAGAAGTGATTGCTAAGTATCGCGAAAAAAAAGCCCAAGAGCTGGAAGAGTCCAGGCAAGCGCGCAATGGCAAAATTGCCGACAGCGTTAACTTAATCGCACGAGCGATGAAAGAAAAGCAATGTGAGTATTCAGAAGGCTGCTTGCGCGTATGGGTGTTAATATCTCAATACAGTTTTGATGAAGAGGTAGACTTGCAACAGGCCTACCCTGGGGTATTCAAAATGTATGAAGAGGTTAAAGAAATGCCGACCCATGAAGCCCGTAAAAAGTACTCGAAAAAAGAAATCTTTAAAATGGACAGCCAACGTTGGCGCGCTGAGGAACGCTTAGAGCAAGAGATTTTAGCCGATTGTGAAAATCTAATTGTGCGCTTTAAAGCGGCTCCCGGCAGTGAAAACGTGGTATTCCAATAACCCAGCACAAAAAAGCGCTCAGCTGAGCGCTTTAGCTACTTGCTCCGGTACTCACACTCCGTTAATACCAAGCCCTCAACACACTGATAATAGACCGTTAAACTTGCTCCAGGCTGAATGCTTTGGTGCAAAGGAGTCATCACAGTAAACTGTAGCTGATGGTCATTAAAGTCGGTGAGCTTCACTGCATCAAAACCAAAAAAACATTGTACCGTTGAATATAGCGCCTTATAGATGCTTTCTTTGGCAGAAAAAATTAAGGTCAAAGGGTTGTGTCGGTGCTTACCTAAACGCGTAAACAAGTCATATTCTTGCGGGTGCAATAGCTGTCGCTGCAGTTCGCGTTCTTGTTTTGCCGCCATATCGCGCTCGATATCAATCCCCACTCCCTTAATCGCCTTGTCAGTGGTGGCAATCGCCGCCGCAATCCCCCGAGTGTGAGTAATGCTGGCGCGAACTGTTGGCGGCCAAATAGGGGCACGATCTTCACCGCTGTGTACGGTAAAGTCAGGATGGCCAAGCTGTACTAAACAGTGTTGCGCGCAAATCCGCCCGGCGAGGTATTCGGCTTTTCTTTTCGCCACCGCGCGTTGCAAGTGGTTGGGGGGGGCAATGCCATAATCTGCAAAAGAGCTCTCATCGTAACTCTCTGGGGCAAATTGAATGCAGTAAAAAGGCAAGTTTAATTGTGCTGTAAACAGTGTGGATTTGGTACTTTGCAAAGTTGACTCCCAACAACCATCCTCAGTAATAAAGGCCCAAGGTATTCCTTTATTGGTTTTGAGCGCTTAGTTTGCAATAGCTAAGCGCTCATAGCAAGAAGTTGTCAGTGTTTAGCGATTACTTTAATTTGCTAGCTACTGACACCAGCTGTAGGGCTAAACCGGAGACTTTTTCTGCCAGCGCAGGGTCTTTTATTTTGCCCTGCTCATCAAAGACTTCAAACGCGCTAGGTACGGCAAGCTGATCGGCCAGCACTAAGCTTCCAATGCCGGAAAGGACATCGCGTACGTGATTGAGGCCGCGCAAGCCTCCTAAACCACCAGGTGAAGTGGCATAAAGCGCCACCACCTTGTTTCTGAAAGCAGGCACTGCGCCTTGCTCGGTTCTTGAAGCCCAATCGATGGCATTTTTTAATACCGCGGTAAACGAGCCATTATATTCTGGGCTGGCCAATAAAATGCCATCGGCATCGCGTAATTTGTCTTTCAGGATTTGTGCCCCTTGCGGCGTATCTTGGGCTTCCAAGTCCTCATCAAACATGGGAATATCTAAATCTTGTAGCTTTATGACTTCAACTTCGGCGCCTGCTTCTAAGGCAAAATTGGCGGCTGCTTGAATAAGTTGCTGGTTATAGCTGTCTTTTCTAAGACTGCCTGCTAGGGCGATAATTTTGGCTGTGGTCATCTTGTTGAATCCTTATTGGTTTATGTTGATAAGATAGTAGCAAAGTTTTCCTTGCATGAAACCGAAATAAGCGCAAAGCTTATGTGCATATATGCACAGGAGCAACGATGGATAAGTTTACCGATTGGCAAGATCTTAAGGTAGCCTACAATGTGGCTAAGTGTGGTACTTTATCGGCGGCGGCTGAGCGCTTGGAGATCCACCATAGTACCGTGTTGCGGCGCATAAATGCGCTGGAAGAAGCGTTGGGAACACGATTGTTTCACCGTCATGCTAGAGGCTATCAGGTTACTCAAGCTGGTGAAAAGTTACTGCTGACCGCCAGCCAAATAGACGAGCAGCTAATGCAACTGAGCACCTCTATTGCTGCTGTAGACAGTCAGTTACGAGGCAAGTTGCTGTTAACCACCGTCAGCGGTTTTATGGATATGCTGTCGGAGCCCTGTTTGAGCTTTCAGCAACTACATCCGCAAGTACAGCTTGAGGTGATCCTAGATCAGAAGCGTTTAAGGCTAGATCATGGCCAAGCCCATGTGGCGGTGCGTGCCGGTCCAAAACCGGATGAACCCGACTATATTGTGCAGCACCTCAATACGTTAAAAGCAGGACTATACGCTTCCTCGAGTTATATTAATCGAATGGGGCTACCGACTTCGCAAACAGCACTTCAGTATCATTACTTTGTCTCTGGGGTGGCGGGATTTAATGCTCGTGTACCTTACTTTGCATGGGTAGATGAGCAGATCCCTGAAAGCCAAGTAATGCTGCGGGTATCGGAAACATCCGATGCCACCAGAGCGATTGTTAATGGCCTTGGTATTGGTGGCCTGCAGCACGATGTCGCGAAACGCTACCCGGAGCTAAAACCGGTATTAGCAAACGAGCTTGAATGGCTTAGCCCAGTGTGGTTGGTTACTCATATGTTGGTGCATCGCACCGCCAAAGTACAAGCCTTATGCGACATCTTAAAGCGCCACTTCGCTAGTTTGTAGTGGCTTCACAGCTAAGCTGTTGCAGTGGCACAAAGGTTTGCTTTTTAGGGTAATACAATACACAAAGCGTGCCACGCAGTTGTAGTGTAAAGCTGTCGTAATCCAGCTCATGATTGCCCAGTATTGGTGCGCCATCAGCTTGTTTACTGTTGCCATGCTCCAAAATTAAATGTGGACTGCGTTGAAATACTGTGGTGGCAAGCTTCGGGGGCATCCCCCCTGTCAATGTAACGATTGCTTGTTTTAGCTGTTTGATGGTGGCCGCTGAACCATTTGTTAGTACCGCATTTTGAACGTTACTGTGTTGCTCAGGCTTGGCTTGGCAGCCAAGCTGCAGCGTTGCCAGCAGTAAAGAGGCTGTGAATGTTATTTTAGTCACTGGTTGCGCTCCTCAGGAAACATCCAAATAGCGCCATCACGGGCAGGATGCTGTGGCAGGGTTACCGCTTCACCTTGTAAATTTAAATGTTGAGTATTAGTTTCTGGGGCAAATTGCGCTTGTGCAGGACAGGTTCCCGTCTCAATATGCTGAAGTGCTGCTGCGAGTATGGCTTCTTGCTCGCTGCCTAATGGCTGAGTGAAGTCATCGCTGACCTGGCAGCCAGGTACACTGGCTGTTAGGCCAATTTCACCGCTGCTCGATGGACCTGCGGGCATAAAGCCATCGGCATAATCACCGAAGCCTTTGGCATTCTCGGAAGCAAATTGAATGGTGTAATACACCGTGCCACAGTTTTGCGCTGGAGCAAAGCCATAAGGTTTGCCACGAGTTTTATCACCAATCAAATATACCTCGACATCAATGCCGCGCAGACCATTGATAACATTCTCGCTGGCTGAAGCGGTACCGCGTGTAGTTAAAATATACACCCGAGGCAGCGAGACAGACGGCAATTGTTGTTCGGTAAAGGCATTATTAGGCCAGTCAATTACCCGTGGTTCAAACTCGGTAGATTCTTCTTCGGCTTGGCGTTTATCGTTCAATGTGCTGGTAGTAAACACGCGTTCCAGACTTTGATTTCCGGCGACCATAAACCCTAACTGGGCAGCCATAATTACCCTGCCACCGCCGTTGTAACGCATGTCTAAGACTAGGTCATCAATTTGCTGCTGACGAAATAGGTTAAAAGCATCTATTAAACCTTGCTGAGCGGTTGGAATAAACTGATTATACTGCACATAACCAACCTTACGGCTGTCGGTTTTGAGTATTTGTGCACGACGCACTGGTGTTGTTTCTATATCCATAGAGGTTAACGTCACCTCTTTTTGTTCGCCTTGCTGGGATTCAAATACAAATTCGTGTGGCTCACTCTGACTTGGAGAAAGCCCGGCATTTAAGGTGTCAGTGTCAGAACTTGAGATAAAATCTACGCCATCAATGGCGATTATTTTATCCCCGCGAACAATACCGGCGTTTGCTGCAGGTGAATTGGGCTCGACAAAGGCCACTGTAAAGTTACGTGGTGGCGCAGCTGATATCACCGCCCAGCGAATACCATAACCGGTACTTACACCAGACTGTGCTTGTTTTTGAAAGCTTTCGTACGATTCATAATAATGGAACTGGTCTTTATTGGCGCCATTCGGGGTTTGTTCATTGGTTTTCAGTTGCTCGAAATAAGCAATGATGCTGTCAAATTGCTTGGGGTCGTTGTCCTCAACTTCGTCATACCAAAGATAAGTTTCGTTGGTAAATGAGCGTAACCACATTTTTTCATGCATTGCAGTACCCGCTTTATCCGGGTAAGGCTGATTATTATTATAAGGGTCGCCGCCGCTGCGAGGGTCAGCGCAAAAGTTGATAAACTGATCTGAGGGTGGGTAGACGTTAAACGTCCACGTAGGAGCCGGTGGTGGCTCGGTGCTATTATTGTCAGGCGTTGGGCTGCTGGGTATGTTATTATCGTTGCTCCCTCCGCCACCGCATGCGGCCAGTAGCAAGCTTAGAAAAATACCCGTTGAAACCGAAAAAAGACGCTGCATTAGTCGTTGTTCCCAATAAAAATGGATTGCTTAAAAGTTAGCATCCACAGTGATATCGCGCAATCACTGTTGTTGCCAAGCCTGAAAAAGTTTGCGTTGCTGCGGGGAAATTTTTAAGCCATAGGTTTTTTCCATATAAAAGTAAGCTTTGGCAATACGGGTTCTGGCATACTCTGGAGGCTCGATACGTCTTAATTTAAAGTCAATTTTGACTGGGCAGGCGCCATGTTGACGTTCGTTATGGGGCAGCATGCCAAAGCGATAATTCGATCTATCGCCATTTATTTCACCGATGGCTGGTGCTAAATTATGTATGTCGGCTTCCATGCGGCGAAATGTGGCGCTGGTTTTACGACAATGTTTACGGCCACCTTCTTGCCAGCACTGTAACTGATGACCAAACTCCCACGCCGAAACAATATGTTCCCACTCGATTCGTTGTGCACGTTTATTTACTTTGCCACTGCGAGTATAAGGCAGGCGTGGAGAGTAGCCACAACTGGCCGCGTCTGGCACTAACTTCTTGCCATGCTTTTTGATCGAGCAGTTGCAGTATAACGTCCGAGTATTGTCATTAACTTGTTGAGATAAATGTTTTTTTGCCTGATAAAAAGAACTGAAGTTATTCGCGCTGGATGGCAGTGCCAATACCAGTAATAGTAATAAAGGCAATAGGGTACGGTGTGGCATTTCCTCTCACCGGAGGTGGAATTCAGGAGTTGCCACTATAGCAAAAAGCACATTAATAAGAACGATTTATTAATCAGATTTATGATTTTATACCTGGTTTTTTGCTTTTGCGTCGCCCGCGGCGAGGAGGAGATTGCAATAGTAATAACACCCCACTTAGGGCAAATAACACACTCGTGGCAGCAAAACTAATCAGCAGTGGGTTATTAAAGTCTTCTCTTTCTTGGTAATCCATAATGTGCAGCATCCAGAAAAAGTCAAAAATTCGCCATAGGTTACTGCGCACCGTAATCACTTCGCCACTGCTGGCGTCAAGATAGAGTGTGGTGCTAAGCATATCGTCATAGGTTACCTGCCATACACCGGTTCGGTGTCCAACTTCTCGTGCACCTTGCTGCAGTTGCACGGCAGCAATTACCTGGGCGTCAATGAGCAGGTGAGCATTGGCCTGTTGAATTATTTCGCTGCGCGTAGGAGGTTGAAACACAGTGCCGGTTAAACCATTAAAGACCTTAGTCTGTTGGTCATTTAATTTGATGATTGGAGTGTCTAAAAAGTGGCTAAAAGACAGATTAGAGGGGCGATCGGAGTTACTGGCGATGCTATTAAGATCCGCTTTATAGTCGCTCATGATAAAGGGGTTGCTGAGCGTTCGTTTGGCTAAATGGTTACCATGCACCTTGTCCAAAGGGATGGCGCTCATGACTAGACCCCCTAAAAGCCAAGCCAAAATTTGCAGAAACAGTAGGTAGCCGAGGTATTTATGCAGCTTTCGTGCTGGCTTTAGAAGTTTTTTAATCATCACAATATGTTATTCTTGTTGTCAGTGAAGTCACTCACCATAGTCTAAGCTGATTGCTTTTTTAAAGCAGTTTGCGATGGTTTACTTTGCTGTACCCAGTATCACACCTATTTCGTAGAATATAGGTTAATTTAACTTTACGCTTTAACAAGGTAGCTTTTAGCCCATGTCTGAAATTCAATTTTTAAATGTCGATTTGGAACTAGAGTCAAAACAAGATATTAGTGCTTTGGTTTCGGATTTGAAGAAAAATGCTATCGTGCTGCATTACGACCAAGATGATTATCGCCAACTGGCAAGAATAGAAGCAAATACCTCTGAGCTAACGCCAGATAAGGCCATTAATCAGTTGTGTGAGCTAATTGAGTCGTGCTCAAAAGCGGCCCTTAAACAGTGGTTAAGCTGTACTAAGCGTACCTTTGATATTGGATTTCAGTCAGGTACGTCGCCAAAGTGTTTTTCTCAAGCGCTTAATGCCGAAACCTTGTTGCGGATTTCTGCCATTGGTGCTGGCATTGAGTTAACGCTTTACCCAATTGAGGAAAAATAGTTATCTACAGAGACTTTATAAAAAATTAGTGTTAATTTTGTTAATTTATTGAAGATTTAAAACGGTTGTTTTATCTTGAGAATTCGTCAACACGGATTATTTCTAGGAACGCAAGATGAAACAACAAGTCACTCTATCTGCATTAACTCTGTCACTTTTAACCGCCTCTTTTCTTACGTCAGCATCGCAGCAAGGCGCCACAGCTCAGTTTCAAGCGCTGTCGGGCGTCGATAAGTTCAATGCTGCACCGCTGCAAGTGGCCGATATCAAAAAGCAAGTAGCAAAAAATATTGCACTGTCGCTATCTGGAGTAAATGCTCAATTACAACTGCAGCTCAATCAATATCAAGACACCGTACCACTGGAGCAGGTTGCAGTTAGCACTCAAACCAAGCGTTTGGTTGCAGAAGCAAATCAGTATACACGGCAGCTCAAGGGACTGAGTGATAACAACAGCAACTTGTACCAGCTTCGTCTTGCCGATAATGAGATGTTAACAGCCTGGCAGCAAGGGCAAATACCCTTGATTGCTTTTGCACCTAAAGGGGATGACAAAGATTGGCAATACGTTGAGGCATATGACCATCAAGGTCAGTTGCACTTGCTTGATGCCCATACATTGCCACAGCGCCCAGTGCTGATCGTCGAGCTAGACAGTGCTCAGGTAAAGCGAGAAGGGCTAGCCGTAATGCGTCGTGTGTTTGCTGAGCATGGTATGGCGATGCCAAGCCAAGACGTTACTGTGAGTGATGAAGCTCAGCCATTGTCTACCAGCGTGCTGAAACGGATCCGTCTGAATGACGATGAGGAGCCTTGGATCTCCGGTGCGGCAGAGGTCTATGGCGTGGTTACAGGCGTCAATCCATCTCGTGACGAGCCGGTATTAGACATTGTTGATATGCCTTATTTGGATCATGATGGCCGTGATTACACGCCAAATCAAATTCTTATTCATTGGCAGCGCTATCGCTGGCAAGCGGCAGACGTATTACTAATGGAGCAAGACGACAATACCAACTATCAGGAACTGGCAACCACCTTCCTTGATATCGTCACCCAAGTAATGAGAACTATCCCAGATCCCAATGTACAGGGCTATGCTATTATTCCGCAGCTAACCAATCAGTTGATTAAAGCAATGCCAAGTCACTGGTTTAGCAATGACGATGATTATGTCGACGTCTTTTATACTCTGTTCGAAGGACAAACCTATCAAGGTCATATGGGCGCCAGTGGTAACGCCAGGATCACCTTAGAGCCACTGACGATTAACCCCAGATAACCACCAAGCAAATGTAAAAAGGCCGGAGAATCCGGCCTTTTTAGGTTGTGTCGCAAAATAGTGTTACCAAATGGCTTCGACAAACTCAGGATGATCGATAAACGGGTTGCGGTTACCTTGGAAGTTGAACGCGGCATCATTGCGTGCTTTTTCTATGGCATCAACGGGATCTTCGTTATGCCAACGCTTTAACATGGCTATAACCCAACTTTCGAAGACTTGATCTTGACTGCCATTGAGTACCGCGTCGCTGTAGCTGGTGTTGTTTTGCCAGTTGGCAATAACATCTTGATAGCGGGTTGCCATATAAAAATACGCCCGAGCAAAATCCCCCTTAAAGGCATCAATGGGCTCGAAAACCGTCCCGCTATAGCCAATCCCAGTGGCACTGCCAACTTGGCTGCCATTCGAAGAAACATAGCTGGCACTGCCCACTTCGCCAAATGGGAAGTTACTGCGCTGAGCATTAACGTAGCCATCGGTGGCAAAAATATGGTGAATATCTGAGTTCATCGGTTCAACTTTGCCGCCAAACCAAGATTTTGGAAAGGAATGCTCGCGATTATAACAATCCCCTTCACCACTGTAATTACCACATTGCGAGGTGGTCGATGGGTAGACAATGGTGTCGGCGCTGGTGGGTTTTTCAGAGTAACGGTCTAGGATGGTATTATCATTGTCGAAGTAGTTATCGCGCTCGTATTGATCGATAAAACTCCATATCGCTGAATACCCTTGCGATTGGTGACTGTTGATAATTTGGTGGAGCTGCGTTTTTAAGGAATACCCAGAAAGCCCAGCAGTACTGGCATAATAGTCGTCGCCTGCAGGAGGCGTTGAGCTACCTAACTGAAATGTATGCGACTCAGTGGTACTAAATTCTCCCCCTGAGGCCAGTGTATTACCGCTGGCGGTTAAAGTGTATTCACCGTTGCCGTAGCTGCAACAGATACCATCGCCATAACTGTCATAAATGGTAAAGGTGTAATCACCATCGGCTAAGCATAGCGACTCATTCACTGTGCTGTTATTACTGTAGCCACTGCCACTGGCCACCACAGTGTTACTGGAGTCTAGCAACTGCCAGCTGGTTTCACTGGCATAACTGTCCGTGGTTAAGGAGAAGTCGACATTATTGTTTTGGCAACCTGAAGGTGGCTGAGATGAGCTATTAGCAGGTTGGAAGTCATCAACGTAGACCACTTCACTGCCATCAAAGCTACTGGTGTCGTAAAATCGTAAACCAACATCAATGGTGGTGTTGGCTGTGGCGCTATAAGTCTGAGTAAGCTGTTGCCATTGTCCCAGCATGTAAGGGTCGGAATAGTTATGATAACCATCCACCACCAAACGTGCTTTTATTCCGCCCTCGGTATGATAAACCCAGGTGCTGAATTGGTAGGTTTTTCCTGCTTCCACAGAGATCTGCTGACGCAAATCGGTGTTACTTTGGGTTGCCGTGGTCACCGTTATAGCGGCGGCATGGCTCCCTTGCTTGGTCGGTGTTGAGACCATCGCAGTGTTAATACCTGAGTCTATGGTGCCCCAGCCAGTAGGCGTTTGGCCACTCCAGCTTTCAAAACCACCATTGTCGATATTAGCCACCACGGTGCTGCTAGCGCTGAGCGCTAAGGATGCAGCAACGAGTTTGGTTATATTCCCGTGTTTCATAGTTAACTCACTATCTATTTGATTATTTGTATTATTGTCATATTTTTTACTGACAGCTCGATTATGCATCAGAACTGTTGCAGTAATGTTAATATTTTTATTCAATTAGTGCTGATGTTCTTTTAAGTTATTTTCTTTGGACTTTTTGAAAATTAATAACCAAATGGAATATAAAAGCAGATTCTATTCTTTTTGATCTCACTCTTGGCCACGTATGCTTCAGGCTAATCAAAATCGGCTTTGCCATGAGCAGGCCAGTTAAGCAATGAGCAAGCAAACCTTTTGGTACGGGGATCCACAATGTTGTTAAGTCAACTTAATGCTGCAGCAAGTCCGCTGACACAAGAACAACTGCAGAAACTTCAAGGGCTGGCCACTGAGCTAAACCCAATTCAACAGGCTTGGGTGAGTGGCTATTTAGCAGCAAGTGCAAATGCCGCAGCATTATCAGGTGATGCTGGGCAAAGCGTAGCGGCATCCGAGGCGGCACCACTGACTATTTTATATGGATCGCAAACGGGCAACGCCAAAGGGGTGGCGGTACAGCTCAAAGAGCAAGCTGAAGCTCGTGGTTTAACCACCAAGCTGGTGAATATGGCTGATTACAAACCCGCGAACCTAAAAAAAGAGAAGTTCTTAGTGATTGCGGTATCTACTTACGGTGAAGGTGAGCCGCCAGAAGACGCAGAAACACTCCATGAATTCTTAGTGTCGAAAAAGGCCCCTAAATTAACTGGAGTAAAGCAGGCGGTGATTGGTCTAGGCGACTCCAGTTATGAGTTTTTCTGCCAAACAGCACAAGATTTTGAGGCCAGATTAACGGCATTGGGTGCTGAGGTGGTGGTGCCTCGCGCCGATCTTGATGTCGATTATGAAGAGCAAGCCGGTGCTTGGATCAATCAAGCCCTGGATGCTCTAGAGCCAGAGTTAAAAGCGCAACAACAAGCCGGTGGCAATAATGTAGTGGCTATGCCATTTGCCGGCGCACCGGCTGCGGTAAGCCAGTACACTAAGCAAAATCCGTTCGCTGCGGAATTAAGCGTAGTACAAAAAATTACCGGCCGTAATTCCAGTAAAGATGTCCGCCATATTGAGATTTCTTTAGAAGGGTCTGATATCACCTATCAACCAGGTGACTCATTGGGCGTGTATTTTCTTAATGACCCACAGCAAGTCGCTGCCGTCATTGAGCTACTCAAGCTGGATAAAAATGCCAGTGTGAAAGTAGGCGATGCTGAGGTGAGTTTAGAGCAGGCACTGACTGAACATTTGGAATTAACGCAGTCGTACCCAGGGTTTGTTGAGAAGTATGCATTGGCCACCAATAACACCCAGCTCAGTGAGCTGGCCAATGATAAGCCGGCGCTAAGAGCCTACCTTGAAGAGCGGCAAATATACGATGTCATTAAACAAAATCCAGGTGACATTGATGCCCAAGGGCTGGTGGATTGTTGTCGTAAGTTGCAAGCAAGGTTGTACTCTATTGCCTCAAGCCAGGCTGAAGTGGAAGAGGAAGTACACCTTACCGTGGCTGTGGTGGAGTTTGATGCCTTTGGTGAGCAACACTTGGGCGGTTGCTCTGGCTATCTTGCCAAGCGTGCCGAAGAAGGTTGCCAAGTGAAAGTGTTCAGCGAGCACAATGATAACTTCCGACTCCCAGCGGATAACAATACCCCGGTTATTATGGTTGGCCCAGGTACTGGGATTGCGCCTTTTCGGGCCTTTTTGCAAGAGCGTGAGGCACGAGAGGCACAGGGTGAAAACTGGTTGTTCTTTGGTAACCCCCACTTTACAGAAGACTTCTTGTATCAAGTGGAAATCCAGAAATACGTTAAATCAGGCTTGCTAACGAGCGTTGACTTAGCCTTCAGTCGCGATCAACAGCAGAAGATTTATGTCCAAGACCGACTGCGTGAAAAAGGCGCCGAAGTGTATGCGTGGCTTGAAAAAGGCGCTCACTTTTATGTTTGTGGCGATGCCAGCAGAATGGCCAAAGACGTTCACCAAGCACTGATAGACATCGTTAAGACGCATGGCGGTAAAGACGCCGAGCAAGCAGAGCAGTATCTTAAAACATTGCGCAGTGAAAACCGTTATCAGAAAGACGTTTATTAAGGCGTCTGATTTTACCGTTACCCAATTTTTATGTAGGAAAAGTAATGAGCAACTCTGAAATCAAACCCAATAGTAGGCTCGACTCAAGCGCCAAGCTTTCTGATAATGAGCGACTAAAGGCGGAAAGTGGCCATTTACGTGGCACCATTACCACCGACTTAACGGATCCGCTGACCGGTGGTTTTACTGCTGATAACTTTCAGTTGATCCGCTTCCATGGCATGTATCAACAAGATGACCGTGATATTCGCCCTGAGCGCACCAAGCAAAAGCTTGAGCCGTTACACAATGTCATGCTGCGGGCACGTATGCCAGGTGGCATCATCAAGCCACAACAGTGGTTAGCGATTGATGAGTTCGCCGCCGAAAAGACCATGTACGGCAGTATTCGTCTCACTACGCGACAAACGTTTCAGTTTCATGGCGTGTTAAAGCCCAATATTAAAGACATGCACCAACTGCTCAACAGTGTCGGTATTGATTCCATTGCCACGGCCGGAGACGTAAACCGTAACGTGCTGTGCACTACCAACCCGGTTGAGTCAGAGCTGCATCAAGAGGCGTATGAGTGGGCGGCAAAAATATCTGAGCACTTGCTGCCGAAAACCAAAGCCTATGCTGAGATTTGGCTAAATGGTGAGAAAACAGAAACCACGCAAGAGCCAATTTTAGGTGACACCTACCTGCCGCGTAAATTTAAAACCACAGTGACCATTCCGCCGAATAATGAGGTGGATGTCCACGCTAATGATCTTAACTTTGTCGCTATTGCTGAGCAAGGTAAGCTGGTGGGCTTTAATGTTCTAGTGGGTGGGGGCTTGGCCATGACCCACGGTGACGTGAATACATATCCGCGTAAGGCCGATGATTTTGGCTTTATTCCCTTAGAGCATACTTTGGCGATTGCAGAGCACGTGGTATCGGTGCAGCGTGATTGGGGTAACCGCGTTAATCGTAAAAATGCTAAAACCAAATACACCCTAGATACCTTTGGTGCCGACGCCTTTAAAGCCGAGGTAGAAAAACGCGCTGGAGTGCAATTTCAAGCAAGTCGTCCATATGAATTTACCCATCGCGGCGACCGTTTTGGCTGGGTGGAAGGCATTGATGGTAAGCACCACTTAACGGTATTTATTCAAAATGGCCGTATTTTAGATTTTCCAGACAAAGCCTTAAAAACAGGCTGTCGTAAAATTGCCGAGATCCACAAAGGGGATTTCCGCATGACGGCAAACCAAAACCTCATTATTGCTGGGGTGGCGAGCGAGGATAAAGCGGAAATTGAGCGCATTGCTCGTGAGCATGGCTTAATTGATGAGCAACACTCTGAACAACGTAAGAACTCCATGGCTTGTGTGTCGTTGCCCACTTGCCCACTGGCGATGGCAGAAGCGGAGCGCTATCTTCCTGAGTTAGTCACCAAAGTTGAGGCGCTGCTGGCCAAACACGAGGTAGTGGAAGAAAATATTATTCTCCGTGTGGTGGGCTGCCCTAATGGCTGTGGTCGTGCCATGCTGGCGGAAGTAGGCTTTGTTGGTAAGGGGCCAGGTAAATACAACATGTATTTAGGGGGCAACCGTGCTGGTACGCGCATTCCTAAGTTGTATTTAGAGAACGTTGCTGAAGAGGTATTCTTGCCAGCACTGGACGAGCTGATTGCGCAGTGGGTGCGTGAGCGCCATGCTGACGAGTGCTTTGGTGATTTCGTTATTCGTAAAGAGATTGTTGCCGAAGTGAAGGTCTCTAAAACCGACTTTCATGCATGATATCAACTAGGCAGCTTGGCTGCCTAATGGATTAGAAAATGAGTGATTTTAAGCAAATATTATCTCAAGACAGTGCCACACAACAGCGATTACTGGCAGAGGTGAACGCCATGCTCAGTGAGCAAAGCGCTGAACAACGAGTGGCATGGGCATTAGAACACTTGCCAGAAAACCACTTTCTGTCATCGAGTTTTGGTATTCAGGCGGCGGTGATGTTGCACATGATGACGCAGCAGCGTGCGGATATTCCGGTAGTACTAACCGACACTGGTTACTTGTTTCCTGAGACTTATCAGTTTATTGAACAGCTCACTGAGCGATTATCACTTAACCTCAAGGTGTACCGTGCAGAGCAAAGCCCAGCGTGGCAAGAAGCGCTGTACGGTAAACTGTGGGAGCAAGGTGAAGCGGGTATTAAGCAATACAATACCTTAAACAAAGTCGAGCCAATGAACCGGGCATTGCAAGAGCTTGATGCGGGGACTTGGTTTAGTGGCTTGCGCCGCCAGCAGTCATCCACTCGTGCCGACAAACCGATTGTCGAGCTGAGCCGTGGGACGGTTAAAGTGTATCCGATCATTGATTGGCACAATCGTGATGTTTACCAATATTTAAGCAAGTTTGATTTGCCTTACCACCCACTGTGGGAGCAAGGTTATGTGTCGATGGGCGATGTTCACACTACGCGCAAACTCGAGCCTGGGATGACGGAAGAAGAAACCCGTTTCTTTGGTCTCAATCGAGAGTGTGGATTACATATCGATGGCGATGGCATCTAGGTTGGTTTATGCGGAATTTCGACCATACTTAAGACTGAGTAAGTAAACCTAGACAGGCCGAGGAGGAGTTATGCTTTATCGTGTATTGATTTGCAGTATGGTTCTCCTTGGTTACCATTGTTTCGCTCTAGCTGATACCCGCGAGCCACCTCAGCAGCAAGTCAATTTCGCAGTACAATACTATCCGCCATTTACCCTTGAAAATGACGCTAACAAAGGCATGCTCATAGAGCTGTTAGAGCACTTCGCTTCGCGCTCACCCTACCAAGTGAATTACCATGGCTCTGCAGAGCGACACTCTACTGCCGAGATAGAAAATGGCACTGCCGATATTCGCATGGAATCAAAAAAGTGGTATCGGGGTAATAAGGAAATGTGTTGGAGTTCACCGCTTTATCACATCAAAGATGTGTATGTTTCTCACCACAGTGTCACCGAGATAGAACGGGATAAACTTAATCAGCAGGTGTTTCTGGCTCGTTTTGGCTACACCTACCCAGATCTTGAGCCGCAATTATTAAGCGGTTCGCTGGAACGCAAAAACTACTACTCGGAACTCGATATTTTATCGGTGTTAAGTCATGGTCGCAGCGCTGCGGCGATGTTTTCAGTGATTGGTTTGCCAACTTTAACTTGGTATCAAAGCCAACACCCTAAACTCAAAGAAAGCATCAAGGTACATACTGTCTCAGACACTGCACCGTTGCAGCTGCAGTTTGGCCATAGCAGCATTGCTAAGCAAGTATGTCGTGACTTTAACGCGTTTTTTGCCGAGTTTAAAAAGACTGCGCAATTTCAGCAAATATTGCTAAAGTATGGCCTTAGCATTAAAGGAGTAGGCCAATGAAAGCAGTAAGCTATTTTATGATTATGGTAATGTTGATTGCGGTGGCTGCCTTGTTTGTACTCAAACGGCCCGATGGTGGTACATGGTTGAGCGCTGCAGGCATAACCAGCACAGCTCAGCAGCAGGTAAGTGAGTTACAGCAATCGGGCAAAGCGGCATTACAACGCGCCAAAGCGTACGGTGATACACTTATCACCTCAGAGTCACACCAACAAGGTGCGAGCAAGTCGGTCAAAGTGTACCGTTGGCAAGATGAAAATGGCCAGTGGCACTATTCCGATAGCCCTAGCGAGCAGGCCAGTGTGTATGAGCTGGATAGCAGTAAAATAACCGTTATCGCCGCCGAAGACACCAGTATCTTAGCGCCGCCAACTAAAACGGAGAAAAAGCCGGCCACCACTGGCGTACCAAGCGCTTTAAATCCACAGGCGGTGCAGCAAGTGATGCAGGATGCCAAGCATGTTCAGCAATTAATGGATGAGCGTAAAAAGCGCTTAGATGAGGCTCTAGAAGAAAACCAATAGGTTTTCATTAGTGTCATTACAGGCGAGCGTCAATGTACTCTGCAATAGCCAGGCTCGCCGTAAGACCCGGTGACTCAATGGCCATCAGGTTCACCAGCCCCGCTATGCCATGCTGCGCAGTAAATTCGATAACAAAATCACTGCTTTGTTGAGCGCTGAGCTTGGGTCTAATGCCAGTGTAGTCTGGTACTAAACGGCTGGAGTCTAGCTCTGGCCAATAACCTTGGATAGCCGCGGCAAATTGCGCTTTATTGCTGTCGTCAAAATGATAGTCGATGCCATCAATATACTGGGTGTCTGGGCCAAATTTGAGTTGTCCAGCTAGGTCTAAGGTTGCATGTACGCCTAAGCCATGCTCGTTAGGCAGCGGATATACCAAGCTGGTAAATGGGTGTTTACCTTGGTAGCGATAGTAGCGGCCGCGACAATAAAATGCTTTGGCATTGCTGGAGCAGCCGCTGCCGCCCGCAATTCGCTTAAGCACATTGGGCGCTTCCAGCCCAGCGGCATTAATCAGGGTGTCACAGCGGATGTGGTAGTCTTCATCATGACAGCGCAGCTGCAAGCTGTGCTCAGCGGCTTGACGGGTGGTTGCAACCAACTCGGTGTGGCTTGCAAACACGCCGCCATTTCCTTCTATTTGTGATAACAATGACAGCATAAATTGGTGGCTATCAAGGATCCCGGTGGATGGCGAGTAAAGCCCTGCGGTCATGTTTAAATAGTCCAGCTGTTGCTGCTCTGTTGGGCTTAGGTAGCGGACATCCGTTACGCCATTTTGTTGTGCTTGGCGATAAACATTGGCCAGTTGCTCGGCCTCCGCTGGACTGCTAGCGATAATGTATTTGCCTATGGGTTGCGCTGCAATGTGGTGGCGCCGACAATGCTCGTATAACAGTGCTTTGCCGCGTATGCATAGCTGATGTTTAAGGCTTGCGGTAGGGTAATAGATGCCGGCATGGATCACTTCACTGTTGCGGCTGCTACTGTGCTCGCCAAAACGTGCTTCTTTGTCGATGACGATGACCTGTTGCTGAGCGCTGAGTTTAGCTGCAATAGCAAGCCCAACCACGCCACCACCGATGATAATGGTATCTACTTTGTCCACATCAGCCCTGTTTGACTATTTTCGATGACCCTAAAGATACCCTGAAACACTGAGTAATCATACCGCAAAGTGGCGAGAGCATTATTTTTTCGGCTTTTCTCGCTGCATCAGTAAGATGGTCAGGTATATCTTGGTCGGCAACGAACAAATGAGACCAACGGCGATGCAGCCAGCACCTAAAATAAAGCCATTGGGTCCCAGCTGCTTCAGCCATTCAGTGGTTAAAATGGTGTGGCCGGTAAAAATTAATACTAAACCGACGATGATAACCAAGTGTAAAGGCCATAACTTATGTGGTCGCTGCAGCATTGAGTTAACCTCAAGATTATTTGGTATAACTCAATAATCGCGTATTTATTAAGGCAATGGTTTGCTGTGGATCAAACGCTAACGCGAAACCACCGCGGCCGTCATTCTTGAAATACAGCAGAGCTCGTTAGCACTATTGGTGATCCGCACCTCCCATACCGAGGAGCGCTTGCCTAGGTGAACCGGTTTGGCAACAGCGGTTAACACTCCGCTGCGAGAGGCCTTTAAGTGGTTGGCATTAATCTCTTGACCAACGCAATAATACTGACGGGTATCAACCACAAAGTTGGCGGCATAACTGGCCACTGTTTCAGCCAGCGCCACATTCGCCCCACCATGAACCATGCCTATTGGGTTATGGTGCTGTGGGATCGCTGGCATCGTTGCCACAAGGTAATCATCACCTATTTCACTTATTTCTATGCCCAGTGTTTGCATCAAAGAGCCTTTACCATTAAGCCCTTTATCCAACTGCTTACACATATCTAAGGTAATAGGCGCAAACCAAATCGACATCGTACTTCCTTTATTTTACTGATTATTGTGGTTGCTACTTTGCCTGTTTTTAATCTGGGATGCCAGTAGGTAGGATGGTCGGTGTTTAGGGTGGCAGTGCTATGGGCAATAAGGGGCGACAACGTCACCCCCATCCTGCTACAGCATTTGTCGTAAGACATACTGTAATATACCGCCATGCTGGTAATACTCCCACTCTTTGGGGGTATCAATACGAATGTCCGCGGCAAACTCAATTTCTTCACCATCGGGCTTGGTGGCCGTTACCACTACCTCTGTTGCGGTATCGTAAATGCCCTCAATGGTAAACTCTTCTTCACCATTGAGACCAAGCTCCTCGTGGCCTTGATCGGGTTTGAACTGTAATGGCAAGACACCCATGCCAATTAAGTTGGAGCGGTGAATTCGTTCGTAGCTTTTCGCTAACACCGCTTTAATGCCTAATAGCAATGAGCCTTTTGCTGCCCAGTCACGGGAAGAGCCTGTACCATACTCACTGCCAGCCAGCACCACTAACGGCGTATTGCGCTGCTTATAGTGCTCAGCGGCGTCGAAAATACTCATTAGTTCACCTTCTGGCAGCAATCGTGTAATACCACCCTCAGTACCAGGTGCTAACTGGTTACGCAGGCGCACATTGGCGAAGGTGCCGCGCATCATTACCTCATGGTTACCACGACGAGAGCCATAGGAGTTAAAGTCGGACTGCTTAACACCCTGTTCTTGCAGGTATTCACCCGCTGGTGCGGTGGCTTTAATATTACCTGCAGGCGAAATGTGATCGGTGGTCACAGAGTCACCTAGCTTGGCTAAACAGCGAGCACCACGAATACTTGGAATGCCTGGCGGCTCTTTGCTCATATCATCAAAGAAAGGCGCTTTGCGAATGTAGGTGGAGTTATCCTGCCATTCATACTGCTCGCTTTCATTGACCGCGATTTGTTGCCAGTGCTTATCACCCTGATAGACATCAGCATAGTTTTTCTGGAACATTTCTTTGGTTACGGTTTTTGATACTAGCTCACTGACCTCACTGACCGATGGCCAAATGTCTTTTAGGTAAACGGCTTTGCCCTCTGCGGTTTCACATAAAGGTTCGTTATAAACATCGATGTCAGTGCGCCCCGCTAGTGCATAGGCAACAACCAAAGGTGGTGAAGCCAAGAAGTTCATTTTTACGTCTTGGTGGATCCGGCCTTCAAAGTTACGGTTGCCAGACAGTACTGAACTCACCACCAGTTGATGTTTCACAATGGCATCGTTGATTTCTTTTGGTAACGGTCCTGAGTTACCAATACAGGTGGTACAGCCGTAGCCCACTAGGTCAAAGCCAAGTTCGGCTAAGGGTGATAGTAGTCCAGACTTTTCTAAGTAGTCTGTTACCACTTTAGAACCCGGTGCTAATGAGGTTTTAACCCAAGGCTTAGGTTTTAGCCCAAGTTCTTTGGCTTTTTGTGCCACCAGACCTGCCGCTAAAATTACGCTGGGATTAGAGGTGTTGGTGCAACTGGTAATGGCGGCAATTACGCAGGCGCCGTCTACGAGTTCGAATTGTTGGTCTTTATAATTTACTTTACCAACTCCTAAGGTCGCGGGCTCTTGTTGATCCACTTTCGATGCGCCACCTTCTGCAACCGTTCGACTTTCATCTTGATCGGCTTCAGCTTCGGTCTTTTTCTCACTGCGTTCATGTTGGAACTCGCCCATGTGTGCACTAATCACACTGCCGGCATCATCCAATGGAATGCGGTCTTGGGGCCGTTTAGGGCCAGCTAGGCTTGGCACGACAGTACTTAAATCAAGGGTTAGAACGTCAGTGTACAACGGCTCATCACCGGGGTTACGCCATAGGCCTTGGTGTTTCGCATAGCCCTCAATTAAATCGATTTTTTCATCATCGCGATTGGTTAAACGCAGATACTCTAAGGTTTCTTCATCGATAGGGAAGATACCGCAAGTGGCACCATATTCTGGTGCCATGTTGGCAATGGTGGCGCGATCGGCCAGTGGCAGCTCTGCAAGACCGTCACCGAAAAACTCAACAAACTTGCCTACCACACCATGCTTGCGCAGCATCTCGGTGACGGTTAAGACTAAATCGGTGGCGGTGGTGCCCTCAGGAAGCTGACCTTCAAGTTTAAAGCCGACGACCTGTGGGATCAGTAAAGAAATAGGCTGACCGAGCATGGCTGCTTCGGCTTCAATGCCACCCACGCCCCAGCCGAGGATCCCTAAGCCATTGATCATGGTGGTATGAGAGTCTGTTCCCACTAGGGTATCTGGGTAAGCGAATGGCATGCCATCGATGTATTTTTCAAACACCACTCGAGCGAGGTATTCCAAGTTAACTTGGTGGACAATCCCAGTAGCAGGTGGCACCACTTTTAAATTATCAAAAGCGCCTTGCCCCCAGCGTAAAAATTCATAACGTTCTTTATTGCGTTGGTATTCTAATTTGGCATTGAGATCAAATGCGCCATCATGACCATATTCATCCACTTGCACCGAGTGGTCGATAACCATTTCAGCAGGTGAAAGTGGGTTAATCTTGTTGGGAACACCGCCCAGCTTGGCCATGGCGTCACGCATGGCGGCTAAGTCAACAATTGCTGGCACACCGGTAAAGTCCTGCATCACCACTCGAGAAGGGGTAAATGCCACTTCTTTGCTGGGTTTTTCTTCCGGCTTCCAGTTGAGTAAGGCGTCAATGTCTTCTGCTTTGACGTTTTTGCCGTCTTCATGACGGAGTAAGTTTTCTAACAGAATTTTTAATGAGAAGGGGAGACGGGCTGCTCTGTCGCTCAGCGCCGGTAATGAATGGATATGAACTTGACGGTCACCTACCGTGAGCTGCGTCAAGGTGTTATACGTATTACTCATGATTAACCCTTTCCTTTGTTATAATGCAGGGACGGCTGCATGGACTGTACCAACTTAGTTGTTGATGTTTTTTTGTACTTAATTAGTCCTAGTGGCGAAAGGGCCATTTTTCAAGCTATCAGTGCACATTAGTGGGTCTGATGTGCACTTTTATTGGTAATAAAGCGCTTTTATGGTGGCTGCTGTTAACCAAATGAGATGGGTTTACGGCCTGTATTTTTGTCAACCTGTGTGTAAGATTTACCTTGTTTCTTACTTTTTTTCTTACTGCTGGCCTTTTCTGGCTGCGGCGTAGCAACCGCTCGCGGTTGGGGAGTGGCATCGGGCGATAGCGTTAAATGAAACTCGTCACCATCAAAATGAAGAATATCGCCAGAATAGATTTTTCTGCGCTTTTGCTGGCAAAGTTCGTGATTCACCGCCACATATCCTTCTGTGATCAATAACTTTGCATGGCCACCGGTCTCAGCTAAGTCGAGCACTTTGAGTAAATTACAAAGCTCAATGGGCTCTTCTTCTAACTCAATTTCAATAAAACCATCTTCCACTGTGTGCTCCAAACTTTTCTGTCTAACCGAATACTAAGGACTAGTATATAAAATTCCAGTACCAAGTGACGAACAATTTTTGCAGCGATCCCATCACCTATAGATAAGCTTATAGCATTGCAGGGGGCTTATATCCCTTTATTGTTACTTTATATGATACGCTACATGAAAAAATGTGGCTTTAATCAGCATAAGTTAAGGAAAACAAATGAGAAACTTATTCGCTCTTTCCCTATTTCTATTAAGTGGTTGCAGTAGTGCACCAACACTGCATATTTTTGAGGCTGGGCTAAAACAAAAAAACAAAGAACAACTATTAGAGCAACTCGAGCAGCATGAAATTAATTACCGCTTCACTCGTCTCCCTGTGCCGAAAAAATATCAGGGAGCACGCTTAAATATCTCTCCAATGGCTACCACTGAGCCTTGGATCCTAAAAGTAGAAAACATAGTGCGAAGCATCGGCTTTAATTCGGTTGTGATCTCTGAGTTTAACACTGAAGGACATCGCTATACGAGCAACAATGCTGGCCTCTATTTAGTACAGAGTAGGGAGCTGCAGGAACTGCCAAACTTATTATTTGCTCATCAGTGTCAGGATGATTCCATTCAACTGCGCCTGTTTCCCGATGGTAAATGGCAGCAGATTGGGACGAGTTATCATGGTCATTGGCGCTATGAAAAAAACCACTTAACACTGAAGTGGTTACCAGAGGAAGCAAGTTACCCAATGCAACAAGTGTATCGGGTGCGCGACCATACGATTCAGACCTTGCAAGGACCAAAACCGGCTAAAACGTTTTCAAGAATGACAAAAGGCTCGTGGCCTATTCCCTTGTTTAATTGTGATTTGCAAGTGATATTGGCTGATTAAGAGGAGCAATGCGAAGTTTTTGTGGCGCTCCATGGCCCTAAAAATAAGCCGGTGAACAGGAACCAAACCGGCTAAACTGAGTGAGTATTAATCGCTGAGTCGTGATACCACAAAGTAAGGATTAAGGTATTCTGCTTTTTGGTTATAAAGCAGAGGGCTACCATCCAATTGTGTTACTGTGGCACCGGCAATAGCGGCCACGGCATGACCGGCTCCGGTATCCCATTCGCAGGTGGGACCTAGCCGTGGATAGACATCGGCTTGGCCTTCTGCGACTAAGCACAACTTTAGTGAACTGCCTTTTGGCACCATATCCACTTGCTCAAACCGCTCTAAGTAAGCAGCCAAGTCAGGCGATGGATGAGAGCGAGAGCCAACCACCTTAATGAGCCCTTGATTGGGTTTGTGCGTCACTTTTAATTCAATTCTGGCTTCGCCCATTTGTTTAAATGCGCCAATACTTTGCTCAGCTAAGTAACTTTCATTCAGTGCAGGAGCATGCACCACGCCTAGGATCGGCTTGCCATTGTCAATCAGAGCGATGTTAACGGTGAACTCACCATTTTTTTTGATAAACTCTTTTGTGCCATCAATTGGATCGACCAGCCAATATTGTTGCCATTGTTGGCGCTCTTGCCAATCAATGCTGGCGTTTTCTTCACTTAAAATCGGTAACTGTGGGGTCAGCTCAGATAGACCTGCAACGATGATTTTATGGGCTGCCAGATCGGCATCGGTCACCGGGCTTTCATCTTCCTTATACTCAACGGTAAAGTCTTTGGCATAAATTTCCATGATAGCATCGCCGGCGCGAATGCTGAGGTTGAGTACTTCTTCTAGCAGATCCGTATGATTCATGTGACTTACCCTATGATTTTGCGTGACTGTAAATAGTTTATTAGTTGTTGCACAGACGTGTCTAACGAATGTTCAGCTGTATTTAAACATATTTCAGGGCGAATAGGGGGTTCATAGTCAGAATCAATGCCGGTAAAGTGTTTAATTTCACCGGCTCGCGCTTTTTTATACAGACCTTTAGGATCACGTTGCTCACACACTTCAAGCGGGGTATCGAGAAACACTTCAATAAACTCAGCGTCGTCGACCAGAGCCCGGACCATGTCGCGCTCGGCTTGAAACGGCGAGATAAATGCCGTCAGCACCATCAGTCCAGCATCCACCATCAGCTTACTGAGTTCACCTACGCGGCGGATGTTTTCCACGCGGTCGGCATCGCTAAACCCTAAGTCTTTACATAAACCATGGCGAACGTTGTCGCCATCTAACAAGTAGGTATGCACACCTTGCTCATGAAGTGCATGCTCTAAGGCATTGGCAACCGTGCTTTTGCCTGAGCCTGAGTATCCGGTGAACCATAAAATACAAGGCTTATGACCCTTGATCTCGGTGCGTTGCGCTTTATTTACAGCATAGTTATGCCAAACAATATTTTTGTCCATTATCTACTTCTCTAAAAAGGAAATACCCAAGGGATCACAATCAACACGGTGGCGGAGTATATCAGCGACAAGGGCACCCCCATGGTGACATAGTCACGAATACGATAGTTGCCGGCGCTATACACCATAAGGTTGGTTTGATAGCCAAAGGGTGAGATAAAACTCGCCGATGCCCCAAACGCCACCGCCATAACAAACGGTAATGGGTCAACGTTAAACCCAGAGGCTAAAGCAAATGCCACCGGGAAAGAAAGTGCCGAGGCGGCATTATTGGTAATGAGCTCGGTAAACACCACGGTCATGACAAAGATGGCAATAAATGCGCCATAAGGGCCAAAGTCGCCCAACAGCCATAACAAACCCGAGGAAATTTCAGCGGCGAGACCAGTGTCGATCATCAGCTTAGCCAGCCCGATGGCACTGCCGACAATGGCCACTAATTCGATGGGAAAACGTCGTTTCATTTCAGGGACTTTGATGGTGCCTAGTAACACTAGCGCCGCCAATAGCACCATTAGGCCTTTTACTAGCGGCACAATACTAAAGATGCTTAACCCCACTACCGTAGCAAAGCTAGCCAGTACGGTGTTCGATTTCGTGGTGGAGAGGTGGGTCTGTAAATCTAACCCTGAAATATAAACGAACTCCCGCTTTAAGTTGGGTAGGGCATAAAAGTCGCTGCTAGGGGCGAGGATCAACGAGTCTCCCGCTTGAAGTTGCACTTGCCCTATACCGCCTTGGAGACGGTCATGGCCGCGGCGTACAGCGATAATAGCGGCATGGAACTGCTCACGGAAACGGATTTCCTTGATGGTTTTGCCTAAAAAGCGTGACGATTGACTGACCACTACTTCGACTAAGTGCTCGACATCTTTCTCGTGCTTATCGTGAACAATTTTAAGGCCATCAAAGCGCTGTAATAGTGGAACTGAGTTAATATCTCCGACAAATAACAGAAGATCGCCCGCTAGAATTTCTTGCTGGGGAGTAACGGCGCAAATGCGTCTATCACCGCGAATAATTTCAGCTAAGAAGATATCTTTGAGATCCCTCAAGCCATTCTCTTCTACGGTTCTACCCACCAATTTTGAGCTTGGTTCAACTCGGCCTTCTAAATAGAAAGGCACCACTTCATCGTCATTTTTACCATTATCTGGCAGGTACTTTAGCATCACCGTGATGGTGATAAGTCCGACGATTAATACCGCGGCACCCACTAAGGTAAAGTCAAAAAAGCCCAGTGGTGCCATGCCTGCCTCAACGGCAAAACCATTAACGATTAGGTTGGTGGAAGTACCTATCAAGGTCAAAGTGCCGCCCAGTATCGCCGTATAAGAGAGCGGCAACAGTAGTTTCGAGGGGGCATGAGTTTTACTTTCTTTGACGGTGGTGATGAGCGACGCCACGACGGCAGTATTATTGGTAAAAGAAGACAAAAACGCCGTTGATAATCCCAGTTTCAATACCGCTTTGGCAAGACTGCCTAGCGCCATAGACTGTGCGAGTTTTCTCACTAAGGTGGTCTTTTCAATCGCGATGGAGACTAAAATCAACAAGACTAGGGTGATCAAAGAGGGGTTGGCATAATTCACTAACATCGACTCAAGGTCAATCAGCCCAGTTAGATAGCTCGTTGCAATGGCGCCAGAGAAAAGCCACGCAGCGTTAATCCGTGTGGCAAAAAGGCTGATCACCAAAGCGAGCATAATGCCTGTTAAAATGACTTGTTCCAAAATCATGTCAATCCTCAACTAACAGGCATTCGTGCACGTTAGAGTTTTGTAATATCAAGCGCTTGCCAGTGTGGGAAGTGCTTACGTACCAAAGCATTAAACTCAACCTCAAAATCGCTAAATTGCGTTTTTGCTGCATCTGATTGCGCTTCGACTTGCTCTACCATGCCGGCCCCTATGGTCAGGTTTGACAGGCGGTCGATAAGGATAAATGCCCCCGTTTGTGGGTTATTGATGTACTCGTCGATAACCAAGCTTTCGCTTAGTTCAACAGTCACAATCGCAATTTCATTAAGCGCTAGGCTATCGGCACTGCCATGTTCAAGGGTATTAACATCAATGGTGTGTTTTATTTCCTTGATAGTGGCGGTGGTCTTTTTGCTACCTAGCTTAAAGTTATAGCTTTTGCCAAGCTCTAATGGTTGCTCATGCATCCAAACCAGTTTTGCCGTCAGTTGGTTACTCACTTTAGCACTTGAGTCGGCAGCGACAATGACATCACCGCGGCTGACATCCACTTCATCATTTAAAGTAATGGTGAAAGCTTGACCGGTTTCTGCCGTGGTGAGGTTACCATCGAATGTCACTAATTCTTTGATAGTGGACGTTTTCCCAGAAGGAAGCACTTTCACTGCCTGTCCTACGGTTAAACTACCAGAGCTCAGCGTGCCTTGGAAGCCACGAAAATCAAGATTAGGTCGCACCACATACTGCACTGGGAAGCGCGCTTCAAAGCCATGGTTAGGCTCCGCAGCAGGAGAGTCTTCCAGTAACTCTAATAAGGGTTTATCCTGATAATAAGGAGTGTGCTCTGAAGCATTAACGACATTATCGCCT
The DNA here is from genome assembly GCF_037120705.1 of Pseudoalteromonas sp. UG3-2. Taxonomy (NCBI): domain Bacteria; kingdom Pseudomonadati; phylum Pseudomonadota; class Gammaproteobacteria; order Alteromonadales; family Pseudoalteromonadaceae; genus Pseudoalteromonas; species Pseudoalteromonas sp. UG3-2. The sequence continues at coordinate 2,054,803 of NZ_JAWLJU010000002.1, read as the reverse complement.
TTTAGCGCTGAGATGGGCACAAAGCGAATATCTGTTACGTTTAGCTGCTCGGCAAACTTTAGGTAGTCGGCTTTGATTTTCTCAAATACCTGCTCATCAAAGTCGACGATGTCCATTTTATTCACGGCAACAACAAACTGTTTAATCCCCAGTGAATCACAAATAAAACTGTGACGCTTAGTTTGCACTTGCACACCATAACGGGCATCGACCAAAATAATCGCGACATCGCTAGTCGAGGCACCGGTTACCATGTTGCGTGTGTACTGCTCGTGCCCTGGGGTATCAGCAATAATGAACTTACGTTTCGCGGTTGAAAAATAACGATAAGCCACATCAATGGTAATGCCTTGCTCACGCTCAGCTTGGAGGCCATCTACCAATAAGGCAAGATCCAGCTCTTCACCAGCATTACCGACCTTTTCGTTGTCTTTGTGCAGCGCTGCTAACTGATCTTCGTAGATCATGTGGCTGTCGTGGAGCAGGCGACCAATCAGAGTTGATTTACCATCATCAACACTACCACAGGTCATCATCCGCAATAGGCTTTTATCTTGTTGGCGAGCTAAATAGTTCTCTATGCCTAATTCTCTTACTTCATTTGCCGTTGACATTAGAAATACCCCTCACGTTTTTTCTTCTCCATGGACCCTGCTGAATCATGGTCGATAACTCGGCCTTCACGCTCTGATGACGTGGACAATAACATTTCTTCGATAATCCCAGTGAGACTATCCGCTTCTGACTCGACGGCGCCGGTAAGCGGGTAGCAGCCTAGCGTTCTAAAGCGCACCGACTTCATTTCTGGCACTTCACCTTCATGCAGAGGCATGCGGTCGTCATCTACCATGATCAGAGTACCGTTTCGCTCTACTACAGGGCGTGGTTTCGACAAATACAAAGGCACAATTTCGATGTTCTCTTGGTAAATGTATTGCCAGATATCTAATTCGGTCCAGTTTGATAATGGGAAAACGCGAATGCTTTCACCGGCATTAATTTGACCGTTGTAGTTGTTCCACAGCTCTGGACGCTGGTTTTTCGGATCCCAGCGATGGTGTTTGTCGCGGAACGAGTAGACCCGCTCTTTTGCTCGCGACTTTTCCTCGTCACGACGAGCACCGCCAAATGCGGCGTCAAATCCGTACTTGTCTAACGCTTGTTTAAGGCTTTGAGTTTTCATGATGTCAGTGTGAGTGGCTGAGCCATGAGTAAAGGGGCCAACGCCCATCGCCAACCCCTCAGGGTTTTTATGTACGATAAGCTCAAAGTTGTACTCTTTTGCTAAACGGTCGCGAAACTCTATCATTTCACGAAACTTCCAGTCGGTATCGACATGCAGCAAAGGAAATGGAATTTTGGCAGGGTAAAATGCTTTACGCGCCAAATGCAGTAAAACCGATGAGTCTTTACCAATCGAGTACAACATCACCGGGTTTTCGAATTCTGCGGCAACCTCGCGAATGATCTTGATACTCTCCGCTTCTAATTGCTGGAGGTGAGTTAAAGCCATGTTTATGTCCTACTAATAAAATTAACTATCTTGTCCAAAGCTATGCGACTTGCGTCAGTGGTTGTGCAAAGCTACTCACTTGCTGTTCCTTATTGAACCAAGCCAGTTCTGCGTGCAATGACGCCACTTCACCAATAATAAGTAGCGCTGGAGACTGTACCTGATGCTCAGTGATGGTCTCTGCCAACTGCTCAAGCTGGGTGGTGATCACGCGTTGTGATTTTCGGGTGCCATTTTCCACAATCGCCACCGGAGTCGTTGCAGCGCGGCCATGGGTGATCAGCTGCTGCTGAATATGTGGCGACTTTATTACGCCCATATAAATCGCTAGAGTTTGGTTGGGTTTCGCTAAGCTGGCCCAATCCAACTCTTGGCCTTCTTTTTTGCAATGCCCGGTAACAAATTGAATTGCTTGAGCATGATCGCGGTGCGTTAGTGGAATACCGGCATAAGCACTGCACCCAGCAGCTGCCGTGATCCCTGGCACAATTTGATATTTCACGCCATGAGCGGCTAATACTTGCACTTCTTCGCCACCGCGGCCATAAATAAACGGGTCGCCGCCTTTAATGCGACAGACTTTTTTACCCTGCTTAGCAAACTCAACCAACATCTGATTGGTTTGTTCTTGCTTGACACTGTGGTGGCCTGCTTTTTTACCCACACAAACTAGGTCGGCATCGCGGCGCACCAATTCTAAAATTTCATCTGAAACTAAATAATCATAAACTACAACATCGGCTTGCTGCATCAACTGCAGTGCCTTTAAGGTTAAGAGTTCAGGGTCGCCAGGTCCTGCACCGACAACGTACACTTCTCCTTCAGGTTCAGGCTGAGCTGAGAGCATCTCATTGAGTAAAGCTTGTGCTCGAGAATCATTACCCGCCTGAACCTCACTGACTACGCTGGAATCAAACACTGACTCCCAAAACTGACGGCGGTCAGCAAAATGGTTGAAACGGGCTTTCACTTTATCTCTAAAACTGCCCACCAGTTGTGCCAGCGGGCCAATATGTTGTGGGATTAAGGTTTCCAGTTTTTCTCGTAATCTGCGTGCCAATACCGGAGCCGTGCCCGCGCTAGAGATAGCAATAGTGATGGGGTTACGGTCGACAATGGATGGAAAGATGAAACCACATTTGGGCTGGTCATCGACAACATTTACAAATAAGTTACGAGCTTCGGCCTGTGCAGCCACCTGTTCGTTCACTGCGTCGTTGTCGGTAGCGGCAATAACCAGCATGACGTTATCAAGATCTGAGTCGATAAACTTTTGCTGACGGAGAGTAACCTCACCTTGTTCGGCCATCGATTGCAGTTCTTGGCAAAAATCGGGCGCTACTAAGGTGACATTGGCCTCGGCTTTTAAAAAGGCACGACACTTACGCAGTGCAACATCTCCACCACCGACAACCAACACGGGTTTATTTTTTAAGCGGGTAAAAATTGGCAAATACTGCACAGTGACCTCTCACGCATTACGCTCTTATATTAATATCGGTAACACTGACCGAAACGTTATTGCTGCAGCATATAGAGGAGCATGAGTTTAAAAAAATAATTAAAACCGAACTTTTATAACTAAAAGTTATATTAACGGCGGGCGTGTTGCTTTTTGAGGCTACACAGTAGCTTAGTGACTAGCAATGTCACCAAAGCTTGATATAGTCTTTGGTTATGAGGTATGCAAATCCGCTAAACTGAAGCGATGAGTGCAAAACAGTCGCAAGTAACCCTAATTGCGGACAATTGTCCTATTGCTTGCTGCTGCGATGATTTTAACTGAGGGCTGTAGCCATGGTAAAAGGAACACAATGAATGACTTTAGTTGCAGACGCCAAGCTGGCATTAAGTTTGATGGATCTGACATCGCTGAACGACAATGATGATGAACACAGCATCACCGCATTAATAGACAGCATTGACCCTGAGGTTGGACTGCCTGCGGCAATTTGCGTCTACCCACAGTTTGTGGGCCTAGTAAAAGCGCAGTTGCAACAAAAAGGCTGGTCAGCGATTAAAGTGGCGACAGTGACCAACTTCCCCTCTGGAGCCGAGCCTTTAGCACAAGTTTTAGCGCACACGGAGCAAGCCATTGCAGCAGGTGCGGATGAAATTGATTTAGTGTTGCCCTATCAGCAGTTTATTGCCGGCGACCCAGATACGCCATGGCAGTATGTGCATTCGAGTAAGGCCTGCTGTAACGGTCGCGCTAAGCTTAAAGTAATTATCGAAAGCGGAGTGCTGGAGAAGAGCAAAACCATTGAAGAAGCGACCACTTTGGCTATTGTTGCCGGCGCAGACTTTGTTAAAACCAGCACCGGTAAAGTCGCCACCAACGCCACACCAGAGGCCGCAAGCGCGATGCTTAAGGCGATAAAAGCCAGTGGTAAACCGGTGGGCTTTAAGGCGTCCGGTGGGGTAAAATCAGTGGCACAGGCACAAACCTATTTACAGCTTGCCGCCGACATCATGGGGCCACAGTGGTTAACTCCAGCAAATTTCCGCTTTGGTGCTTCGAGTTTGCTGCAAGATATTACCGCGGTTGTGAATGCAAAGGTATAGTGAAGCTGAGAAGTTAAAACTAGAGCATGAAGCAGCGAAGCTGTTTCTGCGCTGTTATGAAAGTCAATTTGGCGTGCACATGCGCCACATTTGGCATAACGAACCCAACAAGCCAGATGTCAGTTGTTATCAAGGTAAGCAGCAGTTAGACATAGAAGTGGCACACTTCTATGCCAGCGAAAAAGAAGCAATGGCGGTCCTTGGTCGGCCATTGTCCCTGCCTATTCAGCTTGAGCTGGCGAAAATGACTCAGGCGGCCAGTGAGGATCGTTTGTGCATCGGTTTGCAGAGGTTGCTCAACCAAAAAGCAAAAAAACGCTATGATTCTGAACGCGTCTGGTTGCTGATCCGCAACGCCAGCCCCATCTATCATTTTAGCGACTTTGAGAACTTAAAAGCGACTTGGGAAATACCGGATTGTCACCCCTTTGAGCAAGTCTGGGTGCTGTGTGACTTTTATAAAGGCGGCTTACTGAGACTTTTCTAGTAACACCTAAGCAAGAAGTTGGGATTAATTGCCACTTTGCATATCTTTTACACTTGTTTTCGTTTGCTTCGTCAGTATAATGGGCATCCACTTTGCAGGGGCGTAGTTCCAATTGGTAGAACAGCGGTCTCCAAAACCGATGGTTGCGGGTTCGAGTCCTGCCGCCCCTGCCAATTCAACAACAAGTCCACATTTAAAATAACGTGACCAAAATCAGGTAAGTCGCTTATTTGTAAATTTGGATTGAATGGATTTACCCTGTTTTATGCAGGGTTGTTGTGTCTGTATTTAAGGTAAAATTGATTATGAGCACTAATGTTGAAAACTCGTCAAGCTCGATGGACACGGTAAAGTGGCTGGTTGCTATTGCACTTCTAACTGGTGCTGTAGTTGGTAATTACCTATATGCCGATTTATCTGTTTTAGTACGCGCTATTGGCGTCGTGGTAGCAATTGCTGCCGGACTTGGCATTTTGGCAACAACGGAAAAAGGCCGCACCTTTATCGCCTTTGCCAAAGAAGCAAGAATTGAAGTACGTAAGGTCATTTGGCCAACACGTCAGGAAGCAACTCACACCACGTTTATCGTGATTATTGCTACCGTTATCATGGCATTAATCCTATGGGGATTAGATGGCATTTTATTCCGTGCCGTTGGCTTTTTAACTGGATTGGAGATCTGATCCCATGTCGGATGAGAACAAAGAAAAGAAATTACGTTGGTACGTGATTCAAGCGTTTTCAGGCTTCGAAAAACGCGTTGCTCAAACAATTATTGAACACATCAAAATCGAAGGCTTGGAAGACTACTTTGGTGAGGTATTAGTACCAACCGAAGAAGTGGTAGAGATGCGCGCTGGTCAAAAGCGTAAATCTGAGCGCAAGTTCTTCCCAGGCTATGTTCTGGTGGAAATGGTGATGAACGACGCTTCATGGCACTTAGTAAACAGCACGCCACGTGTTATGGGGTTTGTTGGTGGTACATCCGATCGCCCAGCTCCGATTAGCAAAAAAGAAGCAGATCGCATTCTTAACCGTCTAGAAGAGAATGCTGAAGCACCGAAACCAGCCACTCTATTCGAGCCTGGTGAAGTGGTTCGCGTAACTGACGGTCCATTTGCTGACTTTAACGGTGTGGTGGAAGAAGTAGACTACGAAAAGAGCCGCTTAAAAGTGTCAGTACTTATTTTTGGTCGTTCTACGCCGGTCGATTTAGAATTTGGCCAAGTTGAGCAAGATAAATAAATTTTAACTTGAAAAAGTTGTCAAAGGCCGCTGATTAATCTATAATCAGCGGCCTTTTTGTTGCTCGCTAAAACGTGCGGCAAAAAGACTGAATTATTAACTGGGAAGCCGTTTGAGTACGCGTCCTCGCGCGCACGAGGCAAAGACCCACAATTGAGGTATTATCATGGCTAAAAAAGTTGAAGCTCTAATCAAGCTACAAGTTGCTGCTGGTATGGCTAACCCTAGTCCACCAGTAGGTCCTGCACTAGGTCAACACGGTGTGAACATCATGGAATTCTGTAAAGCGTTTAACGCGCGTACAGAGTCTATCGAGAAAGGTGCACCGGTTCCTGTAATCATTTCTGTTTACAATGACCGTTCATTCACTTTCGACATGAAGACTCCACCTGCTTCTTACCTTCTTAAGAAGGCGGCAGGCATCAAGTCTGGTTCTGGTCGTCCTAACACTGAGAAAGTTGGTACAGTAACACGTGCTCAACTGGAAGAGATCGTTGAGACTAAACGTCCAGATCTAACTGCTGCTGATATGGACGCAGCTGTACGCACGATTGCAGGTTCTGCACGTGCAATGGGCTTGAACGTAGAGGGGTAATAGAGAATGGCTAAATTAACTAAGCGTATGCGTACTATCCGCGAAAAAGTGGATGTCACTAAAGAGTACGAAATCAACGAAGCTGTTGCTCTTCTTAAAGAACTTGCTACTGCTAAGTTCGTTGAAAGTGTTGACGTTGCTGTAAACCTAGGTATCGATGCTCGTAAATCAGACCAAAACGTACGTGGTGCAACTGTACTACCACACGGTACTGGTCGTGAAGTTCGCGTAGCGGTATTTACACAAGGTGCTAACGCTGATGCTGCTAAAGAAGCTGGTGCTGATTTAGTTGGTATGGAAGACCTTGCTGAGCAAGTTAAAAAAGGCGAGATGGACTTTGACGTTGTTGTTGCTTCTCCAGATGCAATGCGCGTTGTTGGTCAACTAGGTCAAATCCTAGGTCCACGTGGTCTTATGCCTAACCCTAAAACAGGCACTGTAACACCTAACGTTGCAGAAGCTGTTAAGAACGCTAAAGCGGGTCAGGTTCGTTACCGTAACGACAAAAACGGCATCATCCACACTACAATTGGTAAAGTAGACTTCGAAGCTAACCAACTTCAAGAAAACCTTGAAGCGCTAATCATCGCGCTTAAGAAGGCTAAGCCTTCTACTGCAAAAGGTACTTTCGTGAAGAAAGTAAGCATCTCTACTACCATGGGTGCTGGTGTTGCTCTAGACCAAGCTACTCTAAATACTCAAGTAGTATAATTTAGAGATTAGCGTTTACATGGCGCAAAAATTAGACTATAATTTTGCGCCATTTTGTAGAGAATTAACTTTCTCACAAAGAAAGAATTCGGGTTGAAGCGCATAATTTCGAAAGTGGCTGGACTTTTTAGTCTACAATCAATCGATAAATTGCGTTTCCGTCCAAGACCGTAGGTGCAAAGGCTTGCTTTTGCTTAATTAATTGCCTACGTAGACGGTGTGATCCCAGCTAGATTTTCCTAATCTTCTGGTTCTCGCCGTAAAAAGCAGCTCCACCTTGGTGGAGTAAAGTAGAACTGGGAAGTTTTTCCCAACAAACCAGGAGTAACACCCATGGCTTTAAACCTTCAAGACAAAAAGGCAATTGTTGCTGAAGTCAACGAAGCTGCCACAGGTGCTCTATCTGCAGTAGTTGCAGATTCTCGTGGTGTAACAGTTGACGCTATCACAGCCCTTCGTAAAGAAGCTCGTGAGTCTGGTGTATGGATGAAAGTTGTTCGTAACACTCTAGCTCGTCGCGCTATCGAAGGTACTGATTATGAGTGTCTTAACGAATCGCTTAAAGGCCCAAGCCTTATTGCGTTCTCTTCTGAGCACCCAGGTGCTGCAGCGCGTATCTTTGCTGATTTCGCGAAAAAGAACGAAGCATTCGAACTTAAGACGGCTGCATACGAAGGCAATATCGTTGATGTAGATATGCTTGCTAAGCTACCTACTTACGACGAAGCTGTTGCACGCTTAATGAGCGCTATGAAAGAAGCGTCTGCTGGCAAATTGTGTAAAACAATTGAAGCGGTACGCGCACAGAAAGCTGAGCAAGCTGCTTAATCAAGCACCTCTGCTTTCATCATTAAATTTTTTTGAACCACATGGGTTCGTAAATAATTAGGAAATTTGCAATGTCTGTAACTAAAGACCAAATCCTTGACGCAATTGCTGAAATGTCAGTAATGGAAGTTGTTGAACTAGTTGAAGCAATGGAAGAGAAGTTCGGCGTAACTGCAGCTGCTGCTGTTGTTGCTGCTGGTCCTGCTGAAGCTGCTGAAGAAAAGACTGAGTTCGACGTTATCCTAGCTGGCGCTGGCGGTAACAAAGTTGCTGCTATCAAAGCAGTACGTGGCGCAACAGGTCTAGGCCTTAAAGAAGCTAAGGCTCTAGTAGAGTCTGCTCCAGCTCCTATCAAAGAAGCTGTATCTAAGGAAGAAGCTGAAGCACTTAAGAAAGATCTTGAAGAAGCTGGTGCTGAAGTTGAGATCAAGTAATCTAGCTGTTGCTAGGTTCGCTGCCTGAGAAATCAGGCAAGGGCTGGTGATTATTTAATCACCGGCCCTTTTGCGCTATAGAGCGATGTATTCCTATCGCGCAAAAAGCTTCGAATTTCACCGTAATTTTCAATAAGTTATGCATTTTTGTTGAAAATCGCGATGGCATTTGAAGTACACCGATTTGATTACGTTACCGTGCTGTATTGAATGGCATTTGCCGTTAAATAAATCGCAACGAATCATCTAGGTGCGACAATTTAGATGTTGTTATCATGGCTTAGATGCCAGTGAAGTCTGTTCAATTTTGGACAGGTTGGGTCAAAGATCAGCAAGCTGAGGAACCCCATGGCTTACTCTTATTCTGAAAAGAAACGCATCCGTAAGGATTTTGGTAAACGTCCACAGGTTTTGGATATACCTTTCCTACTGCAAATGCAGTTGGAATCGTTCGATAAGTTCATTGCGCCTGACGCTGATGGTGATACTGGGTTGGAAGCTGCATTCCGCTCTGTTTTCCCTATCAAGAGCTACTCGGGCAACTCTGAGCTACAATACGTCAGCTATCGTATTGGCGAGCCAGTATTTGACGTTAAAGAATGTCAAATTCGCGGTGTGACATATTCTGCTCCACTTCGCGTTAAACTACGTCTTGTGCTAATGGACAAAGATGCGCCTGGCACTGTTAAAGACATAAAAGAGCAAGAAGTTTACATGGGCGAAATCCCGCTCATGACAGACACAGGTACTTTTGTAATTAATGGTACTGAGCGTGTTATCGTTTCTCAGCTACACCGTTCACCTGGTGTATTCTTTGATAACGACCGCGGTAAATCTCACTCATCAGGCAAGGTGTTATATAACGCCCGCGTGATCCCTTACCGTGGTTCATGGCTTGACTTTGAATTCGACGTTAAAGATAACCTTTACGTTCGTATTGACCGTCGCCGTAAATTACCAGCATCTATCATCTTGCGTGCGCTTGAGTTCTCTACTGAAGAGATTCTGGCAATGTTCTTCGATACTACCAGTTTCGAAGTAAAAGATGGCAAAGTGTTGATGGAACTAGTGCCTTCACGCCTACGTGGTGAAACGGCAGCATTTGATATTAAAGATGCTGACGGTGAAGTCATAGTTGAACAAGGCCGCCGTATTACTGCGCGCCACATTAAAAATATTGAAAAGCAAGGCATCGATACCCTCGAAGTACCGCATGAGTACATCATCGGCCGTGTAGTTGCGAAAAACTACATCGATGAATCGACGGGCGAAGTGATTGCTGAAGCAAATACTGAATTATCACTTGAGCTAATGGCTGAGTTGGTGAAAGCGGGTCACACTAAGATTGAAACGCTGTACATCAACGAAGTAGACAGCGGTGCTTACATGTCTGAGACAGTTCGCATTGACTCTACTAGCAACCGCTTAGAAGCGCTGGTAGAAATCTACCGTATGATGCGCCCAGGTGAGCCACCAACGAAAGAAGCTGCAGAAGCATTATTTGACAACCTATTCTTCTCTGATGAGCGCTATGATCTATCAACTGTAGGTCGTATGAAGTTCAACAGCCGTGTTGGTTACGACTCTGACACTGGCCCAGGTACACTGAGCAAAGAAGATATCGTTAGCGTGATGAAGGTGTTGATCGACATCCGTAACGGTAAAGGCGATGTTGATGACATCGACCACTTAGGTAACCGTCGTATTCGTTCTGTCGGTGAAATGGCTGAAAACCAATTCCGCGTAGGTCTAGTACGTGTTGAACGTGCTGTACGTGAGCGTTTAAGTCTTGGCGACTTAGACAACGTAATGCCACAAGACTTGATCAATGCGAAGCCTATTTCTGCAGCAGTAAAAGAATTCTTTGGTTCTTCACAGCTGTCACAGTTTATGGACCAGAACAACCCGCTTTCAGAAGTAACGCACAAGCGTCGTATTTCTGCATTAGGTCCGGGTGGTCTAACTCGTGAGCGTGCTGGTTTTGAGGTTCGAGACGTACACGTAACGCACTACGGTCGTGTTTGTCCAATCGAAACACCGGAAGGTCCAAACATCGGTCTAATTAACTCGCTTTCTACTTATGCGCGTACTAACGACTATGGTTTCCTTGAGACGCCATACCGTAAAGTAGTCAATGGCGTAGTAACCGATGATGTTGATTATTTATCAGCTATCGAAGAAGGTCAGTTTGTAATCGCTCAGGCGAACACCACACTGACGGATGAAAACCAATTTGCTGAAGAGCTTATTCCTTGTCGTTTCAAAGGTGAATCAACCTTTATGCCAAGCGATAGCATTCAGTATATGGACGTATCTCCACAGCAGGTTATCTCTGTGGCAGCGGCGCTTATCCCATTCCTTGAACACGATGATGCTAACCGTGCCTTGATGGGATCGAACATGCAACGTCAGGCAGTGCCTACACTACGTGCGGATAAGCCGCTTGTTGGTACTGGTATCGAACGTACACTAGCGAAAGATTCTGGTGTAACCATCGTTGCTAAGCGTGGCGGTACAGTTAAATACGCAGATGCTAGCCGTATTGTTGTTAACGTTAACGAAGATGAGCGTGTACCTGGTGAAGCAGGCATCGACATCTATAACTTAACCAAATACACACGTTCAAACCAAAACACTTGTATTAACCAAAAACCAACTTGTATGGTTGGTGAGCCGGTAGTACGTGGTGATGTGCTTGCTGATGGTCCTTCAACAGACCTTGGCGACCTAGCACTGGGTCAGAACTTACGCGTGGCGTTCATGCCTTGGAATGGTTACAACTTTGAGGATTCAATCCTACTTTCAGAAAACGTTGTAAAAGAAGATCGTCTAACGACTATCCACATCCAAGAACTACAGTGTATTGCTCGTGATACTAAGTTAGGTCCAGAAGAGATTACTTCAGATATCCCGAATGTGGGTGAGTCTGCACTAGGTAAGCTGGATGAGTCTGGCGTAGTTTATATCGGTGCTGAAGTGAAAGGCGGCGATATCCTAGTAGGTAAAGTAACTCCGAAAGGCGAAACGCAGCTAACTCCAGAAGAGAAGCTACTGCGTGCTATCTTCGGTGAGAAAGCGTCTGATGTAAAAGACAGCTCACTACGTGTACCAAACTCAGTGTCTGGTACAGTAATCGACGTACAAGTCTTTACTCGTGATGGCGTTGAAAAAGATAAGCGTGCGCTAGAGGTTGAAGAAATGCAGCTTCGCGAAGCGAAGAAGGACTTCAACGAAGAGTTCAAGATCCTTGAAGGCGGTATTGTAACGCATGCGCGTAACCTACTGGTTAAAGCGGGCATGAGCGAAGAGCAGCTTAACGGCTTAAACGTTGAGAAGCTATTGACGCAAAGCCTAGCTGACGAAGCGCATCAAGCAGAGCTTGAGCAACTAGCAGCACAGTACGACGAGTTGAAAGCAGATTACGATAAGCGTTTTGAAAACAAACGTCGTAAGATCACTCAAGGTGACGATCTGCAACCAGGCGTACTGAAAATTGTAAAAGTATACTTAGCCGTTAAACGTCGTATCCAGCCAGGTGATAAGATGGCCGGTCGTCACGGTAACAAAGGTGTAATCTCAACTATCGTTCCGGTTGAAGACATGCCTTACGATGACAAAGGTCGTACCGTAGACATCGTACTTAACCCGCTAGGTGTACCATCGCGTATGAACATCGGTCAGATCCTTGAAACTCACATGGGTCTAGCTGCACGTGGTATTGGTGAGCGTCTTGAAGAAATGATGAAAGAGCAACGTGAAATCCACGAGCTCCGTGAATTCATTAAGAAAGCTTACGAAGTAGGTGACTGCCGTCAGAAAGTGGATATTGCCAACTTCTCTGATGACGAAGTTCGTCGACTAGCGGCCAACCTGAAAGGTGGTTTACCAATCGCTACTCCAGCGTTTGACGGTGCTCGCGAAGCAGAAATCAAAGACCTACTAGAGCTAGGTGGATATCCACGTAGCGGTCAGGTAACGCTATACGATGGCCGTACTGGTGATGCTTTTGAGCGTCAGGTTACAGTTGGTTACATGTATATGCTGAAACTGAACCACTTGGTTGATGATAAGATGCACGCGCGTTCAACTGGTTCTTACAGCCTAGTTACTCAGCAGCCGCTGGGTGGTAAGGCGCAGTTCGGTGGTCAGCGTTTCGGTGAGATGGAGGTATGGGCACTAGAAGCATACGGTGCTGCCTACACCCTACAAGAAATGTTGACAGTGAAGTCGGATGACGTAAATGGTCGTACTAAGATGTATAAGAACATCGTTGACGGTAACCACAAGATGGAGCCGGGTATGCCAGAGTCGTTCAACGTATTGTTGAAAGAAATCCGCTCGCTAGGTATCAACATCGAGTTGGAAGAAAGCTAATCCGACCCGCCGCAGTTCGCTGCGGCGTTGCTGACTCAGCAACCGGACTGAAAAGAATGTAGGGGTAAGCTATGCTTACCCTCAAGATTAACCTCCGACAGGAGAGCTAAGGTGAAAGACTTACTTAAGTTTCTGAAGCAACAAAATAAGACCGAAGAATTCGATGCAATTCGCATTGGTCTTGCTTCGCCAGACATGGTGCGTTCATGGTCTTACGGTGAGGTAAAGAAACCTGAGACAATCAACTATCGTACTTTCAAGCCTGAGCGTGACGGCTTATTCTGTGCCCGTATCTTCGGCCCAGTAAAAGATTACGAGTGTTTGTGTGGTAAATACAAGCGCTTGAAGCACCGTGGTGTTATCTGTGAAAAGTGTGGCGTTGAAGTTACACTGACAAAAGTACGTCGTGACCGTATGGGTCACATTGAGCTGGCTAGCCCAGTTGCGCATATTTGGTTCTTGAAATCACTACCGTCACGTATTGGCTTAATGCTAGACATGACGCTACGTGATATTGAGCGTGTACTTTATTTTGAATCATTCGTGGTTACTGAACCTGGTATGACAACGCTTGAGCGTGGTCAGCTATTAGGTGAAGAAGAGTACCTTGATTCACTAGAAGAGCACGGTGATGAATTTGAAGCTAAGATGGGTGCCGAAGCGGTACTTGATCTACTTCGTGACCTAGACCTAGGTCAGCTTATCGCAGAAATGCGTGAAGAGTTACCAACCATTAACTCTGAAACTAAGCGTAAGAAGATCACTAAGCGTCTTAAGCTAATGGAAGCGTTCCACCAGTCAGGCAACAACCCTGAGTGGATGATCATGAGCGTGCTACCAGTATTACCACCAGATCTACGTCCACTTGTTCCACTTGATGGCGGTCGTTTTGCGACTTCAGATCTGAACGACCTTTACCGTCGTGTTATTAACCGTAACAACCGTTTGAAGCGTCTTCTAGACCTAGCAGCACCAGACATCATCGTTCGTAACGAAAAACGTATGTTACAAGAAGCGGTTGATGCGCTACTTGATAATGGTCGTCGTGGTCGTGCTATTACCGGTTCGAACAAGCGTCCACTTAAGTCGCTTGCAGACATGATCAAAGGTAAGCAAGGTCGTTTCCGTCAAAACCTTCTTGGTAAGCGTGTTGACTACTCAGGCCGTTCTGTAATTACCGTAGGTCCTACACTGAAACTACACCAGTGTGGTCTACCTAAGAAAATGGCACTTGAGCTATTCAAGCCATTTATCTATGGCAAACTAGAGCGCCGTGGTATGGCGACAACCATCAAAGCTGCGAAGAAGATGGTTGAGCGTGAAGTACCAGAGGTATGGGACGTACTAGACGAAGTAATTCGTGAACACCCAGTACTACTTAACCGTGCACCAACACTTCACCGTCTTGGTATCCAAGCGTTTGAGCCGGTACTGATTGAAGGTAAAGCGATTCACCTACACCCATTGGTGTGTGCGGCCTATAACGCCGACTTCGATGGTGACCAAATGGCTGTTCACGTGCCACTGACGCTAGAAGCGCAGCTAGAAGCACGTGCACTCATGATGTCGACAAACAACATCCTAGCGCCAGCGAATGGTGAGCCAATCATCGTTCCTTCACAGGACGTTGTACTTGGTCTTTACTACATGACGCGTGACCGCATCAACGGTAAAGGCGAAGGCACTGTATTTAAAGACGCTAAAGAAGCTGAAAAAGCGTACCGTGTTGGTGCAGCTGAGCTTCACGCCCGCGTTAAAGTTCGTATCACAGAAGTGGTCATTGACGAAGAAACGGGTGAGCGCAGCACAGTTACTAACTTAGTAGACACTACGGTTGGCCGTGCAATCCTTTCACTTAGCACGCCTGAAGGCTTGCCATTTGAATTGATCAACAAAGCGCTAGGCAAAAAGCAGATCTCAGGTCTACTGAACGAGTGTTACCGTCGTCTAGGTCTAAAAGACACCGTTGTTTTTGCTGACCAAGTGATGTACACCGGTTTCCACTACGCGATGAAGTCTGGTGTTTCTATCGGTATTAACGATTTAGAAATTCCACCGACAAAAGTCGAGATCATCGAGCGTGCAGAAGCAGAAGTTACTGAAATCAACCAACAATTCCAATCAGGTCTTGTAACGGCTGGTGAGAAGTACAACAAAGTTATCGATATCTGGTCACGTGTAAACGAAAACCTTTCACGTGAGATGATGGCGAACCTATCGAAAGACACTGTGGTAAATGCTGAAGGCAACGAAGAAGAGCAAGATTCTTTCAACTCAGTGTTTATGATGGCCGACTCAGGTGCTCGTGGTAGTGCCGCTCAGATCCGTCAGCTAGCTGGTATGCGTGGTCTAATGGCACGTCCAGATGGTTCAATCATCGAGACTCCAATCACGGCGAACTTCCGTGAAGGTCTAAACGTACTTCAGTACTTTATCTCAACGCACGGTGCACGTAAGGGTCTTGCCGATACCGCACTGAAGACTGCGAACTCGGGTTACCTAACTCGTCGTCTAGTAGACGTTGCACAGGATTTGGTTATCAACGAATCAGACTGTGGTACCGAAGAAGGTCTAGTAATGAAGCCGCTGATCGAAGGTGGTGACGTTGTAGAGCCACTTCGTGAACGTGTACTTGGTCGTGTGGTTGCAGAAGACGTGCTGATCCCTAATACCAATGAGGTATTGGTTGCACGTAATGTGATGATCGACGAAAAACTGTGTGATCTGTTAGAAGAACATTCAATCGATGAAGTAAAAGTACGTTCAGTAATCACCTGTCAGAATGACTTTGGTGTGTGTGCGCACTGTTATGGTCGTGACCTAGCTCGTGGCCACATCATCAACCCAGGTGAAGCCGTGGGTGTTATTGCAGCACAGTCAATCGGTGAGCCAGGTACTCAGCTTACCATGCGTACTTTCCACATCGGTGGTGCGGCATCTCGAGCGTCGGCAGAAAACAGTGTTCAAGTGAAGAACAACGGTAGCTTGAAACTGCACAATGCAAAATACGTAATCAATGCTGATGGCAAAATCGTAGTTACGTCTCGTTCTACCGAGATCACTATCATCGATGAGCACGGCCGTGAGAAAGAGCGCTACAAAGTGCCTTACGGTGCAGTACTAACGGTACAAGATGGTGCCGAAGTTAAAGGTAACGACATCGTTGCTACTTGGGACCCGCACAGTCACCCAATCATCATTGAACACGAGTCAAAAGTATCGTTCAGCGATATCGATGATTCGAACACGGAAGCACAGACTGATGAGCTGACTGGTCTTACTCGTGTGGTTGTAAAAGACCTAGCGAAAGTAAACGCCAAAGAGCCTAAGCTAATCATTGAAAATGAAGAGCGTGGCTTGCAGGAAATTCGTCTTCCGTCGTTCACGACTATTGAAGTGACAGACGGTGCAACGGTACTACCTGGTGCTGTGTTAGCGCGTATCCCGCAAGAGGGCTCGAAAACACGTGATATCACCGGTGGTCTACCTCGAGTTGCTGACTTATTCGAAGCCCGTAAACCAAAAGATCCTGCCATTCTTGCAGAAATCACAGGTACAGTAAGCTTCGGTAAAGAGACCAAAGGTAAGAAACGTCTAGTTATCACACCTGACGAGGGTGATGCATACGAAGAGATGATCCCGAAATGGCGTCAGCTTAACGTATTCGAAGGTGAACAAGTGGCAAAAGGCGAAGTTATCGCTGATGGCCCTGAGTCACCACACGACATTCTTCGTCTACGTGGCGTGACTGATGTATCAAACTACATCACTAACGAAGTACAAGAAGTTTACCGCCTTCAGGGTGTAAAGATTAACGATAAGCACATTGAGACAATTGTTCGTCAGATGTTGCGTAAGTGCATCATCATTGATGGCGGCGACACTGAGTTCTTAGCTGGTGAACAAGCTGAAGTGGCACGCGTTAATATCGCCAACCGTGAGCTTGAAAAGCAAGGTAAGATCCCTGCAACGTTTGAAATTCAGTTAATGGGTATTACTAAAGCATCACTTGCTACTGAATCGTTTATCTCGGCTGCTTCGTTCCAGGAGACAACTCGTGTCCTAACAGAAGCTGCTGTAAACGGTAAGAGCGATGAGCTTCGTGGTCTGAAAGAAAACGTAATCGTAGGTCGCTTAATTCCTGCGGGTACTGGTTTTGCTTACCATGAAGACCGTATCAACCGTCGTAAGCAAGGTGAAGAAGCAATTGAAGAGCAAACAGTAAGCGCGGAAGAGGCAACTCAAGCACTGACTGATGCACTAAACGCTGATTTACTAGGTGGTAACGAGTAATACTCGCGCCATCACAGTAATATCTAACAAGCCGTTGTGAAGTAATTCACAGCGGCTTTTGTTTTCTTACTCACATTAATGATCATCAAACTGCCATCAAGGCGTCATCTTTACTCTTATACTGCAAAACAGTGAATATTCTACCTAACTGACAGTTTTGTCCTATTTTCAATGGCTTTGGCATCTTTTTCGGGCTTGATGAAAGCAATTAGTTAGCGTCAGCGGTGAGTTTTGGTTGACAGGTTAAACTTTGGTCATTAAAATTCCGCCACCCATTTTAGTCGTTCAATAAAATGCGACGGCAAAAGTGGGGCGATTTTTGTATTTTTTCAGTAGTAATTATTAATTCAGGAGCTATTTAATGGCAACGATTAACCAGCTAGTGCGTAAGCCACGTCGTAGCAAGGTTACAGCGAGCAACTCTGCTGCGCTAAAAGCTTGTCCACAAAAGCGTGGTGTATGTACTCGTGTATATACAACAACACCTAAGAAACCAAACTCTGCACTACGTAAAGTAGCGCGTGTACGTTTAACAAACGGTTTCGAAGTAACTTCTTACATTGGCGGTGAAGGCCACAACCTTCAAGAGCACAGTGTAATCCTTATCCGTGGTGGTCGTGTTAAAGACTTACCAGGTGTGCGTTTCCACACTGTACGTGGTGCGCTTGACTGTGCGGGTGTTAACGATCGTAAACAAGGTCGTTCTAAGTACGGTGCAAAACGTCCTAAGGGCTAATGGTTCTCCGTTAGTAAGGCCAAGCACTTAAGTTTTAATTTTAATATTTTGTTTTGGGAATCCGTGTAGTTCGCGGACCTGAAGATACCGGAGATAGAAAATGCCTAGAAGACGCGTAATAGGTCAACGTAAAATTCTTCCAGATCCGAAGTTCGGATCAGAGCTTCTTGCTAAATTCGTTAACGTAGTAATGCTTGACGGCAAGAAATCTACTGCTGAAAAAATCGTATATGGTGCGCTAGACGTGGCTGCTGAAAAATCAGGCAAGTCGCACCTTGAAATCTTTGAATCTGCACTTGAAAACGTTCGCCCACAGGTTGAGGTTAAATCTCGCCGTGTAGGTGGTTCTACGTACCAAGTACCAGTTGAAGTACGTCCAGTTCGTCGCAACGCACTAGGTATGCGTTGGTTAGTTGAAGCTGCACGTAAGCGTGGCGAGAAATCAATGGGCCTTCGTTTGGCTCAAGAGATGATCGACGCTGCTGAAAACAAAGGCACTGCGGTTAAGAAACGTGAAGACGTTCACCGTATGGCTGAAGCGAACAAAGCATTCGCTCACTACCGTTGGTAATCTGCTAACACCTTTTAAGAGGATATTATGGCACGGACAACTCCTATTGAGCGCTACCGCAATATCGGTATTTGTGCTCACGTAGATGCGGGTAAAACTACTACCACCGAGCGCGTACTTTTTTACACTGGTCTTTCTCATAAGATTGGTGAGGTACACGACGGTGCCGCAACTATGGACTGGATGGAGCAGGAGCAAGAGCGTGGTATCACCATCACTTCTGCTGCAACGACGTGTTTCTGGAAAGGGATGGATGCGCAATTCGATGAACATCGAGTCAACATCATCGACACTCCGGGACACGTGGATTTTACTATCGAAGTAGAACGTTCTTTACGTGTACTCGATGGTGCTGTTGTTGTGTTATGTGCTTCATCAGGTGTGCAACCGCAAACTGAGACGGTTTGGCGACAGGCTAACAAGTACGAAGTTCCCCGTATGATTTTCGTCAATAAGATGGACCGTACGGGTGCTGATTTCTTGTCTGTTGTTGAACAGGTTAAAAAACGTCTTGGTGCTACACCTGTACCAATTCAGCTGCCAATTGGCGCTGAAGATGAATTTAAAGGTGTTATCGACCTTATCAAGATGAAGGCCATCAACTGGAATAATGATGACCAGGGGATGTCCTTTACTTATGAAGAGGTCCCAGCAGAGCTTCAGGAGCTAGCTGAAGAATGGCGCTCTCACTTAATTGAGAGCGCTGCAGAAGCGTCTGAAGAGCTAATGGAAAAATATCTTGAAGATGGTGAGTTGACTGAGGCAGAAATTAAATCTGCACTTCGTCAACGCACATTGGCCAATGAAATTGTGCCAATGACGACGGGCAGTGCATTCAAAAACAAAGGCGTTCAAGCAGTGCTTGATGCTGTGATTGAATACATGCCGTCGCCTACTGAAGTAAAGCCTATCCAAGGCATTCTAAATGATGAATCTGAGGATACGCGTAAAGCCGACGATAATGCACCGTTTGCGGCGCTTGCATTTAAGATCGCAACTGATCCATTCGTTGGTACACTTACTTTCTTCCGAGTCTACTCAGGTAAAGTTAGCCAGGGTGATTCGGTATTAAATCCTGTAAAAGGCAAAAAAGAGCGCTTTGGACGTATCGTACAAATGCACTCTAATTCTCGCGAAGAGATTAAAGATGTTCATGCTGGTGACATTGCGGCTGCTATCGGCCTAAAAGATGTTACTACGGGTGATACATTGTGTGCTCACGACGCTCCTATTACGCTTGAGCGTATGGAGTTCCCTGAGCCGGTTATCTCGGTTGCAGTAGAGCCTAAAACAGTAGCTGACCAAGAGAAAATGAGTATTGCTCTGGGTAAACTTGCTGCAGAAGATCCTTCTTTCCGCGTTGAAACGGATGAAGAGTCAGGGCAAACGATAATCTCAGGTATGGGTGAACTGCACCTAGACATTATCGTTGACCGTATGAAGCGTGAGTTCAACGTGGTATGTAACGTTGGTAAACCGCAGGTAGCATACCGTGAATCTATCCGCTCTTCAGTTGAAGCAGAGGGTAAGTTCGTTCGCCAATCTGGCGGCCGTGGTCAATATGGCCATGTCTGGTTGAAGCTAGAACCTATGGATATATCTGATGATGAGGCGCCTACTTACGAGTTCGTTAATGAAATCGTTGGTGGTGCAGTACCAAAAGAATATATTCCAGCGGTTGATAAAGGTATTCAAGAGCAGATGAAGCAAGGTGTTCTTGCTGGCTATCCGCTTTTGGGTGTTAAAGCGACTTTATTTGACGGCTCATTCCATGATGTCGATTCAAATGAAATGGCGTTTAAGATCGCAGGTTCGATGGGCTTTAGAAATGGTGCGCTTGAAGCGGATCCAGTATTACTAGAGCCTGTTATGAAGGTAGAAGTAATCACCCCTGAAGAAAACATGGGTGATGTAGTAGGCGACTTAAATCGTCGTCGCGGCATAATTGAAGGCATGGAAGAAGCGTTTGGTGGCTTAAAACAAGTTAATGCCCAAGTACCGCTTTCTGAAATGTTTGGTTATGCAACAGACTTACGCTCTGCTACACAAGGTCGTGCCTCATACTCTATGGAATTCCAGAAGTATGCGGAAATGGCTAAAAACGTAGCTGAGGCAATAATTGCAGCTCGCGCTGTTAAGTAATTTTAGTTCGGTCCGGTCTTAGGGCTGGACTTTAATTTCTTTATAGGAAATTTGAAAATGGCAAAAGAAAAGTTTGAACGTTCGAAACCGCACGTAAACGTTGGTACTATCGGCCACGTTGACCACGGTAAAACTACTCTAACTGCAGCAATCACTAACGTACTTGCAAAAGTATACGGTGGTACAGCAAAAGACTTCGCTGCGATCGATAACGCTCCAGAAGAGCGTGAGCGTGGTATCACAATCTCAACTTCACACGTTGAGTATGACACACCAACTCGTCACTATGCACACGTAGACTGTCCAGGACACGCTGACTATGTTAAAAACATGATCACTGGTGCTGCACAGATGGACGGCGCGATCCTAGTAGTTGCTGCTACTGATGGTCCTATGCCACAAACACGTGAGCACATCCTACTTTCTCGTCAGGTTGGCGTACCTTATATCATCGTATTCATGAACAAATGTGACATGGTAGATGACGAAGAGCTACTTGAGCTAGTAGAGATGGAAGTACGTGAACTACTTTCTGAATATGACTTCCCAGGTGATGACCTACCTCTAATCCAGGGTTCAGCTCTTAAAGCGCTTGAAGGCGAGAAAGAGTGGGAAGACAAAATCGTTGAGCTTGCAGAAGCACTAGATTCTTACATCCCAGAGCCAGAGCGTGACATCGATAAGCCATTCATCATGCCTATCGAAGACGTATTCTCAATCCAGGGTCGTGGTACAGTAGTAACAGGCCGTGTTGAAGCGGGTATCATCAACGTGAACGACGAAGTTGAAATCGTAGGTATCAAAGAAACTACGAAGACAACTTGTACGGGTGTTGAGATGTTCCGTAAGCTTCTAGACGAAGGTCGTGCAGGTGAGAACATCGGTGCACTTCTACGTGGTACTAAGCGTGATGACGTTGAACGTGGTCAAGTACTAGCGAAGCCTGGTTCAATCACTCCACACACGAAGTTCACTTCAGAAGTATACGTACTTTCTAAAGACGAAGGTGGTCGTCACACGCCATTCTTCAAAGGCTACCGTCCACAGTTCTACTTCCGTACAACAGACGTAACTGGTGACATCCAGCTACCAGACGGCGTAGAAATGGTAATGCCTGGTGACAACATCAAGATGACTGTAGAGCTAATCTGCCCAATCGCAATGGACGAAGGTCTTCGTTTCGCGATCCGTGAAGGTGGCCGTACAGTAGGTGCTGGTGTTGTAGCTTCAATCGTCGAGTAATCGATATTGATAGCCGCGATGTAATATCGCGACACTAAAAAAAGGTCGTTCTCTGATAAAGAGCACGGCCTTTTTTAATGCCCATAGGTTGGTGATGTTGAGGTGTTGGTATAAGAAAGAGCTAATCTGCCACCCTCAAACTCACAATGGATGAAGGTCTTCGTTTCGCGATCCGTGAAGGTGGCCCTGCGTGGCAGCCAGTACAGTAGGTGCTGGTGTTGTAGCTTCAATCGTCGAGTAATCGATATTGATAGCCGCGATGTAATATCGCGACACTAGAAAAAGGTCGTTCTCTAATAAAGAGTGCGGCCTTTTTTAATGCTCATAGATTGGTGATGTTGAGGTGTTGGTATAATAAAGAGCTAATCTGCCACCCTCAAACTCACAATGGATGAAGGTCTTCGTTTCGCGATCCGTGAAGGTGGCCCTGCGTGGCAGCCAGTACAGCAGGTGCTGGTGTTGTAGCTTCAATCGTCGAGTAATCGATATTGATAGCCGCGATGTAATATCGCGACACTAAAAAAAGGTCGTTCTCTGATAAAGAGCACGGCCTTTTTTAATGCCCATATTTTGTAGCAGCGATTTAATATCGCGATTTCCCTACCAACCTCTCGTCGGGTAAACCTACTCCCACTAGGTGCAGGATCTCTCTGTTTGTAGGCGCGATTTTATATCGCGATTTCCCTACCAACCTCTCGTCGGGTAAACCTACTCCCACCAAAGACGGGAAACCTCTGTTGGTAGGCGCGATTTTATATCGCGATTTCCCTACTAACCTCTCGTCGGGTAAACCGACTCCTACCAGAAGCCGAAGCTCTCTGTTTGTAGGCGCGATTTTATATCGCGATTTCCCTACCAACCCATCGTCGGATAAACCGATTGCCACCAAAGACAGAATCTATATTTGTAGGCGCGATTTTATATCGCGATTTCCTTACCAAACCCACCGTCGGATAAACCGACTGCCACCAGAGGCGGAGGGTTCCTAAATTAATAAACCCTTTTAGTTTCCGTAGTCGATTTCTATTTTTTAACGGCCAAAAGCCGAATAAGATATAGATAACGTGCTAAAACTGACCGTTTAGCTGTATTTTCATACGAACGATCTATTTTTCTAAGTTTTCTTTAAAAAAAGGGTTGCATCGTTTTCGATTCTCCCTATAATGCGCACCCACTGACACGGCGGAATGCTTACAAACAAGCAATCAAACGAGTCAGGTAAGTCAAGTAAAACTGAACTTTGAAACTTGCGAAAGAAATTCAAATCGATAATCGAAGTGATTAAGTGTTGACAACAAGCTGGGGTTGAGTAAAATGCACAGCCCTCGAGACGCGAAAGTGGCTCGCAACGTTCTTTAACAATTTAAAGCAATCATCTGTGTGGGCACTCGTACAGATTGAGTTCTAACAGCATCTCTACCTCGGTAGAGATGCAAACAAATTTAGAGTCTCAATTGTAACTGAGTGACTATATAGTCAATTCGTTTTGATTTTACTTTTTTAAAAGTAGAAACAAACAATCAGAATTCATTGAGCTGAAGCTTAAGCTTTAAAAAACTTTTAATTGAAGAGTTTGATCATGGCTCAGATTGAACGCTGGCGGCAGGCCTAACACATGCAAGTCGAGCGGTAACATTTCTAGCTTGCTAGAAGATGACGAGCGGCGGACGGGTGAGTAATGCTTGGGAACATGCCTTGAGGTGGGGGACAACCGTTGGAAACGACGGCTAATACCGCATAATCTCTACGGAGCAAAGGGGGCTTTTAGCTCTCGCCTTTAGATTGGCCCAAGTGGGATTAGCTAGTTGGTAAGGTAATGGCTTACCAAGGCGACGATCCCTAGCTGGTTTGAGAGGATGATCAGCCACACTGGAACTGAGACACGGTCCAGACTCCTACGGGAGGCAGCAGTGGGGAATATTGCACAATGGGCGCAAGCCTGATGCAGCCATGCCGCGTGTGTGAAGAAGGCCTTCGGGTTGTAAAGCACTTTCAGTCAGGAGGAAAGGTTAGTAGTTAATACCTGCTAGCTGTGACGTTACTGACAGAAGAAGCACCGGCTAACTCCGTGCCAGCAGCCGCGGTAATACGGAGGGTGCGAGCGTTAATCGGAATTACTGGGCGTAAAGCGTACGCAGGCGGTTTGTTAAGCGAGATGTGAAAGCCCCGGGCTCAACCTGGGAACAGCATTTCGAACTGGCAAGCTAGAGTGTGATAGAGGGTGGTAGAATTTCAGGTGTAGCGGTGAAATGCGTAGAGATCTGAAGGAATACCGATGGCGAAGGCAGCCACCTGGGTCAACACTGACGCTCATGTACGAAAGCGTGGGGAGCAAACAGGATTAGATACCCTGGTAGTCCACGCCGTAAACGATGTCTACTAGGAGCTCGGTCTTTCGGGACTGTTTTCCAAAGCTAACGCATTAAGTAGACCGCCTGGGGAGTACGGCCGCAAGGTTAAAACTCAAATGAATTGACGGGGGCCCGCACAAGCGGTGGAGCATGTGGTTTAATTCGATGCAACGCGAAGAACCTTACCTACACTTGACATCCAGAGAACTTACTAGAGATAGTTTGGTGCCTTCGGGAACTCTGAGACAGGTGCTGCATGGCTGTCGTCAGCTCGTGTTGTGAGATGTTGGGTTAAGTCCCGCAACGAGCGCAACCCCTATCCTTAGTTGCCAGCGATTCGGTCGGGAACTCTAAGGAGACTGCCGGTGATAAACCGGAGGAAGGTGGGGACGACGTCAAGTCATCATGGCCCTTACGTGTAGGGCTACACACGTGCTACAATGGCAGGTACAGAGAGCAGCGAGCTAGCGATAGTGAGCGAATCCCTTAAAGCCTGTCGTAGTCCGGATTGGAGTCTGCAACTCGACTCCATGAAGTCGGAATCGCTAGTAATCGCAGATCAGAATGCTGCGGTGAATACGTTCCCGGGCCTTGTACACACCGCCCGTCACACCATGGGAGTGGGTTGCTCCAGAAGTGGATAGTCTAACCTTAGGGAGGACGTTCACCACGGAGTGATTCATGACTGGGGTGAAGTCGTAACAAGGTAGCCCTAGGGGAACCTGGGGCTGGATCACCTCCTTATACGATTTAGAACGAATTTGTTCGAAGTGTCCACACAGATGATTGTTGCTTGGCCTGATGGCCGAGTGATATTGCTCTTTAAAAATTTGGAAAAGCTGATAATTAAATTCTGATGAATAACGAACGTTATTTATCGAGTTTTCGAAAGAAAATGCCGATTAATCATTTCGATGATTAATTAGCGTCTACTTTAGTATTCAATATTAACTTCTGGCGAAGTTAAATCAGTCTTTGACGTACAACTAGTGATGTAATGCACTATTTTGCGACGTGGATTTGTTATTTAGACAACGCCGTCAAGCAATTTATCGCTGGGAGCATAACGTGTTATGTGACCAAGTAAATTGTGCTGACAAGGCCGTATAAATGACAAAGACCAAGCAAAACCACTTTGGGTTGTATGGTTAAGTGACTAAGCGTACACGGTGGATGCCTTGGCAGTTGGAGGCGATGAAGGACGTACTAACTTGCGATAAGCCTAGTTGAGCCAGTAAGAGGCACTTGAGACTAGGATTTCCGAATGGGGAAACCCGGCCCTTTGGGTCATCAACAACTGAATACATAGGTTGTTGAGGCGAACGCGGAGAACTGAAACATCTAAGTACCCGTAGGAAAAGAAATCAACCGAGATTCCGAAAGTAGCGGCGAGCGAAATCGGATTAGCCCTTAAGCTGTAATGTAGTTAGTGGAACATTCTGGAAAGTATGACGAAACAGGGTGACAGTCCCGTACACGACAACTTATTTACAGTGAAATCGAGTAGGTCGGAGCACGTGAAACTTTGACTGAATATGGGGGGACCATCCTCCAAGGCTAAATACTCCCAACTGACCGATAGTGAACCAGTACCGTGAGGGAAAGGCGAAAAGAACCCCTGTGAGGGGAGTGAAATAGAACCTGAAACCGTGTACGTACAAGCAGTAGGAGCCCATCACTAAGTTACTTTGGTGAACTCCTAAGTAAGCACAATGTTTGAAATTGCGTTAACGTCGACCTAACTTGTTAGCCGACGATCAACCGCCAAAATCAAGCAGAGGTAGCTTAGTGATGGGTGACTGCGTACCTTTTGTATAATGGGTCAGCGACTTATATTCTGTAGCGAGGTTAACCATTTAGGGGAGCCGTAGCGAAAGCGAGTCTTAACTGGGCGCGTAAGTTGCAGGGTATAGACCCGAAACCCGGTGATCTAGCCATGGGCAGGTTGAAGGTTGAGTAACATCAACTGGAGGACCGAACCCACTAACGTTGAAAAGTTAGGGGATGACCTGTGGCTAGGAGTGAAAGGCTAATCAAACCGGGAGATAGCTGGTTCTCCCCGAAATCTATTTAGGTAGAGCCTCGGACGAATACTTACGGGGGTAGAGCACTGTTAAGGCTAGGGGGTCATCCCGACTTACCAACCCTTTGCAAACTCCGAATACCGTAAAGTACTATCCGGGAGACACACGGTGGGTGCTAACGTCCATCGTGGAGAGGGAAACAACCCAGACCGTCAGCTAAGGTCCCAAAGTGTATGTTAAGTGGGAAACGATGTGGGAAGGCTAAAACAGCTAGGAGGTTGGCTTAGAAGCAGCCATCCTTTAAAGAAAGCGTAATAGCTCACTAGTCGAGTCGGCCTGCGCGGAAGATGTAACGGGGCTAAACATACCACCGAAGCTACGGCTGCAAACTTTGTTTGCGGGGTAGGGGAGCGTTCTGTAAGTGGCTGAAGGTGTGCCGGGAGGCATGCTGGACATATCAGAAGTGCGAATGCTGACATGAGTAACGATAATGGGAGTGAAAAACTCCCACGCCGGAAGACCAAGGGTTCCTATCCCATGTTAATCAGGGTAGGGTGAGTCGACCCCTAAGGCGAGGCTGAAGAGCGTAGTCGATGGGAAACGGGTTAATATTCCCGTACTCAGTATGAATGCGATGGGGGGACGGAGCAGGCTAGGCAAGCATGGCGTTGGTTGTCCATGTGAAAGGCAGTAGGCTGGTGACTTAGGAAAATCCGGGTCGCTAAGGCTGAGAGCCGAGACGAGCCACTACGGTGGTGAAGTTGTTGATGCCCTACTTCCAGGAAAAGCCTCTAAGCTTCAGTTTATACTGAATCGTACCCTAAACCGACACAGGTGGTCAGGTAGAGAATACTAAGGCGCTTGAGAGAACTCGGGTGAAGGAACTAGGCAAAATCGTACCGTAACTTCGGGAGAAGGTACGCTGACATTAGGTGAAGGACCTGCGTCCGGAGCTGAAGTCAGCCGCAGTGACCAGGTGGCTGGGACTGTTTATTAAAAACACAGTACTCTGCAAAATCGTAAGATGACGTATAGGGTATGACACCTGCCCGGTGCCGGAAGGTTAATTGATGGGGTTAGCGTATGCGAAGCTCTTGATCGAAGCCCCGGTAAACGGCGGCCGTAACTATAACGGTCCTAAGGTAGCGAAATTCCTTGTCGGGTAAGTTCCGACCTGCACGAATGGTGTAACCATGGCCACGCTGTCTCCACCCGAGACTCAGTGAAATTGAAATCGCAGTGAAGATGCTGTGTACCCGCGGCTAGACGGAAAGACCCCGTGAACCTTTACTACAGCTTGGCACTGAACATTGACCCTACATGTGTAGGATAGGTGGGAGGCTTTGAAGCATCGTCGCTAGATGGTGTGGAGCCGACCTTGAAATACCACCCTTGTAGTGTTGATGTTCTAACTTAGGTCCCTGAACCGGGATTGAGGACAGTGCCTGGTGGGTAGTTTGACTGGGGCGGTCTCCTCCCAAAGAGTAACGGAGGAGCACGAAGGTTGGCTAAGTACGGTCGGACATCGTACGGTTAGTGTAATGGTAGAAGCCAGCTTAACTGCGAGACAGACACGTCGAGCAGGTACGAAAGTAGGTCATAGTGATCCGGTGGTTCTGAATGGAAGGGCCATCGCTCAACGGATAAAAGGTACTCCGGGGATAACAGGCTGATACCGCCCAAGAGTTCATATCGACGGCGGTGTTTGGCACCTCGATGTCGGCTCATCACATCCTGGGGCTGAAGTCGGTCCCAAGGGTATGGCTGTTCGCCATTTAAAGTGGTACGCGAGCTGGGTTTAGAACGTCGTGAGACAGTTCGGTCCCTATCTGCCGTGGGCGTTTGAGAATTGAGAGGGGCTGCTCCTAGTACGAGAGGACCGGAGTGGACGAACCGCTGGTGTTCGGGTTGTTATGCCAATAGCATTGCCCGGTAGCTACGTTCGGAACTGATAAGCGCTGAAAGCATCTAAGCGCGAAGCAGGCCTCGAGATGAGTTCTCACTTGGGCTTTGAGTCCACTAAAGGGCCGTTGAAGACGACAACGTTGATAGGCAGGATGTGGAAGTGGTGCGAGCCATTAAGCTAACCTGTACTAATTACCCGTGAGGCTTAACCATACAACGCCAAAGTGGTTTAGCGACAGAAGTTGATAAGATACTAAAGTAGCAGCGGTTTTAGACCGCGACGAAGACGAAGAATTTAAGCAGTTTTTTCCAGATTTTAATTAATGAGGGTGACCTCATTGATACACCGAATTTCCTGGTGACTATAGCGTTTTGGAACCACCTGACTCCATGCCGAACTCAGAAGTGAAACAAAACAGCGTCGATGATAGTGTGGGCTTCCCATGTGAAAGTAGAACATCGCCAGGGCCTTATAAGAGAAACCCGCTGCAGCTATGCAGCGGGTTTTTTGCGTTTAGCGCACAATAAAAAGCGCGGGGTAAACCCGCGCCTACAAAATCTAAACAGCCTTGAGAGCAATGTAGACAGAGTGGTAAAGATAATCTTTGGGCACACATCCCTGTGGAGGGCTTCCGGCTCGGTGTCCATACCTCGCGTTCACTGCGCTGCGAAGCGGTGCTTCGGTCGCAATTCACCCATGTAGTATCTCCCCTTCGCGCATTCTTGCGCTCACTTCCTCGAACTGCGAAGCAGTGCTTCGGTTTCTCGTCACCCTCGCGTTCATTGCGCTGCAAAGCGTTGCTTTGATCGCAATTCACCCATGTGTCTCTCTATGAAAAGAATGAGAACATCCTACTTCGTAGCGAGCCAGGGCCTTATTAAGAGGTCGATGAAAGGCATTCATCCATAAATCTCATCGACATTAGTACTTCCTTGTACGTCAAACCCCGATTCGAAAGAGTCGGGGTTTTTTGCGTTTAGCGCAGAATAAAAAGCGCGGGGTAAACCCGCGCCTACAAGAAATAACAGCCTTGAGAGCAATGTAGACAGAGTGGTAAAGATAACCTTTGGGCACACATCCCTGTGGAGGGCTTCCGGCTCGGTATCCATATCTCGCGTTCACTGCACTGCGAAGCGGTGCTTCGGTCGCAGTTCACCCATGTAGTATCTCCCCTTCGCGCATCCTTGCGCTCACTTCCTCGAACTGCGAAGCAGTGCTTCGGTTTCTCGTCACCCTCGCGTTCATTGCGCTGCGAAGCGTTGCTTCGGCCGCAATGAACCCATGCTAATACCTTACGCTTATAGTGTTCACAGCTGCATAGTTGCTACATGCTTATGGTTGGGCAACTGGCGCTGAGAGTTGTTATAATCCCCTTATAGTATTCTAATTAAATTGCTTTATGTCTGAGCTCTATCATTGGTTTGATCTTCTTGGGGTGATGGTGTTTGCCATCACAGGTACACTTATTGCTCACAGTAAGCATATGGATGGCTTTGGGGTGATTGTACTAGCCACCGCTACGGGTATTGGTGGCGGCACACTAAGAGATCTGATCTTAGACCAGCCGGTGTTTTGGCTTCATGACACCAGTTATATCTATGCTATTTTGTTGGCCGTTACTGTAAGCATTTGGTGGCTGAATCGCCATGACAATATTCCACATGGGCTATTGCAAGTTGCTGATGCATTTGGTTTATCATTTTTTGCTGTCATGGGGGTTCAAAAAGCTTTGGGAATTGGTATGCCAGACACCACCGCGGTGATCATGGGAGTGTTAACTGCGAGTTTCGGCGGTCTTATTCGCGATGTTCTCGCTCGGGAAATCCCTTTGCTACTGAAAGGTGAGTTATACGCGATTACCTGCATTTTTGGCGGTGTGGTCTATACTCAGACCATTAAACTTGGTTGGGCCACGGAATACGTGATGTTGCTATCCATGGCGGCAACTTTATCACTGCGATTGGCAGCAATGAAATACAAACTTGTATTGCACGTATTTAAGTACAAGGATTAATAAGATGGGAGACAAGGATGTCTTTAGCAAGAGTGCCAACTCGAGCCCAAGTTGGGATCACAGCGCCTGAGGTAACGGTCGAAGTTCATCTCAGTAATGGTTTGCCTGGGTTTTGTATTGTCGGCTTGCCAGAAACTTCCGTAAAAGAAGCCAAAGAGCGTGTCCGTAGCGCTCTAGTCAATTCCGGCTTCTTGTTTCCAGAGCAAAGAATTACCGTCAATTTAGCACCTGCAGACTTACCCAAAGATGGCGGTCGTTTTGACTTGGCCATCGCGATGGGAATACTGGTGGCATCAGGACAATTACCAAGCGATGCTATCTTGAATAAAGAGTTTTTTGGTGAATTGGCTCTCAATGGCGAGCTTCGAGGCATAACCGCCATTTTGCCGTCGGTGATCGCGGCTACCAAAGCACAACGCGTGTGTTACCTCCCGCAAGACAATGACGCAGTTGCGAGCCTAGCTGGGGATAGTCGACGTGTTGCTGTGTCTAGCTTGCAGTCATTATGGTCGGGATTGATAGGGCAGTCGCAGTTAGCAGTTAATTTACGTTACAGTGACGAACTCAGTGTGCAAGATAACGGGCAGCAATATATTGATATGGCCGATGTTAAAGGTCAGCCAGGCGCTAAGCGGGTGTTAGAAATTGCAGCAGCAGGAAGCCATAACGTCTTGTTCCTAGGTCCTCCAGGCACAGGTAAGTCCATGCTAGCACAACGCCTACCAACTATTATGCCTGCGATGACAGAGCAAGAAGCATTAGAAACCGCTTCTATCTACTCTATTTTGGGCAAGCAGATCAATCAGCAAAACTGGAAAACCAGACCATTTAGAGCTCCTCATCATACCTGTTCAGCAGTGGCTTTAGTCGGCGGTTCCTCCAACCCAAAACCTGGGGAAATATCACTGTCGAATCATGGTGTGTTATTTCTTGATGAGTTGCCAGAGTTTGAACGCAAAGTGCTCGATTCATTACGTGAGCCAATGGAAACCGGTGTAGTGACAATCTCTCGAGCCGCACGGCAGGTGGACTACCCGGCAAATTTTCAGTTGATTGCTGCGCTCAACCCCAGCCCTACTGGCTGCTATAGCGATAAGCGAGCCTCTCCTGATCAAGTGTTGCGCTATTTAGCCAAAATCTCTGGACCCTTCCTTGATCGTATTGACTTACAAATCGAGTTACCAAGGCTCAACACTGCTGAACTGCAATCACAATGTCCAGGAGAGCCAAGTGAATCGATTAGAGTCAGGGTAGAGCAAGCTCAGAGCATTGCACTGCAGCGCCAAGGTAAAAGTAACGATAAGCTCAGTGTGCGTGAACTAAATCAAGTGTGTCAGTTAGCACAAGGGGAGTTAGACTTTCTTGGTAAAGCCGCCGAGAAACTGCAGTTATCCCCACGTTCTTACCACCGAGTGATTAAAGTAGCCAGGACCATCGCTGATTTGAGTCAAGAACCACATATCCGGCTGGAACATTTAAAAGAGGCGTTAAGCTACCGAGCGTTAGAAAGGTTGCTGCAGCAGCTTTCACAGTATTAGGTAGATAACATGTAGCCTTTACCACGGACAGTGACGATGCGTTTTTGCTCTCGGTCATCACCCAGTTTTTTACGTAAGCGGCCAACTAACACATCGACGGTTCTATCGCTGGGGCTCCAGTCGGGCTGGCCTATGTCTTCTGAAATGCGCTCGCGGGAGGTGGCGCGGCCGGCATTGGCAATTAAACAGATAAGTACCTTATGTTCAGCCTCGGTGAGTCTTGACTCGGTGCCCACAGGATTAATTAAAGTGCGATTGTCAGGGTGGAGTTTGAAGTCGGCATATTCTATGAATTCTTCTGATTCATCATTTTTAGTACCCGACAAGCGCTTGTACAGCGCTCGCATGCGCAGTTCCAGCTCTAACGCATCAACCGGTTTACAGACATAGTCATCGGCCCCTAGTGCCAGGCCTGCGATTCTGTCCGACTGTGAGTCACGGCTAGACAGCATGATCACCCCGATGTCGGTGAGGGTGTTGATCTCTTTGGCGAGTTGTAAGCCATCGATAGCAGGCAATACAATATCAACAATGGCTAACGCAAAAGGCGCATTAGATTGTTCCTGAATTAACTGTAGCGCGGATGAGCCAGTACTATCCACCGTGATATCAAACTCGGTGTCGGCAAAGTGGCTACAAAGCCGCTTTGCTAGTAGCTCATCATCTTCAACTAGTAGTACCTTTATCTGCATGTTGTTGCTGTTAATTGTTTAGTTGTCTTTAATATTAACACTGAGAGATCGCTGCTGAGAAGTCGACGACATGAATTCTTACAACTCTGTCTCAAGCAACTTAACCCGATCCTTTAGTTGGGATCAAGTAGATTTTATTATGCCTAATACAAAGCCGTTATTATTGAAGCAAGTGAATGAATTTAGCAAACAAAAAGGCAGTACCAAAGTACTGCCTTTTAGCAAATAGCGTCAGTTAAGCTGGTTATTTACCATATAAGTGCTGCCACCATTGTGGTTGTTGTTTTAAATGCTTATCAAAATAGGCCAACATGGTGTTCCACCAGTGGAAGCGTTTATCACGGGCAAATATTTGGTGATCAGCGCCTTTGTACTCCACTAACTCAACGTCTTGTCCTAAAATTTTCAATGCGGTGTACATATTATGGCTTTCGCCAGGTGGCACATTGGTATCGGCATCACCATGGATTAGTAGTAATGGCGTTGTTACTTTATCGGCATTGAAAACGGGACTGTGCTGCGAGTAAAGTTTGCCATTGTTCCACGGGAAGCTGCCTTTAGATGCCTCGCCTGAGTACAAGTAACCCCACCAACCTTGGCCCCAATAAGAGGTAATATTAGAGATCCCAGCATGGGAAATGGAAGCACTGAATAAGTCTGTTTTAGTGGTTAATAACATGGTCATAAAGCCACCATAAGACGCGCCTAAGTTGCCAAGGCGGTTGCTATCCACAAATGGGTAAGCCTCTACAAACTTCTTGGTTCCAGTGATGATGTCATTGGCCGTGTGCTCGCCCCAGGCATTGACATGCTGAGCAGAAAACTTTTGTCCAAAGCCCGTTGCGCCGGTTGGTTGCAGTACATAAACAACATAGCCTTTAGCCGCCCAAAGGTTGAATGGGTATCGGCCGGTAAAGCCACGAGTCACTGGAGAAGTACCACCGTAGTAGTAAACTAATGCTGGGTATTTCTGCGATTTGTCCAAGTCATGAGGTAAATAGACGCGACCCTTAATTTCTACGCCATCTTGGTTAGTGAAATTAAATTCCTCTAAACTCGGAATGCGGGTATTTTCATAAGCCAGTTTCTGGGAGTCCCACAACGTATCAGCATTACGACCAGTAACCGACATACGTTTAAGCTGCTGTGGTGTCGACGCGGTAGTACCAGTAAATAGTATATCGGCGCGACTTTCATCAGAAACAGCGTAGTCACCGATAACATCTAAACCGGTATTTAGGCGCTTAAAGCTTGATTTGCTGTGGTCATAAATAAATAACTGTTGGCGGTCTTCATCGGTGGCTTTGAGCACGATATCATCGTTATTAAGCACCGTAATGTTACCAATGGCTGGCTTAAAGGTTTTGCTAAGGGCTGTGACTTGCTGACCTTTATAATCCATCCAATATAGCTGGCCATCATAGTTATTAGCTAGCATACCCTCAGGTAAGTTGCGACCAACACCACCTGAAAAGTCAGGACCTGCAGTGACAAATATACCCTTAGCACCATAATGAGCACTGTTGAGTGTTTGATACTGAGCGATGGCTACCTGCTTGGTACTAGCAACATCCACTTCGAGCAATTCAGTTTTCATATGTGGTGGCATGCTGTAGTCAGGAATTGAGCGAGTGACCAGCAACTTGCCGCGTTCGCTATCAAAGTCACTTAAGTAGTGGCTGTTATCGCCCACGGTTAATGCGCGGATCAGGCCACTATCAATGTCGAGTAGAAATACTTGCGACTGAGTGCGTGCGTATGACCAGCGATCTTCCAGGCCTTGGTAATGCTTAGTTAGCTTCCCTTCTTCTTTGCCAGAGTTAGTCCAAGCAAAAATAAGTGAGTCGTGATCATAGAACTGTAAGCCATTGGCCCCTTTTAGTTTACTGGCAATGGGTGTACTTTGCTTGCTCTCTAAGTCGAATAGGAAGGCTTGTTCAGCTTGCAGGAAAGCTAACTGTTTACTGTCTTGGCGCCAAGCAAATTGATCAGCATCTAAGCCATGAAACTGATAAATAACCTCGCCATCCTCATTGAGTAACAAGGTTTCTTTAATCGCTGAGTTGCCATTTTCATCATTGTAATGGCGTTTGGTAATGATTGAATACTCGCCATCTGGAGAAAGAGAAATGGCACTGATCGTTGGGGCATCAAATAGCTGTTTGGCCGATAAGGCATGACTGGTACTGTTTGTTAGGGAGATGGTGTCATGATCAGCCTCTCCTGTGAAGTCGATCGCCACCTTGTTCCAATCGTCGACCTGCTCGGTGACCACAACAAACTGATGGTCGCCTTTGGGGACGTGCAATTGCAGTTCATTACCTTCGCTAAGCGCAACACCGTTTAAAAATGCTTGCGCTTTATCAATGCCCTGCAGCGTTAACTTACCTGAAGTAAATCTTGAGGTGGTGAAGTTGAATTTCAGCACCTGCATTCCTGGTAGGGTGATTTGATCCACGCCAGTTAGTGCTTGCCATGACATTTTCTGGTTAAATAGCGTTACATCTTTACTTGCTTTACTAACCCGAGGCAATAAGTTGCTGATAATAGCATCTCGGTGTGCGGTATCGGCGGGCTTAACCGAAGATTCGGTAGCAATGGGTCCCAAAAACTGTATTTTTGCAGGGTCAAGTGGGGCGGCGGCAAGTTGCGCCGAGGCTGCCGAGAATAGTAAAGTTACGGCTGTACGTAGTTTCATGTATCTGCGCCTAATGTAGGTAATCGTGAGCTAGACTATACCACAGTATTTTGACTGCGCAGTATTGCTGCGATAGATGCCAAAATGCATTGAATTGCTTTAAATTTACCGTGATTACTGGCAATCTCAAGTGGTGGGTTGAGGTGTGGTTAACCGCGATCAATTAATTTATTAAAGGAGACTCGATTGTTTTTACTTTTAACCTATATGTTTTTGGCGATTGCCATTTCTTTTATCTGCTCGGTGATGGAGGCGGTACTGCTTAGTATCACGCCCAGTCATATAGGTATTATAAAGCAAGAAAACGAGACTTTAGCGGCACGAGTACAAAAGCTAAAAGATAATATAGATCAGCCGCTTGCTGCTATTTTAACGCTCAATACTGTGGCCCACACTGCAGGTGCTGCAGGGGTTGG
Source organism: Pseudoalteromonas sp. UG3-2 (assembly GCF_037120705.1). NCBI lineage: Bacteria > Pseudomonadati > Pseudomonadota > Gammaproteobacteria > Alteromonadales > Pseudoalteromonadaceae > Pseudoalteromonas > Pseudoalteromonas sp. UG3-2. The sequence continues at coordinate 2,019,428 of NZ_JAWLJU010000002.1, read as the reverse complement.
TGCACAAGCCGCTGTGGTGTTTTCGGATGCCGCTGTCGGAATTGCATCGGCGGTGATGACGCTGTTAGTGCTCGTCTTATCTGAGATCATTCCTAAAACCCTTGGAGCGACCTATTGGCGTGGCCTAACGCCATTAGTGTCGTTAATGTTAGTATGGTTAGTATGGATTTTAAGGCCTTTTGTGTGGTTATCCGATCAGCTCACAAAAGTCATCGGTCGTAAAGAAGATGAAGCACACTATATTCGCCAAGAAATTGAGGCCATGGCTGAAATCGGCTCTGAGGCGGGAGCGCTGCATCAAGAAGAGACGGAAACCATACGCAGCTTGTTGCGATTTCGTCACGCCAAACTCGAAAGCATAATGACTCCAAGAACCGTTTTGTTTAAGGTTCATAAAGATATGACCGTCCATGAATACCTCTCGGAACATGGCTCAGTGGCTTTTTCGCGAGTACTGGTGTTTGATAAAAACAGCGACGACATTATTGGTTTTGTCCATAAAAATGACATTATGCTGGCTTATCACCGTTTAGGTGAAGAATACAAAATCGGTAAGTTATCACGACCGCTGTACACTGTGCCTGAAACTCTGGCTGCACCTGAGCTGTTTAAGGCATTATTGGCTAAGCGGATCCACATTGCACTGGTAATAGATGAGTACGGTGACGTGCAAGGGATTGTGACTTTAGAAGATATGCTCGAGTCGCTAATGGGGATGGATATTGTCGATGAGCGAGAGCAAACAACCAACATGCAGGCGGCGGCCAAGCAAAAATGGCGTGAGCGTCTCGACAATCATGATAACTTGATTGAGGACGAAGAAGAGCAAGAGCCCGATGTGGATATGGATGATGCAGCCGAGCTCAGCAGCGATGAAGAAACGACTTCAGAGACTAAGAGTTCGAATTAATCATTCGCTGCCATGAATGTATCCAGCTCACTAATTCGACTAACGGCTTAGGCTTGCTGATGAGAAAACCTTGCATCAGCAAGCTGTGTTTATACCTATCCAAATACTGCAGCTCCTCAACGCGTTCAATGCCTTCAGCCACAATATCGAGCTGTTGGTTTTGTGCGATATCGATCAAGCTATCGATTAATACTTGAGAAAACCGATCGGACTCGACTTGGGTTATCAGTGAACGATCTATTTTTATCTCGGTAAAAGGTAACGATTTCAGTTGCTGAATATTGGTAAATCCAGTGCCAAAGTCATCGAGGGAAATATCAAAGCCGCGGATCCGTAAGCGGTTCATGGTCTCGAGCTGAATGGCTTGATCCATGGGCTGATGTTCTGTGATCTCAAGTATGATGTCACTGGGTTTTAAGCGGTTAATCTCTAAAATCAGTGCCAGCTTATCAGGGCAACTTAAATCATTGAGCTGCACTGGTGAGAGGTTAAAGGCCAGCTTAATGGGGTAATTTAGTTCGGATTTTATTGCTTTAAACTCATCCGTTGCCTTCTCAAACAGCTGAAAAGTAATAATATTAATAAGGTCAGTTGCTTCGGCAACACCAATAAAGTGATCCGGTAAGATGACTTTACCAGTTGATTTCTTAACAATTCGAGCCAGCACCTCGACACTTTTTATCTTTTTTTCACCACGATGCACTTTGGGTTGATAATAAGGGGTGATCTCATTATTACTAATGGCTTGCAACAAATCACTTTCACTGACTTTTTCAATGTGGCTGCGTTTAACCGTGGTATAGGTTGCCATTTTTTTCAGCATGCGCTCAACATCAACCAGTTGCACTGGCTTAGAAATATTGCCAATTAAATGGGCATTGGATTGCCGAGCTAAATTGGTTGCTAAATCGATTATCTTCTCATCCATTTCAGAGATAATAATGATGGCGCCGGAGAACTTTAGTTCGCCTAACTGGCGAATAAACTCCATGCCATCCATTTCTGGCATATTTAAGTCAGTAAAAATCACGTCAAACTGGTGTGGTGTTTGTCTAATTTTTTCTGCTGCCGAGACGGCACTGCTGCAAGTGGTAACGTGATCAATCCCCAGCTCAGTCATAATGGCTTGCATAACCACTAAAATCGCTGGTGAATCATCTACTACCATTGTTCGGTATTTTGCTAGTGACATTAACAATTCCTTCGTATACCTATACCTCAACTAAGTCTAGTACAAAAAGTCTAAATAGTAGGAAAATCTACTTGGTCATTGATCGTGTTTCTGTGGCAATTGGCAGGTTTTCTGTCCAGTTTTCAGTTTTCGGTGACAAAGCGCTTTTAGTCGTCATCACTTTTACAGATAATAGCCGTCATGAACTTGCGCCGGTTCTGGCGCTGCAGCAATCGGTGGTAATAATACTTCACTATGAATAAGCTCGAACTCAGCCTTGGCGGCAAGCCAGTCAGTATTTTCTTTAATCAGCATCAGGTGGTACAGGTTTTTGTTGATGGTCAAGCCATCGCCTTTGATGAAACTTCGGGGTGTGTCTATGCCGAAGTAGCTCAGCAGCAGTTGGTACTGGATACCACTCAGCTACCACAAGGACTGTTGGGGGTTGCTATCGATGATTCGGCTCAGCAGTGGCTTGAAGTACCCAACCATGCAGTGAAAGAAAAACGCAGTATCTTGGGACTTGCTGCTCTCGGTTTTAAGTTATTTAAAAGTGCTAAAGTGGTTAAAGCCGCCTTAGCTGGCGCTTCGGTAGCCGGTTATGCATGGTTGTTTTCTTGGCAATTTGCGGTGATGCTAATTGCCTGCTTAGTGGTGCATGAGTACGGCCATGTATGGGCGATGCGTTACTTTAATATTAAAACCAAAGGAATTTATTTAATTCCATTTGTTGGCGGTCTGGCTGTGAGCGACGATAAAATCACCACCCGTTGGCAAGATGTGGTCATTTCTTTGATGGGGCCGGCATTTGGTTTGCTCACATCGGTGTTAGGGGTGGTGCTTTATTATATCACTGAGATGGAGATCTTTGCCGGGGTCGCAGTACTCAGCGCCTTACTCAATCTGTTTAACTTATTACCAATTCTGCCTTTAGACGGTGGCCATGTGCTAAAAAGCATCAGTTTCTCGATGCGCTCTTGGCTTGGGCTTTCTGCATGTTTAATGGGAGTATTATTAGGGTTATGGATAAGCTATGTTTTTGGTTTAGCTCTACTGGTGTTATTTATTATTATAGGCAGCGTTGAGATCCTGCTGGAATGGCGAACTCGCCATAATAGCCACTTATTACCACTTAATCGTTATGCTCAAGTGGTGGCGGGGCTGATGTATGTATTGGTCATGGCGGGGCACATTGCGGTGATGATGCACTTCGCTGATTCCGAGAGTGTGATTTTAAGCTTGCCGATGACCATCCTATCGAGTTAAATGCGGCGCCATGACGCGCCGCGAATGCTGTTATAGTGGTAACAACAGTAAAGCACCGAGTATGACACCGGTGACCAGCAGCTGCACCAAGCAAAAGCCCATCATATCGCGCGCCTTGAGGCCGGCAATGGCTAAAACGGGTAACGCCCAAAACGGTTGGATCAGATTGGTCCAAGCATCCCCCCACGCTACAGCCATGGCTACCTTGGCAATATCGGCATCGAGTGCTTGTGCGGCAGGGATAATAATGGGAGCTTGCACGGCCCACTGACCGCCGCCGGAGGGCACAAAGATATTGACCAATCCGGCACTCAAGAAGCTCCACAGTGGCAAAGTGGTTTGGTTGCTAATGGCGGTGAACCCTTGCGAGATTTGCTGTGCTAAGCCAGTGTCTACCATAACCGCCATGATCCCGGCGTAAAAGGGGAACTGGATAACAATGCCGGCACCACCGGAAATGGCTTGCTGCAAACTATGTAAGAGATTAGCTGGAGTGCGATGCAATAGCATGGCGAGAAATAAAAACAACGCGATAACACTGTTGAGCGTTAAGCTACCTGCGGCAAAAACAAAGTAATAAATCAGATAAGTCAAACCAACTAAACCTGCCAGGATACCTATCCAGGCCGCGTGCTCTAGCTTGGCTGCAGGGGTGTCGGTAGTCAATTTGGCACGGGTTGGCGGTGTCAGCTTAGTTTTATCCACCAGTACTTGCTGTGATGGCGCGGGTAACATCATGCGGTTAAGTATAGGCAGCACAATAAAAATACTGGCTAGCATCAGCAAGTTAAAAGGTGAGAAAAGCGTTTCTGAGGTGGAGACTATTCCCATGCTGGCCTCGCTAAAATGCCCAGGGGTAGCAATAGTTAGTGGAATAGAACCGGAAAAACCGGCATGCCAGACAATAAACCCAGAGTAAGCACTGGCGACTAATACTCGGTAGTCAACCGCGACTTTACGCGCAATGGCTTTAGCAAATAAAGCCCCCACGACCAAGCCAAATCCCCAGTTTAGCCAGCTGGCCAGCATGGCGACCCAAGTAGTTAATAAAATAGCTTGAGCTGGACTCTTGGCCATGCCTGCTAGCCTATCCAGCGCTTTTGATACTAAAGGCGTCACGGCCAGCATATGGCCGCACAGCAGCACTAAAAGCATTTGCATGGCAAAAGTGAGCAACTTCCAAAAACCATTTCCCCATGACTCAAGCACTGCAATGGGAGTGGCAGGTGTCACTAAAGTGGCCAATGTGAGCACCACAAACGTCAGTAGCAAGACGATGACAAAAGGGTCAGGGAGGTATTTTTCAACCAGCTTGGTGAGTGGCGTAGTCAGCTTACTAAGCATATTAAATCCTGTTTTAGTTATTGTTTTAGCCTATTCTAAATAGCAGCCCATGCTAAGGAGCGTGTTATTATCATGAATAACCTCGTGCTCATATGCTGTGCAAGGTATTGTCGGCAATCAATATAGCTAATTTTTAAGCTAAAAGTTAGTCTAATGCGCCAATAAGTGGTGGGTAAAGAATAGGTCACATCAATGATTTCTTTTAAAATCATTGTGTTATAAAGTGGCATAGAATCTGAAGTAATAGAACAAACAGATAAATAAGACTAAGTGAGGTAACTATGTCTGGACAAGGTTCTGGTGGTAACGTCATCGCAGCAATATGTAATGTATTTTTCCCTGGTTTAGGGCAACTGGTTCAAGGCCGTATTTTGGCGGCACTGCTGTTTGCAATTGTCGTCGTAGGTGGCTATGCCCTATGGTTCTTGGTGGTGCCTGCGGTGATAGCAGCCGTATTCCATTTATGGTCCATCATTGATGCGGCAAAATACAATCCACCGCGCTATTAAACATCAAATAATCAAGTACAGCCAACCTGTTAAGCTCACCATGCTTAGCAGGGTGGATAAAACCACAGTGGCAGCTAGTGCTGGTTGTTGACTATCGAGTTGCCGCGCCACCAAATACGCGTTTACCCCAAGCGGCGATGCGCTCATCAAGGTGATCACCTGAGTCTCAAGTAGTGGTAACCCTACCACCTGCGCCAAGCAGTAAACTAGCCCTGGTAACAGCAAAAGTTTGATAAAACTTAGCCCCAGCGCACTGCGCAGCCGGCCTTTAACACCATAGCTAACAAGACTTGCGCCAAGAATAAACAGTGCGCCTGGAATGGCGGGCTTTGCCAGCCACTCTAACCCCTGGGTCAATAGTTTAGGCAGCGAAATACCAAGGTAATTAAACACTAAGCCGCCACTGATGCTGAGCACTATCGGGTTAAGTATCAGAGGTTTAAGTACTTTTAGTTTGTTTCTCTTTGGTGTCGCCAGCAAAAAGGTGAATGAAAATAACATCGCACTATGAAAGGTAATGATCATAAATACCATGGCGCCAGCCTGCTTACCTAAGGCGGTTAAAATAATTGGTAAGCCTACTAACACCGTGTTGGAGTAGGTGCCCGCTAACGCCAGTGTGGCAGCATCGGCTTTTGCTGTTTTTACTGCTCTTCGAAGCAGAATATAAACGGCGATAAAACAACTGGCCACAGGTAAGTAAAAAGTCAGCAGCAGTGTGCTGGTGGCCAAACTGCCCAGATCGGCCTGGTACATGCTGGTAAATAATAAAGTGGGAATACAAAGAGAAAAAACAAAGGTTCTTAAGCCATCTAACTGTTGGCTGGGAATAAAATTTATCTTGGCACTGATAAAGCCGCTTAAGACAATAAAAATAAGTGGGAATAAAATTTCAATAGGCGACATGTGTGAGCCAAGGTTGCAGCGAACAAGGCGGTATTATATCAAGCGTTAACAGTGACTCCAACGCTACCTGTAGAGATAGGGGAATTGCAGAGGGTAAGGTATAATAGCGTTAAGTTGTACACATTAAGTAGTGGTTATGGAATATCAATTTATCCGCGATCCTATTTCGGGGTTTGCGGTGCGCTGTAGTGATGAACATACCTTAGTGGCACGTTGGTTAAACGATGAGCTCAGCCATCAAGCCGCCGCGCAATTGCTGACAACATTGCAAGGCTTCACGCCAACAACGCCTGAGCTGATGATCCCAGGAAAAGAGATCCGCGTTACCTTCACAGCACAAGAAGCAGTGTTCGAGAGTCATGCATTGTTTCATGATGATGAACAGTTGCAGTGTTACCAAGAAGATGCCTTGGCCGTTGATGAGGCAGGGCTGTATGCTGTGTGTGGCTATGAAGACTTTATCGAGTTGCTACAACAGTGGGTCGACTTTATTACGGCGCGGCGCTAGCAATCCGCCGCGAGTGATAGGTTAACAGCCAACCCGGACTGTTGCCGTTATTTTGGCGTGCCGTACAGTTGCTCTGCACGATTAAATAACACCCACGAGGTGAGGATGTATTTGTCGTTAGAAATCGGCATGTTACCGCGGTGAGTATGGGTAAAATAACCCGGTGCGATCACCATCGAGCCGCACTTAGGTGCAATTTTACGGTTTTGATAGTAAAACTCGGTTTCGCCCCCTTCTTCGACATCATTAAGATAAAACATAAACAGTAATATCCGATGCAGCGCTTCATTATGGTCGTGTTGCGGGTACACTTCGCTATGCCAGTAGGGGTAACCACCTTTATTGACTTGATAACGCTGAGCCTGAATAGGGCCAAGTCGAAATAGCTGTTGTGCTAACACAGGTAGCTGTGGCTTACCCACTTCGGCAAAGTTATCAACGGTTAAGTCAACGGGCTGGCCTGTTTTTGGGTGGTATACCTTGAGTCCAAATGCACCAATCAGCATAAAAAAGTGCTCTTCTAGATAGTTAAACAGGTGCTTAGCCGTAACTTGTTGAATATGCTGTAGCTGTTTGGCATAGTCTGGGTAAGAGTTGAGATAGAGGTCGTGACTTACTTTTTTGCTTAAATCGACACCACCCGAGGTTGTCCCCGGCTTTAAATGGGGGCTTTGCTCAAATGTCTGGACAAACTCATCGCAAAATTCTGAACTGAGTGCGTTATCGTAAACGCGAATAAAATCACTCATGTGTTTCCCTAGTTTTTATTGGAGTTATTATGTTGTCTGAAAAGCTGATGCCGCGTTTTAGTGATACCGACGTGCTTGGACATATTAACAATACCGTACTCCCTGTATGGTTTGAAGCTGCGCGTACCCCAATCTTTAAAATTTTTACTCCAGAACTGGATCCTAAGCAATGGAAGCTCATTGTGGCGAAAGTAGAGGTGACGTTTAAAGGTGAGCTGTTTTATGGCCAAGAAGTCGAAATTAAAACCGCCATAGAGCGTATCGGCAACAGCTCCTTTGTGATTAATCAGCAAGCGTGGCAACATGGCCAGTGCTGTGCCGAGGGCAAAACCACCATGGTGCGTTATGATTTTGCCGCGAAAAAGGCGCAGGCCCTAAGTGATGCTGAACGCGAGGCGCTTACGGCTTATCTGCTTGAGTCTTAAATTGGTGGCCAATTGCAGCTGAAATACAGGGTTTTACTGTGTAGGTATAGCCATATTGTGCGCTATCGTCGGGTTGGATCTCGAGTATCTCATAGTCATTGAGCTCAATAACATTAGTGCCAGGGGCATGCTCACAGCGAGACCCCTCATCCGACTCAAAACGAAAAATAAAATACGCTAACAGCGAGTTAAGGGCATCATTGTAGTTTTTCCCCTGCTGTGTCGGTTTGTCTTCTTCACTCAACAGCAAGCCCGATGAAGCTGCTTTAGGCTGGGGAAGGTCACCCTTTTGCTTAGCTAACTCTTGCTCAATTTCTACTGGAGTTAAATTAGGGTTTATCGTGGCTTGGATCCCTATGCCATTAAAGCTAAATCCTTGCTCTGTCACTTTTACATCATTGGCAAAACTGGCCAGAGTATCCGAAGCGCCAGAGCGGGCCACAGCAATTAGCAAAAAGGCAAGCAATACAAAACAGAGCACCAAGCGAATCACCGCCGTGGTTACGGGAAAACGGTAGTGATTTTGATGCCAAAATGGCTTAATACCAAAGGGTTTTAAAACAAACAGTAGCACCACATAAAAGGTCATCAACAGCTGCAATAGGATAAGCGCTAAGGTGCTGGTGATAAAAAACCAAGTGGGCAGTGATAACAACACGCTGAGGTTGTGCGTATAGGGAAAATTATCGGTGCTGACACCGGTGAGGTCGTTGATGCGGCCATCGGCTTGTACTAACACGAAATTAGCGATAAACGCATAGAATAGCAGTATCACTGCTTTACCGGGAACGCTATGCCAAAAAGTCATGATCCGAGGCCAAAACTCGTAGCATAATGCCGTTACTGTGGTGATTAAAATTAAGCCATTGATAAGGTAGTTATCGACGGCTTCAGCCACGCTATACACCGCTAACACAAAGGCTACGAGGTAATAGCGCTGAGGCAAACTAAGACTTTGCCAAAATTGACTACAAGCAAAGCGCAGCTTAGCCATTAATGCCGTAACGTTTTTCGGAGCGAGCAGTTGGTGCATAATCGTATTGTTATCGTTATTATGCACCAATCATAGAGGCTTTTTTAGATTAAGACAATAAAGGCTTCAAGTACTTACCCGTGTGGGAAGCATCACAAGCGGCGACGGTTTCTGGTGTACCAGAGACCAGGATCTCGCCACCACCGGCTCCTCCTTCCGGCCCTAAGTCGACAATCCAATCGGCGGTTTTGATAACATCCAAGTTGTGCTCAATCACCAGTACCGTGTTGCCATGATCGCGCAAGCGGTGTAATACCAGCAATAATTGCTGGATGTCATGGAAGTGTAGACCCGTAGTTGGCTCATCGAGTATATACAAGGTTTTGCCGGTATCGCGTTTAGATAGCTCGCGCGCCAGTTTTACCCGCTGTGCTTCACCGCCTGAGAGCGTGGTTGCCGCTTGACCAAGACGAATATAAGACAAACCGACATCCATTAAGGTTTGCAGTTTGCGGTTGATGGCTGGAATTTTTTCAAAGAAGGCTTGAGCATCTTCTACCGTCATTTCCAGCACTTCATGGATGTTCTTGCCTTTGTACAGCACCTCTAAGGTTTCACGGTTATAGCGTTTACCGGTACAGACATCACAGGGCACATAGACGTCGGGTAAAAAGTGCATTTCTACTTTTATTACCCCGTCACCCTGACAGGCTTCGCAGCGTCCGCCCTTAACATTAAAGCTAAAGCGGCCCACTTTATAGCCACGTGAACGGGCTTCTTGCGTGCCAGCAAATAACTCACGAATAGCGGTAAAAATGCCGGTATACGTGGCTGGGTTAGAACGCGGTGTACGACCAATCGGACTTTGGTCAATATCGATGACTTTATCAAAGTGATCTAGTCCGTGAATGCTATCAAACGGCGCCGGTTCTTGCGTAGTGGCACCGTTGAGCTCTTGGTGTGCCAATTTGAACAGCGTATCGTTGATGAGTGTCGATTTACCTGAACCCGACACCCCAGTAATACAGGTCATTAAGCCCACTGGGACGGTTAAGTCGACCCCTTTTAAGTTATTGCCGGTGGCGCCCTTTAACTCGAGCCATTTATCGTCGCTTTGATGGCGTTGCTCAGGCACAGCAATGCACTTTTCACCGCTGAGGTATTGTCCCGTGAGTGACTCTGGACTGGCCATGATTTGCTCTCTGTCGCCTTCGGCAATCACATAACCGCCATGCACCCCAGCGCCAGGACCAATATCAATAATGTGATCAGCGGCGCGAATGGCGTCTTCATCGTGTTCCACCACAATAACGGTATTGCCGAGGTCACGCAGGTGGGTGAGGGTTTTTAGCAAGCGATCGTTATCACGCTGATGCAGGCCAATAGAAGGTTCGTCGAGTACATACATAACCCCTACAAGCCCAGCACCAATTTGACTGGCTAGGCGAATACGCTGAGCCTCACCACCAGAAAGCGTATCAGCGCTACGCTCCAGTGAGAGGTAATTGAGGCCAACATTGGTTAAAAATGACAGCCTATCGCGGATCTCTTTTAACACTTTGTCAGCGATTTGGGCTTTTTGGCCTTGCAGCTCCAGCTCACTGAAAAACGCAAAGGCATCACCGATACTCATGGTGGTTACGGTGGGTAAATTGGTGCTGCCGATAAACACATGACGGGCTTCTTCGCGCAAACGCGAGCCATGGCAACTGGGGCAAGCTTGGCTGGTTTGATACTTAGCTAACTCTTCACGTACGGAGCTGGACTCGGTTTCACGATAGCGGCGGTTCATATTGTTGAGCACGCCCTCAAACTCATGATTACGGGTGATCAAATCGCCTCTGTCGTTGCGGTATTTAAACGCCACCTTGGTACGCCCTGAGCCCTCAAGTACCACTTGTTGAACCTCTTGCGGTAAATCTTGAAACGGGGTTTCTAAATCAAAGCCATATTGATCGGCAACGGAGCTGAGCATTTGGAAATAATAAAAACTGCGTTTATCCCAGCCTTTAATGGCACCACCGGCTAAGCTTAACTCGGGGTTATGAACCACGCGCTTAGGATCGAAGTACTGTTTCACGCCTAAGCCATCACAGCTTTGGCAGGCGCCAGCAGGGTTATTAAATGAGAACAACCGCGGTTCGAGCTCGCTCATGGCGTAGCCACAAGTTGGGCAAGCAAAGTTGGCCGAAAAGACCAGTTCATCCGCAGCACTGTCGTCCATGTAAGCGACCTGCGCAATGCCATCGGCCAGCTCTAAGGCCGTTTCAAATGACTCGGCTAAACGTTGTTCTAAACCGGCTTTTACTTTGAAGCGGTCAACCACTACTTCGATGGTGTGTTTCTTTTGTAGCTCTAAGCTCGGTGGATCGGATAAGTCACTCACTTCGCCATCGATCCGCGCCCGGATAAAGCCTTGACTGGCCAGCTCTTCAAGTAGTTTTACGTGTTCGCCTTTACGGTTTTTTACCACCGGGGCAAGCAGCATTAGCTTACTGCCCTCGGGCAATGCTAAAACCGTGTCGACCATTTGACTGATGGTTTGTGCTGCTAACGGCAAATCATGGGTAGGGCAGCGCGGTTCACCAACACGGGCAAACAGCAAACGCAGATAGTCGTATATTTCAGTGATTGTCCCCACGGTTGAACGTGGGTTGTGGGACGTAGATTTTTGCTCGATAGAAATCGCTGGCGACAGACCTTCGATGTGATCGACATCGGGCTTTTCCATTAAGGATAAAAACTGTCTAGCATAAGCCGAAAGTGACTCAACGTAGCGACGTTGGCCTTCAGCATATAAAGTATCAAACGCTAAAGAGGATTTCCCTGAGCCCGACAGCCCAGTGATCACGATTAGCTTATCTCTAGGAATAGTAAGAGAAATGTCTTTTAAATTATGGGTGCGGGCACCCCTGACTTCTATTTTATCCATACGACCCTTGTGTCTATTGTGTGCTTTGTAACGAACAGCGCTGCGTGGCTATCATACTGAAATATGAACCTGTCATACAGAGTTATGAGGCGGACAGGTTAACCTATCCCAGCTAGATTACCAATTGCATTGGTGGTTTTAGTTATTTTGGCATAAAAACAGTGTCTAGCAGCAAACTTAATGACGCTCATGGTGTGGTTAAATCATACCATGAGTGTAAATGACTAACCGCGATGGCGTTAAGGTTCACTTGTAACAGCAAGCGGACACTGCCTGTGGCGCATGCACATTAAAACGTTCGCTGCAGTCTCATTAGATCATATTCACTGCAAATAGCTCGACAATTGCGACGATAACCCTGCTGGTGATTTTATTGTGGTCCTCGCTATAAGTTGGCAAAAGAGTTTGTTAAACTTGCGCAGATTTTCGATAGTGGTGAACTCTGCTTTATGGCCAATGACTCTTTGAATTCAACAGAAAAACGAGCGGCACTTTCCCTTGCCGGCGTGTTTGCTTTTCGTATGCTGGGCTTATTTATGCTGATGCCTGTGTTGGCTATTTACGGCCAATCACTGCAAGATGTGTCGCCGTTATGGATTGGGCTGGCAATTGGCGCTTATGGCTTAACGCAGGCGCTATTGCAGATCCCGATGGGTTGGCTATCGGATAAGCTTGGTCGCAAACCGGTGATCCTAGCAGGTTTGTTAGTGTTTACTTTAGGTTCAGTCATTGCGGCGCTGTCGGAGTCAATCTACTGGGTGACATTTGGTCGAGCACTGCAAGGGATGGGGGCCATCGCCAGTGCCTTATTGGCTTTGGCAGCTGATTTGAGTCGCGATGAGCAACGCCCCAAAGTGATGGCGGTGATTGGCATGTGTATTGGTATGAGCTTTGCCGTGGCCATGCTACTTGGGCCCATGGTGGCCGCTGCCTTTGGTATTGCCGGAATATTCTGGCTCACTGCAGTGTTGGCCGTATTGGGTATGGTGATCATCTTATTTATGGTGCCCAATGCCGTTAATAAAGCACCAAAAGGCGACACCATCGCTAGCCTCGACGACATCAAAAAGTTAATCAAACACCCGCAATTACTGCGACTCGACCTTGGCGTGTTGTTGTTGCACTTGACCCTTACCACGATATTTGTTGCATTACCGGGGCAGTTAATTGCTGATGGTTTAGTGGCAGATAAACACTGGCAGCTGTATATTCCGGTGTTTTTGCTCGCATTTGTGCTTATGGCACCGATGATGATAGTAGCGATACGCAAAAATAAGGAAAAGCAAACATTTTTGTTCTCCATTGCTATGCTCATTATTAGCTCGGTGATCTTGTATTGCTTTGTCGACTCGCTGTGGGTCATCGCTGCAGCCATGTTGATCTATTTTATCGCTTTTAACTTTTTAGAAGCGACGATGCCGGCCTTGGTGTCGCGTATTGCCCCGGCAACCCAAAAGGGCTCTGCCATGGGGGTGTTTTCCTCGGGGCAGTTTTTAGGGGCATTTTTAGGTGGCGCTTTAGGTGGTATGTTGGCACAGCATTTTGCAGTCGATACCATATTTGCTGCCACAGCCGTAATTGGGGTAATATGGCTTGTTATTGCATGGGGCATGCAAGTGCCACCTAAGAGCAAAGCAATAAGCTTAGTTGCTGCAGTTAAGAGCGAGCAACAAGCAGCGGAATTGGCGAACCAATTGGTTTCATTACCCGGAGTTCTTGAAGCCACCGTAGTGAGCGATGAAAATCGCAGCTACCTCAAAGTAGACGATAAAGTTTTTGAATTGAAGCAAGCCAAGCAAGTGCTGGGTTTGTCATAGTGTGAGGAGAAAATGCCATGGCACGTGGTGTTAATAAAGTAATTTTGGTAGGTAATTTAGGCCAAGACCCTGAGGTTCGCTATATGCCAAACGGTAATGGTGTAGCGAATATCAGCATCGCAACAACCGACAGTTGGAAAGACAAAAACACCGGTCAGCTGCAAGAGCGAACTGAGTGGCACCGTGTCGTTTTATTTGGCAAGCTAGCAGAAGTTGCTGGTGAGTACTTACGTAAAGGCTCACAGGTGTATATTGAAGGCCGTTTGCAAACGCGTAAATGGACCGATCAAAGTGGCCAAGACAAATACACCACTGAGATTGTGGTCGATATGGGCGGTCAGATGCAAATGCTAGGCGGCCGTGGTGAGCAGCAAGGCCAAGGCGGTCAATATCAGCAAGGCGGCCAACAGCAAAACAACTTTGGTCAGCAACAGAGCTATAACCAAGCGCCGCAGCAACAATACTCGCAGCAGCAAAGCCAAAATAGCCAAGCGCAAAGTGGTCAACAAGGTGGCTTTGCACCGCAGCAGCCACAGCAAGGGGGTCAGCAGCAGTCTTCTGGTTTTGGTAACCAGTCAAATCAACAGGGCGGCTTTGCTCCGCAGCAGAACCCAAGTCAAGGGTCACAATCTGGTGGTAGCAGTAATCCGATGGAGCCGCCAATTGACTTTGATGACGACATTCCGTTCTAATTTCTGATATATATAAAAGTGTAGATATAAACCGCTTTTAATGAAAAAGATTATTCAAACCCAGTGTTAAAACTGGGTTTTTTATTTATCCAGCGAAGCTGGCAAACGCCTGGTTCTGAAAGAAGTGATAGGAAGTCAGAGGTCGCAGCGTAAATGAATCTGGTCGGATCAACTCGAACAGCTGGATTTTCGGGGCATGGCTTAGAGTTGATTAAACTGAATTAGTCTCGACTTTAGCTGCATAATATTTTTTCCAACGATAAAACGTATCTCTGGATATCCCCAGTAGCGACAGGTCTTACTAACGCTTCTGGTTTGTTTTGCGTGATCTAAAATCTTAAGCTTACGTTTAACTTTTTGTTCTTCTTTTCTGTTCATCTAAAACCTCAACTAACACAAGGTAAATATACAAAAATGTGTCAGCCAAGGTCTAAAGATTCACACTTCAAAAATAATACTGCAATGAAACTTCTACGAAATCATCTTGCTTAAAATAATGCAACACGTCTACTTTACCTTTGGCGTTAAAAACCCTTGCCTCAGCTGTTAGTTTCCATGTGTCAGATAAGCGGCTTGATGCTTCAATAAAGCTATAATTACTCGAAGATACATCCAGGTCTTGGACATATCCAACCAAAAATTCCGACGACGCAATGTCGTTCAAGATCACCCTTGCCCCCACCATAAAATCATTCTGCGCTATAGATAAAACTTGGCTATCACGATCATCGTATTGGTACTCAACTATCCATCCTACATCGTAAGCGGTGTTGAAAACACCATATTCTGTATATTCAAAGCCGGAGACAAATGCATTATAAGTATCTATAGTCATTCTCCGCTGGACTGCCTCTAACTTCAATAACCAACTACCAGAAGTGTACAAAGCCTCTAGACCAACTTGTTGCATTTGAGGGTAGTAAGCTGTCAACTTTGACTTCTCCCACTCTTCACTAACAATAAAGCTAGGCTCTCTAGTGGTACCGTCAAAATAAGAAATTGCGCCCTCCCAATTATCTCCAAAATAAACCCACCTTGTAGCTATATCTATGTGCTTCTCTTTTTGGCCTGACTCATATAAGTTACCTTCATCATGAACAGGTAAAGTAAAACGAAGACGGCCTGTTTCATCAGGATATTCTCTTGCACGAAAGTAAGGCAAAACGAAAAATGAAGCACTCCCCCAACTTTTCGAGATTTCGAGATTAAGCATCGGCTGCCCTAACTTATCTTCCCCGTCGACTCCTCCCAATATATCTGTCTGATTAATAGTATCAACTAAATGAAAAGACTCCGTTTGACCCCAAAATACTTTGCCGATTCCCGCTCGCATTGCCCACGTATCTTGATTATAAACCCACAAAAGCTCCCTAATATCAGCAGTATTTCTAGTTTCATGATTATCTAACTGAAAAAAAGGTTTAAATACGACACTTTGCAATCCATCATCCCAAGTCAATGTATATTCAGTTTCAAACTTTATAACACTAGAAGAGGAAGATTGTTTCGCTTGGGCTGGCGACTGCCAGAACATACGCTGTTCAAATGCCAGTTCTGCACTAACTGTACTTTCAGCAGCTACAAAAAAAGAAAAGCTTGAAATAATTATGGGTATTAAAACAAATCTCAACAACATAAACTCCTTGTTGTAAACAATGAACAGCAAGTTGCTCCCTGCTGCTCATATTAAAAGGAAAAGTCAAACAGCTATTTAGAAAACACGCTTTAATTGCGCTTGGCTAAAGTGACTATCACTAAAACCATTTCGGTAAGTAACTTTTTCAAGTAAAAGATCTGTACTTTTTCCAGTTTGATGATTAACCATCTTCATAGTATGAGGGCGCCAATAAGCTTCTAAATAGTTTTTATAATCAGTTAATTCCAAAGTTTTTAACAATGAACCTCGCTTATCGAAGAAATTTGTCTTATGTACTCTGTAATGCTCTGAATCAATCCAGCTAATGCGTTTTTGGTACCCTGAGTATTTGTCTTTTGGATAAGACTCAACAACATAACAGGTTAACTCTCCGCATGCTTCTTGGCGAAGTAGTTTATAGTCACTTTTTTCAACCTCAAATGAACTAAGATCTTCATAGGAGAACTCACTCCCCATAAATGGACCTGACTTATTGGACGACGAAATTCTTTTAGTCCGCTTTAATGCTGGAAGATATAACCATTGGTCATCATCAGTTGCAATGTGGCTAATGCTCAATAATGCGGTCCCTTTAATATCCTTTGGGAATGAAAAAACATTAATAGACTTATCCCCATCACCATGCACTTCAAGTACTTTAGCAGATAACTTTCGTATACTTTCTTCACCATGCGCATTTCGTAAGATCATTGTGCTTTTAGCGCTATAATCACCCCAACCCGTATCACGCAACTTACGCTCTTTGGCGATATCTAAACCTGATAATCCATCTATATTATTAGCTGAAACTGAGAAGCTAAGAAGCTGGGATGAAACCATAACAGCGTAAAATAATTTTTTTATTTTCATTCTATTTAATTCCTTTAATTATAAATTGTGTTTGCAAACCTTCTTGACCATCATCTTGAGATTCAGCATGGTAGTCATTTAATATTTTTCTACTATCTAAATCCCAAGGCTGATAAGTGAATTTAAAATATTCGAAGAAATCTTTTAAAATCACACGAAATACGCCGTCTTTTCCAACTAAATGGCTTAATAGCTGACCGAAGAAACGTCGTTTATTTGGGGAGCGAAACCCCAAATAAATACACCTTGCAAAAATACCAGGTAACAAGAGTAAGAAGAAGCCAATTACGAACCCTATAAAGCGAGAAAAATAGCCTCCGTTTAATGCCTTATGCACATCAAAACACACCGATTTATGTGCAACTTCTTCAAGGGCATGCCATTGCCACATATCAAATAAAGCTGGGTCTGCTTTATCAAACCACCGCTCAGGACGCTCAAGACCACGATGACCGAGGACTGCTGTTAAATGCTCTACAAAAACAAAAATGCCAATAAAAACTTTTTTACTGAGGCACTTACTGAGGAACTTAAGCAAAAAATAATCTACTTTTTCAAACTTTTCTAAGCTGGGATATTTGGCAAGTAGCATGCGATTCAGTTCATCATGAGTATGAGCATGTGCACTTTCTTGGCGACAAAACATACGTGCTTCATAAAGTAGCTTTTCATCCTCAATAGTATGTAAAACGTCACTCACAGCCTTGATAACATAAGTTTCTACAGGCGGTAGAACACAGGATATAACATTCCAAAAGTGACTTTTACCTTCATTATTGTCATTCCATGTCGATAAATCTTCACCTTTATAAGTGAAATTGATTTTTACGGGGCTAAAGTCAACCCCCTTTGGAGTAGAACTATGACTCATTACCTGGCTCCAAATATAAAGAGTGTGAATTAATTAATTCAGGCAAACCACTTTTAGCATTCGCTTCTAGTGCCAACTTTTTCTCAGCTTTGGTCGCAAAGCGCTGATCCCAATCTAATAACATAGGTACTGATACTCGGTGCCAAATAGGAGGGATAGTTGATAACAGTATTGAGGCCATATAACCGAGCGGAAGGTCAGCTGCTGTAGGCTGAATTTCCAAATCCCAGTATGGTTTCCTTGCATTCGCATGGTGGTCAGAGTGACGTGTTAAATTTAGGTAGTTGAAGGTGGACATAACATTTCTGCAATCCCAGCTATGCCTCGGTTCAACTTTTTCTCCTGGTACCCTAACCAACCCATAATGCTCAATATAATTAACGGACTCAAACAGGAACTTAGCAACAAAAATAAAGATTAAATAACAAATCAGACCATTAAAGCCGCTCAAAAAATAGCAACATAGTGCAAATATTGAAGTAAGTAATAGCCCAGAAATAACTTGATTACTCAATCCATATGGATTCTTCTTCAATCTGCGTAAACGATTTGTTTCAAACTCCCATGACTCTTTATATTGACCTAACGATGAGCGAATAAAGAATGCATAAAGGTTTTCCCCTCTACGAGCGGTTGCTGCATCTAAAGGTGTTGCTACATTTTTATGATGAGCATAGACATGAGAAATTGAGAATTGACTATCACCCACTAAGGCAAGCGCTAACTTTCCGAAAAACATTGAGGTTGGTTTTTCTAGTCTATGTGTTAATTCGTGACCGATTAAGGTATTAACGCTGAAATAAAAGCCGCATGCCATCGCAGATAAAAGGCCATCTTTTAAAGTAAATGCAGCGTGTGACTCTAGGACTTTTAGACTAGTATTCTGCTCTATCCAAGCCCCAAAACCAAACAAATCGCCAGGTGCTATTTGCCACATGAGTACAAACAAACCAACCATAGTCAGAGGCACTTGCACGAACAATAAAAAATCTAAGAACCACTTGTGTTGATAAGCTGGTTTAGCCGTATATTTAGGTAAAAGGTTATCCAGTACGACTTGTAATACGATCACACTCATCGGCAAAAAAATTGCGAGACTAGAGCCATGTATCAACAGTAGAATCATAGCTGGACTAAATACAAATGCCATGGCCATGAATCTTATATATTTAATCATATTCTATTCCTTGTAAAATTATGCAGGCATATCTGCTGCAGCCTGTTCTTCATGGCTTGCCAATGCTTTATTTCTATCCAAAAGTAAAATCAAGCTAGGTAGCAGCAAAAAGTCCGCAATGAAAGCGACCACAATCACGATACTGGTAAGCGCGCCCATCTGTTGGTTAACCTCAAAGCCTGACTGTGCTAGTAACACGAACCCAGCTGATAGCATTAAGGTAGTCCCGAATAAAGCGGGGCCAACTTGCTCAAACGTTGCTACAAGCGCTTGGTTTGGAGACATCTTTTCATTTCTACGATTTCGCAAATACTTAGTCATAAAGTGAACCGTATCATCCACGACGACCCCCATTGTCATTCCTACTACGACAGAAATCGCCAACCCCACATGACCAACCAACAGCCCCCAAACACCAAACCCAATAGCTGCCGGCAGCAAGTTAGGTACTAAACTTAATAAACCAAATTTCAAGCTACGCATTGGTACGATTAATAGCAGTGAAATTAAAATAAGCGCAAAAACTGTTCCGGTAAGTAACGAACGAATGTTTCTCTCTGAAATATTTGCGAAAAGAATTGTAGTACTTGCTGCTTCTGAAGGTTTAATGGGCCCCTGACTAGATGCAATCCATTCATTCGTTGCTTTTTCTAAATTTAAAAGCTCAATTGTAGATAAGTTTGCTGTTCGAATAACAAAGTGTGTCGATGATTTTGATACGTTGACCATATTGTTGAGGTCAAGCCCCATTGGTAATGAGAGTTCATAGATAAGCAATAGCTGTGCTGCTAGCTCTTGGCTTTCAGGCACTTTATAATAATTGGGATCTCCCGCATGGAATTTCTGATTCAGCTCTTTGAAAATGTCAGACATACTATGAACGTGTACTACGCCCGGTTGACTTCTCGCCCAAGTAGTTAATGCATCTAGTTGAGATAAATACTCTGGCGATGCTACTGCTCCTTGCTGCTGCGCATCTAACCCCCAATCTAATCGGTATAAGCCTGTAAGGTGTTCATTTACAAAATCACTGTCGTTCCTGAACTCGTAACGATCATCCATCCATTCAATAAAACGGTCGTTTAACTGTAGTTTGGTAATGCCAAAGCTGCTGAGGATTGCTACTGAA
Organism: Pseudoalteromonas sp. UG3-2; assembly: GCF_037120705.1. NCBI lineage: Bacteria > Pseudomonadati > Pseudomonadota > Gammaproteobacteria > Alteromonadales > Pseudoalteromonadaceae > Pseudoalteromonas > Pseudoalteromonas sp. UG3-2. Next base: position 1,999,543 of record NZ_JAWLJU010000002.1, on the reverse strand, counting down.
ATGAATAATGTGCAAATAAGTTTATTATTTGATATTACAAATGATGCTAATTTTGTATACACCCCTCCTGAACTTAATTTCACCTTTTTAGCCTTGAGCGGAAGAATTTTCAGTAATGCAGGAAATAAGAAAAGAGAGAAAAATACCACCAATATTAAACCACCAGCGACCATATTACCTAAATCGCGGTAAGGGGGAACATCACTCATGTTCATTGTTAAAAAGCCAATTGCTGTGGTTAGGTTTGTAATTAAGACAGGTGAAAAGTTAGCTTTCAATGTTTGCCGAATAGCATCAGACCTAAGGGTATCTCCTTGATAGTAGCTGTAAAATGTAATTACCATATGTACAGCATTCGCAACTGCCATCGTCATTACTATGGTTGGAGCACTCATTGAAGGGGCCATTAACACAATCCCCATCCAAGCCGAAGCTCCCATTGTTGAAATCATCGAAAAAACCATCAGTATGAAAACAGCAATGGCCGCTAAAATACTACGAGTAAAAATTACAAAGAGCACCAGAATTAATAGATACATTGCAGGCATCAAAGAAGCCATGTCTTTTTTAGTCGCATTCGTCATTGCGAAGTTATATGGCACACTTCCTGTGATATGAAATAGTAATTCAGGATACTTTTCACCATAAGCCTGTTTTAATTGGTATGCAGCATCCGAGATCTCTGTGATTTCTTCCCTTGGCTTTTCTGAAAGTCTCACTTCAATATTAATTGCTGTTGTAGTGCCACTTTGATTAATTAGACGATTTACTAATAAAGGATCTGAAGTGGCAATATCCTTAACTTTATCTAACTCAGCACGATTGAGAGCCGAGGGCTCCTCAACCAAATCAGATACTAAAATATCATCGATACCCTGAGGCCTTACATACTGATAATTGGTGATGCTATCAACACGTGTTGCGTATGGAATTTGCCAACCTTCTTCTGTGATGGCTTTAACAACCGCTAGATGCTCATTTGAAAATAAGTCACCGCTTTTAGCGCTCACTGAAATTAATACATTATCTGTTTTAGTAAATACTTGCTGCAACCTTTCCCACTCTAATAACTGAGGGTTTTCAGCACTAAAGTAGTCTCTGTAGTCATTACTAAATGTGAGCTGGTTGAGACCTTTTGCCAAGCCTAGAAACAGCATTAATGAAAAAAGCAGAATCCACCAAGCACGCTTGATGACAAATTCAGCCATTGAATTAGTACTTATCATTTATTTGTATCCTCTAAATATCCAATTAGCAGATTGACTGCCTTGGTAATATCCTAATTTCCAAAATTTAAGTTCTGCTCATTCTCAACAGGCGTGCTCTTCAAATGGCCTTGAATACATAATGCATCCAACTCTTCTTTGCTTGCTAAACTTTGATCCCATTGCTTGAGCATTGGTGCTATATAACGGAACCAAAGAGGAGGGAAGAGAGACAAGGCAATAGCGAACATATAGCCGTGCTTTAGGCAAAGTGTCTTGTTATCGTTATATAACTGCCAAAATGGGATCGTGCCATTTACATGATGTCCACCATGACAAGTTGCATTGTATAGACCAATTCTTGAGCCCAGAGAACGAGTTTCCCAGCTATGTCGAGGTTCAATTTTTGAGCCTGGTATGCGGATCAAGCCATAATGCTGTACATAATTAATCGACTCTAATAACCATTTCGCTATAAACATAATCACGAGCCAAGCTAACATTGCCAGTGGGCTCACAAATAATGCTGTAAGAGCCAACCAGAATATGGTCATCAACAAGCCGTTAATGACTTGATTCTTAATTAATTTACCGAATATTGAATGGCGCTTTAGTCGCGCAACTTCGAACTTCCAAGAGTCACGGTACTGGCCAAATAATGCTCTTATGAAATGCTTATAGATTGAATCTCCACGACGTGCAGAGGTAGGATCGAGCTCTGTTGCTACATTTGCATGATGACTATGAATATGGGAGATCACAACCTGTGCGTCTCCACACATGGAAAAGAGTAATCGTGACGCTTCAAACAACCCTCGCGTCTGGCGGTGCATGATCTCATGTGCGACAGCGGTGTTGTGACCAAACATGAAACCACAAGCCATGACCAAACCTATCAGCTCAAATAAGCTGTTTTGTTGGCTAGCCTGTAACGGTAAATTTAAGCTATTTGAAAAGAATTGCACACATACCAATAGCATTTCATTTCTCGGTTCTATTTGCCAAAACAGCAGCAATAATGCGATAAATGAAAGTGGGATATGTGCGACTAAAAGCGTATCAAAAAGACTGCCGATACGCCCAGACACTTTACCATCTGATTTTGGAAGTACATTATCACCAACCAGATAAATGGCAATGAAGCCTAAAACATAAGCCCACCCCCACATGCCTCCAAATAGCAAAGCCAAGTAAAGAAGGGGAAAGAATAACAGACTAAATAAGCCATAGAGCAAGTAAGACATTATGACTCCCGAACTGACTGAGCAGAGCCGAATTGCTCATTTATAAATGAAGCGATCTCAGCAGCAACCGTTTCATCAGCCAAAATTCGGTTGTGACCAAGCCCATTTGTGACAAGAACTTGCTGCTTTGAATGTGACTCTCTTCTTTGCGATGTATCAAATAACAGCTTACCCTCTTGGATAGGTACTACCTTGTCTTTGATATCGTGCGTTATAAGAACATTTTGATTAAGTGAAGCAAGGTTATCGCTGGTACTGAAATGGTCCCAAACATTAGAAGTAATCATTTTGAAACGATCTGAAATGCGTTTCTTAAGTTTACTTTGAGTGTTTGAATTGAGCCCCAGTAAATATGAAAACTTATTAAAAACTCCCACGAAAGAAGAAGGTGTACTTATTAAGACGAGACTCTTACAACTAAGTCCACTGGCCAATAATTTAGCAGCACACACCCCACCAAAAGAGTGTGCAACAACAGCCTCACATTTAACTGTCTTTGCCTGTACATTGTTATTTGCATTTGCAGAAGACGCTCCTTGCAACATCGCACACACGATCGCATTTATCTCTAATAAATCGGTGTGCTTACCTTGAGAACGACCATGAGCTGGTAAGTCAAAACATAAAACTCGAAACCCCTTTTCTAACAGAGCCTCTGCGATGCTGAACATTTGATCTACTCTAGATTCCCAGCCATGAATTAATACCACAGTCGGTGCGCTTGGATCGCCTATCTCATAACAACAAATCTGTTTGTTTGCCGAGCCATCGTGGGTAATTAAAGTAATCCAATACTCATCAGGGAATAAGCTTGCTAGCCCTGAAGGTTTATCAGTCCTCGCTTTACTATTAATTCTAAAGAATAGCTTGTAGCAAAAACGATGAGTTAATCCGGGTAATAATTGGCTCACCTTCAATAATAAACGAACATACTTTAAGGTTGTTGGTATCCGCATTTTTGGTTCAAGCGCTAAATCCAATTCACTGGGGAAGCTTTCTAATCGTTTTGAAACAGGCGGAAAATTTATGCTAGATGAATTCGTCATAGCTCACCTTTTCTTTCGCAATACCTATCTGTTCATAAAGTGCTTTGCAATGCGACACTAAAACTTTTGAGCCACAAATTAAGCCGCTAAGCTTCTCTGAGTTGTCTGGAGATTCTTTTATTGCTAATTCTGTCAGCGTTTGAGATGACAGAAACTCCTTGTGGTTCATTGACTTCAGCGTGACTCGATCACCAAAGTGGTTGTTTAGCTTTGCTATGACACTCTCAAAATAGGCTTGGTCATTACTCTTGACAACCCCAACCAAGTGGCTCCTAGCAGACGGAAAATCGCTAAGATGTTGAGAAATAAGTGCAGCAGTGACACCTAAACCAGATCCTCCAGCAATTGCAATAATGTCGCCATTACTACGTACTGAAAAATTCCCTTTCGCTTCACCGACCTTAATTGGCAGAGGCTTCTCTTCTGTCATCACACTTGCCCACCATGAAGACATCACCCCGCCTTCCTTAAGCGCAACATGAATTTCTAACTCCATTTCAGTGCCGGTAACTACCTTAGATACAATAGAGTAATATCTTGATATTCCGTTTGGATTGGTCACACCAAGGTACTGACCAATTCGTAAATCAAAGTCATTTGGTACAAGTATCCGAACATCAAGAATGTGTGGAGCTATTGATGTTATTGTGCTGACAAAAGCACTACATCCTGGCTCTTCAAATACAGAACTTAGCGCTAAATCTTCTCTTGGGTAAGTTTGACAAGCAAGTGTATAACCCTTTTCAAGTTCTTCCTCATCAAACATATATGCTAGATCTTTAATGAAAGAAGCCTCACCCTTTTGAATCGTACAACGACATTCTCCACATGAACCAACCTGGCAACTATAAGGTATAGGCACATCCTGCATTAACGCAGCATCGAGAATAGTCTGATCCTCTCGAACAGTGAATAAATACTCTTGTTCAGAATGAAAGAAACTAACTTGATGCTCACTGACTGTTTTCTTCTTGAAGAGTTTCCAGAACATAGTATTCCCTTAAAGTGAGAGCCCAATTCTCGCTAAGCGTTTATCACATTCATTGTTGACATCATGCATAAGCATTTCGACCTGCTCTTTTTCAGTCACGTCACGCATTTTCCTTGTTGGAAAGATATGAATATCACCAATTTCATCCATGTAGTTATCTGCAGCCATTTGGTACAAGCCAATATAGTGATTGATTGTAGATTCAAAAACTTCCGTCATTAACATGCGGAACTCTTTAGCTAAACGAGCCATTTTATTCCGTGTTTTATCGCCTTTAGCAGTGTAATTGCGCATAATCGCTTCTCCATAAGCGACATGGTGTACCTCGTCCGCGAAAGCGCCTCGGATCATGGCTGAAAGTTGTGGGTCAAAAACAGACCAGTAAGCAGCTTCGTACCTATAAACAGGGTAGGCCATCCCTTCCAAAATAATGTTGTGCGAAAGCATGGCTGCTGAAAAATCACCTCGATCCACCTGCTCCGCGATTAAATCGTAAAATTTACGCATTTCCGGTGTGGTAACTCTGTCCATCATGCTATTTCGTTCTTCAGGGGAAACACCAAAATCTGCTAGCCTGCGACTAAAAATTTCAAAGTGCCGAGCTTCATCAGCAGCTTGCGTTGCCATAAAAACTGAGCTTGCCTCATCTGGTGCACACGACACTAACTTCGAAATACCAGTCATAGAGATTTTTTCTGCGGTCAAAAATGTAGCCAAGTCAATCTTATAAATTTCTGACAATAACTTATCCGACCATAATGCAGGGTGAGGATCTGGCGCATCAAATTTCACACCATATTCTGTATCCTGCAAAATGTGCCAGGGGGCGCGCTCTAACCAAGATTGCACATCAAATTTGTCAGTATCCCAACCGACATCAGTAAACTTCTTACTATCCCTGTCGAAGAGTTTATTTTTTACATCCATTTTTGTTCCTAATAACAAATTTCACTCTACCGAGCTTGTTTAATGACATGTGTATTTGGCTTGCTTTGAAACCAAATTAAGAAAAGAGTTACACAAACAATTAAGCAAATTACAGCGCCACCTAGACTTGAAAGTAGCTCACTTAGATTAATGCAACTCAAAATTGCAAATAAGATAGCCAGACCCAAGCGCATCCCTCTCGGCACCTGACTCTTATAAAAATGCCCAACCTGTTGTTGGCGTGAAGCGGTCAAACATGAAGCAATCAACAAACCTGAATAAATTAAACAGATGAGCGAAGCTGACAATTGAGAAAACTCAGTACTTAAGCCAAACCCAATCGTCACGAAGCTCAGCAGAATAGACAACGAACTCATCAATAGAACTGCATTTACAGGGGTGATGCCATCTCGGCCAAGTTTTAGGAGCCTATTTGTTAATACTCCTTCTCTTGCTAACATGTAAATCATTCTAGAAGCCCCAGACAAACCACTATTAAAAGAGGTAACGAGTGCTTGAATAGTTAAGAAAAGAGCAACCAATCGACCTTCATGAGAGAAAAGCAACTGAGCAAAATACAGCAAAGGGTTTTCAGCAGGCACTGAGTGAGGCTTCAACTCTAAAAACACAAAGGCCATACTCATATAAAGCAACGAGATTGAAAGGATTGCGATATACATACTTTTTGGCAAGAGACTAAAAAAATCTTCAGGCTTTCGAACTGAACTTGCTGCTAGCTCAACACCAATAAAAAGAAAAATACCGAAAACGATCGCACTGGGTACGATATTTTTAATCTCATTAAAAGTGTTCATGCTATGAGCGAAAGGCTCAACCTCTGATTGGTTATATGCAAACCAACATAAAAGCAAACTACCGAACCAAAGCAGAGTAGTTGAAATACGTTGAAGGTTTTCGGAAACCCTCAAACCTCGGTAATTAATTACAATGACAAATCCAAGTACGCTGAAAACAACTCCCCATGACAGCGCCTCACTAAAATAACTTGTTAAAATTGCATACAACAAAAAGCTCTCTATCCCAGCAATTGTGATAAGCACAACTAAGTAACCTACAGTTAAGAGCAGAGATAGTTGTGAACCTAAGTGTTTTTTTGTATAGGTTCTTAAACTTGGAGAGCCAGGATAAAGAGAAGCTAGCTCAAGGATAGGGCCCATAATAGTGAGCATAAGAATGGCAGCTAGCGCAATTTCAAAGATAGCTATAAATTGACCTTCCACGCGTAAAGAGTTTTGCGTATCCATACCAAGAATAATAAGTAGTACGTAATTACAACTTATTGCAATGGCGATCCCACTCGCCGTTGAAATATAGCCAAATCCCCGTGATACAGACGCAAAATCAACCGTGAGTTTCATATTAATGAAAACCCCATAATATAAGAGCTATAGCGTCTAGTTTTATGCTGTGTTGCTCATCACCAAACACTTGCAAGTCGCCTTCAAGACTTGCTATTGCAGGATTACAACGGCCTTCAAATATATCCATAAAACAATCCGTATGGGTGCGCAATAAAACCGTCTCTTTCCTTTCTTGCGCAGTGCAATCGTTTAGCTCTTTAATTTCAACGACCTGCCCCTGATTAACTACTATCAAAAACTGCTTATCTTGATCACTACATTGCAGGTTAATATCAACTGTCCAATTCTTGGTTAACCTCTGAACCTGTGCATTTTGGTTAACATTACTTGCAAAGTTATTAAGTGTTGCCTTTAAACCCATTTCCATATTTGACTCCATCATTTCACTGTTAAATTTGCGTCCGAATCGGGCGTAGAACTGGATAAGTTGTAATATTTTCTGGCATAGATTAAACGAGGGTCGTCTTTGGATAACTCGCCATTCTTGGGATTATTGGATGGTGTTGCTGTTTCAACTCGGCCTCCCGTTAAAAACAAGTCATCTAATAAAGAACCAAGTGGAGTAACGGTAAACCAACGCTTTTCCGTAATGTAGTGGTGAGCCATGTGGCGCTTTTGAATAAACTTAAGCCATCTGGTTTTGCATGAGTACGGGGAATGTACCAGTAAGTGAAACCACTCAAATTCTATATACCCCAGTACTAGACCTAATGTAGCTGCAAGCGTAATATCGATACTCGACGTTACAGCGTAAAAACCAAACATATTTAGCATCAACACTGGCAAAGTGAACCAAAATGGCGTTATCAAAATATCTAACCTCTTTGGCATATCATGATGCCCCATATGCAAACGATATAAGTACTTGTACCATTTAGGGTTTGCTGGTGCCGGCATGTGAAAAACCCAAACGTGGGCAATATATTCTTGGATCAGATACAAGCCCCAACCAAAAGCCATTGCGCCTAACAATTTCCATATACCCAGTTCACCTAGCATCACTTCTAAGTTAAAACCTGAGGCATAGAAATTGCTAAACAACAAAGTGCTGCAGACAATAGCCAGCGCAAAATAAAGTTGGATTGAGCGCTCTGCAACAAACCTTTTAAACACCCAACTCAAGCTTCGCTGTTTAACATAGTTATTAATAAACTCTTCACTTGCCATTGTGTCTTCCTCAAACTGCAAACTGAGTGTGTAATTGCGCGGCAGGCTTAATTGACTCAACTATCGTTGTGGGCAACTTAAAACCAAAAGACAAACCAAATTCGTATATTTCCCGAGCTTGAGTAATATCCAACTCTTTACCTAAGCTGTAATCTCCTTCTAAACCAGCCATAGCAAGAATTATCGTTTCTGAAAGGCAGGCTAAATTAACGTCAGGCTCGAAACCTAAAATATTAGATTTGCCAAAGGCGATTGGCTCAGGCAGCTTCACTACCCCCCCTTCAAAAGCGACGATATCTGGACGCTCTTGAGATATATAACCTGAAAAGTCAGGTGGACGCGCAGCATCACAAACAACACTTTCTTGAGCTAATAAATTGCTAGGAATAAATCCCTTACCATTCGAAGTTGCTGAAATAATTGCGTTACAGTTAGGAAGTTCCTCATCAATTGACACTGAAATACGAATGCAGGATTCAATGAGGCCTGGAGCTCGTTGCTTTATGAATAAAGTCATGGCCCTAAAGGCCTCTTCCCCAGAGCTATTAAGTAACTCTCTAAATGAAGGTGATCTAAAATCAATTATTTTCTCTGCTTTACGCATTAACTCTCTGGCAATCGCATTTGGCTTAAATTCAGCTTCATCTTCAAATGCACGCCATACTATTTCGGCTCGTATTTCACCTAAGCCTTGAATTGCATGCGGATTGCTTGGATTTCCAAATAAAGTTATTTCTCTAAACTCTCTTGATGCTTCAATCGCAGCAATACGACCAACTGCACCTGAAGCACCAATCACGGCAAGCCTTATACCATTACATGTCAAGAAACGAGCGTTCACAGCCTCAATAACTCCCCTTGCACTCATCATTCCAGTAAAGCTATTGCCACTTGTTACTGGGACTGTTCGCTCTGGTAACCTAGTTCCACCTCGAGTTACAATTGATGTAAAAGCGCCTAAGCCAACACGATCAACATCTAAAGCATGTGCAATATCAAAATACTGTTGCATCAAAAACTCACGCTTCTCCTTTTTTAAACGCATCATTTTTTCAGGTGTAAGTGGGCAAGAAATTAACCATCCTTCAACATAGTCACCGTCGCTATTTGTCACTGCTGGCGCATAAAGCACCGGAGCTGGCTCATACCGCTTTGAGAACCATGAGTCCATCCAGCTGTACCAAAGATCTTTGTGTTCTGGATCAAGGTTATTAATCGCTTCAGGCATAATTCGCATTAAATCTTCATCCATCGTCGGATGAATCAAAAAGGCAAAGCTGCCTAATTTCTTACCAGAGGGTTTTGGAAGAGGCATGACTGGATCAAGTGCTAAATTTTGTTCTGTATACTCAACCTCACGCGAAGGCTTCCCTATCATGTAGGCAAATAAAGAGCTAAATTTTCTTTTAGTTATCAACTCGCCCACATCATTAAGCGCATCTACTAAACGATCTATTTGAGGCTTCGTAACAATGAGGTTTGGCTCTATGCGGACCACACTGTTATGATTAAATACTGGTGCAGTAAGAATTTGATGGCAATTTAACAAGTAACCACACACTAATGGCGCTGCTAAACCATGAAAGCTTGCATGAGCTAGAAAGTAACTATGACTTTGCGGCCAAGGCATTAATTCAACCCCTAGCATAAGTCCATCACCTTGGAGCGACTTAAAAGCAAAGGGGAAGTCAGAAACAACCTTCTCTAAACTTACTTTTAGATACTTAGCAACGTCACGAACATGCTGTAAAATCTCTCCATCGCTTGCAGTTAACTCATCTAAAACAGCATTTCCAACCACACAGGTAAAGTTATTATTCGCAAAAGTTGAGCTATGAAATAAACCAAGTTCTTCAGTCCACAGTTTGTCCCGACAAATCATTGCTCCTAGCGGCACGACTCCACCACCTAAGGCTTTTGCAAGGCAGATAATATCTGCTTCAACATGAGGGTATTTTTCAAGACCAAATGTATAGCCCAAGCGCCCAATACCTGTTTGGACTTCATCAACCACCAATAAAGTGCCATATTTCTTGCTAAGCTTGGACAGCTGTTCGACTAGAGATGGCTCTAGAAGACGCATACCACCTTCACCTTGAACCAGCTCAATAATTAATGCGGCCACATCTTTCTTAGAAAGTCTTGCTTCTAGCTCCTTAAGCTCATTTAGATTCATATGCTCAAAAAATTTCGTATCTGCTAAAAATGGAGCGCTATATTGTTGATTACCCGTTGCGGACCCCGCACCTAGTGTCTTCCCGTGAAAACCGGTTTTACTTGATATTATTACCTGGCGACCGGTATAAGAACGAGCAAGCTTAATTGCTATCTCAACTGACTCAGCCCCGCTATTACAAAAAGTGCAGTAACCCTGTTTAAATGGTGATAACTCTATCAAACGCTGAGCTAGTAACTCAGCATGTTGTGCACGCAAAGGCTGCACAAAACTTGCTTCGTTATTCGCTAAAAACGTTACGATTTTACTTTTTATATTGGGGGGGTTGTGACCAAAAGGTAATGCACCATATTGAGAAATAAAGTCGCAATAAACATTCTCATTTTCATCAAGCAACTCTGAGCCTTGAGCATGCGTAATCGATTTATCAAAGCCTATATGGCGAAGCATAAATTGACGAGTTGGATTAATTCTAGAATCGACTTGGCTTAATTCTGAAATAGTAGGTGCAGCAGCTTTCGACACCTTTTGTGTGTCTGCTTTTATCAAATCAATTAACATGTTTAGTCTCTTAAATTTTATTTTGCTAGGTGTTCAACATATGTAATTACAACAACCAAACTACCCAAAGCAGCACTTGCTAACATTGTGAATTGATACCGGTTCAGATAACGCCTTACTTCATCACCAAGGGAAAACATAATCCTTGGCCAAATGAAATAACTACCAATTAAATGGCACGCGGCCATAACCGTGAGTAGAGAGATTTTGATCACTAAAAATGAATCGAGCATGCTTCGCTCTTGAACAACAGCTAGAAAAATTCCCGAGCTAAACGTAAAGATAATAAATGCATACAACCAATATGCTGCTCGAGTACCTTGCACTTGATACATCCTGCACTCTTGCTGGATATCCTTTGCCCCAGCGCGATAAGAAGGAAAAATAAGCACGAGGTTGAAATACATAGCACCTAGCCAACTTATAGTTGCAAACACATGAACTAGATAAAAAGCACACTCAACTACAGACATAACCGCCTCCAAAATTCATATTTCTTCCTTAAATAACGTAGAGGGTTAAAGCGAACAGCTTGCATCGAAGTTTTGATACTGAATAGCGTCAGCATTAATGCTACAAACTGGACAATTTGGATCATGTTCAATTTCCAGTTCTGTAAATTCAGCATCTAAGGCGTCATATCGAAGGATCCTATTGGTTAATGGCTCACCGAGATTTAACAACAGCTTAATAGCTTCTACTGCTTGCAAAATACCGATCACACCTGGCAGCACTCCCATCACACCAGCCTCCATACAAGAAGGCGCTAATTCTGATGGAGGAGGGCTCGGGTATATACAGCGATAACAAGGAGAAGACTGGTGCCCACTAAAGACTGTTAGATAACCATCAAACCGAAATACTGCACCGTGTACATTTGCAATGCCATGCTTTACGCATGCGTCATTAATCAAATAACGCGTATTAAAGTTGTCACATCCATCTATTACCAAATCATATTGAGAAAATAGCTCATCAACATTATCTTCATTTAGCATTGCATCATAGGCAACGACATTCACTTGAGGGTTAAGTTCTGAAATGCGCGAAGCTGCAGATAGCACTTTCTTTTTGCCTAAATGAGACTCTCCATGAATGACCTGGCGCTGCAGATTACTCACTTCCACAACATCATTATCGATTATTCCCAAGGTGCCAACTCCCGCAGCAGCAAGATAGAGTGCAGCTGGTGAACCCAGCCCGCCAGCACCGACTAATAGAACGCGACTGTCTAAAAGTTTTAACTGACCATTTTCGCCAATCTCAGGAATAAGCGTATGTCTCAGATAACGTTGACGACTTTCAAGATCAAGCATCTTTGGGCGTGACACTGGTAAACCCAAATCTTTCCAGGCTTGTATACCTCCTTTTAATGAGCTGATGTTCATGTAGCCCATAGCGCGAAGACTATCGGCAGCAAATAATGAACGAACACCTGAGCCACATACCAAAATGATGCTTTGTGATAATTGAGTTAATTCAGTTTCGGCTTTTAACTCCAACAAACTTTTTGGGATATGTAGAGCATGTTCAATCATGCCTGATTCAAGCTCTTCTTTTTCCCTTACATCAACAATAACGCTGGAGTTAGCTTGAGCGAATGCTTCTAATTCATTTGCAGATATTTCAATAATTTCCTGCTTTAGTTGCTGAACTTTTTGATCTAAGAATCCCACTTTAACCACCTGCAAATGCTGGCACTATTGAAACAACATCACCTTGCTTTAACGGTGTCTCTAAGCCCTGTAGTCGTGTAATATCTTTTTTATTAACAAAAACTTTTATGAATTCTCTTACCTGTTGCTCAGAATCAATGATGTGTTCAATCAAGTTCGTACTTTGTACCTTAAGTTCATCAAATGCTTCATTTACAGAGCTAGCATTAGTGAAAACCTTTTTCTGATTGCCTGCATACTTTCGAAGTGGTGCAGGAAGAATGATTGTTACTTCCATAAATTTTCCTTTTTACACTTTTTGACTTACAGCTTAAGCCATCTCGTGATTTGTAATTTCTATTAATCCTTTGACAAGCTTACGTACATCTTGCTCATCAGAATAACGTCCAAAACTAACCCTAATTGTTGATTCAGCTTCACTAGGGGTCATACCGATCGCAATTAGCACATTTGACACTTTTTGTACTTTATTTTCTGAACATGCTGAGCCTCTTGACACCCTTATCCCATAGAGTAAATCCAGTCTTTCCAATAATGTTTCACTTTGAAAACCGGGGAAACTTACTGATACTATGTTATTCTGACAAAGCACTTCATCATCACTGCCATTGAAGGTAGCATCGGGAAAGTAACGCTTAATTAAATTGATAAAGAGCTTCTTTTGTGCAGCAACGCTCACTTCATCCTTGTATTTATTTATCTCAAGCAGCTCTAGCGCTCGTGTAAAACCAACCACGCCCAGAATATTTTCAGTCCCCCCTCTAAAACCCAGCTCTTGTCCACCACCATGAATAAGAGAGTAAGTCATATCTGGGTTTTTCAAATAAAGGGCTCCAGTACCTTTTGGCCCATATATTTTGTGTGCTGAAATAGCCAAACTATCAATATTTAGCTCACTTAGGTTTAAATCAGTCTTTCCAAATGCTTGAACTGCATCGACATGAAAGAAGATATCTGGCCTATCACGAAAAAGAGCCTCTCCGAGTGCTGCTATAGGCTGCTTTGTCCCGAGCTCATTATTAACCGCCATCAAAGTAACTATTTTGGTGTTTTCTGTCAGAGCGTCCAAAACCGTTTCGACTTGAACAACGCCATTTCTGTCTGGATCTACATAAGTAACTTCAAAACCCAGTACATCTTGACACCATGTGACAGCCTCCAAAACAGATGCATGCTCTATACTGGAGCAAACGATATGTCCGGGCGAGTCTAGGAATATCATTGCTCGGCCCTTTATTGCCGTGTTATTTGCCTCAGTCCCACCAGATGTAAAGAAGATGCTATTTACTTGGACCTGTAATATATTCGCCAATACTTTACGAGCAAGTGCAATCGTTTTCTTATTTTGCCAAGCTATAGAATAGCTACTAGAAGGGTTCGCATAAGACCCCAATGACTCTTGCATCGCTAAAATAACTTCGTTATCAAGTGGGGTCGTAGCACTATAATCTAAGTATCCTGCAATTTTCTTTTCCATCTTTTTAAATCATTTATTAATTAATAAGTGATAGCCTGCGTGTTACGTATTTCTGTGTTTATTTTGGACACGAGTGAAACCTTGAGATAAAATAATGTAAAAAAAAGGTTTATTAATCAAGAGCCAAAAAGAACATTAAATTCACATAAGAAATGTTATCAAGCCGACTGTTAATGGTAATTTAACAATTTGGTGGAGAGGGAAACAGAGTTTAAATTGACAATTAAAAGGATAAAAAAGACAAATGCCACGCAAAATAGCAATATTGGCTACTGACAAAGCGATTGTAGGTGGAATGATTACACTGATCGAAACTTTCGATTACTGCAACATGTACTGGAAAACAATCAAGCCTGAATCCAATGAGTTACTTTTTGAATGTTTCATTGTTTCTCCTTCGGGAAACCCAATCAGCAATAGTGCAGGGGTTCAGTTAGCCACAAAAAGCCTGAAGCAATCAAATTACCTCATTGATATGGATGCAGTCATCGTTGCCTCGACGGTTATAAGTGATAGAAAAAGCTTCAATGAGTATTTACTATCATTCGCCCCTATCTCACAGGCAATTATTGAGTATAAAAAGTTAAATAGGCCGATTTCTGGGTATTGTTCGGGTGTCTTAGTACTAGCAGCAACAGGGTTGCTCGACCATCATAAAGCGACTTGTGCTTGGTGGCTTTCGGCAATGTTTACTCAGCTTTATCCTAAAGTACATTTATCGATGGATAAAATAGTGATTAAGGATAATGGCATCTTCACAGCTGGTGCAGCATCGGCAAACCTCAGCTTGGCACTTGTATTAGTTCGCGAACTAGCAAATGAGAAACTAGCGAGTAAAATCTCAAAACTCTTGTTGATCGACCCTAATCGTTCATCTCAAATGCCATTTATAGATAGGCGTTTAGTGTCAGAGCACCAAGATGACTTAATATATAAAGTTCAGCAGTGGATGCAAAATGACATAAAAGATAACTCTTCAATTGAGGAGTTATCGAAGAGATTTGCTGTAAGTGAAAGAACTTTAATAAGAAGATTTAAAAAAGCAACGGGAGAAACACCTGCTGCATATCGACAACGCTTGAGAGTTGAAGAGGCAAAAATCCTAATCGAATCAAGTAACCTCTCAATAGAAAAAATATCTAACTCAGTTGGTTATGAAGATATCAGTGCGTTTAGAAAAAGTTTCTCTCGGCACACTAGCTTGTCACCAAACGCATATCGCAATAGGTTTAAAGCTGAACCATTAACTTAATCAATGTCTCTATATAGCGAGGCTTCACCCACTTAGTCGCGATAAATAGTCGATACTTGTAATTAGGTAGCTGATTGATAATATTGAGATAAATGTAATTAAAGAGTGCGGCTTTCTACCAGTAGTGGTAAAGTATCAACCTGTTTCTGGTCGAAATTAGTCAACAAAATGCTTAAAAATACCCCCTTCAGCTCACCCTCAATTTGTTTTTTCGATCTAATGCAAAAAACTGGACCCCAATCATAAACTGCTTGCTTTAGCTAATGGATTCAACTGGCAAGTATTAGAAGCTGCTTTCTCTGAGTTGTATTCACATACCGGAAGGGGGGCTACACCTATTTGCTTAATGTCAGGGCCTTTAATCCTAAAACAGCTACACAACCTAGGTAATGATGTGGTGATTGAGCAGTGTCAGATGACCCTCATTTTCAAGCTTTCTGTGGTGAAAGCAGTTTTTAAATAATCCAACCGTGTGTCAGTGGTCAACTTAGTATTTTTTGAAAGCGTATTGACACACAAGGCGTAGAGCGTATTTTTGCTTTATCGGTTGAGTTACATGGTCAGACCATAGAAGAAAAAACCGTACTGGTCGATACCACTGTTCAAGAGAAGTGCATCACCTACCCGCCAGACACAAAACTTGCAATAAAGATTATCAACAGACTGAATAAGCTGGCCAAACGGCATGGCATTGAACAACGTCGTACCTTTGTAAAAGAAATAAAAGGATTACGCTTAAAGAGTCTTCATTTTCGTCACCCAAAAGAGAGAGGCAAAGCCAGAAGAGCTCTAAAGCGCCTTAGTATAATTGCGGGGATTCTATTTCGTAATTACAACGGAAATTACCTACAGAGGTGTCAAAAGAGCAAGAAGAACACTTCGCCTTGTACCGGCGTGTACTGGGTTAATCACCCAATTATAAAAATAAGATTTGCAGCCTTTATGAAGCAGATGTTTATTGTGTGGGAAAAGGGAGAGGCCCTAAGCCATATGAATATAGGAGCAAAGCGTCGGTTGTCTTGACGTTAAAAAGTAAAGTTATCATTGGCGTGGTGAGCCATGATGTAAATGTTCATGGCTCTAAAACACTGGAACCCGCGCTAACTCATGCGCACCAACACCAAGAAACCGCTATTGATTTAGCCGAGGTCGACAGGGAGGTCGAGGTGCTCGGCAGTGTGTTGATATAGAGGCTTACTTCCCAAGCTACCTCTAAAACGAGATAGTGAACACCAGTGACAGAAGAAGAGAGCACGGAGTCAAAAAAAGCAGGCATAGAGCCGATAATTGGCCACCTCAAGCAAGGCTTTAGATTATCGAAGTGCAGATTGAGAGGGACTGATGGGGGCCAAATCAATTTACTGATAGCGGCGTGTAAATGGAATTTAAGAAAGTAGATGGTTGCTTTCTTTTTTTTGTTCGAATCCAAGGGGCGTTTTAATTGGTATATGTTGGATTACTGACTTGGACGAGCCTCAACTTTACGAAGAAGCCAAAATTATCGCAATCTTGTTTGTGCACTACAAACAAGATCGCTGATTTAAACACGGCGTTTTCAGAATCGACTAATTACTATTGTGGTTCAGTTAGTTAGTGTTCAATAGCCATAAAAGCCTAGGGCTGGCTTGAGTTTTCGGACCTTTTGAACAACACTTCATGTATCTAACCACGCAATAAATACGTTATGCCAACTCAGCTTTTAAGTGGATGTAGTCGCCGCTATCTGGTTAAGCTTTTGATGCTTGCCATCACGGTACTCTTGTGCCTGAACTTATTGCTTAATCATATGCTGCATTTGCAAATGCATAAACAAGGTGCGGAACTGGCTAAGAGCATAGCTGGTGCTCATAGCACGGCAGCGGTGCAAGATGTTACTAAGCAGGCACAGCAATATGGTTTTACATTAAGCCCCGGCAATACCTTAGAACCTCATGTTTTTAGCGTGGATGAACAATCCGTTACCCTGTATCACCAGCCGATTTGGCGTAGTCACCCAGAGGTATTACTGTTTTTTAATTTACTCTCTATTGGGCTTATTTTGTTTGTTCATCGCTGGTGGTTTTTATATGGTCGCAAAACCACGGCAGCGAAACAAAGCACAGCGCCTGTCAAAGCTGTAATAAACAAAGCAAATGAAGACAACTACGCACTGTTTGCCTTGCTGCATTGGCAATCGACGGTATCGCAGCAGGTCGATTTACAACTTCATTTTCAGTTAGCATTAGTAAAAGGCTTAGGGCGCTTTGGCAATGTTACCGTGAAATATTTAAACACTGACGCCTTGGCAGTCACCGTGCAAGCGCTGCAAGTAGGGCAAGGTGAAGTGCTTAGTAAGCAAATTCATGAGTTGGTGTATTGTGCCTTGCGGGAATTTCGTGGGGATCTGTCAAGAAGTAAAGTGAAGCTAGGTGCCTGTTTCTATCAACAGGGTAGACAGCAAACTCAAGTGTATCAGAGTGCAAAGTCCGCACTTTCTATTGCGCAAAACCAAGTGTGGCAGCACACGCACCTTATCCACCTTACCTCATTACTGGCAAAACGATTACAGGCTGATGGCGAGTCATTGCTTGAGCACATAAAGCGAGGACAGTTTTCGCTGTTTTTCCAACCCCTATTCGACTTTCGTTGCGACGATATTGTGGTCAGTGAAGCTCTACTTAGGGTGTCACATCAGGAGCTTGGACGGATATCGGCAAAACAAGTAATGCAATATTTATATGATCCTAGCCAATTCCAAGCGTTAGATAAGATCATTATCAATCAAGTGCTCAGTGTTTATCAGCAAGAGCAGGGGTTTGGTAAAGTGAGCGTCAATTTGCATATCAGTAGCTGGTTAGAGCAGTCTTTTATCGATTGGTTAATCACGCGCTTACAGCAAGCGGGCATTGGTTCGGCGATTGCTTTTGAACTGAGTATCGATGAGGCTTACAGCCACAGTAGTAAGTTGCGGCCTGCATTTCAGCAGTTAAGTGAGCTGGGATGTGATATTTATCTTGATAATATTGCTCAAACCCTGTCATCGACGCCATGCGCTTTGCAGGATTACGTGAGCGCCTTTAAGCTCAGCTATGAACTCATCCACGGCATTGAGCATTCCGGATATCGCCGCCGCACAGTCAAACACATTATTCAGCAAGCCGCTGAGTTTGGGGTGCCGGTGTATGCTGTGGGCGTTGAAACCGACAGTGAACTCAGTTGTGTGAAAGGCTTGGGTGTTAAGGGGGCACAAGGGCACTATTTTTCTGCGCCCTTGCAGCAATTAGCGGACATTCATTAAATTCATATAGCGCAAGCCATCAAGCCCTTGCAGTCCGCCGGTGTGAATAGCGGTAATGGTTGCGCCCGATGGAAATTGGCCTTGCGCCACTAGGCTGAACAAGGCATAGAATAATTTCCCGGTGTATATCGGTTCCAGTGGTAATCGATAGTGCTGTTTCATGGTGTGACAAAATTGCAGCAGTTCCGGGGTCACTTTGGCGTAGCCACCATGATGGAAGTCATGCTCTAAGTGCCATGCAGCGCTCTCCTTGCCATCTAACATTGTGCGGATCTCCGCTGCTAAATATTCTGCTCCTTTTAAAACAGCCACGCCAATAAGTTGCGTTTCTGGCGCTAGCCCTTGTGCTAAGCCTGCAAGGGTGCCGCCGCTGCCAACAGCTGTCATGACATAATCACTTTTCGGAAGCTGCTCTGCTAACTCTTTCACGCCATTTAGGGCTAAGCTATTGCTACCGCCTTCAGGAATAATAAAGGCATTAGGGAATTGATGTTGTAAAGCGTTGAGGTAGTCTGGCTGGTGTCGCTGGCGGTATTCAATTCGAGTAACCGGGTGCAGGGATAAGCCACAGGCTCTGGCCATTTTAATCGTCGGGTTATTGTCATCTAACTGCGGCCCACGGATGATGGCATGACCTGTTATAGCAAATGTTTTACACGCCATTGCGGTAGCATAGAGGTGATTTGAAAAAGCACCGCCAAAGGTGACAAGCTCGCTCACACCGCTTTGCTGCATATGCAATAGGTTATACTTTAATTTACGCCATTTATTGCCTTGGATCAGTGGATGCAGTAAGTCGTCCCGCTTTACTACTAAGGTAATTTTATGCTGCTTTAATAGCGGGTGGTGAATGGTTTGTAGCGGGGATTCAGGCAATCTGTCTAGGGTTATCAAAGGTTTTTCTCTTCGCTATTTAAGGACTATAGTGTAATAGTTGGAAAACGACTATGCCAGCGACAAACGTAGGCCTGATGGCCCTAAAATTCAAACATCCTAATAAAATATAAAAAATAGTTGGCAAAAACTGGCAACAGGCTGGTTAATAGTTGTAAACTCAGATATTAATTGCGCAAAGCTTGTGTTTTACTTTGTAAGTACATAGCATAGAGCCCTAACTATAAGAAATAACAAGACCAAACAACTGCCGCTGTTGGGAATGGAACATATGCGAATTGCTCCTATAACTTTTATTGTCTCGGCCTCTATTTTGGCCATGAGTGCAGTAGCTCCGAGCGCTAACGCGCAAGATACCGCCACTGTAACTGCCATAGAGTCCGAATTGTCTAATAAGCAAAACGAGCTTGATAAATACTCGGCTATTCTAGAAAAACACCTTGCTGAAGAAACCCGTTTGCAAACGCAATTAGAATTGTTGCGTGATCGCTCTACCGAATTAGATAAAGAAAAAAATCAGGCTCTTGATGCTATGAACGAGCTTTATAGAAGGTTGATTGACGATCCTTCTATCGATATTGGTGCAGCCCAGTCTCGCTATCAGCAGGCGGTCGCCGATCATAAGCAGAACAAAGAAGACATTGCGATGCAAATAGCGGCAATTGCCTCGCAACGAAAAGACATTGAGCAAGTTCGAGTAACAAAACACACCCTAGTTAATACCCTAGAAAATCTCAAAGATCAGCTAGGCACTGCGCGAGTTGAGCGCTTACGCAATGAGTTTACCCGCGAAGGCACACTGGAAGTTGAGCACACCATTAACTGTAAGCGCACAGAAACCTTAGCGGCGTGTGAACAGCGTGGTCAACAAATGGGGCTACAAAAAGCGACCAAACGCTTTATTGATCAAATCTTTGCTAATCTAACCGAGAATCGTGTCGTTGAACCAAAACGCAATATGGCTGGTGCCCAAGTACAAGTGGTCAGTAGCCATGTGGTTGACAGTGGCTTTAGTGGTCAAGGTAATTACAGCGTCAATTTAAGTGTCACCATGCGTGGCGACGTCAACAGCAGTCGTTTGTGTAATCTGTTGAGTTTAGATAACCGCTATTGCAGTGAATATGGTACGCCTTTGGCTGTTAGTTATCAGTCAAGCTATCCTGCTACCTACAGCGACAGTCAACTGACTTTTTCCGATCCCGTTGCCGATACAGTGGAAGTGGCTACTGTACAAGCACAACCGATTGTGGAGACCCCCCTTGTAAAAAAGTCACAATCGGCTGATAAAACAGTCGAGCTTACCCTGCGTTCTAATGTCTATGACGACGAAGTGTTTATCAATGGTGTCAGCTATGGCGCCACCAAAACCGTGGTGAACATGCCACCAGGATTTTACGATATTGAAATACGTAAAATCGGCTACGAACCGTTTAAAACGCGAGTAAACTTGCGTGCGGCGCAAACCGTCAACGCCAAATTAGTTAAAAAACGCGAGCCGGTAACCGCTGTTGTAACCGAGCAGCCAACCAAGAGCAGCAATGCCATTGAAGTGGCCGTTTCCAATCATGACAATGAGCTGGCGATTATTCCTGCTGGGACATTTGAAATGGGCGACCTGACGGGCAATGGCTTACCCAATGAGCGTCCGGTTGTGGAAAAAGTACTGAGTCATTCTTATGCTATGCAAAGTACTGAGGTGAGTGTGGCGGCTTTTCGCCAGTTTGTGCAAAGCACAGGCTATAAAACCCTCGCTGAACAAGGCAAAGGCTGTGCTTATTATAAAAATGGCGCGCCGGTATGGGAGCTAGAATACAGTTGGCAGAATCCCGGCTACCAACAGTCAGATAATTTCCCAGTAGTATGTGTTTCTTATGAAGACGCAAAAGCGTATGCAAACTGGTTATCAGGCGAGAAAGGACAACAGTTTCGCTTACCCAATGAGGTGGAGTGGGAGTACGCAGCTCGAGCGGGGACCACGTCTGAATACCCTTGGGGCAATGAAATTGGTCGCAATTTAGCGAATTGTGGTTGGTGTGGCAGTGAATGGTCAAACAAAAGCCCAGCGCCAGTGGCACAGTTTTCTCCTAACGGTTACGGACTATATGATACCGTGGGTAATGTGTGGGAGTGGACGCAAAAACGCGCATCTCAAAGTGATGTCACAGTAAGAGGTGGGGCATGGAACTTTGCACCTAGTTTGGCTCGTGTTTCAACTCGCTTAGCCCTAGCTCCTGACTTCAGAGCAAATTATATAGGCTTTCGACTGGTTCGAGAGCGCTAAGGTAGTACACTAAGAGTGACGTTGAACGTCACTTTGTTTGATAGAATTCTTAAAGGTTATCCAGCCTCATGTTTAAAAAATTACGCGGATTATTTTCCAACGATCTCTCTATCGACTTAGGGACAGCAAATACACTAATTTATGTAAAAGAAGAAGGCATTGTACTGAATGAGCCATCGGTAGTTGCGATCCGTCAGGAGCGTGCTGGTGGACCAAAAAGTGTCGCTTCTGTCGGTACCGCGGCAAAACAAATGCTAGGCCGTACTCCAGGTAACATCAAAGCAATCCGACCTATGAAAGACGGCGTTATTGCTGATTTCTACGTTACCGAGAAAATGCTGCAACACTTTATCAAGCAAGTACATAATAATAACTTTATGCGACCGAGCCCTAGAGTATTGATTTGTGTGCCATGTGGTGCCACGCAAGTTGAGAAACGCGCCATCAGAGAGTCGGCAATGGGCGCAGGCGCCCGTGAAGTGTACCTGATTGAAGAGCCGATGGCGGCAGCAATTGGTGCTGGATTGCCGGTTTCAGAAGCAACTGGCTCAATGGTGGTTGACATTGGTGGTGGTACCACGGAAGTGGCGATTATCTCACTGAACGGCGTGGTGTATTCTTCTTCTGTGCGCATTGGTGGCGATAAGTTTGATGAAGCCATCATCAACTACGTACGTCGTAACTTTGGCAGCCTAATAGGTGAAGCCACAGCCGAGCTGATTAAGCACGAAATTGGCTCAGCATTCAAAAGCGAAACGCCGGTGGAAATCGAAGTGCGTGGCCGCAACCTAGCAGAAGGGGTACCGCGTTCATTCACACTCAATTCCCATGAAATCCTAGAAGCCTTACAAGAACCATTAATGGGCATAGTAAGCGCAGTAATGGTGGCACTAGAGCAGTCACCACCTGAGTTGGCGTCGGATATTTCTGCTCACGGTATGGTGTTAACTGGCGGTGGGGCACTATTAAAAGATCTCGATCGCTTGTTGATGGAAGAAACGGGGATTCCAGTGGTTGTTGCAGAAGATCCACTCACCTGTGTAGCTCGCGGTGGCGGTAAGGCACTGGAAATGATAGATATGCACGGTGGTGACGTCTTTAGTTACGATTAATGAATCTTTTATTCGGACGTACCGTCTCCCTACAACTGCGACTTACGGTCGCAGTTGTGCTTAGTATTATCCTCATTATTGGCGATCGTTTTACCGCTGGCGGCACCCTAGTGCGTACCAGTTTAAATACCTTAGTCAGTCCGCTTTTGTACGTTGCGAACATTCCATATGAAGCGTTTAACCTCGGGCTGCAAAGTCTAAATACCCGAGATAAGCTACAACAACAAAATCAAACCTTACTGGAAAAGCAATTACTGCAAAGTGAGCAGCTACAACAATTACAATTTCTACAAAAAGAAAATCAAGAGCTGCGAGCGCTGCTTGGGGCATCGGCACGAGAGAGCAATAAACGCCTAATTGCACAGGTACTGTCAGTGCATTCTAACCCTTATAGTCACCAAGTGGTGATCAACCGTGGCACTATTGATGGTGTTAAAGAGGGTCAGGCAGTCATTGACGAAATGGGGATTGTCGGGCAATTAACGCAAGTGGGGACCACGACCTCTCGGGTGTTGCTGATGACAGATACAACCCATGCCACTCCGGTGCGTATTTTGCGCAACGACGTGCGTACTGTGGTAGAGGGCACGGGTAAAATCCAGAGCGTTAGATTAGCCCATGTACCCCATAGCATGGATATTCGTATCGGCGACGTGTTGGTTACCTCTGGCTTAGGGGGCACCTTTCCAGAAGGCTACCCTGTGGCGGTGGTGACTGAAATCGATCGGGATGAAGGCTTACCCTTTGCGCAAGTACAAGCAGAGCCCGTAGCGCAGCTAGATCGTATCAGGTTGTTAGTGGTGCTTGGCAAGCAAAGTCGCGAGGCCATTAATAATGAGTAGACATAGCAACTTAATGATTGCGCTCAGCGTGTTTGTGGCCTTGATTATGGCGCTGATGCCATTGCCATTTTCGTTAGAGCCTTTTCGTCCAGATTGGGTGCTTTTAGTGCTCATGTACTGGTCATTGGCGGTACCACACCGTGTTAATATTGGCTGGGCCTGGGTGATTGGTTTAATCATTGATTTAGCCATGGGGGCACCATTAGGGGTCAACTCCTTAACCTATTCCATTTGTATTTATATAACTGCGAGTAACTTCCAAAAAATACGTAACTTTTCAATTTGGCAGCAAGCAGTGTTAATTGGCTTGTTCTTGGCTCTCTATCATTTGTTACAATTTTGGCTTAATCACTTCTTGCTTGATATCTACTTTAACCCGCAATATTTATGGCCAGCGGTTACGGGTATGGTGTGCTGGTTGTGGATTTTTCCGCTACTAAGAAAGTACCGCAGACAGTTTAGGATCAGATAATGTCAATTTCGCTTTATTTAGCGTCCGCTTCGCCACGCCGCAAAGAGCTGTTGGCGCAGTTGGGCTATCAATTTTCGCAGTTCAGCGTTGATGCTGATGAAACCCCACTGGCTGATGAGAAGCCCATCCAGTTAGTGACTCGTTTAGCGCGTCTCAAAGCACAATCTGGCGTAGCAATGGGCTACACCGACAAGCCAGTTTTAGGCAGCGATACTGTGGTGGTAGTGGATGACCAAGCCTTAGGTAAACCACGCGACAAAGCCGATTTTATGGCGATGATGCAGCAGCTATCAGGGCGAACACACCAAGTGATGACGGCGGTTGCTCTGGCAAGCAACGACAAAGTGCAGAGCGAGGTGGTGATCACCGATGTCACCTTTAAACCCTTAAGTAATGCTGAGATCCTAGCATACTGGGACAGTGGTGAGCCGCTGGATAAAGCCGGTGGCTATGGTATTCAAGGGCAAGGTGGCCGCTTTGTCACTGAGATCCGAGGTAGCTATTTTGCAGTTGTCGGCTTACCTTTGTATGAGACAGATGAATTAATTCAACGGTTTTTTGAATAATATGAGTACAGAGTTACTAATTAATGTTACGCCCAGTGAGAGCCGAGTCGCGTTAATCGAAAATGGCGTTCTGCAAGAAGTGCAAGTGGAGCGTATCGGTAACCTTGGCATCGTGGGGAATATCTACTTGGGCAAAGTAAGCCGCGTACTGCCCGGCATGCAAGCGGCATTTGTGGATATTGGTCTGGAGAAAGCGGCATTTTTGCATGCCTCAGATATTGTTAATAGCGCCTCAATCGAAGAGGGCGTAGACGACTCTCCAGTAAAAAAGGTGCAAGATATTCGGGAGTTGGTTAAACAGGGCCAGTATATTATGGTGCAAGTGGTTAAAGACCCCTTAGGAACCAAGGGCGCGCGTTTAACCACCGACATCACCATTCCATCGCGTTACTTGGTGTTTATGCCTGATGCCACCCATGTTGGGGTCAGCCAGCGCATCGAAACCGAGGCCGAACGCGACCGATTAAAAGACATTGTGGCTGAATACAATGACGAGAACGGTGGCTTTATTGTCAGAACCGCGGCGGAAGGGGCCACGGAAGCTGAACTAAAACACGATGCTGAGTTCTTAAAAAAGCTGTGGCAAAAAATCATCAGTCGCCGTCGTAAAACCAGCAAAGCCAGTATTTTACACGAAGACTTAACGCTCGCGTTTCGAACCCTCAGGGATTATGTTGGCGAAGATATGGAACGTATTCGAGTTGACTCTAAGCTGACCTATCAAGAGCTGAAAAAGTTTACCGAAGAGTTTGTTCCGCAGCTGGCCCAAGCTTTGGAGTACTACCCAGGTGAGCGCCCTATTTTCGACCTATTCGATGTTGAAACCGAGATCCAAAAGGCGTTGCATCGTAAGGTGGAGCTGAAATCTGGTGGTTACCTAATCATCGACCAAACTGAAGCCATGACCACAGTAGATGTCAACACCGGGGCTTTTGTGGGTCACCGTAACTTAGAAGAAACCATTTTTAACACCAATGTCGAAGCAACCTCTGCCATTGCCAGACAATTAAGGCTGCGCAATTTGGGTGGCATTATTATCATCGACTTTATCGACATGGTTTCTGATGAACATAAACGACGCGTATTGCACTCTTTGGAAACCGCGTTGTCCAAAGACCGAGCGAAAGCCAATATTAATGGCTTGTCAGCGCTGGGGTTGGTAGAAATGACGCGTAAGCGCACTCGAGAAAGCCTGGAACACATTCTCTGTGGTGTCTGCCCCTCCTGTGCAGGCCGTGGCTCGTTAAAGACCGTTGAGACCGTGTGTTATGAAATCTTGCGGGAAATAGTCCGGGTTAATCGCGCCTATGACGCCGATAAGTTTATGGTCTATGCCGCACCTGCGGTGAGCGAGGCGCTAATAAATGATGAGTATCATAACCTCGCCGAACTAGAACTGTTTATTGGCAAACAAGTAAGTATTCAAACAGAAAGCCTCTATAGCCAAGAGCAGTTTGACGTTGTAATGATGTAAGGGTATCCATTGATGCAGGCTAAGGCCGTCTGTTTTTTCTGTCTGCGTAAAGCGTGGCAGCTGTTTGCTATTACCTTAGTGACACTTGCGGTATTGGTGTCGGCGCTAAAGTATGCGTTGCCCTATGCCAATGAGTATCGTGACAACATTGAGGCCTTAGTACAGAAACAATTCAATGTTGATATCAGCATCGGTCAAATAAGTGCCAGTTGGGAGGGCAACGGCCCCGCACTGGTGCTGGAATCGCTCTCGTTTAAAGATAATCAAAACTCGCCCATTGCCGTTAAAATCGCCAAAACATCACTGCAGCTTAATGTCATTGAGTCGTTACGACGACTGCAAATTGCGTCTAATTATTTTGTTATCGAGGGCTTCGAAGCGGACATTAATTTAGCGCAATTAAAAACCTCACAAGAACAACAAAACTTTGAGCAACAAGCCCTCATCGAAGGCTTATTCTTAGGCGATGTCGGCCACTTTGCTATTCAAAATAGCCGCTTAAACTTAACTTTTGACAGTGGCAAAACCCATAGCCTGTTACTTAAGGATTTGATTTGGCAAAACTCGAGTCAGCTCCATCAAGGTACCGGAGAAATCGCTTTACCTGGATTTTCTCAAGGGCAATTTAACGCTCGTTTATCACTTTCTGGCAGTAAGTTGTCGGAGCTCACGGGGGACATCTATGTGTCTGCTGATACTGTCAACCCAGTTGAGTGGCTGGAGGAGTTTGTTACCTTACAATACCCAGACATTGAAGCCGATATTAATGCCCAACTGTGGCTTGGTTTTAGTGCAGGAACCTTGCAAGATATTAGTGTCGATATAAAGCCCAGTGTACTCACTTGGGTGGAAGACGACAGACCCAGCTCTTTAGCGCTGGACGATGCCCAGTTCATTCTAACGCCAGAGCAACAGGGGTGGCGAGTAAAGAGCAGCGGTGTTCAGTTTAGCCGAGATCAGCAGGCCTTAGCGCCGGTGAAGGTTGAGGCGGTCATTCAGCCAGACGTTAGAACTTTTTGGTTTGAGCATTTGAATATCAGTTTTGTGGCTGAGTTAGCGCAGCTGTTGCAGTTCTCTGGTCGGGAAGTACTGTATGGTATGAATCCAAACGGCGAATTGAGTAGTGCTAAGCTAACGGTGGCGAATAATGGTGATATTTCAGCTTGGGGAGTAATCGATGAATTGGCATTTCAGCCGTATGAAGGGATCCCTGGGCTGTATGGCACACGCGCTGAGTTTAACCTCGTTAATCAGCAGGCACATCTTAACCTAAGTGCTGAAAATGTGCAGCTTTTGGCCCGTGAGACCTTTAAAGATAACCTCAAAATAACTCAGCTCAGTGGTGATATTTATTTGCAGCGTTCATTGCAGCAGCAATGGCAGCTTTCCAGTCCCAACTTGTGGCTGAGTAACCAAGACCTTGCCCTAAGCACAGAGTTTACCTTGCAGTTAGGTGAGCAACCTGAGCTTGCGCTGTATGCCGAACTACTGGGTGGCCGCGGTGAAATTGCAGACAGCTATTTCCCTGTTAGCATTATGCGAGATAACTTAGTG
Organism: Pseudoalteromonas sp. UG3-2; assembly: GCF_037120705.1. Classification (NCBI taxonomy): domain Bacteria; kingdom Pseudomonadati; phylum Pseudomonadota; class Gammaproteobacteria; order Alteromonadales; family Pseudoalteromonadaceae; genus Pseudoalteromonas; species Pseudoalteromonas sp. UG3-2. The sequence goes on along the minus strand of NZ_JAWLJU010000002.1, from coordinate 1,971,967 downwards.
GATTACTTAGAGCGAGGCATTATCAGTGGCCAGCACTTAACCACTCAAGTATTACTGAATGGTCCTTTGCAGCACTTTCCATATGCTAATAAAGAGGGGCAGTTCGAGGTGAAATCACAACTGAATGACGTGACCTTCAGCTTTGCCCCGGATTGGCCGAACGTGCAACAGGGGGAGGTCGAGCTACACTTTGAAAACCAGCGCATGGACATTTACGCGCACAGCGGCAAGTTGCTCAACCAAAGTATCCAAGAAGGTGTGGTGGTCAGCATCGCGGATTTAAGTCATGCTGATATTTTAACGGTGGATATTAATCATCAAACACCAGGGCAGACATTACAGCCTTTTTTTGCTGCCACTCCTTTGGCGGACCCCTTAGCCAATATATTTTCTGTGGTGCAAGTTGAGCGGCCGGCTCGTGGTGATATTCAATTGCGGGTAGACCTCCGCTCGGGAGCGACTCGAGCTCAGGGAGAGGTGTGGCTCGATAATAATCGGATTTATTTATCTAAACCTGGCATGCAAATCACGGATGTCTCAGGCCGAGTGGCATTCGTTGATGATACTATTCATATTGAGCAGTTGAGCGCCTCATGGCTAGACATGCCTTTATCCTTACAACTCAGTGGCAGTGGTGATAGCACACAGTATCAGCTCGATAGTGATATTGAATTACAAGCCGAGATGACGAAGCTGCAACCACATACTAATGGCATCCTAGATAATTATTTAGCTGGAACGACTACCCTTAATGCCTCCTTGGCACTGCGCTTTGCTGATACTGGCTTTAGTTATAAGGCAAAGTTTGACTCGGATTTACGCGGGGTAGCCAGCCAATTACCGCAGCCTCTACACAAGCCGGCCGAGCAAACAACATTACTGCGAGGCACCGTCTTAGGTGATGACATTTCGAATTTAATCACCGCCAACTGGGGTGAGCAACTCTATTTTAATGCCATTATTGGCAACGACTCTGGGCGCATGGACAACGCCCACCTGATTTTAGCCGAGCAAGACTTAGGCTTAAACACTCAAGGTTTTGATGTCACCATTGCACAACAAAACACCGAGTTATTGCCATGGTTACCCTTGTTAGAGAACATTACCAATGCTGCTAACCGCTCTGAAGGAAAAAGTTTTTTCCCAGCTCTTAATCGGGTGCAAGGGCAATTTGCCAGCTTATCGTTTGCTGATATTCCATTTCACGATGTTGAACTTACGCTGACCCCAGCGCAGTCAGGAACGTTATTACGACTAAACAGCAAAGAAATGCGCACCCAAGTCAGCATTCCTGCATCCAGCTCCAGCCGTCCAATTCATATCAATAGTGATTATCTGCGGCTAAACTTACCTCAAGAGCAACAAACAGAGTTATTACCGCAAAGTGCAGAAAGCCCTTTGCGTTCTTTAGATTGGTTATTAACCCTACCCGCGACAGAATTTGTCTGCAGTGACTGCAAGGTGGATGACTATCAGTTAGACCGAGTCAATTTATCTTTATTCGGGGACGGTGATAAGTTGAATATTTCCGAGTTGGTGATCGATAAAGAAGAGCACCAGCTCAATGCCAGCGGACGCTTTGAGCAGGGCCAGAGCCGTTTTAGCGGGGTGCTGAGCAGTGAAGATTTTGGTGAGCTAACGGATGAATTTGATATTACCTCTACCATAAAAGACTCCAGCGCCAATATTGAATTCGACCTGAGCTGGCAAGGTGCGCCTTATGATCTCAATATTGCGAGTTTAGGCGGTGAGTTGGATTGGCAGCTCGGAGAGGGGCATTTGGCTGAGATCAGTGATAAGGGCGCAAGAGTGTTCTCGTTACTGAGCCTAGACTCTTTGATCCGCAAGCTCAGATTAGACTTTCGCGATGTTTTTTCTAAAGGCTTTTTTTACAACAGTATGAGTGGCAAAGTACGCTTAGATAAGGGCATTGCTTACAGCGATGACTCCAAGTTAGATGGGGTGCCGGCCGACTTATCTATTCGTGGTTATGCTAACCTTAACACGCACGAAATTAATTATGATCTTGCGGTTGCACCGCAAGTCACCTCTAGCTTGCCGGTGATCATGGCCTGGGCAGTGAATCCGGTGACTGGGCTGGCCGCCTTGGCGCTTGATAAGGTGATCCATTCCGCCCGGGTGATCTCGGAAATTAATTTCAAAATTACCGGGACCATGCAAGAGCCCATTGTGACTGAAGTCGACCGTAAGAGTAAAGAGGTTGAGTTACCGCAGCCGATAGTGCCTGAGAGAGAGCCCCAGGCCTCCGGCGAGCCTGCGTTGCAACCAAAGCAAGCTCAAAGTGAGGAGTTACAACCTCAGCAAGTACAGCAGGAGAAAGGTAATGGCTAACGTGATTGCACTGCCTATGCGTTCAACACCAGAACCTCAAGATAATTTAGCTTACCTGAGAGCACAGTTACAACAGCTGCAAATCACAGCGCCGACCTTAGTGTGTTTACCCGAAACCTGGTTGGCTTTTTGTGCTACAGCGGCACAAAGTTGGCAAGTAGCACAGCACAGTGAACAACACATAGCACAACTGGCGCAATTGTGCCGTGAGTTCAACATTTGGTTAGCCGCTGGCACCATAGCCACCCCAAGCAACGATGAAAAATATTATGCCACCAGTTTATTGTTTAATGATGCTGGTGAGGTGGTCGCCCGCTATAATAAGATCCATCTTTTTGATGCCGACGTTAATGACAGTACCCAGCAATACCGCGAGTCGGCACGGACACAGCCCGGCGATGCCACAACTGTAGTCAACAGCCCGTTTGGTTTAATTGGTCTAAGTGTCTGTTATGATCTGCGTTTTCCGGGGCTGTACCAGCGTTTACGGCAGCAAGGTGCTGAGCTGATCTTAGTACCAAGTGCATTTACTTGTAGCACCGGAGCGGCACATTGGCAGCCGCTATTACAAGCCAGAGCCATCGAAACACAGTGTTATGTGATTGCAGCAGCACAGTCAGGGCACCATGACAATGGCCGTGATACTTATGGTCATAGTGTAATTGTGTCACCTTGGGGAGAGGTGTTAGCCGACTCTGGTACGGCATTAACGCCACTGCAGCAGCAATTAGATTTGAGTTACCTAAAAGAAATCCGTGGCAAAATGCCCGTTGCGAGTCACAATCGATTTAAAAGTGAGTTTTTATGAGTAATGTAGAGCAAAATTTACTGGCCAATAGTCAGTTGACGCGCGAGCAGTTAGCACAAACGCTAGCTTATATTCATCAGCACCAAGTAAATTATGCCGATCTTTACTTCCAATCAAGTCATCATGAGACCTGGGTGCTTGAAGATGGCGTGGTAAAAGACGGTAGCTATAATATCGAACGCGGTGTCGGTGTACGGGCGATCAGTGGCGAGAAGACGGGGTTTAGCTATTCCGATGCCATTAACCTAGAAGCCTTGAACAAAGCGGCAGAAGCCGCTCGTAGCATTGCTAGTGCTGGTAACAATGACTCGGTACAAGTTTTCAGCGACGTTAAAGCACCACTGCACTTTCAACCAGCGCAGCCCATTATGAGCATGACGGATGCGGATAAGGTGGCTTTATTACGAGAGGTGGAAGGTTGTATTCGCGATCTTGCGCCAGAAGCGCAGCAGGTCGTCAGTTCTATTTCAGCGGTGTATGAAGAGGTGCTTATTGCCGCCAGTGATGGCACGTTTGCCACCGATATCAGGCCCTTGATCCGCTTAAACTGCTCGGTGTTATTGGAAAAAAATGGTCGCCGAGAGCGCGGCAGTGCTGGTGGCGGTGCTAGGTTAGACTATGGCTACTTTAAAGAGTTAGTGGATGGTGAGCCCCGCTGGATGCAGTTTGCTAAAGAAGCGGTGCGCCAAGCTCGGGTTAACCTCGAAGCGATAGATGCGCCAGCTGGTGCGATGCCAGTGGTGCTGGGGGCCGGTTGGCCAGGCGTGTTGTTACACGAGGCAGTAGGCCATGGTCTAGAGGGTGACTTTAACCGTAAGGAAGCCTCTGCATTTAGTGGTCGCATTGGTCAACAGGTTGCTTCTAGCCTTTGCACTGTGGTGGACGATGGCACCATTGCCGATCGCCGTGGCTCATTAAACGTGGATGACGAAGGCACGCCAGCGGCGTACAACGTGCTAATTGAAAAAGGCGTGTTGAAAGGCTATATGCAAGACAAGCACAACGCCGGACTCATGGGCGTGGCGCCAACTGGCAATGCCCGTCGTGAGTCGTATGCGCATTTGCCTATGCCCCGTATGACCAACACCTATATGTTGCCAGGTGAGCACACGCAAGAAGAAATTATCCGCAGTGTTGATAAAGGCATTTTCGCCAGCAACTTTGGCGGAGGACAGGTCGATATCACTTCGGGTAAGTTTGTTTTCTCGGCGTCTGAAGCTTACCTGATTGAAAATGGCAAAATTACTCAGCCAATAAAGGGAGCCACTTTAATTGGCAACGGCCCTGAAGTGATGAAAAAGGTCTCTATGGTAGGCAATGACTTGGCTTTAGATAAAGGGGTTGGGGTGTGTGGTAAAGACGGTCAGAGTGTGCCTGTGGGCGTTGGCCAACCTAGTCTTAAAATTGACGAAATCACCGTAGGTGGCACGGCATAAACGCTAAAGGTTAGAGGGAGCGAGCTCCCTCTAGGCCGCATACCCTCATGGCATGATGGCATCTTTAAGGTACTGAAACAGCTCTTTGTAGGCTTTGCCTGGCTTTTCCGCTTTGAGTTCTTTGTTGGCTTGTCGGGCTAACTGACGCATCTTTTGACGCTCTAACTCTGGGTAGCTGTTTAGCAGCTCATTGATCTTGCTGTCTCCCTGAGCAATGACCTCATCACGGGTGGTTTCAATTTGATTTAATAATACATCAGCTTGGTTATTGCGGTTGAGCAGAATATCCATGGCTGCTTGGATCTCGTCAATATTACTGGTGCTGCGTAACGTCTTGCCAATGTAATTCATGTGACGACGGTAAGCGTCGGTTTTGGCACGGATCTTATCCGCTACCTTCATCGCTTCCTTCAGCTCATCGGACAGGGGTAACTTTTCTTGTTGTTTCTTGCCTAACGCGGCAATTTCGCAGCCTAACTCGTGCAGCTCTTGGGCATCACGTTTTAGCTCGGTCTTAGAAACATAGATGATTTCTTCTTCGGTATTTTGCTCGTCTTTTGCCATTGCTTTGATCTGTTTATCGTTGGTGAATTATGCAAAGTATACCACAATTGATCACTACAATAGCGAATGGCTGTGTTACGATTATTAGCCAATACTATTTATATCACACTTGCCAATAAGTACGAGCGGATAAGGTATCTATGACGCACTCCTCACAAGACCCAATATATAGCCAAATTGATGAAGTAAAAAATGCCGTAGAAGAGGTGCTTAAGCATGCTAAAAAGCTTGGTGCAACCTCTGCAGAAGCTGCCATGTCGAGCACCTCAGGGCTCTCCGTTAGCACCCGCATGGGGGAGGTTGAAACCATAGAGTTTAACCAAGATGGCGGCTTGGGGATCAGTGTATATGTCGGTAATCATAAGGGCTCGGCGTCTACCGCCGATCTAAGCCCTGAGACCTTGCGCACAGTGGTAGAAAAAGCCGTTGATATTGCGCGTTTTACCTCGGATGACCCTTGTAATGGTATTGCCGATAAAGAGCTACTGGAAATGTCGCCACCGCAGCTGGACTTATTTCACCCATGGCAATTAACGCCCGAAGAGGGAGTCGCTCAGTGTATTGAAGCAGAAAAAGCAGCTCTGGAAGCCGACCCCAGAATTGTTAATTCCGATGGCGCCAGCCTTGCTAGTCACCAAGGGATCCGAGTATATGGTAATAGCCACGGACTCATTGCCGGCTACCCGCGCACTCGCCATACCTTAAGCACTATGGTGATTGGTAAGGAAGGCGAGCAAATGCAACGTGACTCTGCTTACACCATTTCACGGGTGCATGGTGAGTTAAAATCGGCCCACGATGTTGGCTTGGAAGCTGCCACTGCAACACTGGCAAAGCTTGGGAGCCGTAAAGTATCAACGGCAAAAGTGCCGGTGGTATTTCGTGCCGACATCGCCAATAGCTTGTTTGGCCACCTTGTTGCCGGTATTGGCGGTGGGGCGCTTTATCGTAAATCGAGCTTTTTACTCGACACACTCGGTGAGCAAATCTTTAACCCTTGTGTCAACATTGCAGAAAAGCCTCACTTAATGCGTGGCTTAGCGTCTAGCCCCTTTGATAGCGAAGGAGTCAAGACGGTGGACCGCGATATTATCACCGATGGTGTGTTAAATACTTACCTGTTGGCAAGCTATGCAGCACGACGCTTAGGAATGGAAGCGACGGGGCACGCCGGGGGTATTCATAACTGGTTGGTCAAGCCAACTCACGATGATCTCACTAGCCTGCTCGCTAATATGGGCACTGGGTTGTTGGTAACCGAGCTTATGGGGCAAGGTGTTAATACGGTGACGGGTGACTACTCTCGTGGCGCGGCAGGGTTTTGGGTGGAGAATGGCGAAATCCAATACCCCGTTAGCGAAATCACCATTGCCGGAAACCTAAAAGACATGTTTATGGGTATTGAGGGCATTGGCGGTGATATTGAGCAGCGCGGCGCGGTGCAAACCGGCTCGGTGCTGGTTAATAATATGCAGGTTGGTGGAGAGTAACACGGCCCACGATGCTGGCATGTGCCAGCATCGTGCTAATACCCTAAACCAGCAGCCAGGTTGCGGTACCTAAGAAAGCAAAAATACCCACTATATCGGTGACTGTGGTGAGCACCACACTGCCGGCCAATGCTGGGTCGATGTTCATTCTCTTTAAAATGATGGGAATACTGGCGCCGGCAATACCTGCCGCCACCAGGTTCATAAACATTGCAAAGGCAATCACACCGCCGAGTTTAAAGTCCCACTGCCAGATAGCAATCACCCCAGCGATGAGCACAGACCAAAGCACGCCATTGAGCGCCCCAATGGCCAGCTCTTTGCCGAGTAAAAATCGTTGGTTGGTTTGGTTAATGTGGCCAAGGGCGATACCCCGTATCACCAAGGTGAGCGTTTGGCTACCAGCCACACCACCCATGCTGGGCACAATGCCATTTAATACCGCAAGAATGGGCAGAATATCTAACGTGCCTTCAAAGAAACTGGCAACAAAGGCCGCCAGTAACGCCGTTAAAAGATTAATGCCAAGCCAAATAGAGCGGCGCTGGCTACTTTTCATCACCGGTGCAAAGGTATCTTCTTCATCCTCAAGGCCGGCCATGCTTAGTAAACTGTGCTCAGCGTCCTCACGAATAACATCAACGACGTCATCGATGGTGACTCGGCCTAGCAAATGCGCGTTATCGTCCACCACAGGCGCTGAGATCCAGTTGTGACGCTCAAACAGTTGTGCCACTTCTGATTCATCCATCGAGATAGGGATGGTTTCTTTGTCTTCATCCATCAAGTCACGCACCAAGCTCTCAGGTGAGCTGGTTAATAATAAATTGATGGTTAACGCCCCTAAAAAGCAGTTGTCTTTGTCGACCACATAGAGCTCATCGGTGCCATCGGGTAACTCACCTTTTAAGCGCAAGTAACGAAATACCACTTCCAAGGTGACGTCGGGGCGAATGGTGACGGTATCGGTGCTCATTAAAGCACCGGCAGAATGCTCTTTGTACGATAAGGCTTGGGTGGCGCGATCGCGGTCTTGGCTATCCATGGCGCCAATCACGTCTTGATAAACGGTATCAGGCAGGCTTCTTAATACGTCGCCGAGATCGTCGTCATCCATGTCCTCGGTAGCCGCTGCGATGAGCTCCGGTTCCATCTGCGCGATGATCCCCAAACGCACGTCCTCGGACAGTTCTTCAAGGACATCCCCTTGAATATCTGGGTCGACCAATTGCCAGAGCATGGCACGGACTTTATGCGGTGAAGACTCGAGTAAAAGAGCAGTATCACACGGCGCGGTTTCAGCTAATACCCGCCGAACTTGAACAAACTGTCCACTGTTTAAGGCTTTTGTCACCTTTTGCAGTTGTTCCAGTGTGTAGTCTTGCTCAAATACTTCAGGCATAGGCATCCTTTTGCGTGTTAATACTGAATACTATGGTTGTTGGTTTTATATTTTACCCTAGCTATTTTGTTGTTTTATTGCAGAGAAGCAACCTTACATGCAGCGCCAGGAGGGCAATACAGTGTAACCCACTTTACAAAAAACTACCAAGTAGAGTAAAGAAAAGCGCCACCGGATCAGCTATGACGACAGGATGTGAAGGTGGACAGTAAAGATGAGTTATCCAAACAGCTTGGTATTACTCATCTTCGTGGAATTTATTTTCAATCAAGGCGCCAATTTCAGCCAGCGCTTTATCAGCGTCAGGGCCTTCGCACACCACCTTAACCTCTTTACCTTGGCTGCTCTCAAGCAATAACAGTGCTAGCACGCTATCAGCGGCGGCTGACTTATCGCCTTGATAAAGCGTGACCGAGGCATCAAATTGCGTCGCTAGTTGCGCCAGCACCGACGCGGCTCTGGCATGCAAGCCGAGTTTGTTTTTGATTAAAAAGGTCCCTTGTTGCATCAGCCTTCCTGCTCACGGTGGCGTATTTTGACGTTACTGTGAGTTTTGGCAAAGCGTTCGCCAATGGTTTGCGCCAGATAAACAGAGCGGTGCTGACCGCCAGTACAGCCAATGGCTATGGTTAAATAACTGCGGTTATTACGCTCTAAGTGTGGCAGCCAAGTTTGCACAAAAGTTTGAATTTGCCAAGTAAACTTCTGCACTATGCTGTGGCTAGCAAGGTAGTCAATCACCGGCTGATCTAAGCCCGTTAATGGTTTTAGCTCTGGCTCCCAATGGGGGTTGGGCAAAAAGCGGGCATCAAACACGTAGTCGGCTTGCTTAGGGATACCATGCTTAAAACCAAATGACTCAAAGGTGATGATCAGTTGTTTGTCTTTTTTACCTAAAATCTTCTCGCGGATCTCTTCTGCTAGCTGGTGGACACTGAGGCTGGTAGTGTCGAGTAAAAAGTCAGCTCGGGTGATCAAGACATCCAATAGCTCGCGCTCTTTCTTTATTGCTAAATCGAGTGGCAAGTTATGCAGCGATAGTGGGTGTAAACGTCGGGTTTCGGAAAAGCGCTTTATAAGGGTCTGATCGTCACTATCTAAATAAAATAGAGCGGGCTTAGCAAATCCAGGAAGATACTCAAGTATGTCGTTAAATTCGTCTTGTTCTTTGGGTAGGTTTCTAACGTCGATGCTGACAGCGATTTTATTGTAATTATCCGATACGCTGCGCACCAAAGAAGGCAGCAGGTTGACTGGGATGTTATCAACGCAGTAATAGCCTAAGTCCTCTAACACGCGTAAAGCCACTGATTTTCCAGAACCAGAGCGGCCACTAATAATGATTAACTCTAATCCCTTGTCTTCATCACTCATTATCGTCTCCTTGGATAACCGCGTAAAGCTCTTGATCGGTCTTGGCGTGCCGTAGCTGTTTACAAAACGATTTGTCTTGCAGTTTTTCAGCTATAGCAGCTAAAGTTTTTAAATGTTCTTCATTATTGCCCTCAGGGACAATAAACGCGACAAAAATGTCCACGGGTTGTTTATCGATTGCTTCAAAGGAGATCGGCTGCTTACTGACCAGTACCATCGCTAGGATCTCTTCAATACCTTGAACCCGACCATGAGGTATGGCTATGCCTTTACCAATCCCAGTACTGCCGAGTTTTTCCCGTGTCATTAAGGCATCGAGAATGACGTGTTTACCGACATCAGGCAGTTGCTTGTGGGCCAACTCGCTGATGTACTCGAGGATCCTTTTTTTGCTATTAAAAAGGACCGCAGCTTTGCTACAGTCCTTGTTCACTAATGTGCATAATTTCATTTTAGTGTCGAGTGAGCTTCTCTTTGTGTTTGATAACTTGACGGTCTAGCTTATCAATGAGCTTATCAATCGCCGCATACATGTCTTGATGCTCGGTTGATGCAAACAGCTCACCGCCGTTGACGTGTAATGTTGCCTCTGCCTTTTGTACCAGCTTTTCAACATCAAGGATCACGTGAACGTTATTTATATGATCAAAATGCCTCTCTAGCTTCGCAAACTTGTTGGTGACATAGTCTCGTAATGAGTCTGTGATTTCTACATGGCGACCAGTTAGATTTAGTTGCATAAGCATTTTCCTTCTTGGTTTTTTACGTCTTAAATCAAGCTTTTGCGTTGATTTGACGGTGGAATGGCTAGGGATTCACGATATTTTGCAATCGTACGTCTCGCTACCTTAATTCCTTGCTCAGCTAAAATATCTGCAATTTTGCTATCGCTTAATGGCTTAGCGGTATTTTCTGCAGCTATTAGCTTCTTGATGAGCGCTCTAATCGCGGTAGATGAGCACTCACCGCCGTTTTCGGTACTTACATGGCTAGAGAAGAAATACTTTAACTCAAAGATACCACGAGGCGTATGCATATACTTCTGGGTGGTGACACGAGAAATTGTAGACTCATGCATATCAACCATCTCAGCGACATCATTAAGTACCATAGGGCGCATTGCCTCAGGGCCATGTTCAAAGAATGCCTGTTGTTGTTGGACAATGCAATTGGTTACTTTTAATAAAGTATCATTACGGCTTTCTAAGCTTTTAATAAACCACTTAGCTTCTTGTAAGTGGGAGCGAATAAATTGGCTATCAGCACTAGAGCGAGCGGTTCTAGACATGGCCGCATAATGGTCATTAACGCGGATTTTCGGCATAGCATCTGGGTTGAGTTCAACTACCCAGCGACCTTTTACTTTTTTTACCGAGACATCAGGAATGACGTACTCAGGCTCTTCACGAATAATGCTGGCGGCCGGTTTGGGGTTGAGGCTATGAATAAGAGTCATCACCTCTTTCAACTCAGCTTCTTTGAGCCGGGTTTTTTTCGCTAAAGTACGGTAATCTCGGCTCGCCAACAGATCGATGTGCTCGGTAAGGATCATTTTGGTTTCTGCCAGCCAAGGCGTCTCTGGTGCAAATTGGTTAAGCTGAATACACAAACACTCTTGCAAGCTACGCGCGGCAACACCGACAGGGTCAAACAGCTGCACACGCTTGAGTACGGCTTCCACCTCGTCTAATTCTATCGGTTCCTCTGCTTCTGCGTCATTAATGCTGTCGAGAATGTCTTCACAGCTTAGGGTAAGTAATCCTGAGACATCTACCGCCTCAATGATAGCAATAGCAATGGCTCTATCCGTGGGACTAAAAGGAGTGAGCTCTAATTGCCACATCAAATAGTCATGCAGCGACTCAGACGTTTCTCCTTGATAAACATTATCATCATCAGGAAGAGGTGCAGAGCTGGCAACAGGGGCTGCACTCATATACTCATCCCAAGTGACGTCCATGGCTAAGTCATCGCTGACCGTGTCTTTACTCATGGCGGTATCAGAATCGAGCTCATAATCACTGACAGGCGCTTCTTCCTGAGATGCTTGACCTTCGTCTGCAGCGGATTTTTCTTGGTTGTTTTGCTCCAAGCTTTCGGTATCAGCGTTTTCACCTTCTTCCACTTCTAGCAACGGATTGCTATCCAGTGCTTCTTGGATTTCCTGTTGCAAATCCAACGTACTGAGCTGCAGCAAGCGAATCGCCTGTTGCAGTTGTGGAGTCATTGTAAGTTGCTGCCCCATGCGCAGCTGTAATGATTGCCTCATGTATCTTTAACAATCCCTTTTAACAGTTATTATTACTACGTCTTAACTATAGCTTGAATTGTTCGCCTAGGTAGACATCTCTTACGGTTTGATCGGCTAAAACGTGTTCTGGCGTACCTGATGCGATTAATTCCCCATGTGAAACAATATAAGCTTTTTCACATACATCAAGGGTTTCCCTGACATTATGATCCGTAATTAGCACGCCAATGCCACGATTTTTTAAGTGTTCAATAATGGTCTTTATATCTAACACCGAAATGGGATCAACACCAGCAAAAGGTTCATCAAGGAGAATAAATTTCGGGTTGGCCGCCAGTGCTCGGGCGATCTCTACTCGACGTCGTTCACCACCAGACAATGCCATTCCCTGTGAGTCGCGAATATGCTGGATATTAAACTCATCTAATAGTTCATTGAGTTCGGTTTCGCGTTGGGCCTTGGTTAAGTCCTTACGGGTCTCTAAAATGGCCATTAAGTTTTGGTATACGGAAAGCTTACGAAAAATCGAGGACTCTTGGGGTAAATAGCCGATCCCCATTCGGGCACGGCTGTGCATTGGCAATAACGTGATGTCTTCATCATTGATGCTAATTTCACCTTTGTCGCTAGGCACTAAGCCTACGATCATATAAAACGTGGTGGTTTTGCCAGCGCCATTAGGCCCTAATAAACCGACAATGCTGCCAGCTTCAACGCTTAACTCAACATTTTTGACCACCTGTCGGCCTTTGTAGCTTTTGGCAAGCCCCGTTGCTGTTAATACGCTCATGGATTGTTACCTTGCGATGGTTCTTTTTCTTTTTTGTTTTCATCGCCCTCATTAACCGGCACTAATACCGTTCTGACCCTGGAGTCTTGTTGTCCTGAACGTTCTGCGCTGATCAGTTGTTGTTCAATATCATAGGTGATGACCTGAGCATTAATTTTTTGTCCTGCTTGGCTAATTTCGGCGTCACCGGAAATGACTAGCGTCAGTGCTGCGACGTCGTAACGAATTTCATTGGCTTTAGCCTCTAATAAACTACCATCCGCTTGCTTTTCACTAAAAATAGCTGGGCTTCCGGTGGCAACCAATAATTGTTTGTTGGTGCCAAGCTCTGCGCGACGATGGACCTCTAGGCGGTCGGCTTGGATTTTTCTGTCACCATGGATAATCACCACGTTTTGCTCAAAAATACCAATGTTGCTCTGTAGCTGGGCTTGCTGTCTGCCGGAATCAATGATGACTTCATTTTGCTCCGCGGCGAGCGCGCTGGTAGCGGCAGCTAATAAGCCTAAAAAAACGAGTTTGTTCATTACTTTACTGGTCATAATAAATTGTCTTAGTGTGATTGATGAGTTCGATCACTTGGTTGTGTAAATCCGCATGCAGGCCTTTTCCGGTGATCTTAACACTAGGACCTGTAATAATGACTGGATGTTCCGACTTCATCAATTTTTGCTTAATATCGACTCTGACATTATCGGCGTTAATATCGCTTATCATGGCGTTTGGCACTAAGTTTTGTGCTAGTACCTGGCCCTCTAAAATCAGGGTGTTGTTTTCATATAACGTGGCTTCAAGGGCGCTAATGCGCCAATTTTGCTCGCCGTTGTACAAAGTGAAAATGGGTTTCTCAAAATGGCTAAAACCAAGGTCTTGATAGAGTTCCATCTTATCTGCCGTGACTTGGTAGTTGAGCAAGCCATTTTCACTGTAGGTGGTTTGTTGTAATGCGGTGGCGACATAGTCAGGTTTAGCCAGCGGCTCATCTCCTTGGCTTTTGCGGCTAGTATCTTGGTTGAACATGGGAGACCACATCCACACCATGATGGCTGCGAAAACAATAAGTAAGATGACACGAAGTACGGTCATGCACTGACACCTTTGGTGGTTAGGCTATGACCTTGGCTTAACATCAATAAGTCGGTGAGCTCTCGCACTGCGCCAAAGCCCCCTGGCTGCAAGGTAATGTAATCTGAAATCTGTTTAATCACCGGGTGAGCATCGTTGACCGCTACAGCAAAACCCACTTGCGCCATTACTGGCAAATCTGGGCCGTCATCGCCTATGTAGGCAATGTCACTGTCGCTTAGATTGAGTGTGTTTTTCAGTGCTTGATAGGCTTGCAACTTGTCCTCTTGGCCTTGATAAATGTGCTTTACATTCAAGCTAGTCATACGCTGCTGAACAATTTGTGAATGGCGACCGGTAATAACGGCCACTTCAACGCCACTGTCAATGAGCGCTTTGACGCCAAATCCATCTTTGGTATTAAACGCTTTTAGTTCTTCGCCATTATTGCCTAAGTATATGCGACCATCGGAAAAAACACCGTCAATGTCGCAAATAAGTAATTTAATTTTGCTGGCTTGCTGCCAAGCGGACTCAGATATGGGCTGATATAAATCTTTAAACTGCATTATAACACTCCTGCTCGCAGCAAATCTTGAGTATTCAAAGCACCAATCGGGCTGTTGTTATCATCCACCACAATTAAGCCATTGATGCGCTTTTTTTCCATAATATTAAGCACTTCAGCTGCCAACATATTGGCTTTCCCGGTGGTGCATTTGGCCGTCATTACTTGGGTGATGGGGGTGCTATGAATATCGATTTTTTGCTCGATAATACGACGCAAGTCACCATCGGTAAAAATCCCTTTAAGGCATTTGTGGTCATCGATAATGGCGGTCATACCTAAGCCTTTAGCTGACATTTCAAATAAGGCCTCTTTCACTGTACTGAGCTCATGGACCATAGGGATAGTATCCCCGCTGTGCATCACATCATTGAGTGTCAGTAGTAAGCGTTTGCCAAGGCTGCCACCAGGGTGAGAAAGGGCAAAGTCATCCGCGGTGAAGCCTCGTGCTTCGAGTAAAGCGACCGCCATGGCATCGCCCATCACTAAGGTCGCTGTGGTGCTGGCCGTGGGCGCTAATCCTAGTGGGCACGCCTCTTTAGACACTTTAACACAGACATGCACCGTGGCATTTTTCGCCATCGTTGATTCTGGGTTTCCGGTCATGGCAATGACCGGGGCGCCAAGGCGTTTGATCACCGGTAGAATTGACACCACCTCTTGGGTTTCCCCTGAGTTGGAAATCATGACAATGACGTCATCCGCAGTGATCATGCCTAAATCGCCGTGACTGGCCTCTCCTGGGTGCACGAAAAACGCTGGGCTGCCAGTGCTGGCTAGGGTCGCGGCTATCTTGTTACCAATATGGCCCGATTTTCCCATACCAACGACAATAATTCGACCCTGACAATTAAACATGAGTTCACAGGCTGCAGCAAACTCTGAGTCGACAAAACGCTGCACTTCTTCGATTGCAGCGAGCTCGGTTGCAAAAACGTGCTTGGCAGAAGCAATGAAATGATGTGTTGACACAGCCAGTTCCTAAATAATGTAATAAATGTACGCCGTAAATCCAGCTAGCAAGCAGCCACCTTCAATACGGTTGATGCGACGTTTGCCAGTGATGCTCAGGCTCATAAGCAATAACAACAGTGTGGCACCAAGCATGATATAAATATCTCGCGACGCTATATTTAAATCTAAATTAGCGGGGTTGATAATGCCAGCAATGGATAAAACAGCGAGGATATTAAAAATATTGGAGCCAATGATGTTGCCCAGGGCTAAGTCATCTTCATTTTTCAGCACCCCAGCAATACAGGCTGCTAATTCCGGCAAACTGGTACCAATGGCAATGATGGTCAGTCCAATTAATAGATCGCTCATGCCAAAGTATTTGGCAATATCCACCGCAGCACCGACTAAATAATCGGCACTAATTGGTAATAGCACCATGCCGACAACGAGCCAAAAAACGGCTTTTTGGGTGGGGATATTATCGGGCACTTCGTCGCAAGCTTCGCTGACTAAGGGGTCATCACTTTGGCCGCCACTGTTTTTGGTGACGATAATTAGCGCCACAATAAAGGTGATAAAGCCCACTAACAAGACCACCCCTTCGCTGAAGCTAAAGGCGTTATCACTGACGATGTACCAAGCACCTAGGGAAACCAGAATTAATAGCGGCATTTCTCGGCGTAAAATACCGGAGCCGACAGATAATGGCCTCAGTAGAGCGGTGATCCCCAGCACCAATAAAATATTGGCAATATTAGAGCCAATGGCGTTGCCTACCGCGGTGTCGGTTTTGTCTGCGAGAGCAGCTTGTGCAGCCACCATCATTTCTGGTGCAGAAGAGCCCATGGCAACAATGGTTAACCCTACGATTAAGGTTGGCACGCCAAAGTTACGTGCTAACGCTGCGGCTCCGAATACAAAACGATCGGCACTCCAAACTAAGGCGATAAAGCCCAGAACCAGAATAACAAACGATAGAACCATAAACCTCTAGCCAGAAACGGATTTAAATTTTCGTAGATACTACCAAAAGCGCCATCGAAAGTATAAGTAAACCGCGACATTTACAAACTTACAAAAATTTACCAAAACGATTTTCCATCTTGATTGAAAAAAAAGTATCATATAGGGATGAATTTAGTCTCGATCTGGAGAGCGACTTGTCGCAGTCAATTGTAGAAGTCAAGGATGTAACCTTTTCTCGAGGTGAAAGGATCATCTACAAAAACATGAGCTTTTCCGTACCCAAGGGCAAAATTACCGCCATTATGGGGCCAAGCGGGATTGGTAAAACCACCATGTTGCGCCTGATTGGTGGTCAGCTTAAGCCGGACTCCGGTGATATTGTTTTTGCTGGCAACAGCATTCCTAAAATGTCTCGAACCGCACTCTATCAAGCAAGAACTCGCATGAGCATGTTATTTCAAAGTGGTGCCTTGTTTACCGATATGAGTGTGTTTGATAACGTGGCTTTTCCACTGCGAGAGCATACCGAGTTATCAGAAGAACTGATCCGCCTTGTTGTGTTAATGAAGCTGCAAGCGGTGGGCTTGCGTGGTGCAAAAGACATGCAACCAGCTGAGCTCTCCGGCGGTATGGCGCGCCGTGCGGCTTTGGCTCGAGCCATAGCATTAGACCCTGAACTTATCATGTATGATGAGCCATTCGCAGGCCAAGATCCTATTTCAATGGGAGTGTTGGTGCGGTTAATTAAATCCCTCAATGAAGTGCTGGGCTTGTCTTCCCTCATTGTTACCCACGATGTTACTGAGGTACTCAGTATTGCCGATCACGTGGTCATAATTGCCGATCAAGGCGTGATTGGGTCAGGCACACCCGAACAAATGTTGCAGCATGAATCAGAATTGGTGCAGCAATTCCTGCAAGGCTTGGCTGATGGCCCAGTGCCATTTCATTATGAAGCGCCGGATTATCAGCAAGCGTTGTTATCTGGAGGTGTCAAATGATGGATTTACTTCAGCGCCTTGGTCATAAAACCTTAAGTCGATTTGCGGCTTTGGGTCGTGCTACTAGCATGCTTGCAGGCACATTGTTTAGTTTGCCAAATGTTCGTAAAGGCACGCCATTATTGATTAAACAGCTATACCAAGTGGGTCACCAGTCGCTATTAATCATCATGGTGTCGGGGCTATTTATTGGTATGGTATTGGCGCTACAGGGCTATACTGTTTTGGTGGGCTACGGTGCCGAAGACAGTTTAGGGCCTTTAGTGGCATTAAGCTTATTGCGTGAGCTGGGACCTGTGGTAACCGCATTGTTATTTGCTGGTCGGGCGGGGAGTGCGTTAACTGCCGAAATTGGCTTGATGAAAGCAACGGAGCAACTATCCAGTCTTGAAATGATGGCTATAGATCCACTGAAGCGAGTGATTTCGCCAAGGTTTTGGGCTGGGGTTATCAGTATGCCGTTACTGGCATTAATTTTCTCTGCGATTGCCATACTCGGTGCACATCTTGTGGGTGTTGATTGGCTAGGTGTCGATTCAGGCAGCTTCTGGTCGATTATGCAGTCGCAAGTGTCGTTCCAAAAAGATATTTTGAACGGACTTATTAAGAGTTTCGTATTTGCGTTATTGGTAACTTGGATTGCGTTATACAAAGGCTATGACTGTATCCCAACTTCAGAAGGGATCAGTAAAGCCACCACTGAGACAGTGGTGCACTCATCACTGGCGGTGCTTGGCTTTGACTTTGTATTAACCGCAGTTATGTTCTCAAGTTAAAAGGTTTTAAAAAATGAATTCACGGAAAACAGAGATTTTAGTTGGTTTGTTCGTTGCGCTTGGGATTGGCGCGTTTGTATTGTTAGCCCTAAAGGTTGCCAACACAGGTATCGCAGGAAATGGCGAAACCTACACGCTAGAGGCCAAGTTTGAGAACATTGGTTCGTTAAAAACCCGTGCACCAATTAAAGTGGGTGGTGTTGTCATAGGTCGCGTGGAAAAAATCCATATTCACCCTGAAGAATTTGTGCCAGTGGTATCAATGAGCATTGACCGTAACTATGAGTGTCAGTTCTCCGATACCTCTTCGGTATCCATTCTTACGTCAGGTATTTTAGGTGAGCAATACTTGGGTATTTCGCCTGTTATTGCCGCAGAGTCGGCAAAACAAAAATGCCTTGGGCAAGAGGTGACTAGCAGCGACAGCGTTGATATAGAATCACTCTTTGGGGTTGAAACCAAGGCATTGAAAGACGGTGACATGATCACTGACACCAAATCTGCACTAGTATTAGAAGAGTTAATCGGCCAATTCTTGTTTAATCAAGGGAGCGAATAGAAATGCACAAGATGTTTAATATTAGGTTGGCACTGCTGCTCGCTCTGTTATTTGCATTGCCAATTAGCGCTAAAGAAGTGGATGAGAGCAACCCCTATAAAATGGTAGAGCAAGTTGCCGATCAGACCTTTGCACGGGTGGCTCGAGAGCAAGAAATTATTGAGCAAGACAAAGAGCACTTACGTGTTATCGTTGAAGAAGAGCTAATGCCATACATTGATTACAAGTATGCAGCTTACCGCGTGCTAGGGGCTTATATCCAAACCGTGCGCAATATGGAAGATCAGCAACAAAAAGCTGCCGCGATAGAGCATATCCGAGAGTTTATAGAGGTATTTAGAAACTACTTGGTTGCTACTTATGCCGGTGTATTTACCCAGTACCAAGATCAGGAAGTGGTGTTTGGTGAGCATCGACCTTTTGAGGGGGAGAACATTGCCATTGTCAAAACTAAGATTGTTGAAGCGGGTAAACCCGACATCAAAATCGATTTTAAAGTACGTCGTGGTAAGGATAATGATTGGCGCGCCTACGATATGATGGCTGAAGGAATTAGTTTACTTGACGCCAAACAAACTGAGCTTCATGGTATCTTGCGGCAGCAAGGGATTGAGCATGTGATAGAGCTACTGGATAAAAAAAGTAAGCTGCCAGTGCAGTTTCGAGGTGATGATGGCAGCGCCTAAAATCTCATTCACGCAAAGTAAAGGTGAAATCGTGTTAAATGGCGAACTGACAAGAGAGAGTTTGCCAAGTGCCCTACAAGGGTCTGAGATCACCGAATTGTTGAAAAATGCACAATCAACCGTCAATTTTAACCTTTCTGAAGTGACAAGGGTTGACACTGCGGGCTTAGCTTGGTTAATTCACTCTTTAGGTCAATTAAAACAGCGAGACATTCGTCTAGAGCTGAAAAATACACCTGTGCAGCTGCAAAGTTTGATGGAGCTGGGGCAGGTGACAACCTTATTTGAGTGAGTCTAATGGAAACAAATCAAGTCGAAACCCTATTAAAAGAAACGCTATCGCTGGACGAAATCATTGTTAAAGCGAATGGTAGCCATTATGAAGTGATTGCAGTTGGAGCGTGTTTTGACGGATTAAGAAGGCTTAAGCGTGAGCAGCTGATCTATGGTCCGTTAATGGATACCATCAAAGACGGTACTATCCACGCCGTTAGCATTCGCGCTTTCACTGCGGATGAGTGGCAAAAAGAGCGCAAATTTATCCTGCCACAATAGCGGAGTGCCATAAATGGATCAGTTTGTTATCCAAGGTGGCACCACGTTAGCCGGTGAAGTCACTATTTCTGGGGCCAAAAATGCGGCTCTTCCCATCCTGTTTGCTGCGCTTTTGAGCGACGGTCAGTGCCGCTTTACAAATGTTCCGCGTTTGCGTGATATTGGTACCACTGAGGCCTTATTAAAAACCCTTGGTGCAGCGGTTGAATGGGATGGCGATGTGCTCGTCATAGACGGTAGCACAGTAAACAGCGTGATTGCGCCTTACGAGCTGGTAAAGCAAATGCGTGCCTCAGTGCTGGCCTTAGGACCTTTGTTAGCCCGCTTTGGTAAAGCTCAAGTGTCTTTACCTGGTGGCTGTGCAATTGGGGCTCGTCCAGTTGACTTACATATCTCTGGACTTGAGAAAATGGGCGCGGACATTAAAGTTGAGAATGGCTACATTCACGCCGTGACCTCTGGCCGTTTACGCGGTGCAGAAATTTTCATGGAAACCGTGAGCGTCGGCGCCACAGAAAACTTGCTTATGGCCGCCGCGCTGGCTGATGGCAAGACGGTTCTAGAAAACGCCGCCCGCGAACCCGAGATTATTAACCTAGCTGATTGCTTACAAGCCATGGGCGCTAATATTACCGGTGCAGGTTCTAGCCGCATCGAAATCGAAGGGGCCTTGCAGCTGCAAGGCTGTGAGCACAAAATTCTACCCGACCGAATTGAAACCGGTACTTTTTTGGTTGCTGCGGCCATGGCGAAAGGCGAAGTGCTCTGTAAAAACACCGACTACCATAGCCTTGAGCCGGTACTTGAAAAGCTCAGAGCAGCCAATGCCTTGGTTGAAGTTAATGACGACAGTATTTACGTCGATATGCGTCAGCGCACGTTACAAGCGGTAAATATTAAGACCATGCCGCACCCTGGCTTTCCAACCGATATGCAGGCACAGTTTACTGCGCTTAATGTGGTTGCCGAGGGCAATGCCACCATCACGGAAACCATTTTTGAAAACCGTTTTATGCATGTGCCGGAATTGCAGCGTATGGGCGCTAATATCCGTTTAGAAGGGAATACCGCGATTTGTGGAGATACCGAGACCTTAACGGGAGCACAGGTAATGGCAACGGATTTACGTGCTTCAGCCAGTCTTATTTTGACCGGGATTGTCGCCAGCGGTGAAACGGTGGTTGATCGTATCTACCATGTGGATAGAGGCTACCAGAAGATTGAAGATAAGCTCAGTCGACTGGGAGCCAATATCAAACGCCGCAAGAGCTAATAGTAACTCAGCGCAAACAGGACACTGCTTGCGCTGATTTTTCACTGATACCCGGTTAGTATCCGGTTTCTAGTTCTGCGACTTCAACGTTGATGTTGAGCCGCTTACCGCCACGTAACACTTCAAATTTGAGCTTAGTACCTGGCGCGGTATTGCCAATTTTCTTTAGTGTTTGCTGTGGGTTAGTAACCGCATCTCCGGCCACTTTGACAACAATATCTCCCTCTTTCATTCCCGCCTGCCAAGCCGGTCCCAATGGGTCAAGGTCGCTCACCGCGAGTCCCACAATGGGCGTGTACAGATCTGTGACACTTTTCCCGGTGTTGTCCACCGGAGTGCCTCTAAAGCCTAAATAACCACGAATAACTCGCCCGTCCATGATCAACTTGTTCATTACCTCAAGGGCAAGGTCGTACGGAATGGCAAATGAAATACCTTGGATATCAATGTTAAGCCGAGTTCTAAACTGGGCTGAGGTAATCCCAACTAGGGCGCCATTGGAGTTCACTACCGCACCACCCGAGTTACCCACATTAATCGCAGCATCCATTTGCAACAAACTGTTAAATTGACTGTCGGTAAGTGCTTGCTTGCCTGTTGCGCTAATGATCCCTTGAGTGATGGTTTGCCCTAAGTTCAGTGGGTTACCAATCGCTAACACCACATCACCGACTCTGGGATTAAAACTGTTATCGATGGGGATCACCGGCAGGTTTTCCGCTGGGATCTTCAGTAACGCCAAATCGGTAATGGTGTCAAAGCCAATTAATTGGGTGTCGGTATACTGTCTGCCGTCGGTGAGTAAAACAATGATTTGGTCGGCATTATTCACCACATGATAGTTGGTCAGGATATAGCCATCGCGGCTCATAATCACCCCAGAGCCGAGCTCTCTGACAGTGCTTTGCCGTTGGTATCTAGGTTGATTACTGAAACCTTCTGAAAAAATGGTCACCACTGCGGGGGCCGCTTTATCGACGGCATCAGCAAAACTCATATGCTTGGCTTGGGTATGCGGTGAGACCTCTAATTGTGGTAAATTGCTTCGCAGCTCTGGGTTAAACCAGATAACAATGAAAGCAATACCTAGCCCGGCCAATAAAGGCGGGAAGATAAACTTAAATAATTTGAACACGAGCGCTTAAACTTATAATTTTTGTAATTTACTAATAATGACACAAAAAAAAACACAGCGACAAGTTTCGCTGTGTTTCTTTCCTAAATAGTGGCTGGTTATTGGATTAAGTAGAACACGGTTTCGCGGCCGCGCTTAATACCTAAAACAATATTCCCTTGGATGTTATCAATTAACTTAGACATGTCGTTAACATTGGTGACGCGTTGGCGATTCACTTGCATGATAACGTCGCCTTCTTCTAGGCCAACTCGGGCTGCAGGTGAACGCGATTCGACAGAAACCACTACCACACCTTCGTTACCATTGCGTTCACCGCCTTCTAACACGGCACCACGGAGCATCGGATGGATGTCTTCGGCATTGGCTTGTTGCTGTTGCTGACCACCCAGTTCCACGTCGATTTCACGGATGTCACCATCACGGTAAATACCCAGCGTCACCTCACGACCTTCACCCATAGTGGCAATTTTGCCTTGTAATTCATTGAAGCTCTCAATGGCGTCGCCGTTCAGGCTAACAATGACATCGTTGGCTTTCAGCCCGGCATCATCGGCGGCAGAGTCTTTGAGTACTTGCATGACATAAGCACCACGCTTAACGTCAAAGCCTTGTGCTTTGGCAAGGCCCGCGTCTAGTGTACGGCCCATAATACCGAGCGAGCCACGACGCACTTCACCATACTCGACAATCTGATCCACCAAGTTTTTCATCATATTGGAAGGAATTGCAAAACCAATCCCAACATTGCCGCCCGAAGAACCTAAAATGGCGGTGTTAATGCCAATTAATTCGCCCTTTAGATTCACCAGTGCGCCACCAGAGTTACCTTGGTTAATGGCAGCATCGGTTTGAATAAAGTCTTCGTAACCCTCAATGTTTAGTCCACTGCGACCAAGGGCACTGATAATGCCCGAAGTGACGGTATGACTGAGACCAAAAGGGTTACCAATAGCCACAGAAAAATCGCCGACTCTTAACTTATCGGAGTTAGCCAGTTTTACCTCGGTGAGATCATCGCCATCGATTTGCAGCAATGCGATGTCCGATTCCGGATCGCTGCCAAGCAATTTTGCCTTGAATTCGCGGCCATCTTTGAGTGTTACTATCATTTCATCAGCGTCATCAATGACGTGGTTGTTGGTTACCACATAGCCTTCATCGGCATCAATAATAACACCCGAGCCTAGGCCACTGAACGGCCGCTTTTGACTCCGTGGTTGTGGTTGCCCAAAGAAAAAGTCAAAGGGGTCAACGCGACGGCGCACTTCTTTGGCACCGCGGACTTGGATACTTACAACGCCCGGGGCGACCTTTTCTAGCATGGGCGCTAAGGTGGGTAATTGTTGGCCATCTACGGCAACGGGTAACTTGGCCACACTTTGCTGCGGTAACAGCAATAGACTGGAAGAAAGCAGTGCGGCTGATAGCAAAGATAATTTAAATTTCATAGTCGTGAAGTACTCCGCAAAAAAGCGTTAATCTTATAAAACGCGAACATAAGGGACTGATAAACAGGCCCTTATTTGCAATCAATAGCTTCTTTTAAAGACTATGGGGGCAAAAAAAAGTTCATCAAGAGGCTTTAATTTGCTCACTTTCTTTTTTATCGCCAGAAAATAACCCCGTTTCTCCTTCCGCGTAGTCGCTAGGCGGCGCATCGAAGCTAGGGTCTTGTTTACGTCGTTTCTCAGGGCGCGCCTGTAAAGAGGCTTGCAACTGCTCAGTGGTTTCTTTCGAGAAGAACGGATCTTGCGGGTGAGAAGGACGTTCTTTGGTCAGCAGCTGATTGGTTTCTTCAACATGACTTAGCAATTGCGAGTAGCTGTCTTGCATTTTATTAACTAGCTTGCGCGTGCCGGCTAGGTGATCTGAGACATCCTGACGGTATTGCTCTAAGTCGTGCTTAGCCTGTTGTGCTTGAATTTCAAGCTCATCGTGCTTGAACTGTTTTTTGGTGATAAAGCTGCCTAAAAAGAAGGCGGCAATCGCAACAATAATGAGTAGTCCAAGCCAAGTAACGGTAGTCATAGGTTTCTCCCTGTGTGCCTGCAATGGCAAATGAAAATACGATACGGCTAGGGTAATAGCAATTAAACTTACGTATCGAACAGTATTAATGAGACTGTTATTTAATATACGCTTAGAACCCAGTCGTGTTAATATAACTGGCAAACAAATCGCAAAAAAATATTTAACTCGATGACGCCTTGGGAAAAATATCAGCAAGACCTACAACGTGATGACTTTCAATACGACAGTGCGCAGGAAAATGCCGTTAAGCATTTGCAGCGCCTTTATGATGATTTGGTCAACCAGCCGGAACCGAAATTAGGCTTCTTTGCGCGCCTGCTGGGTAAGCAGCCGTCGCAGCCTAAAGTTCAAGGCCTATATTTTTGGGGCGGAGTGGGGCGCGGTAAAACCTATCTGGTTGATACTTTTTACGAAGCCTTGCCAACAGAGCGCAAAATGCGGGTGCATTTTCATCGCTTTATGCATCGGGTTCATAGCGAGCTAAAAAAGCTCAAAGAGGTAAAAAACCCGCTTGAGACTATTGCCGATATTTTTAAAGCGGAAACCGACATCATTTGCTTCGATGAGTTTTTTGTCCAAGACATTACCGATGCCATGTTGCTCGGTGGGTTGATGGAAGCCTTATTCGAACGTGGCATTGTGTTAGTGGCAACGTCTAACATTATTCCCGATGAGCTATATAAAAACGGCCTGCAGCGAGCGCGTTTTTTACCGGCCATTGAGTTAGTAAAGCAAAACACGGAAGTGGTGAATGTGGATTCCGGCATTGATTATCGCTTACGCACCTTAGAGCAAGCGGAAATCTTCCATAGCCCGTTGGATCAACAAGCCGACGATAATTTATTTGAGTACTTCGAGAAGCTTTCTCCTGAGCCGGGGCAAAAAGATCAAAGCATCGAAATAGAAGGGCGACAGATCCAAACCCGTATGGTGTCGGATTGTATTGTTATGTTCGATTTTACCGCGCTGTGTGAAACCGCGCGCTCACAAGTGGATTACATGGAGATAAGCCGTCTTTATAACACCGTTATTTTGTCGAACGTAAAACAAATGGGGCAGCATAATGACGATGCTGCACGGCGCTTTATTGCCTTGGTGGATGAGTTTTATGAGCGCAATGTAACGCTTATCATCTCCGCTGCTGCGCCGATCACCGAATTGTACACGCAAGGCACCTTAACCTTTGAATTTAAACGTTGCATTAGTCGCTTGCAAGAAATGCAGTCCCATGAATACCTCGCCCGTGAGCATTTAGCCTAAGCAAATGACGGGGCAGTAAGAAAAAAGCCGCAATTCAAGCCGCTGTGATTCGACCGTGACACTAGCAGCCTAATTAACCGCAATTTTCTTGTAGAAAAAAGCACCAAGCGCTGGTTTTCGTTTTTAAGCCTTGCTATAATCCGCGGCCTGCCACGTTGCGTTCTATTGCCCTCGTCGGCTTAGCCACTGACTTGAGCGGCATCAAAGTCTTAAACTCGAAGGGGTTTTAAGCAAATACAAGTAGAGCGGTAGTCTAAGGACTGCCTGTGGTTTTAAATTGAAAACTTTGGATTTTTATAATGAAAACGTTTGTTGCTAAACCAGAAACTGTAAAACGTGACTGGTACGTAGTTGACGCTGAAGGTAAAACTTTAGGTCGCATCGCTACTGAAATCGCTCGTCGCCTTCGCGGTAAGCATAAAGCTGAGTACACTCCACACGTTGACACTGGTGACTACATCATCGTAATCAACGCTGAGAAAGTTACTGTAACTGGTAACAAAACTCAGGACAAAATGTACTATGCGCACACTGGTTACCCAGGTGGCCTTAAGTCTCTAAACTTTGAGAAACTTCAAGCTAAAAAGCCTGAAATGATCATCGAGAAAGCGGTTAAAGGCATGTTACCTCGCGGTCCTCTAGGTCGTGAAATGTTCCGTAAACTTAAAGTTTACGCTGGTAACGAGCACAACCACGCTGCACAGCAGCCTCAGGTTCTAGACATTTAAGGAGCACTATCATGGCAAATCAATACTACGGTACAGGTCGTCGTAAAAGTTCAAGTGCTCGCGTATTCTTACGCCCAGGCACTGGCAACATCGTAATCAATAAACGCTCTTTAGAAGAGTTCTTCGGTCGTGAAACGGCTCGTATGGTTGTTCGTCAGCCACTAGAGCTTGTTGAAATGACAGAAAAGTTTGACCTACACATCACTGTTGCAGGTGGTGGTACTACTGGTCAAGCTGGTGCTATCCGTCACGGTATCACTCGTGCACTAATGGAGTTTGACGAGTCTCTACGTCCTACTCTACGTAAAGCTGGCTTTGTTACTCGCGATGCTCGTAAAGTTGAGCGTAAGAAAGTGGGTCTTAAGAAAGCACGTAAGAAGACACAGTTCTCAAAGCGTTAATTTATTACGTTTCAAGAATTCAAAAACCCAGCTTTATGCTGGGTTTTTTGTTTTTACGCGATAAAGGTTTCTGTTTAACCCCATCTTGCCTTTGCGCTGCTCCTACAAATTAAGCCTTCACGATTTAAATCGTAAAAAAAGTTCAATAAATATAATAATTAGTGCAATTGGAGCGATAACTTGGCGGTTTTTTTTGCTACAATTGGCGGAGCAAGTAGAAAGACCTGAGATCCAGACACGCGTGTTGTTGCGTATCCCCTGTAGGGGTTGATCTTAGTCAGTTTATTGTGATGCCTGATGCGGTATTATAGATTGGCGGTCTCATGCTCGAGGTAACCTAAGCATAGGTTTATTGGGGCATGGGTCTGAAATAACCTTGTTTTAATCAAGGGATTTATTTATGATCGCGTCTATTTTGTAATTTCTTAAATTAACCTGCTGTAACTGATGTTCTCAATATAGCAAGTGTTGGGAATCAAGTGGAGATAAGTGGATGAGCAATGCGCCTGTAGACAACAGCCGACGTCGCTTTTTAACTATCGCTACCTCTGTCGTAGGTGGCGTTGGTGCGGTTGGAGCTGCTGTTCCTTTTATTGCGTCCTGGAATCCAAGTGAGCGAGCTAAATCTGCAGGTGCGCCTGTAGAAGTAGATATCAGCAAACTTGAACCTGGACAACTTATTCGTGTTGAGTGGCGAGGCAAACCGGTATGGATTGTTTCTCGTACACCTAGAATGATAGAACAAATGAAACAACACGAAGGCCAACTTCGTGATCCTAACTCTGAAGAGCCTCAGCAGCTAGAGTCTGCTAAGAACGATCATCGTTCTAAGCGACCTGAAATCTTCGTAGCGGTTGGGATTTGTACGCACTTAGGATGTTCACCAACGTTCTTAAACGGAAGCTTTGGTGAAAAAGTAGAAGGCACGGAAAGTGGTTTCTTCTGTCCTTGTCATGGTTCCAAGTTTGATATGGCTGGTCGTGTATTCCAAAACGTACCTGCACCACTCAACTTAGAAGTCCCTCCGTATACCTTTATTGACGACACTACCATCTTGGTAGGTGAAGAAGAAGGGGTTGCATAATGTCTGGTCAAGTAGATAAAGCAGCAAATACGGGCGCCGTGGGTAAGGTGTTAAACTGGATTGATGATCGTATTCCAATGACGCGTGTTTGGAATATGCACATTGCGCAATACCCAGCGCCGAAAAACTTTAACTTTTGGTACTTGTTTGGCTCGTTGGCCATTCTTGTACTTGTTAACCAGATCGTAACTGGTATCTGGCTAACGATGAACTTTGTTCCTTCAGCTGAGGGCGCATTCGCTTCAGTTGAATACATCATGCGTGACGTTGAATACGGCTGGTTGCTAAGGTATCTGCACTCCACTGGGGCCTCGGCTTTCTTTGTGGTGGTCTATCTGCACATGTTCCGTGGCATGATTTACGGTTCTTACCAAAAGCCTCGTGAATTGCTTTGGCTATTTGGTATGTTCATCTTCCTAGCCTTGATGGCTGAAGCCTTTATGGGTTATCTATTGCCTTGGGGTCAGATGTCATTCTGGGGTGCTCAGGTAATCATCTCACTGTTTGGTGCGATCCCAGTTATTGGTGATGACTTAACTTTATGGATCCGTGGTGACTACGTAATCTCTGGTGCAACGCTTAACCGTTTCTTTGCTTTACACGTTATTGCACTGCCATTGGTTCTTGTTATCCTAGTTTTCCTTCACATTGTGGCATTACATGAAGTGGGCTCAAACAACCCTGACGGCGTTGAAATCAAACGTAAGAAAGGCACTGTTGCTGAAGAAGATAAGCCTAAATTCAAATTCCATGAGTACTACACCAGCAAAAAAGACATTGTTGATGCGATTCCATTCCACCCGTATTACACCGTAAAAGACGTAGTGGGTGTGGCAGGCTTCTTAATTTTCTTCTGTGCTATTGTGTTCTTTGCACCGGAAATGAATGGCTTCTTCCTTGAGGCGCCAAACTTTGAAGCAGCTAACCCATTGAAGACACCAGAACATATTTTCCCTGTTTGGTACTTCACACCGTTCTACGCGATTCTACGTGCTATCCCAGATAAGTTAATCGGGGTATTAGCAATGGGTGCATCGATTGTAGCGCTAGCGTTACTGCCTTGGATTGACCGTGGCTCGGTACGCTCTATTCGTTACCGTTGTGGTCTACACAAGTTGAACATTGCACAGTTTGTTGTGACTTTCATTATCCTTGGCTGGATTGGTGCAACACCACAAACTGACTTTAAAACGTTGTTGTCGCAAATCACGACTGTGACATACTTCATGTTCTTCGTATTGTTGTTCTTCTATAGTAAAAATGAGAAGACGAAGCCATTACCAACGAGGTTAACGAAATGATGAAAAAGCTAGTAATCGGTTTATTCGCATTGTTGCCAACGTTGTCGATGGCAGCAGGCCCATCAGTACCATTGATGGAAGCTAACAACGACCTAAGAGATAAAGCATCTTTGCAACGTGGCGCGCAGTTGTTCATGAACTACTGCTTAGGCTGTCACCAGATGCAATACCAGCGCTATGAGCGTACCTTCCGCGATATCGGTATTCCAACTGATATTGGTGAAGAAACGCTTATTTTTGACGGCTCTAAAGTGGGTAGTCATATTTTAAACGCGATGGATCAAGAAGATGCAGCAAAGTGGTTTGGTGCTCCACCACCGGATTTAACATTGATTTCTCGTGTTAAGTCTCCAGACTATATTTACACTTATCTGAAGTCGTTTTATAAAGATGAGTCGCGCCCATTTGGCGTAAACAATATGGTCTTCCCACTGGTGGGTATGCCACACGTACTGCAAGAGCTGCAAGGCTTGCCAACGCCTATCACTGAAGAGCATCAAGTTGAAGTGATGGAAAACGGCGAAAAAGTAACAAAAACAGTAACCAAGGTAGTAGGCACCGAAACCGATGGTACTGGTGAGATGAGTGTTGATGAATACGACCAAGCGGCTCGTGATATCACTAACTTCCTAGCTTATGTCGGTGAGCCTTCTCGCCTAGAGTCAGAAGCATTAGGATATAAAGTGTTAGGCTTCTTAGTTATTTTCTTCATCCTGGCATTCTTCTTG
Source organism: Pseudoalteromonas sp. UG3-2 (assembly GCF_037120705.1). NCBI lineage: Bacteria > Pseudomonadati > Pseudomonadota > Gammaproteobacteria > Alteromonadales > Pseudoalteromonadaceae > Pseudoalteromonas > Pseudoalteromonas sp. UG3-2. The sequence continues at coordinate 1,942,423 of NZ_JAWLJU010000002.1, read as the reverse complement.
AAGAAAGAGTACTGGAGAGATGTTCATTAATTTGAATATCCAAAGGTAATTATTGCAACGGGGGCATTCGCCCCTTTTGCTGTTTAAAGTGATTTAATTACTTTTAGTTTTTTAATGGAGGTAGGCATGGCCGTTGCTGCCAATAAGCGCCCTGTAATGACACTTTTTTCTGGCTCTAACTGTATGTATAGCCATCAAGTACGCATTGTGCTTGCTGAAAAAGGTGTAAGTGTTGATATTCATCAGGCTGAAAAGGACAACTTACCAGAAGCTCTGCATGAGATTAACCCGTATGGCACAGTGCCAACGTTAATTGACCGCGAGCTTGGCTTGTATCAAGCTGACATCATTATGGAATATTTAGATGAGCGCTTCCCGCATCCTCCGTTGATGCCAGTATACCCAGTTATGCGTGGTCGTAGCCGTCTGATGATGCACCGCATTGAAACAGACTGGTATAGCCTAGCTGAAAAAATCACCGCGGGCGGTGATGAAGCTGCGCAAGCGCGTAAAGAGCTAACAGAAGCTTTGCTAGCTGTTGCACCTATTTTCAATGAAGCCCCTTACTTTATGAGTGAGGAATTTAGCTTGGTTGATTGTTACCTTGCACCACTGCTATGGCGTCTACCGCAATTAGGTATTGAGCTTAACGGTGCTGGTAGTAAAGAGCTAAAAGAATACATGCTACGTTTGTTCGAACGTGACTCATTCCAAGCATCACTAACAGATGCTGAACGCGAGATCAGATCATAATGACGTCTAATCGTCCTTATCTGTTACGCGCGTTCTATGAGTGGATTGTCGACAACGACTGCACACCTCATTTAGTGGTGAATGCTGACTTTCCTTCAGTACAAGTACCAACACAATTTATCCAAGAAGGGCAAATTGTGTTGAATATTAGTCCGTCGGCGGTGACCAACTTCTCAATGGACAATCAAGCACTTAGCTTTAATGCTCGATTTGGTGGTCAGCCTATGCAGGTGTATGTGCCGGTTGGGGCCATACTGGCTATCTATGCCCGAGAAAATGGTGAAGGCACCGTATTTACTCCAGAAGAAGATCTTTTTGAAGAGCAGGGTACGGAGCCAGAGTTAGAAGTAGAATCTACTCCTGAGCCAGAGGCAAAGCCTGACGCAGACAAGAAGAAAGGGTCACACTTGAGAGTGATCAAGTAACGGCAATCTTTGCGACATAAAAAAACCTGCAATAGCAGGTTTTTTTTATGTCCAGCGAAAGAGCAACTAGAGATATTCAAACGCTTTAATCACTCGCTTAACACCACTGATATTGCGAGCAATCTCAACCGCAGAATTGGCTTCTGTTTGCGATACTAACCCCATTAAGAATACTTCGGCGTTCTCGGTCACCACCTTGATATTTGCGCCATTAACATCATCCGCTGCCAATAGTTTGGTTTTTACCTTCGAAGTAAGCCAGGTATCATGGGTTTGGGTGGTGATGCCAATATTGCTGCTGAGTCGCAGCTGGTTGTGTATCTGACGGATCCCGGAGACGTCTCGCAGTGCTCGCTCTGCTTGAGATTTCATTTCTTGGTTGGCTACTTGGCCAATCATCAAAACTACACCGTTAACGCTCACCAAAGTGATATTGGCGTGATCGGCAAGGCGTTTAATGCCTTTAATTGCCAATGTGCCTTTTATTTCGATATTGTTATCGTCGATTTGTGCGCCGATAGTGCGTCTATCGTTTGCCGCAGACACTGCTCCTGCAGTACCCGCTACAACGGCAGCAGCACAGCCTTGGAGCAACATTATAGCGGCTAATAAGGAAGCTATTCTCATCATTATACTTCATCCTGAGGGAACAATATGGCATCGATTAACTCACTAAGGCAGTGAGTATTAAATAATTGTGATTCAATAATACGACTTGGACGCTTACTGGGAATGCGGATTTCAACGTCTTGAGGGCCTAATAACCCGGTGATCTCACCGCCATCGTCGCCCACCAGGGCAATGACTTTCATGTCTCTGGTAAGGGCTGCCTCAACAGCGCCAATCACTGATTTCTCTTGGCCATTAATGGCATACACTACCAACAAGTCACCTTCTTGAGCGAAGGCTCTGACTTGTTTGGCAAAGCGCTCTCTGGCTTTACCATTTTCTGGAGAGGCTAGGTTGTATTGCTCGTTGGTTAAGGCTATCGCTGGTAAACAAGGGCGCTCAGTTTCGTAAAAATTGCTTAAAATGGTGGCAAAGTGGGTTGCCAGCATATGATTACTCGGAGCGCCACAACAGATAATTTTATTGCCATTGATGAGGCTTTGCGCCATGGTCATGGCGGCGGATTCCAATGAGTGAGGCAGTACTTCACCTGCCGCTATCTGGGCTTGAATAGACTCTGTAAATATTGACTTAATAGATTCTTGCATACTAAAAAATATTTTTTATCCAGTTTATTTGTGGAGGCTGCTCCCCCTGAATTGCAACAAAATCTACTCTCAGTTGCGTGTTGTGTATTTGCTGTTGCGCAGTGTAAGTATAAATGCTGCGCCTTAGCCTTTGTAGCTTTGTTTTCGAAAGCGCGTTAAGCGCACCACCAAAATGGGGCGATTTTCTAAATTTCACTTCAACAAAGACCCAAGTATCGCCATCGCGCATAATGAGGTCGATTTCCCCATACTTACACAAATAATTGCGCGTGACGGGCACAAGACCGTGTTTTTTTAAGTAGTCTTCTGCCAGTGTCTCAAAATGCTGACCTTTACTGCGGGTATTATTAAATAGTCCTTTAAACATACAGATATCCTATCTGACCAAGGAAGTAGCGGTTTGCTCCTCCTGTTGCATAAATAACGGCAAGGGCGCTTGTTCATCTAAACTGACCAGTCGCACTTGCTTATTTTTGTATTGCGCCCAGCTCAGCTTGCGTTGTATTTGGGTGCCATTTTGAATGCTAAGCTCACCGGTTAAGCCGTCATAGCTTTTTCCAGCCAGCCAAGCAAGCTGTCGCAATTGCGGCACTAAGCCCACGGCATCATAAGCCATGGCAAATAAGCGCTGTTCTAAATCAGCCTGCTCAGGCCATAGTCGTTGGTATGCCTCACGCAATGACGCTTGGTTGACCGCGCCTGGAAGCATCCAAGGTTGCTCGGTGAAGTAAAGCCCTTCTAAATCGCCTTTATCGGTGACATCAATTTGCTTACTGTAACTGCGCGAACTGGCATAGAGCGGAATACGCTCGGCAAACGTACTGACATTAACGTCTAAATAAGGTTTCAATAAACGGGTTTCCATGGCGTCACCCAGAATATACACGGCATCGATATCACGGCGTGAGCGCGTTTCGCTCTTTACTTCTTGGCGAAACAAGCTTTTCACACTGCGAGTGCGAGAGCGAGAAGCATCGACCTCAAGCAGGTCGGCAATGACTTCGGCCATATTCTCGCTGTTGGTGTAATAGCCGATTTCCGGCTCTACTTCACTGTAGCGCTGCCAATGTTCGGTAAAATGTGCAATCAAGCGTTTGCCGGAGCCAGTATCTGGTGCCAATAACATGGGCTTTTCGTAGCCCTTTGCCAAGAAGTGGTTCATGGCTTGTTGTACTTCATGCTCTGGATTTAAAGCAAAAAAGTATTGCTCACTGGCGCTTGTCTCAATGCTCTCTTGGCTGTTTAAAAATAACGTCGGGTAGGCGGCAAAGCGATTGTCTTGGGCGAGCTTCTCGACATTGCTTTTTAATAGTGGTCCAATTACAAAATCAACGTTGGCTTTGGCCAATTCCGCAGTGATCTCATCGGCCGATGCCCTTTCATCGATAAAGAAAATTTCTTCAATATTGCTGTCATCGGTGGCCGCCAAAAAGCCATTTTTTAATGCACTGCCGAGGCGCTCACTGGGGCCCGTTTGCGGCAGTAAAATCGCCAGCTTGCTCACTTGATACGGCTCAAGCGCCACGGCACCTTGTAGCTCCTTTGGCAGCAGGCTAATGGCCGGATGATCTTGAAAGCGGCGACGCCAATTGTTCATGGCTTGATCTAACGCGGCACTGGAGCCGAGATAAATTTGTTGATACTTGGCTAAGGTAACCCAGCCACGTTGTAATACTGAGCCGCTATCAAAGCGTTCCAACGCATATGTAGACAGTTGTTGCAGTGCTTGCCAAATACCCTCATCCAATCCTGCAACAGTGAGGTTATTGGCTTTAGCGATATCTGCAGCGGCAAAGTATTTTGTTAACGCTTTTTTAGGTAGGCTTTGCGAAGCATAGACGCTCGCCATTAAATACTGATGCCAAGCTTGATGCTGTGGTGTGGTTAAACGCCCTTCTAAGGTTTTTAACATTATCAGCGCGCTTTCATATTTACCTAACTGTTTGCGTGCAAAGGCGATGTAGAGCTTATTTTGGATATGGTCGACACTGGGCTTGGCCTCTAAGGCTAAGCCAACTTGTTCTAACGTTTGCCAATCTTGTTCGCTAATGGCGGCATCTCTGGCACTGTACAACAGTTGAATCTTGCTGATCCCAGACGCGCCTTGTGCTTTGTTGAATAAGGCTGCAGCGCTGAGTTCGGCGGACACCGCTGTTGGCTCAATTTGCTTGGCGCGGTCTGATGTAGTGACATTTGTGCTTGTACTACAAGCGGATAACCCCGACAATATGGCAACTAAAAGCGCTATCTTTTGAAACTGCACAGGCAAACCTTCTTTTTCCCGAATAAGTGGATATCTTACTGACTGATATTGGAGAGCTCAATGGCTAATCTTCACAATGAAAACAAAATCGGCACGCTGTATGTTGTTGCCACGCCCATTGGTAATTTAGATGACATCAGTGAACGTGCACTGAAGGTGTTAAGTCAGGTCGATTTAATTGCCGCTGAAGACACTCGCCACACAGGTAAAATATTGAGCCATTTCAGTATAAAAGCAAAAACTTTTGCGCTGCATGATCACAATGAAAAACAAAAAGCCCAGCAAGTCCTCGATTGGTTAAACGAAGGCAAAGACATAGCCTTAGTATCCGATGCAGGCACCCCGCTGATCAGCGATCCGGGCTATGCCGTAGTTAATCTTTGTCGTGATGCTGGCGCCGCCGTCACGCCTGTGCCTGGTGCCTGCGCCGCCATTGCTGCATTAAGCTGCTCTGGGCTGCCGACTGACCGCTTTCAGTTTATTGGTTTTACCCCTGCTAAGAGCCAAGCGCGTCAGCAATTTTTTAAAGATGCCGTGGCCTCAGGTTGCACCAGTATTATTTACGAAAGTACCCACAGGATCATGGCAAGCTTAGCTGACATGCAAACCGCACTGGGTGAGGCGCAACAGGTGGTGTTTGCCAAAGAGCTGACGAAAACCTACGAAACCTTTTTCAGTGGCAGTGTTACTGAGCTGATTGCTTACTTAGAAGCAGAGCCAGAGAAACAAAAAGGCGAGCTGGTGTTAATGCTTCCAGCAGCGGTGATTGATAAACAGGCGCTTAGCCCTGAAGCCAGCAAACTGATTGGCTTATTAGAGGCCGATATGCCGTTGAAAAAAGCCTGTGGTGTGGCTGCTGACTATTTCGGCCTGAAAAAGAACGCCTTATACAAAGCAATCATTGCAGAACGCGAGTCGTAACGGGAGTAGCTAATTAGCGCGTGCGTTCTGGTATTAAAGTGCGTATAATCCCCCGCCTGAGTCAGCCGGATAATCGCTGCCTGTGACGCAAATGATCAGGGGGAGGAAAGTCCGGGCTCCAACGGGCAGGGTGCCAGCTAACGGCTGGGGGGCGTGAGCCTACGACAAGTGCAGCAGAGAGAAGACCGCCTAAGTCCTTCGGGACCGGTAAGGGTGAAAGGGTGCGGTAAGAGCGCACCGGGCCACTGGTAACAGTTGGTTGCAAGGTAAACTCCACCCGGAGCAAGACCAAATAGGGTTCCTTATGGTGTGGCCCGCATCGGAACCGGGTAGGTTGCTTGAGCCTAGGAGCGATCCTAGGCCTAGACGAATGATTATCACCTCGCAAGAGGAAACAGAACCCGGCTTATAGGCTGTCTCAGAAGCTTTAGTAACCGCTTGATTTACTTATGTAGATCAAGCGGTACACTAAAATTATCCCCCCTCAAATCACATTTCCATGTACCGTTTGGTACACGGCTCCCAACTTAAAAACTCAATTCAAAAAACAAAATTCAACTCGCAATAAATTCCTAAGGTATTGATTTAGGTGATTCTTTTCGCCTGATACACTTTTTACTAACAGTTTGATTTTACAAATCGAAAGCACAGTTTTTGTGGTACATGGCTTTGGTACACGGTGCTTTGATCTGCATTGGTTAGTGAGGTGAATATGCAGGCCGTAGTTGGTTGCCAATATTTATATCGTCGGAAGGCCACATACTACCTTAGGGTTAAAATACCTAAGCGCCTTGGAGTGAGGGAAATAAGGCTGTGCCTTAGGACACACAAACTAGAGGTGGCCTTGGTATTGATCGAACGCCTCAAGCCACTAATTTCAAAGCTAAAGGGGCTTGTTATTCATTCAAGGACGTTAGACACTAGTTCAATAAGCCAGCAGCTAAATCAGATAAAAAGTGCCATGCAAAAGCAGTTAACCATAGCCGACATAGATCCAATGATAGCCAAGCTAGAGCAGAGCTTTAGTGATGGTGGTCACGCAGTTAATGCCTTAGGTGATAAGTCGATACTGGAACTGGACGGCCAATTCAAAGAGCTACTCATCGACATGGCGGATATAGACTCCAATGAAGAACGTGTAAGCCGATTCGCTGAGATTATTAAAGCTTTGCCCGATGATGAAAGGTGGTCTTTCCTAGAGTCTATGGCTTCAGTGATGAAGATGTTCTCAAGGATGGAGGAAGATCCTACCGATGAAGAAGGTCTACCCCAACAGGCCAATGAACTACTCGCCGAACACGGCTTTTCCATTGAGCCAAATAGCCTTCCTTACCGCGTCCTATTGAGTAAGCTCAAGGCCAGTAATGCTGTCAGGGGGGAGTTATTGGCGTCCATCTTTAACGAAGATTTCCTAGGAGAGCGCGAAGTCCAAGGCTTACTAACCAAGCCACCTCAGGTCATGGTCGCAGCTCCTGAGATTGAGGTGAAAGAGGAGCCAACAGGTCCGCTGTTTTCGGAGGTCTATGCCGAATTCCTTGCATTCAAAATCAAGAAGGAAAAGTTGACCGAGAAAATACAGAAAGACTATGAAAGGATCTATACGGTTTGGCGGCTGGTGATGGAAGATCGGCCAATTGAGCAGTACAAGCCTAAGGATATTGGGCGGTTTATCGATAAGTGCTTTGAGCTACCCCGCATGAATATTGCGCCTTACAACAAAATGAGTTGGCAAGAGCGGGTGGAGTGTGAAGTGCCCGAGGATGACTTGATTTCACCTAAGTCAGTCCAAGGCTATTACAAATGGGCACAGTCGGTATTCGCCTACGCCAAGAAAGACACGGTGGACTTGATTAGTGTGTCACCTTGCTCTATCAAGCGCGACTTTACTACCAATACCCGAGGTGCTTTTTCGGATACAGAGCTAAAACAGTTCTTAAATGCCGCCAAGGAGCAACACAAGCCTTGGAAGAAGTGGATTATTCAACTTGGCATATACACAGGGGCACGGCTTGGTGAGCTGTCTCAGTTAAGGAAGTCGGATATTCGGTATGATGAGGAAACTCTGCGGCATTACATACTTATCACCGACGAACATAAAGATCAGAAGTTAAAGACGGATAATGCCAAACGCAAGATACCAATACACAAGGCCTTGGTAGCGAACGGCTTCCTTGAGTATGTGGCTTCATGTGATCAATGGTTATTTGAAGAGTTAGATAAGTCGGTACGTGTAACAGGCTGGATGCCTAGGCTAATGGAGTCTATTGGTGTACCAACGTTCAATGAGCTAGGCCATAAACGGTCATTCCACAGTTTCCGTCACACCTTCATTACCAAGCTAATGAACGATGGAGTGCCAGTGAATAACCTCCAACAAGTGGTGGGACACGAGATCAGCTCGTTCGGTATAACGAGTAACTATACCCATAAGGCAACGAGTATTAAAAGTTTGGTGGGGGTAGTGGATGTATTTAAAGTTTGTTTGGAGTGATATATGGTGGATCTGGTTTATGTTCAATTAGTAACAATGTGTTATAAACTAATAATCTCTTTATGTTCGCTCCTACGATTTTTAATTGGGCGAACTGATAAAAACCTACAACTGCATGGTCGATAATATTCTATGGAACAAGATGCAATCAAAATACAGATTAAAGACTGGCTATGTAGAAAAACTGCCAGAGCTGGTTGTCGAGAAATACTAGGGTTACCTGTAGCCATAGGTTCAGACATAGGTAGCGTTCGAGAGGAAAATCAAGATAAAGCGGTGATACTCAGAGCTCAGGTGTCTAGTAGTAAGTTCTTCTTGGTTGGTGTTTTATGTGATGGTATGGGGGGGATGAGCGAAGGGGCAGATTGTGCCTCGTTAGCAGTCGCATCTTTCATATCTAGTTGTATTAGAAATCGAAACCTTCAAGTTAAAGAGCGGCTGTTACAGGGCGTAGAGTTAGCAAACAAAGATGTTTTTCAAAAATATAATGGTGAAGGTGGGGCTACCCTATCTGCTTTCATATTAGATAGTGACGGCCATTTTGAAGCTGTAAATGTAGGTGATAGTCGTCTTTACACAAGCTGTGATGGTGCGCTTAAACAAATATCTGTAGATGACACGATTGCGGGACAATTAAACCACCAGTCATCACCTTCTCAGTTAAGTAATAAATTGCTTCAATACATCGGAATTGGTGATGATATTGAGCCTCATTTGCTAAATTTGTCAATGCCCAATGAAGTAGAAAAAGTCTTGTTAACTAGCGATGGTGTGCATTATCTTGAGAGTAATACTTTAAGTTCTATTATTACTCAAAATATTACTCCTCTAGAGTTATCAAAACGGCTCATATATGTAGCAAAGTGGTGTGGAGGGCATGATAATTCAACGGTCATAGCTTTGTCGGATTTGGCTTCGTTCTATAACTCAGCAGAAAAGATTAAAACAGGTACAGTTCAGCTGTGGGATGCATTCGGAGATGTGCAACTAATTGGCATTGAGAAAAATCAGCCAACTGAACCAAAGAAGGTTCCGTCAGATGATGAACCACTTAGCTCCGGTACTGAGGAAGTTGAGAAAAGCGGCTCTGACAAGGAAAAAAAGCCTGTACATAAAAGACATAAGCGTAAGAAAACAGGCAAGGATGAGCTTGATAATAATACCAAAAAGCCACAATTAAGGATTGATTTTGATGATTAGTAGTTCTCTTTCTTCACGCTACCTACCTAATGGAACTAAAGAAAGTGGTGGGTTTGGAGATGTGATTTTTTGCAAAGATAGGCACCTAGATAGGACTGTCGCAATTAAAACAATTAAAGACTTTTCAGAGCTTGAGCGGTTGAGGGATGAAGTATCAGCTTTGATGAAAATGCGCTCCAAGCATGTCGTACAGGTGTTCGATATTGTCCCTTGGGACAGTGAACAATTTGCGATAGTGATGGAATATATTGATGGCACTGACCTGTTTAATTTGGATTTTGATTCATTAGACTCTATAAGACTGCTGAAGTTACTCTGGCAAATCGCATCAGGAATTTCCGATATACATGCAGCTGGTATTATTCATCGAGACATTAAACCAAATAATATGAAACTCGATAGCGAAGGCGTACTGAAAATTTTTGACTTTGGGTTGGCTAGAAATACAGGGAAGGATGCTAGAACGGTCGGCTTCAAAGGAACTCCAGGGTTTTCGGCCCCAGAACAATTTACATATCATGAGGTGTGCTTTACACCAGCAATAGACGTTTACGCATTTGGTGCCACAGCTCTTTATTTAGCGACTCAAGATTTACCTAAGTTGAAGAATCAATTCCCCCCCATTCCAGTAACCGACTCGGCTTTTGATTGCGAGCTCTTAGCTCCTTATCCTAAATTAGTTGAGCTTTTTAAGAAATGTTTGTCAAGTGAGCCTACGTCTAGACCCGAGATGTCTGTCATCAGAGATGAAATAAGTAAATATTTGTTATTCGATAAACATCAAGCTTTAGCTGTAATAAAAGGTCAGCCCCATATTCTCAATAAGAACAAGAGAAGCGCTAAATTAGAGTTCGGAACTATAGGTTCCTTTGAGATTCATTATAACGGCTTGAACTTCTCTCTAAAGAATGTCTCGGGTGAAGTTTACATGAATAATATTAAGGTAAACGGTGATATGGTAATTCCTGGTTCATGTGTTGTTGGTATTGGTACCAGCAGCCGACACTATACACAGAGAATCTTTGTTACATTTGATATATCCAATCCGGAGGTAGCAATATGAAAGGTCCGCACACAGAGGGTGACCGTATAGTATCTAGGTATACTGTTGTGGACTTTGTTGGTGAAGGAGGGATGCAATTTGTTTATAAAGCACGGGATGAGGTTCTAAGTAGGTTTGTCGCGCTCAAAACACCCAAAGATGCTACTGCTGAAAAGCGCTTTCATAGGAGTGCTATTGTCTCTTCAAGAGTAAATCACCCCAACGTGGCGAAGACACTTGATTATGTTGAAGAAAGTGGCAGGCCATATTTAATTGAAGAGTTGATAGAGGGGTTGGATTTATCTTGCGCCATTTTGAAAGGTGTGGAGTTCCTAGATCCATTTCTAGTGGCAAAAATCTTTCATCACTTATCTAAAGGGCTAGCAGCCTCTCATCACGCAGGCGTTTTACATAGAGATTTAAAACCTACAAATATAATGGTGGCCGGGCAATATCAGCTTATAGAATTGAAAATTACAGATTTTGGCATAGCTAAAATGGCAGAAGAAGAAATTGTTGAGGCAGCGGAAGGAGGTGATATAACTAACAGTACTTCAGCTACAGCTGTTGGGGCCCTGCCATATATGGCTCCCGAGGCTATTGACACCCCGAGAAAGGTTACTTTGAAAGCTGATGTATGGTCACTAGGCGCCATGATGTATGAATTGCTCACAGGCAGCAAGCCATTTGGTTCAGGGCTTAGGGCAGTAAGACATATAATGGACGGAAAATATGATCCATTTCCTCCTTTTATCACCGCTAACCCCCAATTTAGCTATTTGTCTAGTGAACTAATTATGTTGATTAAAAGTTGCTTAAATGTTTCTGTTGACGATAGGCCCACAGCGGATGAGTTAGTCGAGAAATGCGGTGAGCTATGCTACCAAGTAAGCGAGCGGTTTATCGGAACCATGAAAAGTATTAATCACCAAAAATGGGGGTTTATTACACTTCCAACGCAGTGTGATGTTTTTTATCATGTCGACAGTGTATACGGTACGCTCCCTGAGGTTGGTGAAAAAGTTATGTTTTCAAAGTATGTAGGGGGAGGGGCTGATAGGGCTTTGCCTGTAATAAAGTTAAAAACGCCATGATGCTTTATTAATTACTCTTAACCAGCTAACTCCCAAAAACTCGTAAAGGAGAACTAGTTTTAGCTCTCCTTTGTGGTGTAGTCCATAGATAATCAAGTTGACTAGGCTTTGTTGATAGGTAAGCTACTGGTAACCAACTCGATTGCCTTATCCAGTTCACCATTGGCGGTGGCGTCAATCACGGTTTGAATTACCATCGGCAGGCTTTCTTTGTCACCAACTTCAATGGCATGGTTTCCTTTAGATAGCTCCAATGGCTTATTGGCGTATCGCACCTCTAAGTAATACTTGCCGCCTTTGGCGTAGAACCAAGGGCTCACCTTCTTAGCGACTTTAACTTTTTCCTGTTGGCCTGTTTCCTCGTTCTTCTGCCACTTTTCTTTGTAACAGGTGTAGGATTCGCCATTAACCAGCGCCGTTGCCATTTCCAATTGGATTTGAAGGCGGTTGATTAGCTTGTCACGGCGTTTGGCCTCTGGTGTGGTGCTTTTCTCTGGACGTGAAACGGCCTTGAGCGTACTCAATATTGATTTAGTCATGGTATTTACCTTTTGGTTTGTGGTTACTTTACAAAGCCAATTGGCCTTGTGGTTTGCTTGTGATTGGATTCAGTAATGAGAATGTCTAAGCAGTCTTGGGCGGATAGCTTAGTTGTCGAAAATTGCTGTCTGCGTTTGATAATCGCAAAATCGCCGACTGCGATGTTTTTAAGATTTGCTAGTTGCTGTAGCTGATAATCTGTTATCTGAGAGCGTCCACACGCTTCTCTGAAGAGCTTTATGACTTGATCTGATGTCATGTACTCAAAAGCTAATTTAAAGTCAAAACGACGCATTACAGCGCGATCGAGATGCTTTTCAAAGTTCGTTGCAGCGAAGAGCGGAAATTCGAAGCAGTCGATTTGAGTCAGTAGCTCGTTAACTTGCTGTATTTCAAAGTTTTGAGAAGCCCCAGACCTATCGGCCAACAGACTATCCACCTCATCAATGAACAGGGCAGCTCCTTGCTCTGTGGCATTGGCGAACAGGGTGGCTATGTTCTTCTCTGAACCACCCACATACTTATCGAGGACGTCACTACAACGGATGATGATAAGTTCTTGATTGGTTGTTTTGGCTAGGTGGTTGGCTAGAGCAGATTTACCTGTGCCACTTGGCCCTGTGAATAAGGCACGTACACCACCAGATTTTTTAATGGCTCGTTCAATGTCCACCAAGGCTTTATTGCCACCTTTGATGTTAAGGTTATCGAGTGAAAACGCCATTTGTGCCTTGTAGGTGGCGGTAGTCGTTTTAAAGCCACAGGCTTGGTGCACTTCAGTAATAAGGCTATCTACCAAAGCCTCAGCCTGTTTACCTTGGTGGCCTATGGTATGGCACACGAAGGCGGCGTTGGCGATATTGGCGGGGGTAACATTGTCCTTGGTGGCAAGCTGCGCCTTAAATGGTTTACTTAACCTCAGGCCTTTGGAGGTTTTGGCGATAATGCCTTCCATAACGCGGTTGTCTGGCACGAAAATGTGTTTAACGAAATTAAACCGCCTTAGGACGCTGGCTGGAATATCATCTACCGAATTAACCACCCAAATACACGGTACGGTGTTGGCTTCCAGTGTGGTGTGTAGGTTATCTTTGCCACCTGAGGCGCGGTGGTTAAACACCTGTTGGACTAATATATCCTCCGCCTCGTCCAGCATAAGCAAAGACTTCTCGTCATGGCTGACTATTCGTTGTACCAAATGGTGATGCTGAAGCCTAAGGTTTGAACTTAATCTCTCTTGGTCATAATCCACCTCTCGCTGGTGGACATCAGAGCCAAAGGCTTTAATGGCAATAAGCGAAGCGCCTAAGGTATCAGCCAACAAGCGACTTAGCTGAGTCTTGCCAGTGCCAGGCACGCCCCACAAAAGCACGTTACAGCCTTGGATGGAGTGATTTAATGCCACATTAAGGAAGGCGATTAGGTCATCTAATTCAAGGTGCTTAAAGTCACTTAAGCCTAAGGTTGATGCTGGTTGCATCTGTACCAATGGTTCAATTAGCTCGGTATAACTTGTAACCTTTTCACACACTAGCTTTTCCACCAAGGCATGGGGGATACCGGATTGATCCAGTTGGGGGTATTGTGAACCCTGTATTAGGCCAGTTTCCGCCAAGGCAAGGTTGATGTTAATGAGCGCCTCTTCTGTGATCCCAACCATATGAGAAAACATCGAGTTGATATGAATGTCCGAAGGCAGACAGCAGTGTATCCACTCATAAAGGCCACCGTTTACCTTAAGCACCACCATGAGTTTAATCACCTTCCAGCTGTTGGCGGGTAGCTGCAAGCCATGTTCAAACACACGGCAGTTATGGCCTAGGTCGCAGCCTTTGGTCACAGATAACCTTTGGTGTAGGTGGTGGATTAGGTTGTCAAAGTCTTCATTTTGCCCCGTGAACTTAAAAGAAGTGCCACAGATGCTTTTGATGGTGGCACCTTTGACCGCCATTAAGTCAGTGGAGTCGATAAAGCCTGAGGTCATTGCCCGATATGTATAGCCTGTGGCGTAGGACTGATACATGTTTGAGGGCAGAAGTTTGTTGTATGTTCGTGTCATACTGCCTCCATCAACTGAAGACAGCATTGCTGTAAGTGTATGATTAGCATAGTTGATACCCTGTTTCTTTTAATCCAAGGTATCAGGAAGGCTTGAGCGGTTTTAGGGTGAGCCTTGGCCGTACTTAGGCACCGAAACGACTACTCGTTGGGCTGGTAACTAGAGATAATCTCGGCAAGGTCATCTTCTTCACAGAAAAAGTAGGCGGTGGGTACTTTAAGCACGGTTGCTAAGCTTTTTACCATCCCAAAGTCAGGGGCATGAACGCCTTTTTCGTACTGATTCATTCGAGCGCTTGCCGAACCCTCATCAATTCCAGCCTCAATACCGAGCTTTTCTTGGGTGTATTTTGCTTTCGTTCTTGCTTCCTTAAGCCGTTTGGCAAATGGGCTCTTAGGCATATTTAGTATCTCTTTGAACTTCAGTAATGCATCTAAGAGATTCTTAGTTTTTCCATTGACTTTTTTACTAAGGAGTACTTAGTATTTGCTGAAGCTAAGTATTCCTTAGTTAATACAACCGATTATTAATTCCATTGAGGGAACCTAATATGAACGCCAAATGGAAAGTCATTGCCCTAGTTACTTTATCCACCACTGCATTGAGTGCTCAAGCCACAACAATTAGCTGTAGCCACCTAGAGAAAAGCTCTTACCTTGACCCAAAAGCTTACCAGCCTGATAGGCTTAGAAGCCCATTCGGTAGCTGGTCGCCCGAGCTTGTTGGTGAAATTGAGAAAAGGTTTCAGGAGTGTTTATCTGAATACACTCAAAAGCATGGTAAAGATGGTTTCAAAACGCAAAAGCTAGTTAAGCAACAAGCTTATTTTGAGACCGTGAAAGCCGAGATTGAAGTCAACCTTCAAGCCCGACAGATTGTGGATACTTACAAAGGAAAGGGCGGCAAGTTGATGAGTGAGCTAGAGCAGAAGCTGAAGGCGCATGGTATCCAATATAGTGAAGACGGCTTTAGTAATAAAAAGTTACCTATAGAGCGTGAGCGGATCTCTTCTGTAGCGGCTTCAGGCCTTGGTCGTAAACTGCCTAAGGCGTTAGATGACAATGCTATCAAGAGCATTAAAGACCTTATATCAAACTTATCAGAGTGGATAGAAGGCGTAACCTCGTTAGCGCAGTCTGGTAATGTCGATATGAAGGATCTGCTTACTTACAGTGATAAAGAGGTGCTTACTAAAGTATCAAATGTGTCTCAGCAGTTTGATAGTTACTTACGCGATGCCCGTTATGAACCTTACTTAGCTATATTCAATAAGTATGCGGCAAGACTAAATCAAAATATTAAGCCTTTCGTCGAGCAGCACGCTGCTGGCCAACTAGATCTACAGAGTTTATTCCAGTCGCCCGAGGGGCCTTCACAAATCCCAAATGAGTTTGAACTAGAGTCTATTCTTGAAGCCTTGATCAGAAGTGGCGAGATGCTTGAGAACAGAGGGCTACCAGCAGAAAATATTAGCCAAGTTAAAGGTATTTTAGCTGATGCTCAATCGACTAAAGTTAAGTTCCTAGCTGTCCATGAATCGATTCAACAAGCTGAAGAAGAAAATAACCGGCAGATCATGCAGGCTCGAGAGCGTGAGCAAGAAAAGGTCAGGCAATACGCAATAGCGGCACAATCAAGCGAAGCAGCCCAAAGCCTTCAAGACCTTGGTTATCCTGATGCTATGTTCTCATTCGGACAGTACGGCAACCCGATAGACAGCACATATGCAGTTGTACATTGTCTTTCAAGCCACTTTGGTGGGCATGAAGTCGCAAAAAACGGTAAAGCTATCGATATATCGTTTGGTGAGAAAGGCTTGTTCAGCATCGATACGCAGTATGTGTTGAGGCTCAGCTTTGTAACCGCCTACGGTACTCAACAATATGTCATCGTTGATACTGCCGAGCCTAATAACCCCGCTAACCAAGATGGTATGAGTAAAATCATTGGCTTAGCTCAGAATATTAAAAGTTGCGGTTCATCACATGGTGTTAGGTTGATCGCTGAGTGATTCCCAAATCCAGTTAGGTGCCAAATGAACTGTTTGGCACTTAACAATTTCTACCTTTCTTGAATCTATTCTTCAAAATCAATTCCATGAACAGGATCTGAGCAGTTCGAGATCTCCGCTTGCAACTGATCTACTAGTTTGTTTAGGCGCGTTCTCTCTTCTTGTAATTGAACAATTTTATCTTCCGTCACTTCATCGTCATATGCGATTAGGTTAATACGTTTTGGTAGCTCGTCTATGTCGTTGCTATTTAACAATGGCTCAATAATGGGTCTAAACGAATCAACCAAAAAATCAATAGCAGCCATGCGGGAGCCAAGGCTAGCAGCAACTTTGACCTTATCAATTAGCGCAGCATTGTGCTGACTAATGGCAATCTTAGTAGATTTTCCAGCTGTGATGTTGCTAATGGCCTTGGTCCAGCTCGTCCAGTGCTTATTGTAGGGTTTGACTTCCCTCAGTTCATTTAGCTTTTCAACTTGCTGCTTTCGTTCTTGAGTACCATCTGCTGTAGCAAGAAGTACTTCTATCATTGGTGCTATTTCCTCTCTCGCTTTTTTTGGAAGCAACTGGATTAAACGTTCATGATGCGCTATCCACTCATGTTCACTTTTTGCCAAGTTTTTTTTCGCCATCTACAGAGTCCTAAAAATTAAGGTAAAGCTTTTTCCAGAATTTTATTATAGCTCCTTTCCAGAGCTTTTTATAAATCCTTTCCAGGGTTTTTTGTTGGGTTCTAATTAGGTGCCTGAACCTTCTTGGTGCAGATTGTGATTTCCTGATAAATGGTAACGTTGGGTTGTTGCCTCTTCTTCAAAGAGGTGCTTTTCCAAAACTGTAAACCCTAATTTGTGTACAGCTGAGAAAATTAAAAACTTTTGCAGTTCACAATAGTCACGCCGCATTCGAATGTAGCGTAATTGGCGTTAATCCATCGTTTAGGGGCCCCTCTGTGGGGATGCATTATGAAAAAAGCAAAGAAAGGTTCTAATAGCACTGTGAAACCTAACCATCTATCCAACTACAATAAGTATAAGTACCTCTTTATACCCATAGCCTTACTACCAACTAACCAATACGATCCATTGGCTCCAATGGCCAAGCGGTATACAAACTTCTATGGTGCTGATGGCCACTTTAGAAATATTAGGAATAGCGAACTACTAAGTTTTGTGCGAGATGAAGAATTTGCTAATTTTAGTCATGATGCGCTTGTACGAGTTCTGCAAAATCCTGAGTTGCACATAGATCCAAGTATTGATGACTTTGCCATGACTCTTGAACTGAGTGAGCAAACATGGAAACGAATGCGACGTAACGTAAAGTTGTTGAAGTCAAAGGTGGACGTCAAAGTAACGAGCCACTCTGGTGGTGAACTTGAACATCTGTACAAGCGGCAACGGATCTTTAAGTTTAAACATGGTGGGGAGATACGCTTTCATTTTGATCCTGTTTGGAAGGAGAGTGAGTGCGCTGATTGCAACGAGGCAGAAGATAATGATGATAGCCAAAAAGAAGTCAGGCGGTCCTCAAGAATTTCCACTCGCCTATCCCAGCTTGGATTCCGAAACTTTCGAATATTCTTAGGTTGGCTTAAAGCGCAATCGGATGGTGAGTATGATAAGGCTGTTAGGTTTAATCGTAAGCAGGGGGCGAGAGGGACAACGCGTGGTGCATACGTTACAAGGTTGGATTGTGAACTTAAGTTATACGGTGTACCAGTTCCATTTTTGTTAACTAGAGATCCTCATCACATGTCCAGTACTTATTCTATTTGGCCTGAAGATGTATCTCACGCTCTGACAGAAACCGTTTACCATGGCGACCTTGCGGGCTCTTCGCACTACGCAGTGTATGACCCACTACTGAAGCTGATTGACGATCGTACTATCACGCTAAAGTATGCGAAGCGATTAGGCCCTATCTCTAAAGTTGAGCGCAGGCTGCTATCTAGTAAAGACGGTAAAGGTGGCACGTTGGTTTCAGCTTTAATACCCAACTCGAATGCTAGGCTGGGTGATAAAGAGAAGGGCGTACAAACAAAGCTTGGTCGACTTGAGTATTTCTCTCCAAGGTTATATCAGCAATTGCCTGATGAGTTAGCAGTAAAAGTGGCAAGGTACAAACTCGATGGTGTATGGGAACATTTAGGAACCAGAGAAAGGAGGCAGTTGGACAAGGTTTTATCACTAGACAGTAATAAAATTGCTGTGGACAGTGATGCAATTGAGCGGTGCTTCTTTAAAGTGATTGATAAACTGTATTGGTCGATCCGAGATCCTCATCGATTATAACCTAACCTTCTTTAGGAAGGTGACTTGGAAAAGCAAACCCTAGTGCCTGTTAACGTGCCCTCTCTTAGTCAGAAGCCATTGTTTTGAGGCCGCTTTATTACGCCAGTTAAGAAACCGAGCAAGGATTTCTTTGTTTTGCGTTAATTGTGGTACTAACTGCTCCCATAAGTCGATATGTCGTTGCTGGCTATGCTTTTCTCTTTTAATGCGGCTAACCTCCCTTTTTGCGTCGGAGGTTTGATCAATTAAGGGCTTTGGCTTTTGTCTGCATTTTTCTTTCAAGTAAAGATAAAAGTCTTCGATAAAGTCAAAATCAAAGGTGTTATACCTGCCATCAAAGAGTATTGCTACTGACTGTTTGATGTTGGGGTCAATAATTATTTGATAAGTGGTAAATGAAATTGTTTTTTTATACAGGCGCTTCTTGGTTCCACTTGCACCTCTACGTTTATATGCTTTTGCATTCCGCCATAATTTGAATTTCCGCCAGTTTGCGGTCATGTCTTTTGCTGAGATATAACACTCAGTCCATGCCTCAAAATATTCATCATCACCGACTAGCCCTTCCTTTGTGTCTTTGAGTACTTTTTGTGCCAGCTTGATAAAGTCTTTGGCAGTCTCTAGTTCATCTACACATTTGTGTTTATGTTTTTTTAGGTAAGTACAGAACTCCCTCATAAGCTCTAGTGATAGGATCTTTCTGCGTTTATCACGCCACCTGAGCTGGTATTCGGTTTGGTTACGTTTGAATAAGTCAAATTCATCGGTTTCAAAACAGGTGAATCCATGCGATTTGACTTCCCTCCAAGTACCCATATCAGTTATATCCTTGTATTTTTGAATAAAAAGAGATGGTTGATAGTTATCTTTTTGATTTATATATCTAAATATTTTTGCTTCTTATTTTTAATTGTAAATATAGCACCCAGCCATAGAAAAACATAGTACAAGTTGCTCTATGCGCTGTTGGGAGCATGATTGACGGTAAATGCACTGAAAATAACGGTTTTAAAGCTTTGGTAAAGTATCAACTATCTTAAATAAGTCTTAAAAAGAGGAAGATAGATGAATGAGCTAATTATTCGAATTGAATCTGTAAATCCAGTTTGTACCGAGCAATCAACGATACAGTATAGAGAACGATGGCATAAACTTTTCAGTAAACGCGAGAAGTCAATAATCACAGATCCAAGAGACATTATGAGTTTTCTTAGCTGGGCTGTGATGAAACTACCTAAGCTAAGTAGAACTTCACGGTTTAACGTTAACAGACTCTTCCACAGTGGCGTTTTGGACAGCTCTTCAGAATATTTCAGAGTAATTAAAAGTATTGAAGTAATTCCACATTTATTAGTTTATAGCGGTGGCGATAGGGGCTCTATAGTGGCTTTCGAATATCAAACTGATTTTAATGATGAAGGTCAGCTCTTTTATTCCAACCTTAACTGCTTATTAATTTCATTATTTTCTGCTTTTGATGATGGGATGACAGCCAGTGAATATTACTCAAGTGGTTTTAATTTTGAAGTTGAGATCCGAAATGGAGGCTGTCTGTATTCAGAAGTCTCATTCGAAACCTAAGGTCCAAAATCGAGGTATACGTATTACTTCAAATGACCATATCAAAATATCTGACTTAGATTTTAGGAGAGAGTAATGAGTCTAATTGTTGTTCCTACTCGTCGTAGGAAGTTAAATAACAGAGGGTGGTTTGTAGTTTTTAGGGGGTTTCAACCTGGTATTTATCGCTCTTACTTAGAGGCAAAAAAAAGTATCGAAGGCTACAGGAACCCAAAAATCAAGATGTATAAATCATATAAAAGTGCAAAAGACGCTTTCAACAAGTACTGTGCAATTAGGGATGTTAAGGGAGAAAAATCTTCCGATTATGAGTGGTCATATAATGTCCCATACAGGCGCAAAGATTAGCTGCAATTTACTTCCTGATTTCCTGCTAACGCTTTGTAAACCGTTGCCCTAGCACAGCCTAGGGTTTTTGCTATCTGCATTTTATTCATGCCTTCAGAGTGCATCTGTCTGATGCGCTCGTGCAGTTCCATGTTGATGCCCTTACCTTTGTACTTACCATTAGCTTTAGCAATAGCTATTCCTTCACGCTGGCGCTCAAGTATCATAGACCGCTCGAATTCGTAGATTGCGCCCAATAGTGTCAGCATCAATTCTTGAGTTGGGTTTTTGGTGCCTGCAAAATCAAGGTGTTCCTTATAGAACTTCAGACTAATACCTTGCTCGGTGAATAGACGGACTAACCGAAGAAGGTCTTCGGTATTACGTGCCATGCGGCTTATGTCATGGCAGTGAACTACATCTCCCTCTCGAGCATATTCAATTAACTGCTTGAGGGCTGGTCTGTTAGTATCTTTACCGCTGCACTTATCAACGAAGGTCTTATCAAGTTTAACGTCGCTTAATTGGCGAGCTGTGTTCTGATCAACTGAGCTAACGCGAATGTATCCGATTTGTTTAGTCATAGTGAGTGTGCCCGTTTTAAGTCTAAGACTATGATCTTAAATGGCTACTTTAGAATTTTGAAGGGCTTAAACAGACGGTCTTAGGCGAGAAACTGAACGGCTATTATGAGTGTACTTAAAATGAACATTCTGAAACTCATTTACATAACCTTTTAAGGTGATGAAAATTAAAACTCTATTCAAAATAGCGGGTTATGAATTCTTTAACCTGCTTGTTGTTGGTGGTACTATCAAGAAATGATTTGAGATACATCCAGAAGACACCTTTATTAGTGCAGAGGATGCAAAATTGGATATGGAGTTAAAACATGAGCAAATATGAATGGCTCGAAAGGAAAGTTTTAAGATCAGTTGACCAGTTACGTCTGTGGCCAGATAACCCTCGATTATCACCAGAAGAAAAGCACGTCAGCGTACAAGATTTTGTTTCAGACCTAATTAGCGATAATGGTGAAAAGGATGACTTCTTTAAACTAGTTGATTCTATTGCTTCTGATGGCTTCATACCAGCCGACCCTGTTGTGGTTTGGCAAAGTGATAACAATGATAAGTACTATGTTGCAGAGGGCAATAGAAGAGTTTTAGCTTTAAAGTTACTTCGTTCGCCTGATAAAGCGCCCCGCTCAATAAGAAGCTATATACGTAGAAAAGCCGAATTGATAGACCGTGATACTATCGAAAAAATTCGAGTATGCGTGGCTCCTTCTTTAGATGATTGTGAGTGGTACATAAATCAAAGGCATGCTGTAAGTACTCAACAAAGATCTTGGTCTAGACTTCAACAGCAAAGGTGGATTGCTGGTTTGTATGATAAATACGAAGGTGATATTACCAAAGTCTCTTCAGTTACTAAGCTAAATAAAGGACAGCTGGAATATACGCTTAGGATTTTGAATGTTCGAGATCTAGCTCTTAACCCTATAGTTATGGCAATACTGAATGAAGAAGAAAGAGAAAAAGTTACTTCTCACCGAATACCTATGACGATACTAGAGCGATGGTTCTTTAACCCTAAGGTAAAAGAGAGTTGGGGAATAGAGTTTGATGGGACTGACATTAAGATTATGTCTAATCAAAAAAGCTTCTTCATGGCCTATGCGCAGTGGTTAAAAAATGTATTTAGTCGAGGTGAGCCAAATGTAGATATAAAAATAGATACTCGAACAATTACCGCAGAGCTTGAAGAGTTACTTGAAAAACTGCCTACAGTTTCATTTGAGGTTGATGATGAGGATGATACGCCTATAATTTCACTAAACAATACAGATAAAGATGCTTCCACCAGTACTGAAGATGAGAAGCCAGCTGTTAGTGATGAAGACTCCTCAATAAAGAGGCCTTTGAATAAAAACCCTGATAGAAATCAGCTTGTAGTTGAAACATGTGTACTCAGCACATC
The DNA here is from genome assembly GCF_037120705.1 of Pseudoalteromonas sp. UG3-2. Lineage (NCBI taxonomy): Bacteria > Pseudomonadati > Pseudomonadota > Gammaproteobacteria > Alteromonadales > Pseudoalteromonadaceae > Pseudoalteromonas > Pseudoalteromonas sp. UG3-2. The sequence continues at coordinate 1,920,222 of NZ_JAWLJU010000002.1, read as the reverse complement.
TAATTACAAACTCGACGCATTGTTTCGAGAGTTTAAGAAGTTACCAATCTATAAATATAAAAACACAACGGCTGCGTCTCTAAGAGTATTTCTTGATTTAGCTGTAGCTGAGTATATTAACTCAATAGGGGCAAAAGAAGAATTATGTACAATTTACAAAGGTCGACCCTATCAAGAGATTACGCTGAAGCACAGACTAGAGTTTATGAAGAAAGAGAAGCTCACAAAAAAAACTCCCGCTTATAAGGTGGTAGAAAAACTGCTAAACTCTAGTAATGAACATAGTCTTGATACACTTAATAACTATATTCATGGTACGGACCAACAGCACACGAACAAACGGTTTCTAAACGGCTTTTGGGACTTTCTGTTCCCACTTTTTGAAGAGATTATAGGAATGACAGCAAAATAATGGCGAGGTCTTATTCACCATTGCGTTACCCTGGAGGTAAATCCAAGCTTACCGCATATGTACTAGAAACAATAAAAGTGAACTCCCTAGAAGGTGGTACATACGTTGAACCATTTGCTGGTGGAGCTGCGATTGCTTGGTATCTATTGCTTGAAAACCATGTTGAACGGGTTTACATCAATGATCTAAACCCTTCCATCTATGCCTTTTGGCACTGCGTTTTAAATGAAACTGATTTATTGTGCTCATTGATTGATGGTGCTCAAGTTGATATTGAGGAATGGCACAAGCAGAAGAAAATACAAGAATCTTCATCAGCTAGTCTTATCGAAAGGGGGTTCTCTACATTCTTTCTAAATCGAACCAATCGTTCAGGTATCATTAGAGCAGGAGTTATTGGCGGGTTAAATCAAGACGGTAATTATAAAATTGACTGCCGTTTCAATAAAGCTAGGCTTATTAAACAAATTCAGAACATAGCGTCTCGGCGCAATGATATTCGTTTAACGAATCTTGACGCTGCAGAGTTTGTTGATGAGGTGTTACCGCAGGTTGAACAGCGTTGTTTAGTCAACTTGGACCCACCCTATTATGTAAAGGGTAAAGGGTTATATCAAAACTTTTTTGTCCACGATGATCATTATCGTCTCTACGAGAGCGTTAAGAGAATTAAGCAACCATGGATTGTGACGTATGATGATACACCAGAGATAAATGACATTTACAGTGAGTTTAGTCCACAGCCATTTGGTCTTACTTATACCGCACAAGAGAAAAGAAAAGGGACTGAGGTCATCATCCATAAACCCGATTTGAAGCTATGTGGCTATAAACCTGATATTTCATTTAATGAGTTAAAGAAGCTCCAGAAAGGTCAGTACAAACAGTCTAATCCTGCACTTTAGGCTTTCTAGAGTCACTTTTTCAGTTGTCTTACAGGCTGTCTCAGAAGTTTTAGTAACCGCTTGATCTTTCAAGCGGTTTTCTAAAACCCCTACATTTCAGAATCGTGATATACCAAACTGGTACACGGTTGCACTAAATTTCAGTTTTCAGATTTCAAGCCTTCAATAAAATCAGATAGTTACAGTTCTGTTCAGTTGTCTTATAGGCTGACTCACCTCATTCAAATTCACCGCTGGCATCGCCAAGCGGTGATTTTCCTTTAATTGGTATATCAAAGAGAATATTGATCGCCAGTCCGCCGCTTTCATTATGAGTGAATTGGCAATTGCCATTCAGCAGTGACACCCGTTCACGGATACCGTCCATACCAAAGCCACTGTTGCTGGCGCACTGTTTGGGCTCATTAAGGCCGATACCATTGTCATTTATTGTGAGTGCTAATACCTCGTTCTCATAAACGATATCAACGCTAAGTTTAGTTGCCAGCGAGTGCTTAACAGCATTGGTGGACGCTTCTTGGCAAATGCGGTAAATGGCAATTTGGTATTCGTCGCTGAGGTCATCGATGGGCCCGGCAATCTGGCATTGATAAGCGATTCCAGCTTCGGCTAAGTGTTCAGAAAACAATTCACTTTGCAGGGCTGCCTTTAGCCCAAGCTCATCTAGCAATCTTGGTCTCAGCCAGTGCATCAGTCTATACACTGAGTCGTACATGCTACTTGAAACGTTTTCGAGCCGTAATATGGTATGGCTTAGTTCGTCGTGATGTTTGGTTTTCTTTGCTAATACGGCGATATTGGTTTTTAACGCGGTGAGGTTTTGGCCTATGTCATCGTGCAATTCTTGCGATAGCTGGCTGCGCTCAGATTCTTGTACATTGACCACCTTAGTCGCGAGGTTTTGCGTTAACGTACTGAGTGTAACAAGCTCCTGGTTTTGCCTCAAAAGTTCGCTTTTCGAGTGGTTTAATTCAGTGATTAAGGCGCTCAATAATAGAGCCAGCACGCTATAACTGATAAGGTAAAGTTGCGTCGTTAGCAGCAGCTCAGTTTGATTCACGGCAAAAACATTTACCATCAGGGTCGCCACTGTAAGTGTGCCATAGCTGAGAGCTCCTAAAGCGCCAAACTGAAAACTGAACCAGAGCAAAGGAAAAATCGCCAACATACGCAGTAAATAAACGGACTTAGGTTCGATTAAAAATGTGCTGTAAAAAGCAAAAAAGCATAAGCTAAGCTGCAAAGCCAATATGATATTTTTACGACTGAAGTAGTGCTTGCGCTGTGCAAACCAGGTTTTAGCAAAAAATGCCAATAACAGTAAAATAAGTGTCGTTAAAATCCCCCCAAGTTGATGTGCTAGCATCATTTCAAAGCGATCTTCCGCTGCAATTAAAGCATATTTATTTTTAGTTCCCTCTGGCAAAACAATTAGCATTGAGCGGATAAAGCGATAGGAAATAGCAATAAAAATAACCGTTACAGCGCTTTTTAAGGTGTTAATATCCAAGCGCACTTTGAATAACTTGGCCAAGATCAGAGGAGTAAGTATCATGTACTCACGTGATGCAGCGCTTAGTAAGCGATAGCCTACATTGTCTAAGGCAACATCATAGTAATACCAAACATAGAATATTTGCCCAAGTGTGAAACCAATAGTGAGCGCAGGCCAATAGCGTAGCGGTAAAAAAATATAACAGATAACCCTAAAACCCACTGGAAAATACCAGCTCACAAAATCTTCATACACCACATAGTTAAAAGACAACAGGTACAGCAAGGTTTCAATGATTGGCGCAACTACCACAATAAGCAGCGACAGTAGTAGAAACTTGATTATCTGAGTGCGGTTCACGGAATTGAGCTTATTACTCAAAAACTGGTAATGAAAGTGACGTAAAACTCCATCCATGAGTATCTTCTGGCCTTTTAGGGTAAGTAAACCTGAGTTGTATCAAACTGCAACTTGGGATTTGGATTACACAGAGTATAGCGTTGTGTGATTTGAATTTCAGCTTTATTGCCAATGAGTTGTAATAAGTGCCCTTTGGCAATATCTGACAAGTTACGTTTATGTTTAACAATAACTTCTCTGCCTAGTGCGCCTTGTAAACGTGGTTTGGGAAAAGCGGTTTTAACCACCGAGTTGATGCGCTCGCAACGGGTGAAATAATCTAAACACTGTTGTTTGGCTTTAAGAATGGCTTCATCGTTGCATTTGATAACATCCACATTTTTTATAAAGTGAACAAACGCGGCATTGCGTGAAGTAAAATTGGTTGCCACATCGGGAAGGCTTCTGGTTTCAGGCCATTTGCGGATCACAACATATCTATTTTTGCCTGTTTTCACTAAGTTGGTTGAGCCTTTAGTCATTTTACTGGTCCACTCAATACGATAGTTAGACTCGCCAATGTGATGAAGTAGAACCGTAATATTATGAAAGCGCTCAGTTTCTCCGGTAATGTTTGGCATAGCTATCTCCTTATGATTTAGAGATAGCTTAGGTTGAATGGTGTCAGTGTTTTATTGCCATTTTTCTTAATGGCATAAGAAAATTTCTTAGCTGTGATGCTCAACGACGAGTTATACTGTTGAAAAACAAGGAGGTGAGATGAATTTTGCGCTGATAGATGACCATCAAATGGTGAGAGAAGGCTTTAAGGCTTTAATTGAAGAAGAGCACCCAGATTGGAACGTAGTACTCGAGCTTGGCAGCGCAGAGGAGCTCCTGAGTTGCTCGCAGGCAACTCAGGTTGATTATTATATCATCGACATTTCTTTGCCAGATAAAAATGGCTTGGAGTTAGCAGCGCTAATTGGTCAGCAATATGCTGATGCAAAGCGCATTATGCTGAGCATGTATGAGGAAAAGTTGTACATAAAAACAGCGCTAGAACTTGGCGTCGATGCCTATTTGTCAAAGCGCGATGCCGCCAATGAACTTATTTATGCAATCCAGTCGGTTGCAGCAGACCGACGTTTTTATAGTCCTGCGATCAGTGATCGCTTGGTAAGTGATGGTACGTCTAACCCCAGTCTCTCATTGTTAACTGCTCGGGAACTTGAGGTGTTTAAGTTACTTGCCCAAGGCCTGAATGCAAAACAAATCTCACAGGTGATTAATGTGATGCCGAAGACCGCGCATGTACATAGAGCGAATGTAATGAGCAAGCTACAGCTGACCTCGCAAATACAAGCCACTAAACTCGCACTTGCTGAGGGGCTACTGCACATTGACGAAATAGGTTAAAGAGGCAGCAAAACGGCTACGGTAAAGCCGTCATCATGTTCGAAGTGGCAATGGCCTCCAAGTGCCGTGACGCGCTCTTCAATAAAGCTTAAACCGTATTTTCCTGACTGCGACGATGTCGTGATAGCGCTGCCGTTGTCGCTGACCTTTAAGGTAATTCCATTGTGCTTAGTCGCTAATGTTAACGTCAATGAGGTGGCATTGCTGTGTTTGATACAATTAGTGAGGGCTTCTTGGCAGATGCGGTAGAGAGCGATTTGATGACTCTCGCTGAGTGTCGCAGTAATAGCCAGTTCACAGTAATAGGAAATACCGGCTTTATTCAAGGTGGTAGCAAATTGACCTTGAGATAGGGCCTTTTCTAACCCCAGCTCGTCGAGCTCACGTGGTCGCAGGTAGTGCATTAAATCGTACACCGACTCGTACATTAAGTCGGCATTACTTTTTAGAGCACTCACTGTCGATTTAACCTGCTCCGTTGAAATGCTGGCCAGCACAGCGAGCTCGGTTTTAAGCGCGGTTAAGTTCTGTCCCAGTTCGTCGTGCAATTCTTGTGATAGGTGCTTGCGTTCATGCTCTTGAATATTAACCATTTTAGCCGCTAGGTTTTGATTTTTATGCAGTAAGGCTTTGAGTTCGAGGTTACTTTGTTTTAGCGCCCAATTCTTTTTTCTCAGCTCCTCGGTTGCGGCCCCAAGGATTAAACTGGTGGTGGCGTTAGCAATAATAAATAGTTGACTAATATACGTATTCTCAGCTGTTTGGGTGACAGCGGCTTCGGCCACAATGAGGCTGTTGGCAACCAGCCCCCCAGTAACGGCACCTCGCACTCCAAATAAATAGGCTAGCCAAATCACGGGGAGTAATGCAGATAAACGTAAAAAAGGATAGATGTCAGGGCGCAGTAGATAGCAAAAGGTAGCCACTGTTGCGAACAACACGAGTGTACATAAAAGTGTGAAGTTACTGGGTTTGGCCTTTTTAGCAGTGTGATTGACATAGTGCGCTGTAGCAATGGCAATCGGAGTCACTAGTAAGGCACCAGTTAAATCGCCTAAGGTCATATTAAGCTGATATTGCAGCAGCTGCTTGGTATCAAGCCCAGTGGTAAACTCAAAAGCACTGGCAAATAAAAACCACTTAAAAGCCGATGCCAGTAAAGCCAGCAGCAGTAACGATATGACGTTTTGAGTACGACGAATGTGCGGTGGCCAGCGGCTATGTTTAAAACAAAACACCAAAGCATAAAAAAACAGCTCTAACCAAAAAGCATGAAATAGCTCAAAGTGCCAAACGCCAGTATAAAAAGTCCCTAAGTAAGCGGCATAAAGCCGTGAAGTAACCCACAATATCAGCCAAAACCGCGTTGGCAGTGTTAATACAAAGGCGAGTTTTACTCCGGCTGGCAGGTAAATAGCGCTACTTTGTGCCACGGTCTCTAATAGGTTACTGAGCCATGAGGCTGCGGCAAGTAATGCAAAAAAGCTAACCGCCGCCAATAATTGCTGGCCTAACTGCTGAGTTTTATTTTTTGTAAGGGCAGTGAATGTATTACGCCAGTTCATTCAGCTCCACAGCCCCGAGCTCGATGGCAATTTTTAATAATTCAAAAGAGCCGGTTACTCCAAGCTTGGTGTAAATGTTGGCTTTATGGACGTGCGCCGTTTTAGGCATGATGTCTAACTCTTGGGCGACTTGTTTGGCATTGAGACCTTTGGCAAACAGCGGAAATGCTTGGCGCTCTCGGTTGGTGAGTTGCTGTAACTTATCGATTTTATTACTGTGTTCGTTAAAGCTGACGTCTTTACTAATGTAGCGCTGGCCTTTACTGACCATGGTAACCGCATCAATCATGGCATCCGACGCTGAGCGCTTAGAAACATAGCCCAAGGCCCCTAAGCGCATAGCGTTGCTAACATAAGGGTCGTGATCATACATAGAAGCAATGATCACTTTGATTTTAGGGTAATGCTCGCGCAGGTAGCGTAAAAAGGTTAACCCAGTTTGACCTTCATTGAGTGAAATATCCAAGATAAAAATATCGGGCTGATCTAACTTCACGGCGAGCAGGGCATCGTTTACATCACAGGCTTCTATGGTCACTCGCCAGCCGGGCTGTAACTCGAGTAATTTCTTAAAACTATCGCGCACTAATTGATGGTCTTCCAGTATACCAATTTCCATAACCCCTCCTTTTTATGTTGCCATTATACCGCGAAATGAAACGGTTCGGGTTAGGAATTATTCCTATATATCATTATTTTCAGCACTGCAGAGCAGAGTAAAGGGGTGGTAACAAGCGGGCTTTTTGATTTAGCACAGGTTTAAAAGCATTTTTCCGGCTAAGCTGAAATAACAGAGTAAAGAAATCGCGTTATCGCGGGCTTGAAGGAGAAGTAATGGCAACGATTACATTTCATGGCGCAGCACAAGAGGTGACCGGGTCGTGTCACCTAGTGCGCTCACCAGAGCTTGGGGATGTGCTATTAGACTGTGGTATGCATCAAGGCATGCGTGCCAAGCATTTAATTTCTCGTGAGCAGTTTTCTTTTAATCCCACCAGTATCGATAGGGTGATTTTATCCCATGCGCATTTAGATCATTCCGGTCGGTTATCCTGTTTAGTTCATGAGGGCTTTACTGGGCCAATACATTGTACCCCAGCAACGGCGCAGCTGCTTCCCATTATGCTGTTTGATGCATTGAGCTTATACGAAAATGACTTACGCAGAGAAAACCGTAAGCGAGCGCGCAAGGGCAAGCCGGAAATCGCACCGCAATACAGTAAAGACGATGTCTTACAGGTATTAGCCTCCCTGAAACCACAGCCCTATGAGCAACCTATTGCCATTACTGAGCATGCGACACTGCGTTTTCACGATGCTGGCCATATTCTGGGCTCGGCAATCACTGAACTGACATTCCAAGATGGTGAGCAACAAAAGACATTGGTGTTTTCTGGCGATCTTGGCAATACCGATACCCTACTTATGAACGATCCTGCACGTTTGAGTGAGGCAGACATTGTGCTGGTGGAGGGCACCTATGGCGATCGCGAGCATCGCTCTTTAGGTGACACTCAAAGCCAACTAAGAGATATTCTTAGTGAGGCTTTTTCCCGTGGCGGCAACGTGATGATCCCAGCCTTTGCTGTGGGGCGCACCCAAGAGCTGTTGCTGTATTTGGGCTTATTGCAACACGCTGGTGAGTTAGATAATTGGCAAATCTTTCTCGATAGCCCCATGGCCATCGAAGTCACCAAAGTATACGACCAGTGGTTACCAACCCTTGACTGCGAAGGAGTAAAAAAACTTTGCACTGGGGAGCAAACCTTACTAAAGGATTTTCTCTCCACCTTGCACCTGATGGTGGATGCCGAAGATTCAATGGCCATCAATAAAATCAGTAAGGGCGCACTCATTATCGCAGGCAGTGGCATGTGTACCGGAGGCCGCATTACCCACCACTTTAAGCACCGTATTTGGGATAGTCGCAATACCATTATTTTTGTCGGCTATCAGGCCAATGGCACCTTAGGGCGAATATTGGTAGATGGTACTCAACACATTAAATTGTTTGGCGAAGACATTATTGTCAAAGCCAATATTGAAACCCTAAATGGTTTTTCTGCTCATGCTGGACAGCGCGCATTGGTTGATTGGGTAGGCCATTTTAGTACCTCACCTAAAGTGGTATTGGTGCATGGGGAACCCGATGCCTTAACGGGCTTTTCAAAGCAGTTAAAACAGCAGCATGATATTACCGCAGACATTCCCGTATTGGGTGAGACGATAGAATTTTAATAAAAAACGGCACCGTTGCGGTGCCGTTTAGGGGAAATTTTTAAGTAATGAAGCCTACTGCGGCAATGGTGCGCCAGTAGTCCACGGGCTACCAGCCTCACTCATGGCTTGTTGCAGCGCAGGTATGGTCTGACGCTGCAGGGTATGCAGACGTTGACTTACTTCATTGAGGCCTTCTAAGGCGTAACCGAGTTAATGTCTCTGCACTTATATTTCACGTTGTCAAAAGCACTACTTTTTCTCGATTCTCACCAATCAAGCATACTTACAGCCAATTGTGTACATTTTATTTTTATTTAACGTCATGAAAATTAATGCTTTTTAATTTTGGCATAACACTTGATACTAAGAACCCACCTCTTAGTATCAATGAACAATGGAATTATCATGTACAAGAACAATAAAGCCCTATTATCTGCTGTGGCGTGGTTAGGCACCGCGCTATTTTCAACCCTCTTCTCGCTGGTGGTAAAAGCTCAACCGGTTGATAAGCTTATTAAGACGCTGATGAAAGAGAGTCAAAACACTTGCCTGCAGCTTACAAAAAGCACAGGCAAGCGTACGCAATACCCTGACTCTCAAGAACATAACAACCAGCGATGATAGGCGTGATGTTGAATATCACCTATCACCCATCAATTGCTTGCTGCCTCAATCATTGCTGTAGTTAGTTATGAGTTGCTAGCTTAGCCACCTAAATGGAAAGTTTGAGCACATCCACAGACATTATAGTTATTAGTAACTCTAATGTAGGACTCTTTAAGTAAGCTCCAAACAAGGCATTTTTCTAATTCTTAGTATAGAGGCCGCCTCTTTCCTTTTGTGCTGAATATTCTGCTTTCATTGTGTATAATCTTGCCCTCGCTTTTCTCGCGAACTATAAAACTTATAGCGCAACTCGTCAGAGTTAAGTTTCGATTTTTCGGTGCTATGAACAGTCAGCCTTTGTCCCCATAAGTTATTGTTCTGTCCTACCCCACGAGGGTGACTATAGGGGGACCGGATGGTGAAATTGGCTGCAATTCAAGGCGTTCCAAAGCAATAGAGGTACTATGCAAAATTCAGTGAAATCAGGCTTTAAGCCAGTAAATATAAGCGATTCAGGCTTTCGCCGCTTTAGTGTAGCACCGATGTTGGATTGGACGGATCGCCACTGTCGCACTTTCCATCGTAAGCTCACCAAGCATGCGGTGCTGTACACCGAAATGATCACCACCGGGGCGATTATTTTTGGTAAGGGTGATTACCTTGCTTTTGGTGAGCATGAACTGCCGGTGGCATTGCAGCTCGGGGGCTCTGATCCAAAAGCGTTGGCTGAATGTGCTAAACGGGCCGGTGAGTATGGCTACAGTGAAGTGAACCTGAATGTGGGTTGCCCGTCAGATCGGGTGCAAAATGGTCGCTTTGGTGCGTGCTTAATGGCTGAGCCACAGCTGGTGGCAGAGTGTGTGGCGGCGATGAAAGCCGAGGTGGATATTCCGGTAACGGTAAAAACCCGTATTGGCATCGATGAACAGGATTCTTATGAGTTTTTAACCGCATTAATTGAAGCGTCGCGCACTGTGGGCTGTGATGACTTTATTATTCACGCGCGCAAAGCTTGGTTGCAAGGCTTAAGTCCAAAAGAAAACCGTGAGGTGCCGCCGCTGGATTACCCTCGTGTGTATCAACTGAAAAAAGATTACCCAGACTTGCATATCAGCATTAATGGTGGTGTAAAAACCATTGCGGAGTGCCAGCACCATCTGGAGCATTTGGATGGCGTGATGATTGGCCGCGAAGCCTACAGTAATCCATTTTTATTGTCTCAGGTTGATGAAGCCTTGTATGGTGAGCCAGCCTTTAGCCAAACTCGCCATCAGGTCGTGAGAAGCATGTACGACTACTTTGAAGCGCAAATGTCACAGGGCGCTAATTTTTGGCATATTGCCCGTCATATGTTGGGTATTTTCCAAAACCAACCTGGCGCGAGAGGCTTCCGTCGTCATCTATCGGAAAATGGCCATAAGAAAGGCGCAGGCATCGAGGTAATGGAAAAAGCCCTGACCTTTGTGCCGGAACAATAATTAGAGTGTGAAAAAGACGATTTAATCGTCTTTTTCACTATTTATCCTTTCCTTTTTCTCTGCTCTTTCTTATAGAAGTCCTTTAACTCATTGAATAATTGAGTAAATTAATTTTGGCATGGCTCTTGGAATGTATTCATTACATTATAAAAGGAGCCGACTATGACACTCATCAACAGAATCGAAGATCTTATTAAAGCAGAATTCAATGCATTGCTAGACAAGGCTGAAGATCCACAAAAAATGGCAACACAACTGGTACGTGATTTAGAAGAAGCACTTTCTGATTGTCGCGGTACCGCTGCTGAATTGATTTGTCAGCAAAAAGTGTTGCAGCGCCAAATCGACCAAGCACACCAAACAGCTACCTCGTGGCAAAGTAAAGCGGAACATGCGCTTGAAAAAGGCCGTGAAGACTTAGCGCGCTCTGCGCTTGAGCAAAAGCAACAAGCATTGCAAAAAGCCACAGTAGCACAGCAGCAAATCGATGAATTAGCGCCTTCATTGGAAAAGCTACGCGCGGATGCCGATAAGCTACAAAGCAAAATTCAGCAGCTACGCGCCAAAGAAAAGGCGATGTTGCGTCGCGAAGCCACTGGTCAAGCACGATTAAACATTAAGCAAACCCTTAACAGTGATGCCGTACAGTCGGCCACGCATAAGTTTGAACAACTAGAGCAGAAAGTAGCGCGTTTAGAGTCCGAAGTGGAAGCGTATGACTTAGGGCAACCTGATGTGTGGCAACGCTTTGAAGATGAGCAGAAGCAACAACAGGTAGAAGACGAGTTAGCGCAGTTGAAGCAAAAAATGGCCAGCTAACTTTTATTACACCCAACTGACTTTTCCGCAACGGATATTCCACAAGGGGATAAAGATGAACAGCAAATATCAATCGACCATGTCACACATGAACAGTAGCAAGAAAATTGGTGGCGTATGCGCACAATTGGCACGCCGTTTTGATTTACCAATATGGTTAACACGGCTACTCACCGTATTGTTATTTTTTAAATTTCCAATGCTGGTGGTATTGGCGTACGGCGTCGCTTGGTTTGCGATGCCAAAAGTGGCACATCATGGCTAACCAGTGTGCCTAGGAGTAAGTGATGAAAACCATTGCCAGTCTATTTTTTGCCGCATTATTGCTGTTAGCCTTATCTTGGGTCTCTTACCCACTTATGTGGTTGGATGTGGGTCGCTTTGACTTCCTTTTGGAGGGGAACTTAGGTTGGGTTGGTTTTGAAATCTTAACGCTATTATTTGCGCTGGTGGCCGTGCTGGTAATGGCAGCCTTGGTAAGTGTTGGAGTCATTGGGTTATTGTTTGTTGTGCTCATTGGGCTAGTAATGGCACTGCTACTCAACTCCCTCTTGGCCTTGCTGCCATTCATTGCCCTCGCCTTAGTGGTGTGGTTGGTGATTGACAAACCAACTCGGCAAACGACATGAGCGTGTAGGGAGAGAAAAAACACCCTATTTGGGGATCTGTGATATAGTTATTAGCATCGCAAATCCCAAGGAAAGCCAGAATGAAAGCAAGTGTAATCAACCCCTTATTTTTTGTAGCCGCCGCATTTATTGGCTTTAGCAGCGCGGCACATCAGGGCCATGAGCATGAACATCAGCAGCACCAATCACAGTCTTTGAACGTACACAGTGCAACGGTACGTGCTTTTTTACCTGCTGCGCCTTCTACAGCGGGGTATTTAGTGATTGAAAATACCACAAGCAGCGACAAAGTGTTGGTGAAAGCCACACTCGAAGGAGTCAAGCGGGTTGAAATTCACGAGCATGTACACAAAGAAGACATGATGAGGATGCAACGTGTTGAGCAGCTTACCCTTCCAGCTGGTGAAACGGTAACGTTTCAACCTGGCGGCTATCACTTGATGATTTTTGAACCTCAAGAGCCACTAAAAGTCGGTGAGTCTCGCAAGCTTACGCTATATTTTGCTGATGGCGATAGAATTTACACCATGGCAGAAGTTGTGGCCTTAGGGGACATGTTTGGTGACAAAAGCAAGCAGCAGCCAGCACATCACTCGCATCACGAATAACTGCTTACAGTGAGGTTTTAAATGGGAAATCATACGGGAAAAATTATCTCAGGCATTTTAGCCATCGTTATCTTAGGATATGCAATTGCCGTGTATTGGAGCATGGAGCCAGAGCAATTTGATGTGGTGGCGGCCGCGCAAGAAGATGCCAGAGCCAGCGGTAACAGCATGGTGACGGGTTATGTCACAACGCATACCTTAATCGCAGTGACAGACACATTATTGAATAAGCCGGGCGGGTATTTATCTAATGACATGATGCCTCCGAGCGTTATGATGGACAACATGCCGGCTTGGGAATTTGGCGCACTGGAAATGACCCGCGACTTGGCGCTGTCGATGCGTAAAGATTTCAGCCGTTCACAGTCGCAGTCTACCGAACACCCCAGTCTTAAAATGGCGCAGCCGCAGTTTAACATTAGCTCTACTGCTTGGATGTGGCCCAGTGCCGAGGGCGAGTACGAAAAAGGCAAAGAACACTTACGCTCCTACCTGATGCAAATTGCCGACAACAGCAATCGCGATAGCCAGTTTTATGCCCGCGCAGATAACCTCAGAGCCTGGCTTAAAGAAGCTGAGAAGCGTCTGGGCAGTTTAAGTCAGCGGTTAAGTGCCAGTGTTGGCCAAGACCGACTTGATACCAATCTAGCAGGCGATAGTGCCGCTGAAAAGGCGACCAAAACACCCAATCATAATATGGTGAAAACCTCGTGGTGGCAGATTGATGATGTATTTTATGAATCACGTGGTGCAACTTGGGCGTTGCTGCATTATTTAAAAGCCGTGGAGCATGACTTTAAACCAGTATTAGAGAAAAAGAATGCTCTGGTAAGCCTTCAGCAAATCATCAGAGAGCTCGAAGCCACTCAAGAAACGGTTTGGAGCCCAATGGTGCTCAACGGCAGTGGCTTTGGTTTAGTTGCCAACCACTCGCTAGTGATGGCAAATTATATTTCTCGAGCCAATGCGGCTTTAATTGAACTTAGTGAACTCTTAGCGCAAGGATAATATCATGAAAAAACACTTCTTAGCTGCGGCATTGTCACTGGCGTGTATCGCCCCTGCTGCGCAAGCGGATACAGTACTTGGCCTCTATGTCGGCGCAGAAGGGTGGGATACCGAAAGTGAAGGTAGCTTCTCGGAAAAAGGCAGTATGCAAAACTTCAATTTTGAAGATGATACCTTTAGCAGTGTGTATGCCGCACTAGAGCATCCAGTCCCCCTAGTGCCAAACGTGAAGTTAAGATACACCGAGTTGGAACTAAATGGACAAACGTTATTAACCGAGTCATTTGACTTTGGCGGCGAGGTATACACTGTTGGCACTACCGCGACAACCAATGCCGATTTAACGCACATGGATTACACCTTGTACTACGAGCTGTTCGATAACGACTTACTGACGTTTGATTTTGGTTTGAACTTCAAGCAATTTGATGGTTCTATCATGGTAACTGGGACCAGCAATGGCGCAACTCGTGCAGAAACTGTGGACTTTTCTGGCTTTGTACCACTGGGCTATGTGCGCGGTGAAGTAGGTTTACCGTTAACTGGGTTAAGTGTCTTTGCTGAGGGTAGCATGCTGGCCATTGATGACAGCAAGATCCAAGACTACCAAGTCGGTATTGCTTACGAGTTCATTGATAATATGGCAATTGATGTCGCAGTGAAAGCAGGTTACCGTTCAATGGTGCTTGAGCTCGATGACATTGATGACATTAACACCGATTTAGATGTCTCCGGTCCGTTCGCTGGCGTTCAGGTGCATTTCTAAACCCTATATTCTAATGCGCTGTTAGGGCCTTGTCCTTGCAGCGTTTCTTCTTTACTATCTGTCGCTCCAATCAATACTAAATTCCGCTTCAAATGCTTTATCAATCAGTTGTTTGTAGTTTTTGTTAATTGGACTTTGTAATAGCTTCTTGAGCTCATCCCCGGTTTGCGTCAGCTTGTAATAACTAAACACCAAGTCATTAGACTTAGCCGTTAAGGTGATTTTTTTGCGCTGAAACACCAGCTCCATAGTTTGGCCTTTTTGCAGCGATGCAGATTCTATTTCTTGGCGATATAGAATATTAATATCCATTAAGGTGAGGATATTAGGAAAACTTAACCCCGCTTGGCTGAGGTTAATTGACTCGGTACTGCCTTTGCGAATGAGGTCCAAAATAGAGGGCTTTTTATAATAGCCATGTAAAATTAAATAACTGTCTTCCCGCTCAAGATAGCCACACAGTGGCGCACACTTTTGCAGCGCGTTGGCTTCTCGCTGGGTCATCAATTTCAGTGTTTGTAAGCTTTTTATTGAAAAAGTCCCTGGAGTAATACTTTCTCCCACTAGAATTTTTGCCCAAAGCTTTTGCATGGCATGATTAGTAATGTCTTCAGCCAATGTAATAAAGTGCTCTAACCAGTCTGGATCTGGGCGACCACGTGCGGTCACTTCGGGGCATAAAGTCAGGGCACTGCCCATAATGGCTTCAAGGTTTTTTTGGCGCTGAATTTTATTTAATTGCTGGCGCTTTAATGCCCGTTTCAACACCCCATGTTCGGTTTTTACCGCATACTGATTGTCTTTATTTTTTGCTTGCTGATAGCGCTCATCTTGCGACATTAAAGGGGTTGCGCGCTTTATCATGGGGTAGCCGAGCTTTTCTTCGATGGAAAGCGCTAATGCCGACTTTACTTGTGCGTTTTTAACCGTCATGGCTTGCTTGCATCTTATATTGAGAGTTCATGTGGTTGAGTGCTGAACTGCTGAGTTGCTGTAAATACCTTTGCATAAACAAGGCGGCAAAGCTGCCAATAAATGGGATGTTAACCCTGCCATTAATCTCTACTTTTAACTGTTTGGCATTGCCCTGCTGGCTTTGCATTAAGTTAATGGTTGCCATGTGCTCATCGCTAATATGCAGTGACAGCTTTAACTGCTCTTCACTGACACTGTAGACCGTGATTTCAGCTTCACCCCAAGGATGCACAATAATGGCTGAGCTGCCTATTGCTTGTTGTTTTGGTATCAAGGTGAAATATATAGCTTCGGGTTTTTGCCAATTAAACAGCTGCGGCCAGTGAGAGAGCACCAAAGGCGTTAATGCATTATTGTGCGTAGTGAGTTTGGTCTGTGTTTCCACTTGGTATTGGTGGGGCATGGCGAGACCAGCAATTACTATAACAAAAGCGATTGCTACCACTAACTTTAGCGGGGCTGATAAACGTTTAATGGCTTTTCCTCTTCACTAAAAAGTATGCTAAATCATCTATATTGTTCTATGCTCGAGTATAATGTTTAATATAAGTTAAGCAATTACAAACATAATAGTAAATTTACCATTTTGGTTGCGATGGTAAACACTGGAGTGAATCAGTGCCTATAATTAAGAAGTAGTGCAGAATTAAAGGGTAGAAGATGGCACCTGAGCAAGATGATTTTTTGTTTGCAGAGCACGAAGACATAACTCAAGAAGAAGAAACGATAAGTGCTTTTTGGGATGTTTTAGTCGTAGATGATGACCCGGAAATTCATTCTGTCACTAAGCTCGCATTATCAAACCTAGAAGTCTGGGGTAGAAAGTTACGCTTTTTTCACGCCTATTCTGGTGCTGAAGCGATAGAGATATTAAAACAGCAAAACGACATCAGCATTCTATTACTGGATGTGGTAATGGAAACCGATGATGCTGGATTAAATGTGGTGCGCCGCGTCCGCGAAGAACTAAAAAACATGGCTGTGCGCATCATTATGCGAACCGGTCAGCCAGGGTATGCCCCTGAAGAAAAGGTGATCCGCGAGTACGACATCAACGATTATAAAATGAAAACCGAGCTGACTCGCAGTAAGCTGGTAACATCCATTTTAACTGCTGCACGCTCTTACCAGCAAATTTGTGAGCTAGAGGCGCAAAGCCGTACTTTAGGGCAAATTTTACAGGCATCCAGGGCCATTCTCGGCCATACCGATATGAGTTCTTTCTCTGCCGCAGTAGTGGCCCAGCTGGCAAAAATCCTTGGCGGTTCTGGTGAAGGGCTGGTCAGTGGCTATCTCGATGACGAAACCCAGCTGCGGGTGTTTGGTGGCAGTGAACAGTACCATGAGTTTTTTGGTCATGGCCTAGAGCAACTCGACAATGGCCGTGTCATTATGCAGGTGCAAAATTGTATCGATTCTGAGCAGCACCAAAGTACCGATCACGACATCACTCTACTACTTGAAAGCAATAAAAATAAGCGCGCGGCACTGTACCTCGAAATAACCGAACCACCCAGTGAGGCACAGCTTAAGTTTGCGGAAATCTTTTTAACCAATGTCAGTGTTGGTCTTGATAACATTAAACTGTTTAATGAGTTGCGGGATGTGGCGTACAAAGACAGCCTAACTAAGCTGCCGAATCGCGCTAACTTTACAGAGCATATCGCCGCTTACTATGGTCAGTCGCAGTCATTATTGTTTGTGCTAATTGATATCGCTCAGTTCTCAGATATTAATAATGGCTTAGGACAAGAAGTCGGCAACCTATTGTTGCTTGGTATCGCGGATAGAATTGCCAACGAATTTCCACAAGCACAGCTAGTTTCTCGGATTGGCGCCGATGTCTTTGGCTTCTTATTACCGGAAGCAGAGTTCGATGAAGATAGCTTAATTGAGAGCATGACCTTACCTTATCAGGTGGGTGAGCATGTGCTTACCATGCACTTTCATATTGGGGTGTGCAGGCAAGAGGACTTTCAACCTCAGGGCATTGAAACCCTGAAGCTCGCTTACATTGCCCTTAACCAAGCAAAGTTATCTTGCATTCCACTGGATTGGTATAGCTCCGATTTAGAAGAAAAAATGGCGTGGAAGTTAGGCCTCATTCGGCAGCTGCGCCAAGACTTTGAGATGAATAAACTCGAGGTTTGGTATCAGCCGCAGTTTGGCATTGAAAACCGCAACATTATTGGCTGCGAGGCGTTATTGCGGTGGCCCTCGGGCAATGGCAAATACATTTCGCCCGCAGTGTTTGTGCCTTTAGCAGAAAATGCTGGATTGATTGTTGAAATAGGGCAGTGGGTGTTAGAGCAGGCATGTCAGCTGCAAGCAAAGCTACAGCAGCAAGGGTTTGGTGATATCAGCGTGGCGGTGAATGTGTCTGTGCCCCAGTTCAAAGTGCCAAACTACGCAAAACAGGTAAAAGAAACCATTACCTCCTACGGCGTGCAGCCACAACACATTGAGCTTGAGGTCACAGAAAGTGTGGTGATGGATGAGGTGAATGCAGTGGTTAGTACCTTAGAGGAACTTCAGGCATTTGGCGTTGAAGTAGCAATCGATGACTTTGGTACTGGTTTTTCATCGCTGAGTTACTTGCAAAAGCTCCCCTTGGCACGATTAAAAATAGATCGTGCATTTATTAAAGACATTCCTGAGACAGATAGCGGCGCCATTGCCGATCTGGTTATTTCGTTAGGCCGTCATCTGGGTTTAAAAACCATTGCCGAAGGCGTGGAGACCGAAGAACAAATGGCGGTGTTACAAAAGCTTGGTTGTGATGAGGTGCAAGGCTTCTTACTCGCCAAGCCCATGCCTGAGCAAGACTTTATGGCGTTTTTAAAAAAGTGTTAGGCTGCAAATAAAAATGGCCACACCCAGCGGTGTGACCATCACTGTTAAGGGTCATTGCGAATTAAAACCGCGCTTCGAACCCAAGGCGCACATAGCGTGGTGTTTGGAACGAATAAGCAGCACCATGATAGGCATTAAATTCGCCTTCACTTTGCTCATAATGTTCATTCAGGGCTACCGCTTCCGTGGTATCTAAAACGTTAAAGACATTTAAGCTAACGCGCATGTCGACATCTTGATAGCTGAAGTTGTAAGCTGCTGATAAATCAACATTAAATGTCCACGGCGTTCTTCCTGCTGTACCACGAGAGTTACGGGTATAGGTTTGCTCGCTCGCATTACACGTGCCATCGCCATTGGTATCTGGGCAAGTGAAGAGGTAGAAAGTATCACCCCAACCACCATTTAGGTTTGGATCATCAGTAGGATAACCTTGACCAAATAAGCTCAGTGGACGGCCGCTCGATAGCGTAGAGTTCCAGCCAATGGTGAGGTTATCCATCGGCTCCCAACTACCAAAGAACTTGAACACATGTCTGCGGTCGTTTGGTTGATAACCAAAGGCGCCATCCATTACAGCGGGGAAGTCAAAGTCTTGTGTAATGCCGGCATCCGCTTGACCAATATCAGATTTTACTGCGCCTTCAAAGTTACCTAGGCTCTTAGACCAAGTATAAGTGAAAGTATAACGCAGATTATCACCACGATAGCTAATCATAGTATCGATGGCGCCGTATTCATTGGTGGCATCCGACAGTCCAATGGTTGACGCTGAGTGAGTAGTAAGTGAACCTGGGTCTGGTATACCATCATTACCGCCTCGAGAGTCCCAGCTCTCGCCATTCCAGTAGTAACCATCTTTATACCAGCTAGAGTCTTCACCCGGGTTTATCATGACACAGGTAGGATAGGCATAACGGCCGCAATAGTCATCTAGTGCAGAGGTGACCTCACGGAAGATACCCTTCACACCAACGGTATACTCATCATTAATGGCATGTTCTACACCTAAAATATACTCGTCTTTGGCAAACGGGTCGGCTTCTTTAGCTTGGAACACGTCCTTTTCTGGGATAACAGGGACACCGCTCACTTGTTGTGAATTCTCTAAGCCACCACTTCCTAATAGGTCTGCTAATGGCTCAAGACCTGTAGGCGCACCGGTAGTGGCATCCACTCCAGAGTATGTGTAGGCCGTGGTAATATCGCTCACCCCAGATGCCGCGCGGAAAATGGTGTTATTGGCAACGGGCAGATAGTAGGTGCCATAAGTACCATACACTTTCGTTTCACCGTCGTTGAACGGGTCCCAAGTAAAGCCTAGGCGCGGCGCGATATCGGTGGTAAAACTAGTAAGTAATTTACCCGTAGTGCCATAACTATCAAACTCATCCACTCGCAGGCCAATGGTCAATAGTAGTGTGTCTGTTGCTTGCCACTTATCCTCGACATAGTAAGCCAATAACTCTGAGTTAAATGAGCCGCCACCATCAAAAATACGGTCTTCAACATAGTTAATTGTGCTACCTGTGTTATTAGTCAAAGCGCCATTATCAGCTTGAAAGTCACCACCAGGTGCTAAGGTTTTATAGTCGTAGCTGTGACCTGCAACGGGCTTAGATATACGAATGGAGTCACGCTCTTGATAATCGACACCGAAGGCGATTTCATGATCGCCAAAATAATACTCTACATCCAGTCGATACTGGGTATTATCATCACTATTGGCTCCGAAACTCCCGCCAGCACCACAGCCTGTAATAGGGTTACTAGTACCGCGAGAGTCCGTCACGCTAGGACAATCTAGGTTGCCCACGACGGTTTCATATTCAGTTTCGATATTACCCATCATGGCTGTAATAACTAGATCTTCTGAGAACACACCGCTGTAGCTTAAGCTTTGTGCTTCACCACCCCGTTTTAGAATGGCTGAGTCATTTTGTGCGCCAACCATGCCTTCGCTGTATTCATAAACAGTGCGATCGACATCTTTACGGTTAGAGTAAGCAAAGTAACTTAGGCGGTGATTCTCAGCAATATCCCAATCTACTTTTGCACCCCAAAAGAGGTTATCGCCACCGGAGCTTTCTTCTGTACGAAATTGATCAACGCCAGAGAATTCGTCACCGCCCCAAGTGTAGGCTTCTTCAGTATCTCTTGGGTTTACAATACCGTAGAAAAAGAGCTTATCCTCAATAATTGGACCGCCTGCAGAAAGTGTTAAATCGGTGAAGCTGTTTTCGTCCATGCTCTCATCACGGAAAATTTGCCCGGCACCATTTCTGCCTCGTGATATATTTCCTTCACTGCGAAGCGCATCCGGTTGGTATTGTAATACCGCGGCAAATTCCCACTCATTGGTACCACTTTTAGTGGTTGAGTTAATCGTACCACCGGTAGCGCGACCAAACTTAGCAGAGTAGCCACCCGTTTTAACTTGGAACTGGTCATAGAATTCAAATGGTACTTCACCACAGCCCAGCCCCTGTCTGGTATTGGTTACTTCAAGACCATTGATATAGCAAGCATTCTCAGCCACTGATGAACCACCGAAAGAAGCGGTATTACCAAATGCCGAGTCGCCTTTGATGGTACCTGGAGCCAGTAACGCTACTGACGTAATATCGCGGTTCACCGGCATCCGATCGATTTCAACATCAGACAATACTAAGCCTGAATCTGCTGTGGTCAAGTCAATAGAAGAAACGCGAGCACCTACAACCTGAATGCGCTCTACTCCCTCGACAGAAGACATATCAAATGCAGTATTAGAGTTAGAACCAATCGAAACAGTGACTTGTTGCTCAGCGACTATGTTGTCGCCTCTTTTTATTTGTACTGTGTAATTACCTGTAGGTAATTGCCTGACTCGAAACTGACCATCTTGACCAACATCCAGGTTACGCGTGAGGCCCGTTGCGGTATTTTTTACTGTGACGGTGTATTGAGCGGTATTTTTACTGTTATCGAGTTGACCAAAGATATTTGTAGCTGATGCGGTAAATGAACTGCCAAGCGATGCCGCTACCAGCATCGAAAGCATTGTTTTTTTGAATGTTTTCACAATTTTTCCCTGTTTCACACAATGTTATTAGCTAATTAAGGCACGAGTACTGTGCCAAGCCCTAACTTATCGGGAATTACCGGTTTTGTAAAATATTTGTTTTTAATGTATGTTTGGTGTTTATTTTGATGTGCTTTTTATTTTCTTTTTATTTATTTTTATCACATTTTTTATGTGTTTTAGTTGTGGTGTATGAATAAAGTATTCTTAATATCATAGAAAGATAGTTTAATTGCTCTATGGAAGATGCAGGCCTAGCATCCGCTAGGCCTGCACGCGATTTAGTCGATCGCTTCACCTTGTAAAATCCAGTCAGCGGCTGGAAGGCCTTTCAGGTGATAGTCAAAGTACTCTTTCATTCTAATGGAATAATCGAGTTGATTAGGCTGTCGCTTTAAGTGGTGCGGCTCACCCTCATACTGCAGCATAATCGCGTCTTTGCCATGTCTTCTTAGCGCCAGATAATACTGAATGCCTTCTTGCCATGGCACGGCGCCATCTTTATCGCCAAACATGATCAAGATGGGCGTATTAACCTTATCTGCGAAAAACACTGGTGAATTCTCAATATAAAGCTCGGGCGCCTCGGTGAGTGATTTGCCAATGCGGCTTTGACCTGTTTCATACTGAAACTGTCGAGCAAGCCCTGACTTTAAACGAATGCCGCTGTATGCCGAGGTCATATTAGAAACCGGGGCACCTGAGACAACTGCTTTAAACATATCGGTTTGGGTGATCATAAAGGCACTTTGGTAGCCCGCCCATGAGTGGCCTTGCAAACCAATTTTATCTGGGTGTGCGACGCCGCTATCAATGAGCGCTTGGGCAGCATTCATCATCGTTTGTGTCGATGAGGGACCCGGGCGACCAATTTCAAAGCGGATGTCGGGTAAGAAAATAGCATAGCCATTAGAGGTGAACATCGGCAAGTTAGGTCTATGGTTCAGTTCCATTTTAGGGAAGTCATACATGCGTTGACTCATGTAGCGGTAGAAATAGATCACCACCGGCACTTTGTCACCCTCTTGGTAACCATCGGGCTTAATTAACACCCCTTGTAGGTCTTCGCCATCAAACCCCTTGTACTGCACTAACTCAGGTTTTTCTCCCCAAGCAAAGGTGGGTTGTTGGGGGTTAAGCTTGGTTAGCTTAGTGGTATTGCTAAAGCTGCTGTCACTGACCCAGTAATCGGGGAATTGGTGGTAAGTTTGCTTAGTGAATAGGTAAGTATCTGACTCTTTGGCTTTCGTCACTATGGTGAATTTGGCCTCACCCGTAAGTCGGCTTTCCAGTTTACCCGTCGCCAATGACAGGGTGGCCACATGGGTTTGCTTATTGTTTAGGTTATGACCATGGAGCACTAAGGTATCAGATTTATTAAATCCTAGTTGCTCTTTATCTTGGTAACCTAGGCGGTATTGTGTCTGAGTCTTATAGCCGTCGGTTAAGCGTGTAGCTTGGTGAGTTTGGGTATCGAACGCCCAAATGTCGTATTTGCTATAAGCATACAAAACGCTGCCATCCGTTTGCCAACCGGCAAAGCCATAACCACTATTTGGCTCTGGGCGGTCGTGTTTATCATCGGCAAAAATAGCCGTTTTAACCGCTTGGCTGACGGCGGTCAGTTTTTGGTTAGGTAATGACTTAAGCCATACTTGGCCGTCTTTGATAAACGCTGCGTGTTGTCCGCTAGGTGACAGCGTTGGGCGGTTAGGGCTGGCTTTAACGATCAGCTGACGTTCACCGGTTTGCACATTGGTAGCGTAATAATCACGATAAAAGCCTTTGTATAGTATTTGCTCTAAGTAAGGCTGGTCGTTGCTACCAAGCAGGTAATCAGCATTTTTGTTGAACGCAACATAGGGCATGGTTGGACTTTCTAACTGCACCACTTGCTGACCTTCGAGGTGATAAACAGCTTGAAAGTGCTGGTCGCGGCGGCTTTGCTGCCATGTTTTGGCTTCTCGCGGTTTAATTTCTGGGTCTTGGTTGTGCCAAACCTTTAAGCCCTTTTGGTCGCGTATGGTGTCATAGTCATACAAGGATGCGCGGTCTTGATACTTGAGTTCGGGTTGTTTAGCGTCGAGGACAGGGCGGTTTTCGAAAAACAGTCTGGTGCCATCATCTGACCAACTTAACTTGGCGGTTTTACCGCTAAACCACTGTGGTGGGTTTTCGATATTACGCAGCTGGTTGGATTCCGGGGCCCATAATGTCAGTTGATAATCGCGACGGCGCTTATCCTCATTGACATAGTTGCCTAAATAGAAGGCGACGTGTTCACCGCTGGGTTGCCAAGCTATATCAGCCAAGGTTACCCCAGGCTCTTCGATTAGGTTTGCTTGGCTGCCATTGGTTAAGTCCATGTAGACCACGCGGTTTTGGCTGCCATCATGGCTGTGCTGGGCGAGCAAGATGGCTTGACTGTTTGGAGCCAGTTGATAACTGGCAACATCCGCGATGGTTTGGCGGGTGTTGGTGGCTAAATTCACCACCACCAGTGGCAACGCCGTGTCGCCTTTATCGGCAGGAATTGCCGCGTTTTCAGAGGTTTCTTCTGCGGGCTCAGAGGCTTTATCTTCACGGTAAACTAACCAGTTACCATCATCAGAAAGCTGGTAGTCTTTGACGGCTGCAAAGGTCAGTTGTTTCTCTGTATTGGCGTTGACTAAAACGAGATCGTTTTTAAGTGCTTTTTTGTCTTTTTTGCTTGCCGTTTCTTGCGCCAGTAAGGTCGGTTGTTGGGTAAATGCCACCCACTGACCGCTTTTATTAATGGTGGGCTTGGTACCACGAGGAACTGTTGCAATGCGTTGCTTGGTAATGAGGTTGTAAACATGTCCCTCACTGTTACCGCGATAAGGCTTGGCGCTAAAGCTAAGTAGTTCGCCTTGCTCTGATACTTGGGTACCATGAGGGTAGCGAAAATCGAATACATCTTTAAATTCTAAACTTGGCTTAGCGGCATAGCTTGCTGTGCTCAGTAAGGCGGCACTGAGCAATGATAATTTGAGTGTCATAGTAAGAGCATCTTAGTCATTGTTTATTGCGTTTTTATCACTTTTAGTGAGGAAACTAAAATGCTCTGCGATACGTGGGGGGAGTTAATACCAATCCACATTAATACTTGCTCAATTTGAGGGAGCAAATTCGACGCTAACTGCGTTAAAAATTTCTTATTTAGAACAACTAAATAGAAAAATTTTCGCCTTGCTATCGACAGAATTTTCTTGCCTCAAATAGACCACTTAATTAAGCGAATTGGTATAAGCGGTGAATTATTCTTGCCGCGGATAAACGCACGCAAGGTGAGTTGGTGCGATGTCCTGCGTAGGGAGTAAAAATAGCCGCTATACAAGGGCGTATTGGTTGCTGGTGGGGCTGCGCCGCAAATGATTGCGGCTAGTTGTTATCGCTATAGCCAGATTTTTTCCAGTTCAACCCATTGTTTGTCGAATTGTGCCGTTGGTCTTGCTTTAAAGTCACTTCTGACAAATTGATTCATTTTTCCTTCAACAAAAGCCAGAAATAAATTAGCTAAAATACCTTCTTCGCTACTGAACGCTTTGCCTTCGCGTAGCTTGCGCTCTCTAAGCACTTGTTTAAACTGAGTTTCTAACTTTTCAAACAGGCTTTGTACGCGCTCACGCAGGCGTTCTTGTTCACCTTGCAGGGCATCGCCGGTAAGAATTCGAGTGATCCCTGGGTTCTTTTCTGCAAAGGCCAACAGCAGGGTTAAGATGTTATAAATGCGAGTGCGGGTTTCTTTTTCATTTTCTAAAATTAAGTTAATTCGCGATAGCAGGGTGTCTTCAATAAACTCAATCAGCCCTTCAAACATTCGCGCTTTACTTGGGAAATGGCGGTATAGGGCTGCTTCGGAAACGCCCACTTCGGACGCGAGTTTTGCTGTGGTAATGCGTTGCCCAGGACTGGTTTCTAACATTTGTGCGAGAGACTGGAGAATTTGCTCTTTGCGATTACTGCGTTTGGTCGCTGGCATGAAATTTCCCTTATTTGTTCTAGTTGTTATGTTTATTATCAATGCAATGAAGCGTAAACCCCGATCAGCTCACACTACCGGGGTATCATGTTAATGTTTTATTCAGTTTCTTTCCAGTCTTATTACATGAAGGTTATTTTATCTTTTTTGCAATGGCTTGCATGACAGTAAGTGCTAACTCTTTTTTACTAGTGTGGGGAAGTTCTTGTCGTTCTTTAGTCCAATAAAGCGTCAATGCATTGTTATCAGAGTTAAAGCCACCCTGTTGCTGAGAGACATCGTTGGCACAGATCATATCTAAGCCTTTATTGGTCAGTTTGCCTTTGGCATAGGTTTCAACATTTTGGGTTTCCGCAGCAAATCCTACGGTGTAAGGGCGCGACTCACCTAGCGCGGCAACACTGGCAATAATGTCAGGGTTTTTTACCAGCGTTAAGGTCATTTCATCCCCTTGCTTTTTGATTTTTTGCTCGGCGACATTGGCCGCACGATAGTCTGCAACTGCGGCACAGCCAATAAAGACATCGGATTGTGGCGCATACTCTAAAGCGGCTTGCTGCATTTGCTCGGCAGTTTGCACATCCACACGATTCACTCCCATTGGGGTTGAGAGCGCAACCGGGCCGGAAATCAAGTTGACTTTAGCGCCTAGAGTGATGGCCGCCTGAGCTAGGCTGTAGCCCATCTTACCTGAGCTATGATTGGTAATAAATCGCACTGGGTCGAGGGCTTCTCGCGTGGGACCTGCGGTAATGGTGACTGTTTTACCGGCTAGGGTTTGCGGCACCGCAGTCAGTGCGCTTAAACATAGCTCTACCAGTTCATGGGGTTCTAGCATACGACCAGCACCGACATCGCCACAGGCTTGCTCGCCTTTACCTGGCCCCCAAATAGCCACGCCACGTTGGGCTAAAGTCGCGATATTGGTTTGCGTCGCGCCATGGCGATACATTTGCTGGTTCATTGCCGGTGCTACAGCAACGGGAGCCGGTGTTGCTAACAACAAGGTGGTGAGTAAGTCATCAGCAATCCCCATCGCCATTTTAGCGAGAGTATTCGCGCTGGCCGGTGCCACCAGAACCAAATCGGCCCACTTGGCAAACTCAATATGCCCCATCGACGCTTCGGCTTGGGGGTCGAGCAGAGAGTCTGACACCATCTCTCCCGATACTGCTTGCATGGTCAGTGGCGTGATAAAATGTTGCGCTGACTCGGTCATGACGACTTTAACGTCAATGTGATGGTCTTTAAGGCGGCGAACGAGCTCGGCACATTTATAGGCTGCAATGCCACCGCTCAGCCCCAATAGTAGGCGTTTATTTCTTTGCATGCTGATGTTGCACTTTAATAACCAGTAATAGCGCTAAGATAGCACAGACTCGACTGGCTTTTGAATTATCTCAGCCACTGACTACACTTCAATTTTGATGGAGATAATTTTAACAAGGAATAATGTTATGCAAATATCCGCACTGCCCAAAGCCACGCGTCCCCGTGAAAAGCTACTTGCCCAAGGCGCTGAAGCGCTCAGTGACGCCGAACTGCTAGCGATCTTTTTGCGCACCGGAATAAAAGGATTAAATGCCATTGAATTGGCAGAGTCGTTGTTGCAGCAACAGCAGTCGCTGCAGCGCTTATTTGATGCCCCGCTGCAGGAGTTTGCTATGCTGAAAGGACTCGGGGTGGCAAAATACACCCAGTTGCAGGCGGTGTTGGAGCTAAGTCGCCGTTATTTAAAAGAGCAATGTGTCCGTGAGACCGTATTTCAAAACCCCAGTGCCGTCAGAGCGTATTTGACCGCAAGGCTAAAAGGTTTGAGCCATGAGGTATTTATGGTGCTCTATCTTGATAACCAAAATCGCTTAATCAAAGATGATATTTTATTTCATGGCACCATTAATGCCGCCTCGGTGTATCCTCGGGAAGTGGTTAAGGCGGCATTAAAAGAGCATGCTGCATCGCTCATTTTTGCCCACAACCATCCTTCGGGGGTTGCTGAGCCCAGTGAAGCCGATAAGTTAATTACGAAAAAACTTTGCCAAGGGTTAGCCTTGGTAGATATAAATGTCTTAGATCATTTAATTATTGCTGGAAGTGACTGCATTTCGTTTGCCGAACGTGGCCTAATTTAACTGTGTTGCTGGAAATTTGTGCGATAAATCAGGGTGTTTGGCTATATTTTGCAAATTAGTTCAATTTAAATGCAGTTTTTACTTTCCTCGAGGGCTTCGGATCATTATAATTGGCCGCTATCAAATTTACCCATGAGCTGATTTCAGTAGGATCAGATCCTTGATCTCTGCCTGTAGATACTGTATAAAGAGCGCCCTTTGATTTTACCTGGGGCACGCAGTTAAGGCCTTAAGGGAAAATTAAGCTCGAGCGAAGTTATTGGAGATACATAGACATGTCTAAAGTCTGTCAAGTTACAGGTAAGCGCCCAGTGGTTGGTAACCACCGTTCGCACGCGCGCAACGCTACTAAGCGTCGTTTCCTACCTAACCTACAAACTCACCGTTTTTGGGTTGAAAGCGAAAAGCGTTTCGTTTCACTACGCACTACTACTAAAGGTATGCGTATTATCGATAAAAAAGGCATCGACGCGGTACTAGCTGATATCCGTGCTCGCGGCGAAAAAGTGTAAGGAGCTTAAATCATGCGTGATAAGATCCGTTTAGTTTCTACTGCTGGTACTGGTTATTTCTACACTACCGACAAGAACAAGCGTAACATGCCTGAAAAAATGGAGATCAAAAAGTACGACCCTAAGGCTCGTAAACACGTGATCTTCAAAGAAGCAAAAATCAAGTAATTTTGCTTTTACAGAATACTAAAAACCCAGCTTAGGCTGGGTTTTTTGTTTTTTGGTCGAGCGTATCCAATCACTTTAGGTTATTTTCGGTGAATAGAGTTTTTATTCACTATAGCTGCCACTTTGCAAACAACAGCACTTATGCATACGGATAACCTCAGCTACTACAGCGGCACCTTAAGTCGCCAGATCTCACCGCTGTGTTGCTTTAGTTGAGTAAATACCACATCACCGTTAGCCAAGACATCAAACTGGTGGCTGAAGCCAGTTGGAGGCATGAAGTGAAGTGTTTCCTGATCTGTTTCTAGGTTATAACGCCAAATACGATTATCTCTTTCGTAATACAACTGGTTATTATGCAAACGCCAGTTCAACCAGTTGCGAATAGGCACATCGGCAACCAATAAGCTTTCTTTATTTCCTGCCAATTGCCAAATACCTGGTTGGGTAAACTTAGTAAAAAATAACGTATCACCTTGGCGATAACCACTATAGCCGCCATATTGTGTGAGCTGTTGGTGTACTTTGGAAATAGTATTAAATGACCACAGTTGCCAGTTACCAGAGCGCTCACTGCTGTAGATAATTTCGCTCTCCGTACTACCATAATTAGCGACATAAGGCTTGAGCTCAGGACTAATGAGCTGTTCGGTATGAGCGGTTAAGGTATCAAAGCGATATATGCCATCGCGGTACTCGTACAATACCTCTGTGCCTTTGCTGCTGATTTGATAACGTTGAAACTCAAAAGGGTGCGGCAGAGGAAGCTGCCGGTGGTTGCCGTTACGCGTGTCTATACTCCACAGTCCAGAATTGGCGCCATGATCCGAAATATACCACGCTTGGTTAGAGATAACGGCCTTAGGGAGACGGTTAAGCGCCTGATTATCAACCAGCGACTCTGTTTTCTGTTGCTTAGCATGGTAGTACTGCACAGTGGTATTCAAGCGATATTGATTAAATAACACGGTGTTATTGCTATCGAGCAAAGCCAAACTTTCGATAGCGGCAGTTAGTGTGTGTATAGGTGTTACCTGATTACTGCTACGCTTTAGTGCGTATATGCTCGTTGCCGCAGCAAAATAGAGTGTCTCGGTATCCCAAGACCAGCTAAATGCGGTGATATTGTGGGGCACTTCTTTAGATGCAAGCAGCGTCATGTCGGGATAACTAAACAGCGAAATACGTTGTTGGTTTTCGCCAAGGTACCTTGCTACGGCTAATAGCTTATTATTATAGGAAAGGCTAAACAGGTGATCGCCGCGCAAGTTGCCTCGAGTAGGTGGTAAGGTCAACTGAGTGTGTTTATTGGTATTGATATCATAGCGGTAGATACCATAGCCACTATGGATACTTTCTCTTTTACGATAAAGCAGTTGTTGATCTGTACTGCCCCAAGTCAGCCTAACTTTTTCAACTTCGCGACAGGGAAACAACGAGCGGTGTTGCTCATCGGCGATATTATACACTTTTACTTCACATGCGGAGCTCTGTTCAACATAAGCAATATGAGAGGCATGACGGCTCAGCGCTTGCGAGCGAATATTGGCACTGAATAAATGCCTTTCGCCATGGGGTGTTGCCAACCAAAGTTCCGCCAGCCCGGCCTCAATAGGATGGGTGTAACTAAAGGTTTGTAGGTTCGGTGCCGCACTGAGTTTCAGCTCAATACCGGCTTTGCCCATGACTTTTTGTGGTTGCATCACTGTGCTGGGTTGGTGTTGCCAGCTGGTTGAAAATACAAACAGAGCCACTGTTATGGCAATAATCATAGTGGCAGCGATACCTAGGTAAAGCGCCTTTTTATAGTGACTTTGTTTGTTGTTACCTTGCTGCAGAGGCTGAAGGCTCGCCACTAAGCGGTAGCCTAAGGTCGGTATGGTTTCAATGAACTCGGTGTTAGGAGCGAGTGTGGCGAGGTGTTGGCGTAAGGCTGAAATGGCTTTATTAATGGCACTTTCTGACACCACGCGCCCTTGCCAAACTTGAGTAGTTAATTCATCGCGAGATACTACGTTGCCTTGTGCTGACATCAGTGTCATTAAAATGGCAAAGGGCTTAGGTTCAAGCCTTAGCGCTGCTTGTTCATTGCTCAGTATACGGTTTTTGCTATCAAAATTGAGTGGACCTAACTGATACTGCATTCCTTTTACTCTTTGATTTTATTGGTTATATTTTTTGGTAAGGAATTTCTCACCATAACTTCTCAGGAAGTTGTGGTGTTTTTCTGCTGAATACTTAGGGTACACCAAAACCAGTCAATAGGGATCACAAAGATGAAAAAGAATAACTGGGTAAACACTGTTATCAGCGCTGCTGCATTTGCGCTTTTAACTGCTTGTAATGGTGGCTCAAGCACTCATTCGCAAAATGAAATCAATAAAGACGATAAACAGCTCGTTGGTGGTATGCGAAAATTTTCTTTAAACGAGCGCATTTACTATATGACGCCACCGCAGGACATACCTAAAAATAAAGCGTATAAATTATTACTGGCCTTCCATGGTTCTGGTGGCACGGGTTATGGCATGGCTGCAATGACACAGTTTCATAAACAAGATGATGACTATTTAGTGGTCTATCCTAAATCAAAAAATGAAGAATGGAATGAGGGCTGTGGTTGTAACAAGGCCCATCGCCTTGGCATCGATGATCTTGGATTTGTTGATGACCTAATTCAGCAGTTGAAAAGTCAATACGATATTATTGACGGCGAAATTTATGCAGCTGGTTTTTCCCAAGGTGGCTTATTTGTGCAGAACTTGCTGTGTAACCGCTCAGACGTTTTTCAGGGCATAGTGACGGTGGCTGCCCCAATGTCTTATCAACTAGGTATGGCGTGTAACCTAACCACACCCACTAATTATCG
This sequence comes from Pseudoalteromonas sp. UG3-2, assembly GCF_037120705.1. Taxonomy (NCBI): domain Bacteria; kingdom Pseudomonadati; phylum Pseudomonadota; class Gammaproteobacteria; order Alteromonadales; family Pseudoalteromonadaceae; genus Pseudoalteromonas; species Pseudoalteromonas sp. UG3-2. The sequence goes on along the minus strand of NZ_JAWLJU010000002.1, from coordinate 1,889,377 downwards.
GATAATGCATGGTAAGAAAGATAATGTGTTACCGTATCATGGTCAAAGTGGCGTCAATTTTGGTTTGTTTTCATCAACCCAAGCAATTGATATTGTGGCTAAGTTGAATACCCAGCAAACCAAATACATTGATGAAGTTATCGGCCAAGGTGTAACACTAAGGTATTACCCTGATAAAAGCGTGAAAACGGAACTGATTAGTGTGGCGCAAGCATCTCATAACTGGAACTTATCTCCAGTTGAGACCACAAAGTCAATTATGACGTTTTTCAAATCGAGCAGTCGCCACCCCTTGCCGACAGGGTCTGACCTGTATCAGGTAAGTGGGAATTATTACCATGTGAGACATACCTTAGCGCAACCTGAGAAACCTACAGTGGTCATGCTCTCAGGCGCTAATATGCACTTTCATAGTGACAGTGCTTGGTTTGCTTTGTTGCAGCCCTACTTGGAAACAAAATTTAATGTGGTGGTAATAGATCGGTTAGGTCAAGGGCTAAGCAGTACTGTAGAGGCTCCCTCGATGGCGCAATTTGCCGCAGACTTGCCAGTACTATTTAATAAATTAGCACTCAATGACGTGCACCTTCTGAGTTTTGCCAATAGTAACTCGGTGCCATTGATTGCCATGCAGCAATCAGGTGAATTTAAGCAACAAGTTGCCAGTATGCTATGGCTCGACCCAGATATTTTAATGCCTCACTCTGTTGCACTTTATCAGGGCTTCCCGGTGGATTTATACCGTGACTATGGTCAAACCTTAATTGACCATGTTGCTGCAGGCAATTGGCAAGAGAAAATGGATGGCAAGATCACTGCGGAAAAAGCCCATGTTGAGGCGCTAATGGCCAATAATGATTATGCACAATACATGGACTGGGACTACTTTAATCTGATCATGCAAACGCGACACAGTATTGCTGCTCAGCTCACTCGAGTTCATGAAGTGATGAACTATCATGATGACTTAGAGCTAGTCAAGGATTGGCAACCTGATGGCAGTATCCCAATCAGTATTATCGACAGTGACTTTGAAAGTGAAAACATTGCTCAGGCGGAAGATGAAGCGCTTAAAGCCAAGTTACTAAAGTGGCAAAGCGAAGGCCGAAAATGGTCACAGGAGGTGGCGACTGCAAGTGGTGGTCAGTATATACCACTGAGTTCTACCGAGCACCTCATTCCATTTACTCATCCAGAGGTGATCGAGCAGGCACTGCTTGAACTATCACAATAGTCAAACTATTCCTACTAGGTGATATGCCATCATCGTTCATCCAAGCCAGCCAAATGTGCTGGCTTTTTCTGTTACTATACCAGTTGCTATAAAGCCTTTTTATGTCCAACGGTTATAAAGCTAAGCGGGATTTTGCCAACACTTTTCGGTTACTGTATGGTGATGACCAAATTGCATAAGACAAGATAAAGCTGCATAACCTTTTACTACTTTGGCGTTAATTAAGTGGTCTAGCTTTGGGTAAGAAAAGTTTGGTGCTAACCAGGTGAAAACTGTGCTGCTTAGTCACTCTGAATAAGCCAGGTCTAACGTAGTGAGCATCAGATATAGTCCTTCAAATTACTCAAGTCTTAAGCCGAATGGTATCAATGCTACGACTAAAATTTGGACTCTGATATACAAGGTGCAGTGAAGCTGATTGCGGTCAGTTTCAGTCGTCTGCAATGCAATCCAAAGAAAATATATCAAGTATTTTCTTTACCTCAACCTATGTTGAGGTAATAACCTGAAGTCAGGATCAACAAAAGGAATATTATGATGACACTGCAAAATTATATCGAGTCGTTACAATTAACCTACACCGCCCCTTCAGCTGAGCAGTTACATGAATTTCAGGAAAAGCACCTGGCACTGTATAGTTTTTCCAGTATAAATGCGTTGAAAGCGGAAATTCTGCCTTTAGATGAAGCCGCACTGTTGCAACGCGTGGTGCTAAAACAGCAAGGTGGCTACTGCTTTGAACTTAATAAACTGGCTTATTTAGCGTTACATCAGCTTGGCTATGAAGTTACGCCGTTATTAGCAAGGGTACTGCTGAATGGCCGTGAAGATAACGGTAGAACCCACCGACTAACCTTGGTCCATTTAGCAGGCGAGAGTTATTTGTGTGATGTTGGGTTTGGTTCGAAGTCGCCACAACGGCCATTGCCAGTATCAAAGTCAGGGATAGTCGAAGCTGGACACTACCGTTATAAAATAACACGTGATAATCATTCTCTCAGGGTTGATGTATTGCATCCCGAAAGCGTCAGTTTATATAGTGCAGAGTTGAGCCAAGTGAACGAAATGGATTGCGATATTGCGCATTTTTATAGTCACCAGCATCCAGAGTCTAACTTCGTCAAGAATCTGATTTTGTCACGTGTGGCTAATGGTAAACGTTATACTATCCGAAATTTGCAGTTTAGTGAGTTGGATGAGCGCAGTCAGTTACGCTCACAAACCATAATTACTTCGCCGCAGCAGTTATTGCAGCTGATCCGTAATATCTTTTTAATTAACCTATCAACGGCGCAAGCAGAGCATCTATTCTCTCGAGCTCGGGCAAATGCATGCTAGCAGAGCTAATCGTTATTACACAGAGGGTTATCTAGGGCGTGAGTTTAAAGGCTTAAACCGTCGCGCCCTGCATTCAGCTTAGTGGTTTAGACTGACTAGTAACTTTTTTAGTAACTGCGCAAGTTGGTCTTTTTCTTCGTCGCTGAATGGCGAAAGTAATTCATGACCCTTTTGTACGTGAGCCGCCACGACTTCATCAATGAGCTCTAACCCTTCAGCTGATAACGAAACCATTACACCACGGCGATCGTTAGGATCTGGGCTACGTTTTACTAGGCCTTTGTTTTCCAGTTTATCAATCCGGTTGGTCATAGAACCAGAGGTGAGCATTAAGCTTTGTAATAACTGATTGGGGGTTAGCGTATACGGTTTACCCGAGCGACGCAGGGTTGCTAACACGTCAAATTCACCACCATTGAGTCCGAACTGGGTAAAAACTTTATGAAGTTCTTTACTAAATAGGGCATCAGTACGCACTAACCGTCCCATTACAGCCATGGGTGATGGATCAAGATCCGGCCTTTCCTGGTGCCACTGCGCTATTACGGTATCTACCAAATCATTTTTCTGCATAACAACTACTTCTTTATTGATTCGTTCAACCTAAGATACTCGAAAAAAAACTCTAAAGCAAGAATCATTGGGTCAACTATCTTCACATAAAGATGGTTGACATTGAGATTGTTTAGGTTATCTTTTTGTAAAACTTGTTGCATTGAATTTACCTACTAGTCTCATAACTAGCTAGTTATTGGTATTCGAGTATTTCAACAAGTGAGCACAATGAATTAGGAATTTTGATTTAATAACAATATATTACAGGAGCAGGAAGATGAATTTACGGAACCCAGTGAATGCCCTAGAGCAGTCAATTGTGGAAAAACCAGGGAGCAAGGGAACTGAGGTCAACACCCTCATTGACCTATTACAGTATCAGGTATCAGCTCAGCCCAACGCTCAAGCCATTGTTGGTATGCATGGCAGTATGACGTTTAAGCAGCTAGAACAACAAGCTCAACAAATTGCGTCAGCTTTAAAGCGGGCGGGGGCTAAGCCGGATGAATATATCGGTTTATTTGTCGACCCATCTTCAGAATTAATCACGGGTGTGTGGGGGGCTTTATACGGTGGTTGTGGTTATTTGCCCCTGTCTCCTGAATATCCAGAAAAGCGCATTCAGTATATGATTAAGGACTCAAATACACGCTTTATCCTAACCCAAGAACACCTTAAAGCTAAGTTGCTCAAGATGGTTGATGCAGACGTTACAGTGATGAGTTTTTCTGATCTGGTATTGCGTGAACCTTATCAAGCGCAAGCAAGTGCAAAGAATCTTGCTTACATGATTTACACCTCTGGCAGTACCGGGGCACCGAAAGGGGTGATGATTGAACATCGCAGTGTGGTAAATCAGCTGCTCTGGTTGGGTCGAAAGTATGAGTTTGATTGCAATACACGCATTGTGCAAAAAACACCATTTAGTTTTGATGCGGCACAATGGGAGATCCTCGCCAATGCCATGGGCGCTTGTGTAGTAACGTGTGATGTCGGCATGTATCGTGACCCACTGGCGCTGATAGACACTATGATTGAATATGAAGTAAGTGTCTTACAGTGTGTTCCTACCTTATTGCAAGCATTACTCGATGCTCCAGGTATTCAGCTTTGTAGTACATTAAAGCGAGTCTTTAGTGGTGGGGAAACGCTCACTAAACAACTTGCAAAGCAGTTTTTCACAGAGTTACCTGATAAGCAGCTGACTAACCTATATGGTCCCACTGAGTGTACGATTAACTCCTCCGCGGTGGATGTGACGAGTGCAATGTTGGCACAAGATAGCGAAGCAATCACCATTGGTAAGCCGGTTGAAAATACCCGTTATTACGTTTTAGATGAACAACTAAAGCCGGTTGCGCAAGGGCAATCTGGAGAGTTATTTATCAGTGGGTTGCAAGTTGCACGTGGCTACTATAATCGCGAACAAACCACTAAAGAGCGCTTTATTAGCAACCCATTTTCAGATGACCCCGAACATAGCGTACTGTACCGTAGCGGTGATCTAGTGAAATCGGATATTGATGGCAACATACACTTTCTTGGTCGTGCTGATAACCAGGTTAAGCTGCGAGGTTACCGGGTTGAGCTGGATGAAATTAAGCTTGCTATAGAAAAGCATGATTGGGTTAAAAATGCCGCTGTAGTGATAAAAAATGATCAACGCACTGGCTTTGAAAATCTCATTGCCTGTATTGAACTCAATAAACGAGAAGCCGCGGTGATGGATCAAGGTAACCACGGCGAACACCATCAATCAAAGAAGAATAAACTCCAAGTCAAAGCACAATTATCCAATGCCGGTTTTCGCGCACCACAGGCGCTGCAGTCTAGCCCGGTTGTCGATTTACCAAATAAAAAGCCTAGTTTGGGGCAGCAACGTACGGTTTTTGCGCGCAAAACCTACCGCTTTTTTGAAGGCGGAGAACTCACAGAGCAAGATATTGTGGCCTTGTTAACGGCAACTAAAACAGGCAGTTCAGCGCAACAGCTAGAAAACTTTACTTATGGTCAGTTTGGTCAATTGCTGCGTTACTTCGGTCAGTTCAAAAGTGAGCAAAGACTGCTGCCGAAATATGGTTATGCTTCACCTGGCGCTTTATATGCGACACAGTTATTCGTAGAAATTCATCAGTTATTCGATCTTGAAGCGGGGATTTATTACTACCATCCAGAGCACCACGCTCTGTACCTAGTTCAGCCATTAGCTGAGCGAGCCACGGCGACTTTTCAGGTGCATTTTGTTGGCAAGCAACAAGCCATTGAGCCGGTGTATAAAAATAACATTCTGGAAGTGTTAGAAATGGAAATGGGGCATATGCTGGGGCTATTTGACCACGTATTACCTCAATTCGGATTAGCGCTCGGTGCAGGGCAATATCAAGCTGAACTACAACAATCTCTCACCTTGAATGACGATGATCAATACCTTGGTTCTTTTGAAGTCACCAGTGGCCATAATGCTGTGCCACTTACCAGTGTCGAAACCATAGTTCAGGTACATAAGATTGCTGGGCTATCACGAGGGCAGTACAGTTTTCGCGAAGGTCAATTGCAGCCTTTTTCTGAGCAGGTAATCGATAAGAAAAGCGTGATTGCTATTAATCAGCAGGTATACGAGCGTGCGAGTTTCGGTATCTCGTTACTAAACCACAGTGATCAGAGCTGGCGCCATTATGTTGACCTGGGTCGCCGCTTGCAACAGCTACAAATGAACTCACTGAATATTGGGCTGATGTCCTCAGGCTATAGCTCAAAAAGTGGTAATGATTTACCTTCGGCGGAGCGTATGCGCGGTATTTTGGCTGAGCAAGGAAGTGTCATGAAGCCATTTTACTTTTGTGTTGGTGGTAAGGTTTCCGACGAGCAAATGCAAAGTGAGGGAATGAAAGAAGATTCGATCCATATGCGTGGACCGGTTGAAATTCTCAAAGATGACTTACAAAGCCGGCTACCCACATACATGGTGCCAAATCAGATCGTTGCCTTTGATGCTTTTCCTCAAACGGCAAATGGTAAAGTCGATTATATTGCCTTAAAAGCATCCGACAAACTCGCTCAGTTAGGCAGCAATGTGCCCTATATTGAGCCGCGAACCGCCCTTGAGGAACAACTGGCCGAAATCTGGAAGCTGGCGCTTAAGTGGGACAAGGTGTCCGTGAAAGATAACTTTTTTGAAGGCGGAGGCAACTCACTGACCGCGGTGACTATGCTCAACCATATCAATAAAGCCTTGAACCTTGCGCTACCCATGCAAACCTTATTTCAAGCCCCAACGGTGGAAGACCTTGCGGCGCATATTCAACAATGTGATCGCGATTCCGGAACACGTTTAATTACACTGAATGACAGTGCTGAGTCAGCTAAAATATTCTGTTGGCCTGGATTAGGCGGATACCCTATGAGTCTCAAGTCTTTAGCTGAAAAGTCAGCGGAGCAGGGCCAATTTATTGGTGTTCAAGCTCATGGAATTAATGCCAATGAAGTCCCTTATCAAACCATTAGTGAAATGGCTCGAGCAGACATTAAGCTACTCAAAGAAGTGCAACCCGAAGGTCCATACACGCTGTGGGGGTACTCCTTTGGTGCTCGAGTGGCGTTTGAAGTGGCCCACCAGTTAGAGTCCGCAGGCGATACTGTGGAGAGTGTATATCTGATTGCACCGGGCTCTCCGGAGTTGCCGCAATTTAATAACCGTGCACGCGTGCCATGTTTTAGCTCACCGGCATTTGTCACTATTTTATTTTCGGTGTTCTTTCAGCGGATCCGAGGCCCAGTACTTGATAAATGCTTAGCGGTAGCCAAGGACAAGGCGAGTTTTATTGATTTTGTCTGTACTAACCACCGCGCGTTAAATAAAGAAATGGTCACTCGTATTGTCGAGATTGTGATGCAGACATACGAATTCAAATACACCTTTAACGAGTTATTGGAGCGCCAAGTCAAGGCTCCTAAGGTGATATTTAAAGCCCAAGGCGACGACTATTCATTCCTAGAAAGCATCCCAGGCTACAGTGAGCGTGATACCCAAACCGTACATCTGCAAGCCGATCACTATGCGTTGTTAAAACACCCTGGGGTCGAAGAGCTTTATGCCGGTATTGTGGCACAGCAACAAGAGCAAGCGCATTTCGAAAACATCCTAACCGCTTAATCATGGAGCTATAAACACAATAATTCCGGATGTTAAATACAGAGAGTGACTAAGTGATGTTTCCAGTGCTGTGGTGGTGATTGATTAGGTTCACAGCAGGCAGCTAAGCATTAGCACCAACTCATGTACATGTTTAACTCTATTTACCAACTTATGAAGGATAATAATGATGACAAGTTCAACCATACCGCTGCTTATAAAACCCGAAGTCAGTGAGGCATTAAAAAAAGGGAAGGCCGTTGTGGCCTTAGAATCTAACGTAATAACCCATGGTTTAGACTATCCCGAAAACCGCGATACAGCACTGCGAGTGGAAGCGGCGGTTCGCGAGTCTGGTGCTATTCCTGCGACAATCGGGATTGCAGATGGCAAATTCTTAATTGGCATGGATCAGCAAGAAATTGAAATGTTTGCAACCACTGAAAATATTCCCAAGGTCAGCACCAGAGACTTGCCTGTGGTATTAGCACAAAAGCAGCTAGGGGCAACAACCGTGGCATCCTCTTTAGTCGCTGCAGAGATGGCTGGGATAGACTTTTTCTCCTCCGCTGGAATTGGTGGCGTTCACCGAGGAGCACAACAAAGTATGGATATTTCCTCTGACTTAATCCAGTTCACGCATTCAAAAGTCGCAGTGGTGTGTGCTGGGGCAAAAAATATATTAGATCTTGGTCTGACCCTAGAGTATCTCGAAACCCATAATGTGCCTGTGATCTCTTATCAGTATGATGACTTTCCTGCTTTTTATTGTCGCTCAAGTGGGTTCAAGGCCCCGCAACGAGTCGATGATGCCAGTGTCATGGCCGATATTATAGCCACTCAGTGGCAGCTGGATAATAGCCGTAGCCTGGTGATCACCACACCTACGCGTGAAGAAGATGCGATAGCAAGTGAGGAAGTGAATGAAGCGATTAATGGCGCCATTTTGGCAGCTCAAGCTCAAGGAGTCGCAGGAAATGCGGTGACTAAATATATTATGAAAGCCATTGATAAAGTGACCAAAGGCCGCAGTGCTGCAGCCAATGCTGCGGTGTTAGTTAACACTGCTCGGGTCGCGGGATACTTAGCCGTTGCTTATGCTACTAAAGTGCGCAGCCTAGAGCAGCCAGCTGGAAAAGAAAAACAATTCGTTGTTTGACAAAATTTTTTTATAATATATCTTTACATAAAGATACTTTATATAGAGTATCTTTATGTTTTATCGATGCAGTGAAGCGCCACTGCATCGTCACAAGATGAAGGAGCAGAACATGAAATTATTACCTTGGATTGTAACGGTGGTGATAGTCACCACCTTGGCTGCTGGGAGTTATGCCCTAAAAGGCAACATCATTGCAGCGCGGGCACAGTCGTCATCGGAGCAAGCGGCTACCGTTGAGGCGATGCGGGTTAAGACCGAGGCCCATCAACCTTATATTGAAATCAGTGGTGTGCTCAAAGCACCGCAGACGATTGCTTTAGTCAATGAAGTACCCGGAAAGATCACTAAAGTGCATTTTGCTTCAGGTGACTTGGTTGAAGCGGGTTCTGTGCTAGTAGAGATCAATCATACCGAGGAGCTAGCCCAGCTTAAATCGGCAAAAGCACGGGTTAAGCAACAGCACAATACTGTGGCTAGGTTTAAGCGATTAAATAAGCTTGGCAAGCTTAGTGAGCAGCAACTTGAAGAGGCCGTCACTTTGCTATCTCAGTATCGAGCCGATGTTGACTTATTGCAGGCAAAAATTGACAAAAAAGTGATCACAGCCCCATTTACGGCCTATGTCGGGATCCATGATTTGCAGGTGGGGCAGTATTTGGCTGCGAATACCGAGCTTACACAAATGGTCGGATTACAACAACACATGTGGGTGGACTTTTCGGTGCCACAAACGTATGAAGAACTTGCTATTAACACCCCAGTTCGAGTGTCTTTGATAGGCAATGACAATAGCGAACAATTAGCCTACATAAACTCAGTAGAACCTGAAGTTTCTGCTAATACTCGCCAGCTAAAGTACCGCGCACGGATTGCACGAAATGAGGAGCTGTATGCCAATCAGTTGGTCAAAGTCCGTTTGCCAATAGGCGATGTGCAGCAGGTAATATCGGTGCCTGCAATGGCGATTATAAAAGATCAATTGGGTAACTATGTCTACCTGTTGCAAGAAGATGAACAAGGCGTTTTACGGGCGCAACGTCAACAGGTGGAGCTTGGTGAACGCATCGCAGACCGAGTGATGATCGTCAAGGGTTTGCAGGGTAACCCCATGATTGCCAGCTCCGGTGCGTTTAAATTAAGAAATGGCTTGAAAACCTTTATTGCGCAACCGCAACAAGAGTCGGTGGTCATGGAAGAAACTCAGCAGCGCGGGGTGTCATTATGAACAGCCAACACCACATTATGGATAAATTTGTGACTAAGCCCGTATTAGCAATCGTGTTATCTGCCATTATCTGCATTGCAGGGCTATGGTCAGCATGGCAAATAACCGTGCTACAGTTTCCTAAAATTGCGAGTTCTTCACTGGTTGTCTCCACCAACTATGTTGGGGCATCGGCTAGTACGGTTAAAGGCTTTATCACCGATCCTATTGAGCGTATTAGCGCCACGGTACCTGGGGTTGATTACGTTGAGTCGGCAACCACGTCAGGTAGCAGTAAAGTCACGGCTTACTTAAAACTCAATGAAGACAGTGCTAAGGCATTAGCGGAACTCAACGCTCGGCTAGGGCAAGTCAGTTATATGTTACCCCAGGCGGCGGAAGATCCCGTGGTGTCTGTTGAGCGTACCGACAGACCGCATGCCTTATTTTATTTGAATATTGAAAATGATGGTGTGGCGTTAAATCAACTGACTGACTACCTATCACGTCAGGTTACACCAGTGATAAATGGTATTGAGGGTGTCCAGCGAGTGGCGATTGAAGGAAGTCGAACGCCTGCACTGCGCGTCGATCTGAACTCAGCAAAGCTGGATGCCTTTGACCTGAGCGCTGATGAGGTCTATCACGCGCTGGCAAACAACAATACCATTGCAACGTTAGGCTTTACTGAAACATCGAAGCAACGGATCGATCTGGTCACCAATACGCAACTAAAAGATTTAAGTGAGTTTAAACGTTTAGTAATTCGACAAGCTGACAACGAAACTATCTATTTACGCGATGTTGCTAGTGTTCGCCTGGGCTCTGAACAACCTACAGTGAGTGCCCGTTTAGATCAGCAGGATACGGTTTATATTTCGGTATGGCCACTGCCGGGAGCGAATGAGATCGCTATAGGAGATGCCCTATATGATCTCACTGCAGAAATAAACCAAACTATGCCTGAGGGGCTGAGTATTAACTATGCCTATGATGGCACGCTTTATATGCGTGATGCCTTAAATGAAATTTTTATCACCTTAATCGAGACCATTGTGCTGGTAGGTGCGGTGGTGTTATTTATGATGGGATCGTTTAGAAGTGCTGCGGTCCCCTTGATCACTATTCCCATCTCAATTTTAGGAGCTGTGGCAGCCATGCACTTAGTGGGGTTCTCTTTGAACTTATTGACGGTGTTGGCGATTGTGTTATCGGTAGGCTTGGTGGTAGACGATGCCATTGTGGTGGTGGAAAATGTGTCTCGCTACATCCGTGAAGGAAAATCAAAGCTGCAAGCTGCATTAGAAAGTTCTCGGCAGCTATTTGTGCCTATTATTTCTATGACCTTAACCTTGGCCATGGTGTACACCCCAATAGGCTTCCTTTCTGGACTAACGGGAGTGTTATTTAAAGAGTTTGCTTTTACACTCGCCATCGCTGTATGCATTTCTGGTTTCGTTGCGGTCACCTTATCTCCCATCATGAGTGCTTACGTCACCCCTGAAGGCGGTAAAGAGACCAAGTTGACTAAGCAAGTGAATAGTGGTTTTGATTGGATCCGTGAGCGCTATAAAGGTGTGCTAAGCAAAACAATGCTCTGGCGCGATCAAACCTTGTTGGCGGCGTTGCTGTTAAGTTTATTGGTTGTACCATTTTTTATGGGCTCTAAAAAAGAGTTAGCTCCGGTAGAGGATCAAAGCCAAATTTTTGTTTTGGTACAGTCGCCACCAGAATCGTCACTTAACTACAACGAAGACAACATGCGTGCTGTGGTTGACAACTTGCTGGAGATCCCAGGGGCGACGCAAATGTGGCAAAACATTTTTACTAACAGTGCGTTCGGTGGGGTTGAGTTTACCAGTGCTTCGCAACGTGACTATACCACCATGTCGTTGATCCCAGAGGTCTATGGTCGATTAGCACAAATTCCAGGTATTAATCCTTTGCCAATCTTACCTCCGCCGTTACCCACTGCTGGACAGTTCGATGTCGAGATGGTGGTGAAGTCGGCCGACAGCTACCAAGAGATGAAGCCTTATGCAGATAAACTCATAGGCAAAGCTTTTGCCAGTGGTCAGTTCTTATACGCAGATACGGATCTGAAAATCGATTTGCCGCAGATAGAAATCATGCTCAAGCGTGAGACGATAGCCGATCTGGGGATGGATCTTGCTCATGTTAGCCGTCAACTGGGCATTCTGTTGTCGAACAATTACGTCAATCGTTTTGATGCGCGTGGGAAAGCCTATCAAGTGATCCCCGTGGTGGATGGCTATGTCAAAGCCGATCCATCGAAACTTCTCAGTTTACAGATTAAAGCCCAAAACGGTGCCATGGTGCCCTTATCTGCCATTGCCGAAATAAATTGGACCACGGTGCCGCGGCAATTGAGTAGTTTTGGACAACAAAATGCGTTTCGTATTTTTGGTGGTATAGCCCCTGGGGCGACCAAAGAGTCTGCGTTAGCCGCGTTGGAGCGTGCCGCTCAAGAGGTGCTACCGCCCGCTTACATGATTGACTACGCGGGAGAGTCAAGGGAGATCCGCAAACAAGGCAACAGCTTACTTGGGGTGATGGCGCTTTCGATGCTGATTGTCTATTTGTTGCTGAGTGTGCAATTTAACAGCTTTCGTGACCCGCTTGTTGTCTTAATTGGCAGTGTGCCACTGGCGATGATGGGAGCGCTGGCGTTATCCTATTTTGAGTTCACCACCATGAATATTTACTCACAAGTTGGCCTTATTACGCTAATTGGACTCATTGCTAAAAATGGCATCTTAATCGTGGAATTTGCCAATCATCTCCAGTTGCAGGGGATGAGCCGTACGGAGGCTGCTATTTCTGCTGCCGCGACTCGTTTGCGTCCAGTGTTGATGACCACTGCAGCAACGGTTCTTGGTCACTTTCCTTTAATGTTGGTGAGTGGCGCAGGCGCGGAGGCGCGAAACAGTATTGGTATTATTCTCGTCGCTGGGATGATGGTAGGTACATTGTTTACCTTATTTGTGCTGCCAGCCTTTTACGCAAAGCTAGCGACAAAACGCTCTAAGGTTGTGAACTCAAAAGACAATCGTGTCTTACTCCCGGAGTTAGCATAACTCGTTAAACATGTTAGTAATCTGTCTCCTTGACCAAAGAGCCTCATAGGCTCTTTTTTCGTTTCATAGCGGTCATTGCCTCAGCGCAACTCTCTAGTAAATTAGCTGCTAAAACTTACCTAACCATACCCCGCACGTAGCCTACAAATCACAGAACGGTTATGTCTGTTCGGCAGAGGTGACAGCAAGCCTATACTGCCAGTTAAGTCGCGCTCAATAAGCCTGTGTCTACTAAGCAAAAACACACGTGCTAGGCTCAAGCTTTCTTCATTAAGTAACAGTTGCAGTTAATAGTGTAATGGTTAGCGGAAGTGTTTGTAGCCGTATCGATAAAACACGCAAAGGGGATTAAGTGAGTCGCACGTTAATGGCAAGCGTTAGGTGCTTGCTACTGTGTAGCCAGCAAGTAGACTGCTTGCAAACACACCAGAGTTATAATAACAGTGGGGCTTCGCGCTTGATTTATCGCCATGATTGCGCAGCAACATAATGGCCCGGCGTAGTAAAAGGGGTTAAGGAGTTGAAAATCGCTTCAAGAAGATTGCTATTTTAACCTATAGCGACCGCGGTTAGGCTATGGCAGCGTTGCGTATACTGAGCTGCAGGTAAGGTATGGAGTTCAAATTAGTGCGCTAACTTGAGCTGGTTTGGTTTCAGGAGCAGTAAGGGAGAGAGGAGCTGGTGGTTGTTAATGAGCCAATAACGCTATGGTGGTTTTGGCACATTAAAAAAGGGTGACTAAGCACCCTTGTCAACAGTAGCGCTTTGTTAAGCGGACATTTTGGCTTGTGCCAGAGTGGGGTAGTCTATGTAACCTTTAGCTCCACCACCATAAAAAGTACTTTCATCCACCGGGTTAAAGCTTGCGCCGATGTGGGCGCGCTCAACTAAGTCTGGGTTGGCCACAAACAAAGCACCAAAGCCGATACCATCGCCTAAATCTTGCTGCAGTACATCGGTGGCAATGTCAGGGGTAACAGGGCCATCTTCCCAGCTATTGTGCGGATTGATAATCAGTGCGCCTGACCATAATGAACGGATCAACGCGCTGGTGCTACGAGTGGCCGCTTCCATGATATGTAAGTAGGCCAAATCAGTAGGGAGCGCCTTGATTAATTCAGGGTACAACTCAAGAGTATCGGTTTCGGCAATATCATTGAATTGGTTGTGCGGCGAAATACGAACACCAACTTTGTCTGCACCAATGGCCTGGGCAACGGCGTTGACCACTTCAACGGTGAAGCGAATGCGGTTAGCGATGCTACCGCCATATTCATCGTCACGTTGGTTGGTGTTGTTGGCTAAAAATTGATGCAACAAGAAGCCGTTTCCAGCGTGGATCTCAATACCATCAAACCCTGCCGCAATAGCAAGTTGCGCGGAGCGCACAAAGTCGGCGATGGTGTCTTGTATCTCATCATAAGTGAGTGCTTTTGGCGGCGCAAAATCTTGCAGGCCATCAGGAGTGTACGTTTGTCCTTGAGCTGTAATAGCTGATGGTGCAACCGATTGATGCGCACTTGGGTATAGGCTTGGGTGACCAATACGGCCGCAATGCATAATCTGCGCAACAATCTTGCCACCTTGTTGATGTACCGCATCGGTGACCGGCTGCCAGCTGTTTGCTTGTTGACGAGTGTGTAAGCCAGGCGAGTTCATGTAACCTTGCCCTACCTGTGAGGGCTGGATCCCTTCTGAAATAATTAATCCAGCCGAGGCTCGTTGACCATAATAGGTTGCCATCATCTCGGTGGCCAGACCTGACTCTGTGGCACGATTACGGCTCATGGGTGCCATGACAAAACGATTGTTTACCTTGATACTGCCATATTGAGTTGCGTCAAATAATGTTTTCATCACGATATCCTTTTGTATCTTAAACTTTTTGTGGAGTTTTAGTCGGGGCAATAACCGTTGGGGATTTTTTGAATAACTGTTGCTGTGAAATAGCAATGGCTAACACGATCACCAGTGCCCCTGCGATTTGACTGGCCGTGAGGACTTCACCGAGAATAAAGAAACCCAGCAAGGTGGCGGCCAATGGGCTGGCAAAAGAAATAAAAGAAACGGTTACCACGGGTAATTTCTCTATTGCTTTAAACCACAGCACATAAGCAAGTAAAGCGCCAACCAAGCTCAAATAGGTATAACCAATAATATTATTGCTGGTAAGGGTGGTCGGGAAGCCTTCTTGTATGAGTGCAATAGGTACTAAAGCAAGACCCCCAACCACCAGCTGCCAGCCGGTAAAGGTATACAGCGAGACTTCAGTGGGTTTGCCCCACTTTTTGGTTAACACAATGCCAGTGGCCATGGATACTGCACCAGCTAAGCCTGCAACAATCCCTGCTGTAGGTAATACCATGTTTGGCTCAAGAACTAACAGCGCAATACCGATGGCACCCACTAAGCAAGCAACAAAGTGGCGAACTTGCAGTTTGTCATTTAATAGTAAAGCGCCCAGCAGCATAACGATGATAGGCTGGCAAGACATCACTAAAGCAGCCACCCCTCCGGGTAATAAATACGCGGCAACAAATAAGCAGTAAAAGAAGCCGCCGATGTTAAGCATTCCTAATACTGTGACTCTCAGCCACCATATTCCCCGCGGTAAGGTGTGACCCAGTAGCGTCAATAAAATGCCAGCAGGCAGAGCTCGTAATACTGAAGCGACTAAGGGCTTATCAGCAGGTAAAAGCTCGGTAGTAACAATATAAGTGCTGCCCCATATGGTGGGGGCTATCATTGCAATGAGCAGCCAAAAGATAAGTTGTTTATTACTCATACCGCCCCCAAATCGGTTGTACCGAAGTAGCGATCACCAAAGTCACCAATCCCAGGGATCATAAAAGCATGTTCGTTTAAACATTGTTCTATAGAAGAGGTTTGGATCACCACATCGGGAAAGCGTTTGGTGACATTAGCGAGCCCTTCAGGGGAGCAAAGCAAGTTGACAAAGGTAATGTTCTCAGGCTTGACACCACTATTGCATAATACTTCTAGGGCACAAATTGCTGACCCTCCGGTAGCTAGCATAGGTTCAAATACTAAGATATGGTATTGCTCAATATGCTCTGGCAATTTTGCATAATACAATTTAGGTAATTTGCTTTCAGGATCACGTTGGATAAGAATTTTTCCGATTGGAATATTCAGGTCTATCCGGCGCAGCTCGTTCTCCATACTTTCTCCTGCACGGACTACCGATACCCCACAAATTGGCTTTGCAAACTGTTTGCCTTGATAAATGGCACCAACTGGAGTGGTGACCTGCTTATTGTTAAAGGTTAAGCGCTGTAAGCTTTGCTCTAACAGTAAACGGATAACTTGGTCAGCATAGAAGGTAAATTGGCGCTTTGACGCCGTCTTATCACGGATTTTGGTGTGTAAATACTTCAGTCGATCCGTTTGCTCCAACTCGAAAACGTTTCGAGTATCAAATTCCGAATTAGAAGCTAGATTCAATGGTATTGCAGACATAAGTGCTCTCCTTAGGCAGGTGCCCGCGGTGGGCACCGGATTGTAGACTGGATTAACGGTTAATTTCAGCGAAAGCCTGTTGTGCTTCGCGGATGAATTTTTCGATCTTGTCTTTATCTTTTCTGCCGTTGGCACCCTCTAGCCCTGTGTGAGCATCAATGGCGGCAGGTTTAACCTTACGGATGGCATCGGCGACGTTTTCTGGGCTTAAGCCCCCAGCCATCATTAACGGCTTCGGTGAGCGACGCACTAGTTCAGCACTTACGTCCCAGTTATGTGTGAGCCCAGTTGCTCCTTTTGCTCCTGTTTTTGGATCAAATGTGTCGGTGATGAACATATCAACGTAGTCGGCCATTTCATCTACTAGCTGTAGCAGCTCCTCAGCATTGTCTTCTTTAACGACCAAACTTTTTAGAATATAAAGATCGGGGCGAAGTTGGCGTAACTTTTGTAGCTCTTCAACACTAATATCACCGTGCAATTGCACGGCTTTTACACCCAGCTCTGAGCAAAAACCACTGACCTCTTCGGCATCAACCATATAACTGATCAGCACACCAGCTTGTGGCTCGCTTAAGTTTTTAATAATGCTCGTTGCATCGTTTTCAGAAATATCGTCTTTACCTGAAGGCAAGCGCAGTGGAAAGCCCAACCACTCGATACCGAGATCTAAAATGAGTTCTGCTTCTTCACGGTCAATGATGCCTGCGACTTGGATAATATTATTCATTTGCTTTTCTCCTGTTAATGAAATTAAGTTTTAGTAAAGAATCTTTATATAAAGGTATTTATTATTTATCTTTAAGTCAAGTATCTTTTTATAAAGTTAATTTTATTTCCTAGTGCCAGAGCAATGAAATAGCCAAAAGGTTTTATTAAGTGACTTTTTTTATGTTTTTATATGAAAAGAAGCGCTAGGGGATTTTTCCCTAATCAGTTCATGCCGGGGATAACTTAGAGCTGCCATTGGCAGTGATGGGTAAGTCTTGCAACGAGGAGGAAAGGGCAAGAAAAAAGCGCGAGGCCTTTGCAAGCTCGCGCTTTATAAATATTTACAAGTAACTATAAATCAATAGCTTATCGCATGGTGACGAATTCTTCAGAACCGGTAGGGTGGATCGCCACAACGGCGTCAAAATCAGCTTTAGTGGCGCCCATTTTCATCGCTACGGCAAATCCTTGGATCATTTCATCGACCGTAAAGCCAATGCCATGGAGACCGACAACTTTTTCTTCGGGTCCGGCACAGACAAGCTTCATACGGCAAGGCTGACGGTGTTGTGTTAGCGCTGTGTACATCGCCGCAAAGGTGGAGTTGTAGACTTTAATGTTGTCTTTACCGTATTTAGCCTCGGCTTCAGGCTCAGTCAGGCCAATAGTACCAATCGGTGGGTGACTAAATACCACGGTTGGTACTAGGTCGTAGTCCATCTTCGCTTCTGGTAACTCTGGGTTAAATAAACGCTCTGCCAGTAAGCGACCTGCTTTCACTGCCACAGGAGTAAGCTCAATGCCACCTTCCATAATGTCACCGAGGGCATAAATCCCTTTAGCAGTGGTATTTTGCCATTCGTCGACTTTAATGTGGCCACTTGGAGTGGTTTCAACATCGGTGGCTTCCAGGTTAATTTTATCCGTCACCGGCTCGCGACCAATGGCCCAAATGAGTTTATCTACGGTGTAAGATTCACCGTTTTCAAGGTGTAGAGTTACAGAGCCATCGTCTTCTTTGGTGACTGACTTAGGCACGGCGTGGGTATGTAAAGTTGGGCCTTCTTTTTCCATCACCTCGGTTAGGGTTTCCACTAACACTGGATCAAAGTTACGCAGTGGCGCGTGTTTACGTACAAACAAGTGCGTTTCTGTGCCTAGGCTATGTAATACCCCGGCAAGCTCTACGGCAATATAGCCAGCCCCCACAACAGCAACGCGGCGCGGCTGTTCGGTTAGCTCGAAAAAGTCGTTAGAGTCAATGCCGTGCTCGGCACCAGGAATATTAGGAATGGTTGGGCGACCACCAACGGTTATATTAATGTGGTCCGCAGTGTAGTGTTCACCGTTCACTTCAATGGTGTTGTTATCAACAAATTTAGCAAAACCATTGATCACCGTTACGCCGTTACTGGCGAGGTAATTATTGTAGCCTTTGTGAATACGGCCAATGTAGGCTTCTCTGCTTTCTACTAGTTTCCCCCAATCAAAGTTTTTTAGCTCAACGTCAAAGCCATAGTCCGGGGCATATAGTTTAATTGCCTCGGCAACTTGGGCGCCATGCCACATTGCTTTTTTTGGTACGCAGCCGACATTAACACAGGTACCACCTAGGTGTTTTGCCTCTACTAGCGCTACTTTAGCACCGCGCATTGCCGCTCGGTTTGCGGAGGCAATACCGCCGCTGCCGCCGCCAATGGCAATATAGTCGAAATGTTGAGCCATAAAAATTCCTCACCAATTATTTGTTTTGCTTTTGCTTCACTAACTTTACTACAAAGAGGATGCAAAAGTTCATCGTCTAGTCTATTAGATAGTGACCAATATAACGCAAAAATTCATTCAGATACTTGTAAATGCGGTCAGTCATCCCTATTTCAAGCTTCTAAGTAGAGTAAAAGAAAACGAGTGTGCCCATGAGTAACCCATTAATCGCGCTGGAAGGATTACCTCCTTTTTCTAAGATTAAGCCAGAACATATTGTTGACGCCCTAAAAGCCGCCATTGATCACTGTCGTGAAACGATTGATGAAGTGCTTAAGCAGCCTACTTACAGTTGGGATAATTTTGTTTTACCGCTGGAGGAAGCAGACGACAAACTGGCGCGGATGTGGTCGCCTGTGTCTCATATGCACTCGGTGGTAAACACAGAGGCATTGCGTAAAGCTTATGATGAGTGCTTACCACTTATTTCTGAATACTCCACCTTTGTCGGTCAGCATCAGGGGCTTTATGAGGCCTATAAAGCCATTAAAGAGTCGGATGAATTTGCTCTGTTAACCTTGGCGCAGCAAACCTCGATTGATAACGCCTTAAGAGATTTTCAATTGTCTGGTATTGCATTGGCACCTGAGCAACAAAAACGCTTCGGTGAGATCAGTGCGCGGTTATCAGAGCTGGCGTCGAAATTTGGTAATAATGTCATGGATGCAACGCAAGCGTGGCACAAACACATTACTGATGAATCGGAGTTGGCCGGTTTGCCTGAGTCGGCGCTGGCACTGGCAGCACACACAGCAGAAGCCAAAGGTGTAGACGGTTGGGTCTTTACATTAGATATCCCGTCTTATTTGCCATTAATGACCTATGCCGACAATCAAGCATTACGTGAAGAAGCCTATCGCGCCTTTGTGACACGCGCTTCCGATCAAGGCCCTAATGCTGGCGAGTTTGATAACTCAGAGATCATGCACGAAGAGCTAACGTTACGCCATGAGCTGGCGCAACTGTTAGGCTTTAGCAACTATGCTGAGAAATCACTAGCAACCAAGATGGCAGAAAGCCCAGCTCAAGTATTTGAGTTCTTGAACGATTTAGCTGCAAAGTCAAAGCCTCAAGCAGAGCAAGAAGTAGCCGAGCTACGCGCCTTTGCTAAGCAAGAGCACGGTGTTGAAAGCCTTAAGCCATGGGATTATGCCTATTATGGAGAAAAGCTAAAACAAGCGAAATATGCCATTTCAGACGAAGAGTTACGCCCGTATTTCCCTGAGCACAAAGTATTGTCAGGCTTATTTGAAACAGTTAACCGCTTATTTGGCATTACAGTAAGCGAAGTAGAGGGTGTTGATACCTATCATCCTGATGTTCGCTTCTTTGCTATTCATGATGGCAATGGTGAGCTGCGCGGTAACTTTTATCTCGATCTATACGCTCGTGAACACAAACGCGGTGGCGCTTGGATGGATGATTGCATGGGCCGTAAAGTACGTGCCAGTGGCGAGTTGCAAACCCCAGTTGCCTATCTGGTCTGTAACTTTAATAAGGCCGTTGGCGATAAGCCCGCGCTCTTTACTCATAACGAAGTAACCACCTTATTCCATGAGTTTGGTCATGGTATCCACCATATGCTAACCCAAGTAGATGCAGCTCCTGTGGCTGGTATCAACGGCGTTGCATGGGATGCCGTTGAGCTGCCGAGTCAGTTTTTAGAAAATTGGTGCTACGAAGAAGAAGCATTGAATTTCATTTCAGGCCACTATGAAACGGGTGAGCCATTACCCAAAGAGATGCTTGATAAGTTATTGGCAGCGAAAAACTTCCAGTCTGCCATGCAAATGCTAAGACAGCTTGAGTTCTCATTGTTTGATTTCCATATTCATGCCGACTTTAACCCGACGCAGCCATGTCAGATCCAAGCGACGTTAGATGCGGTACGAGAACGCACTGCGGTGGTGAAAGCACCAGAGTTTAACCGTTTCCAGCATGGTTTTAGCCATATATTTGCTGGTGGTTACAGTGCCGGCTACTATTCATACAAATGGGCCGAGGTGCTGTCTGCGGATGCTTTTTCGCGCTTTGAAGAAGAGGGTATCTTTAACGCCGAAACCGGCCGCGATTTCCTTCAGCATATTTTAGAAAAAGGCGGCTCGGAGGCACCCATGACTTTATTCACACGCTTTAGAGGTCGTGAACCCAAAGTCGACGCCTTATTACGCCACAGTGGCATCGCCGCATAACTGCTACAAGAAGCGCTCTATTTAGAGCGCTTTTTTTTGCTCAACTTCTGCTTTTGGCTAGCAAAATTGGTTTCTCTGTCTATCCTATAAAGATATGAATTATTGGGGAAATTCACATGACTAAACTGGTTCTCGCCATTGACGATGACAAACTTGTGCATCACATCATTGATGAAGCACTGTCGGGTAGTTGCAAATTGCTGCATGCTAAAAATGGTGATGAAGGGCTGCGGTTAGCGCAAAAGTACCATCCAGACATTATTCTGCTGGACGTGGAAATGCCTGGGATCTCCGGTTTTGAAGTGTGTAAACAGTTGAAGCAACATGCCAATATCAGCGAAATTCCGGTGATGTTCTTATCTTGCCGTGCCGATATATCGGAGCGGATGCGGGGATATAATGCCGGGGCCGCCGACTACATCGTTAAACCGTTTGATGCCGAAGAATTACTGGCGCGGATTAAAGTACTCGATGACTATCGCAAAACATCATTACAACTAAAACAAGACGTGCAACGGGCACAAACCACTGCTGAAATCGCCATGATTGACTCGGGCGATATGGGGCGCATTATGCGCTATGTGGGCCAGTCTTATCATGCCCACGATCTTAATACTTTAAGTAATTACTTTCTTGAGTTTTTTATGCCCATGGATCTCGATGTCGCGGTGGCGTTTTGGTATCACGATGAGGCGGTGTTCTTTTCCAGTGAAGGGGCTATTCAGCCCATAGAGCAAGAACTATTTGAGAAAAACCGTGGCGACAGTCGCTTTGTTGACTTTGGTCCGCGCACCATCATTAATTACCCCAAAGTATCGCTGTTGATTAAAAATATGCCAGTGGATGATATGGCGGTTTATGGCCGTTATAAAGATTTATTTCCGCACCTTTTAGAGGCCACAGACGCTAAGCTAAAAGACATGGAGGTCAGTGAACAAGCACTTAAACAAGTGGAGCAAATTGGCCAAGTGTTTGCGGAGTTAAGCGATCATCTCACCGGCGTGGGCGATCATTACAGTAACAAGGTTGAAGAGTTTCAAAGTATTATCAACAGCGATAAACTCAATGCGCTAAAAAGCAGTGATGCTGAACAACTGAAAGAGCTGTATGAACACTTTACCTACCTCAGCGATGAGTTGGCCATTATTAAGTTACGCTTAGGTGAGGTCACCGAAGTGCGACAACAATTAATTGAGAGCCTAAACAAAATAGCAAAACCTTGGCAGGAAAGTGACGTGCCCAGCCAAAATGATATTGAGCTATTTTAAATCATGCCATTGCGCGTCAACATCGATACGGTAGGCGCAGACAGCATCTAATGAACTGTGTATACTGCCTGCGGTAACTATGTTTGGGAGTCGCGCTTGTTTATCCACACGCCTTTTACAGAAAATCGCCCCTATCTCGATAACATCACACAACGATTTAAGTTGTCTGAATTACACACTGACGACTCACCGTTTCGTTTAGTTTATGACGAACTCGGTCTGCAGTTACTGAAACAAGACGAGCCGAAACTAGGCGCGATCCGAGTTGACTTTGTCACAGGTGCAGTTGCGCATCGGCGTAAGTTTGGTGGCGGCAAAGGTCAAGCGATTGCTAAGGCTGTGGGGTTGAATAAAGGGGCAATACCTACGGTATTAGATGCCACAGCTGGACTGGGTCGCGATGCCTTTGTGTTGGCCTCCATGGGCTGTAAAGTGGTATTACAAGAGCGCAACCCGATTGTTGCAGCGTTACTCTACGATGGCTTAGAGCGCGCCTATCAAGACGCCGAAATTGGCGAGTGGGTAAAAGATTGTATGCGTTTAGAGTATGGCTCAAGCCATGATCTTCTCACCCAAGCACAATGGCAGCCGGATGTGGTTTATCTTGATCCTATGTTTCCTCACCGTGAAAAATCGGCGCAAGTTAAAAAGGAAATGCGAGTTTTTCAACACCTAGTTGGCGATGACCCCGATGCCGATAGTCTCTTGCCCAATGCCCTTAAACTGGCCAGCAAGCGCGTAGTGGTAAAACGCCCTGACTATGCTGGTTTTCTCAATGATAAAACCCCCAGTATGCAGATAAAAACCAAGAAAAACCGCTTCGATGTTTACGTTAATGCCGCGATGAAATAAGTAGGGTGGCGGCCTTTATTTTTAGTTTAAGCGTCTAGATGGCTGTCATCATAAAGTCGTATTTTTATCACAGTTCCCGAATTAGAGAGTCACTTTAATCAGATTGTCATAAATTCTTAATACTCTGTACGGCGTACAGAGAAATTAGGGTTGTGATTCTATGCGTGTGTCTACTTTTACTCGATTGTTGGCTATCTTACTTGCCACTGCCAGTGTGTTTCTTGCCATCAGTTTATTTTGGGCCAGCCAAGTACTGACAGAGTTAGATACTCAGGACAATGCCTACAACCAAGTTAAAAATGCAGTGATCATTGAGTTAGAAGGCACCATTGAAGACTACCTCAGTGCCGGAGACAGCCAATATCTGGGCCTGGCTGAAGAGCAGATCACGACGCTACAACAAAAGTCGCAATTACTTCCTGCCAACATTGCTGCGCAATTAAATTCCCAGTTAGAACAGTTACAAAGCGATATTAGTGGAAAATACCGTGCGCTTGGTAAGCTATCGGGTAACGAATTAGCATTACTTGATAATGCTTTACGGCAAATGTCTGGGTCGGCATCAAGCTTAGTTAATTACGCCAATGAAGCAGAGCAGCAAAGCACCAGTGAGCAATATTTTCGCTTGGCTGCCGACTATTATGGCGAAGTGTCTAACCTTAGCCTCTATACCTATAAATTGGTGATGGAATATGACCAAGCCGTAGAGCAAAGCCTGATGTCGAGCCTAAATCGCTTAAAAGCCATTTCACAACAAATCGATCAGCTGCCAAATCTTGGGTTAATGACAGAGGTGGATGAGGATGAATTGTTTTTTGGTGCAGAGCCTGAAGACAAGGTACTGGAGATAAAAGCCGAGTTGGTAAGTTGGCCAAAACGCTTTGCCCGTGATCTGAATAATACGCTTGAACAGTCAAAGCAGCGCCAAGCGGGAATGTTGGCATTGCGAGGCGACATTAAAGCAATTTCACAGCGTATCCTTGATGCCGAGTCTTTATTGAAAGAGCAACAAGCGGAGGTTAAGCAAAACGTCTTTATGTTGTTTGGGGTGGCCATCGGCTTACTGGTACTGCTGGCCGTAGGGGTTTATTTAGTGCAGTTCAAACAAGTACTCACACCGCTCAGGCAGCTTCGCGATGGTTTTGCACAACTCATTGAAAGTAATGAGCTGCGTAATATCGAAAGTAAAAACCAAAACACTGAAATTGGCGAAATAGCCAGTTACTTTAACCAGTTAATTGAGCGCCAGCGTGGCGAAGCCGATGAGCGAGCTGAGATGCTCACCATGATCAGTGACTTTATGGCAGAAATGAATCGCAACTTGGCAGAAATATCAGCGCAAGCCGGCAATACCTTTGAGCAAGTGGAGCAAAACCAGTCTCAACTCGACTCATTGCGTACTTTGGGTGCCGATGCCAATCACATTAATAGCCAAGTGGCCGATAATGCCAATCAAACTTTTGAGGCAATGAATCAAAGCGTTGCCTACGCCGACTCCATGCTCAGCGCTTCATCTACAACCCAGCAACGGGTAGAGCAGGGATTGGATAGCCTTAATGAGTTACTGACTGGGGTGTCCGATGTTAGCAATGTGATTGACATGATAAGCTCCATCGCAGAACAAACCAACTTATTGGCTCTAAATGCCGCCATTGAGTCAGCACGCGCTGGCGAACATGGTCGTGGCTTTGCTGTGGTGGCCGATGAAGTGCGGAAATTGGCACAACAAACTCAAGCATCGTTAACCGATATTCATAAGCAGCTTGATGCTCTGAGTGATAACTCTAACAAGGTTTCCACGCAAATATCGGCCCTCGCCGATGAAGCGCAGCAACAAACCACCCATGCCCAGGAGCTTAAACGTAATTCAGAAGGAGTCGCCGAGAGCGCGCAAAGCGCCAATCAAGTGGCTGCTCATGCCATGGAATTAGCGAACCAGCAATCGGATCTGCTCGATACTTTTGGTCATGCTATGGACAGTATGAAAGGGCAAGTGAACAGTTCACATCAGCAGGTGCAACAAATTCAACAAAGCTTAAAAGAGAAAATGCATGAGATCCGCAGCACACTGGGCTTAGCTTAAGGGCATATTTAAAAGCTAGTTCGGCATAAAAAAGGCCGCATTAGCGGCCTTAAATTGGGGAACATAGGCCTCATATGAGGCCTATTATGTCATTGAGTTATGGTTTGTACTGCGCGTCTAATGTTACGCCAGAGAAGGTGCTGTAAGCATTGATGCTTAAGTGCCAAGTACCAGCTTGTGGATTAGTGAAAGTACAAGTTTCATTGTTACCACTTTCATAAGGACGACAGTCGTAGCTGCTTGAAGTTGGCTGTGAACCAAACTTAACGAATAAGTCGCCATCACCTGTGCCACCAAAAGTTTTCACAGTGAAGTCGCTCATGCCTTCTGGTACTTCAATGGTGTAGTGTTTCCACTGACCACGAGATGCTGAGATGTCTTCAACCGTGCCACCGCCAGCTTGCGGAGTGCCAGTGCTAGATTCAGTTGTGGTCGCCACTAGGCTGACACCTGAATAGGCTTGGTAACCATTGATCATCACGTGGTAAGTACCTGCTTGTGGTGCATCAAAGCTACAGGTTTCACTATTACCACCCTTATATGGACGACAATCATAGCTGCTCGCGGTTGGTTGGCTGCCTTGTTTAACGTAAAGATCTGCATCACCCGTACCGCCGCTCATAGAGAAAGTCACATTGCTCTTGCCAGCTAATACTTCAAAAGTGAAGAACTGATCGCTGCCTGCAGAACCGCTTAGGCCTGTTTTAGCTACGCCGTCTTCAAGCTCATTGCCAGTAGGTGGTGTAACATCACCTGACGCAGCGTCAACCGCAGCCGAGGCATCAACAACACCGGTACCACAGTTAGAGCAAGTGCCTGCGAATGCTTTGGTGGTATTTTTTAGGATTGACTCAACCTCATCGGGTGTTGCAGTTGGTTTCGCTTGCTTAATTAGCGCAGCAACACCGGCAACGTGTGGTGCAGCCATAGAAGTACCTTGTGAGTAGTGATAGCTATCACTCACTGGTGCACCTGAACCTGAGTTATGAGTAGACAAAATACCTTCAGGGTCGTTAGCAAAGCTTTGGGCACCACCTGGCGCTGCAACGTCAATGTTAGAGCCGTAGTTTGAGTAGTAAGCACGGCTACCATCGCGGCCTACAGAAGCCACATTAATGATGCCATTACAGTTACCCGGGTTATAGTTGGCTGAGTTATCGTTATCGTTACCTGCAGCGATGACAATCGCCGCGCCATTGTTACGCGCTTGGTTGATGGCATTTTGTGTGGTTGAGCTACACGCACCAGAGCCACCTAAGCTCATGTTGATAACGTCGGCTGGATTCGGGTTAGCTGGTAAGCCAGAAACCGAGCCACCTGATGCCCAAATAATACCGTCGGCGATATCTGAAGTCAGACCACCACATTTACCCAGCACACGCACCGGCACGACTTTAGCATCGTAAGCCACACCGGCAACACCTTCACCATTGTTGGAAACCGCTGCAACGGTACCTGCAACGTGCGTTCCGTGCCAACTTGAGTCTCTTGCACTATGAGTGTAACCACACTCGTTTGCAGAAACGGCATCACCTGGATCGCGAGCGTCGCTATCGCGGCCGCCACCGTCGTTAGCCACAGAGATGTCTGAGATCATATCGTAGCCAGGTAAAATATTGGCATTTAAGTCTGTATGCGGACGGTAACCTGTATCCAGTACCGCAACTACAACGCCACTACCTGTCGCTTTATCCCACGCAGCTGGCGCATTGATCCCTGCTGCGGATTCGAAATAGTGCCATTGATCGCTGTAACGCGGATCATTAGGGGTTGCGAATGGCTGTAGCATTTGGTCAATTTCAATGTATTCAACATTGCCAGACGCCATTACCTCCGCCATAAACTCGTTTGCTTCAGCTGCTGACAGCTTTTTATCTGCACGCATAACATGGTGTTTGTTCAATGCCATCGGGCGCACATAACTTGCTCTTGCATTTGCTTTAGTACTTCTAAAGCCCTTAACAAAGCTTTTGGCACGTTGTTGCATCTTAGCTGGAGACATATCAGCTGATGATAGGCTCATAGTTTGAAAGTTATTATCTTTGTATTTAATGATGAACTGTGTGCTTCGAGTGTTTTGAGCTGACAGCTTCTTAGCTGTTGCTGCTAATGCAGTATTATTCAATGTCTCATTTGGTGTCGCAGTTGCTGCTGTTGCAGTAAATAGTGTGCTTAATGCAACACTCAGCGCTGCACGCTTAAAGTTTTTATTAAATGTCATAATGTTTCCCTAGTTTCTAACTTGTTATTCAGCTGTTAAGAGGCTGATAGTTTTCGAAAGTAAACGTTGCGTTATAAAAAAGAAAGCGCTGTTTTGTTATTTGCACTAATGATTTGGTTATATGGAGATGTATAAATGGCTCGTAATATTTTTTAAGTTGTTGAATAAAATGGATAAGTTTCATTTTGGTGGCAGTGTGAGTAAGTTTTTATTACAATGTAAATGACTGTAAACAAAATTGATTGAATAGAGCTTTATGCCTAAAAATCTCCAAGCACCTTTCAATAAGTTAATTATAAAGTGCTGCTTTTTATTTTTAATTTAGTTGTTAATGGCTGCTTTTGTGACATTGAAACTTTCTATAGTGTTAATTATTTTTACATCTTGGCGGTTGTAAATAACACGTTGCAGCAGAGGGCTTGCTGTGAATTATGGCATTATCTGGGTATAATTCGCCTTTGCTTTCATTCTTGTAGCGGATGCCTATTTAGTCAGTGGTTAGCTTTTTTAAAATCACGACATCAAAACGGCACTGGTAGGCAAGGGGCCAAATAATAGTGGGTGGTGAGAATAGATATATGCAGCAGCTAGATGTCGTTGTTATTGGCGCAGGCGCCGCGGGGCTAATGTGTGCAGCACAAGCGGGCTATCGCGGCCGCAAGGTGGCGGTTGTCGATATGGGTAAAAAGCCTGGCCGTAAAATTCTTATTAGTGGCGGCGGGCGCTGTAACTTTACTAATGAAAACGCGTCGCCGAGTAATTACCTGTGTAAAAACCCCCACTTTGTGAAGTCGTGTCTCAGTCGCTACAGCCAACATGATTTTATCGAGCTAGTAGAGCGACACGGGTTGCAATATCACCACAAAACACTCGGACAGCTGTTTTGTGATAATAGCGCGCAAGATATTGTTGATATTTTACTGACTGAATGCCAGTGGGCCGGGGTGGATGTTCACCTGCGCCAAGAAGTTGTGTCAGTAGAGCAAACAGAAGACGGCCGATATCTGATTAACACCAATACCCAACGCTTTAATTGTGAGTCCTTGGTGGTTGCCTCCGGGGGATTAACGATGCCAAAACTCGGCGCCACACCAATAGGGTATAAGATTGCCGAGCAATTTGGCTTAAGCGTGTTACCTACCACCGCGGCGTTAGTGCCCTTTACCCTGCATGAGCACGACAAAACACGCTTTGATGGCTTATCGGGGATCAGCATCGACAGTCTAGTTACTAGCGAAAGCGGAGTGCAATTTCGAGAAAATATCTTATTTACCCACCGCGGACTTTCTGGTCCTTCGATTTTGCAAATCAGCTCATTCTGGGAAGCAGGAGAGTATGTTAGTATTAACTTACTTCCTGATATGAATGTTGCAGAGCAATTGCATCAGTGGCGAACTGAACAAGGGCAAAAGAGCTTAAAGAACCTACTTTGCACCTTGCTGCCTAAGCGTTTTATTGAAGCGCTGATTAACGACGGCAGTATCCCAGATAAAAATGCCAATCAGCTTAGCCACAGCGAAATCGACCTACTAGCAACAACACTCACGCAATGGCAAATAAAGCCCAATGGCACTGAAGGCTACAGAACCGCAGAAGTCACCTTAGGTGGTGTGGATACGGACGAATTAAGCTCAAAAACCTTTGAAGCCAAAAAGCAAAAAGGCCTGTATTTTATTGGTGAGGTCACCGATGTAACCGGTTGGCTCGGCGGTTATAACTTCCAGTATGCGTGGAGTTGTGGCTGGGCCTGTGGGCAGGCTTGTTAATTGTGCCTTACTCAATCTGCCGCGGCCGTTGCTAGCGGTCTAAAATTACCTCATGGTCGCGGCAGCTAACCCACATAGGCGGCCAATTTACCTCGATGCTCGAGCTTTTTTAAAAAGAGGTTTGGCTTCATTAAATGCAAACTCACTTTGACCACTACGCCATTAAGACTAAAAAATAATCTAAGAAATAAGTTTGCATTGTATAAACTATCAGAGTAGTCTGTGTGCACGGCTTCAGAAAGCCAAGTTTATATGTTCATACCTCGTTGCTTCATAGTAGTTCCTCGCGATATCTTCAGCTAAATTTTGTTTTCTTCTTGCTTTACTACCTGATCTCAGGTCACTCATTTTTTATCTAGGATATCTATTATGTCTACTACCGCAACCGGTTCAGTAAAATGGTTTAACGAGTCAAAAGGCTTTGGCTTTATTTCACAAACGTCTGGTCCAGATGTTTTTGCTCACTTTAGCGCGATTGCTGGCGATGGCTTTAAAACGCTGGCTGAAGGGCAAAATGTTCAGTTTACACTGACCCAAGGCGCAAAAGGCCCACAAGCTGAAAATATTGTCTGCATATAACTTATAGTAACCCACTGAATTAAGCGAATTGCTTTTAAGCATTTAATATTGCTGCATTCTTTCCTACTTGTTCAGTTATTACGCTGAACAAGTAGCTTCCTACTGTGACAAAACTAAGCGTTTTATACGCCAACACACATACCTACTGTCTCATCAATTTACCAAAACAGATTAAGCATCTGCTGTACTTAATTTCAAAATAACAACGGGAAACGATGGGCGAAAAAAGAGAAAATAATTATTTTAAATCCAACAATTAATTCATCAAACAATCATTACGACAACCCCATTCCTGGCCGCGAGTACATCATCAAAGTGCTGGCCGGCGTAAAAAAACACCTGAACCGAGAGCAGATAGCTCAAGCTTTAAAGTTATACTCCGCAACAGATAAAGAAGCGCTAAGAAGGCGTTTGCGTGCCATGGAGCGCGATGGTCAACTGTTTTTTGATGCCACCAATGGTTACCAAGTGGTTGATAAAACAAAGTTAGTAACAGGAGTCGTGAGCCTCCACCGCGACGGTTACGGATTTGTAAAATACCACAGCGACCAAAAAGACTTGTTCTTGCCACAAAATCAACTCAAGCATGTATTTCACGGTGATGTTGTACAAGTACTTAAATCACCAATCGCAGCAAAAAAGTCATGTCATAAGCTAGTTAAAGTGATGGAGCATAAAACCACGCATATTGTCGGTGTATTAAAACAGCGTGGCGGTGAAGCCTATTTGGCCGCGGATGACAGTAGAATTCATCACCGCTTAACCGTGGATAAGCGCTCTTTTACGGCTGCTACCTTAGGACAGTATGTTCATTGTAAAATTACCCACTATCCTAACCATCGTCGTTCAGGCTTAGTAGAAGTTGAAAAGGTGATTGGTAAAGCAAATAGTTCTGGGTTAGCGACTAAACTTGCCTTATTACGCCATGGAGCCAATCATACATGGACGAATGAGTTACTCGCTCACGCGCAAAACCTCGGAAATGAAGTGGCAGAGCACGATAAAGCGGGACGAATCGATTATCGAGATACTCCGTTCGTAACCATAGATGGCG
Organism: Pseudoalteromonas sp. UG3-2; assembly: GCF_037120705.1. Lineage (NCBI taxonomy): Bacteria > Pseudomonadati > Pseudomonadota > Gammaproteobacteria > Alteromonadales > Pseudoalteromonadaceae > Pseudoalteromonas > Pseudoalteromonas sp. UG3-2. Next base: position 1,858,684 of record NZ_JAWLJU010000002.1, on the reverse strand, counting down.
AAGATGCAAAAGATTTTGATGATGCGGTGTATTGCGAGCGCAATGAACTCGGTGGTTGGCGGCTATTAGTTGCCATTGCGGATGTATCGCATTATGTAAAACCAGAGGATATGCTTGATGTTGAAGCGCAAACCCGCGCAACCTCGATTTACTGTCCTGGCTTAGTCACTCCCATGTTGCCCGAATCCTTATCCAATGGGCTGTGTTCGCTTAATCCACACCAAGACCGTCTGGCGATAGTATGCGATATGACCATCAGTGAAGACGGTGAAATTACTCAATCATTCTTTACTGAAGGGGTGATACAATCGCACGCGCGGCTTACTTACGGGCAAGCAAATCAAGTACTGACTAAACGTCAAACAAGGGCTAAGTCGGCTGAGAAAATGCGTCCGCAGATAAAGAACCTCCATGCACTTTACCGAGTGCTGAAAAAGGCGCGCAAACAGCGAGGAGCAATTGAGTTTGAGACCATAGAGCGCAAATTAGAACTCAACAAGCATGGCAGTATTACCGCCATAAAACCCGTGGTGAGAAACGACGCCCATCGTATGATTGAAGAGTTTATGCTGGCTGCAAATATATCTACGGCGAGCTTTCTGGCGCAGCAAAAGATCCCTGCGATGTTTCGAGTCCATAGCGGACCGCAAAGTAAAAAGTTGGCCTCTTTGAAAACCTTACTGTCTGACAAGGGGTTAACGCTAAAAGGCGCAGAGCAACCGACGCCGCAAGACTATAATACGTTGTTGCAGCAAGTACAGCATCGCTCAGATAAAGAGGTGCTTAACATGTTATTGCTGCGCTCACAAAGTCAGGCGGAGTATTCGTTGGAAAATAAAGGGCACTTTGGCTTAGCGTATCAAGCGTATGCACATTTTACTTCGCCAATCCGCCGTTACCCTGACTTGCTCACTCACCGAGCGATCCGGGCAAAAATACAAAACAACAGCAATGGCATGATAGCTAAGGTATTGAGCTTTTTAACTGCTGATAAGCTCAAAGTAAACGCATTCAATAAAAAAGCATACCCATACTCTAAAGAGCAACTAGAAAAGCTAAGTACGCATTGCTCATTGCAATCACGCAAAGCAGAAGAGATCAGCCGTGAAGTTGAAGCTGCGCTGAAATGTCAGTATATGAAGCCATTTGTTGGCCAGACGTTTTCTGCCACGGTATCAGGCGTGACCAGCTTTGGCTTTTTCGTCGAATTAGCAGAAACCGGCGTTGAAGGCTTAGTGGCTATCGAATCACTAAACAACGGCGCATACGAATTTGATGCTCAAAGACAACAATTACATAGTCACGACAGCAGTATTAAACTGGGTCAGCAAGTGAGCGTGACGCTGCAGCGGGTGAATGAAAAAGAACGCAAGCTCGCGTTTACGCTAAATGAACGCTAAACACGAGATGCCTGTTGTTAAATCCATGGAGAGATATCGCTTAGCAATTGCAAACTTATCCGCAGCATAAAGCAATCTTCGAATGGCAAAGCGTTAAAAAATTGCGCTGGTAGCGCTATTTCTCAGTGCGATTTCAGACACTCTTTAACTGGGCTCAGCCATTTTGCACTGGGGTCAATCACTTCGGGTAGTTCTATTTCGCTCGGGTTGGCGCTTGCGGTGGCGCTTAATAGCGCGCTTAAGAAGGGGAGTAAGAATTTCATATTTTTATTTTTTTCAATAAGTTGAATCTAGACAAGGCACGTAACCGCTCAGTTACGTGCCGCTGTGTATCAGGTTAATTCGCTACAGCTGGTTGGCGAATTGCGCCTCGTTGAGCGCTTGCTCACTTTCTAACTCACCACGGTGGTCACTGGCAAGCTTTTCATACAGCAGTGGCAACACAATTAAGGTAAAGAAAGTACCAATCAGCATCCCAGCCACCAAAATAATGCCTATGCTATTTCGGGCCTCGGCACCAGCGCCGGTAACCAGTACCAGTGGGAAGTGGCCAAGCACCGTAGCGCCGGTGGTCATTAAAATTGGTCTCAGACGAGTGGCGGCTGCGCCTTTTACTGCGTCGAACTTCGATTTACCTTCCAGTTGTAGGTGGTTGGCAAACTCCACAATCAAAATGCCATTTTTGGCAATAAGACCAATGAGGGTGATAAGGCCAATCTGGCTGTAGATATTGACCGTGGTTAACGATAAAAACGGCAACATTAACGCCCCAGCCAGTGCCAACGGCGCACAGCCCAACAACACCACCAGTGGGTCGCGTAAGCTATTGAATTGAATAGTCAGTAAAAAGTACACCACCACCATCGCCACCAGTAATACGCCAACCATGGTATTGCCTTCCTTTCTAAGTTGTCGCGACTCACCAGCATAATCAATTGAGTAATACTGCGGTAAAACCGCTTTAGCAATGTCTTCAACTTGCGATAGACCTTGCTCTTTGGTGATGTGCGGCAATGTTCCCGCCATAATACGAAACGAGCTTTGTTGATTAAACGAACCCAAGACTCGGGGGCTGGTAAAGGTACGCAAGGTGGCAAAAGCAGAAACTGGGATCAGTTCGCCGCTGTCGGTGCGGATCTGCATGTTGAGTATATTCTCAGGATTATAACGCTGATTATCACCAACAATGGGGATCACGCGATAGGCCTTACCGTCTTTGTTAAAGTAATTAGCAAAGTTATTCGACATATAAATGCTGAGCTGCTGGTTCACTGCTGCCAGATCTAACCCCAAATCGGCAACCAATTCACGGTCAATTTCAAGCTCAGCTTGAGGCAGGTCGAGCTTCAGGTCGGTGTTTACAAACATAAAACTACCGCTGGCATTGGCCTGCTTTATAATTTCATCCGCGTACTTTTTCATGGTTTCAGGGTCGTCATTGGCGCGCAATACTAACTCAACATCAAATTGACCAGCGGTGGGTAAAGAGGCTGGCAGAATAGGGAATAGGCTAAGCCCGGTGACACGGCCTAAACGACCATATAAGTCATAAAGTAAGTCATGCACTGAGTGTTCGCGTTGCTCAAATGGCACCAGTTCAACGCCACCAAAGCCCGCTGCGGCGGTGAGTATTTGCCATGTAAACTGCGCCCCTTCGGTGTCGTTCATCACCCGGGCGGTGTCATTCATTTTCTCCGCCGTGTAGGCTTGCGAAGACTCCGGCGGCGCTTCTACAACCACTTGTATGCTGCTTTGATCTTCAATGGGGGCGAGCTCTTTTTGCGATAAAATATAAAAAGGCGCCGATAACAATGAAAACACAATGGCAATGAAAAACACCTGTGGTCGCCACTGAAAGAGTGTATCTAAGGCTTTTGAATAAAAGGCTTGTAGGCGGTCAAAATAGCCATTGACGCGCTGAGTAAACTTGCCTTCTTTACCTCCTTCGGGGTTTACATAAGCACTCATGATGGGCGACAACGTAATAGCCACCAAACCTGAGATCAGCACAGCAATGGCCAAAGTAAAGGCAAACTCACGGAACAAGAAACCGGTAAGCCCGGTTAAAAAACCAATCGGCGCATACACCGCCGCCAAGGTCAGGGTCATGGCAATGATCGGCACCAATAACTGCCTTGAACTTATCAAAGCCGCTTGTAGGCGAGGCTTACCTTCGCGCATGTGGCGAGCGACATTTTCCACCACCACGATGGCATCATCCACCACCAGTCCCACCGACAATACAATGGCTAGAATAGTTAATAGGTTGAGCGAAAAGCCCACTACCGAAATCACTGCAATGGCACCAAGAATGGAGATAGGGATCGTCACCAGTGGTACCATGGCGGTTCTAAATGAGCCCATCATGGCAACTACCACAATGCCCACCAATAATACGGTTTCCGCCAGGGTAGTAAAAATTTCTTTAATGGAGTCGCGCATGTAAAGGGTGCCATCGTAACCAATGGTGATGTGCATGCCATTGGGAAGCAGGGTGTTGATTTCATCGAGCTTAGCGTACAAGGCATCGCCAATTTCTATCTCATTAGCACCTGGCAGTGCCCAAACGGCTAAAAATACCGTATCGTGGTAATCTAATCGCGCGGTCACCATGCCCTCAGCTTCACCCACTTTAACCTCGGCCACGGCATCTAGAGTCAGTTGGGTGCCAGCCACTTCTTTGACCACTAAGTTTTTAAACTCGGCAACGCTCTTCAGGCTAGTATTAGCCATCACATCAATACGTTGGCGGCTATTTTCACTATAGCCTATGGTGGCGATGGTGTTGTTGGCCTGCAAGGCGCGATAGACATCGCTGGCACTTAAGTCATAAATGGCGAGCTTTTCCGGGTCAAGCAAAACGCGCATGGCCGGGTTGCGGCCACCTTCCAACGTTACCTTTTGCACCCCGTCGATATCCGACATGGAAGGCACCACGTTGCGAATTAAATAATCACTCACTTCATGGCGGGGAAGGCCTTGTGATTCAACATCAAGATAAAATACCGCATAAGGGCTATCGGTACGCACGATTTGAATCGCAGGATCTTCGGCACCGGTAGGCAGTTCAAACTTAATTTGATTCAACCGAGTGGTGAGTTCTGCTAGGGCATCAGTGGTATTGTGATTGAGCTCTAACCAAGCGGTCACTTTACTGAGGCCCGAGGTGGTCACTGAGTCAACATAATCCACCCCAGGTACCGTTGAAGCTACTCGCTCAATGGGTTCTGTGACATAACCTTTAACCACATCGGCGGCAGCACCGGTGTAAACGGTATTTATCACTAAAGAGGCACTTTCTATTTTTGGATACTGCTGTATTGAAATATCACGAGCGGCGTTCACTCCGGCAATAATAATCAAGACACACAACACCACCGCAAGCACCGGGCGGTTGATGAAAATATCCATCAATGAGGGTTTGTTTTCATGTAATGAGCTCATTATTGCGCCTCGCTTTGCTGTCCTGCTGCTGCGGTTTGCTCGGTATAAACTAATAAATCTTCTTGCAGTTTAAAGGCGCCTTCGGTGGCGATAAATTCGCCCCCAGATAAACCCGATAACACCAGCTGCTGATCCGCCACTTTTTCACCTAGGGTGACCTTTACCGGTTTCGCCCGCCAATTTTGTTGTTGGTCTTTTTCTAAGCGGTAAACAAATTCACCAAAGTGATTTCGGGTAATGGCGTTACTTGGTACCACCGCGGCCTTCACCGTTTTGGTCGGGACGAATACCGCAGCCATTTGGTTATGGCTGTACTTTGCCGCTGGGTTGGCCAGTAGCGCGCGGTAACCTTGCTGTCGTGAGCCCATATCTAACGCGGCATTTTTAGCAATGACTTGGGCATCCACAGAGCTGTTGCTGCCTGCGACTTTAACGCTCACCTTATCACCCAGCTGTGGCTGTGGCAGGGTTTGTGGTACTTGAAAATCCACCCAAATGGCGTCGTCATTGCCCACCAAGGTGGTAATGGCACTGTTGGCATCAAGCAATTGACCTGATTGATATTGGTCGAGACCGGTTTGCCCGGCAAACGGAGCGCGAATGGTCTTTTTTTCTATGAGTGCCGAAAGCCTTTGTACTTGCGCTTGATTAACGGCGACCTCTGCCGCTGCACGGTCAACTTCATCTGGGCTAATGCGCTTCTCAGCCAATAGCTTTTTAAAGCGCTGGTAGGTGGACTTGGCTAGCTTCACTCGGGCTTTTGCTGCTTGCAAGTCCGCTTCGTCAATGCTGGTGTCGAGTTTAATTAGCACCTGATTGGCGCTTACTTGCTCACCTGGGGCAAATCCTACGTAGGTGATGGAACCTGGGTATTCATTACTAATGGTGAGCGTTTGGCGAGCCTGAAGCTGACCCACCACTTTGACCGATTGTTGATGCTCTGTGGTGGTCACATACGTGCTTTTTACCGCCGCGGATGGCTCGGGAAAAGATTCTCCAAAGGCAATCGCCGCTTGTATTTGTTTAAATTTTATCAAACCCAGTGCAGCAATGACGATGATGATGATAAAACTGGCACTAAGCCAACGCTTGATGTTCATACTTTCTCCTCTAGTCCTTTAACGCAGCTCAAGCTTTTCAAGCTCGCCTTCAATCCGAGTCAGTGACTCGTCAGTGATGGGATACCGCCAAGGGTAGCTGTTTAATAGCCGTACTGCACTACGAATAATGGGGTGATTAATGGCCAAGGGCGCTTGTAATGATGCATTACCTTGGGTGATTTGTTTGGTTTGCTGGATCCGCTGTACTTGATCGTGGCCAACATTCAGCGCCCAGCCGCTGATCATAATTTCTTCGATGATCTCGTCTAGGTTAGGCACGTCGAGCAGCTCTTTGGCGTCGACGCTTTGCAGTAAGGTTTGCTTAAACAGCTCCTCACAACGGCCGCAGGTGTTGATCACTTTTTCAGTCCAAAACGGTGAGGCGCGGCGGATCACCGCTTCATTAGTAGAGAGCGATTGCAGATCGTAATCAAATGCGAAGCGCTGCATTTTTTCTGGCGCAACCAAGCAAACCGCTAACACCCGCTCTGGGGTATGCAGTGGCAAGGAAAGCACCTGCTCATAAATGCTCGATGCATGACCAAAGGACTCGCAGGCCAGTGCCAATACAAGGTCTTCTTTTGATTGCACAAACTTATATACCGAGCCCATAGATAACCCGGCGCAGACCGCCACCTTGGCCATGGTAAAGTCGGTCACAGAGGAGTCATTAATGCATTGCTCTGCAGCTGAGAGGATCATGCGCTGCTGAGTTTGCTGATCGTATTTAGGTGCTGGTGCCATAGCTTCTCTACTGTATAAAAACGAATTGAACTCTATTCGAATGTCATTCGAATAGAGTTCAATTATAATCACAAAAGTGGTTTGGTCAATGATTATACCTACGTGTAGTGAGTGTTTTTTGTTCGAAAAATGGGCGAGTAGGGCTGTTTTACGCCCAGCAATCACTGTGAGGATGCAAGCTGGCTTAGGCTCTGGCCAGCTCGCTACGGTCGCCCATCCAGCGTAAAATGATGGGCTCAACAATATCACCGTGTTGCTGAAGCAAGGTGAATGCGAGGCTTCTTACTTGTGGTAATAAATGTTTATCGCGACTTAAATCGGCAATTTTCAGCTCCGCCAACCCGGTTTGTTTGGTGCCAAGCACTTCACCTGGGCCGCGGATCTCTAAGTCGCGCTCGGCAATCACAAAGCCGTCATTACTTTCTCTAAGTACCCCTAAGCGCTTTTGTGCCGTAGCCGAGAGCGGCGCATGATACAGCAGCAAGCAGTGCGATGCGATATCACCACGACCGACGCGGCCACGCAATTGGTGAAGCTGCGCCAAGCCAAGGCGCTCTGGATTTTCAATAATGATTAAGCTGGCATTAGGTACGTCAACGCCCACTTCGATGACCGTCGTGGCCACTAACACATCGGTTTTGCCTTGTTTAAAGTCGTCCATAATAGCTTGTTTCTCGGCGGCTTTCATGCGCCCATGCACCAGCGCAATTGCCAGCTCTGGCAGCGCCTCGGCGAGCTCTTTTGCGGTATCTTCCGCAGCCTGACACTGTAATGCCTCAGATTCATCAATTAAGGTGCATACCCAATAAACCTGACGCTTATCCGCGCTGCAGGCGTGCTCTACTTTTTCTATTACCTCGCTACGACGGGTATCGGGCACCGCCACGGTGGTAATAGGCGTACGCCCCGGAGGCAGCTCATCAATAATGGAGGTTTCTAAATCGGCATAAGCCGTCATCGCTAGGGTTCTGGGAATAGGGGTGGCAGTCATCACCAGTTGGTGAGGATAGCAGTCGCCAAACTTACCTTTTTCTCTCAGTGCTAAACGTTGATGGACACCAAAACGGTGTTGTTCATCAATAATGATCAGTGCCAGATTGGCAAACTGCACTTGCTCTTGAAACAAGGCATGAGTACCCACCACCATTTGCGCTTGCCCTGATGCGATGCGCTCCAGTGCTTGGGCACGCTCTTTGCCCTTGGTTTTACCACCCAGCCACACGGTTTCAATACCTAAAGGCTGAAACCAGCGAACAAAATTAAGGCCATGCTGCTCAGATAAAATTTCGGTGGGGGCCATCAAGGCAACTTGATAGCCCTCGGCAATCGCAGTTAAAGCACTTAATGCCGCCACTAAGGTTTTCCCTGAACCTACGTCCCCTTGCACCAAGCGCATCATCGGATAAGGATGTTGTAAATCGCCTTTTACTTCGGCCACCACACGGCTTTGGGCATTGGTTGGCGCAAATGGCAAGGTGGCTAAAAACTGTGCCTCTAAGGGGTGGCTTGGCGGCAGGGAAACCGCTTTTACCGCTTGGCCTTTTTGCCTCAGCTGTAGCAGGCTGAGGTTTTGCGCCAGCAGTTCTTCAAACGCTAACCGCGCTTGCGCCGGATGCTGGCCTAATTCCAGTTGCGATAGATTGACTTCATGGGGTGGGCGATGCAGCAATAATAACGCGTCTTTTAGGCTCTGTTGTGACGGTCGATATTGTGGTGGCAAGTAATCTGGAACGTCGTATTTACGCAACAGTTCCACAGCCTGATCGGCAATGGCGCGAATACTTAACTGTTTCATCCCTTCGGTGGTAGGGTACACCGGTGTTAGCGTTGCCAGTGCCGGATCGGTTGGCGCCGAACGCGACTCTTTGATGCTGTATTCCGGGTGTGCCATTTCAAAACCATAGCGACCGCGGCGGACCTCGCCAAAACAGCGCATCACTTTACCTGCTTGCATGGCGTTCTTTTGCGCGGCATTAAAGTTAAAGAAGCGCAGGCCAATGCGACCTGTACCATCATTGATATAGCACACCAGCATGCGCCGCTTACCTTGGGTTATCTCGCAGCGCTCTATTTCGCCTTCAATACTCACGTGGCTGTGCAGTTGCAGCTCGCAGATAGGATAGGTTCTGGCTCTGTCTTCGTATCGCAGCGGCAGGTGAAAGAGCATGTCTTGCACCGACTGAATACCGAGCTTTGCAAGGCGCTCAGCGGCTTTTGGGCCCACACCTTTTAAATCGGTAATGGGGTAAGTGGCCAAATTAGGTGTCGACATGCTCATCCTCTAGCGCCATTGCAGTTATTTCTTTTGACTAAACTTTAGAATATCCCAAAATGTGTCGTCGGCGACAATCTCACCGTGCTCGTCCAGTGCCGGGTAAGGCAATCCCTTGTCGCGGCAACGAGTTGCTATAATTGGATGACAGCCCTCAAAAAGCAACTTATGTTTTACCACAGGATCCATCATATCGGTGCGCTGATACAAACCGGCAGCGTCACGTTGGCGCTGTGCTTCATACAAAATAAGGGCTGCAGCCACCGACACGTTTAATGACTGCACCATGCCTTGCATCGGAATAACAATGTGCTGATCGGCATGTTCAAGGGCTCGGTCAGAAATTCCCAAGCGCTCTTGGCCAACGATAATGGCGGTAGGCCTAGTATAATCAATCTCGCGAAAATCGACGGCACTGTCGCTTAAGTTGGTCGCCAGTAATTGTACCCCTGGATTTTGCTCGCGGATCGTCGCTACCGCGTCATCAATATGCTCATGCATATGGGTTTCGACCCAGTTTTTACTGCCACCCGAGGTGTTGTTGGTGAGGCGGCGTTGCTCTTGTGGCCATACTGCATGAATGTGATGACAGCCAACGGCATCTGCGGTACGCACGATGGCCGATAAGTTGTGGTGTTTGTGTACTTCGTCCAAACACACCGTAAGATCGGTTTGGCGTCTATCTAACACGCTTTTTACTCGATGGAATCGTTTCTCTGCCATCTATTTTCTACTCTAATCAAAAAACTGCCGCGATTATAACAAAAAAGCGGCTAGGGCATAACGGTACGCTGAATCGGGTTTTGCAGCGAGATCAGGGTTTCGGTGGATTGAATGGACTCTATGGTTTGCACCTTGTTGATTAAGACATCTTGCAAGTGATCAATAGAGCGGGCCATCACCTTAATAAAAATACTGTAATTACCGGTGGTGTAGTAGGCCTCCACCACCTCTTCAAATGCCTCTAACTGTGCAATGGCACCAGGATAATCACCGGCGTGTTTGAGGTTAATGCCAATAAAACAGCACACGTCGTAGCCTAACTGTTTGGCGTTAATACTTACCTGAGTGCCCTCGATAATGCCTGCTTGCTTCATTTTTTCTACCCGAACATGAATGGTGCCGGCGCTCACCGAAAAGCGTTTTGCTAATTCGGCGTAGGGCGTGCGAGCATTTTCTTTTAATGCGTGCAGTATCGATTTATCTAAATTATCGATTTCGTAATTTTCCATGGGATTTTTCTAGCTTGATTAGGGATTGTTTAAAATTTATAGCATATTTTTGTTGAAAATAATTATGTAAAGCTGTTTTTGTTGTGGGTTATTGCGTTTTTTGTTTGATTCTTTAAATATGAGCTCAAGCAGTTAAGAATAATTGGGAATGAGGACCGAATTATGTTGAGCAAGTATCAAGAAAGCCAAAAGCAAATTGCCCGCGTTAAGCAGGTATTTTCCAGTCAGTTAACCGAACAGTTAGGATTAATTGAGGTGCAGGCTCCTATTTTAGCCCGCCTTGGTGATGGTATACAGGATAACCTCAGTGGTCATGAGCAAGCGGTAAAAGTAAACGTTAAAACCTTGCCGGAAGCACAATTTGAAGTGGTGCACTCTTTGGCAAAGTGGAAGCGTAAGACCCTAGGTGATTATGGCTTCGCCGTCGGAGAGGGGCTGTATACCCATATGAAAGCCTTGCGTCCAGACGAAGATAAGCTGTCGCCAATTCACTCGGTGTATGTGGATCAATGGGATTGGGAAAAGGTTATTTGCGCCGACTCAGAGCGCTCGCTTGCGAAATTAAAGGAGACGGTTGAAACCTTATACCGCGCGATTAAAAAAACCGAACAAGTGGTGGCAGACGAATTTGGTCTCGAACCGTTCTTGCCAGACACTATCACTTTTGTACACACTGAAGCGCTGCGTGAGATGTACCCTGATTTTAGCGCTAAGCAGCGCGAAAAAGCCATTGCACAAGAGTACGGTGCGGTGTTTTTAATTGGTATTGGTGGGGCGCTGGGAGATGGCCAAATTCATGATGTTCGCGCTCCAGACTACGATGATTGGTCAACGCCAACGTGTGAGCAATATCAAGGATTAAACGGCGATATTTTAGTTTGGAACCCAGTGCTTGAAGACGCCTTTGAAATTTCGTCGATGGGAATTCGCGTTTGCCCAGATTCCCTGGCACGACAATTACAGCTAACCGATGATCAAGCGCGGTTACAATTAGAATGGCACCAACAATTAGTGGCCGGTGAATTGCCGCAAACCATAGGCGGTGGTATCGGTCAGTCACGCCTAGTGATGTTGCTTTTGCAAAAGCAACACATTGGTCAGGTGCAAGTAGGAGTCTGGCCAGAAGAAGTTCGCCGCAGTGTAGACGGACTATTATAAGCGCAGCTTGATGCTTACTAGCGTGCTGTTGTGGGAGCGGCTTTACGCCGCGAGGGGTTGAAACCGTGAGGTAAACTCACTGCCGCACTGGAGTGTCGTTGTAGGCGCGGCTTTATGCCGCGCTAGATTGAAACATAGAGCAAAACAGTACAACGCATTGTTCCTTTGACTTCGAGGAATAAACCACAGCTGCATAGGTTTCTGGGTTACACATTATGCGCGGTTTATTCCTCACTTTTTTCTTCTCACCATTGATAGTGTATTCTTACTTGTTAAGACGGTATAATCCCCGGTTTTAGCGCACCTGATGGCTCGACAAACACCTCTTTGCTCGGTCCACACTGAACTCTTGAGAACGACTATGACAGCACCTACACACGGTAATTTATTTATCCTTTCGGCTCCTTCTGGTGCCGGTAAATCGAGTTTAATAAAAGCCTTGTTGGAACAGCACCAAGACATAAAAGTGTCGGTGTCTCACACCACTCGTGCTCCGCGTCCTGGTGAAGAAAACGGCGTACATTATCATTTTGTCGCGGTGGATGAGTTTAAGCAGCTAATTGAACAAGGCGACTTTTTTGAGTGGGCACAAGTATTCGAAAACTACTACGGCACCTCGAAAAAGGCCATTGAGGAGCAGCTGGCAGCTGGCATCGATGTGTTTTTAGATATTGATTGGCAAGGGGCGCGCCAAGTGCGTGAGCTGATGCCCGAGGTGAAAACCATTTTTATTTTACCGCCTTCCACTGCTGAGCTAGAGCAGCGCTTAAACGGCCGTGGACAAGACTCACAAGAAGTCATTGCTGGGCGTATGGCCGAGGCTAAGTCGGAAAGCTCGCATTATGATGAGTTTGACTATATTCTGGTCAATGACGATTTTGACCAAGCCCGCAAAGAGCTTGAGCACATTGTGCTAGCAGCTCGGTTAGAACAGCAGGCACAAAAAGTGCGTCACCAAGACTTAATCGCCGATCTGCTAAAATAAGATAAAACTTAGCTGAAAGTCAGGTTTTTTAATCATCAATACTTGGCGAAAGGCTAGACATACAGTAAACTAGCTTTTTGCAAAATGAACTGAATTTGGAGTGCTTCGATGGCTCGCGTAACTGTAGAAGATGCAGTAGATAAAATTGGTAACCGCTTTGACTTGATTTTAGTAGCAGCGCGTCGCGCTCGCCAAATTTCTGTAGGCGGTAAAGATCCTATGGTTGAAGCTGAAAATGACAAGCCAACCGTAATCGCGCTACGTGAAATTGAGGAAGGTTTTGTGACTACGGACTCGCTTGATATCATCGACCGTGAAGAGCAGCAAAACCAAGAAGCAGCGGAAATGGCTGCTGTAGCTGCAATCGTTGGTGGCAATCGCTAAACCAACCGCACTATACCTTAGTATACGAGTAATAATGCCAGCTTTTGCTGGCATTATTCTTTTTAACACCACGCACTTTTTCTCGATGAAGATACTGTGACTGCGGCTAATTGGTCATTGGCATTGCCGGTGTTTCGTCGTATATTCTATTGCTATAACCTATAAAGCTTGGCTGCTGCGCGTAGCTTCTGTGGAACATTGGAGTGTGAATGTATCTGTTTGAAGGCCTAAAAAAGAAAATATCAGAATATCTGTCGCCAGAAGACGTTGAGCTGGTGCAAAAAGCCTACGTGGTAGCCCGCGAGGCCCATGAGGGACAGACGCGCTCAAGTGGTGAGCCTTACATCACGCACCCTGTTGAAGTTACGCAAATACTTGCTAGCATGCGCCTTGACCATGAAACCTTAATGGCGGCGTTAATGCACGATGTCATTGAAGACACCGATTTCAGTCAAGATGACTTAGCGGAAATCTTTGGTGAAACCGTGGCGGAACTGGTTGAAGGCGTGTCGAAGCTTGATAAACTCAGTTTTAAAGACAAAAAAGAATTCCAAGCCGAAAACTACCGCAAAATGATCATGGCGATGACCCAAGATATTCGGGTGATCCTCATTAAGCTTGCCGACCGCACTCACAATATGCGCACCTTAGGGGCACTGCGCCCTGATAAGCGCCGTCGTATTGCTCGTGAAACGTTAGAAATTTACGCACCAATTGCCAATCGTTTAGGTATTCACGATATTAAAAATGAGCTTGAAGATCTTGGTTTTCAGGCTCTTTACCCAATGCGTTATCGTGCGCTCCGTTCAGAAGTAGCCAAGGCGCGGGGTAATCGGAAAGAAGTGATCAGCAACATCCAATCGGAAATCGAATCTCGCTTAGAAGAGGCGGGCATTGTTGGTTCGGTCAGCGGTCGCGAGAAGCATTTATACAGCATTTACCGTAAGATGCTCAATAAAGAGCTAATGTTCAACGAAGTGATGGACATTTACGCCTTCCGTATTAACGTTGATAGTTTAGATACCTGTTATCGTGTACTGGGTGTTGCCCACAACCTTTATAAACCCATTGAAACCCGCTTTAAAGACTATATTGCCGTGCCTAAAACCAATGGTTATCAGTCATTGCATACCTCGTTAGTTGGGCCACATGGTATTCCGGTTGAGATCCAAATTCGTACCCATGACATGGATCACATGGCAGACAAAGGGGTTGCTGCCCACTGGATGTATAAAAAAGCGGGCGATAATGCCGGCCATACCGCGCAGCAGCGTGCAAGGCAGTGGATGCAAAGCCTTCTTGAGCTGCAACAAAGCGCTGGGTCGTCGTTTGAATTTGTGGAAAACGTCAAAACCGAATTATTCCCAGAAGAAATTTATGTCTTCACTCCGGATGGTCGCATTGTTGAGTTGCCAATGGGTGCAACCGCGGTCGATTTTGCCTATGCAGTGCACACCGACGTGGGTAATACTTGTGTTGGCGCGCGAGTGAATCGCAAACCATATCCGTTGAGTAAAGCCTTAGACACAGGACAAACCGTTGAGGTGATCACCAGCTCAGGCGCACACCCTAATGCCACCTGGTTAAACTTCGTGGTGACTGGCAAGGCGCGCTTAGGGATCCGCAATTACCTCAAGAGTCAGCAACAAGAAGAAGCGATTCAGTTAGGTCACCGGTTACTCGATTCAGCTCTTGGTGAATACAAGCTAGATGATATTCCACAAGAGCAAATCGACAGTGTGCTAGCCGAGCACAGTTTAAATACACTGTTGGAGCTGTTAGTGGAAATTGGCAGCGGCAACATTATGAGCCTCTTGATTGCGAAGCGTTTGCTGCAAGACGACAAAGCTGTAGAAGACATCGCCAAAGACGCCAAAGCCGCCATCATAGGAACTGAGGGCATGTTGGTAACGTATGCCAAGTGTTGCCGCCCGGTGCCTGGAGATGAGATCACGGCGTATGTGAGCCAAGGCAAAGGGCTTATGGTTCACCGCCAAGAGTGTAAAAATATTAAGGGCTGGCAAAACGAACGCTCGAAGTATTTCGTAGTGAAATGGGAAGATAACCCAGAGAAAGAATATATCGCCGCTCTGCGAGTTGAGATCATTAACCATCAAGGTGCGCTGGCTAAGCTAACCAATGTGGTGGCTGCCGCGCAAGCGAATATTGTTGAGATCGCAACGGAAGAGAAAGAAAGTAATTTATACGTGATTGATTTTGGCGTCACAGTGAAAAACCGAGTTCATGTCGCCGACATTATGCGACGGATCCGAGTGATGCCAGACGTACAGCGCGTATACCGTAAAAAATAAAGGAAAACGAATGAACAAAGCAATTATATCAACAGACAAAGCACCTGCTGCCATTGGGACTTATAACCAAGCGGTAAAAGTAGGCACTGCGGTTTATTTGTCTGGTCAGATCCCATTGGTGCCAGAGACCATGGAATTTATTTCTGAAGACTTTGCTGAGCAAACCCATCAAGTATTTAAGAACCTCATTGCGGTTTGTGAAGAGGCTGGTGGTGAGCTGCAAGATATGGTCAAAGTTAATATATTCTTAACGGATTTAAGCAACTTCGCCACCGTTAACGAGATTATGTCGCAGTACTTTAGAACGCCTTACCCGGCCCGTGCGGCGATTGGGGTTAAAGAGCTACCTAAAGGCGCACAAATTGAAATTGATGGCATCATGGAACTGCCATCAACCAATTAATAGTTTGAAATTAATAGTAAAAAGCCGCTATAAAGCGGCTTTTTTTATGTCATTGCAGTGAGCTTGTTTATTGACCTGCGGTCTTAAAGTCGATTTTTACTTTGTTTTCTTGCAGTGTGGCTGTGCAGGGCGGGTAACTGCGAGTGGTCTTTTGTACGCGGTCGAAAATATGGATCTCCACACCACTGTGGAGTGCTTTGTTAGCAGAGAGCTTAGTGCCCTCAAGCAGGGCATGAAGCTCCTGCTCAAGCTGACTGAGTTGTTTTTCTAGCTGCTCTGCCTGCTGGCAGTAATGCATTTGAGTGGCGCCGATCTTGGTTTTCAGTTGTTGCTTTTTCTCGTTATCTTTAACTAGTTCTGCTTTTTCAATGGCTTGTTGAAGCTGATCTAATGATTCATTAGTGGCCGCCACTTCTTTAAACAGTTGGTCGGTATCTTCGGTGATCTTGAGGCCTTTACGAGCTAAGTACACCATCATCTTGGCACCAGACTCACTGCCTATTTCTCCTGCCACCACCATTTGTGCATCAATGATGGTACCCCCGATAAGCTTACCGTTTGGATGCTCACCGGTACCCACTTGAATAAGCTTATTGGCTTTAATATCGCAATGGTTACTTTGCTTACTGATAAAGACGTTGTCACCTTCAAGGTAGGTGTATTGGCCATGAGCAATGTCGATATTGCCTTTAGCGATCAATTGGCAGGTGAGGCCTTGATCGTTGTTTTGGTGATCTAAGTGACCAATTACGCCGCCTTTTACTTCAATACTCCCGCCAGCCACGAGCTGTCCCGATTCCACCGTGCCCATCACGGTGATATCACCTTGGGCTGTTACTTTCATACCAGGGTCGACATTGTGGGTAACAATAACGCTGCCATTAAAGTCAACGTGGCCACTTTTAACATTGACGTCGGCAATGGTAAAGACATCATCAACCCGCATGCCATTGGCAATATCTGAGGGGCAGCCAGCAATGGTTGCTACCAGCTCAAGTGGGTTGTTGGGGTTTATCTCGGTGCCTTCTCCTGGAGTTAATTGAAAGCTTTCTCCGGCTTTGGCTTCAATGGTATCGCCGGTAACGGTAAAGCCCTCTTTCCCTGGCGTTGCCGGTTTTTGGGTTGCCAATAAGTCACCGGGAGCAACACTGGCCAACTTGCCAAAGTCGCGCATATCAACGGTGCCGTCTTCTCGTAACTTCGGCTGTTTAAGGCGCTCTTTTAAGGTTTGCACATGAGGGAGCAGTTTTGCCGCTTGGCCATCTTGGGGTGGCCGACCTTGGGCAATGAGCCCTGAGGCCTCTTCGCCTGGTGACAGCTCAAACTGCTTACTGAGAATTTGCTCCAAATAAGCTTGTTTGTAACCGCGGCTGACTCCCGCTTTAACAATGACTTTTTTGGCGTCATCGAGGCTTATTTTTTTGCCACCCTTAGCGGTGACTAGTTTGCCATAAGCTTGCATTTTGTCATCGGTGAGGGTTACTGTAAATTCAGCATCACATTGTTTTGCAACAACAATCTGGCTTTCAGGAAAGTCGCTGTCAAAGTAGGCATTAATGGCATCATGGTCTATTTCGCAGTCGGCATACGGCGACTTTTCCAGTGCCTCGATAATAAAAGCAGCACTTGGCGGTGAAGTACTCTTCACATCCATTAAAATATTACCGTTGTGTGCTAGCTTAAACACCTGAGCTTCCCCACCAAAACTTCTTTCCTAATAGTTTCAGCTTGCAAAATAAACACCAAATGGTCAAGTGCTTATAATAAAATTCTTGATATTAATCAGTACTGCCTGCAATCGCTATACAATAGGCTTTTTTCTCATACTTTTAACTGATCCGTAGAGTTCTGCTCAGGAGGGGTGGAGTCACAGATCTGGGACTGACGAGTGAGCATGTTGCAATAACATTTTTAACGCCTCTGGCACCACCTTTTTATGACTGGAAATGGCATAAAAGTACTCATAAATGCCAGGCAGGGATTGATATTGGCTTAGGATCCCTTGCGCTATTTCATCTTTAACAACCACCGCAGGCAATACCGCAACGGCGCCACTGTCACGTGCAAGCAGTCGCATCATTGCCATGTCGTCCACTTCGGCAAGAATGTCTGGGAAGTATTGGTATTGCGCACACAAGGCGTTAAAAGCGGTGCGCAAATCGGAACTGTTGGGCGGTAATATCCAGCGAGTATCGGCAAAACCCTGGGGGAAAGTGCTTTTTGGGTCTAGCTCTGGCGGCCCAATAATCGCCAGTGGTTGTTTTGCTACCTGTTGGCACTGCCAAAAAGGGTCGGAAGTATCGGCGTTGACGGTGCGGTTGGTGAGTACTAAATCAATTTCATAATTGCTTAAGCCGTTTAGTAGCTCCGCCATGCTGCCGGTTTGCAATTTTATCTGTACATCACTGCGCTGCATTAGGGGGCTTATAAACGCCTCGACAAAATTTCGCGATAGCGTTGTGAGTACCCCTATGGTGATGTGTGTGGTCGATTGCACTCCTTTACTTAATAATGCTTCTAACTCTTGCCCTGTGGTGAATATATCATTGGCGTAGGTGAGCACATGTTTGCCTTGATCGGTGAGCATAAGGCGGCGACCAACCCGCTCAAATAACACCACATCCATGGTGTGCTCAAGCTGTTTTATTTGCGCTGAAAGGGCCGACTGGGAAATGTGCAGTGCTTTTGCTGCCTGGGTTAAATTGCCCACTTTGGCCACTTGCCAAAAGTAAAATAGATGGTGGTAATTCAGCCGACTCATTGCTAACCCATACATAAAACAGAACGAATACTTAAATTATATCTATTTTTCTTGAGTTAGAAAGGCTGAAATAATAGCGACAGTCTAAAAAGGGGATAGCACGTGATATTAAACACTCTAGTTGTCTTACTACTGATACTGTTTATTGCGGCGGCTTGGTTTATGGGGCAGCCAAAACGTAAAAATGCTGGGTTGTTTCGGGCTAGCAACTTGTTTGCATTAACCAGCCTGACACTACTGCTGTTGCTTTGGGGAGCGTGGTGGCAAAACAGTGCAGGGTTAAGTGTGCTGTTTGAGCTGTCGTTATTGCGCTTAACCATACTGTCTTTAATTGTCTTTATGAGCTTTGTGTTGCTGCGTTATTCCATTCATTACCTCGATGGCGATAAAGACAGAGGCCGCTACTTTCGTAACTTACTGACCACGCTATTTAGCGTGTCATTGGTGGTGCTAAGTGACCACCTAGTGCTTTTTTGGTTGGCCTGGATGGGCATTAGCTTAAGCTTGCACCGACTGCTGCTATTCTATCCTAACCGTCCTCGCGCCGCCTTGGCAGCCCATAAAAAGTTTATCTTAGCGCGCCTAGCCGAGGGAGCGCTACTGACGGCATTTATATGCTTATACCTCAGCACCGACAGCCTACAAATCAGCACTATCACTGCGTATTACGCTCAACATACAGGGGAACTGCAGCCCTTAGAGCAAACCGCGGCTATTTTGCTGGCCTTAGTGGCGCTAATTAAGTGTGCACAGTTACCGGTGCATGGTTGGCTTATGCAAGTGGTGGAATCGCCAACCCCAGTCAGTGCGCTACTCCATGCTGGCATTATTAATCTCGGTGGTTTTTTGATTATGCTGTTCGGCCCTCTAGTGCTAAATGTGCCAGCGGCAAAGTGGTTACTGCTGGTAGTGGCTGGGTTCACCACCTTGCTGGCAGCATTGATTATGACCACCCGGATCAGCCTTAAAGTGCGTTTAGCTTGGTCTACCAGTGCTCAGATGGGGTTAATGCTGGTGGAGTGTGCTTTGGGATTATACGAGCTGGCGTTACTGCATTTGTTAGCCCACTCTGCTTACAAAGCCCATGCCTTTTTAAATTCAAGCCAATGGGTGCACGAAGACTTAAAGCGCCGTCTATGCGCGCAAACGGAGCCCACCCTGTGGCAATGGTTTTTCAGTTTGGTCATGGCAACCGCGATCACCGTAACGGGCGCGCTGCTGATTAATTATCACGGGCCTGTGAGTATTTGGGTGTTGTTTATCGGTGCCCTTACGGTATGGCTGGCACTGCGTTTTGAACAGCAAGCGCTGAGCAGCTATGTGCGTATTGTGATGGTTGCCGCCTTGTTATTAGCAGCTTATAGCGTACAAAAATGGCTTTTCTCCTTTGCTGTGACGCTGCCTAGTGAGCTCAGAGCTGAGGCCCTTGGTGCCGCCGATATTTGGGTCATGCTGCTGGTGATAAGCTTAATTGTGGTGAACTATCTGCTTTATTACCGCGCTGGCTCTGCCAAAGTGCAGCGCATGTCACGAGCTTTGTATGCCGGCTTGTATCTCGATGAGTGGATGACACGCTTGACTATCTTGCTTTGGCCAGTGCACTTACC
The DNA here is from genome assembly GCF_037120705.1 of Pseudoalteromonas sp. UG3-2. Classification (NCBI taxonomy): domain Bacteria; kingdom Pseudomonadati; phylum Pseudomonadota; class Gammaproteobacteria; order Alteromonadales; family Pseudoalteromonadaceae; genus Pseudoalteromonas; species Pseudoalteromonas sp. UG3-2. The sequence goes on along the minus strand of NZ_JAWLJU010000002.1, from coordinate 1,838,882 downwards.
CACCAGTAAAAAACAAAAGCGTCTTGCGATGCACCATTATGTTGCCACTCATGAGGAGCAAAAATAATGTCAGCGACACCGTTAACGTCACCTGAGCTTGAGTTATCTGCACCGCAGTTAGAGCAGTTAAATACTGCAGAGCAGCGCATAGCGCCCACTTGGCCATTAGATCAGTTAATCGCAGTGAATCCTTTTTGGGGAATGCGCGAGCAGCTGTTTGATAATGTGGCCACCAAAATGAGTGCATTGGCACAGGTGCGCATGCTGATGCCCATCGCTTTTTATTTACAGCAGTGGCAGCAAGGGGAGATCACCGAAGCGGGCTTACTGGCCGCGGCTAAGCACTACCAGCTCAATAAGTCGCCGCGAGAGTTGTTCAACTGGCTGAAAACCAGCCAGTGCAACGATCTGCCCCACTGGCATACGCTTGCGGATTTATTCGACCGTCACCGCTCACAGCATAAAATGCCGTGGCAAGAAGAAATAAGCCATCAGATCAGTCAGTTTTGTGCCGCACACTATCAACAGGTGCAGCCGGTGCTACAGCAAACGCAAAATGCCGAGAAGTTGTGTTTATATCGCCATTGGCACGAAACCGTGTCGCGTGATTTTGGCATTAGCATTGTGATGGCAGAGTCTGGCTTAGTTGAGTACTTTAAACGCCTGCCCACAGAGCCAGAAGCCTTGTTAGCACAGGCTATTGATACCTTGGGGGTGGACTTTACCGAGCTCAGTGATTACGCCCATATGTTATTGCTAGATGTGAATGGCTGGGCATCGTGGGCTGCCTATGAGCGCTGGCAAGCGGATTTGAATCAAGCTCCTGAGTCAGACATGCAAGCCTTGCTGGCAATTCGAATGGCTTGGGAGCTGGTGATTTGGCAATATGTCAGTGACCGCCATCCCACTACCTTTACGCGGATTCAATACCACTGGAGTAAGCAAAAACTGCAATTAGCCGAAATTGTTGCCGAACATAAAAAGGCGTTGCAGCCACGTATGGTTTTTCAGCGAGCGTTGGAGCTCAGCTATCAAGCAGGGCTTTGCCAGCAACTGCAAAACAGCAAGGTTCAAGAGCATGCTAAACCTCGCTTACAAGCTGCGTTTTGTATTGATGTGCGCTCTGAGGTGATTCGCCGCGCTTTAGAAGCTCAGTCTGGCGAAGTACAAACGCTAGGGTATGCAGGCTTTTTTGGTTTGCCCATTGAATATCAAGCCGAGCAAAGTCGGTTTACACGACCTCAGCTTCCGGGATTGCTTAAAGCGCCTTTAACGGCGGTGCAAACTGCAGCAGACAGCAACCTAAAAACCCACCGCCAACAGGCAAGCCGCTGGCAAAGCTGGTCACACTCGGCTGCCGCGTCCTTTTCTATGGTGGAATCCATGGGGGTTAGTTACTTTTATCAGCTGCTAAATAAGGTGTTTGGTCGCCACAGCGCAGAGCACCCCGTTGATGGTCATATTGACGGCAAAGCGTGGCAGTTAAAAGAGGGAGAGCGGGATATTACCGCAGCCGAGCAAGCGCAACTGGCCGCGGGGATCCTGGCTGGCATTGGTTTAAACGAGTTTGCCCCCACGGTGCTGCTGGTGGGGCATGGCGCCAAAACCACCAATAATTTACACGAAGCCGGACTGCAATGTGGTGCATGTGGTGGTCAGTCTGGTGAGGTAAACGTAAAGGTGTTAGCACAATTACTTAACGACAGCGCGGTGAGAGCCGAGCTCAGTTTGCTGGGAGTCAACATTCCTGAGCACACTCAGTTTATTGCCGCGCTGCATAATACCACCACCGAGGCCATTACCACCTATGCTGCAGTAGGTGAAGACGTGAGCAATTGGCTGCAACAGGCTTCCCACCAGGCACGGGTTGAGCGCGCACAAACTCTGGCGTTAAACCCAAGCTCCTTAACTGCAGCTCAGCTTGAAAAGCAATTTACTAAGCGCACCAAAGATTGGTCGCAAGTCCGCCCCGAGTGGGGGCTGGCCAATAATGCCGCTTTTATTATCGCGCCCCGAGCCAGCACTCAAGGGTTAGACTTACAAGGGCGGGTATTTTTACACGAATACCAATGTGAGCAAGACCCAGATGCCAGCCAGCTAACCGCTATTTTAACCGCCCCCATGCTGGTGACCAACTGGATCAACATGCAATACAACGCCTCAGTTACCGACAACCACAAATATGGTAGCGGCAATAAGGTATTGCACAATGCCGTAGGCGGCAGGATCGGGGTGTTCGAGGGTAATGGCGGCGATTTACGCATTGGCCTACCCATTCAATCACTGCACAATGGCGAGCAGTGGATGCACACACCACAACGCTTAAGTGTAATTGTGCGCGCCAACACCAGTGCGCTCGAGCAAATCATGGCCGAGCATGAGGTGGTAAAACAACTGATTGAAAACGAATGGCTGTATTTACTGGCACTGGCCCCAGAGGGTCAAACCGTTCAGCGTTATGAGCAGGGAAGTTGGGTTAATGTGGCATAACAGAGAAAATCAGTGTTAAGGGCTGTTATTAAAGGTTGGTATTTTCAATTAGGGAATAACGTTTACTTATGAACTAACGAGTAGCCAAGCGCAATCAGCGAAGCCAACGAGGGAGTTTTCTCGATAAGCTAAAAGCAGGTGGAGCTTGGTGAAATAAACATTTTATAGCTAATCCAGCTAACTCTATCGATAGCCTAAATTGCATGAAGGCTGTTGCCATAAAGTGAACTTTCTAATCTGCTACCAAAGTATAGGTTAAGCGCATACCTTTGGATTAAGCTTTCGTATTTGCTTGCCGATACGCCATGGGTGAGTGATTAGTAAGCCTTTTAAAAACTGTGGTGAACGTTTTGTGTTCACTGAAGCCTAACTCCAATGCGATAATAGAAGGGCGTTTTCCATCAAGCAGCATTTGCTTTGCTTTTGCAATTCGGTACTTTGCTACAAAATCTTTAGTTGACACTCCTACCTCCTCTTGGCACCAGCGTCGTAATGTGTTTGGTGTCACTGTAAACAAGCATGCTAACTCCGAAATAGAAAAATTTTTTCGCTCGAATGGTTGAGTAAGGCTTTTACTGATAAGTAATTCGATATTGTGTTCCAGTTGACTTTTAAAGTCTGTACAGCTGCATTTCTTTTTGGTCATTGTTAAAGGCTGTGAAGAATAAATGTCACTTATTCTGTGGCGAAATAGGCAGTGTTTTCTAGCTACGAAATTTCATCTGATTTTTCTAATCAGATTGAGAATTTTTTTACCAATGAATTCAAGCATAAGGTTTATGGGCTGAGAGCAGGCGCCTTTCGCTTCATTTGACTGGTTTATTTTGAGGAGAGTGTTGTGGCAATAACTGCTGTCGTAGGTGATAGGTTTGTTATTTGCTTAATATTTTGTTTTGTTCGATTTAAGGAAGGAAGCTGGGTTGAATTATTGCTTTAATGGCTTTTGATAGGTGAAAAAACTTTGTTTTAGTTAAAGCGAGACCACCCTAAATTATCTTTCAAGGAATTCAAATGAATATTAAAAGTTTACTAATACCACTTTCGACAATAGTGCTTATGACCGGCTGTCAGAGTTCAGCTGAGTTTTTTGATAACGCATCTAATACAGTAAAAAATATATTGCCAGGAAGTGACATTCACAGTTTAGCGGCAAAAGGGGATTTAGAAGGAGTTAAAGGCAAAGTTGCAGAATATGGAGTTGAGGCTGTTAATAAGCGAAATGATAACGGCATTACTCCGCTTATGATGGCGGCTTATAAAGGTCAGCTAAAAGTTGTTGAGTATTTGATAAATAATGGAGCTGAGATAAAAGCAAAAAATAAAGATGGTGAAACCGCTTTCCATGCTGCTGCACAAGGTAAACAAGTTGAAGTTTTTACCTACCTAAAAGCAGGCAATACCAAGTTAGCTGAAAGGGCAGATTATAATCAAGTAACACCATATATGAGGGCGGCTTTTAGCGGAATTGGCGAGACATTTTTTTACCTCCTAGACGACAGGGCTTTTTTTGCTAAGGATGCACAGGGCGGTGATATTTTAAGTTGGGCTGTGGGCGGCGGGAATGTTGGAGTTACTCGTTATTATGGTAATAGAGCAGGGGACAACTTAAATATAGAGAAGGTGAGAAAAGCGCACTTAGAAAACTTTCAAAACCCAAACAGTAAGCAAACTTTGCCAATATTAGCTTCCATCTACTGTGATTATGCTTTGATGAACAAGAGTTTTAAACCAAAGCCAACAGATAACCTCAAGTTTGGTCGTTATTGTAATTATGACTTTAGGGCATTAATAAAAAAGCGTGAAGCCTTGTAAGTAAAGCCATAAGCAAGGACTGTTTTTATATAGAGTCCGACGCTTTTTATTTGAGTTTATAGGCTTATTTTTTTAGCTGTACCGGGGAAGTTACGGTCTTTTTTAAAAATGGTGTTAGTTAAATGGGTAAAAACTGGCTACTTTTTTCTTTGCTATGTTTAGTTTTATCTAAAGTTCAAGCAAAAACGTTAATAGATCAAGAGTCTGAACTAAGAAAGGTGCTATCTAATTACCGTTTATCTTCCAGTATAGAAGACTTCTATCTCTTGGAAGACGGCACACTTTTATATCACACCCTTGATAACGATGAGATGTTGAGTGGTTTGTGGTTTACTCGCCATGCCACATTCAATTATGGTAGTCCATCACCATACGAAGACTTTGAGCCAACAGCGAAAGAGCGTATAGGCCAGCCAGTTGTATGTATTGCAGTGGGAGTAACTTCGACTGCAGAGTTTAATTGGGTACCGTGTATAAGATTGTACAAACAAGAAAGTGGCGCTTTTATTGGGCATCAAACTCAATGTAACTTTGCTGAACCTCTAGCGAATGACGTTTTGCATTGCAACTGGACCGCTAGGGTGTTTTTTCAGTATCGCATTAGACCTATTGAGCCATAGTATGCCTAGTCGGAAATTATATTACTTTCTTTGCCTGACTCTGATGCTCTCTTTGAATTTTGCTGAAGCAAAAAAATTGAGTATAGCCGAAGTAAATGCAACATTATTGAAGTTGCAAAGTGATGCTCCTCACCAGCAGTGTATAAATGAGTCAAATATTACTGCTTGTGTTGACTTGATTATAGGGAACGACAAGGATATCTATTTCAACAAAATAGTGACTGGCTTAACTCTAGAAAGAAAGGTTGAGTTAGCCAATCACTTAATTGACTATGTGATAAAGAATAAAGAGATAACAACAGATGAACGGCTAACTCTAGAAGAAAAAAAAAGCTTACTAAATATGCATGAAAGTCAGTATGAGTATGGCTTTGTAGAGCGAGTACCAAAAAGGTTGCTGCGTAAAGTCTTTTCCTTTGACTTGAAAAGCGCTCATTTTTTTCAGTTTATTGCCAACTATCAATATCAGCAAAATACACACTTACTAGTTAATGCAGCAACTCAACCTGATGACGTTGAAAATGAAAAATACAGTGCGCTAATAGCAGCCACTTATTATCGGCATCTTGTCAAAGATATTTCTGCACTACCTAAGTTTTTTATTCAGGTACTTAACAGGTGCCCAACATGCGATCGAAGAAAGTACATTCAGGGCTTTTACGATTTGAAAGGCGTGGCGAGCAATATAAATGCAGCCTCGCCAAAATCCTCAATTGCGTATCAATATATTTTTAAACCCAGCATTGATTCTGGTTGGGTTGATAAGCGCTTTGTCGAGCACTACAAAAAACTATTACTGACCCATGTTTCCGAGATCCCGTATTTTATCGATAACGTACTGAGTCAATGTACTAATTGTTCCAAAATAGAAATATACCGGGAGCTAGTCGGTATACCTGGGTTTGGCAGGAATGCACGTAACTTTTTTGACTCTATAGAGTACCGCTATGTACTAAAATACTTTCCATATAGTGATATTGTGTCCTACTACTTTGATTTTGCGGTTCGCTATGAGCAAGATCTTCCAACATTTTTTAATTCAGTATTGGCCAAATGCGGCGACGCTTGCAACCGCACTAAGTACTACAAGAAAGCACTCTCGTTAACAAGCTTAGATACCAGTTTAAACCTTGACTCGTTTAAGGAAAGAGTAATCTATCGCTATAGTATCAAATACCTAAATAGTAACTTAAGTGCCTATACTCACGATGATCAATACCAACTAACACTGAGGGTAGCTGGGAAACTTTTCTCTGCTGAACTCAAGGGAACATGTGAGTTCTCTAACACTAGCTCAAATCGTCACGGTGCCTCATTTTTTCAAGCCTTGAGAGGGGCCTCTGAAGTGATTAGTTATTTCGATGTTTATCAATGCCAATTAGATCAACCTCAAACCAATCGTGTCGTTCACTTTGCAAAAACGCTTAATATGGAAAAGTCTGTAACTGCAATCACGCAAAAAGCACATTGGAAGCATGCCAAGTTTACTCATGACATGTTGATTTATCCCAAAAAAGCAGAGCGTATAGCTGTCAAAGAGCAGGATAACCCAAAAGGTAGCGGTGCTTACAAAGCCGCTCAAAGTTCCCGTGGCAGGCCACAAGAAAGCCGTACAGATAATCGTGCTGGTGTTAAGGAAATATATGATGGCGGACGTCAGTCAGCCAATGGATTTACTATATATATAATTCATTGTCACTCAGGTAACAGGACAAGTGCATTTAAGGACAGTAAGGGCTGGTGGAGAGATGACGGGGGGGCTAATTACGGTGAACGATATCAATACCTCTCTAAGGCTGAGTTTGGCAACAAATTTTGTGATAACTAACTTATATTTTTTAAAGTGGAGCTGAGGAAGGAAATTAAATGTTAAGGAGTCAAGTGTGAAGTATCGTCTAATTTTTTTATTTTTTGCTTTTTTACTATCTGGTTGCTCTATTTTATATAACAAAAAATATAATGAAGAAAATCACTATTTCAAAAAAAGTAACCTACCAAGTTATACAGTTAATATTTTTATTAGTGATTTGAATGGGTTAAGTAATTATAGAGTTAAGCGGTATGGTTTTATACTGTTTTACAAGGGGAGTGATATTTACCTGGGTAGAAGAGCATGGGGCAAACACTGTTACAGCCGTGATGCTTTTATTATTAATGCCATAACAGGTGAGCCCCGCGAGTCATGTATTTCTAAAAGCGAGTTAAATAGACTTGATTCGATACCACTCATGCCCAGCAAAGAAAAGTGTCGAAGCAGGTGCACTTTCGTTGCACATTCAAAGAAGCACAATCTTGCTTTGGCACTTTACGATGGTCAAGCCTATGGTATTTCTCATAATGCTGACTTATTTATTGAGGTGGTTGACTATTCCTCAGTGGTGGCGGCATTTAAGTCCAAGCTTGGCAGTGGTGAGATAGAGCATTTATCTAATATTCGTTTGCCCTTACCTTTGTTACCGAATAAAGCCATTAAGTCATTTATTTCTGATAATAAGAGTGACCCACAAAAGCTAACAAAGTTAGCGGGACAGTTGCAAGCATTGGGTGAGGATGCTTATGAACCGACAATTCAGCGAGTGAGCAATACAGCTGAATTTAGAAAAAGTTTAAAATTAGCACAAACAGGCAGTATTGAGGAGCAGGTGTCTTTTCTTAAAGCGAATGGGTTTCCTTTATCTAAATCTAATTGTTACTTTACTAATGCAACAGCCCTAAATGTAAGACAAGGCCGTTACACCAGCAGCAAAGTCGTAGGAAAATTAAAACAAGGAGAGGTGGTTTGTTTAGAAAAAGAAAGGAGTGGCTGGGGAAAATTGGGTAATAAAAATGGCTGGGTATCTTTAGCATTCTTAAGCCGCAAGCCTGTTACTAAAAACAATCAGCTATTGGTGGCGTTTCGCAAGGAAGTGGATCGTAATCTCTATGCTATGGCAGCAAAAAGAAACGCTTTTGAATCCTACCAACACTATTTAAGCACTAGCCCAAAAGGGGAATATATCAAAGAGTCGAAAGCGGGGTTAAAGCGATTATACATGCAACAATCCTCGTTTAATGGCTTTATGGAAGCTTACCGTATAAGCCCTGAAAGAGAACTATTACACGAAGCGAAAAAGTCGCTAGCTACAAAAGCTGGGCAGTACTTAGAGCCTAACTTGGTTGATATCTACTTTTCCAAAATGGTGCTACATAGAAGCTCTATACCTAGTTTTGTCACTTTGATTAGCCAGTCTAAGAATATAGATTACCGCGACTACTCGAGTCAGCTTATGAAGCTCAATGGAGTGGTGAAAAGTTTCCAACCATCTGATTTTTTGAACTCTATAGAGTATAAATATGTGCTTAGTAACTTCTCTCCAAAGGTGACTGCACATTATAAATATGGAAAAGCCCTGTTGACGTTAGACTATAAAGGTAGTCGTATTGCAATTGAGCAAGAAGCAAAGTGTGATTACCAAACTTCAAAAACCGGGACAAGAAATAGAGGAGCTATAGAGTCTTTATTCTCATTAAATTTTGATGATAAAGAGTCATATACATACGATGTTTTCGCATGCCATCTAACTGATAGTAAACTGAATAATGTGAAAGAAATGCTCGTTGCAATAGGGTCATACCATCGCACCGATAGTTTAGCGAAGTTAGCGAACAACTGGAAAGCAACGCAAAGAACGGGGAGTTATACCTACACTTCAGGTTCATCTGGAAGTAGCTCAAGCAGTCAAAAATATAACTGGCAATATACAGTGGAGTGCCGTGGCACTACATTTTCAGGGATCCCAAAAAGAAGTTATTCAGGTGTAATTACAAATAGTACTCATGCCGATGCATATAGCGCAGCTCAAAAGCTACAATCTCGCAAATCTTGCTACCAAAGGTTTGGTAATGGCTATACCGGAGAAGGCTACCTAGAACTAGAGATTAGCAATTAGAGGTATTTTAAAATATGGTAAAGGGTCGGACTTGGTCAACTAACATGGCTTAGATGTGATAGGCTGGCTATACCTTATTACAAGTGTAATGTTTACTGGTTCAGCCAAGTTGAGTTAGTTTTTTCATTATAAGACGGCTTCAGGTACTGAAGGAGCTTTCGTTCTGCCACCAAAAAGCCAACCGAAGTTGGCTTTTATTAATTATCTAGTTGAATAGTAAGCACTGGTGGCCTTGATTCAAAAGCCTCTTTATTGTAGCGGACTATGATTCACTTTAACGCCACGGATTGCTATCTCAAAAATAGAGACCCCCCCACTGCGTGGCCCGAGAGTTAGAGCGTACTTGTACATAACGAGTGGTTACTGGCGGCAAGGTTATCTCATCATGTAAATCATCGAATGCGCTAATGCGCTAATGCGCTCCACACTTTGCCATGCTACTCCATCGTTTGAGATTTTGATTTCATAATCGTTAGAGCGTGCCGTTTCCCAGAGAATTTCCATGTCTGTGAGGTAATACATCGCTCCTAAGTCCATGGTTAGCCATTCTACGCGTTGGTTTGATGCATCATGAACACTTTCCCAGCGAGTGCCATGGTTTTGATCAAATGCCATCATTGGACCATTGTTGCCAAGCACTGATGAGGCCTCTACTTCGATAGGTGTGATACTTTCTGTGGCAGTATCGCTAATAAAAAGGGTAACCTCTTGTGTGCTAATCACCGTGCCATTGCTATCATAGGCGGTGGCTCGAATGTGTTTTTCACCCAGTGAGGCCAGATAAGACACGGCATTAAAGTCACCTGCGCCATCTCCACTCATGGCGTAGGGGGCTGCTCGTTCGCTGTGGGAGAACTCATAGTTGTCTCCATAAGCAAACACTACGTGGTTAATCTCACCGCGGGTGACAGCATTGATGCTTAATTGATTGCCAGCTTGCGTTTGGTTGACTATGTCGTTAGTGCTAAGTGTTTTTATCACTGAGTTTGTTTTAGTATCAATTAACTGCAACGAAGGATGCCATCTGAGGGGTCGGTTGTTGTGCTGTGTTGTTAATATAGTGATTTAACAGGTCTATAGCTCATAACTAAATCGAACAGTCGCTATCAAAGGGTCTAGTCGTTATGCGACTACTTGGAAGCGCTACGCGATGTGATAGTCTTGAGAGTTTTTGGGTGGAGTTACTAAAACGCAGGTTTTACTTTAAATGCTTCCATTACTTCAATCATTACAGGAGTAAGTGAAGCAGCACAGAGGTAGCACCGAAGGGATTCGGTTAGTAGTTAATAACGTGGAAGAGTAGGAAAGATGGTGGCCCCACCTGGACTCGAACCAGGGACCTAACGATTATGAGTCGTGCGCTCTAACCAACTGAGCTATAGGGCCATTTTATTTTGTAAGTGCTCATTAAATTCATCCATGAAGCGGTATCCTGTCGGCGTCCTGCCTCCACCTCATCAAGCTGCGAAGCGATGCTTCGGTTTTGATTCGCCCAACTGAGCTATAGGGCCATTTTATATTGTAAGTGCTCATTAAATTCATCCATGAAGCGGTATCCTGTCGGCGTCCTGCCTCCACCTCATCAAGCTGCGAAGCGATGCTTCGGTCTTGATTCGCCCAACTGAGCTATAGGGCCATTTTGTATTGTACGTGCTCATTAAATTCATCCATGAAGCGGTATCCTGTCGGCGTCCTGCCTCCACCTCACCAAGCTGCGAAGCGATGCTTCGGTCTTGACTCGCCCAACTGAGCTATAGGGCCATTTGCTTTGATGAATTTAAGATAAATCACTGAAAGCGCTGGCAGTATAAGAATTTTTAACAGGCTTGTCACTATCAAATGGTGAAAAAGTCCGACTTGCGGAGTTTGATTGCTTATTATTAAAGCAAATTAATTGTGCCTTAGCTTGTGGTGATGTTTCTGGGTGGGAAGGTTCATGCTGAACGATGAAGATCGTAGTGCAGAAATAAAAGCGCCGGCACGAGGCCGGCGGCTTTTCGGAGAACGAATTAGGTTATTGTAGACCTAGTTTTTTCTCTAGGTAATGAATGTTAGTGCCACCATTTTGGAAATTCTCATCTGATAGAATTCGCTTATGCAGTGGAGTATTGGTTTTAATGCCATCAATCACTAATTCATTTAAGGCGTTTTTGGCACGGGCAATGGCCACATCACGATTCTCACCGTAAGTGATTAACTTACCAATCATGGAGTCGTAATGCGGTGGTACCGTGTAATCGGCGTAAATGTGGCTGTCCCAACGGATCCCAAGACCACCGGCAGGGTGGAAGCGGGTGATTTTACCCGGCGATGGGATAAAGCTCTCTGGGTCTTCCGCGTTAATACGGCACTCAATGGCATGGCCACGGATGATCACGTCGTCTTGAGTGATAGACAAAGGCTGACCTGCGGCAATTTTTAGTTGCTCTTTGATAAGGTCTACACCAGTGACCATTTCTGTGACTGGGTGCTCAACCTGAATACGGGTGTTCATTTCAATAAAGTAGAACTCGCCGTTTTCATATAAGAACTCAAATGTGCCGGCGCCACGATAACCAATCTCGATACAAGCACGAGTACAACGATCACCAATGTATTTACGCATTTCTGCGGTAATACCTGGCGCAGGTGCTTCTTCGACTACTTTTTGGTGGCGGCGCTGCATAGAACAGTCACGCTCACCTAAGTGAATGGCATTGCCTTGGCCATCAGCGAGTACTTGTACTTCGATATGACGTGGGTTTTCTAGGAATTTTTCCATGTAAACCATGCCATTACCAAAGAACTGTTTGGCTTCTTGTTGCGTCAGCGCGATTGAATCAATCAACTCTTTTTCGCTGCGTACAACCCGCATACCACGACCACCACCGCCGCCTGCTGCTTTGATGATCACCGGGTAACCAATGCGCTTAGCAATTTGTAAGTTACGCTCGTTGTCTTCTGTGAGTGGGCCGTCAGAACCAGGCACACAAGGCACGCCCGCTTTGCGCATTGCCTCAATAGCCGATACTTTGTCGCCCATTAGGCGAATAGTGTCGCCCTTTGGTCCAATAAAAATAAAGCCACTTTGCTCAACTTGGTCGGCAAAATCGGCGTTTTCTGAAAGGAAACCATAGCCTGGGTGAATAGCAACGGCGTCAGTCACTTCAGCCGCTGCGATAATACGAGGAATATCAAGATAACTCTCGTTGGCTGCCGGTTTGCCAATACAAATGGTTTCATCCGCAAGAAGAACGTGTTTGAGGTCACGGTCGGCTGTTGAATGCACAGCAACCGTTTTAATCCCCAGCTCCTTGCAGGCACGCAATACACGAAGTGCAATTTCACCTCGGTTTGCAATGACTACTTTATCTAACATAACGTTGACCTTCTGCGTGATTATTCGATGATGAATAGCGGTTGGTCGAATTCTACTGGCTCACCGTTTTCAACTAGGATGGCTTTTACCACACCGGCTTTGTCTGATTCGATCTGGTTCATCATTTTCATTGCTTCAACGATACAAAGAGTATCGCCAACGTTTACTTTGCTGCCTACTTCAACGTAAGCGGCTGCCGTTGGTGAAGAAGCGGCGTAGAAGGTACCTACCATAGGAGATTTTACTTGGTGACCAGATGGTGCACTGCTTTCTTCTGCTGGTGCTGCTTCAGCAGCCGGTGCCGCTGGTGCTGCAGGAGCTGGAGCCGCCGCTGGAGCTGCTGCGAACTGCTGTGGTTGTGCATAGACTGGAGCATTACTGTGACGGTTAATGCGAACTGACTCTTCACCTTCAGTGATTTCTAGCTCGGCAATACCTGACTCTTCTACTAGCTCGATAAGTTTTTTGATCTTGCGAATATCCATACAATGACCCGCCTGTTAGTTAATTTGAGTTATTTTGTTTTCGCAGTTGCGCCAGTGCAGCGTCGAATGCTGCACGATAGCCCAATGCGCCTAATCCACATATCACCCCTTGCGCCACGTCAGAGAAATAAGACTTGTGACGAAAAGGCTCTCTGGCGTACACGTTAGTAAGGTGCACTTCATAAAAAGGAATGCTCACACTTAATAAAGCGTCTCTGAGCGCTATGCTAGTATGGGTAAAGGCTGCTGGATTAATAATAATCGCGTCACTGCGGCCATACTCAGCATGGATTGCGTCTATGAGCTCTGCTTCACTGTTGCTTTGAATGTGAGACAAACTGACTTGCTGGTTTTCGGCGTACTCAGATAGTGCATTAACAAGCTCGGAAAGGGTCTGCGTGCCGTACTTATCTGGCTCACGACGTCCTAACATATTCAAATTAGGGCCGTTTACTAATAAAATCTTTAATCTTGCAGACATATTACGCGAACTTCCTTTAACTAATGCATTAGCCAAAAATTTATACTGTATGGCTTACTAACTTAAGCCGAAAACTAGCAAATAGCAAATAATTATCCATTTCGTCGACTATTATAGAGAGTTCGCGGTAAATAGCAGCAAAATACTGGTCTAATGAGAGGGGAGGGGCAAGCAAAGTTGCCCCTTTTGTGGATTATTTCGCGGCTTGTTTTGCCTTTTCCAGATGAGCGGCAAAGTCATCGGCATCCATAAAGCCAGTTACACGCAGCTCGGACATTTCTTCGCCTTGGCTATTAAAGAACAGCATGGTGGGTAAACCAAATACCGTAAAGTGCTCCATAATCGCCTGAGTGTTATCGTTGGCTTTGGTGAGGTCTAACTTCAATAACTCATAATCTTGAAATTGCGCCTGTACTTGCGGCTCGGGAAAAGTGTACTTCTCAAACTCTTTACAGGCCACACACCAGTCGGCATATAAATCCACAATAGCCACTTTGCCCTTGGCATTGGCGGCAGCCACTTCTTCCTCTAATGCAGCTAGGTCAGGAATAAGACGGAACTTTTTCTCCCCAGTTGCGGCTTCAGTTACCGCTGTGTTGCTAACCGCTACAGGTTGTGCTGCCGGGAAAAGTAGGCCTTTAACCCCAAACAAGCCCGATATAAATAAGGTGAGGGCCACGCCCCAAAGCAGAGTTCTTCCTTTACCAGCGTTTAGCTGGCTCTGCCAAAAGTGCATGTAGAGTGCGGTTGCTATAGCCAATCCAGATGCCAACGCAATAATAGTATCAAAGTCGAGAATACGCTCGAGTAAGATAAGCGGCACGAATAGCATCACAAAGCCAAACAGGGTTTTAACCTGATCCATCCAGCCGCCGGCTTTTGGTAGAATTTTTCCGCCCGAGGTGCCGAGCAATAACAATGGCAGACCCATGCCTAAACTAAGCGCATATAAGGTCAGCGCACCCACCATATAATCACCGCTTTGCGCCACAAACAGAAGCGCACCAGACAGCGGCGCGGTAGTACACGGCGAGGCAATAAGGCCCGACAGCACGCCCATGCTAAACACGCCCCAGTAGTTACCGCCTTTTTGTTTATTGCTTAGCTGGGTGAGTTTTTCCATTATCCCGCTAGGTAAGCGAATTTCGTACAAACCAAACATGGAAAGCGCCAACACCACAAACAACAAGCTGAAGCTGATCAGCACCGCTGGGTGCTGTAAATACCCTTGCACTTGGCCGCCAAAGTAAGCCACCACTAAACCTAAAGCGGCGTAGGTGACTGCCATACCTTGAACGTACACAAACGATAAGCCAAAGGCCTTGCGAGTAGAGAGTCCCTGTTGGCCGGCAATAAGGCTCGATAAAATCGGGAACATTGGGAATACACAAGGAGTAAACGCCAAACCTATGCCAAGACCAAAAAAGGTTAAGACATTGGCCAACAGGCTGCGCTGCATTAATTGTTCTGTGAAAGATAAATCGTCATCGCTGGTTGTTGCAGAGTCGCTGGCTTGCGCTGTGTCGCTACTGCTGGGTTGCGACTGGGCAGAAGAGGCGGCTTGAGTATTGTTTTGCTCACTGGTAATGACACTTAATGGCACTTCGACAATTTCTGGTGGGTAGCAAAGTCCTGCTTCAGCACAGCCTTGGTAGCGAATTTTTACCACTGCGTTTTCTTCAACGTTGCTGAGCTTAGAAATAATAGAAAGGTTATTGAAATACACCTCAGTGCGGCCAAAAAACTCATCTTCTATCATTTCCCCGGGGTCTAGCTTTGGCACGGCAATGTCAGCACCCTTGGCTATTATCTCGAGGTTTTTCTTATATAAGTAATAACCATCGGCAATATCCCAACCGACAAAAAGGGTTTTCCCTTGCTGGCCAAAATCAAACTTAAACGCTTCTTTAACGGGCAGAAAGCTTTGCTGCTTGGGTTCAAGCAGGCTGTCTAACACTGCATTGTTGGCAAAAACAGGAAAAAACAGTAGCAGTGAAAATAGAGCTACGAGCAGTCGCATTAATTTAATACCTCATCCATCCATTTGAAATAACTTAGGTTGCCGCCGGTAATATCGATCACTTGGATTTCAGGCACATCATAGCTATGCATGTCTTTAATGGCCGCCATCACCAGCTCAAGCTTTTCGGGCTTGGTTTTAATCAACAGTTTAACTTCTTGGCTGTGCTCGACTTCCCCTTCCCAAACATAAATAGACTCCATGTTGGGGATCAAGTTCACACAAGCCGCCAGCTTTTGCGTTACCAAGTGGGCTGCGATTTGCCGTGCTTCGTCAGTTGAGTCACAGGTTGAAAGCACAAGTTTGTATCTTATCGCCATTGTCATTTCCATTTTTGAATGATTGCTGGCATCTTAGCCGATAGTGAAATTAATCGAAAGCGCAGCACTGGTATTGCTTGAATTAAGACCCGCGCACCCATATTTATCTTTCGTTGATTTGGAGAAAGTATGTTTAGAATTCTATTTATATTGTTTATTGCCATTCCGATTATTGAGATCGCCCTGCTGATCCAAGTAAGCGAAGTCATTGGCGGATTTGCCACCATTGCCTTGGTGATTGCCACGGCTATCTTAGGCGCTAAGCTAGTTAAACAACAAGGGTTGGGCGCGTACGTTAACGTGCAACAGCAAATGTCGCAGGGGCAATTGCCTGCGCAAGATTTGTTTACCGGCCTGTGTGTGATCATCGCCGGAGTACTGTTAATGACCCCGGGCATTATGACCGATGTGTTAGGCTTTTTACTGTTGACCCCAGCTGTGCGTAAAAAGTTAGCCAAATCATTATTGGCTCATGCCTCAGTGCGAGTACAAACACAAATGCACTCACGTCATTCAGGCTTTAACCAAAGCCCTTTTAATCACACCTCGGATGAGCCGGAAGATGCGCGAAAATCGTTTGACAATCAATCGAGTAATAAACCGTCAAACACCATTGAAGGGGAGTACGAGAGAAAAGATTAAATTTTTTTAATTTTTTCTCTTGGGTTTTAAATTGCCCATCCCCATTTATGTAAGCAATTAAAATTGCGGATGTTAACCAAGGGATCTACCCGAAGTTAACGGCGCCAATAACGTTATTTCTGTCATTGTTCAGAAACTGTTAGGAGAACTAAATAAATGAACATTCGTCCTTTACATGATCGCGTCATCGTTAAGCGTCTTGAAGAAGAAACAAAGTCAGCTGGCGGTATTGTGCTAACCGGTTCTGCGGCTGAAAAGTCTTCACGTGGTGAAGTTGTTGCTGTAGGCAACGGCCGCGTGTTGGACAATGGTGAAACTAAATCGTTAGAAGTAAAAGCGGGCGACACTGTGTTGTTTGGCTCTTACATCGAAAAAACTGAAAAGATCGAAGGTCAAGAGTACCTGATCATGCGCGAAGACAACATCTTAGGCATCGTAGAGTAATTACTACTTTTTGGTTTATACGAAACAGAATTTAAGAGGAATTTAAACATGGCAGCTAAAGAAGTTCGTTTTTCAAATGACGCTCGCAACAAAATGCTTCAGGGCGTTAACGTACTAGCAGATGCAGTAAAAGTAACTTTAGGTCCTAAAGGCCGTAACGTAGTTTTAGACAAGTCTTTCGGCGCACCGACTATCACTAAAGATGGTGTATCGGTAGCGAAAGAAATCGAACTGGAAGACAAGTTCGAAAACATGGGCGCACAAATGGTTAAAGAAGTGGCGTCTAAAGCGAACGATGCAGCGGGTGACGGTACCACAACGGCAACCGTACTTGCTCAGTCTATCGTTAACGAAGGTCTAAAAGCAGTAGCAGCGGGCATGAACCCAATGGACCTGAAGCGCGGTATCGACAAAGCGGTAATCGCAGCAGTAGAAGAGCTGAAAACGCTTTCTGTGCCTTGTTCAGACAACAAAGCCATCGCTCAGGTAGGTACTATCTCTGCAAACTCTGACAAAGAAATCGGCGACATCATTGCTGAAGCAATGGAAAAAGTAGGGCGTGAATCAGGCGTTATCACAGTAGAAGAAGGTCAATCACTACAAAACGAACTAGACGTAGTGGAAGGTATGCAGTTTGACCGCGGTTACCTATCTCCTTACTTCATCAACAACGCTGAAAAAGGCCAAGTTGAGCTAGATAACCCACACATCCTGTTAGTAGACAAAAAAGTATCTAACATCCGTGAGTTGCTACCAACACTAGAAGCGGTTGCTAAAACCAGCAAGCCACTACTAATCATTGCTGAAGACCTTGAAGGCGAAGCGCTTGCAACTCTAGTTGTAAACAATATGCGTGGCATCGTAAAAGTAGCAGCTGTTAAAGCGCCAGGCTTCGGTGACCGTCGTAAAGCAATGCTACAAGACATCGCTATCCTAACTGGCGGTACCGTTATCTCTGAAGAGATTGGTCTAGAGCTTGAAAAAGCAACTATCGAAGACCTAGGTACTGCGAAACGCGTAGTTATCACTAAAGACGACACCACAGTGATTGACGGTGCTGGTGAGCAAGACGCAATCGACGGCCGTGTGGCACAAATTAAAGCACAAATCGAAGAAGCAACATCTGACTACGATAAAGAAAAGCTACAAGAGCGCATGGCAAAACTTGCTGGTGGCGTAGGCGTTATCAAAGTCGGTGCAGCAACTGAAGTTGAAATGAAAGAGAAGAAAGACCGCGTAGAAGATGCACTACACGCAACTCGCGCAGCGGTTGAAGAAGGTGTAGTACCTGGTGGTGGTGTTGCCCTAGTTCGCGTAGCAAACAAGATTGCTGAGCTAACTGGCGACAACGAAGATCAAAGCCACGGTATTAAAGTTGCACTTCGTGCAATGGAAGCGCCACTTCGTCAAATCGTTTCAAACGCTGGTGATGAAGCTTCAGTTGTAGTAAACGCAGTGAAAGGCGGCGAAGGTAACTATGGTTACAACGCAGCGACTGGCGAGTACAACGACATGATCGAAATGGGTATCCTTGACCCAACAAAAGTAACACGTTCTGCACTACAGTTTGCAGCTTCTGTTGCGGGTCTAATGATCACCACAGAAGCCATGGTTGCTGAAATTCCGAAAGAAGAAGCTCCAGCTGCACCAGACATGGGCGGCATGGGCGGAATGGGTGGCATGGGCGGCATGATGTGATAAACATCACCCCCTAAGCACTTAACTGCTTTGAAGAGCCCGGCTAATGTCGGGCTTTTTGCATTTTATAGCCCCACAGCAAATCGCTTCCTTCACCATTAACTCATTAACTCATTAATTCAGCTAGTTGGATTTTTTATCGTTGGCTGCGAACATTTGTGTGCCAACTCGGTCTTATTTTATGTAGCGAAATGTCACATTGTGTAAAAGGCTGTGATCTTACTTTACTTCCAATTGAGTCGGAGTAAAGTAAAGTGGTATCCAGCAGAAGGAGTAAATAATGAAACGCACTAAGATAATGTTAGCCTTGCTGTTGGCGCCTCTGTTCGCGCTAGCGGGTGAAGCACAAGTAAGCTTTAAAGAGTTTAAAGAGTACCGGGACGTCCGTCCGAGCAATGAAACGCGTGGGTCATATCATCAGCGTGTCGAAAAGCAGTTACGCAAACACGTCGAAAAACTAGCCGAGCAGCTGCCTGAGGGGAGTAAGCTGAGCCTTCATTTCGATGAAATTGATTTAGCTGGAGATGTACGTTTTGGTGCATCTGAGGTACGCGTAATAAAATCCATTTACTTTCCACGTCTAACACTGAGCTATAAAGTCACTAATAGTCAAGGTGACGTACTGACAGAAGGAAAAGAGGTGAAGCTAAAAGACATGGCGTTTATGGATAGGATTACTCGTGGTTTAGACCGCTCATTTCAATACGAGAAGCGCCTGTTAACCGAATGGTTTGAGGACGAGTTAGTAAAACAGCTTTAACGCGCTGTGAGCGCTTTGAATATTGCAGCAAAGCGCTCAACCACGTTTGCTACTTAAAAGTAGCTAACAACTGTAATAGGCTTTGTAGCTTTTTTACTACCAAAGTAAGCTGTTGCTCGTCAATTTTCTCGGCTTTAGATAGCCCTTCGACATCGGCGGCAACATCCAGTACATAGGGTTTAAAGCGCTTTGCTTCAAAACTAAATCCCGCTTCTTCAGTAAAAAGCGCTTTAAATTTGCCGTGGCCTTGTTGTTGTAACTCATCAAGTTTTTTATCGGCATCCAGTGCTTGACGATAGACAATTTTAAGGTTGTCATTGAGTTTTTCTATTACGGTCTGCATGCTCTTTCTCGTGGCTTTAAAATTAAAGCGGTATTTTACGGCTTTCGCAGGCTAAATCAAACTCTGAAAGAAATAGTAAAAATGGCTGAGAATAAAAATATAAAAATGAGTCTAAAGTTTTACTTTGTGCTGTCGATACCCTATTTGATCCATCAAAAAAGTTAGGTAATCACTTATGAATATTTCCGGAAGTAATCTACCAGCGATGTCTGGAGCTGGTCAAAGCGGCGAAGTATACAGCGCTGCCTTGGCAAAAAAGCAACAGAAAGCAGATGGACAAGCCGCACTTGCACTGATCGAATCTGCGGGAAATACTGCTTCGGCACAAACTCCGACAAAGTCGGTTACGGCAACATTGGGCAATAATATCAACACTTATGCATAAGCGTTGATGTGCGCTGACCTTCGGTTAGTCCGAATCGTTCAAAGCAATAAATCGGTGCCTTCAAGCACCGATTTTTTGTTTTATTACAGCGGTAAACCTAAATTGATGGGGGTTTTGCTCGGTTGCCCACCAATTTCGCGCACCAGCTTAGGCACCAAAAAGCCTGGCAGTGTTTCCAGTAGCTCAGCCATGATATGTTTAGCGCTTTCCTCACTGACATTATAGTGACTGGCCCCTTCCACTTTATCCAGTAAGTGTAGGTAATAAGGCAAAATATCGGCATCAAACAGTGCCTCACTTAACTCTGCCTGAGTCGTGGCGCTGTCATTTATATCACGCAGTAATACCGCTTGATTTAGTAGAGTGACGTCTGCTTGTTTGAGCTTTTGCATTGCCGCCTTAAAAGCGGCATCAATTTCATTACCATGGTTAATGTGGTTGACCAAAACCACCTTTAATGGACTTGTTGCTAAACGCTGGCATAACTCATCAGTGACTCTGGCTGGGATCACTACTGGTAGACGGCTGTGGATCCTGAGGCGTTTAATTTGTGGCAATTGCTCCAGTCTATCCAGTAACCAGGCAATCATTTCATCTTTGGCCATAAGGGGATCGCCACCGCTTAAGATCACCTCGTTTATTTCAGGGTGAGCAGCAAGATACGCAAATACCGGCTCAAGAGTGCGTTTATTGACTTGGTTCTCTTGGTAAGGGAAGTGGCGGCGGAAGCAATAGCGGCAATTAACCGCACAGCCGGTTTTAAGCATTAACAACACCCGCGAGCGGTATTTATGCAGCAGTCCAGGCACTGGTGCATCTTGTTCTTCGAGTGGATCTTTAATATAGCCTGCTGCGCTAATAAATTCTTGATGCTGTGGCAACACTTGCAATAACAGCGGATCGGTGGCATCGCCATGGCGCATTTTGGCGATAAATGGCCGTGGAACTCGCATAGGAAACAAACGCTTAGCTTCGATGTCACGGCTGTCAAAATGCTCTGTTAAGGATAACATTTCAAGCAGTTCTTTGACGTCGGTGACCACATTTGCCAATTCTTTTTGCCAGTTAGTCTGCAAATTTACTTCATTTATTTGTATCATTAGCAGGTTTATTACTCGAATATACGTAGAATTAGAGGATACGATGGCGAATTATAGCACCAACGAGTTCAAGGGCGGTCTAAAAATTATGATCGACGGCGAGCCTTGCTCAATCTTAGAAAACGAAATGGTTAAGCCAGGTAAAGGCCAAGCATTTAACCGCGTTAAGATCCGTAAGCTTATCTCAGGCAAAGTGTTAGAGAAAACTTTTAAGTCAGGCGATTCGGTTGAAGGCGCAGACGTAATTGAAACGGAACTGGCATACTTATACACCGACGGTGAGTTCTGGCACTTTATGAACAACGATACCTTTGAGCAAATCGCGGCTGATGAAAAGGCAGTGGGCGACAATGTTAAATGGTTAGTTGAAAATGATGTCTGTACCATCACGTTATGGAACGGCAACCCGATTGCCGTGGCACCGCCTAACTTTGTTGAGCTTGAGATCACTGAAACGGATCCGGGCCTAAAAGGGGACACCGCAGGCACCGGCGGAAAGCCAGCAACTCTTTCAACTGGCGCTGTGGTTCGTGTACCACTGTTTGTCCAAATTGGCGAAGTGATCAAAGTCGATACTCGTAAAGGCGAGTATGTTAGCCGCGTTAAATAAGCGCAGCCGAGGTCAATGACAATCCCAGCTTTGGCTGGGATTTTTTTTGGAGCATAACATGAGTCAAAGCGACTGGCAGCCTAGTGCTGATATCGATACTTTAAAGCGCCGAGCAAACATACTCAGTCAAATTCGCGCCTTTTTTGCTGCCCGTGAGGTGATGGAAGTCGAAACCCCAAGTCTGAGCCAAGCATCCGTCACCGACCCTCATCTTGAGACCTTTCACACCGAGTTTGTCGGGCCGGCATACAATAAGGGCTTGCCGCTATTTCTGCAGACGTCACCAGAATATGCCATGAAGCGGCTGCTCGCCGCAGGCAGTGGGGCCATTTTTCAGCTCAGCAAGGCGTTTCGTAACGAAGAGTCCGGTCGCTATCATAATCCGGAATTCACCATGCTGGAGTGGTATCGCCCCGGGTTTGACGAGTTTCAGTTAATGGCAGAGCTAGATGAGTTACTGCAAACGATTTTGGCTTGCCCAAAAGCGCAGTCTTTAAGCTATCAGCAGGCGTTTATTGACCACTTAGGTTTTGATCCTTTAACGGCGACCTTAGGTGAATTAAAAGCGCAGGCCACTCAGTATGGCTATGCTGATATCGCAGCCACAGAAGACAATCCAGATACCTTACTGCAGTTATTGTTTTGCATGGAAATAGAACCGAAAATTGGTCAACAGACACCATGCTTTGTTTATCACTTTCCGGCATCACAAGCCGCACTGGCGCAGCTAAATCCAAGCGATCCTCGTGTAGCGGGGCGCTTTGAGTTGTATTATCGCAATATGGAGCTGGCGAATGGTTTCCATGAATTAACCGATGCCCAAGAGCAGCGTCAGCGCTTTGAACAAGATAACGCGTTACGTCAGCAAATGGGTTTAGCACCGGTTACCATAGATGAACGACTGTTAGCGGCACTGGAAGCGGGCTTACCGAGCTGCGCGGGAGTGGCGCTCGGCGTTGATCGTTTGCTGATGCTGGCGCTCAACAAGCCCACTATCAGCGATGTAATTGCCTTTGATGTGTCACGAGCTTAACTGCGTGACACAAACCGGGTTAGCTCTTTGCGCGTGGTCTCACTGAGTTGCTGAGCGCTGCGGCACTCGGCTAGAGCATTGTCTATTTGGGTTTTCGATTGCAAGCCCAGCTCGGCAATTTGCTGCACCGCTTGATGAGTGTGTTTTTGCGTTTCTTCTAATTGGTGAACCGCGCTGACAATGTCCTCTAATTGCGCTTGGTTACGTTCAAAGTCATGACTCATCGACTTAAAGCCTTCGGCGGTTTCGCCAATGGCCCGCTCAGCAGAGCTAGAGTGCTCAATGAGCTGTTCAGACTCTTGGTTTGTTTCACCTACTAGAGTATTCATTTGATTAATAAAGTCGCTGATCTGCCGGGTCGCATCATTGACCTTAACCGATAGGGCTCGCACCTCGTCTGCGACGACCGCAAAACCCCGCCCGGCTTCTCCTGCTCGAGCGGCTTCAATGGCGGCATTGAGGGCTAATAAATTGGTTTGATCAGAAAACTCTTCCACCATTTTGAGAATATTACGAATGTTTTCGCTGTTCTCTTTTAGTCCCGACACCGTGCTGGAAAATTTACCTAATAAGGTGGTGATTTGTTTTACTTCTGCGACCAGCTTAGTGAGAGACTGAGATGAACCACGAACAAAGTGCAGGCTTTCGGTATTGGCTTGGTAAACTTGATCGGTATTGTGAACAATGCTTTCGAGGCTATGGCCCACCTGATCGGAGGCGGCAATAATGGTATCACCTTGGCTCAGCTGCTGTTGACCATATTCGGCCGTACTGCGCATTGACTCGGTCACGTCATTGTTGCTTTTAGTGGCTGCTGCGGCACTTTCATAGGTGCTGGCCAGCAACTGGCTGAGGTGAGTGGTAAAGGTATTGTACTGTTCACTGAGATCGCGAAACTCATCAAAGGTAAACTGCGGCAGTTTGGCATCTAGGTTGCCATCTTGTTTATTCACTCGCTCTAAGGTGTCACGCATGGCTTGTACTGGGCGGACAATCAAAAAGCGCATGTAAAAAATGGTAAAACCAAAGGCCCCAAGGATCACTGCCGTGAGCAACCAAAATACCCCAAGGCCAGCACCAGACTCAGTTAACTCGGCATAAAGCCAAACCAAAGCAATGACCTGAAAGAGTAATAAAAAGCCTAAATTACCGACTATTTTGCGAGTCAGGGTAAAGAAAAACGTTTCTTCGATAAAATTATACATGCGCATATACAAACTCATATTGGGCTCATCAATGTGCCACTTTATTGCTCTCAGTATAGATGAGCTAACTAGAATAACAATGGCAAAGCTTACAACTAGTTAGCGTTCATAAGCACCGATCCGTTGTAAGTACATCTTGCTTTGGCAGGGAAAGTTGGTAAAAATACCATCCACACCCAAATCTAGCATTAACTCTATATCTTGCTGTTTATCGACCGTATACGCAAATACCTTGAGACCACGGGTTTTGGCGTCTAACACATACTCATGATTAATAAAGTTTTTATCCATATGGATACTGTAGGCATGGAGTGATTCGGCAAACTGCGCGTAATGCACTGGAATTGAGGCGGTTAATGCGCCAATCCGCACCCAAGGTAATTTTTGCTTTAACCACAATAACTGATGGTGATCAAAAGAGGAGAGCAGTAATTGCTCGCGAGTGATCACGCCGCGCTGAATGTGGTCTTCAATGTAGTCGACAAACT
The DNA here is from genome assembly GCF_037120705.1 of Pseudoalteromonas sp. UG3-2. Classification (NCBI taxonomy): domain Bacteria; kingdom Pseudomonadati; phylum Pseudomonadota; class Gammaproteobacteria; order Alteromonadales; family Pseudoalteromonadaceae; genus Pseudoalteromonas; species Pseudoalteromonas sp. UG3-2. The sequence goes on along the minus strand of NZ_JAWLJU010000002.1, from coordinate 1,814,659 downwards.
TATCAAGGCTAAAAGTATGTTTCAGCTCTAGGTTTATGTCAGTTTGCGTACCTATGGTATTAAATACCTGCTGCAAAGTAGGGATCCCTTGGCCTTTTCCGGCATCCAATTGCGCGAGGTAAGATTGCGGTTGTTGATTGACTCTGCCAACGCCATTGGTGGTTCTATCAAGCCAAGTATCATGAATAATGGCATAATCGTCGGCACAGCTTTGCACATCCAACTCAATCCCATCCACCCCCACATCTAAGGCAGCTTGGATGGCGGCCAGCGTGTTTTCTGGATAGCTGCCACTGGCGCCGCGATGTGCTAACACTTGAATCATGCTTTTTTCCTTGTAATCGACCAGGTTTCAAAGCAGGCTGCGCTTATCACCAACAGCCCGCCAATGAGGGTTGTGAGCGTCATCGTCTCTTGCAACAGAATATAAGCTAATACCGCTGCGTACAATGGTTGCAAGCAAGAAATTAACCCCACCGTGGTGGCCGATAAATAACGTAAGCTAGAGGCAAATAACGCATGGGGAATGGCGGTGAAGACCGCGCCTGCTAGTAGTAATAACCAGACATTTTGGCTTGAGATGGAGCCGGGAGGAACTTCCACAAATGCGGCTAGCATCACGCAGGCCACCAAGGTTTGATAGAGCATGGTTTGTGGCCCACTGTAGTGGGAAAAATATTGCTTTTGCAATAGGTTACGTAAAGCAAATAACCCTCCAGATACCACCCCAGTGAGCACCCCTAAAGTCACTTGATTGCCCAAATCAGCCGCAGGAACCAGCAAATAAATACCAAACAACACCGCCGCGGCACTGAGCACATCTTTGCTTTGCACTCGGGTGCGGGTAAACAAGGGCTCTAAAAAGACCGTGATCACCGGATAGGTAAAAAAGGCAATGATCCCCACCGCGACGCCTGCCATTTGCATGCCAGCAAAGTAGGTGACCCAATGTAAGCCCACAATCACACCCAGTAGTAACGCCGTAAGATAGTCTTTGCCACGGTTAAGGAAGACCTTTTGCTGCTGTACCGCCAGTATCGCTAGCAAGGTAACAAAAGCAATGGCGGTTCGATATACGGTGATATCCAGCGCTGACAGCGAGATCAATTTTGAAAATAATGCTGTCCCGCCGAATAATAACACGGCACTGTGGAGCGACAGCAGCGCAGATTGGTGTGGTTGCATGGTGTTGTCATGATGATGGTTTTTGCAGCAGTCTATCATGCTAAAGCAGACTCGAATAGCGTTGCCGGCGCTGATGACAAGTGTCACTATCTATTCTGATGAGTTGCGGATATATTAGGTAAAAACATGATGATTCAACAGCTTATTTAAATACGTGAGAGTAAATAGTGACCCTGACCACTGACTTTGCCTTGGTAGATAAGCGGCGCTCTTTTTGGAATGCCGGACCGCTTATCTTTTCTACCTTTTACTTTTTTCCGCTGGTATTTACTTGGCAGCAAAACAGTCTCACCGAGTTGCTGTTGCAATTTGTCATTTACCTTGCTTTCGTTGCTTTGTATTGGCGCAGCATTAGTGCTGTCGGTCACACGTTAGTCAGCAATATTGTGCTGATGACCTTACTTTGTGTTGCAGGCAGTTTTGTCACCACAGGAGCCAGCTCTTTGTTTGGTTTTATCGCTTTTTTCTGCGGCTTTGGCTTGACCAAGCCGTTTAAAATAATCGCTTTTATGGTGTTAATTACCCTGGTACTGCTCACCACTCATTTTATTGTTGGTCATTACTCGGTGTACTTTTTAATGCCGGCGCTGTGTGTTTCCACAGGCTTATTTATTTTCGGCTGGATGGAGTATCGCGAGCGTATTCACCGTGAGCTGAAGCGCCAAAGTGATGACGAAATTAAGCGCTTAGGTGCCGTGGCAGAACGAGAGCGCATTGCCCGTGATTTACATGATCTGCTTGGTCACTCGCTGAGCTCAATTGCCTTAAAAGCAGAGTTGGCGGGCAAGTTCATAAGTGCCAATGCCCTGTCGCAAGCGCAAGCCGAGTCACAGCAAGTTGCCGCCTTAGCGCGAGAAGCATTGAGCGAAGTGCGCCAAGCAGTCAGTGGTTACAATAAACTAGCACTGGATGCGCAGCTGCATATTCTGGCTTCGCGACTAAAAGACAAAGGCATTGCCGTGACCTTGACTTTGCAAGGTGTTGAGCTTGAGGCCGAGGTGGAATCGGGGTTGTGCTTCTTTGCCAAAGAAGTTTGCACCAATATTATCCGTCACAGTGATGCCGACAAAGTCGCTATTAGCTTACAGCAACAGCCGGGAGCGGTGGTATTACAGATAAGCGAAAATGGCGCGGTGCAGTCGATTACCGAAGGCAATGGCCTCAGTGGCTTGCGTCAGCGGTTAGAGGCATTGGACGTGCAGTTTCAGTATCACATTAATCAGGGGGTGTGTTTTAGCGCCCGCGTTGAGAGGCCAGTATGTTAAAGGTTTTTATCGTTGAAGATCAGGCGCTGGTGCGCGGTGCCATTGCTGCTTTATTAGGGTTAGATGCCGAGATAGAAGTAGTTGGAGAGGCCGAAAATGGTGCCATAGCAAAAAGTCGATTAGCCACATTAGCTGACGTGGATATTGTGTTAACCGATATCGAGATGCCAAAAGTCACCGGCTTAGAGCTGGCACAGCAGCTCAAACAGCAACAGTCATCAAGCAAGGTAGTGATCATGACCACGTTCTCTAAAGCGGGGTATATTCGCCGCGCAATGGCAACTGGAGTGCATGGTTTTGTGCTAAAAGAAGCGCCCAGTGATTACTTGGTCTCAACCTTGAAAAAGGTCCATGCCGGGCAGCGAGTCATTGACCCCGAGTTGGCCCTATACGCATTGGAAGATAACGATCCGCTCAGCGACAAAGAGCGCAAAGCACTGCGTTTGGCATCGGAGGGCTTAAAAACGGCAAGCATTGCAGAGCAACTTTTTTTAAGTGAGGGCACGGTGCGTAATTACCTATCGGAAGCCATTGCCAAATTACATGCGACTAATCGCGTAGATGCAGCAAGGATTGCTAAGCAAAAAGGGTGGTTGTAATTCAGTGTAATCATTATTTTTAGGGCTACACTTCAAAATGCATCAATCAGTGAATATACTTTACCCTTAATAAGTAATGAAAATGTATTAATTTAAGGTGCCATGGTTGATCCCAAGCTACTTCTTTTGATGACCGCAATAACCACAGGAGTGTGTGCAATCTTTATGGTTGTCAACTGGTTGTTAAATCGTGGCATGCCGGGTATACGGGATTGGCTATTATTTGCGGTGTTAACAGGCTTTGGTTGCAGCTTGTTAGCGGCAAACACCTTGCCATTAACCTGGTCTATCTTTATTCCCAATGTTGCAATGTTCTTAGGGCTGTTTTATCTCGCTCGAGGGGTTGAACTGTTTTTTGAAACGCCAGCGCTGCGCTGGCCATGGTACCTACTAGCTCTGATCTCAGTCCCGGCATTTGGCTTCTATCTCTATGTTGACTACAACTTTATTGCCCGAGTGGTGATCAATTATTTATTTTGGGCACTGGCATTAGTGATGTGCTTACGGGCACTGATACTAGGCCAAGATAGATTATCACAACACTTTAGTGCCGCGCACTGGGCGTTTGCGCTTTCCTGCTTATGCATGCTGATGGTATTCACGGTGAGGTTAGTCATGGTAGGAGGTTTTTCTGCCGCGGATACCCTGGCCACAGTGAATTGGGTAAATAAATTCTTTTCTATTTCAGTCTCTGTGATGCCCTTGCTACTGTGTTTTTCATTGTGTTTATTATGCAACAGTCGCAGAGAAAAAGAATTGGCAACCTTGCAGCGCAAAGCAGAACAAAATGCCCAGGCTAAGGAGCGCTTTTTAACCCTGTTAAGCCACGAATTAAGAACGCCCTTGAATGCCATTGTTGGCCATGCGGAATCGTTGAAGAAAGTGCCGCGGGAGCCCGGTAAGCATAAACAGTTGTGCGACACCATTGTCCATGCAGCGATGTCGATGTCAGACTTGGCCAATCAGGTATTGCTGCAAGCTAAAGGCGAGCACACTCAACAGCATAAGTCGTCGGTTTCGGTGGTGCGCTTAAGTGAGGAGTTGCTGCGCCTGTTGCAACCCTTAGCGAATGCCAAGGCCCTTGATTTACAGCTCGAAGTCAGTGGTATTACCCCTGAAGACAGTCATCAAGTTGAACAAGACACTCTGGCTTTGGTGTTAAGAAACTTACTTTCTAACGCCATTAAGTACACCGATAGCGGCAGTGTAACGCTGTGTATTGAGGCCGAAGCAGAGCGCATGGGCAAGCAAACATTGCGGTTTTTAATTAACGATACTGGTAAGGGGCTCAGCCAAGAGCAACTGGACAAGCTGTTTACGCCGTTTGTTGGCAATGACAGCAGTAGCTCCATCAATGAAAGTGCTGGTGTGGGCTTGGTGCTGTGTAAGCAGTTACTTAATAGTATTGATGCCGAGTTTGAAGTACAAAGTGAACAAGGCAAAGGCACCACCTTTAGCTTTAGTGTTGTTGCAGAGCTCGGTGAGCAGCAACAAGCTGAAGCGCCAAAAAGTGGCGAGCTATTGCCACTGTCGGTATTAGTGGTGGAAGACAGCGCCATCAATATTGCGGTAATGAATGATTATTTAGCGGAGATGGTGACCCAGTATCGCATTGTCAGAACCCTTGAAGAAGCGGAAGTGGCCTTGTTAGAGCACCATTATGGCCTGATGATTTTGGATATGCGCTTGCCCGATGGCAATGGCTTGCAGTGGTATAAAAGCGACTTTCAAAAGCTCGGCTGCAACTCGGAAGTACCAGTCATTGCCCTGACTGGTGATAGTGAGCCGCAGCTGCGACGTGATTGTTTGCGTGCTGGGATGCAAGAGTGTTTAACTAAGCCTGTTACTCCAAGACAGCTGTATACCACCATGCAGCGAGTCAGTAAGGCGAAGGCCTCAAGGCTGGAGTGTAAAAGTTTAGTGGATCAAGCGCGCTTTATGGCCTGTGTTGAACAGCAAGAGCCGCAAGTGCTAGCGACCAAGTTGATGTATTTAGCCGATCGGTTTGAGTATGAAATTGCGCAAATTAAAGGACTGGCGGAATTAAATATCATCGATTTAGCCAGTGAAAAACTGAGTTATATTGAGCAAGAAGCTTTGCAGCTAGGCATGGTGAATTTTGCTGAGTTGACTCAGGCGATTGCGCAGCAGTTACGCTTCAGTGATGAGTATATTGATTGGGATGCGCTGGCCGGAGTAGCTCGGCAGTCGGTGGAGCGTTTAATGGAGCTACATAATCAAGTTATTCAGCCAGGTGACCCGCAAGCGGAAAAAGATTTAACTGCATAAAAAGTTTCATCGAACTTAACCTAGGTCATTACGATATTTTGCGTTAAAATAAAGTCATAATTTATTCAACAAGAAAGTAATGCCAAAACAGGATCCCTATCTCAACCGAGAGCAAGAAAAATACGAAAACCCCGTTCCCAGTCGCGAGTTTATTTTAGAGCACATCAAAAACGCGACTAAGCCCGCTTCTTTTTCGCAGCTTTGCAACGACCTAAAAGTCCTCGACGACGAACGTCAGATTGCCTTTAAGCGACGTTTGCGTGCCATGGAGCGCGATGGCCAGCTGCATTTTAATAAATTTAAATGCTACGTCATCCCCAGCGATGATGGCTTGGTTAAGGGTAGAGTGATAGGGCATCGTGACGGTTTTGGCTTTTTAGAAGTTGAAGGCGAAGCAAAAGACTGGTTTATCACCAAATATCAGATGGAGCGTGTGCTGCACGGCGACTGGGTATTGGCAAAAGCTGGCAGCCGCGGCTCAGGCGGGAAAGTCGATGCTCGCATTGTGCGCGTGCTGGATAAAGAACGCACCCCGGTGGTGGGTCGCTACTTTGTGGAGCACGGCATGGCTGTGGTGGTGCCAGAAGACCCACGTATTTGCCAAGATATTATTATTCAACCGGGGCAAGAAAATGGCGCCCGTCATAATCAAATGGTGCAGGTCGAAATTACCCAAAGTCCGAGCAAGCAAATGAATGCCGTCGGCAAGGTCCTCGAAGTACTCGGCGACCATATGGCTCCGGGGATGGAAATTGAGGTGGCGCTGCGTAACCACGATATTCCTCATGTTTGGCCAGAGGCGGTAGAGCAGCAAGTGGCCGGTTTAGGTGAGTTTGTAGCTGAAGAGGCCAAAAGCGGCCGTGTCGATCTGCGAGATTTACCGCTGGTGACCATTGACGGTGAAGACGCGCGCGACTTCGATGATGCGGTATTCTGTGAGCCGAAAAAGTCCGGTGGTTGGCGCTTATGGGTGGCCATTGCCGATGTTTCTCATTACGTTGGCAAAGGCACGGCACTCGACAAAGAGGCGATTGAACGGGGCAACTCAGTGTATTTTCCTGAGCAGGTAGTACCTATGTTGCCCAAGGTGCTCTCCAATGGCTTATGCTCACTTAACCCTGAAGTCGATAGATTGTGTATGGTAGCAGAGATGACGGTTTCTGCCGCTGGGCGTTTATCGGGCTATCGCTTTTATGAGGCGGTAATGAACTCCCATGCCCGTCTTACCTACACTAAGGTGCACAAAATCTTGCAAGGTGACGAAAAACTGCAAGCCGAGTATGCGCCTGTAGTGCCACACCTGAACGAGCTACACAAGATGTACATGGCGCTAAAAGCGGCGCGGCAAGAGCGTGGTGCGATTGAATTTGAAACTTTAGAAACCCGTTTTGTGTTTAATGCCCACCGCAAGATTGATTCTATTGTGCCGATTGTGCGTAACGATGCCCATAAGCTCATTGAAGAGTGTATGATTTTGGCCAATGTCTCGGCGGCGAAGCTTTTAGAAAAGCACGAGGCGCCTTGTTTATACCGCGTGCATGATGAACCCGACCCTGAGCGTTTGAGTCAGTTCCGCCAATTCTTGCAAGATTTAGGCATTGAAAGCCAGCTCAGTAATGAGCCCACCCCGCAAGAATTAACCGATGCTTTAATTGCATTAGGGGAACGCCCGGAGAAAGAGCTGATCCAAACCATGTTGCTGCGCTCGATGAAGCAGGCAGTATATCAGCCGGAAAACATCGGTCACTTTGGCTTAGCGTTAAAGTCGTATGCCCACTTTACTTCGCCCATCCGTCGTTACCCCGATTTAGTTGTGCATCGTGCTATTAAGGGCATTTTAAAACAGCAAGGGCAGCAGGTCAGCGGTGAGTACGATTACCCAGAAGAAGAAGCTAAGCAGCTGGGTGAGCAGTGTTCAATGACCGAGCGTCGTGCTGATGATGCCACCCGAGAAGTGGCCGACTGGCTGAAATGCGAATTTATGCAAGATCATGTCGGCAGTGAGTTTACTGGGGTAATTTCTTCGGTGACCAATTTTGGCTTGTTTGTCAGGCTCGATGAGCTGCAAATTGATGGCATGATCCACGTCAGCAACTTAGGCCATGAATACTTTCACTTTGATGGTGCTAAGCAATGTTTGATTGGTGAGCACAGTCACACGGTGTTCCGTTTAGGTGATAAGCTCAATGTTGTGGTTGCCTCGGTCAGCCTCGATGACCGCCGAATTAACTTAGCCTTAGCCGAAGAAGGCCAGCCCGATCGTTATGCTAGACGCCGCAGTAACAGCAAAAAGTCTGGTAAAAGCGTGCGTGAGCAACTAAAAACGGGCAAGGTGCCTGGCGCGAAAAAAGCGGCTAGCAAACAGCATGAGGAAGAGGGAGGCGCAAAGAAAAAGCGCAAAAAAACCACCCCTAAGGGTGAGCTAAAAAAAGGCAAAAAAGCCAGCAATGCTAAGGCCAAGAAAAAGGCCAACGCAAAAAAGAAACCCAAAGCGGGCAAAGCGAAGCGCCCAGGTAAAAACGCCAGAAAGCGCGATAAATCATAAAGCCGGAGCTTGAAAGTGAGTAACGAGTTAATTTTTGGCTTTCATTCAGTGGAAGCCATTTTACGCAGCGCCCCAGAGCGCTTTTTAGAAATTTATGCCTTAAAGGGACGTGACGATAAGCGCCTAACTGCGGTCGTTAATGAGGCCCGTAAGTTTGGTATTTCGGTGCAGTTTATGCAGCGCAAAGCCCTTGATAACAAAGCCAAAGACGAGCAGCACCAAGGGATTATTGCCAACGTTAAAGCGGCGCGCACGCTAAATGAAAAAGATCTTGATGACATCATCGCCAAAGAGACTACGCCATTTTTCTTGGTGTTAGACGGGGTTACTGATCCCCATAACCTTGGTGCTTGCTTACGTAGCGCCGATGCCGCTGGAGTTCACGGCGTTATTGTGCCAAAAGATAAGTCCGCCAAGCTTAATGGCACGGCGCGCAAGGTTGCCTGTGGTGCCGCTGAAACCGTACCATTTATTCAGGTCACTAACTTGGCCAGAACGCTGCGCGATATTAAAGAAGCAGGAGTTTGGGTGGTCGGCACTGCTGGTGAAACTGACACCACACTCTTTAATGCCAACTTGACTGGCCCAATGGCGGTAGTGATGGGAGCCGAAGGCGATGGTATGCGCCGCTTAACCCGTGAGCATTGCGATGAGCTGGTTAAAATTCCAATGGTCGGCACCGTTTCAAGCTTAAACGTGTCGGTGGCAACTGGGATATGCTTATTTGAAGTACTAAGACAGCGTACCGCGCTGTGATCTAAATCAACGCTGCTCGATGCCGAGCAGCGTTAGCTATTCTTATTCAACGGCTTAGTCAGCCAATAATAACCTTTCTAACTGCTGCAACGAAGTCACCGTATAGGTGGGCTTAATATGCTCAGGGCAGCTTTGTCCCGGATGTTGTAACCAGCAGCTGTCGATGCCAAAGCGGTTGGCGCCCAAAATATCGCTGGCTGGCGTATCCCCTACCATTAATACCTTAGACTTTTCCGGTTCACCGAGCAGCTCAAAGGTATGGGCAAAAATACTGGGGTCGGGTTTAGCGCGACCAACCAACTCAGAGATCACCACGTGACTGAAACGATCGGCTAAGCCTGTATGCTCTAGACGGCGCTGTTGCAATGCTGCAAAGCCATTGGTGATGATGGCTAAGGTGCATTTACCCTGTAGCGCGTCGAGCAGTGAGCGGGCGCCTGGAAGCGGTAAGCAAATTTCGGCCATGGCATCCAAAAAGCCATCATTGAGCGTTTGTGGCGCCACATCAAGCTTTTCTGCCCAATGTTGAAAGCGCGTAACTTGCAGGGTTTTGGCGTCAATCTCACCATTTTGATACTGCACCCACAATGGCGCATTCAACTGGCTATAGTGTTGATAATCTTGCTCGGTGAAATCAATACCGTATTGCGCAAAAAGCTTTTCTAGGCCCAATTGGGCATTAAAACTAAATAGGGTTTCGTCGGCATCAAAAAGAATATGGCTATAACGCATTAGTACAACTCTGGGTGGTTAAAAGGCGCCATTGCAAGTAACAAGGCTTGAGTATAACTGCTTTCACGGGTGGCTAGGTGATTGGTAAGTAGGCCAATGGCACCCCCTTGTTGTTTAATATTTTTGGTGTTAAACAGGTCGTCCATCACTAATCCGAGCTCTTCGCCTTGCTCGAGACGCTGATAGACCTTTGCTGGCAGTGGTAAATTACAACTGCGACCAATGCTGGTTCGAGTATCTGAAGCGATCACTACATAAGCAAAAGTGGCGGCACCGTAATCAAACTTTGCCGCTCCCCCTTCCATGGCGCAGTAATAATCGGCTTGGTGATGTTGCTGCAAGAAGAGTACGCGGTTTTGCGCCCCCAGTCGGGTTTGCTCTTCTCCTAACGGTTGATCGGCAACTTGGCTTGGCGCAGCAATGCCAATACAGTCTATTTCTGCGTGGCTAAAATACTGCTGAAAAATACGCTTTGCTGCGTTTATTTTTACCGGGTTTTTCGAACCCACTAACACCGTGAGTTTTTCCATCTTGCCTACCTGTGCGCTGAAAAACGACAGTGTAAAGGCTGCTGAGTAGAGGTGCAACTGCCTCGTTAGATGGGTAAATCCACAGGGGCCATATTTTCATAGGCGCGCTTTTTTACCAGCAGCTCTCTTATTAGTGGTGTTAGCACTAACTCCATGGCTAAGGCCATCTTGCCACCGGGCACCACCAGTGTATTAACTCGAGACATAAAGCTGCCTTCTATCATTTGCAGATAATAAGGAAAATTGACTTCGTCGATGCCGCGAAAGCGGATCACCACAAACGACTCATCCAATGATGGAATGTCTTTGGCGCTAAAGGGGTTCGAGGTGTCAACCGTTGGCACGCGCTGAAAATTAATATGGGTACGGGAAAACTGCGGCGTAATATGATTAATATAATCATCCATAGAGCGCACAATAGACGACATCACCGCTTCTTTAGAGTGACCGCGCTCACTGGTATCGCGGATCAATTTTTGGATCCACTCCAAGTTGATGATAGGCACCATGCCAATTAATAAGTCAACGTGGCTGGCAACATCGTGCTCTGGGGTCACCACACCGCCATGAAGGCCTTCATAGAATAGCATGTCGGTGTCGTTATCCAGTGCTTGGTAGGGGGTAAATGTGCCTGGCAGCTGATTGTAGGGGACGGCATCATCAAAGGTATGCAGATAACGGCGCACTTTGCCATTACCGGTTTCACCATAGCTTTTAAACAGCTCTGCCAAGGCCCCAAAATCATTGGCCTCCTCACCAAAGTAGCTAATGTGTTTCCCTTCTTGCTGGGCTTCACGGCGCAACTTATCCATTTCTGGTCGCGTGTAGCGGTGGAAACTGTCGCCTTCAACATAGGCAGCCTTAGTATTCAGGCTACGGAAAATATGTTTGATGGCGCTGGTGGTGGTGGTGGTGCCGGCACCAGAACTACCGGTGATCGCGATAATGGGGTGTTTATCTGACATCATCTTGCCTACAAATTTGTGCTGCGTTAATTCGATGTTACGCGAAGACAAGTTTTTGGCAAGCTTTGCTTGTGAACCTAGCTTGGGTATCATTGCTACAGTAAATTAATAACGAAAATTATAATCGCAAGGAATTAGTCATGCTTACATCATTTCGCGGCAAGTTTGCAGCAGGCCTACTGGCCGCGCTCTGTAGCTTACCTGGGGCGGCACAAATGCCAAAAAGCCAAATCTGGCTGGCCGAACTAGAACCCGCTTTTCATGCCCGCCCCATTACCGATGATGGCGCTTACCATAACCAGCCTGTGGTGGTGGACAATGGCGTTTACTACACCAAGGAAGTGATTGCTGGCGACACCCAGCAAACGGATCTGTTTTTTTATAACTTTGATGAGCATGCCACCAGCAACCTCACTATGAGCCCTGAGTCAGAATACTCACCGACTTTACACCCCAATGGGGAAGGGCTAAGCACTATTGTGGTGGAGTCGTCTGGCGCGCAAAGACTGTGGTTCTACCCGTTTGATAGCAACCAGCCACGCCAGAAAGTATTTGAGCACATCAAGCCGGTGGGCTATCACGCTTGGGGCGCAAACCAAGATTTAATTTTATTTATTTTAGGTGCCAATGAACACCTCCCTCATACACTGCAATACACCGACGCTCGTGGTCATCGACCAGAAATCATCGCCGAAGACATTGGCCGCACCTTAACCTTTAATGCCGCGCGGGGTGTATTTGGTTTTAGTTACTTGGTTAATAATCAAATGTGGTTTGCCACTTACCAGCCCAGTAACGACCATATTGAGCGCTTTTTTGCTTTGCCAAAGCAGGTGCAAGACTATACTTGGCTGGATAAAAACCGAATTGCCTATGCACTCGATAATCGCATCTACTACCGTGACCTTAGCGCGCCGAAAAAAGTGCATTTAATGAGTAACCTCTCGAGTTACTGTGAAACCAATATTTCTCGGATCAGCTTTCAGCAACAAAAACTGGCCTTTGTTTGCGCCAGTGGGGCAGACTAACCGCAGTAAACTTGTATACAATAACAAGCACTGCAAAATTAACTTATCAAGATAGGAAATAGTATGGCGATACTAGTCACCGGTGGCGCTGGGTATATAGGCTCCCACACCGTATTGGAGCTACTGCAGCTGGGCAAACAAGTAGTGGTGATTGATAACCTCAGCAACTCGCAACAAACCGCATTACAGCGAGTAGCAGAAATTACTGGCAAGGAAGCGATTTTTCATCAAGGGGACATTCTTGATAAGGCCTTTCTAGACTCTATTTTTTCGCAATATGCCATTACCGAAGTGATCCACTTTGCCGGACTCAAGGCGGTGGGGGAGTCAGTGCAAAAGCCCATCGAGTATTACCAAAATAATGTGCAAGGCACACTAACCTTGCTCGATGCCATGCGCGAGGCGGAGGTGTTTAAGCTGGTGTTTAGTTCATCAGCCACTGTGTATGGCGACCCGGCAAGCTTACCTATCCGTGAAGACTTCCCGGTTGGTGGCACCACCAATCCGTATGGTACCTCTAAGCTAATGGTGGAAATGGTGCTGCAAGATGTGGCTAAGTCAGACCCACGCTGGGCCTTTGCCATTTTGCGCTACTTTAATCCGGTAGGCGCCCATGAGTCGGGGTTAATTGGTGAAGATCCCAATGGCATTCCCAATAACTTACTGCCCTACATCTCACAGGTTGCCGTGGGTAAGTTGGCGAGCTTAGGTGTTTTTGGTAATGACTATGACACCAAAGACGGCACCGGCGTAAGAGATTATATTCATGTTGTTGACCTGGCGATTGGCCATTTAAAAGCACTGGAAAAAATCGCGGCAGCAGCAGGCACGCATATTTATAACTTAGGCACCGGCAATGGCTACTCGGTACTAGAAATGGTTACCGCGTTTGAAAAAGCCGCGGGTAAAACCGTACCTTACGAAATTAAACCGCGTCGTGATGGTGATATTGCCGCCTGTTACGCTGCCCCGGAAAAAGCCAAAGCTGAACTCGGTTGGCAAGCCGAGCGTGGTCTCGATGCCATGATGGTAGATACATGGCGCTGGCAAAGCAAAAATCCAAACGGCTACAGATAAACTCAAGATTGGCCGTTTCTTCTCGCCTTGGCTACTTATGGTTAAGGCGAGATTTCAATAAACACCCCAGCAATCAACTTTAGCTTCATAAAAATGTCACGCTGTTGTCACCTAAACTCGGTTAAATAATCTGGTATAGACCAGTTTAGAGGCAAGTTATGAACAACGATTATTTACTCCTGACGCCAGGCCCACTCAGTACCTCTCACACAGTGAAAGAAGCCATGTTGAAAGATTGGTGCACTTGGGATGATGAATATAACCAAGGGGTGGTGCAAGTCATTCGCAAGCAGCTTTGTGAAATTGCGGTGGTAGATCCACAATATCGCAGCGACTACAGTGCAGCCTTAATGCAGGGCAGTGGAACAGCAAGTGTCGAAGCGGCTATTGGAACTTTTATTCCTCAGTCTGGCACTTTACTGGTTATCAATAATGGTGCCTATGGTGCGCGTATTATTGAGATAGCCAATTATCTAAATATAAATGTGATAGCGCTCAACTTTATTGAAACCGAATTGCCGCAACTTGAGCAGATCTCACAAGCGCTTGAGCAACACCCTGAGATCACCCATGTGGCAATGGTACACTGCGAAACCACAACGGGTATGCTGAATCCGGCTAAACGCGTAGCGGAGCTTGTGAAACATCACAACAAAGTAATGATCCTTGATGCCATGAGCAGTTTTGGTGGCATTGAGATGGATATGCACGAGTGGCAAATTGATATCCTCATTAGCTCAGCAAATAAGTGTATTCAAGGAGTCCCAGGTTTTGGCTTTGTGATCGCAAAAACCGCGCTTTTGGTTGCCTCTGAAGGACAAGCACGTTCGCTCTCTTTGGATCTCCACGCTCAGTGGAAAACCATGGAAAGCCATCACGGTAAATGGCGTTTTACTTCACCAACGCATGTTGTCAGAGCATTTGCCAAAGCACTGGAAGAATTGGCGCAAGAGGGAGGCGTCTCTGCGCGATTTAAGCGTTACAGCGAAAATCAAAAGCAGCTCGTTAGTGGCATGAAAGCCCTTGGTTTTGAAGCCTTGTTACAAGAAGCCATGCATTCACCTATTATCACTTCTTTTTACTCACCAAGTGACGAAAGCTATGACTTCAAACACTTTTACGAAGCATTGAAACAAAAAGGGTATGTGATTTATCCCGGTAAAGTATCAAACGCAGATTGCTTTAGGATTGGTAATATTGGCGAAGTGTATGCCGCAGATATTACTGGGCTACTTGAAGCTATCGCACAAGCAAAATACTGGTAAACCATCAGAGTAGGAGCCGCTTTACGCGGCGATGGGTTAAGGGGGTTACACCCCTTTAGCTAAATAAATGAGTAGGGAATCTTCAATCGCGAAAGCAATATACTGGTAAACCGTTAGGGTGGGAGGCGCTTTACGCGGCGATGGGTTAAGGGGTTACACCCCTTTATCTAAATAAATGAGTAGCGAATCTTCAATTGTGTTAACGATGGCCTAATCTGGACTGTCACCTCCCCATAAAGTGATTCTGCACTCATTAAAGCATGAGGCTAACTAAGAAAAATCACGCTATACCAAATCGCAGAACATCGCTGTGCTAACAGAAGCTAGAAAGTCTCTGGTGTATGTAATAAACACCGCGTAAGCAATGGTCGTATTCCAATATAAATTAAACATTAGGGTATTGAGTTATCCATATATCATCGCACCCACGCTGTTTGTATATTTCAACAGTTTTTCTGATCAACTTATCAGCAATTGATGCCAGTGCATCTGACCCCCCAGAAATAGCACCCCTCTCATAAACATATCTACTATCCACAAAAACTTTGCGGTATTTTGTAAGCATGTCTCTAGTAAAGTCACTTTCAAACAAGCGCTTGATATCTTTTGGTAGTGAATCATAGAGGCTCAATAAATCATGTTTGCCATTACCTTTTAGGATACCATCAGTTTTTAATTTATATTTTTCGTTTATTTGCCCTTCATTACCGGATACTTCAGCATGAAAGCTTTTAAACAATATTTCTAACGATAGTGCTGCGTGAACAATTGAAACAGTTATATTGTGTTGCCACATCAATTTGGACGATAAGAGGTATGCATAGGACGTTTCTATCATGTGAGGAGCCATAATCCATTCATGCACTTTTTTCATTAGCTAATTCCGTATTTCCAATCTTGTTTTCTAATGAGGGTTATTCGCAACTGACTTTATCAATCAAGCCCCACGTTTAAACATCATTGTGGCTAAAGTGTAACTGTGTTATTCGGCTCAGATCTAGGCTTTTAAGTCGCTCATTAAAATTAGCCATCTTGATGTTCCTTGCAGTTGTCAAATGTGGGAGTACCGAATTTAAACTTAGCGCTATTTCTAAAATAGGACAACCGCAGGTGATAGGAAAGGTTGTCGTGCTAAAGCACGACCTACGTGTATGAGGGTTACACGCCCTCAACAATCATCTCGATGGCGTCATGGAGCCAATATTCAATATTGTAATCCACCAATGCTTGCTCGGCGTCATAGCGGGCGCGCAGTACCTTTAAGCAAGGTGCGCCGTTGTTCTTTTCTAATTTGTCGGCAACATCATCGGGTAGCACGGTGACGCTTATCACGCACTGTTCAAAGCTGACGTCAACTTGGTAGTGGGTCGACATCACTTCTGTGATAGAACCATCCAGCGGTTGGTTATGTAAGTCGGCAAAACGTTCGGCTGCACAATAGATCTGTTCCATCATGATTGCGCGACCATCTAACGCGCGTACTCGGGTTAATTCATACACCGGCTGGCCGTCAAAATATGAGTCGCTAAACTCAGGGGCAGTGGAAGGAAGATTGATTGCTACCACTTGAGTTGTTGGCGTAAAACCCTGCTCAATGGCAAGGTGGTTAAAGTTCACTTTTTTAGCTGGATGCCATTTGAGTTTTTCCGGCGTGACAAACCAGCCGCGACGCTTTTGGCTAAAGATAAGTCCTTCGGCTTCTAGTCGTGCAAGGGCTTCACGGACGGTGATCCGTGTTGAGCTAAATGTTTCTTGCAGCGCACGCTCTGAAGGCAATTTAGCACCGGGCGTCATGCTGCCAGCGGCTAGCAGCGTTTGGATATGGTTTCGAATACGTTGATAAAGCAGCATAATAGAGTCGATAAAACCTTTTGTGACAAGCTTACTATCGTTTTATGACAGGATAAATATGACTTGTAAAATCAGATTGGCCTAACTCGCCAAATAGGCTTCTATCTGACTAAACCAATAACTGCTAGGTAAAACGGTTAAACACGGATCTTTTCCTAAATCATCAAAACGGCGCAACGCGATAATGGCATTCACTTTATATACTCCTGCTTCACGTTCGGATCTAATTTAGCTGCGCTGCCACTAAGCTTGCTTAGCCAAACATCGAGTTTATGCGGTGGCATATTGTTATCTTCTGCGTTTTCTTTACGGCGAATGGCATTTCTCACCATTAAAGCCCCCGCGGTGCGAAATGGCTCGACGGGGAACTGTTTAAGCGTTTGGTTGACTAAAGCGCAGTGACGCCAGTCGTTCTGTTGGTTAAGCAGTAGACTCGCTAAGATTTGCCCACCTAAATAGGACTGCACTACGCCGTTGCCCGAGTAGCCGCTGCCATAAAAGACATTAGCTTGACCATTTAAGTGACCAAAGAAAGGCATGCCAGAAACACTTCGGTCTGAGGGGCCGGTCCAGGTTCTTTCTATCTCAAGCTGGTGATGTGCAAAGAAATGGCTAAATGAGCGCTCAAGAATGGCTTGATAACGGCTAGCGCGGTGAAAGGTGTCTCTCACTTGGTTATTGAAACTAAAATAGTTCCCGCCTTTGCCAAGCATTAATCGACCGCATGAGGTGGTGCGGTAGTAATTCACAAAAATACGTGCATCAATCACCGGAGCACCATGGTTCAACCCCATTGTCGTAAGCTTTTCAGGTGCTGGTGTGGTGATCGCCATATCGCTCGAAACCAACACCACGCTGCGAGAAAATTGCGGCAATAAGCTTGGCAGCCAAGCATTAACGGCAAACACCAGCTGATTGGCTCTGATCTCGCCTTTGTCTGTGGTAATGGTTAGTGTGTCTTGGCCTTGGTGCTTTAGGTAGCGGGTGTGTTCAAATACCTTGACCCCAAGGGTTTTTGCCACCTTCATTAGTCCACGCACAAGCTTGGCGGGTTGAACACTACCCCCGTGGGGGGAGTAAATTCCAGCAAGGTTGGCATTAGAGCCGGTTGCTTGTAACTGCGATTTATCCAGTCTTTGCCACGCATTAAGCTGGTGTTGCTCGAGTAGGGTGATAATGGGGCCAAAGGCATTGCGCTGGCTGTGATTTGAAGCCGTATAGTAAGCACCATCAACACGGCAATCACATTCAATCCCGTGTTTACTGGTAAAGGCTTTAATATCATGAACGGCCTGCTCTGACTGGCGTACTAAAAAGCAGGCTTGCTCTAAGCCAAACTCTTTAATTAAGCTGGCAAATTTAGTCGACCATGTCAGCATAGCTCCACCATTACGCCCCGAGGCGCCTTGTCCACAGAGGTCTTTTTCAATAATGGCGATATTCAGCTCAGGTTTTTGCTTTTTCAGCGCTATGGCTGTCCAAAGGCCAGTAAAGCCGCCACCTATGATACAAACTTGGGTATCCAACGCGCCATGAGGCGGCGCGCTTGCTGCGGCTTCAATATCGGTTTGAGTGATTGCTTCATCAAACCAAAAAGGCTGAAAACGCATTACGGGCGCTCTCCACGGGCGATACGAGCAGAAATATCCACCAAGACCATTTCGATGTCGGCAAGTGAATCAATCACATAATGCGCACCGGCCTCGCCAAGCTGCTGATAGGCACTCAGTGAGCGTGCTCTTTGCTCTTCGTGACTGAGCGCAGTCCATTCTTCTTCGCTAAGCCCCACCGCATTACCCGTTAACGCAAGTCCAACGGTCCACATGCCGGCATTTAACCCCTCGCTAATTCCCGGTGCGGAATCATCGACTTTTACGCATCCTGATACGCGATTTATTCCAAGTTGTTGTACGTTTTCTAGCGCCATCCAAGGGCCAGGGCGAGAGCCAGCCACGCACTCATCACTGGCAACCACACAATCTGGCTGGTAACCATAATCGGCAGCGGCAGGCACTAGTACGTCCATCACCGGCTTGGGATACCCAGAGCAACTGCCAATCTTAACGCCTTGTTGTTGCAAACGTTTGATCACCGCAAGTACGCCCGGAATGGGGGCTGCTCGGTCGGCGACTTTTGCTTGCTGAAGTGGCATAAAGGTTTGATAAATATGGTCAACATCTGCCGCACTCGGTGCCTGACCAAATTGCGTTATCCAGCGGGTGCGGACGCTGTCCATTTGCAGCAAGGTATTAATGTGATCCCATTTGCCCATACCCATCGGGCCGCGCGCTTCAGCTAAGGAAATATCAAATTGATACGCCTGCTTAAATGCTTCAACAAAAATGCTGGTGGGGGCAATCGAACCATAGTCGACCACAGTACCAGCCCAATCCAAAATTAACGCTTCAATGTGTTTCATGTTGCTAAGACTCCTAGCTAGGAAATATGTGATGATAGTGCCGTGGTGCTTACTTGCGTTGACGCCTTACGTGGTCGCTTTAATTTCACGGCAAAGTAAATAATTGAGCTCAGGACCAGGGCGCTTGCGATAAACGCTACCCAGTAGCAAGCCATGGTAAAAAAGTGCAGCCAACTGAGCTCCGGTGTGGCAAAGGTTTTATAAAGCAAAATGCCCACAGAGCCGATGTAGCCCGCCGAATCCGCCAGATAAATCAAAAAACCGGCGTTCGCAGTTGAGCCAACCGCTGAGATCATGCGGTCAAACAAAAGGCAGTTATAGGGGATATAACTGATATAAAGACCAGCTCCCAGCAGTACCATCCACGTTTTAGGATCGAGACTTTGGATCTGGTATAAATAGGTGCTGCCAGCCAGCAGTAAAGCCCCGAGTAAAACAAAGCCATGATTGGCAAAAAATGCGATACGGTTATTTTTAATTAATACCAAAGCGGCAAGCGCAATGAGTACGATAAAGGCGATGCGGATCCCGGCATAAGCAAAAATCGCGGGCTCTTGCCCATATCCTAAGGCCTGCCAGATCTCGGCTGAGAAGTTATCTCTAAAGTCACGAAAGCCAGTAAAGAGTAAAAAGCTAAGCACCAGTACGGTTATTCCAAACCAGTACTGTTTAAAAAACGCCAGTCTTGCCTTACCATCCATTGGCGCGCGCTTTTGTCGTAATTGCTCATCCTCTTGTGTGGGCTCAGGAATACTATTAAGACAAGCTACGCTGAGTACAAGCAGCGGCAGAAAAATCGCTCCGGTTGCTGCCGGCATCCAAAGTTCAGGCACGTTGAGCTCGGTCACCAGCCATTTGCCCACAGTTCTAACCAACCCAGAGGCAAGAATAAAAGTCACGCTAAGTACCGCACCTAAGATTTCGGTGGTTTTACGACCTTCTAAAAAGCTAAAAACCAGCCCCCAGATCATGCCAAGGGAGAGGCCATTGGCAAACAGCCAAACCAGATTCCAGCCCGTGGGGGTGATGGCAAATAGCACCAGTGCAATCTCAGCAGTTAAAATCATGCCTAAAATTGCACGGCCGCGATAATGATGCTGCACTTCAGCAATCACTTTAACGCCGATAAATTTCGCGCATAGGTAGCCAAACACTTGCGATAGGATCAGGGCAATTTTAAAGCTAACAACCCAGCTCGGGTCATCAAAGGCTTCATAGGTATTGACCGAAAATGGCTTACGAAAGGCGTACATACAAAAGTAAGTCATAAACGCACTGGTCGCGGCGAACAGGACAAAGCCGAAACCTTGGGCATCCTTTAGCCAGCGCGGGCGGGCGTTAAATAGTGTGATCTGCAACATCATAGGATCCTCGGTAATTCGAGGGCAATCCTATGCGAATTGCCCATCAACCGGTTTATATCAATTGGCTTAATCAAGAGAGCTTGGATTAAAATTGATAGTTAATGCCGACCATACCGCGGATACCATAGTATTCCACCTGTAATGGACGACCTTGCTCACCTTGGTAGTACTGCAATGCTTCGTTGGTGAGGTTACTCAGTTCTAGGTAAACTAACGTTTGTTCATTAAGTTGGTATGACGTCGTAAAGTCGACGCTGGTGTTGGCGCCATAGTAGCTATCCGATTGGTTATCGCCACCGTGCTCTTCGATATAAGCCCCTTTATGATTAAGCGCTATTCGAGCTGCAAAGCGGGTGTTGTCGTAATACAGCGTAAAGTTGTAAAGCTCATTGGCTTGACGTGGTATAGCCACTTTTTCTGTGCGCTTTGGGATCTGCATTTCAGAGTCCATAAAGGTGGCATTGGTCATTACCCCAAAGTTGCTCAAACTGTCAGAAATAAACCCAAGGTCGCGATTAAACGCCAGTTCAATGCCCGCAAGCCAAGCGCTATCGCCGTTTTCAGGACGGATGATGGTCACGCCTTGCTTGTCGTTGTAATTGCCAACGCTGGTGGCTTGGAATATAGGGTCTTGGATATCTTTGTAGAATACCCCCGCCGAGACCAAACCAACGCGGTCAAAGTAATGTTCTACCATCAAGTCGAGGTTATTTGAGTACGTAGGGTCGAGCGCTGGATTTCCTGAATTAAGCTGGTTGTCCTGCTCAAGGTAAGTTGCGCCTGGTGTTAATGAGCCAAAGTCAGGACGGGCAAAGGTGCGAGTTAGTGCGAGGCGATAATTGGTATCGTCATTGGCACGATAGGTAACATGAAGTGCGGGTAATATTGACCAATAGTCATTGCTGTTGGTGGTATCAACAACTTTGTCTTCATCGGCCAAATAGGTGTAGCCAGACACTTCGGTATCGGTGCGGGTAACGCGTAAGCCACCTAATACTTCCCAGTTGTCGCTGGCTTGGTAAGTTGCCATGCCGTAGAGCGAGGTGTGGGTTTCTTCAACATCAAAGTTTCTGCCCAGTGCTCCACCGTTGCTGATGAGTGCTGATTCACCCGTATCCAGCTTAAACTTATTACGATTTTGCGTCCAAAACTGAGCAAGAGCATCGGTGGAAGCCACCTGTGACAACTGCGTGCGATAATCAAACTTGGCTTCGCTTAAGTAATCGCTGCGACCGGGTTGATCGCTTAGCGCAAAGTCTGCAAGCGTTGGCGCTGCGCCATATTGTTCGCTGTCCCACGCGTAAAACTCATCGGCAAAGTCAGCTTTACGGACTTTGTCACGGTATTTTGCCCCAAATTTAACGGCTAGCTGGTTATTATATTGCCAGTCAAAGTCGGCATTAGCCACCAGTCTATCTTTTTCGTTGACGTAGACCTTGTATAGCTCAACCCAAGACAAGCCCATTTTGCTGGGATCGAATGTAAATCCTGAGGGCAAGTGATTACTAATGGCGTTCCAAGGATCGCTGCCGCCGTCTACTTGGTTGTAGGCATAATTTTTACCGGTATCGCGGTCTTCAAGTCCAACATATCCCACATTTTTTTGATCAAAACGGGCGACAAAATAGCTGTTGTCATCGCTGTTGGGTTTGTCGTCATAGCGGAACTCATTTTCGTAGGTCGCGAGTTGCCAAGAGAGCGTTTTATCAAAGCCAAAGTCATGTTCACCCGCAATTTCAAAGCCTTGCATTTCGGTGATGAGTTCGTTGCGAATATGCTGCAGCTCAGCACGGTCTTTATCAAAACGCAGTCTGTGCTTATAGTGGGTTTCATCGTCAATCAGTGTGCCATATAGCGCGCTGGCGCTGAGCGTGCCGCTTTCAAGCTGATATTCCATCGAGCCATTTAAGCCATAAGTTTCACGGGTTCCGGTATAATCACGCAGCTCTAAGCGATAAATACCTAAGCCATCGTTACCACGACGAGGCTCATAGTTATCGGTTGCCCAATCACGCTGCCACGCTGTGGCGTTAATGATAAAACCTAGCTTGTCGTCAAGTAGGCGGTCGCCGTACACCACATTAGCAGAATAATTTGTGCCATCGGCCAGTTCGTTTTGGCCCACAGCAAGGTTGGTTTTGAGAATAAAATCATCAGCGCCTTTTTTGGTCACGAAATTAACATTACCGCCAATCGCATCACCTTCCATGTCGGGAGTAATAGCTTTAGACACTTCCACAAATTCAATCAATTCGCTGGGAAAAAAGTCGAATGCCGTGGCGCGGCTGGTGGTTTCCTCTTCCGCGGTGGGGAGGCGGTTACCGTTAATGCTGGCCGAACTCCATTGTGACGGTAAACCTCGCACTGCAACAAACCGGCCTTCACCTTGGTCACGTTCTATCGACACACCTGGAATACGTTGCACGGCTTCAGCGGCATTTCTGTCTGGTAACTTACCAATTCCATCGGCAGAGATGATACTTTTGATATTGCTGGCATTTTTTTGGTTATTTGCAGCGGCCATTTCGCCACGGAAGATTTGCCCAACGGTGACCACTTCTTCCATCGCTTGTTGCTGATTTAATAAGATGGGAGACAACCTAGTGACTTTGCCATCAGCTACCTCAACCTCAAGCTCAGTTTCCTGATAACCCATATACTTCACGACTAAGGTGTAGCGACCGGCATCCAGTTTTGGCAGCTCAAAGCGACCACGATAATCAGATACAGTGGAAACATCTTGGCCTTTTACCGAGATAACGGCGCCAGATAGGTTACTTTGTGGGTCTTTTACAACACCAACGAGTTTACCTGTCGCAGCATATAGACTGGGGCTGGTGGTGAGTAACACGGCAGCAGCGATTTGGGTTAGTTTTTTCATTGCTCTTTTCTCAAAAGTTTGGGTTAAGTTTTCTGGTCTAGTCCAGTTTGTTGCAAATAGACTAATGATGGTTTTTTACAGTCCGATGACATAAAGGTGAAAGTTTGCTTGATTTACATTTGTCGATTAATTTGGGCTCAGAATAAGGTGGAATATTTAAACGTATTTTGCTGTTTTAAATGCATTTATCTGCAATACTTTGACACCAGGGTGTATGCAAATAAGTTAATCTGACAGGGAGTAACGGGTGATATATATATTGATTGCGGTCATCGGGTTATCGATTTTTCTTTATTCAATTTCGGTACGCCAGCTTGACCGTGCGGAACTCACTGCGCCGATGTGGTTTGTGCTTACCGGTTTTGCTATTGGCTGGGTGTGGACTAACACAGCCGTTGCCCAGCAGGCATTGAGTATGGACATTGCGGGGTTGCAAACATTATTGCCGATTATTGAGCTCACCTTGGCAATATACCTTTTCTCAGATGCCGCTAAAACGCGCCTGCGCGTGTTGTCCCACAGTTTTCAATTGCCATTGAAATTATTAATTGGCTTGCCGTTTACGATGCTGTTTGCCGCTACGGTGGCGCATTTTTTATTTCAGTTATCGTGGCTGTTAAGCTTTATTGTGGCGGTGATCATCACTCCCACTGATGCCACCTTGTGCAAAACCTTTATAACCGATAAAGGCGTGCCCAGTCGGTTGCGTGAGGCCATTAACGTCGAGAGCGGTTTAAATGATGGTCTCTGTATTCCGGCATTTTTATTTTTGTTAGCGGTGTTAAGCGACAACCTGCAGCCAACCACAGGCTCTTTTATCGCTTTGTTTGCGCGCGAGGTGGGCATTGCACTAGTTGTGGCTGGTGGTTTGACCATGGCGATTATTTGGTTGCTAAAAAAAGCCTATAACCATCACTATTTTGCGTCCAAAACCAGCCCGTTTCTCTTTGTTGGCATTGCGTTTTTAGTGTTTGCCGTTACCCAAGCGCTGCATGGCAGTGGCTTTATTGCTGCTTTTATTAGCGGCCTATTGTTCGACAAATACTACCGTGATGAGTTTAAAGATCAGCTCATCGAAGAAGGGGAGCACTTAGCCGAGTTTGCGGCATTAATGATTTGGGTGGTATTCGGTTTGGCGGCCAGTGTGGTGTTGCTAGTAAATACCCAGTGGCAAGTTTGGCTTTATGCCTTATTAGCAACAGCACTGTTTCGCTTGCTGCCGGTGTTTATTTGTTTACTTGGCAAAGGGCTTAGCAATAAAGAGCGCTTTACGTTGGCTTGGTTTGGCCCCAAGGGCTTGGCATCGGTGGTGTTGACACTAATGTTACTAACTGAAGAAGTCAGTCATGGTATGCAAGTAACGCAAATTGCCATGGCCACGGTGTTATTGAGTATCTTTGTATTTGGTTTTTCCAGTCGACCGATCTCGAAACTGTTTAAAAAGCCGAAGCAAAGCACTAAGTAATTGTACCTATTTTGTTTTGTTATACTGTAACTATATGTTGTTTATGACTTTTTTATCATTTCTTTGCAATAAAACAGTCATTGTTCCTGCCTAGAATGTGCCGGTCTTAAATACAAACGTTACATTTTAGGAACAAAATGATGAACAAAAAATTACTCTCCGTTACTGTTTCAGCAATTTTACTGACCGCGTGTAATGACGACACCAAGACCGTAGAGGTGATCAAAGAGGTGGAAGTCATTAAAGAAGTCCCTGTGCAAGAGGTGACGCAAGTAAAAAACGTCATCTTGATGATCGGTGATGGCATGGGACCACAGCAAGTGGGATTATTAGAAGAATATGCCCAGCGTGCCCCTAATTCTGTTTATAACAGTAAAGGCAATCAAACTGCGCTGTCAAAACTTGCCAACAGCGGCCACTTAGGGCTTTCTCTTAATGCTCCACACGGCGACAACGGCAGTCTTGTGACCGACTCGGCGTGTTCAGCTACGCAATTGGCCACTGGTATTGCCGCGGGCTCAGAAATGATTGGCCTTGATGCTGAGGGCAACCAGGTGGCGACCATTTTAGAAAAAGCCAAAGCCGCCGGTAAAGCCACTGGACTGGTTTCCGACACCCGTATTACCCACGCGACACCAGCGGCCTTTGCGGCGCATATGCCACATCGTTCCTATGAAGCCGAAATCGCAGAGCAATTAATTAGCTCTGGCAATGTTGATGTCATGCTCTCTGGTGGCGCCCGTGTATTTTTGCCACAAACTACGGCCGATGACCCAGAAGTACAAGCTGAACTAGCGGCACTAGGGATGCCAAATTACGTCTATAAAAAGTCCAAACGCGGCGATGATAAGAACTTGGTACTCGAAGCCAGAGACGACTATGGCTATGGTCTGGCGTTCGATAAAACTCAGTTAAATAGCTTTGACGGTGACAAGGTATTAGGTTTGTTTGCCAACTCGGGTATGAATGACGCCATTGCCTACAAAGCGTGTCAGCAAGATAACAGCTGTACCCAACCTTCGCTAAAAGAAATGACCGTTAAGGCATTGGATATCCTGTCTCAAGATGAAGATGGTTTCTTCTTAATGATTGAAGGTGGTCAGATTGACTGGGCAGGACACGCCAATGACGCCGGTTGGATGCTAAACGAGCTGCTTAAGTTTGACGAAGCGGTGGCCGCAGTGCACGAGTGGGTAAAAGATCGCAACGACACCCTAGTGGTGGTGACTGCTGACCACGAAACCGGCAGCTTTGGTTTTAGTTATTCGAAGCACGAACGTCCTGAAGCGCAGTACTTACCCGGTGATGGCATGCATGTGAATGGCGAAAACAAAGCCTATCACCCTAAGTTTAACTTTGGTCCTTTAGCGCAGCTCGATAAGCTCTACAATCAAACCGGTACCTTCTTTGATATTCTTGGCGCCGCTGCTCCTGATGAGGCTTACGAAACGGTTTCTGGACAAACCTGGAAAAACCACATTGAAGCCATGACCTCATACTCAGTGAGCATAGATAAAGCCGCGAAGGTAGGGCAGAGCGTGTATGATGACAAAACCGCGGGGATGATCCCAGCGTTTGAAGACTTCAGTGACTTCTACGTTTACGCCAAAGAAGACTACACGGGCAAAATCGCCCGTGCTATTGCTGCAGAGCAAAATGTAGTCTGGGGCACAGGTACCCACACTGCGGCACCC
Source organism: Pseudoalteromonas sp. UG3-2 (assembly GCF_037120705.1). Lineage (NCBI taxonomy): Bacteria > Pseudomonadati > Pseudomonadota > Gammaproteobacteria > Alteromonadales > Pseudoalteromonadaceae > Pseudoalteromonas > Pseudoalteromonas sp. UG3-2. The sequence continues at coordinate 1,788,749 of NZ_JAWLJU010000002.1, read as the reverse complement.
GTGCCGGTCTATGCTTTTGGCCCAGAAGGGGTAACCAAGCAATTTTCGACGCTACAACACCATGTGGACGTCGCTAATAAAATGATCACCGCACTAGGCCTTAGCGAATAAGCTTTGCCTCTAGGTTCAAAGATTAAGCCACAGTGATGTGGCTTTTTTCTTTTACTAACGCCAAAAAGTCCTCTTGGCAAATGGGTTTACTGTAATAATAGCCTTGGCCAAAGTCACAGCCGGCTTGTTTTAGCAGTTGATGCTGGGTGGCGGTTTCAATGCCTTCTGCCACTACTTTTAGCCCTAAGCGATGGGCCATCAAGATAATGGTTTCACACAAGGTTAAATCATCGGCGTTGGTGGCAATACCGTCAACAAAACGCTTGTCTATTTTCACCAGCTGGCAGTCGAGCTGTTTTAAATAGGCTAGAGATGAGTAGCCAGTACCAAAATCATCCAATGCCAATTGAAAGCCTTGTTGTTTCAACTCTTCAATGCGTTGTTGAGTGCGGCTATCGTTATGCATCATCATGCCTTCGGTGACTTCTAATATCACTTGCTCAGTATACAGTTGCAATCGCGTGAGCTGCTGCTGCCAGGTCGATAAGGTGTAGTTCTTGGCGGCAAATTGCACCGGCGAGACATTAATACTTAGTGCCAGCGTGCGGCCTGCTCGTTGCAGTTGTGCTAAGGTGTCCAGTGCTTGAGTAAAGGCGAAGTCGCCAATTTCATGGATCAGCTGGGTTTCTTCCGCCAATGGAATAAACTCGCCTGGGCTTATCATACCTTGCTCAGGGTGACACCAGCGGATCAAGGCTTCGGCTTTGACAATGGCATTATCGTTTAAGTCGACGATGGGTTGATAATGCATGGTAAACTCTTGCTGTTGTAAAGCGGTGCGTATACCTTTGAGCATTTGCATTCGCGATTCCGCCAGCTGCCGTAAGCTGTCATCAAACAGAGCGTAACCGTTACGACCCTGTTGCTTAGCACGATACATGGCTTGATCTGCCGCTTTTAAAATCGCCTCCGTGCCCTTACCATCGTAAGGCGCCACGGCAATGCCAATACTGGCCGATAAGTGGCACTGCTCGGATTGGATGGTAAAGGCGGGTTTTAGCACGCCTTGTACTTGTTTGGCCAGCGCTTGGCTGTGACTGCGCTGGGTGTCATCGGGCAACACAAAAACAAATTCATCGCCACCAATACGAGACAAAAATGCCGCCGAGTTAAGCTGCTTCAGTCGCTGCGCCGTTTCTTTTAGCACTAAGTCACCAACGTAGTGGCCCAGGGTATCATTGATGTCTTTAAAGTTATCAATGTCTAACAGCAACACCGACACCGGCGTATCGCTTGGCTTAAGTTGTTTTTTCAGGTGCTTTTTTAGACCCAAGCGGTTATGCAACTGGGTCAGTTCATCAAAGTGCGCTTGCTTGTAAATCAGCTCATCTTTACGCTTCATTTCCGTGATATCGGTGAAGATCGCCACACGGCGATACACTTGGCGGTTGTTGTCGTAAACGCTATCTATGGTCAGCCACTCTGTGTAGAGCTCGCCGTTTTTCTTGCGATTGACAATTTCCCCTTGCCAGCGACCTTGGTCATTGAGCTGCTGCCACATTTGTTGGTAAAAATGTCTGTCGTGTTGTCCTGAGCCCAGAATGGCGGTGGATTTGCCTAATACTTCGGCGCGGCTGTAACCGGTGACATTAGTAAAGGCGACATTAACGTCGAGAATAAAGCCATTGGCGTCGGTGATGATCATGCATTCGCTGCTGTTGTTATATACCAATGCGGCGAGGTTCAGCGCTTCCTCTTGATGTTTGCGCTGACTGATATCACGCATGATCAACAACGCCTGTGGGTGTCCTTCTATGGCGCACAAACGGCACTCAATCACTTGGTTTAATTGTGGTGAAAATTCCAGTTGCACATAAGTATCATCGTTCAGGAGCGCCAGTTCAGCACAAATACGCTTATAAATGTGTTCAGGGAGTAACTCTCTTAACAGTAACTGGTTGTCAGTGAGTGCGCCATAACGCGACAGAATACGGCCTTGCTGATCTAACCTTACGTAGCTGTCGGGTAAGGCGTTGATCAAGGCACGCAGCACCGCAAGGCGATGATTAGCATTGTCTTCGGCATCGAGTCGTATCGCTGCCATATTGGCAAAACGTTCAGTTAAGTGAGCAAACTCGGTTGGCATGCTGGTGTTGTTAAAAGCGGGGTCTAGTTGCCCTGATTCCAGCTTACTAATGGCCGTTTTTAAGCGCGCCAGGGGAGTTAATAACAGCCGCTTGAGTTGCCAATGTGCCTGCCAAAATAACAAGGCAATGACGGTGATGAACAGGCCGATAAAAAGGGCAAAACGTTTATCGATACGGCTTAGTTGCGACTCAAAATCAAAGCTAAAGTACATTTCCAGTGCTTCGCTATGGCTACTCAGGGGTTGCTTAAGATACACCAAGCGCTGACCATCCGGTGCGGTAATTAATTTGGCTTGCTGAGTTAAGTCGGTGGGCCAGCTGCTATTGACCGATTTGCCTAAATGCGCCTTGGCGTTAGGGTACTGGGCGACGATTTGCTGTTTGGCATCGGCAATCATGACTTTGGTGGCCGGCGGCAAAGGTAACTTGGCGAGGGTTTGACTCCAATGGTCGAGCCCTTTTACCGCCACCAACATAAACTGAAACGTGTCTTGGCCATCATAAACGGGTAAGGCAAAGTTGACGGTGGCGCGGCGCATACTGCGGTCGATTTGATACTCACCAATACTGAATTGGCCACTTTGCAGCGCCGTTTGAAAATAACTCCGGTCGGCAATATTAATGGCACTTTGGGTTTGTTGATGGGTGGTACATAAGACATCACCATGACGATTTACTACGCCAATATTGGCTAAATTTGGCCGCAGTAACATGGCGTGATGAAGCAATGCTGGGCAGCTAGGATCCGCGCTGTTAAAGTGGTCCAGTTTGGTCGCCAGTTGCGTTAATACTTGCTCGGTATCGGCTAATTCAACCTGTTGGATCGCAGACACTTGCTTGGCATAACGCAGTGCTTGTTGTGACTGTTGTGTTAATGCTAGCTGGCGCTGCTCACATAATAGAAATAAAATAATCAGCAAGCTGGGCAAGCAAATCAGCACGAGTAAGCGATAGAAGCGAAATTGTATTGATGATTTCAGAATAATCCCACCCAAGGTGCCGTTTTCAGAGCGCGAATAATACCGAATCATTACGGTACAACCAAGCTAATTTAATAAAATCCTTGCTATGAAAAAGACTTAACTGTAGACGTTAATAAATGGAATTTTTAATTTCTAAAATGCAACTGAAGGGTAATTATTCTGTCAAAAAGCACCGTAAATTTTTACCTTCCCACTTTTTTCCACCAAATTCATGATCTTCCACAAATGCCGCGAATTTTCTGGCTTACAAAGGAGTTAAAGACGCCTACTTTGCTTGACAAAAGTGCTTGTCAAGCCCTAGACTGTTCTTCTGTGGTAAAAAGTGGGTTTTAGTGGATCAAATTGGATCGGCCAACTTCTAAATAGGATCACTCATGTTTCGAGGTGCAAGTTCGCTGGCTTTGGATGACAAAGGGCGTTTTGCGGTACCCACTAAGTACCGACAACCGCTGCTGTCTGAAGATCAAGGCACAGTGATCTGTACTATTGCGATTAATGAACCTTGTCTATGGCTTTACCCACTTGCCGAATGGCTAGAAATCGAGACCAAATTAAGTCGTATCTCTAACACCAATCCCAGAGTGAGACGCTGGCAACGGATGTTGCTAGGTCATGCTACAGAATACCAACTAGACAAAAATGGCCGCATTCTTTTGGCGCCTTCATTGCGTGCCCATGCGCAGTTGGGGAAAAAAATCATGCTGGTTGGACTACTAAACAAATTTGAAATCTGGGATGAAGAACGCTGGTATCAGCAAATGCAAAGCGATACCCAAATTGAACACTCAGGAAACTTTGAGGAAAGCCCTGAATTGGAAAACTTTTCCTTGTAGGGGTAAAGAAATTAATGAGCGCAGAGTTTAAACATATTTCGGTACTCATGGCCGAAACCCTCGATGCCTTGGCAATCAAACCCGAGGGCACATACATTGACGGCACCTTTGGTCGTGGTGGTCATTCTGGTGAGATCCTCAAGCGTCTTACCACAGGCCGCTTGCAAGCCATCGATCAAGACCCGCAAGCCATTCAAGCGGCGCAGAAGTTTGCCGACGATGAGCGCTTTAGCATTGCCCGCAGTCGCTTTTCCAACATAAAGGCGGTGGCTGAAGAAGCGGGTATCTTAGGTCAGGTCGATGGCATCTTGTTAGATATTGGCGTTTCTAGCCCGCAGCTGGATGATGCCGACCGTGGCTTTAGCTTTATGAAAGACGGGCCACTGGACATGCGCATGGACCCCGATTCTGGTCGCAGCGCGGCACAGTGGTTGGCTGAAGCAGAGTTGGAAGAAATGGTGTTTGTGATCAAAAAATATGGTGAAGAGAAGTTTGCCACCCGCATCGCACGTAAAATCATTGAAGTGCGCGAACACACTGACATCACCACCACGGCGCAATTAGCTGCGTTGATTGATGACGCTGTGCCGGTGAAAGATAAGCACAAACACCCAGCTACGCGTACTTTCCAGGCCATTCGCATTTACATCAACAGTGAATTAGAAGAAATTCAAACGGCTCTGCAAGCGTCGCTTGAAGTGCTTAAGCCTGGCGGTCGTCTGGTGGTGATCTCTTTCCACTCGCTAGAAGACCGTATCGTGAAACAGTTTATTAAAAAGCAGAGTAAGGGAGAGGCGATACCCAGAGGTCTGCCTTTAACGGATGAACAACTTAAAAAAAATCTCACCTTAAAGGCAGTGGGTAAAGCCATTAAGCCCAGTTCTGAGGAAATTGCCCAAAACCCCAGAGCGCGCAGCTCTGTATTGCGAGTGGCGGAGAAACTCTAATGAGTGCCAATATGCAGCGTCAGCCCAACTTATTTTCCGAAATTGGTTCCTACCTGGTGACCAACAAGCTGACGGCATTTTTGCTTATTAGTATTTTGGTTTCGGCATTGGCGGTGGTGCAGGTTACGCACTTAACTCGGCAGCAGTTGATTTTACAAGATGAATTGTTGCAGCAGCGTGATGAGCTAGACCTGCAATGGCGTTACTTGGTGGTCGAAGAAGAGTTTTACTCACAACATGCTCGGATTGAAGAAATCGCCAAAATGCAATTAGAGATGAAACGCCCAACCAGTAAAGATGAACAGGTGATTGTACTGCCATGAATAAGCCCAAGCAAAAATCGCAATCCATGATCACCTGGCGCTTTGCGCTAGTGTGCGGTGTAATGGTGTTGGTGTTTATGACCTTGGTAGCCAGAGCGGCTTTTTTACAAGTGATAGAGCCCGATAAGGCGATTGCTGAAAACGAAAAACGCACCGTTCGCGTTGAAAAGCTAAACGTGCAGCGCGGCATGATTTTTGACCGCAACGGCAAAGAGCTGGCGGTGAGCGTGCCGGTGGTGAGTGTGTATGCCGACCCTCTAGCCATTGATAAAGCACTGGGTAAAAAAGTGCTGCGTGTAGCGCGCAAAGCCGGAGAAGATTATAAAACGCTGGCCGACGATAAGACCGAGTTGGCACGTCGTAAACAACAAAGGTATGCGGAAGAAATCCGTTGGCGAGAGCTGGCGGATGTACTGCGTTTAGATCCTAAAAAAGTAAACCAACGTCTGCGTGGCAATCCTGAGCGCCGTTTTGTTTATTTAAAGCGTCAAGTGACCGCGGTGGTAGCCAATTACATTCGTCAAATGCGCTTACCTGGGGTTCACTTACTGGATGAATCAAAACGTTTTTATCCCAGTGGCGAGGTCACCGCTCATATGATTGGTGTTACCGACATTGATGGCAAAGGCATTGAAGGGGTGGAGCGCATGTTTGACTCGGCGCTTACAGGCACCGCCGGAAAACGCACCATTCGTAAAGATGCCCAAGGACGTGAAGTACAGGTGTTGTCGGAAGAGCAACGGGTTGAGCCAGAAGATGTCCACTTAAGCATCGACCTGCGGATCCAGGCCATTGCTTACCGTGCCTTAAAGTCAGCAGTGTTAAGCTATAAAGCCACCTCAGGCTCAGCCATGGTGGTGGATGTTCATACTGGTGAGGTCTTAGCGCTGGTTAACAGCCCCAGTTTTAACCCCAATGATTTAAGTACCGCAGCGCCTTATAAACGCCGTAACCGCGCCATGACCGACTTATTTGAGCCCGGCTCTACCCTTAAGCCTTTGGCGATTCTTGCCGGCTTAGAATATGGCGCAGTGCAACCTGACGAGCTGATAGATACCTATCCGGGATGGATGAACCTCAGTGGCGGTCTAGTCAAAGACACCCGCAATAACGGTGAGCTTAGCCTCAGAGAAATCGTTAAAATTTCCAGTAACATGGGCGTGGCAAAAATCTCACAACGGATCCCCAAAGAAGACTTTATTAACTACTACCAACAGGTTGGCTTTGGTGACACCACAGGGTCGATGATGATTGGCGAAAGCTCTGGGCTATTCTACCCCAACCGCCGTTGGTCTGACTTTGAAGTGGCGACCTTATCCTATGGCTATGCGGTTTCTGCCAGTACCGCGCAAATGGCCAGACTCTATGCCATGTTTGGCTCCGGCGGCATTCTTAGACCTCTGACTATTTTAAAACAACATGAGCAGCCTCAAGGGGAGCGTATTTTCTCTGAACGCAATACCCGTGCGGTGGTGGAAATGATGGAATCGGTGTTTGAACGTGGTGGTACGGCCCATAGCGTAACCGTTGATGGTTATCGTGCTGCAGGTAAAACCGGGACCTCGAAAAAAGCCGTTGCCGGTGGCTATGGCGATGAATACGTTGGCTATTTTGCCGGTGTTGCGCCGGTCAGCGACCCCCGTTTAGCGGTGGTAGTGATGGTGAACGAACCAGCTGGCGATGTCTATTATGGCGGGCAAACGTCGGGTCCAGCCTTTGCCGAAATCATGTCTAACGCCTTAAGAATACTGAATGTGGCACCAGATAAAGAGCGAGTGGCTTACGTATCGGGAGAAGATAATGACGCGTGATCTAACTGAAGTCTTATCCGCTTACGGTGTTAGCGGCGGACCATTTGCCGTGGAAGATCTTCGTATTGATAGCCGCGAAGTGAGAAGCGGTGATTGTTTTGTGGCGCTGCAAGGCCATCAGCAAGATGGCGCTAAGTATGCCTCCAGTGCCATTGCCCAAGGCGCCAGCTATGTTATGGCAGAAACCGGTAGCGAATTGAATATTGCCCCAGAGCAAACCATTTATATTGATGATTTAGCGGCAAACTTAGCCGCCATTGCCAGCCAATTTTATGGCTACCCCAGTAATAAACTAAAACTCACTGGTGTGACTGGCACCAATGGCAAATCCACCACCACCGCAATGATTGCCAATCTTGCCACCCTCACTGGCAGCAGTGGCGCCGTGGTGGGAACCTTGGGTTATGGTAAACCGCAAGATTTAGTGCCGCTTACGAACACCACGCCTTCCAATGTCGATTTGCAACGTATTTTGGCGTATTTAAACAGCCGCTACCAGCATGTGGCAATGGAAGTGTCCTCTCATGGCTTAGTGCAAGGGCGAGTGGATAATTGCGACTTTGATGTGGCGGTATTTACCAACCTCAGCCGCGACCACTTAGATTATCATGGCGACATGCAAAGCTACGCGGCAGCAAAAAAAGCCCTGTTTAGTCGCTGCAATCCCAACTATCGCGTGATTAACATCGACGATGAAGTGGGAGCTCAGTGGGCACAGGAGTTCGCCGCTGATAACTTAGTGGTGTATGGCCGCAAGCCTGAGCAGCAAAGCTATGAACAGTATGTGTTCTTCAGCGAGGTTAACGCTCATCCGCAAGGCCTCAGCGCTAAGCTCGATACCAGCTGGGGAACGTGCCAAATTGATGTGCCCTTATATGGTGAGTTTAACCTTTATAACCTTGCTGCAGCCATCGCCAGCTTGCTGGTGCAAGGCGGCGAATTGCAAGCACTGGCCGATGCCTGCGCCGATTTAGCGCCGGTTGCGGGGCGTATGCAGCCATTCAGTGCAGCACAAAAGCCCACCTGTATTGTCGATTACGCTCACACCCCAGAGGCTCTCGCACTGGCATTACAGGCATTGCGAGCGCACGTGCCTGGGGAGCTCATTTGTGTGTTTGGTTGTGGTGGCGACCGCGACAAAGGCAAGCGTCCCGAAATGGCCCGGGCAGCAGAGCAGTATGCCGATAAATTAGTGATCACCAGTGACAACCCCAGAAGCGAAGATCCCAACCTTATTATCGACGATATTAAGGCTGGACTCATCCACCCTGAGTATGCTCTGTGCCAGCCTGATAGAGCGCAAGCCATTGCCACGGCCATTGCCGCGGGCGATGAAAACAGCGTGGTGCTGATTGCGGGTAAAGGCCATGAAGATTATCAAATTATAGGAACCGAACGCATTGAACTGTGTGATAGACAATGCGTGACAGCGATTTTAAAAGGGGAAAAGGCATGATCAAGATCGATTTTTCTTGGCTTGCAGCAGTCTTAAACACCCCTTACGACGGGGATAACTTGGCGGTTGCCAATATAAACACAGACACCAGAACGTTAGCACCTGGCGAGGTGTTTTTGGCCTTGCAAGGGCCGAACTTTGATGGCCATCATTTTTTACAGACGGCCAAAGAGCGCGGCGCCATTGCCGCCATCGTCTCAAAAGCGAACCATGATATCGACATGGTGCAATTTGTGGTACCAGACACCCGCATTGCCCTTGGCAAACTTGGTCAAGCGGTGATCGAAACCGTGCAGCCGAAAACCATTGCCATCACCGGCAGTGTGGGTAAAACCACGGTAAAAGAAATGTGCGCCGCCATCCTCTCGCAAAAAGGCAAGGTATTAGCCACTAAAGGCAATTTTAATAACGACATTGGCGTGCCGCTGACCTTATTGCGTTTGGCGGAAGATGACGAATATGCAGTGATTGAGCTAGGCGCCAATCACATTGGTGAAATTGCCTACACCACAGCCTTGGTGCATCCAGATGTTGCCACTGTATGTAACGTCGCACCGGCGCATATTGAAGGTTTTGGTTCCATCGATGGTGTCGGTCAAGCTAAGGGAGAAATTTTCTCCGGCTTAAAACCCAGTGGAGTCGCGGTGATCAACGCCGACAGCAGCTATGCGCAAATGTGGCAAGACAACCTCAGTGTCGAGAACGTCAAACGTTATAGCGTTAAGCAAGCAGAAGACATGTGGGTTGAAGATGTTACTCTTGATGATATTGCCCGAGCAGAGTTCACTCTGTGCCGTGGTGATGAGCGTATTAAGGTCGCATTGCCGCTCTCTGGCGAGCATAACGTCAACAATGCCCTGATCGCGGCAGCCTTAACCACCGAGCTTGGCGCCAGTTTGCAAGAAGTGGCCTCAGGACTTGCACAAATGCAAGAGGTGAAGGGCCGCGTCAACATGATCCAAGTATCACCGCGATTACGGGTGGTGGATGATACTTACAATGCCAACGTTAAGTCGGTGAATGCCGCGATTGACTTATTAGCGTCAATGCAAGGCTACAAGGTACTGGCATTGGGAGATATGGCGGAGCTCGGCGAAGATGCACGTGCCTACCACCAAGAAGTAGGAGAGTACGCCAAAGCCAAAGGCATTGATGAGTTGTTTTCCCTTGGGGTGCTCAGTAGCAGCGCCAGTAATGTATTTGAAAAGCCCAACCGCCACTTTTCTACTAGAGAAAGCATGTTGACGGTATTGAAACAGGTATTAGCCGAGCAATCACAGCCTTGTACCGTGATTGTAAAGGGTTCTCGTAGTGCCCGCATGGAATTATTAGTAGCAGAATTAGTAACCGCTGGCCGAACGGATAGCGAAACAGGAGACGCAGCATGTTAGTTTGGCTAGCCGAGTACCTCACGCAGTATTACAGTGGCTTTAATGTCTTTTCGTACCTGACCTTAAGAGCCATTTTGGGGATCTTAACGGCGCTGCTGATTTCTTTGTATTTTGGACCCAAAATGATTGCCGGTTTGCAGCGCATGCAAATTGGTCAAACGGTTCGTGATGATGGCCCAGAATCGCACCTGTCGAAATCGGGCACCCCCACCATGGGCGGCTTACTGATTTTATGCTCCATTTTTACCAGCACTCTGATGTGGGGCGATCTAAGCAATAAATACGTGTGGGTAACGCTGTTTGTGATTGGCAGCCTAGGAATTGTCGGCTTTGTTGATGATTACCGCAAGGTGATCCGCAAAGACAGTAAAGGCTTGATCGCGCGTTGGAAATACTTTTGGCAGTCGGTGATTGCCTTGGCTACGGCGTCGTTTTTATATTTTAGCTCGAGCAACGCCGCTGAAACCACGCTAATAGTACCATTTTTAAAAGATGTGCTGCCGCAGCTGGGGCTGTTTTACATCGTCATGAGCTACTTTGTCATTGTTGGCACCTCGAATGCCGTGAACCTCACTGATGGTTTAGATGGCCTAGCCATTGTGCCGACCATTTTAGTGGCTTCTGCTTTAGCCATCATTGCCTATGTAACCGGTAACGCCAACTTCTCTGACTACCTACATTTGCCACATTTACCACTCACCAGTGAGCTTGTGGTGGTGTGTACTGCGATTGTTGGAGCTGGGTTGGGCTTTTTGTGGTTTAACACCTATCCGGCACAAGTGTTTATGGGCGATGTTGGCTCGTTAGCGCTTGGTGGTGCGCTTGGGATCATCGCGATTTTAGTACGCCAAGAATTGGTGCTCATCATCATGGGTGGGGTATTTGTGATGGAGGCATTGTCGGTGATTTTACAAGTGGGCTCCTATAAGCTCCGCGGTGAGCGGATCTTCCGCATGGCGCCTATTCATCACCACTATGAGCTTAAAGGTTGGCCTGAGCCGCGGGTGATTGTGCGGTTTTGGATTATTTCAATCATCCTAGTGCTTGCCGGCCTAGCAACGTTGAAGATTAGATAATGATGTATTTAGAGCAACTAAAGCGTAAACATGTCACTGTGGTTGGCCTTGGCGTAACCGGTCAGGGGATCGTGCGCTTTTTGCTGTCTCATGGCATTAACCCCAAAGTAGTGGACTCGCGTCCAGTCCCCCCAGGTGCTGACTGGCTCAACCATAACGCCCCAGAGTGTGAAGCGGTGTTTGGTAGTTTGGCTGATGCCGCCTTATCGCAAACCGATCTGATCATTATTAGTCCCGGGATCCCGTTGTTTGAGCAAAGCGTTGCCACAGCCATTGCCGACGGCGTTGAGGTGATTGGTGACATTGAGCTGTTTGCGCGGTTAAACGACAAGCCCGTGATTGCGGTTACCGGCTCCAATGGTAAGTCAACCGTCGTCAGCCTTGCCGCAGAAGTATTGAAAAGTGCCGGCTTTAACGTGGGACTTGGCGGTAATATTGGCACCTCAGTGTTGGCCCTGTTAGAGCAAGACCACGACGTGTTTGTGTTAGAGCTGTCGAGCTTCCAACTGGAAACCACTCACAGCCTTAACTGTTTGTCTGCGATGATCTTAAACATTACCGAAGATCATATGGACCGCTACCCAGACTTTGCCGCTTACACCGAGGCCAAGCAGCGTATTTATGACCACGTTGAACATGTGGTGTTTAATGCCGATGATGAACGTACCTTTGCCAAACAAGGTGAGGGGGTAAGCGTGTCATTAACTGGCGGTGACTATCATGTTCTTGAACATCAAGGCGAGGCCTATTTTGCCCACCATGATACCCCTTTACTGCCGGTAAGCAGCTTAGCCATGGTGGGGCGCCACAATCAATTTAATGCCCTAGCGGTAATGGCGTTATTGGCACCGCTTAAGGTGAGCATGACCGCCTTTGCCGAAGCCTTTGCTAACTTCACCGGCTTACCTCATCGCTGCCAGCTGGTAGCAGACGTGGCTGGGGTGCGTTTCTTTAACGATTCTAAAGCCACCAATGTTGGTTCAACCGTGGCGGCGTTGCAATCGCTGGCCCATGAGCGCAGTAACATCTTATTGATAGTCGGTGGTGATGCCAAAGGCGCAGACTTATCGCCGTTAAAGCAGCCCTTACAACAGCACTGTAAGGCGCTGTTTTGCTTTGGTAAAGATGGTAAACAGTTTATGCCACTGCATCGCAATAGCCACCTTGTTGATTCACTTGCCGATGCTGTGCATGGGGCCAAAACGGTGGCAGCCGCAGGCGATATTGTGTTGTTAGCCCCGGCGTGCGCCAGCATCGACATGTACCCGAACTACATGGCACGCGGCGATGAGTTTGTCAGTATTGTGGAGGGTTACCGTTGCTAGTTAATACGGCACAAATTCGCGAAGCATTTACACCGCGCCAATCAGAAAGCTTATTTGATGTACCTTTGATGTACAGCATGCTAATGCTGATTGGGGTGGGCTTTGTGATGGTGACCAGTGCTTCTATGCCGGTAGCCGAGCGGTTATTTGATAACCCTTATCACTTCACCTATCGCCATCTGGTGTTTTTAATCGGTTCGCTGATCCTATTCTGGTTCGCCACCAATGTGCCCATGACTTGGTGGAAACGCAGCAACCCCTATTTGCTGTTGTTTGGCTTGGTGTTGTTAGTGGCAGTCCTTATTATTGGCCGTGAGGTAAACGGTGCGAAACGCTGGATCCCATTGGGACCCTTTGGTTTACAGGTGGCGGAGGCGTCCAAGCTGTTTTTCTTCAGCTACATCGCCGGTTACTTAGTGCGTAAGCGTGAAGAAGTGCAAGAAAACATTAAAGGTTTTGCTAAGCCCATCCTTGTGTTTGCCGCTTATGCCTTTTTGATTTTAATGCAGCCCGATTTAGGCACTGTGGTGGTGATGTTTGTCACCACCGTGGGATTGCTGTTTTTAGCCGGGGCAAAACTATGGCAGTTTTTCACCTTGATGCTCACCGGAGTGTCTTTGGTAGTGGTGCTTATTATTATCGAGCCCTACCGTATGAAACGTGTGGTAGGCTTTTTAAACCCTTGGGAAGACCCTTTTGGTGCTGGTTATCAGTTAGTGCAGTCATTAATGGCGTATGGCCAAGGTGGCTGGTTGGGGCAGGGCTTAGGTAATAGCATTCAAAAACTACAATACCTACCTGAAGCGCATAATGACTTTATTTTTGCGGTGATCGCCGAAGAGCTTGGTTTTGTCGGTGTTCTCAGCATTATTGTGATGCTTGGCGTGTTAGTGACGCGGGCCTTATTTATTGGCCAAAAAGCCTTAAAAGCCGGACAAGAATATGAAGGCTATTTGGCGCTCGGTATTGGCATCTGGTTTGCCTTTCAGGCGGTGGTGAATATTGGCGCCAGTGCTGGTATTTTGCCAACTAAAGGGCTTACCCTGCCGTTTGTGTCCTATGGGGGCTCGAGCTTATGGGTTATGACCATTGCCGCAGGTATATTACAACGGGTTGATTTTGAAACCAAAATGTCGACCCGACAAGCAACATCCCGTGGAGGTAGACGATGACAAAACGTCTTCTGGTGGTCGCGGGCGGTACGGGTGGTCATATCTTCCCCGGTATTGCTGTCGCTCAGCAGCTGCAACAACAAAATTGGCAAGTTAGCTGGGTCGGTACGGCCGATAGAATGGAAGCCGAAGTAGTGCCACGCCACGGCTTTGATATTGATTTTATTACCATGAAGGGCGTGCGCGGCAATGGCATTAAGCGGCTATTGAGTACCCCTTTAATGGTGCTGCGGGCAGTGCTGGCAGCAAAGCGGATATTGAAACAGCGCCAACCCGATGTGGTACTGGCCATGGGCGGTTATGTCACAGGACCAGTTGGATTGGCTGCCAAATTGATGGGCATTCCGCTGCTGATCCACGAACAAAATGCGGTGGCAGGAATGAGCAACAAGTTGTTGGCAAAAATAGCCAACAAGGTACTGTGCGGTTTTCCTGGCGCATTTAGTGCCAAACAAGCTCAGGTAGTGGGCAACCCAGTGCGAGCTAGCGTTTGTAACCTCAAAGACAAAACCGTAGAGTCGCCGCTGCATGTTCTGATTGTTGGTGGTTCGCTTGGGGCGCAAGTGCTTAATCAAATGGTCCCTGAGGGGATTAAAAAGTTATTAGAATTGGTACCAGACACGGCGCTGAGTATTCGCCACCAAAGTGGTAAGAACAACCAAGAGGCGGTGGCTAAAAATTACCAAGTTTCTAATATAGACGCCGAAGTCAGTGAATTTATTCATGATATGGACAGTGCCTACGACTGGGCAGACATTGTAATTTGTCGCGCCGGTGCCCTTACGGTTAGTGAAGTGGCCGCTGCCGGGAAAGCTGCGATTTTTGTGCCGTTTCCCCACGCCGTTGACGACCACCAAACCGCCAACGCCGAAGTATTAGTGGCAGCAGGAGCGGCAATACGCATGCCACAAGCGAATTTTAACGCTAACACATTAGCGCAAACGCTGTTGCCCTTGGTCACTGAACCACAAAAGATTGCCAACATGGCAGCAAAGGCGAGACAATGTGCACAACCAGAGGCAACCCAAACGGTTGCCCAATTATGTAACGAATTAGCGAAGTAGGAAACCAGATGGAAGCTTCGAGCAGAAGAGCAATGCGACGTATCAACACCATCCATTTAATTGGAATTGGTGGTGCTGGTATGAGCGGCATTGCTGAAGTACTGGCCTTTGAAGGTTACCGTATTACCGGCTCAGACATAGCCAATAGCGCCATGACAGAAAGGCTGAGCAACATGGGGGCGACCATCTTTATTGGTCATAAGGCCGACAACGTCGCCCAGGCGGATGTGGTGGTGGTCTCCAGCGCCATCGATGAGCAAAACCCGGAAATTCAAGCGGCCAAAGCCAACCGTATTCCCATTGTTCGCCGCGCTGAGATGCTGGCTGAATTAATGCGTTTTCGCCACGGCATTGCGGTGGCCGGCACCCATGGCAAAACCACCACAACCAGTTTAATTGCCAGCATTTTTGCTCAGGCGGAGCTAGACCCTACCTTTATTATTGGCGGCTTGCTTAACAGTGCCGGCAGTAATGCCAAGGTGGGTAAAAGCGAGTACCTCATTGCCGAAGCCGATGAAAGCGATGCTTCCTTTTTGCATCTGCAACCTATGGTGTCTGTGGTCACGAATATCGAAGAAGATCATATGGATACCTACGATGGTGACTTGGAAAAAATGAAAGACACCTACGTGGAGTTTATTCACAATCTGCCGTTTTATGGTTTAGCGGTGGTGTGTGTCGACTCAGAAGTGGCCAGAGAGTTATTGCCACGCTTTGCTAGACCCACCATTACCTATGGTGAAGCCGAAGATGCCGATTACAGGCTATGCGACTTTAGCCAAGATCAAAGCCAATCGCACTTTCGGGTATGCAGCAAAGATGGCGACGACATCACAGTAACGCTCAACATGCCTGGTAAGCACAATGCTTTGAATGCCGTAGCTGCCATTGCGGTAGCCAAAGATCATGGCATTAGTAATGAGGCTATCTTGCAAGCGCTAGAGAATTTTGCAGGCGTTGGCCGCCGTTTCCAACATTATGGCAGCTTTAATAATGAAGTAGGCGAAGTGATGTTGGTTGATGACTATGGTCACCACCCATCGGAAGTGGACATGACCATCAAAGCGGCAAAATCGGGCTGGCCCGATAAGCGTTTGGTGATGATTTATCAGCCGCACCGCTATAGCCGCACCCGAGATTTGTACGAAGACTTTGTCAAAGTCCTCTGCGATGTTGATAAGTTATTGTTGTTAGATGTCTACAGTGCGGGTGAAGCACCGATTGTCGGAGCCGATAGCAAAAGCCTGTGTCGTAGCCTGCGCCAACGCGGTGTGGAGCCTATTCATATTAGCGACCATGCGGAGTTGGCAAAAGTACTGGCCAACACCATGCAAGATGGCGATTTAGTGCTGACCCAAGGGGCTGGCAACATTGGTAAAATAGTAAAACAGTTGGCCGCGACTAAGCTCTCAGTGGCGCAGTTGCAACAGAGTGAGTTATGAACAAGCAGTTTGGAAAAGTAGCGGTATTGTTAGGTGGCAGCTCAGCTGAGCGCGAGGTGTCATTAAAATCTGGCCAAGCGGTATTAAATGCCTTGGTGAATGAAGGCGTGGATGCCATTGCCTTTGACCCCGCAGAGCGCAACCTGTGGCAGCTAAAAGAGCTAGGCGTTGACCGGGTGTTTATCGCCTTACATGGCCGTGGCGGTGAAGATGGCACCATTCAAGGAGCGTTAGAGTTTATGGGCTTGCCTTACACCGGCAGTGGGGTGTTAGGCAGTGCTTTAGCCATGGACAAAGTGCGTTGTAAGCACTTATTCCAATCAGCGAAGTTAAGCACCGCACCGTATGCTGTGGTAAGCAAAGCTGCTGGCTTTGATGCTAAAGCCTTGATCGCGCAGTTCGGCAAAGTGATGGTGAAGCCCAGTCATGAGGGCTCGAGCATTGGTATGGCACAGGCAGACAGTGAGCAAAGCTTAACCGCGGCGCTGAATAATGCCTTTAAGTTTGACGAACACGTGCTAGTAGAGCAGTGGATCACCGGGCGTGAATTTACCGTGTCTATGTTAGGCAAAACGCCGCTGCCGGTGATTGAAATGCGCACCCCACGTGGCTTTTATGATTATGAGGCAAAGTACCAAACCAGCAGTACCGAATATTATTGCCCGGCGGAGTTGAGTGCTGCCCACACTGAGCAGTTACAAATTATGGCCAAGCATGCCTTTGAGTTGGTTGGTGCCACAGGTTGGGGCCGAGTTGATGCCATGCAAGATGAGCAAGGACACTTTTATTTATTAGAAGTGAACACCGTACCTGGGATGACGGAAAAGTCACTGGTACCGCTTGCGGCGAAAGCCACCGGCGTAACTTTTGCACAATTAGTGGTTCGCATTTTGGAGCAAACGCTTTAATATGCGAGCATTTTTAGCAAAGACAAAGCACCTAAGTGGTAAAGTTAACTGGCCATTGTTTTGGGGGTTAAGCTTTTTCTTTGTGGTGGTGTTTAGTTTAGTAAAGGGGACTTTTTGGGTCAGTGATTGGTTAGTCGAACATCATGACGCGCAAATCAAGACGTTGAAAGTATTAGGTAAACCCCATTACACTGCAGAACATGACATTGTAACGGCAATTAAAACGGCCGATTTAAACAGCTTTTTTGAACTGGATGTTAAGGCGGTTCATCAAGCGGTGTTAGCGTTACCATGGGTGGCGAGTGTCTCGGTAAGAAAGCAGTGGCCCGACACCCTGCAAGTGTATGTGGTAGAACATACGCCAGTGGCGCATTGGAATAGCGACCTGTTACTCAATGAGGCAGGCGAAGTATTTCAAGCGCGCAGCAATAAACTGCCTGAGGGGCTGCCTGAGCTGTATGGCCCCGAAGGCAGTGCCGAAGAAGCGTGGCAAGCGTTTCAACAATTTAAGGCCTTGTTAGCGGTGAATCAATTCACCCTAGATAGTTTGGCATTGTCTGAACGCTTTGCTTGGCAATTGTGGCTCGACAACGGCATTCGCCTCAATTTAGGGCGCGAAGACAAGGCCCAGCGGGTACAGCGATTTATTGATGTTTACCCGCGCATGGACCGCCCTGAAGGCAAGGTGGTCGATGTGGTGGATTTACGCTATGACACAGGACTGGCGGTGAGTTGGAAAGCAGCTCCCGAGCAGCAACAACAACAAAATAACAAGAGTGAAGCATGACAAAGTCGGCAGAAAGAAACTTAGTGATTGGATTAGATGTAGGCACATCCAAGGTTGTCGCCACGGTGGGGGAGATCACGGCAGACAATCAGCTTAGTATCGTCGGCGTTGGCCGCCAAGAATCCCATGGTATGGATAAAGGCGGCGTGAACGATTTAGATTTGGTGTCGGAGTCGATTAAACGCGCCATCGACGAAGCCGAACTAATGGCCGACTGCCGTATTAGCTCGGTGTATTTAGGGATTTCGGGCAAGCATATCCAGTGCCAAAACGAAACCGGAGTGGTCGCCATCAACAATGCCGAAGTCACCGATGATGACATTGCTAATGTTATTCATATAGCGCGCTCGGTGCCAATGTCGGCTGAGCGGAAAATGCTGCACTCATTGCCGCAAGAATACAGCATCGACATGCAAGAGGGGATTAAAAACCCATTGGGCATGAGTGGCGTGAGAATGGAAGCCAAAGCTCACATCATTACTTGCTCTAACGACATGGCGAAAAACATCGAAAAGTGCGTTGAGCGCTGTGGCTTACAAGTAGACCAATTAACTTTCAATGCCTTGGCATCTTGCTACTCGGTATTGACCGACGATGAAAAAGAGTTAGGCGTGGCGGTGCTAGATATTGGCGGTGGCACCATGGACATTGCAATTTACATCAATGGTGCGTTACGTCACACTGCTGTTATTCCAGTGGCGGGAAATCAGGTCACCGGTGATATTGCAAAAATATTCCGCACCCCTATCTCCCATGCTGAGTCTTTGAAGGTACAATATGCCTTTGCGTCGAGCCAAATGGCTTCAAGTGAAGAAACCATAGAAGTACCCAGCGTCGGGGGGCGACCGGCGCGGGTGATGTCACGACACACCCTATCTGAGGTGGTGGAGCCGCGTTTTAGAGAGCTATTCGAATTAGCCAAAGAAGAGCTGCGTCGCTCTGGTTTTGAAGATCAAATTGCCGCGGGGTTAGTGCTAACCGGTGGCAGCGCCAAAATGAAAGGCGCCCAAGAAGTAGCGGAAGATATCTTCCAAATGCCTGTACGTGTGGGTAACCCAGTGGGCATTAAAGGGTTAACAGATTATGTAGATGACCCTGCATATGCAACAGCGGTCGGTTTGTTACAATATGGCCGTTCGCTGCAATCGATGAATGCACAGAAGTCGAAAGCAGATGCAGAGGGAAGTTGGTGGAACCGCGTCACTAAGTGGTTTCAAGGCGAATTTTAGTACTCAAGTCGGAGAGTAAAGATGTTTGATATTATGGAACAGCACAGCGAAGAAGCTGTGATTAAAGTCATCGGTGTCGGTGGCGGTGGTGGTAATGCCGTAGAACACATGGTGAACCAAGAAATTGAAGGCGTACGATTTATCGTAGCCAATACCGATGCTCAGGCGCTACGCCGTTCATCGGCAGACGTCACGGTACAGCTAGGGACTCAGATCACCTCAGGTTTGGGTGCCGGTGCCAACCCAGAAGTGGGTAAAAGCGCTGCTGAGGAAGATCTCGAAACCATCAAGAGCAGCCTTGAAGGCGCTGACATGGTCTTTATCGCAGCCGGTATGGGCGGTGGTACGGGGACGGGCGCTGCACCTGTGGTCGCTCGGGCTGCCAAAGAATTGGGTATTCTAACTGTTGCCGTGGTGACTCGACCGTTTGACCTTGAAGGCAAAAAGCGCATGGCCGCGGCCGAGCAAGGCATTGCTGAATTGTCAGAAACTGTCGATTCACTCATTACAATTCCGAACAACAAACTGCTTAAAGTATTAGGTAAAGGTACTACACTGCTAGATGCCTTCGCCAAAGCGAACGATGTACTTTACGGCGCAGTACAAGGTATTGCTGAGCTGATCACGCGCTCCGGTTTGATCAATGTCGACTTCGCCGACGTAAGAACCGTAATGTCGGCCATGGGCACGGCGATGATGGGCACAGCATCGGCTACGGGTCCAGACCGAGCGCAAGAAGCGGCGGAAGCGGCTATTTCTAGTCCGCTGTTAGAAGACGTGGATTTAACCGGTGCCAAAGGCATTTTGGTTAACATTACCGCTGGCATGGATATCACCATCGAAGAGTTTGAAGTGGTCGGTAACCATGTTAAAGCGCTGGCGTCTGAAAACGCCACTGTGGTGGTGGGGGCTGTTATTGACCCAGAAATGAGTGAAGAGCTGCGCGTAACTGTGGTGGCCACTGGCCTTGGCGGAGATCGTCGTCCACAGTTTGGTATTGTGGATAATGGTTTGCAGCAAGCGTCAGGGTCTGATGCTGGCACGGCGTCGCAGTCAAGCTCGCAAACTAGCATGTATGTACCTAGCTTTACGCAGCCGCAAACGTCTGCACCAGAGAGCACTGGGAAAAGTGAAGCCTCTGAGCCACAAGCTCAAGAAGCTAAGCCAAAACCTTCAAGCTCAACGGCAAGCAGTGACAAAGGCGACAGCAAAGAAAAAGGCGACTACTTCGATATTCCGGCTTTCTTGCGTAAACAGTCAGACTAAAGTCGGTATAAAATTTAAACAAAGATTGGCAGTTTGGCGGTTTTGTGATACACTCCGCCGCCTATCTGAAATTAAGTGGGCAAGTCTATGATTAAACAGCGTACGATTGCACAAGTCGTTAAAGCCACAGGTGTAGGTTTACACAAAGGTGAAAAGGTCACGATCACTCTCCGACCAGCTGGTGTGAATACAGGTGTTGTATTTCGCCGCGTGGATCTAGACCCAGTTGTTGACTTTGAAACAACGCCAGAAGCTGTGGGCGACACGCAATTGTGTACTTGTTTAACTAATAAAGACGGCGTACGTCTGTCGACCACGGAGCATTTAATTGCGGCCGTTGCAGCATTAGGTATCGATAACCTAATCGTTGAACTCGACAGCGCCGAAGTGCCGATTATGGATGGCAGTGCATTGCCATTCATCTACTTAATTCAAAAAGGCGGCATTGAAGAGCAAAACGCGGCCAAGCGCTTTATTCGCATTAAAGAAAAAGTGCGCGTCGAAGATGGCGATAAGTGGGCAGAGATCACCCCTTACGATGGTTTTCATATCGATTTTGAAATCGACTTTGACCACCCAGCAATCAATGCCAGTCGTCAACGCATTGGTTTAGATATTACTGCACAAAGCTTCACTGAAGAGATCAGCCGTGCGCGTACCTTCGGCTTTATGCGCGATATCGAGTATATGCACGCTAATAACCTAGCCCTAGGTGGCAGCATGGACAACGCCGTGGTGTTGGATCAGTTTAAGGTGCTAAACCCAGACGGCCTGCGCTACAACGACGAGTTCGTTAAACACAAGATTTTAGACTGTGTTGGCGACATGTTTATGGCAGGACATAACATCTTGGGTAAAATCAGCTGTTATAAGTCGGGCCATGGTTTAAACAACATGTTGTTGCGTCAGATTATGGCAACCGAGTCGGCGTGGGAATGGGCCACCTTTGATGAGCCTGTGAGCATGCCTGCACCGGGTATGGAAGCTGGGGTTAAAACGGCTTCGGCATAGTAGCCAATAATTGAGTTTGAAAAAATGGCGCATTAGCGCCATTTTTTGTGCCTGCGATTTAGCAAAGTTATTTATACCAATCCGCATTAATACTTGCTCATTTTGAGGGAGTAAATTTGACCCTAACTGCGTTAAAAATTTCTTATTTAGAACAACTAAATAGCAAAATTTTTGCCTTGTTATCGACAAAATTTACTTGCCTCAAAATAGAACACTTAATCAAGCGAATTGGTATTATTATCTTCAGCGTGCTTGGCGAGCTTCTCTAATTTCGCTTTTAGCGAGGGCGGGGCCGATTCTGCCAAGGATAGTAAGTGCGCGGCCGTGGCGGCACTCATGGTGCGGTTACTGCGATAGCTCGATTTCGGCGATTCAATTTTATTACTTAAGCGCTGCTGTGCCTCGGGGTTGGTGGTGATTTTCACCATAGTGCAATCGTGTAAGCCCACTTGGCGAAAGGCGCTGAGCAAGTCCATTTTCAAAAAGTTAAGGCGCGTTGCTAAGGTGGCGGAAGCCGCTTCGATGGTCAGCACGCCATCACGAAAATGCGCCACGCGGCATTTTTTGCTTAGCACTGGCCCTAAGGTGTCTGCTAAGCAGGTTTGTAACTGCTCGGCTTGGGCACTGGTTTGGCCATATTGACTGAGTTTATCAGACCAACCACCCATGACTTCATTGAGAGGTTTAGGGTTGTAACGATTTTTAGTCACAGAGTTACGTCCTATCGCTTGAAAAACATCACTAACAACGCCATATCAAACACAGTATAACAGACAGCGAGCGACAAAAGAGGTGTTATTAACACTCGCCTTGCTACTTTATCGCCTCACCGCACCACTTTGTTGCAAATGAGCAAGGTATTATTTGCTCAATAAGGTTTGCAGAAAAAAAGAGTCTGGTATGATAGGGCATTATTTTAACTCGGCAATGACAATAAGCCACTTCCTAAATTGGCAAAATTTAAAACCGTAATTTAGGAACGTCTTTAGTCGCCAACAGGACAAGTGCGACCCAGCAACAAACATACTGACTGAGTAGTTTGGGTCAGCCAACACAGAGTGAAACGGTTTAAACATGTTAGCTAATATTTTTACCAAGATTTTTGGTAGTCGTAATGACCGCACCATCAAAAACCTACGAAAAACGGTCGCCCTCATCAATGCCCTAGAAGAACAATACGGCAAGCTCAGCGACGAAGAACTAAAACAAAAAACCAGCGAATTTAAACAACGCATTGAGCAAGGCAGCAGTTTAGATGACATATTACCAGAGGCGTTCGCTACTGTGCGTGAAGCATCAAAGCGCGTATTTGGAATGCGTCATTTCGATGTGCAAATGATTGGTGGTATGGTGTTGCACCAAGGCCGCATTTCAGAAATGCGTACCGGTGAAGGTAAAACCTTAACCGCAACATTGCCAGCGTACCTTAATGGTCTATCAGGTAAAGGCGTGCACATTATTACTGTGAACGATTACCTAGCTAGGCGTGATGCTGAAACCAACCGTCCCCTGTTTGAATTTTTAGGCTTAACTGTTGGCTGTAACGTGCCGGGCATGATGCCACAGCAAAAGAAACAAGCATACGAAGCCGACATCACTTACGGTACCAACAACGAATTTGGTTTCGACTACCTGCGTGACAACATGGCGTTTAGCATCGAAGAGCGTGTGCAACGTCCACTTAACTACGCAGTCGTGGATGAAGTGGATTCCATCTTAATTGATGAAGCCAGAACACCATTGATCATTTCTGGTCCTGCAGAAGACAGCTCAGAGCTGTACACCGAAATCAATAAAATAGTGCCAGAGCTTGAACTACAAGAAAAAGAAGACGAAGAAGGCGTTGAAGGCGACGGCGACTTCACTATTGATGAAAAGAGCAAGCAGGTTCACCTTACCGAGCGCGGCCAAGTTAAAGTTGAAGAGCTATTAACCCATCGGGGCTTAATTGAAGAAGGCGATTCACTGTATTCTGCCGGTAACATCTCGCTACTAAGCCATGTTTACGCCGCCCTGCGTGCGCACAAGCTGTACCAAAAAGACGTCGACTACGTAGTGAAAGAAAACGAAGTTATCATTGTTGATGAGCACACCGGTCGTACTATGGAAGGTCGTCGTTGGTCAGAAGGCCTACACCAAGCGGTGGAAGCCAAAGAAGGCGTACGTATTCAAAACGAAAACCAAACTCTGGCCTCGATCACTTTCCAGAACTACTTCCGTTTATACAACAAGCTGGCGGGTATGACAGGTACTGCCGACACCGAAGCGTTTGAGTTCCAGTCTATCTACGGTTTAGATACCGTGGTTATCCCAACCAACAAACCTATGGTGCGTGATGATCGTGCCGATTTAGTGTACCTCACTCAAGAAGAAAAATTTGAAGCCATTCTTGCCGACATTCGTGATTGCCAAGAGCGCGGTCAGCCAGTACTAGTAGGTACGGTATCGATTGAAAGCTCGGAGTACTTATCGCACTTCTTGCGCAAAGAAAAAATTGACCACAACGTTCTGAACGCTAAATTCCACGCCCAAGAAGCAGACATCATCGCCGACGCGGGCTTACCTGGCAAAGTGACCATCGCTACTAACATGGCTGGCCGTGGTACCGATATTGTGCTGGGTGGTAACTGGCAATCAGAAGTAGAAAAACTCGACAATCCAAGCGAAGAAAAAATTGCTGAGATCAAAGCCGAGTGGCAGAAGCGCCACGACGCGGTACTTGAGTCGGGTGGTTTACACATCATTGGTACGGAACGTCACGAATCACGTCGTATCGATAATCAGCTCCGTGGTCGTTCTGGTCGTCAGGGGGATGCTGGTTCGAGCCGTTTCTACTTGTCAATGGACGATCCATTGATGCGTATTTTTGCCGGTGAGCGCATGACCAACATGATGCGCAAGCTTGGTATGCAACGTGGTGAAGCCATTGAGCACCCGTGGGTAAACCGTGCCATTGAAAACGCCCAGCGTAAAGTAGAAGCCCGTAACTTTGATATTCGTAAGCAGCTACTTGAGTACGATGACGTGGCGAACGATCAACGTAAGGTGGTTTACGAGCAGCGTAATGAACTGCTGGAAGAAGGTGATATTTCAGAAACCATCACCGCCATCCGTGAAGACGTTCTAAACGGCACCATTGATCAGTATATTCCACCGCAAAGCTTGGCTGAAATGTGGGATATTCCGGCATTAGAAGAGCGCCTGAAAAACGACTTCCATGTTGAGCTGCCCATTGCTAAGTGGTTAGAAGAAGACAACAAGCTGTACGAAGAAGTACTGCGTGAACGCATTGTTGAAGAAGTAGCTAAAGCCTACCAGCAAAAAGAAGAGATGGTTGGCGCCGATGTGCTACGCCACTTCGAAAAAGCGGTGATGCTACAGAGCTTAGATCAGCACTGGAAAGATCACTTAGCTGCCATGGATCACTTGCGTCAAGGTATTCACCTGCGTGGTTATGCACAAAAGAATCCGAAGCAAGAGTACAAGCGTGAGTCATTTGAGCTGTTCTCACAAATGCTGGAAAACCTTAAAATTGACGTGGTTGGCGTATTGAGCAAAGTGCAAGTGCGCGCCGAAGAAGACGTTGAAAAAGTCGAGCAACAGCACCGCAAGAGCGAGCAAGCACCACGTGAATATCAACACGAAGAAGCTGAGCGCGTAGGCGGTGAAACGCCAGAAGGCGCGGTAGTGGCCTCACGTACTGAGCCTAAGGTTGGCCGTAACGAGCCTTGCCCGTGTCAGTCAGGTAAAAAATACAAGCAGTGCTGCGGTAAGTTAAAATAGACCTTACCCAGCCAAGAACAACGAAAAAGCGACGTAAGTCGCTTTTTTTATGGAGTGATGATGAGTAAAAAAATAGTAGAAGTCGCCGTTGGCGTGATAATTAGGCAGCAGCAGGTGTTTGTTTGTTTACGCAATCAAGCACAACACCAAGGCGGTTTGTGGGAGTTTCCGGGTGGCAAAATAGAAGCTGGCGAGAGCGTTTTTCATGCCCTTCAACGCGAGCTAAAAGAAGAAGTGGCCATTGATACCGCCAGCTCAACGGAGCTAATGCGTATTGAGCACGATTATGGCGATAAATCGGTGTGTTTGCATATTCACACCGTGAGCGAGTTTAGCGGTGAGCCTCACGGTGCAGAAGGGCAAACCTCTCAATGGGTAGCAATTGCTGAACTGCATAAGTTGGATTTCCCCGCGGCCAATGTCGCCATTGTGGAAAAACTGCAGCAAGGGTAATACCATTCTGACTTAATACTTGATCAATTTGAGGGATTAAATCTGACGCTAGCTGCGTTAAAAATTTCTTATTTAGAACAACTAAATAGCAAAATTTTTGCCTTGCTATCGACAAGATTTTCTCGCCTCAAAATAGACCACTTAATTAAGCAAAATGGTATAAATGCCTGACAAACTTTGTTACCAAATGATGGACTTTGCAGCATAGTCACTGCTGCGCTTACTCCGTAAAATAGTAAACAGTCACTAACATGTTTAGTTGATGCAGGGATAAGCAGCAAAACTGTTCAATTACGTGGGACTGTGCCAGTATGGATAGGCAAAAACACCAACAATAACTCAAGCGGAAACTCTTTTCAGGGGAAGTTATGAAGAAAATATCACTCGCTGCCGCCAGCGTGGCGTTGGCGCTAGGGCTGATTGGCTGTAGTGAGCAGCCAAAAACGCAGCAGCAAAACGTGCAAAGCGAAGCCGAAGCACCACAACAAACACTCAATTCCGGCATTGCACTGGCCAATATTGATGAGTCGGTAAGACCTCAAGATGACTTTTATTATCATGTTAATGGTAAGTGGTTAGAAAAAACCAAGATCCCAGCAGATAAGTCAAACTACGGCTCGTTCTCTCAACTGTATGAAAACTCGCAAGAAGCGATGAAAAAAGTACTGGAAGAGGCCGCGGCCAACGACAAGGCCAAGCCAGGCTCAGAAGAGCAAAAGTTAGGTGCTTTTTATCAAAGTTATATGAATAAAGCAGCTCGCAATGAGTTAGGGATAGAGCCAATCAAGCCTTATCTTAATGAAATTCAAGCCGTTGCAGATAAATCTGAACTACCAGCACTGCTGGCCAAAATGCGCTTATCAGGTGTTTCAACACCCTTTGCTTGGTATGTCAATAATGATGCCAAAAACTCAACAGAGAACGCCCTGTATATGTTCCAGTCTGGTTTAGGTTTACCTGACCGTGACTACTACCTTAAAGACACTGAAAAGTTCGAGACAATTCGTCAGCAATATTTTGACTATATTGCCCAAAGCTTAGGCAAAGTTGGGGTAGAAAAGCCAGGCGAGGCGGCTCGCAGTATTCTTGAACTCGAGACCAAGCTTGCCGAGGCGCAGTGGACACGAGTTGAAAGCCGAGATGCCACCAAAACCTATAATAAGATGACGGTTGCTGAGTTTAATCAGCTGATGCCAAGCTTTGATGCTGCGGCGTTGCTACAAAAGTTGGGCTTAGATACCGATGAAATTA
This sequence comes from Pseudoalteromonas sp. UG3-2, assembly GCF_037120705.1. NCBI lineage: Bacteria > Pseudomonadati > Pseudomonadota > Gammaproteobacteria > Alteromonadales > Pseudoalteromonadaceae > Pseudoalteromonas > Pseudoalteromonas sp. UG3-2. The sequence continues at coordinate 1,762,040 of NZ_JAWLJU010000002.1, read as the reverse complement.
TTGTTAGCCAGCCGAGCTTCTTCGAGGAGTTATCTGAGGTAATGGCCAATACCGACCTTAAGGTGTGGCAAAACTACCTGACCTTCCATTTTACCAATGATTACGCATCGCTATTAAGCGATGACATGGTAGACTTAAAGTTTGGCTTCTTTGGCAAAACCTTGAAAGGCGTTGAAGAGCAGGCTCCGACGTGGAAAAAAGCGGTGGATGCCAGTAACAGTGTACTGGGTGAAATGCTCGGTAAAATTTACGTCAAAGAGTATTTCCCACCAGAAGCCAAAGCTCGGATGGAAGAGCTGGTTGATAACCTCATTAAAGGATTCGATCAAGCCATTGACGGCCTTGAGTGGATGAGCGCCGAAACCAAGGTAGCGGCAAAAGAAAAACTCAACAAGTTCACACCGAAAATTGGTTACCCTGATAAGTGGAAAGATTATTCTTCATTGGAAATAAGCCCTGATGATCTTGTCGGTAACTACATTCGTTACAGCCGCTTTGCCAACCAAGAAATGGCAGACAAGTTAGGTAAGCCAGTGGATCGCAGTGAATGGTTTATGACTCCACAAACAGTGAATGCTTACTACAACCCAGTGAACAACGAGATCGTTTTCCCGGCAGCGATCCTACAACCACCATTCTTTAACTTAGAAGCCGACGATGCCGTTAACTATGGTGCCATTGGTGCGGTAATTGGCCACGAATTGGGCCATGGTTTTGACGACCAAGGGGCAAAATACGACGGTGATGGCAACCTGCGTAATTGGTGGAGCGAGTCTGATCTTGAGCAGTTTGAAGCGCGCAGTAAAAAGCTGGTCGAGCAGTTTAACCAATTTAAACCATTTGACGATGCTGCCGTGAATGGTGAGCTTACCCTAGGTGAAAACATTGGTGACTTAGGCGGCTTAACGGTAGCCTACAAGGCGTACCAAATTTCGCTAGAGGGCGAAAAAGCCCCAGTGATTGACGGTTACACTGGTGAGCAACGCTTCTTTATGGGCTGGTCGCAAATTTGGCGCCGTAAATATCGCGATGAAGAATTGCGTAACCGCCTAATGACCGACCCTCACTCACCCAGTCACTACCGCGTCATTGGCGTATTACCTAACATGCCAGAGTTTTACGAGGCATTTGACGTAAAAGAAGGCGACAAGATGTATTTGAAGCCGGAAGACCGCGTTAAAATTTGGTAATCATCGACGCCAAATAATAACCCTAAAAAGCCACGGTCTACCGTGGCTTTTTACTTTGTTATCCAACCTCCAATATTTCGCCACCCTAAACTCACCCCTATCACCCTGATCCCCCAATACATCGTCACCCTGACCTCATCTCCGTTACGCTGAATCCACTCCCGTCACCCTGAACTTGATTCAGGGTCCATTGGGTCCGCGGAATAAATCCGCGCCTACAAAATTCGTCACCCTGAACTTGATTCAGGGTCCACCGCGAACCTCGCGCAGCTCTCAACATAGACTCCGGATCAAGCCCGGAGTGACGAGCTTTGGTCGCGGAATCAATCCGCTGCCACGGGTTAGATGTTGTTAAGTAAGATGTTTAGAGCATAGGCACAATCTCGTAGCAGCGATTTTACATCGCGATTGTTTTTATATTTTTATATCGCGATTGTTTTTACGATTTTATATCGCGATTGTTTTCATAGTTGTATATCACGATAAAAGCTCCCGGAGTAAAGCCGCTCCCACATTTCGATTTTTCACCTAGGCTCGCGGAATCAATCCGCGACTACAAAATATGCTCCCTCTGAACCCCAATACTTCGTCACCCTGACCCCCAATTCTTCGTCACCCTGAACTTGATTCAGGGTCCATCGCGAACTTCGCGCTGCTCTCAACATAGACTCCGGATCAAGTCCGGAGTGACGAACCTTGGTCGCGGAATAAATCCGCTACTACGGCCCGGTGTGGACATTGATTGCGGTGCTCGAAACAGATGCACAATCTCGTAGCAGCGATTTTATATCGCGATTGTCTTTATGTTTATGTGTCTATGGTCACGAGGTCGCGGAATAAATCCGCTGCTACGGGTCCGGTGTGGACATTGATTGCGATGCTCGAAACAGATGCACAATCTCGTAGCAGCGATTTTATATCGCGATTGTTTTCATAGTTGTATATCACGATAAAAGCTCCCGGAGTAAAGCCGCTCCCACATTTCGGTTTTCACCTTGGTCGCGGAATCAATCCGCGACTACAAAATGCGCTCCACTGAACCCCAATACTTCGTCACCCTGAACTTGATTCAGGGTCCATCGCGAACTTCGCGCTGCTCTCAACATAGACTCCGGATCAAGTCCGGAGTGACGAACCTTGGTCGCGGAATAAATCCGCTGCTACGGGTCCGGTGTGGACATTGATTGCGATGCTCGAAACAGATGCACAATCTCGTAGCAGCGATTTTATATCGCGATTGTTTTTACGATTTTACTTCGCGAGGGTTTTTATGAGTTTACATCGCGACCATTGTGGATGGTTTCATATTGAACCTATTTACCTATCGTGAATTGCCGCACTCAGACCAAAACAACGCACGAATTTACCCAAGATGAAAAAATAATGATAGCGCTGTCATTTTAACTTTTATATGATGTTACTGAATAAAAAATGATTAAATACAACTCGGGTGGAGTGAGTTTAAAAACTGGGAGTAAACCATGACAATAAAAACGACTTTGCTAGGCGCGATGCTCGCAGGCTATTCATTATGTAGCCACGCCGCATTAACTCAGCAGCAGCTCGACGATTTTACCAAGGCAACGCATTTTCAATTTGCAGTAGAGAGTAACTTTGGTAAAAGCGCCGGTGGCTTTGACGGCAGCATAACCCTGCGCAATGATTCCAGCGTCGGCCTACCTAAAGGTAAAAGTGACTGGCAAATCTATCTTCACTCCGTTCGTAATATCACTACAGGTGTCAGTAATGGCCTGCAGTTTGAACACATTAATGGTGACTTACACCGCATCACGCCAACTGCAGAGTTTCAAGGCCTAGCCCCAGGACAACAGCTAAACATACCATTTAAGGGCACCGCTTGGGTTGCCGCCTACACCGACTTTATGCCACGGGCATTTATGGTAGCGGGCGATAACACGCCGGCCATTTTCGCCAATACCGACAGCGAAGAGGTGCAAAACTTTATTGCGCCTATTGAGCGTGAAGAGCAATTAAAGCGCTATAACACCCCCACAGATTACACCAAAATCGCCAATGCCGAGCTACGCTATGAGCGCAACGCAGCAAACCACACGGTATCGAAACAAGAAGCGCTGCGACGAATTATTCCCAAGCCTCAGTACATTGACTTTAATCGCGGCGACATTACCCTCGATAAAAGCTGGCAAATTCGCTTTGCCGGACGCTTAAAATCCGAAGTGGCGGTATTTCAAGAAGACTTAAGCGAGTATGGCTTAACGCTTGAGGCCGAGCCCGATCATATTCCAGCTGGAGACTTGCCTACGATTTACCTCAGTGTGGATAAAAACCTAGAAACCTCGGTAAGCTCAGGGGCTTATACTTTAGAAATAGACGATGACGTGGTCCGTATTGTGGGCATCGACAATGCCGGCGTATTTTACGGTATTCAAAGCTTGCTGGCGCTTTTCCCGGCCAATAGCCAAGGCCAAATCAGCGTGTCTCATGTAGAAATAAAAGATGAGCCCCGTTTTGGTTGGCGTGGAATGCATTACGATAATGCTCGTAATTACCACGGCAAAGCGGCTTTATTTAAACTGCTGGAGCAAATGGCGCGCTACAAGCTTAACAAATTCCACTGGCATTTCTCTGACGATGAAGGCTGGCGCTTAGAGATCCCAGGGCTCCCCGAGTTAACCGAGGTGGGCGGCCAGCGCTGCTTTGACTTACAAGAACGTGAATGCTTACTTACCCAGCTTGGCACTGGGCCGTTTAAATCTGGTAGTGGTAATGGCTATCTATCGCGCAGCGACTTTATTGAACTACTTAAGTTTGCCCATGCCAGACACATTGAAATTATTCCAGAAATTGAAAGCCCAGGCCACGCACGAGCTGCCATTAAGTCGATGGAGGCGCGCTACCATAACCTGATGGCGGCGGGGAAACCCGAGCAAGCCAAAGCGTATTTGCTGACCGATTTTGAAGACACCTCCGAATACTCCACAGTGCAATTCTATAATGATAATTCCATTAATGTTTGCCTCGACTCCAGCTACGCCTTTATGGAAAAAGTGGTGTACGAACTGCAACAAATGTATCGTGAAGCGGGCACCTTACTAAAAACCGTTCACTTTGGTGGCGATGAAGTAGGAAAAGGCTCTTGGACCGAGTCACCGGCTTGTAATGCACTGTTTGCGGTGGCAGATAATGGCGTTGCAGGGCCGAGCGATCTTAAGCCTTACTTTACCCAAAAAGTAGCTAAATTGTTGGATAAGCGAGGGATCAGGCCAGCCGCTTGGGAAGATGGCCTAATGTATAACCGCACCACCACCTTTAAGCGCGACGAATTTCCTAACGCGCAGTTCTTGGTGAACACCTGGGATAATATTTGGGAGTGGGGGGTAGCCGACCGCGCTCACCGCTTTGCCAATAACGATTACCAAGTGATTTTATCTCATGGTACCCATTTATACTTTGATCACCCTTACGAGGCCCACCCAGAAGAGCGCGGTTACTATTGGGCAACACGTTACATTGATACCAAAAAAACCTTCTCATATATGCCAGAACATATTTACGCCAATGCCGACTATAGTCGCAACCGTGAGCCCATAGAAAACCTTGAAGCCTTAGTGGGCCGTGCGCTTCCAGCGCTAGAAAAGCCAGAAAACATTCTCGGTGTACAAGGCCAAGTGTGGGGGGAAACCATCCGCACAGAGGCACAATTAATGCGACTTATCTTCCCGCGTTTATTGTCGCTAGCAGAACGTGCTTGGCATAAAGCGTCATGGGAAGGCCTGCAACTGGATAGCGAGCAGCGTGATAAAGATTATTCACGCTTTGCCGCGGCGCTAGCACTAAAGGAAATTGCCAAACTGCAAAACGATGGCATTCAGCCAAATTTACCAGTACCGGGCGCTAAAGTGGTGTTGGGTAAGCTAGAAGCCAATAGCGCATTTCCATTTTTAGCCATTGAGGTGAGTGTGGATGGTGGTGAGTCATGGCAGCCATACACTGATCAGATGAGTGTTGATGATGCCAGCAACGTACTACTCAGAACTCGTGCTGGAGCAAAAAACACCAGTCGAGTCACTGGGTTAAAGTAACCTTTTAGATCTTACTTATCGCAAAAAAGGGCTTTGGCCCTTTATACCAATTCGCTTAATTAAGTGGTCTATTTGAGGCAAGAAAATTTTTGTCGATAACAAGGCAAAAATTTTGCTATTTAGTTGTTCTAAATGAGAAATTTTTAACGCAGTTAGCGTCAAATTTGCTCCCTCAAATTGAGCAAGTATTAATGTGGGTTGGTATCATAGTGATAATTTTGCTCAAATTCTAACTGGTAATGAAATAGTTTTTAACGTAAAGTTAAATGTCAGCGCTGTCATTTTTTGCAGTAATACCATTTTGCGTAATTGAGTAAGCAGTCAGTCAGGATGGTATCAAATAACAATTATACCAAGGCCAAACAACAAGTAATGAGTTATCTTTATGGAAGCTACCGTGTCGAATACAACCAAACGAAGTAACGCTATCCCGATGGCGATAGTGGCCGCCATGTTCTTTATTCTGGGTTTTGTCACCTGGCTCAATGGCTCACTGATGCCATACCTTGAGCAAGTGCTAAAGCTCACCCCGTTCCAATCTTCATTTATTCTCTTTTCTTTTTATATTGCGGTAACGGTAACTGCGGTTCCGTCGGCGCTGGTGATCCGCAAAGTCGGTTATAAAAATGGTATGGCCATCGCCATTGCGATGATGATGTGTGCGGCTTTGCTGTATATTCCGGCGGCAAAAACCCAAATGTTTGCGCTGTTTTTGTTTGCTCAGTTTACTATGGGAATTGGCCAAACTTTACTGCAAACTGCGGTTAACCCTTATGTGGTGCGTATTGGACCTGAAGAGTCGGCTGCGGTACGCGTGAGTATTATGGGGATCCTCAATAAAGGAGCCGGCATCGTTGCACCATTGGTGTTTACGGCTCTGGTTCTAAGTAACTTTACCGACATGGCTGGCAAAGAGTTAACTCAAGCCGACATCGACGCCATGGCTAATGGTTTAGTAGGCCCATATTTAGGGCTTGCTGCCTTTATCGGTTTATTTGCGTTAGGAATTAAGTTTGCGCCACTGCCTGAGCTTGAAGACGAGCATGGCAATGAAGCGCATGGCTCGGTACGAGAAGCCTTACAGCACCCGAATCTTAAACTAGGTGTGATTGCGCTGTTTTTATACGTAGCCGTGGAAGTGATAGCTGGCGACACCATTGGCTCGTTTGCCCTGGCGCTCGGAGTAGAAAAGTACAGTGTGATGACGTCTTACACCATGGCGTGTATGGTAACGGGTTATATTTTAGGTATCCTTTTGATCCCACGTGTGATTTCACAAGAAAAAGCACTCACTGCCTCAGCGGTATTAGGCGTACTGCTGACCTTAGCCATTTCCTTTGGCAGCCCAGAGTCATTTATTATTTCGGATATATTTGGATTGAAACAATTACCTGATATTCTACTTATGGTTGCCATATTGGGTTTAGCCAACGCTATTATGTGGCCCGCAATTTGGCCCCTCGCATTATCTGGACTTGGCAAGCTAACCAGTGTAGGCTCAGGGTTATTGGTGATGGGAATTGCCGGCGGCGCATTTGGTCCAGTATTTTTGGGCCTAGCAAAAGGCACCTCAGGCACCGTAGAATCACAGCAAATAGCACACCTAGTGATGCTACCTTGCTACCTCTTTATTATCTTCTATGCGGTTAAAGGCCATAAAATAAAAAAGAAAGCATAGTTAGGTGATAACAGCATTTCTATGTAAGTAGAAATAATCCCGTGTGTGATGCCACCTGAATAAGGTGGCATTTTTTATGCCCAAACAACCTCAACGCAATATAAAATCATAATAACCATCGCGATATAAAATCGCGCCTACACCTCTCTTGTGGGACCGGCTTTACGCCGGGAGTTCTTAGCGCGATATAAGACCATAACAAACCATCGCGATATAAAATCGCTGCTACGACATCGTGCATGTGCTTTAAACGCCGAAGCCCAACAACACCACCAATCCCGTAGCAGCGGATTTATTCCGCGACCTAAGGTTCGTCACTCCGGGCTTGATCCGGAGCCCATGGTGAGAGCAGCGCAGATGTTCGAGATGGACCCTGAATCAAGTTCAGGGTGACGGAGTGTGGTTAAGGGTGACGGAGTGTGGTTCAGGATTACGAAGTATGGTTCAGGATTACGAAGTATGGTTCAGGATTACGAAGTATGGTTCAGGATTACGAAGTGTGGTTCAGGATTACGGTGCGGATGTTGTGTCATTGGCTGGGAAAAACCATCGCGATATAAAATCGCGCCTACGCCTTTTTTGTGGGACCGGCTTTACGCCGGGATCTCTTAGCGCGATATAAAATCATAAAAACCATCGCGATATAAAATCGCTGCTACGACATCGTGCATGTGCTTTCAACGCCGAAGCCCAACAACACCACCAATCCCGTAGCAGCGGATTTATTCCGCGACCTAAGGTTCGTCACTCCGGGCTTGATCCGGAGCCCATGGTGAGAGTGGGACAAAAGGTCAAGATAGATCCTGAATCAAGTTCAGGATGACGGTGTGTGGTTCAGGATGACGGTGTGTGGTTCAGGATGACGGTGTGTGGTTCAGGATTTCGGTGCGGCTGTTGTGTCATTGGCTGGGAAAAACCATCGCGATATAAAATCGCTGCTACGACATCGTGCATGTGCTTTCAACGCCGAAGCCCAACAACACCACCAATCCCGTAGCAGCGGATTTATTCCGCGACCATATAATCTTTATGCTGGGGCGCTTTATCGCAAACAAACAAGCGCAAAAACGCAACTAAGGTAAAAACAGAAACTACGCAAGGAAATAATAAATAGGATGTTTTTTAACAAAAGGGGGAGAAGTGGGGCGACTGATGGGACTTGAACCCACGACAACCGGAATCACAATCCAGGGCTCTACCAACTGAGCTACAGCCGCCACAAAAAGATGTCTACACCTCGTTTGGTGTGGCGCGCATAATACATAAGTTTTCGGGCAATGCAAAGCAAATTTTAAGATTTTTTCGCAAAAAGGGTTTTTTCGTAGAATTTTTCCTCATACAGCAAATATTCATATATCCTATGTATGATCCGCGAGATCGACACAATGAAAATAAACTTCAGTACATTCATAATAGCAGTGAGCGTCGTGAATCGCTTAGGCAAAAAAATTGGCTGATATAATGCTGCGAAACAAAAAAAGGGGATGAGTATGGATGCCGTTTTAAACTGGGTTAATGAAAACTCAGATCTAATTCTTCACTATTCGCTGCAAGGCGTAATAGCATTAATTATCTTTTTTGTTGGCCTCAAACTGGCCAAGCTTGGTGCTAAGCTCACCGAGAAAGCGTTCACCAAACGCAAAGTCGACAAAGCCGTGGGCTCATTTGTCGCTAACATTGCCTACGCTATCGTATTTGCTGCTACGTTACTTATGGCACTATCGCAAGTGGGGATTGAAACCACTTCATTTATTGCCATCTTAGGTGCTGCAGGTCTTGCTGTTGGTTTAGCGCTGCAAGGCTCACTATCTAACTTTGCATCGGGTGTGCTTATCATCATCCTGCGTCCATTTAAATCGGGCGATTATATTGAAGCCGGTGGTAAAGCAGGAAGCGTGCAAAAAATCGAAATCTTCTCCACTGAGCTGCGTACCCCAGACAACAAAGTCATCATCATGCCAAACTCTTCCATTATGTCTGGCGCTATCGTTAACTACTCACGTGAAAAAACACGTCGCGTAGACTTAGTCATTGGGGTTGGCTACGATGCCGATTTAAAACAAGCTAAAGCCGTATTAAAGTCCGTCCTCGACAAAGAATCACGCTTACTTAAAGAACCGGCCTATACCGTGGCTGTGTCAGAACTGGCCGACTCAAGCGTTAACTTTATTGTGCGCCCTTGGGTGAAAACCGAAGACTATTGGCCGGTATATTGGGACCTTCTTGAAGAAATTAAAATTGCATTAGACGATGCAGACATTACCATTCCATTTCCACAAATGGATGTTCACCTACACAAAGATCAGTAAAGGGTTAGTTAGCAATGAAATTAAAGGTTTTAACCTGTTCTATTCTAATGGCTGTTAGCGCCACCGCAGCAGCTGAAGATAAAGCAAAGAAACCAAAGAAAGTTTGGGATGTGACCAGTGAAGTGGGCGCCATTATCACTAGCGGTAACACGGAAACCACGACTCTTAAAGGTGGCATTAAAGCAAAACATAACCTAACTAACTGGCACAACGAGTACAAGCTTGACGGTTTCTTTAAAGAAGATAAGCGCGAGAACGACGCTGGTGAAAGCGTCACTGAGCGAACCAATGAAAAGTACTCTGCCTCTGTGCAAGGTAACTACAAGCTAAACGACGACAACAGCCACTTATTCGTATTTGGCTCATATGTGTCGGATTACTTTGGTGCTTACCGCAGTGAAGCCGTGGCTTCCGTTGGTTATGGCCAACAACTGTTTGCCAACGACGACATGTTCTTGGATGCTGAAATTGGTCCGGGTGTAAAACGTTTTGAGCACCAAGAAGACAGCACTGAACTGGACGAAAACGGCAATCTACTGGCCGGCACATCAGAAAGCGAGTTCATCGGTGTTGCTAAGTTAAACTACCAATGGCAAATCTCCGACAATGCTCGGTTTACTCAGCTGGTTGCCGTGGAATATGGTGATACCAACACTAAAACCACTTCTGAGTCCGCATTGTTAACCAAAATCAATGGCTCACTGCAAATGAAAGTGGCTTATAACCTAATCCACAACTCAGATGTAGCTGAAGGCAAAGAAAACACAGATACAGAAACTTCATTGACCTTGGTTTACAGTTTCTAGGCAAACGAGCCGCAATAGTTACAAATAACAACAAAAAGGGACGGTAAGTCCCTTTTTCTATTCCTGCCGCTTCGTGTATAATACGCAATCTTTTTGACAGAACTTGGCAGGAAACCAGCTTGAAGATGTTTTTTAGACAGTGTGTTTTAACCATAATGGTGCTTTTCACAAGCACTGCGTTGGCATTTACACCCACCGCAAAACAAATAGAGCAGTTTAAAAAGCTACCTAAAAGTCAACAACAGTTGCTTGCTAAGCAATATGGTATAGACATCAGCACCTTAAACACTGCTGGCAATAATAAAAATACACAGCAGCAAGAAACCAATGCTGTACCACTACCAACAGAGCCAGAGCAAAGTTACTTATCTGAGAATGAAAAACGCTTCAAACCAGAAGTCAAAAAGCTAAAGCCTTTTGCAAGTGAGTTGTTCAAGAGTGATACATTCACTTCGTCTCATTCTGGGAGCGTGTCGGTCCCTCAAGACTATGTCCTAGGAGTTGGAGACCAACTTAAAATTAGCTTTTTTGGTCAACAGAACTTAGAAGAATTGGTAGAGGTAGACGGTGAGGGCAGTATAACGCTTTCTGAACTTGGCCCAATTAATGTAACTGGCATGCGCTATGACTCCTTTAAAAAATTATTACAAGATAAGGTGTCCAAAGAGCTTATCGGTACTTCTGTTTATGTTTCTATAGGGTCATTGAAAAAAATTCGTGTTTTAGTCGTAGGAGAAGTGGAGAAGCCAGGCAGTTACGCCTTATCCGCACTTTCAAATATTACCCACAGCTTATACGCCAGTGGAGGTTTAACAGATATTGGTTCATACAGAAACATTCAGCTTAAGCGCAAAGGTGAAGTGATTAGAAAACTTGACCTTTACGACTTGCTACTGAATGGCGATAACGCCGATGATGTGCCGCTGCGAGCAGGTGACACCGTGTTTGTCCCCAGTTTAAAAAAGCAAGTCACATTGGAAGGGGCGGTGAGAAGAGAAGCGATTTTTGAAGTAAAACAAGATGAATCGCTAGCCGAGCTTCTCTCTATGTCTGGGGGCATGCTTGCTTCAGCGTATAAAGACTTTATCAGTATTAGCCGCTTTACGGGTGGGGTTAAAAAAGTGCTCGAAGTGCAGCAAGGTGCTTTTGACTCAACTCAGTTACAAGACGGTGACGCAATAAAAGTGGCCACAGCGGCGACCCACTACGATAACGAAGTCACTCTAATTGGAGCCGTGGTACGTCCTGGCAAGTATGCCTGGAAGCCAGGAATGACCGTTGGTGAGCTATTTAATAACTCACTTCACTCTGTGCTACCTCAGGCGGATACTGGCTACGGTTTAGTGGTCAGTGGTGGGCGCTTTAATGATATTTCAATGGCGCAGTTTAACTTAATTGAGCAGCTAACACCCAATACCGACAGTGATACGAAAATTGAGCTTAGCAAAGGCGATAAAGTCTATGTATTTAGCCGCTTTCAATACCTAGAAGAAGAAAAGCAGGCGCTTAGAGCTTTAGACCTCACCGCAGAAGAGCTTGAACAACAGGAAAAAACCAGATTGTGGCATCTCTACGAAAGCGAGCTTTATAAAGCCTTTGTCGATACCGATGCAATTTCTAAATTTAATAAAATAGACAAAATAGACAAAATAGACAAAATAGACCAAACAGACAAGCAGCAGGAATCAGAAGAGCAAAACGCTTGGTCTTTTATGCTCAAAGAGCAAGAGGCTGTAGCCAACGGTAAAGTGCCTAGCCCTTTCTCAAGAATTTCTTTGCTAGAGCCTGTTATTAGGAAGTTACAAAACCAAGCTACTCCAAGTAACCCTTTACAGGTTGTGACGATTCAGGGGCATGTCAAATACCCAGGTAACTATCCAATAGCGCAAAACTACACAGTGAAAGATGCGGTAGAAGCTGCTGGCGGCTTATTAGAGTCCGCTTATTTAGGCACAGCAGAGCTCACCAAGTTTAGTAGTAAAGAGTCAATGATTGTTGAGCACCGCTCTTTTGAATTGGCCCAAGAACTACAACAACCATCAATAAAAATAGACAGTAAAGATGCTATCAACGTCCTTTCAGTACCAAAATGGATGGATGAGAATCAAATCACCATTAAAGGTGAAGTTAAATTCCCAGGCTCATATACGATTAAGCGTGGCGAAACACTCAACAGTGTATTAGAAAGAGCAGGCGGAGTAACTGAGTTTGCTTCAGTATCAGGTGCCGTTTTCACTCGAGAAGAAATAAAAAAACAAGAGGAATTACAGCTAAATAGACTGACAGAAAACTTACAGCGCGAGATTGCTTCTAAGAGTTTACAGCCGAGCTCAGAAAGTATTGCTTACTCGGAAGTAAAGCAGCTCCTAAATGACTTAAGTAGTATCGAAGCACAAGGCCGACTGGTGATAAATCTACCCAATATTCTTCAGGGGAAACAAAGCCTAGTACTACAAGATGGCGATACGCTTTATATTCCACAAAAAAGAGACTCGATTAGCGTCATCGGTGAGGTTAATTACCCAGCATCTCATCTATTTGAACCAGGCCTTACTATTACAGAATACCTCGAGCGCAGCGGTGGAATTAAAGAACTGGCTGATGATGAAAGTATTTACGTTATTAAAGCAAATGGTGCTGTCTATATTCCAAAAGGCAGTTGGTTTGCCGTTAATCATGAAGAGAAGTTAAATGCCGGCGACACCATTGTGGTGCCGCTCAATTCAAATTACATGGATAACTTAACGCTTTGGAGCACCAGTACTCAGATTATTTATCAACTTGGCGTTGCTGCTGCAGCAATCAATAACATCTAATCTGGGGAAGCGTGAAATGTCAAAAGTGAATAATGAAGACGTCTCAATTGGCGATATTTTCAATATCGTGAAAAAGCGACTATTTATTGTGGTTGCTGTGACTGCTGTATTCATTGGTTTAGGTGTTGTATTTGCATTATCGAAGCCAAATGTATATCAATCTCAGGTACTGCTAAGTCCGGCCAGTAATCCCTCTGGTGGAAGTGCTGGGTTATCAGGGCAAATCGGAGGCTTAGCTGCCTTAGCTGGGGTACAACTTGGAGGGGGGGCTGCGGATAAATCGCTGCTGCATATAGAGCGTTTCAAAAGCCGAGTATTTTTAACCAAGTTTATTGCAGCTCATGATTTAAAAAAGAAGCTATATGCGGTACAAAATTATTCTTGGGAGAGTAATAAGCTGGTTTATGACCCTGAAAAACTGGCTCAGTTAGAGCAAGGAAATCCAGACTTTGTCTCTCTAAATCGAGTATTTGAATTATTTATCGAAGATAACTTCAAACTGGAACTAGACTCTAAAACCGGCTTAATCAAGTTGGCTGTTTTGCATCAGTCACCTAATGTTGCAAAAGAGATCACTGATTTACTAGTTAAAGATATAAATCAAGAAATCCGTCAGGAAGAAATTATAGATGCCAATAAAAGCATCGACTATCTAGAAACCGCGCTTGAGAATACCAATGTGCTAGAGACCAAAAAAATGTTCTATCAACTGATCGAACAGCAGCACCGTACCAAAATGTTAGCCAGCGTAAAAAAAGAGTATGCTTTTAAAGTAATCGACCCAGCAATTGTTCCAGAACGCAAATATGGTCCAAATAGAGCTCTGATAGTGGTCATATTTGCGCTGCTTGGTGGTGTGCTTGCTACTGGTGGGGTGATTGTGTTTGGTCTCAGAGCAATGAATAATCAAGAACAAAAGTAGACTTATACCAATTCGCTTAATTAAATGGCCCATTTGAGGCAAGAAAATTCTGTCGATAACACCGCTCTCGCGTCCTGCTTCCGCCAAGGTACCTACATCAGTGTAGGCAAGGCGAAAGTTTTGCTATTTAGTTGTTCTAAATGAGAAGTTTTTAACGCAGTTAGCGTCGAATTTGCTTCCTCAAATTGAGTAAGTATTAATGCGGGTTGGTATTACTTATACCCAATCGACTTTATGTACTCGCCTTCTTAATCATAACTGAGCTAAGCGCTTTGCTCTGGATTTTTGTAGAGCTAAGTGGCAGGGTAAAAAGTAAATTGGCAGCACCTAAGATTAGGTAATTAAGGTTAATTTGTGAAATTTAATAATCTGGCAATAAACAAGTTGGTTTGGCTTTTCGTCTTTTTATTCCCGGTTTTACCCCATACCTTAGGTGCGCCGACGGCACAAAAAATGCTGCATGTATTTGCCTTTGCTTTTGTTTTTATGTCGTTAATTGTTAGGCGTGCCTATTTTAAGCCTGGGTTTGTCACTGCGGTTGTTGCCATTTGCACTGTGCTGATGAGTTACTACATGGCCGTTTCATTAGCATTCACCGAGTTCTTAACGTTCAAAGATTTACCTGATTATTTGCGACCGCTGATTTATTTGGTCTATATCCTTATCCCCTTGATATATCCATTAGACGAAGAAGACTTGCAAGCATTTTTCAGCTTTTTCAAAAAAATGTTTGTGCTGCAAATCGTGATTTCTATGTTGGTGTATATTCCAGCAGTATGGCCAGTGGTCGATTTATTTAAAGGTCGCCCAAGTGATGACATGGCACTTCACTTTTATCGTTGGTCAGGCACTTATGGTTATCCATCAGACTTTTCTTTTTACTTGTCGTTTTTTATTTTTTACTACTTTTGCTTTTTTGCACGGCGTATCGCCATGTCATTGGGAGAGTGGTTGATTGTTTTTGTTGCATTCAGTGCAATGTTTTTGAGTTTTAGTCGCGGTGGCTTGTTTTCTACTTTGGGGATCTTAGGCTTGGCCTTTTGGTTTACGGGAGCAAGAAACAGAAAAACATCTTATTTTTTACTTTTTAGTATGGTTTTGGCCTGCGTGGCTATTTTTCTCACCTTCAGCGAAGAGTTTGAGCAAGTTGCTTATATTTTAGAAACTTTTGGTGGAGAAGACGGTAAAATTGATGGCTCTACTAGCCACAGACTTAAAGAGCTAGCCTTGGCGGGGGAGTACTCATCAAAGTTTCCGCCCTTTTCTCAGGGTTCAAACCGCATGGAATTAGCCACCAGAATTGACGTAATAGAGTCTTTCTATGGCTTTCACCTTATTAAGTGGGGCGTACTGGGGTTAGCTGCGGCATTAGTAATTAAATTTGTATTTTTTTTAGTCTGTTGTTGTGTATATAAAAAAGGGGTAAGCTGTGGTGGACAAAAGGTCTCTTCGGCATTGGCATTTGCAGTAGCTTGCCTTGTTGCCTCTGAAGTTTTGCTATTTGGCCTTTCTTCGGCAATAAGTGACCGCTTTAAAACCTTACCAACCTTTTACTTATTATTTGGCTATGTACTTTCTGTTTACTTTGTGAATAAGGATGTAAAGCCGTTAAAAAAAACAACATAAGGTTACTAGTAATTGCTTAAAAAAAGGTTGCGTGTAGAGCAGGCGATGTTATTTTTTAAACCATATTAATTTAGCTCTAGCTCTTGAATTCAATCGGTCTTATTATTACTACAGACGAGCCTAGATTTGATGCTACATGTTCATGAAGTGTCGGTCGAGCCCTTTAACGTATTTAACGTTCTACTATACTCTGTTTTTCTGAGTGTGTAATACCAATTCGTTTAATTACGAGGTCTATTTGAGGCAGAAAACTCTATCGATAACACCGCTCTCCCTTCCTGCTATTGCCGAGGTACCTACTCCGTGTAGGCAAGACAATTATTTTGCTATTTAGTGTTCTAAATAAGAAATTTTAACGCAGTTAGCGTCGAATTTGCTCTCTCAAATTGAGCAAGTATTAATACGGGTTGGTATAAATATTGACTGAAACATAAAGTGTCCACCGGATACGTGGACATAAAATTGAAGCGTTTTAATAAAGTTGCTTTAATCCCTGCTGCTGTTTTAGCAGGTAATGCTTGTACAGGTACTGAAGCCTGTTTCGAAGCTTAAAAAAGTTGACAATGATGCTTTTGTAATAAACCATCATCAGCTTTATGTTAATGCATCTTGCGTTACTGCAGACCTTCAAGCTCTTGAAACTACTTCTTTATTTAGTGACACCACTTTTGAGGTTATCAGGAATGACGAGTCAGGCATACCGCCAATAAATTCAAAGCAGCGCACATGACTCATAATACAGTGTTCAATCCCTTGCGATAACGTGGCTTTGATATAGGTGTAATTGATTGCACCCATCACCGCAATGAATACTTGAGCGGTCCAAAATTTGCCTGTTCTAGGATAGTTGAGCCACAATAATCAATAAATAGCTTTTGTGATTGGCTGATCGAGATGCATGAAAATATGCAAACCGCTGTAACGGCAGTAAAGGCAATCTTTGTCAACCTAGCGTACTACTGTGTATTTTTATTTCTTTGTGATGTGTGGTTGCTTTGTGAACAGTGAAAATAGTATAAAACTCTCTTTAAGCCTAGCGTTTTATACTAATGCAATTGGCAAAGTAACTAAGACTGAGATGATTCACACTGTGGGCTTTCTATGAGACAATTCACAATCAAATCTTGACGTTGGCTCCTGTAGCATAGAGTCTTTTGCGAGAAACAACGGCGTGTGTATCAATCCAGTTAATTAAGCGGGTTGGTCTTATATAGCAACAAATAGGTAAACACTTAAGCAGCGGGTTATTGTATGAGTGTTTTTTTGAGTGAAACTATTGTGTTAGCCAACGTTGTTAGCACTACAATAATGCTCACCGTATGGAGTTAAAATTTACTTTGAAGCGGTAAGTGCACTTGTACAGCACTCGCATTCTACTTCTGCTTCTACATAAGGCAAAGTGCCAGCTATTTAGTTGCACTAAGTCGGGTGGGCTTTAATGTAGTAAATAAAGTATTAAATGCTTCAATTGCATGCAGGAAAAAGCAATTGCTACAGCAGGACGTCAGCATCAAAGCACATATTTTCTTGGTGATTTAAATTTAAATGAAAGATATCAAAGCAACCCCTTTAGTTACTGTCTATATGCCCACGCATAATAGGTTAACAAACCTAAAAAGAGCCATTGAGAGCGTAAAGCAGCAATCCTACACCAACTGGGAGCTATTAATCGTAAACGATGGCTCATCTGATGGTACTTTCGAATATTTACAAGGGCTGGACGATAGCAGAATAAAAGTCTTTCATAATGAGTCACCTCAAGGCGCTTGTTTTGCCAGGAATGTCGCAATAAATAACGCTATGGGCGAGTTTATTACAGGATTAGACGATGACGATGAGTTTACCTTTGATAGATTAAGTTTTTTTATCAATTCGTGGCAAGAGAAGTACAGTTTTTTATGCACGCCAGTCACTGTATGTCGCAATGAAAAACAGCAAGAACATTTATACTTTATAGGTGAAATCAGCCTGCAAGACATGTTAGTAGTCAACAAAGTGGGTAACCAAATATTTTGTAAAACCGAGGCTTTAAAGGAAATTAATGGCTTTGATGCCAGTTTTAAAGCCTGGCAAGACTATGACACTTGGGTTAGATTCTTGCAGCGTTTTGGGACTGGTCTAAAGTTGCCGAAATCCACGTATTATCAACATGAAAGTCAATCTGCAGCAAGTATTACCCGCTCACCGAACCGCCTGACTGGTTTCAGTCAGTTTTTAGCCAAACATCAGAGTCTAATGTCTCCATCACAATTAAAGGCGATGGAGTGCTGGCGACATATCATTTCTGGCACCTGGGTGCCTTTGAGTAAACTGATAGGAAGTGATAAAGGGATACTTAAGTACTCCATACTGCATAATTGCAAGCTGCTTATAGGTAGATAGTGACATGAAGCTATTATTTGTACTAGAAGACTTCACCTTAGGTGGCGTTGAACGCGTTACCTTGCAGCTTATAACAGGTCTTGTGAAAACATACGACTGCACCGTTGAAGTGGCTGCACAAAGCCTTTCCGGTCCTCTGCTAGATAAGTTTAGAGAGGTTGCATGTGTTACCAATAATGCAAGTAGCCACAAGTCATTTAGACAGCTAACCAGACGAATAGAACCTGACCTTGTGATTTTCACAAAAGGCGGCCTTTCTAGGTTAAAGTTTAGTGTCGCCAATCACTGTAAAACAGTGGTAATACAGCATGTGCCAATTCAGCTTCCAGAGGCTGGGCGTATCAAAAACGTGATACGTAGATGTGTCGCCTCGATTTTGTTCCGCATGGTAGACAAAGTGATTTGCGTATCAGATGGGATCTTGGACAATTTAGTTGCCTTAAAGGTGTGTAGCCCAGAGCAAGCACTGCGTATATATAATCCTGTACTAAGTGAAGAAATACAAACCTTAGCTCAGCATCAGCAGCATGATTACCAAAATTACTACGTGTGTGTTGGTCGCCTTCATTTTCAAAAAGGCTACGATCTACTTATCGAAAGCATCAAGCTGGCTTCGCTAAATGGAGCGAAAGTCGTCATTCTTGGTGATGGTCCCAATAAGCGAGAGCTAGAGCAGGCGATTGCAGATAATGCATTACAAGGGCAAATTATCTTACACGGCCCGAGTGACAACCCATACAAGTACATGCAAGGTGCAAAAGCAATATTGTTACCTTCACGATGGGAAGGGCTTCCCACCGTGTTGGTGGAAGCCAGCTTTTTAGGGGTGCCAATGGTTGCGTTTGACTGCCGTTACGGCCCGAAAGAGTTGAGCCAAAATGGCAAATACGGCCACCTTATTCCACAAGGTGATATCAAAGGATTTGCTGATGCCATTGACGCAGTTGAGCAAGGAAAAGCGCTTGCACCACCCAAAACGGATGAGTTTACGTTAAAGTCAGCGGTAGCAAATTACCACAATCTATTCCTGTCATTACTAAGTGACAGCAAATTAGGATGATTGGGCGCTTTTGCGTGCAGCTTAACTAGGTGGTTGAGATATATCATCAAGGCCACCACAAAAGCTGACCAAATTGCAGAGCGATAGGTTTCAAGTGGAGTGCCCGTAAAAGCATATAGTATCGCAACAATTAGCATCCTCAACATAACAATGAAGAAAGACTTTTGCATTAACTCAGGCTCAACTGAGGGAATGAAGTAGGTTGGTCAATAGAACAGTAATGCTATGACAATCATGACAATATAATGAGGGAAGCCTATGCGCGGCATCGATTATCGCTTTTTTATCATGCTTAACAGGTAACTGATTACAAATTTAGGGTATTGACGTATTACCCTATCACGCACATGTTTATGTTTTACCATACGCTGTAACCAACGCAAGCCTAACTTTTTAATCCAAGGGTGATAATAGTCTGGTTTAATAGAGGTTTGCGTTAAGAACCCGCCGCAGGTTATGAATAAAGTGGCTGATTGCATATGGCTTTTGGCCGCAACACAGAACTCTTCTTGATAAGGTGTTCCCATACCAACCAATACAACGTCAACTTCTAATTGCTCTATTTGCTCAATTACGGCTTTTTTATCATCGATGTAACCGTCTCTAGAATACACTATATTAAGTGCTGGGTACTGATTCTTTAAAACGGTTACAGCTTTTGCATTTTCATCAGCGGTGGCTCCGATCACGGCCAACTTGTAATTGCGCTCACACACATGCTGTAAAAAAGGTGCTGCGATAGAGCTGTAATCGAAACTAGCACGAGTAATCTTGGGTAGAAATAGGCTATGTAATTTACAAAGCAATGCACCATCAGAGAAAAAATAGTCAATTCCTGTGATGAGCTCTGAGCGTTTTTGCACCTCATAATATGAAAATGGATTAACGAATGAGATAGCTACGGGCTTATTAGTATTAAGCGCTTGTATCTTAATCGCTTCAAAGTCATCGCCAGAATAAATTTTTTGGTTTAAAAGTGAATTCATAAAACTCTATGTTGCTTCTGTTATTTGTCGCAGCTCTTAGACCAATACTGCATGGCTGGAGCGTTAAATTATCTACACTGTGGATCTCTAGCGCAGGGCTTTCTGCGCTCAGTAACTAGTTTTTCTTGCATAAAAACGCAATAGCTAAAGTATTGATAACAATAAAGATGCGTTTAGGTGAGTATTTGTCTTCCTCTAAGCCAAGTGGAGCAATCGTGATGAATATAAATTATTCCTCAACTTCAGTTAGCATTTTTTGCTTTGTCCTTCTATCAGGCGATAGAAGACAACTTGCATATCAGCAACGCTGCTTTGAGATGGTTTTTTATCACTTTAATCAATCGCTCAATGTGACCAGCTTCGCGGACCATAATTATTGAATGAGTTCACCAAGTTCAAGTAATTCCCTACGTTCTTATAGTGCGCGTTCATCCATTGGCTAGAAGCTTCATTTAATATCAAAAAAAGCAATATTATACAGAATAAAAATAATCAATAAACAGATACATCGCTGTAAAGCAGAACCTTTTCAACCTATGTCCAAAGGAAAAGTAGAATAGAATATCATATTCACCTTAGTGCGTAAGCTCAATTTGGGGCCACACTTCTGTTAACAAAAGATAACAATGATATTGTTTTCTTAAAGCAAAAATGTCTGTAAAACTGCTGTCATAAAGTCCCGCTTTTAGGGTGCACAGTAATTGACGATCAGATATAATGTCGCGATTTTTACTAGGGCGTGCTTTTGAGTGATGCTAAGCAAGAAGCTATGCGCTGTACCCAAAGAGGTAATAGAGTGGTTTTAAATTTAAACATCTGCGGAACTAATTCTTCTAATTTTGATTTTCAGATGCACACACCAATGGAGAATCTTTAATGGAGGTCATTTTAGCCTTATTGTTTTCGTTCACTATGTCCTTAGCAACTATTGGCGTTGTACGACCAATGGCTATTCGGTTTAATCTGGTTGATAAACCTAATGAGAGAAAGAAGCACGAAGGCTATGTACCTTTAATTGGTGGCATTGCTGTGTTTATCAGCATATTAATAACATCCAGCCTATTTTTTCCTTTTAGTGTCGAACTGGCTGGTTATTTACTGGCATCAGGCCTAATGGTTGTGCTTGGCATTATGGATGATAAGCGAGACCTGAGCGTGCGCTTTCGCATTCTTTTCCAGTTGATAGCAGCTTCTTTAATGATATTTTCTATAGATAGCTACATTCAAGATCTTGGTAACTTGTTTGCCGTTGGCAATATTAACCTAGGGTGGTTTGGTATCTTATTTACCTATATCGCGGTGGTCGGTATGATTAACGCGTTTAATATGGTCGATGGTATTGATGGCTTGCTCGGTGCTTTGGCTATCATAACCCTTGCCTCAATTTCTTCGCTTCTATTTATTAGCGGCAAAGACAGTCTTATCTCGGTGTTATTAGTGTTCGCACTCATTCCATACCTTATTTTTAATCTTGGGGCTTTTGGCACTCATTATAAAAAAATATTCATGGGGGATGCCGGCAGCATGTTTATTGGCTTCACGGTAGTCTGGCTATTGTCGAACAATACTCAAGGTGAAGGTAATGCTTTTCGACCGGTGACGGCGTTGTGGATTGTAGCTGTGCCACTGATGGATATGGCCGCGATAATTATTCGCCGTATACGTCAAGGCAAATCCCCATTTCGTCCAGACCGCGACCACCTTCACCACATTTTCTTACGGGCTGGTTTTAACTCAAGACAAGCCCTGCTAATCATCTCGGCCATTGCGACCTGTTTTGCTCTTATAGGTATTATTGGTGAGCTACTAGCGATTCCTGAATCACTTATGTTTGCCGCATTTATTGCTATCTTTTTTATCTACAATTACGCCATTCTGCACGTTTGGCGGGTTTTAAAGTGGTACCGAAAGCACTTCGTTAAAACAAAGCCATAATTATACTCGGCAGATGTGAGGTCTCAGAGTCTGTTTGCGAGATATGGTATTATAGCGAGTCTGGAAAATTTTTAGGGTTTTGTTAAATGAGAATTACGGTTGTTGGTACAGGTTATGTGGGGTTATCTAATGCGTTGTTGTTGGCAAAGCATAACCAGGTGGTGGCGTTAGATATTGATGCTGCTAAGGTTGAGTTGTTAAATAAGCATCAGTCTCCTATTGAAGATGCTGAAGTAACTGAATACCTCCAAGACTCAAGTTTGCAGTTTGAGGCTACTGTAGATAAAGCTGCGGCGCTGGCAGACGCAGAGTTTGTGATTATTGCGACGCCAACTGATTACGATCCGCAAACCAACTATTTTAATACTAGCAGCGTTGAAGCCGTTATTGCAGACGTTATTGCCCATAACCCAGATGCTGTCATGGTAATAAAGTCTACTGTGCCAGTGGGCTTTACTGAGCGCGTTAAAGAGCAGTTTAATAGCAATAATATTATGTTCTCACCTGAGTTTTTACGTGAGGGTAAAGCACTTTACGATAACCTTCACCCATCTCGCATTATTGTTGGTGAGCGTTCAGAGCGGGCACAGCAGTTTGCAAGCTTATTACGCCAAGGTGCTATCAAAGAAAACATCGATACCTTATTTACCGATGCCACTGAAGCGGAAGCCATTAAGTTGTTCTCAAATACCTATTTAGCTATGCGAGTGGCCTATTTTAACGAGCTTGATACTTACGCTGAAACCCATGGCCTAAACACCAGACAAATTATTGAAGGGGTAAGTTTAGACCCGCGTATTGGCAATCATTATAATAATCCATCGTTTGGCTATGGTGGTTATTGCCTACCTAAAGACACCAAGCAGTTGTTGGCCAACTATCAAGATGTGCCTAACAATATGATTGCCGCCATTGTCGAAGCGAACACCACGCGTAAAGACTATATTGCCGACTCTATCTTAAAGCGTGCACCAAAAAAGGTGGGGATCTATCGCTTAATTATGAAAGCCGGATCAGACAACTTTAGGCAGTCGGCGATCCAAGGGGTGATGAAGCGGATCAGAGCCGAGGGCATTGAAGTGATTATTTATGAGCCGGTTTTGCAAGAGCCTGAGTTCCAAAACTCGAAGGTGTATCAAGATTTAGAACATTTTAAAGCAGAGTCAGATGTGATTGTTACCAATCGTATGGTGGCAGAGCTCGAAGACGTAGCAGAGAAAATTTATACTCGCGACGTGTTTGGTAACGACTAAACATGCAGCCTGAAAACGTTGGACATGGCTTTCGGTGGTTGCTCTTTTGAATAGCAATCAGAAATTCTGTAGCAGGTTATGACTAGAAAACCTAGAAACTACTCTCCTGAATTTAAAGCTAAAGTGATACTTGATGCTGCAAAGGATGATAAAACAGTCACAGATCCAGCACAGACACATATTAGATTCAGGTGATATTTGGCACCCTACAAAGCTTGAGAAACAAACAGCATCCATGCATGTGAATAACTATGCCCTAACTTATACTTCGTATCATAAGTTTATAGGGGTTCTTATTTGGGGTGATCATTCTGCCTTTAAACACAAGCTACAGCAAATTGCTGAGTAGTAATGCAATTGGATGTTTTGCGGCAATTTAAGATATTCAAATCGTCGGTAAACAATTTATGTCGCAACGACCTAATAGACAAGGTATGGGGACTTAGCCAAGGCTTTTAAAGATTATTCCCAAAGCTTATTGCTTTCAAGAAATACTTGCTTACTATCGAGTAGATTTCGACAAGACTCGGAATAAGTTTTCAATTCTTAAGTGGCAATGACATTTCTATCGAGAGGTGATAAATCTTAATTTTTTAAGGCTTGTTATCATTTTTTAGCGTTTACTCAATTAAAGGTTTTATAAAACATTCGTTATGAAAATACTTGTAACTGGTGGGGCCGGGTTTATAGGCTCGGCGGTGGTACGTTATATAATAAACAATACAAAAGATAGCGTTTTGAATGTAGATAAATTAACTTATGCAGGCAATCTCGAATCACTTAAGTCAATTGAACAAAGTGAACAATACAGTTTTGCAAAAGTGGATATATGTGATGCGCAAGCATTAAAAGATGTATTTTTAAATTTTAAGCCTGATGCTGTGATGCATTTAGCAGCAGAAAGTCATGTTGATCGATCTATTACGGGCCCAATTGACTTTATTCAAACGAATATTGTAGGTACCTATACACTGTTAGAAGTTGCAAGGGAGTATTGGGATAATCTCGAAGCAGATAAAAAGTCTACATTTAGATTCCATCATATTTCAACAGATGAAGTATATGGTGATTTACCGCATCCAGATGAAGATAAATATAGTAAAAATGAGCTGCCATTATTTACTGAACAAACACCTTATGCGCCAAGCAGTCCATACTCTGCAAGTAAAGCTTCAAGTGATCACCTTGTCCGTGCATGGTTGCGTACTTACGGTTTTCCAACTATAATTACCAATTGCTCCAATAATTACGGTCCGTATCATTTTCCTGAAAAGCTTATTCCGCTTGTTATTTTAAATGCGTTAGAAGGTAAAGAGCTGCCTATATATGGTAAAGGGGATCAAATACGTGACTGGTTATATGTAGAAGATCACGCGAACGCTTTATATAAAGTAGTAACTGAAGGTAAAGTAGGCGAAACATATAACATTGGCGGCCATAATGAAAAGCAAAATATTGAAGTTGTTAAAGCCATTTGCACTATTCTTGACGAATTAGTCCCAAAAAAATCAAAGTATTCAGATCAAATTAAATTTGTAAATGATCGACCTGGTCACGATCGTCGATACGCGATTGATTCCTCGAAAATGAGTAAAGAACTAGACTGGACTCCCGCAGAAACATTTGAAACAGGTTTGCGTAAAACAGTGCAATGGTATTTAGATAATCAAGCTTGGTGTAATAATGTTCAAAATGGCTCTTACCAAAGAGAACGACTTGGTACGCTTTAAAAAGGAAGGATAATGAAAGGCATTATTTTAGCTGGAGGTTCCGGTACTCGCTTATACCCGATTACAATGGGTGTTTCTAAACAGCTCTTGCCAATTTATGATAAGCCGATGGTTTATTATCCCCTATCGGTTTTAATGTTAGCGGGGATCCGAGAGATACTTATAATCACTACACCTGAAGACAGTGATTCGTTCAAACGTTTATTGGGTGATGGCTCACAATTCGGGGTTGAACTAAGCTATACAACTCAACCAAGTCCTGATGGATTAGCTCAAGCATTTATCTTGGGTGAAGATTTCATTGGTAATGACGATGTCTGTTTAGTGCTAGGTGATAATATTTTTTATGGCCAAGGTTTTACCACTAAGCTCAAACATGCTGTTGAAAATGCAAAAAATGGTCAAGGTGCAACAGTGTTTGGCTATCAAGTAAAAGACCCTGAACGTTTTGGTGTTGTAGAGTTTGACCAAAATAAAAAAGCAATTTCTATCGAAGAAAAGCCAACGAAGCCCAAATCCCACTTTGCAGTGACAGGGCTCTATTTTTACGATAATTCAGTGATTGAAATGGCAAAAAAAGTTGAGCCATCGCATCGTGGTGAGTTAGAGATCACCTGCCTTAATGAAATGTATTTAAAGCAAAATAAGCTTAATGTTGAAGTGCTAGGCCGTGGTTTTACTTGGTTAGATACTGGCACCCATGAAAGCCTGCTTGAAGCTGCGCAATTTGTAGAAACAATTGAACGATGCCAAGGGTATAAAATTGCCTGTTTAGAAGAGATCGCATTTAATAATGGTTGGTTAACGACAGAAGAGCTGGTTGCAAGAGCCAGACTAATGTCTAAGAATGGTTATGGTCGCTATTTAGCTGATTTATAAAAATATATGAAATCCTCTTCAAATGCTTTGAAATGGAGCGCTATTGAGCGATTAGTTACTCAAGCCATTCAATTGATAGTTATGTTGTTTCTGGCCAGGCTGTTAGGACCAAATGCATTCGGCTTAGTCGGTATGTTAGCCGTGTTTATTGCTATAAGTCAGGTCTTCACCGATAGTGGTTTTACGGCCGCTTTGATTCGCTATACTGAACGCAAGGAAGTGGATTTTTCAACTGCCTTTTACTTTAATATCTTTGTTGGTTTATTTTGTTACTTAACTCTCTTTTTTGCGGCACCTAGTGTCGCTAAATTTTATGATCAGCCAGAATTAGTTAATTTAATGAGGGTACTTGCAATAACTATTGTTATAAATAGTTTTGCAATTGTACAAAGAGCTAAGCTAACCATTGCTATGGATTTCAAAACACAGGCTAAAGCGTCATTACTCAGCGTTGTTATCAGCAGTGGGGTGGCCTTGTATATGGCTGAACTAGACTACGGTGTGTGGGCTTTGGTAGGTCAGACATTATCGAATGCGCTGCTTTTGGTTATCTTATTAAATGTTTTTCATCCTTGGTTGCCAAAAACGGGGTTTAGTAAAAAGTCTTTTAACTACTTATTTGATTTTGGTTCTAAGTTATTAGCTGCATCACTCATTGATACCGTATTTAAAAACATTTACCAAATTATAATTGGTAAGCAATTTAGTGCGACTCAAGTTGGTTTATTTACTCAAGCAAATCAATTATCTCTAATTCCAGCAATGACTATGACTACAGTCATACAGCGTGTTACTTACCCCATGCTAAGCAATATTCAGAATGATGTTAATAAATTTGAAAATACGTATCTACTAACATTACGATTGGCTGCGTTGGTTGTGTTCCCTATAATGGTGGGGTTGAGCATCTCAGCAGAGCCATTTATTAATCTGGTTCTTGGATCTAAGTGGTTACCTGCAGCAGAATTACTAACTATCTTGAGTTTTGCTTTTATGCTTTATCCAATTCACGCAATAAATTTAAATTTATTACAAGTCAAAGGCCGCTCAGATATATTTTTAAAATTAGAGATAATTAAAAAAAGTTTAATTGCAATTATATTGTTTATTACCATTCCATTTGGTGTTGAGGCTATGTGTATCGGGTTGTTGGTACATTCGTTTATTGCTTTTTTTGTTAACTCTTTTTATACAGGTCGGTTTAGTCGTTTAAAAACAACTAAACAGTTAGCCGCATTACTCCCTATTTGGGGTTGTGTAATGTTTAGTGGATTACTTACTTATATTGTATCTTGGTATGTGGCAACAAACTATATCGCGGACCCAGCTGTTCATTTAGCTATTAACCTAACTTTGATGCCTTTGATTTACATTGGTTTTATTCGTTGCACAGTTAATGATTTATACAAACAAATTTTACATGTGATTTTTAGAAAAAAGGTTGAATTTAAAAATGGATAAAATAACAGTCACTTCACCACTGTTACCGCCTTTAGATGAATTAACCCCTTATCTTGAAGACATTTGGCAACGTAAGTGGTTAACTAATAGCGGCCATTACCATCAACAGCTTGAAGATAAGCTATGTAAGTACCTTGATGTACCTTATATAAGTTTGTTTTCTAACGGGACATTGGCACTTATAACCGCTTTACAGTCGCTAGAACTGACAGGGGAAGTAATTACTACGCCTTACACGTTTGTGGCAACCGCTCATGCAATAAAGTGGAATAACCTAACCCCGGTTTTTGTTGATATTGACCCTGCTACATTTAATATCGATCCGGCAAAAATTGAAGCGGCTATAACCGAGAAAACTTCGGCTATTTTGCCTGTTCACGTGTATGGTACTCCGTGTAATGATCCTGCAATTGACGCGATCGCTAAAAAGCATGGCTTAAAAGTGATCTATGATGCAGCCCATGCATTTGCAGTAAAACAAGATAATCAGTCAGTGTTAAATTATGGTGATTTATCTATTTTAAGTTTTCACGCGACCAAGGCCTACTCTACTATAGAAGGCGGAGCGGTTGTTTGTAAAACGCTAGAGCAAAAGCAAAGGCTAGATCAATTAAAAAACTTTGGTTTTGAGTCTGAAACACAAATAAGTGTGTGTGGAATGAATGCAAAACTCAACGAAATACAAGCTGCTTTTGGGCTCGTTGCTTTAAACAAAATAGATGAGTCTATAGCTAAACGAAAATCAATTGCTAACTATTACGATAAGGCATTTAGTACTACAGCTGGTATTAAAATACTCGATAACCACTCCAGCTTACAACTTAACTATTCATATTATCCTATTTTAATTGACCAAGCTGAGTTTGGCTTAAGCCGTGATGAGCTACTTGAAAAGTTACAGGCTAATAACATCCTTGCTCGGCGTTATTTTTACCCGTTAGTAACCCAGTTTGAGCTTTATAAGGGCTACGCTAGCAATACTCCTAATGCTAAAGCAATTTCAGAGCAAGTATTGTGTATACCCATTCATAATGCCTTAGCAGAAGAAGAGCAAATGAAAATTATAGAGGTTATTTGTGGTTAATGTATTAAATGAGGGCGACTTTACACCCTTTTTTAAACTTTTAAACCAAGTGGATGCTGACTTTTCACCTACATTGTCATCACGAGTCAACTTAGAGCAATACGCTTTAAAGTTACTAAAGGTTGCAACTGTTTTTGGATTATATAAGCAGAACCAGTTGGTGGGTGCAATCGCTATATACATGAACGATCTAGATAATAAAATAGCCTTTTGTCCATTTATTGCTATATTACCAAACTCTAGGGGCCAGGGATTGAGTAAACAATTACTTGAACTCGCTATTGCAGATTTAAAATCGAAGCAATTTAATAGTCTATCACTCACAGTTAGAGCCGATAGTCCCGCCAGTTATTTATATAAGAAAGTGGGCTTTAAGACCATTAATGAATTTAATTATGAGGGTAGTTGCATTAAAGGTTTGAAAATGGAATTAAAGTTATCATGAGGTCAACAGAAACGCCACTAATTAAAGTTAACTATTTAGGTGTGAACCTGTTCGTAAAACGAGACGATCTATATCCTATTTCTGGTGGTGGTAATAAAGGTCGTAAAGCGGAATATATTTTGGCTAAATGTATTGCAGATGGTTGTAACGCAGTTGTCACTTGTGGCGGTGCACAATCAAACCACGTAAGAGCCACAGCAATACGTTGCAAAGAGCTGGGCATTGCGTGCACAATAGTCATTCACGCCTCTGAGCCGAGAGAGTCTAATGGTAATCTTAAATTACTGCGGCTGCTTGGTGTCAAAATAGCCTATTGCGACATGGTTGATGTTGCAAAAGTAATGGACGCTGAAATGGCAGAGCATGCAAAGCAAGGCTTAAAGCCATTTTATATTTGGGGGGGCGGGCATTGTTTAGAAGGCACGCAAGCATTTTACGATGCTGCATTTGAAGCGCACACACAAGCTAAGCAACACTTTGATTTTGTTTTTCATGCAAGTGGTACTGGTGCAACCCAAGCTGGGTTACATGTAGGATTTAAAAAAATAAATTTAGCGACTCAGGTTATTGGTATTAGTGTTGCTCGAGAAAATCCTCGAGGTACAGAGGCGATCACCCATTCTGTTTTAGAGTTCGTTAATGCAAACCAGTTAGATACTGAACTATCAGAAAATATAATGTTTGATGATGAATATATTGCAGGGGGGTATGAAAAAACTAACCCTGAGCAATTAAGTGTAATTAAAAGCGTAGCTGAACAGACTGGAATCATACTCGATCCCACATACTCAGGCAAGGCATGGCATGGTATGCAACAGTATATTAAAAGTGGGAAAGTGAAGCCGGGTAGTAATGTACTTTTTTGGCACACAGGTGGATTATTAAACTTAATGGCGACTAAGCAAATATGAATATATTATTAACCTCAGTAGGGCGAAGAAGCTACCTCATTAACTATTTTAAAGAATCGCTCAAACCGTTAAACGGTAAAGTGTTTGCTGCAAATAGCATAGAAACATATGCCTTACAACAGGCGGATGCGTTTACATTAACACCACAAATATACTCGGCTGAATACATAGATTTTCTAATAGACTACTGTATAAAAAATAAAATCACAGTGCTTGTTTCACTTTTTGATATCGATTTACCTATATTAGCTAAAAATAAACAGCGTTTTAAAGAAGTTGGTGTTGATGTTGTTGTTTCTGACCCTGAAGTGATTGATATTTGTAATGATAAATGGAAAACCTATCAGTTTTTAATACAGCATAATATTAAAACGCCGGCAACCTATATCTCATTTTCAGAGGCGGTTACGGCACTTAATAATACAGAGCTTGAATACCCTGTCATTATTAAACCGCGCTGGGGTATGGGTTCAATTGGTATTTATAAAGCCGATAATTTAGAAGAGCTGCAAGTACTTTACAAAAAGGTACGCAATGAAATCGAATCATCTTATCTAAAATTCGAGTCGAGGGCCGATATCGACCAAGCAATATTAATTCAGCAGTGCATTGCCAGTGAGGAATACGGCATTGAAGTTGTTAATGACCTACAAAAAAACTACGTAACAACATTTTGCAAGAAAAAGCTGGCTATGCGCTCAGGTGAAACAGATCAAGCTATCACCATCAAAAATGATAAATTGTCAGCAATTGGTCAACGTTTATCATCAGCAGTAGGGCATATTGCTATACTAGATTCTGATTGTTTGGAAATCGATGGTGAGTTTTATGTTTTAGAACTCAATGCCCGATTTGGCGGTCAATACCCATTTTCACATTTGGCGGGGGCTAATATCCCTAAGCAAATAGTCGATTGGTGTATGGGGTTGAAAACTAATCAAGAGTTGACGACAATTAATACTGATATTTTATCTAGTAAAGATATAAAACCGGTAAGGTTGTGATGTGAAAAAAATCTTACATGTATGTTCAGATGAAAAGTTTATTGACTCTGCTATTGCTAATTTTAATGCAATAAGTCATGTTAAAAGTGATTTTTTGGTTATTAGTAAAGAGAGCTCACTAGAATATATAAAAAATAAAAATGTCACCATCAAATCAAAATCAGCTTTTTTATTACAAATACTCATTGGTCGGTTAAAGGAGTATGATGCTGTTGTTTTTCACTCACTAAATGGTGTGTTTAAATTTTTTATAAAGCTCATTCCTAAGAGGTTGAATATATGTTGGGTTGGCTTTGGGTTTGATTACTATGATTACAATAAAATTCTACCAGGGCGAAAGGAGGAAAAAAAAGGGCTTAGGTATTTTATTAAATATAGCATTTTTAATTTAGACGCATCTTATCAAAAAATTAATTACTTTTGTCCTGTTTTAGAAAGTGAATTTGAAGAGGTGTCAAAACGATTAAGGTTAAATGCACAATATGTAGATTGGAATTATGGTTCTTCAGATAAAGTTGTTAAAAAACTTAAACATGATTATATTGATGGTGACTCAATATTGTTAGGGAATAGTGCAACTGAGACAAATAACCACCTTGAAATAATCGATGATTTAGTTAAATTAAATGAGAAGCGAGAAATCATCGTGCCATTGTCGTATGGTGATAGTGAATATGCTGAAAAGATCATAGCTAAGTTGAAATCTACTTCATTGAATTACACAATTCTAAGGGATTTTTTAACCCAGGAGGAGTATTTCTCTACTCTTAAACGTTGCGCTTTTGTCATTATGAACCATAAAAGGCAAGAAGCGGCCGGGAATGTCCTTATTATGTTATCATTGGGTGCTAAAGTTTTTTTAGATAAAGACAACCCTTTATACGACTATTTTAAATGCATGGGTTTCAGGCTTTTTAATAAAGAAAACTTAAATTTTGATTGTATATCAATGGATGACATGGGAATAAATAAAAGCCTAAGTCTAAAGTTTTTTAATTCAGAAGTAACGATAAAAAAAACTAAATCGCTTGTTGATAAGCTGGTGTAAATGAAGTTCGCGCTGATTTCAGCTATTTAAGTGCGCACTCATGAGATCGCGTAGAGGAGGAAACCAACTGCTGAAAGTGGCACGCTCTTCTCGGCTAAGAAACAAGCAGTACGACCATGAGATATCAGCACTTGACCGAGGGCAGAAAATTTCAGATTTCCATATTGTTGGAAGGGGCGTTCTCTGCTTCGGCAATATATAAACAAAGGCATCGATTTGAGAGAGGTAAGTGGTGCAGTTGTTGGGTTCGCGATGTCGCGGATAAATTATCGACCACGAAAGTGTTTGAGCTTTAAGCAGCCAGGTGTGGTATTTAAAAAAACACGCAGGCTGCTTAATTTTGTAGAAATTGTCGCACCTTAAAGCTGAATTCGGACCTAACTTCCAACCAAGAACTCTCGAAACGATTCTATTCTTTAAAGGGCAATAAACAACTCCCCATACTAGGCTAGACGCAATTGATAAATTGGGTATAATGTCGCCCATACTTTATGATTGGTTTTAAGGAAGAGTGCACATGGAGTGCTGGTATTTAGTATATTGCAAACCCAAGCAAGAAAGCCGAGCCCAAGAAAACTTAGCGGCACAGGGCATCACAGCTTGCTATCCAAGCATTAGTAAAAGCAAAACCACTTCATCTAAAGCGGTAAAGCAACCTCTTTTTCCGCGCTACTTATTCGTCAGCTTAAATCCTGAAACCGCCTCTTTCTCTGCGGTAAGAAATACTCGTGGAGTCTCAGACTTTGTTCGTTACGGCGCAAACTTACAACTGGTGCCAAGCGAACTCGTCACACAGCTAATGCAGTCTCCAGAACAGCCAATCGAATGCGAATTAAATCAAGGTGACACGGTAATGTTAACCGAGGGTTGTTACAAAAACATACAAGCCCTTTACCAAGAGCCAGACGGCGAAAAAAGAAGTATCTTGCTTATCAAGCTGTTAAACCAAAATACAAAAATCACTGTTGATAATAACGCAATAAAAAAGTTATAAAGGTTTAACTAAAACGATAGAGCACGGTAAAACGCTGGTTGGTTCATATTTAAAAATAACAAAACTCGTAGCGGCGCTTTTACATCGCGACTGTTTTTACAATTCAACATCGCGATCGTTCGCTTCGTCACCCTGAACTTGATTCAGGGTCCAAACGCCTGAAACAAATGCACGATACCGTAGCAGCGGCTTTATATCGCGACTGTTTTTATGATTTAACATCGCGATTGTTTGCACCGTCACCCTGAACTTGATTCAGGGGCCAAACGCTTGAAACAAATGCACGGTACCGTAGCAGCGATTTTACATCGCGACTGTTTTTATGATTTTACATCGCGATTGTTTTCATAATTGAACATCGCGACAGGCGAACGCAGCAGCGTTAGGTCAAAACGAGCAAAAATTCACAAAAAAACAGCATTTAGGAGCTGCAACCTAAGGGCGGAAGCGTGCCTAAACCACATTAGGTAGCAGCGATTTTATATCGCGATAAAAGATCCCGGCATAAAGCCGGTCCCACAAGGGAGCTTTAGGTTGAGGTACCACCGCGGAATAAATCCGCGCCTATAAACCCCGTCACCCTGAACTCGATTCAGGGTCCAATGGGTTCGCGGAATAAATCCGCTGCTACGGGTTGGAGGTGTTGTTGGGCTTGGTGCTTACGATAAATACACGCATACAATGCCGTAGCAGCGATTTTATATCGCGACTGTTTTTATGATTTTATATCGCGACCGTTTTTACAATTCAACATCGCGATTGTTTGCACCGTCACCCTGAACTAGATTCAGGGTCCAAACGCTTGAAACAAATGCACGATACCGTAGCAGCGATTTTACATCGCGATTGTTTTAATGATTTAACATCGCGATTGTTTTCATGATTTTATATCGTGATGGTTTTTAGGTTGCGTGCCTATGGTCAAGAGGTCGCGGAATAAATCCGCTGCTACGGGTTGGAGGTGTTATTGGGCTTGGTGCTTACGATAAATGCACGATACCGTAGCAGCGATTTTATATCGCGACTGTTTTTATGATTTTACATCGCGATTGTTTGCACCGTCACCCTGAACTTGATTCAGGGTCCAAACGCTTGAAACAAATGCACGATACCGTAGCAGCGGCTTTACATCGCGACTGTTTTTACAATTCAACATCGCGATCGTTTGCACCGTCACACTGAACTTGATTCAGGGTCCAAACGCTTGAAACAAATACACGATACCGTAGCAGCGATTTTATATCGCGACTGTTTTTATGATTTTACATCACGATTGTTTTTACAATTCAACATCGCGATTGTTTGCACCGTCACCCTGAACTTGATTCAGGGTCCAAACGCTTGAAACAAATGCACGATACCGTAGCAACGATTATATATCGCGACTGTTTTTATGATTTTACATCGCGACTGTTTTTATGATTTTACATCGCGATTGTTTTCATGGCTTTATATTGTGATGGTTTTTAAGTTGCGTGCCTATGGTCAAGAGGTCGCGGAATAAATCCGCTGCTAAGGGTTGGAGATGTTATTGGGCTTGGTGCTTACGATAAATGCACGATACCGTAGCAGCGATTTTATATCGCGACTGTTTTTATGATTTTACATCGCGACTGTTTTTACAATTCAACATCGCGACTGTTTTCATGATTTTATATCGTGATGGTTTTTAGGTTGCGTGCCTATGGTCAAGAGGTCGCGGAATAAATCCGCTGCTACGGGTTGGAGGTGTTATTGGGCTTGGTGCTTACGACAAATGCACGATACCGTAGCAGCGATTTTACATCGCGACTGTTTTTACAATGCAACATCGCGATCGTTTGCACCGTCACCCTGAACTTGATTCAGGGTCCAAACGCTTGAAACAAATGCACGATACCGTAGCAGCGATTTTATATCGCGACTGTTTTTATGATTTTACATCGCGACTGTTTTTACAATTCAACATCGCGATCGTTTGCTCCGTCACCCTGAACTTGATTCAGGGTCCAAACGCGCAGCGTTACAAAAGCAGAAAATAAAAGCAAAGAACAAGCAAAATGGTCAATCAAAGCCTAGCAGCAACTTCATGTTGCGATACAAGAACTCACTTGCGATTAACATCTTGCCATGCTTTAATTAACCATCAAAAAATTGCTAGATCAAAAGCAGTAAAAAGAACATTAAAAATTTTAGGAAGACATAATGGCGCTACGCTGTAAAACTATCATTGCTTCTGCTGTCTTATTAGCAATGAGTGGCTGTACTCTGATCCCAGGGGGCCATTTCAACGGAATTAAGTCAGGCGAACAAACCGCCAACCTAGAACAAGACCTAGAGCAAGTGAACATTCGCGTTATCGATGCTCAATTGGTTCAAAAACAAAAAAATAGCAAGGAAATCAACAAAGAACGCAGCTCATTATCTGGGGTCGACACCTCAAACTACGAATACCGCTTAGGCGTGGGCGACGTCATCACCATTGGCGTGTGGGATCACCCCGAGCTTACCATTCCAGCTGCAGTACAAAGAACCGCCGAGTTCGATGGTTTCCGCGTACAGGCCGATGGCACCATCACTTTTGCCTATGCCCCAAAAGTACCTGCTGCCGGTAAAACCGTAACCGAATTACGAGATGCCTTATCACAAAGACTAAGTCGCGTTATTGAAGACCCACAAATCGATGTAAAAGTAGTGGGTTTTAAAAGCCAAAAAGCTTATGTAACCGGCGAAGTAACCAAGCCTGGTGTATACCCAATCACAGAAACGCCAACCACATTAATCGACGCCATTAACCAAGCTGGCGGCTTAACCGAGGCGGCCGATTGGGAAACCGTAACCTTTACCCGTGGCGACAACACCGAAACCATCCAACTAGACGATTTCTATGCCGAAGGCGACATCTCTCAAAACCGTTTATTAAAACACGGCGATATTGTGCATGTGAGCCGCAACGATAAGCGCAACGTGTACGTACTTGGCGATGTAATTCGAGCCGGTAAAGTAAATGTTAATCGCTATGGCCTAAGCCTAGCAGAGGCACTTACCGAGGTAGGCGGCTTTAACGAGCGCACTGCCGACGCCAACGGCGTGTTTGTGCTACGTAAACGCAACCTAGAGCGCGATGGGGTATTGGCCGATGTATATCAACTCCATGCCAAAAATGTCGCCTCGTTGGTGTTAGCCGAGCAGTTTGAGCTACAACCCCAAGACATAGTCTACGTAACCAGTGCGCCACTGGCACGTTGGAACAAGGTAATCAGCTTATTGTTGCCGTCGCTTTCAACCGTTGACGCCCTTCAAGATATAGAAAATCAGTAGTGAGTAATATGTTCGACAGTGTACTAATGGTATGTGCTGGCAATATTTGCCGCAGCCCCACAGCTGAGTATGTGCTAAAAAGCAAACTCACTGACCAAAACATAACCGTGTCGTCGGCAGGCCTAACCGCATTAGAGGGCAAGCCAGCCGACCCAATGGCACAAGAGCTCACTCAAGCAAAAAATATCGACATGAGCGGCCACCAAGGCCGCCAACTTAGTGGCCCCATTGTTGCCCAAAACAGCCTTATCTTGGTGATGGAGCAGCGCCACTTTGATGATATATGCACGCGCTACCCGCAAGCTCGCGGCAAAACCTTCCTGCTCGGCAAATGGATTGGCGATAAAGAAATCCCCGATCCTTACCGCCAATCGCGCGAAGCCTTCGAGCATGTTTACGAGCTAATCGACAGCGCCTGCAGCGCTTGGCAAAAGTACTTATAAGGAACTGAGAGTATATGAACGCTCAGCCAAATATTATCACCCAGCAAAAAACGACAAAAGACGACGTACAAGAAATAGACTTAATGGCGCTATTGGGCGCACTGCTCGATGCTAAATGGTTTATTGCCGGCATCACCGCCGTGTTTATGGCGCTAGGTGTGGCCTACGCCATTTTTAGCACCCCCATTTACCAAGCCACCGCCATGATCCAGGTAGAAGAAAAAGGTGGCTCGGTACCAGGGTTTGACGACATGTCTGGCATGTTTGAGTCAACCTCAGCCGCCGTCACCGAAATCGAGCTGCTTAAATCGCGTAGCGTAATTGGCGAAGCGGTAGATCAACTTAATTTAGACACCGTAGTAGAGCCAAAGCTGTTTCCAATCATTGGCTCTCGCAGCTACCGTAAATTTGTACCGCAAGCCGAGCAACCAGTTGCCGAGCCAAGCTTTGGCGCAAACTCTTACGCTTGGGGCGGTGAAAAGGTTGAGGTACACCGCTTTCGTGTACCGCAAAGTGCCATTGGCGTTGGTTTTACGCTAAAAGCTCTGGAGAATAATCGCTTTGAGTTACTCAATGGCGACGACCAAGTGGTGCTAGCTGGTAAAGTAGGCGAAACCGTAAAACAAGGTAATTTTGAGCTGACGCTTAAAACCCTAATCGCAAGGCCGCAAACCGAGTTTACTATTATTAAACGCAACCGCTTACAAACCATCATCGACTTACAAGCGGCCATTGGCGCTTCTGAAAAAGGCAAAGACTCCGGCATTATTAACCTAAGCTTGCAGCATCATATTCCGGCTTATGCAGAGCAAGTGCTCGATAAAGTCGCGGCTATTTACGTCCGCCGCAACGTAGAGCGTAACAGCGCCGAGGCTCAGAAGTCGCTTGAGTTTTTAGAGGTACAATTACCTGAGGTAAAACGCAACCTAGAGCGCGCAGAAAAAGCCTTTAATGAATACCAAATTAAGCAAGAGTCCATCGACATAAGCCTAGAAACCCAAGCCATTCTAGAGCAAATCGTAGAGCTAGAAACCAAAATTCAAGAGCTAGAGCTTAAACGCTTAGAACTAGGCCGTAAATTTAAACGCGAGCACCCAGCCTATCGCGGCGTAATAGAGCAAATAGAAACGGTTAAAAAACAACGTAACGAACTAGCGGGCGAAGTACAAATACTGCCAGAAACCCAGCGCGACCTATTACGCTTAAAGCGTGATGTAGAAGTAAACAACGAAATTTATACTCTGTTACTGGCCAAAACCCAAGAGCTAGACATAGTACGTGCAGGCACCGTGGGTAATGTGCGTATTGTTGACTACGCTGAAGTAAACACTACCAAGCCAGTAAAACCCAAAAAAGCACTCATTGTGGTTATGGCCACTATGCTTGGCGGTATGCTAGCTGTAGCAATTGTGTTAGTGCGCCGTGCACTGCATAAAGGTATTGAAGATCCAAACGAAATAGAAGCTATTGGCCTGCCAGTATACGCCAGTGTGCCTTACTCAGAGTACCAAGTTAAACTTACTGGCTTTGCCAAAGCGCGAAAAAATAAAGCCGCTAAGGCTAAATCTATCCTAGCGGTCGATAACCCGGCAGACCTTTCTATAGAGGCGCTTCGCAGCCTAAGAACCAGCCTGCACTTTGCTATGATGGAGGCAAAAAATAACATTATTGCTATTTCGGGCCCAAGCCCAGGTGTAGGTAAATCGTTTATTTCAGTTAACCTAGCAACGGTATTAGCCCAAAGCGGTAAAAAGGTACTAATCATCGACGCCGACATGCGAAAAGGCTACCTACAAACCCAATTTGGTATGCAGTGGGACAACGGTTTAAGTGATTACTTATCAGGCCGTTTAAACCTAAGTGAAATTACTAAACCTTCACAGGTAGAGGGGCTAGATGTAATCACTCGTGGTCAAATACCGCCAAACCCTTCAGAGCTACTAATGCACAGCAACTTCAGTAAG
Source organism: Pseudoalteromonas sp. UG3-2 (assembly GCF_037120705.1). NCBI lineage: Bacteria > Pseudomonadati > Pseudomonadota > Gammaproteobacteria > Alteromonadales > Pseudoalteromonadaceae > Pseudoalteromonas > Pseudoalteromonas sp. UG3-2. The sequence goes on along the minus strand of NZ_JAWLJU010000002.1, from coordinate 1,723,750 downwards.
CTAGTAGAAGAAGTCAGCGTAAAGTACGATCTAATCATTATAGATACGCCACCTATCTTAGCGGTCACCGACCCAGCAATTGTGAGTGCCCATGCTGGTAGCACTTTACTAGTAACCCGATTTGGCCAAAACCACATCAGAGAGCTGGAGCTAACTCGCAACCGCTTTGAGCAAAATGGCATAGACGTAAAAGGCGTGGTGTTTAACGGCGTAGTGAAAAAAGCCAGTAATGCCTATGGTTATTATGGGTATTATAATTACGAGTATAAATCTAATAATTAAGTTTGGCTTTGTGAGGTTTAAGGGGGGGGGATGAAAGCCTTGTCAAACTCAATTTGGATGATGCTAGAAAAAGTTTTAAAGCTAGGGCTGGCACTTATTGTTACAGCCCAAATTGCCAGGTATCTAGGGCCTACTTCTTATGGTGTGTTTTCTTTATCATTAACTATTTTAGCCATATTAACAGTCATTAGTTTGTCTGGGTTAAACAGGATTACAGTTCGGGAGGTCGTTGAAAGTATAAGTACAGAAGATACTAGAGAAATACTTACAACTGTTTTTTATATAAGGTTAATTATAAGTTTTCTTTTGTATTTAATATTTTCATCTGCTCTTTTTGTATATGGTTATGAATATTGGTTAGGTTACTCTTTAGTTTTCTTATCTATTATTTTTACCCCTTTTAACTCGGTAGATTTGTATTTTCAAAGTGTTAATAAGTTAAAAGTTGTTAGTTTTTATCGTTCAGCCTCAAGTGTTGTTAGCTCGCTTATAAAATTAATTTTGGTATATTATCAAGCAGATATATTTTATCTATTTCTCGCTGTATTCATAGAATATTTGTTGGTTGCGTTATTTCTTTTTCTTTGTGTGAAAAAAGAAATGAATTTTTTTAACCCAAATTCATTTTCATTAAAAAAAGCTAAATGTTTTTTGAGTGAATCTTGGGTGGAAGTAATTGCAGGGTTTGGTGGTATATTATTCATGAAGCTAGATATTGTAATGTTACAATATTTGGACTCATCAGAAAGTGTGGGGCTATATTCTGCAGCCACAAGGTTGTCTGAAGCATGGTATTTTATTCCTGCTTCAATTATTACTGTAACGTTCCCTGCTGTGATTAAAGCGAAAAAAGAAAATGATGGTGTTTATAAAGATAAACTATTACTTCTTATGACATTGATTAGTTTCATATCCTTGCTTTCTATAGCGACTTTAACTTTTATTGCTAAAGATATTGTCCTTTTTATTTTTGGTGAAAGTTATCTGCAAAGTGCTAGTGTTTTGATGGTTCATTGTTGGGTATGTTTGTTCATTTTTTTGGGATCTACTTCAGGCTCTTATATGGCGGCAGAAAAGCTATTAAAATACAATCTATATCGTAACTTAATAGGGTTACTTATTAACATCATAGCTAACTGTTTGCTTATACCTCAATATGGCGGTATTGGTGCTGCCTACGCAACTCTAATAGCTGTAGTATTCGCATTTTTATTATCCGACTTACTATTTCACCCAATAAGATTTCTATTTTTCTTGAAAATTAAGTCCTTAATACCTATAAGGCTTTTTCGAAAAGCCTTTGAAGCAAATTTTATTAAATTTTAACGAGCTCTATTCTTTATGAAAATATCAACAGTTTATAACAACTTAAAGCCACTTTTTGAACCCTACCCGTTTCAATTAGAAAAACCACAAGTTATACAATTTCCTGTGATTGATATTTGTAATTCTAAATGCCAAATGTGTCGTATTTGGGAGAACAAACAAAGTTCTGATATAACTGTAGCTGACTTACAAAAAGGCCTAACAAGTGATTTGTTTTCTGAGGTGAGCAGCATAGGGTTTAATGGTGGAGAACCCACTTTACGTGATGACTTAAAAGAAGTTGTCCAAACTTGTGTTGATGGTATGCCTAAGTTGAAGGCTATATCTCTTATTACTAATGCCTACAAATACAAGCAAGTAATCGAAAAAATTGAGCAAATAGGCATTATATGCAAAAAAAATAATATAAACTTCGATGTTATGATTTCACTAGATGGGTTTGAAGAGGTGCATGATAAAGTAAGAGGTAAAACTGGAAACTTTAAAAATGCGCAACATGTTATAAAGTACGCCAAGGAATCTGCTGATGTGGATAATGTTCGTATTGGCTGCACAATAATAAAAGAAAATGTCTTTCATTTAACAGAGCTTCTTGAGTTCTGTATAAAAAATGAACTTTATATAAAGTATCGTCTAGGTATACCTCATCAGAGGTTGTATACAGAAAACTTATTAGATCCTTATGCATTAACATTTACTGAAAAGTATGAGTTAGTTGAGTTTTTAGAAGGCTTAATTGAATCTTACGAAAAAAGTATAATGCAAAACTTTTTCTATAGATCTTTAATCAACCAAATTTTGTACCAGAAGCCACGGGAAGCTGGCTGTAATTGGAAGCACCGTGGAGCTACAATTACGGCTAAAGGTGAACTTGCTTATTGTGCTGTCCAAAGTAAAACTTTAATGCCTAATATAGCAACTGGAGATCCAAAACAAGCTTATTTTTCTAATGAGAAACACTTACAAGATATAATCAAGAATGATTGTGATAACTGCAATCATGACTATACAGGTAAACCAAGCCCACAAGTTTATAGAAGGTTGTTAGGTGAATATTTAAAAAGTAAATTAAATTTAAGAGATAAACTAAAAAAAATACCAGGTTTAATTACTATTAATGATTTTAAGAAGAAAAAAGCGTACCTAGAAAAGCTTAAAACTTTGAGGGCTAATGACTCAATTTCAAATGTTGCTGTAAGAAAGTCAAAATCAGTATTAATATGTGGGTGGTATGGCACAGAAACTTTGGGTGATAAAGCAATACTGGCGGGTATTATTTTAGCTTTCAAGAAATACTTAGGTGAGGATACTCAAATAATAATAGCTTCTTTGAATAAATATATTTGTAAAATGACTCAACTTCAAATGCCAGAGTTAAAGAGTGCTAGTGTTGTTAGTATAGATGAAGCATTGTATTTATCAAAAAAGGTAGATTATATGGTCTTTGGTGGCGGTCCTTTAATGGCAATTAATGCTCTTGCTCCAATGCATGTAATGTTTGAGAATGCAAAGGAGAATGGCGCAAAAACAATAGTAGCTAGCTGTGGAGTTGGCCCATTAGGTGATGAGTGGTTAAATGATAGTATTGCAGCTATTTTAAAATTAAGTGATGTTAAGATTTACCGTGATGAGAAATCTTTACGAGGTGCTCAATCTCTAGGTGTTGATATAAAGAATGATTTTGTGGCTGAAGATCCCGCTTTTACATGGTTAGCATCAATTAAACAAGCAATCCAAAATGAACAAACAGATAAAGTACAATCCAAAAAAGTTTTGATGTTGGGCTTAAGAGACTTCCCTTATCAAGAGTATGCAAGAGATTATTCAAAGGATGATTCAATTAAAATAAAAGATAATTATGAAAAATCCGTAATTAAATCCCTTGAAAAGTTGGTTGAGACAAATCCAAACTTAATTATTAAGCCATTACCTATGTGTACAAATCATTTTGGTAGTGATGATAGGTGGTTTTATCGCAAGCTTTTCCGGTATTCAGATAAATTAAATGATTATCTTGATTATAGTTTATTGGGCAAAGAGCTCGCCCCGATAGATTATGCTGAGCAAATTGCAGCAGCAGATGGTTTAGTTGCAATGAGGTTTCACTCTCTAGTCTTTGGTCTTGGCTTAGATGTTAGCTCAATGGCTATCGACTATACAATGGGTAAAGGGAAAGTGCGCTCTCTAGCTGAAAAATACGACGTACCTAATATTGCGATTCAGAACCTGAATTCCGAAAGTCTACTGAATATGTATTTAGAGTTGCTGAATACTAAAAAGCCTTCAACTTCAGAATTAGAGTTAAAGTTTTGTGAGTCTTTTGAAAAGGCCGTTTTCTAGATGAAAGTTTTACACATAACTTATAGCGATTTAAATGGCGGTGCTGCAAAAGCTGCTTATAGACTTCATATAGCGCAAAGAAAAGCTGGTATAAATAGTTCTATGTTAGTGGTCGATAAGCTATCTAAAAATAGTAATGTTCAAAATTTAAAAGGACTATGTCGGCTACGAGTGAAAATTGCAGGGGTAATATCGAGAAATATTTTAAAGTTTCAAACTAAAGAAAATAAAGTTCACCACTCTATAAACTTTTTTAGCAATGGAGTAGCTGATGTTATTAATCAAATGGATGTTGATGTAGTAAACCTTCATTGGGTCGGTAATGAGTTCTTATCCCCTAAAGATATTTCTAGAATTAAAGCTCCAATTGTATGGACCTTGCATGATATGTGGCCCTTTTGTGGAGCCGAACATTATTGTGAGCTTAGCGGAAATGAACGGTATTTAAGTGGGTATTCTGAAAACAATAAGTTGATCACATCTAAAGGTATAGATATAGATAAACTTGTTTTCAAGAAGAAAAAAAAGTATCTTCAGAATAACACAAATATTCATTATGTCTCTCCCAGCAAATGGCTAAATGAATCACTTCAAAGAAGCTACTTATTAAATGGTACATCTTCTTATGTTATCCCCAATTGCTTGGATCACAACTCATATAAAGTGCTAGATACTCAGTTTTGTCGAAAGTTGTTAAACTTACCGGAAAATAAAATATTAATTCTATTTGGTGCCATGTCTAGTACTTCAGATCCTAGGAAGGGTTACCACCTATTAAAAGAAGCACTTGAATTAATTAGTGAGCAATTATCAGAAAATAATGTAGAGATAGTAATCTTCGGAGCAGAAGAGGGGGATTTAGAAAAGGAGGTTGGATTAAAAGCTCACTATCTAGGAGTGCTTAAGGATGATTATAGTTTAATTGCGGCCTATAATGCGGCTGATTTTTTTGTAGCACCTTCTTTACAGGATAATTTACCTAATACGTTAGTTGAGTCACTTGCTTGTGGTACACCTGCCGTCAGTTACCAAGTTGGTGGATTGAGTGATTTAATATGTAGTGATTTGATGGGCGAGCTGGCCTGTACTTTAGCAGCAGAGTCCTTAGCTAGTAAAATACTTAAGCAGTTAAATAAAACCACCATACCCAATGAGATCGCCCAAGTCTCAAATATGAAAAGAAATGAAGAAAAAATAGCAGATTTATATTTAAAACTTTACAACTCAATTCTCCATGATGCAGCTGTAGGTAAATAGCTAAGTATGTTTTTAATTTCTAGCTTATTGATGGTGTTTTTAATTACAACCCTTATGTTCTTAAGGCCTAGTCTTTTTGCACAAAACTATGCCTATATAGGTTTAGTAACATCATGCCTTTCTATTTTTCTTATAACTTTATATTGTAAAGTCAAGCTATCTAGAGCCGCATTGAGATATTTGCTTATCTTTATTCTTTTTTGGTGTTCTTTACTTATTAGTACTTTGTTTAATCAAGGAGGGTTGTTAGTTTTTTTATCATCAGTGGTAACTAATTTAATCCCGATTGTTTGTTTTTTGTTGTGGTTTTCTACAAATAATAGAAAAATAGATATTTTATTAGTATTAAGTAAGGTTGTTGCATTTTTAGGCGTTTCATCACTAATAACTTTCATAATCTATTCAGTAATGGGAGCTGGAGGCTTGCTCCTCTATAAATTTGAAATATTCGAATACCCAAATGCTGGTTTACTGTATTTACCATTTAGCATAGCGTCTGGAGAATTCAATACTAATGGTTTGACCTTGTTGAGGTTCTCATCATTCATGAGGGAGCCAGGTATTATGCAGGCTTTAGCGACATTCTGCTACTCCTATACATCCATTTTCTATTCTAGAAAAAAGTGGATCTTGACAGGTTGTTTTATTGCAATGTTCCTAACGTTTTCAATACCAGGCTATACAGTATTCTTAATATCAATATTTTTTATACATTTAGTTAGAAGTAATAATAAGGTTGGTTCTATCCTATATGGTTTTATAGTCTTTATGATTAGTATAGCTGTTTTTTTGTTTGCTCCATATATTGGTTATTATGCAAAAAAAACAAGCCATACCTCGTCGATATCAGGAAGGACTGATGCTTTATTAAATGGTTTCCAAAACTTCATAAATACACCTTTTGGAATAGGTTATTTAAAAGACGATAGCTCAGTACTTGGGAACATAAATTTGATAGCTAGTTTGGGCTATATTGGTTTCCATAATTTTTTATTGGTTATCATTTTATACGTTTTTCCACTTTTCATTGTGGGGAAAAATGGAAGTTATAAGTATTTAGCCATTACACTGCCTTTTTTTATTACTATGCTATTTTTTCAACCCCTGTTTGATACACCTTTCTTTTGGTGTATAAGCTTATTTTGGATTTGTCTCGAAAGGGATGTTAATGACAGTAAAGGACGAAGTGAATTAAATGTGTAAAATTTCAGTTGTGACTGTTAATTATAATAACTCAAAAGGTTTAATAAAGACTATCTTAAGCGTTATAGAGCAGGATTATGATGACGTTGAGTTTATTATTGTCGATGGCGGTTCTACAGATGGTTTTGTTGATGTTGTTGAAAAATATAAAGAGAGTATTAATGTTTTAATCAGTGAGAAAGATTCGGGGATCTATGATGCTATGAATAAAGGTATTAATAACGCTAAAGGTGAGTGGATAAGCTTTATGAATAGCGGTGATACCTTTTATAGTAGTAAAGCTATTAGTAATGTATTTAAGAAAAAAGTTCCTGAAAATATAAATTTGATATATGGGGCCCAATTTAAATTAAAGGAAATAATACCTCCTTTGCCAGCCCACTTTCTTATGTTAGGAATTATCCATGCTTGCCACCAAGCAATGTTTTTCCGAAATGGAATTCATTATGACTTAAGATACAAAATTTATGGTGATTATGATTTGGTCGCCCGATTATATAAACAAGATAGGAAATCACTTCTTTATTCAAATGAAATTGTTTGTGAGTTTGAAGGTGGAGGTGTATCTTCCTCGGTTTCGAAAGAAAAGCGAATAGATAAATATAGAGCTGTCTATAATATTTTTGGCTTAAAAAGCGTTTTTGCCTCTTTCCTTTATATGATAGCACTTAAAGTCGGATTGAAATAATTCTTATGAAGCTTCACATCATTCAGCCTGCAATACCAAAATATCGGATTCCTTTTTTTAATAACTTAGAAAAAAAATATGATATTAACTTTTATACAACAGAAACTGACTTTTTAGGTGTCAAAACTGTATATGAGTCAAATAAATTGGTTTTGTCTAAAGGCTTTAAAAGTTTTTTTAATAAGATATTTTGGCATAAAGGGTTACCTTTAAACTCTCCATACAGAAAAGGCGATATTGTTGTTATTAACGGAAATCCACGAGTCTTAAATTATATGCTATTATTCATTTTTTTAAGGCTTAAGGGAGTTAAGACAGTTTGGTGGGGACATGGTTGGACTGCTGGAAGTTATAGTAGAGCAGCTGCTCTACGAATTTATCTCATGAGGTTAGCAACTGCTATCTTGGTTTATACCGACAAAGAGTGTATGAGTTTAGCCCAATATCAATGTTATGCGCTTAATAATGGATTGGACTCTCATGCGATAAAGAACTGTATAGATAAAGCCGATGCTCCTCAGCGAGGTAGCTCCGGATTTAATCTGGTTTTTGTTGGCCGTATTACTAAAAAGTCTAATTTTGAGTTTCTTTTACATGCATTATCACAAGTTGAGAATAGTATAAATCTTAATGTTATTGGTAGTTGTGAAAATATTGAATATTATAAAGGTATTGCATTTAAACTAGGGTTGAAAGATAGAGTTATTTGGCATGGGGCTTTATTTGATGAATGCGAAATTGCACAGGTGATGCTAAGTTCACATGTATTTGTGTACCCCGGGGCTGTTGGGCTTAGTCTTATTCATGCATTTAACTATGGTCTACCTGCTATTATACATTCCGATAGCAAATATCATATGCCTGAATTTTCAGCTTTCAGAAATAATATAAACGGGTATTGTTTTGACAAGGGAAATATTAATGATCTAGTTTCAAAGATTAATCTAATTTTCAACCTAGACGAGAAAAATTATATGAAAATGTCAAATAGCGCCATGCTCACTATATCTCAATCCTTTAATACAAGTGATATGTTTAATAGGTTTGTGGGTATGATCGAAGATTTAAAATCTTAAATTAAAATTAATACAGACTCAGTTTACTGGAGAAAGTAGCATTAACATGATTAAAGTTTTATTTTTCTCATTTTCTCGAACATCAGGTGGTGCAGCACAAGCGGCTAGAAGAATTAGTGAGGCCTTAAAAGCTTCAGGGAGTGATGTCGATTTTCGTGCCGCAGATGAATGTGGTGGCTTTGCCGGTAAAAGATATTTTTTATTTAGGTTAATATCTTATGCTTTGGGGCGTATTTTTAATTTTAATTATAGAAATAAAGTTTCTCTCAATATCTTTAACTCACCTATAACTAATGAATTGCTAAGTATTAAACCAGCTTTAGTTCACTTGCATTGGGTTAATAATGACGCTATTTCCATAGAGAAAGTGAGTAAGTTAACTAGCAAACATAAATGTATAATTACTTTACATGATGAATGGCTTTATTGTGGAAATGAACATTATGCTGAAGGAAGGTTTGGGTTATATAATAAAGGTTTTGATACGAAAATAAGTATTCCTTTCTCCTCTATTCACACTTTTAAACGTAAAATGAAATATTTAAATAAAGCTAGCTTTGAAATTACTGTACCCTCTACTTGGATGAAGTCTAGAGTTGAACAAAGCGTCTTATTAGCTGGCAAAACGGTCCATGTGGTAGGAAACCCAATACCTGTAGATATTTTTTCACCTCACAATTCAAACTCTTTAACTAGGCGGCATTTAGGCGTTTCAGATGATGACTTTTTAGTACTTTTTGGAGCTGTAGGAGGGGCTGTTAATCCTGTTAAGGGAGCTGACTTGCTAATTAGCGCACTTGCTTTGTTAGACGAAATGCTTCCACAAAGCAAAAAAAATAAAGTGAAGCTTGTGGCTTTCGGTGGGGAGTTTGACGATAGTAGTATTCCACATTTTGATATCATTAAAGTCGGCCATATAAATTCAGAGGAATCAATGGCGAGTTTATATAGGCTTGCTGACTTAACAGTTGTGCCATCAAGAGCTGAAGCATTTGGCCAAGTCGCAGCCGAAAGTTGTGCATGTGGGACTCCTGTTGTTGCTTTTAATTATTCAGGCCTAAAAGATATTATAATTGATAATTATAATGGTTTTCTAGCAGAACCCTTTTGCTCAAAGAGTCTCGCTGAGTGTATTGCTAAATACATTAGCCTAGAAAAGTCGAAGGTAGATTTGATGTCAAAAAATTCTGCAGAATATATCAAAGAAAAATTTAATCCAGCTAAAATAGCATCGGATTATAATGGAATATACGAAAAATTAATATAGTGAGATTTTAAATGAATAAAGTAGCTTTAATCACTGGTGTAACAGGACAAGATGGATCTTATTTAGCTGAGTTTTTACTCGAAAAAGGCTATGAGGTACATGGTATAAAACGCAGAGCATCTAGCTTTAATACTGAGCGTGTCGATCACATATATCAAGACATTCATGAATCGAATCCTAAATTCTTTCTACATTACGGTGATTTAACTGACACATCTAACTTAACTCGTATTTTAAAAGAAGTACAGCCTGATGAAGTATACAACTTAGGTGCGCAAAGCCATGTTGCTGTATCGTTCGAAGCCCCAGAATATACCGCTGATGTAGATGCTATTGGCACATTACGTTTGTTAGAGGCGATTCGCTTTTTAGGTTTAGAGAAGAAAACTAAGTTTTATCAAGCATCAACTTCTGAGCTTTATGGTGAAGTGCAAGAGATCCCACAAAAAGAGACAACGCCATTTCACCCACGCTCACCTTATGCTGTAGCTAAAATGTACGCTTATTGGATCGCAGTAAACTACCGCGAATCATATGGTATGTATGCATGTAATGGTATTTTATTTAACCATGAGTCACCGCGTCGTGGTGAAACTTTCGTCACTCGTAAGATTACTCGTGGTTTAGCAAATATTTCGCAAGGTTTAGAAAAATGTTTATACCTAGGTAACATGGACGCACTACGTGATTGGGGCCATGCTAAAGACTATGTGCGTATGCAGTGGATGATGCTTCAACAAGAAACACCGGAAGATTTTGTAATAGCAACCGGTAAGCAAATTTCTGTACGTGAGTTCGTAACACTTTCGGCTAAAGAGCTAGGTATTACTTTAGAATTTAGTGGTGAGGGTGTTGACGAAGTTGCTACTGTGGTTGCTATTGAGGGCGATAATGCTGAAGCCCTAAATGTAGGAGATATAATTGTTCGCGTAGATCCTCGTTATTTCCGCCCAGCTGAAGTAGAAACGCTACTTGGCGACCCAACAAAAGCGAAACAAAAGTTAGGTTGGGAACCTGAAATTACTGTAGAAGAAATGTGTGCTGAAATGGTGCAAAGTGATTTAGCTAAAGCGAAGCAACATGCAATTTTAAAGTCGCACGGCTACGATGTTAGTGTCTCTGTAGAGTAACCTTAAGCCTTTAGTTATAAAATTATTAGCCCAGCGTAAAGCTGGGTTTTATTATGGATAGAACGATGCAAGCTAAAACGATTTTTGTCGCAGGTCATAACGGAATGGTCGGCAGTGCCATTGTTAGGCAATTACAAAATCAGCCAAGAGTGAATGTTATCACTCGCTCTCGCTCAGAGTTAAATCTTCTGAACCAAAGTGAAGTTGCTGATTTTTTTGAATCGAATGATATTGATCAGGTGTATTTAGCTGCGGCTAAAGTCGGGGGGATTATTGCAAATAATACTTACCCTGCAGAGTTTATATATGAGAACTTGATGATTCAAAATAATATCATCCATAGTGCACACTTATCTGATGTTAATGACTTGCTGTTTTTAGGGTCAAGTTGTATCTACCCTAAATTTGCAGATCAACCAATGACAGAAAGCGCACTGTTAACTGGTATTTTAGAGCCAACTAATGAACCTTACGCAATTGCTAAAATTGCCGGTATTAAAATGTGTGAATCATATAATCGTCAATATGGGCGAAATTACCGCTCAGTTATGCCAACTAATTTATATGGTGAAAATGATAATTTTCATCCAGAAAACTCTCATGTAATACCTGCACTACTGAGACGCTTCCACGAAGCTAAACTGGCTGGTGATGACAAGGTTGTTGCTTGGGGGTCAGGTAAGCCTATGCGTGAATTTTTACACGTTGATGATATGGCTGCAGCTTCTATTCATGTTATGAACCTTAGTGATGATGTTTATAACTCAAATACACAAGAGATGCTTAATCATATTAATGTGGGTACGGGTATCGATTGTACTATTCGTGAGTTAGTCGAAACTGTAGCTAAAGTAGTTGGTTTTAACGGTGATATTGAGTTTGATACTTCAAAGCCAGATGGTGCGCCTCGTAAGCTTATGGATGTTTCTAGATTAAAGTCTTTGGGTTGGCAATATAAAATCAGCCTTGAAGAAGGTTTAGCACAGACCTATGAGTGGTTCTTAGCTAACCAAGACAACTTTAGAAAATAGTATGTTTTTAGAGCAAAAAACGTTTGAAACCGTCATCGACAGTACACCATTAGTATCTATAGACCTTGTTGTTCTTAATGAACAAAATGAAGCATTACTTGGGCAAAGGCTAAACCGCCCTGCTGAGGGCTTTTGGTTTGTTCCTGGTGGTCGCATTTTAAAAAATGAGTCACTGGCTAATGCTTTTAAAAGGCTAACACTTAACGAGCTGGGTATTGAACTCGAATTATCAACTGCCGAGCTGCTTGGCCCTTATGATCATTTTTATGATGATTGCGTATTTAACGATAAAATAAAAACACACTATGTCGCAATTGCTTATGTAGTAAGGTTAACAAAACAAAAGCTTGATACATTGCCATTAAATGAACAGCATGCAGCATATAAATGGTTCAGTTTTGATGAGTTGCTTAAATCGCCTGCAGTTCATAAGCATACAAAATGGTATTTTGAAGCATTAACAAAATAAACACAGGGAACTTTTATGATTTTACCAGTAATCATGGCGGGTGGTTCAGGCACACGCTTATGGCCGCTATCACGCGGCAACTATCCAAAACAATTTTTATCGCTAAACTGCGAGCAGACCATGCTTCAAGATACGCTAAGCCGCTTAACAGGTTTATCGCACTCACCTGTAATGTTAATTTGTAATGAAGAGCATCGTTTTATTGCTGCAGAGCAAGTGCGCCAATTAGGTGCAGAACATGGCGGTATATTTTTAGAGCCAGTAGGGCGTAATACCGCACCTGCTATTGCTTTGGCTGCTTTTAAAGCTATTGAAAATGAGCAAGACCCATTATTACTTGTGCTTGCTGCAGACCATGTAATTGAAGATTCGGCAGCATTCCAAGCCAGTGTGAATAAAGCAGCAAAATTAGCAAACCAAGATAAACTAGTAACGTTTGGTATTGTAGGTAACAGCCCTGAAACAGGTTATGGCTATATTAAACGTGGTGAAGCAGTAGAGCATGGTTATGTGGTTGACAGTTTTGTTGAAAAGCCTAATTTAGACACAGCCAAGCAGTATATTGAAAGTGGTGATTACTACTGGAACAGTGGTATGTTCTTATTTAAAGCAAGTCGCTACTTAGACGAGTTAAAAGCATTTCGCCCAGATATTTATGCAGCTTGCGAAAAAGCCATAGCAGTACAAAGCAGTGATATGGACTTTATTCGCGTAGATAAAGCCGCCTTTGAAGCCTGCCCTGATGAGTCGATTGACTATGCCGTAATGGAGCACACAAAAGATGCTGTTGTTGTGCCTATGGATGCAGGTTGGAGCGATGTTGGTGGCTTTGCAGCTCTTTGGGAAGTATCTTCTAAAGATGAAAATGGTAATGCCTTTAAAGGTGATGTAAAAGCGATAGATACAAAAAATACACTTGTATTTGGTGAAGACAAACTAGTCGCAACCGTCGGTATTGAAGACCTAGTAATTGTAAACACAAAAGATGCCGTTTTAGTTGCCCACAAAGATAAGTCACAACAAGTTAAAGCAATTGTAAACCAGTTAAAAGCGGAAGAGCGTTCTGAAGTTACTTTTCATAGAGAAGTATATCGTCCTTGGGGAAAGTACGACTCAGTAGATAATGGTGAGCGCTTCCAAGTAAAACGTATTACCGTAAAACCAGGTGCTAAACTATCGGTACAAATGCACCACCACCGCGCAGAGCATTGGATTGTGGTATCGGGTACGGCAAAAGTGCAAATTGATGAAACGGAGCAATATGTAACAGAAAATGAGTCTGTTTATATCCCAATTACAGCGGTTCATGCTTTAGAAAACCCAGGCAAAGTTGATTTAGAGTTAATTGAAGTGCAATCGGGTTCGTACTTAGGTGAAGACGATATCGTACGTTTTGAAGATCGATATGGTCGAGTGAAATAAACGCATAGACAGATATTAGAAGTTTAGATATCAGGTGTTAGAAAAGCAGCTAGTGCAGCTCATTTTACGAGCTGTATGCTTAATAAAAGTATTAATTTGAAGGTTTTTTATGGATAGCCAGTTAGTTTGCTCTGAAATCATAGCAAAGAGCGGTATTGCGTTTGGTACCAGTGGTGCACGTGGTCTTGTAAAAAATTTCACCCCTGATGTAAATGCGGCATTTGCTTTAGCCTTTATATCAGCAATAGAAAGTGAATTTTCCTTCGATACTGTAGCAATTGCGATAGATAACCGCCCAAGCAGTTATGCAATTGCGCAGGCATGTGCAGAAGCGTTAAAACAACACAAGTTAAATGTTGTGTATTATGGTGTGGTACCCACTCCAGCACTAGCATACAAAGCAATGCAAGATAATATCCCTTGCATCATGGTTACTGGCAGCCATATTCCATTTGATCGCAATGGCTTAAAGTTCTACCGCCCTGACGGTGAGATCTCAAAGGCTGACGAAGAGTCTATTCTGAACAGTCAGGCCTTATTCACAGCGTTACCAGAAACTCTTGATGAACTTGCATTAGATATTGCTGCTTGCGAATCTTACACGCAGCGTTATACCTCTCTTTTTAGTGAAGATACCCTCAAAGGTAAAAAGATCGGTATTTACGAGCATTCAAGTGCAGGGCGTGATATCTACAAGGCCTTGTTTGAGCAATTAGGCGCAGAGGTTGTATGCTTGGGGCGCAGTGATGAGTTTGTGCCAATTGATACTGAAGCGGTGTCTGACGAAGACAAACAACGAGCATTAAATTGGTCAAAAGACTATCGCTTTGATGCGATTTTTTCTACAGATGGTGATGGCGACCGTCCTCTAATTTCAGATGAGCACGGCCATTGGCTACGCGGTGATATCCTAGGTTTGCTGTGTAGTCAGCTGTTAAATATCGAAGCGCTTGCAGTGCCGGTCAGTTGTAATACCGCAATTGAAAAGTCTGAAAGCTTTAAACACATTGAGCGTACAAAAATTGGTTCACCCTATGTTATTGCTGAATTTGCAAACTTAGCCGAGAAATACGCATCAGTTGCAGGCTTTGAAGCTAATGGTGGTTACTTACTAGGTTCAGATATAACTCTCAATGGCAAGTTACTAAAAGCTCTGCCAACAAGGGATGCACTTCTTCCTGCATTAATTTTGTTAGCGCAACCTGAATATGTATCTAGGCTTCTCACTAAATTACCAAAACGCTTTACTGCCAGTGATAGGATTCAGGATTTTTCAAGAGATAAAAGCTTGTCATTGATTGAATCTTTAAAGCACGATGCGCAAAGTTTTTTATCTAAGCTTGGCTACGACGAGGCTTATGAATTAGATCTTACTGATGGCCTTAGGATCGTGCTTAAATCAGGTGATGTAGTGCATTTAAGACCTTCAGGTAATGCGCCTGAGTTACGATGTTATGCTGAGTCGAGCTCTGACGAAAAAGCTAAAAGCATAGTAGCAGCTACTTTTAGTTTAATTCAACTCTAGGAAGCAAATGAAAGTTTCAATAATTACGGTTTGCTATAATAGTTCGGCGACAATTGAAGATACAATAAAGTCGGTGTTGTCTCAAGATTACCAAGATATTGAGTATATATTGATTGATGGTGGCTCAACTGATTCAACATTAGACATCATCAATAAATACCGAGATAGAATAACCTCTATTATTAGTGAGCCTGATGAAGGCATTTACGATGCAATGAATAAGGGAATTAAAAACGCAACGGGCGAAATTGTTGGTATTTTAAATTCTGATGATTTTTATGAAGCTAAAAATGTGATTTCTGAAATGGTAAGTAAATTTGACAGTGATACAGAAATCGTTTTTGGAGATCTTATTTTTGTTAAGCCTGAAAATATAGAAAAAGTAACTCGTTTTTACTCTCTGCCTAATTTTAAAGCTTGGAAGTTGAGGTTTGGTTGGATGCCTCCTCACCCAGCCACATTTATTAAAAAGTCGGTTTATGATAGGTTTGGTTTATATAAAATTAATTACAAAATATCAGCTGACTATGAGGTTTTTGTTAGGTTTTTATTAGTTAATAAGGTTAGATTTAAGTATGTGAGTAAAACTTTAGTTCGTATGCGTGATGGTGGAGTAAGTACTTCTGGATTAAAAAGTTCAATTACACTAAATAAAGAAATTGTAATGGCGTGTAAAGAAAATGGGGTTTACACAAACTTATTTATCTTAATGTTAAAGTTACCCTTTAAACTATTAGAGCTATTAAAGAGACCTAAAGTTAGTGACTAATATATTAATTACTGGTGCTACAGGTTTTGTTGGTAGCCAGCTAGAGAAAGCCCTTGATAGTAACTATAAATTAAAGCTATTGAGTCGTTCTGGGAAGAATCACTTTAATTATGATATATCCAAGGAGATAGATTATTTGGGCTTGTTAGATAATATCGACATAGTTGTTCACTGTGCTGCTAGAGTTCATGTTATGGATGATGTAGCAAGTGATCCCCTCCGTGAGTTTCGAGCTGTTAATGTTGAAGGTACTATAAATTTGGCGAAACAATCGGCTATGGCTGGTGTTAAACGTTTTATATTTGTCAGCTCCATAAAAGTGAACGGAGAAAGTACAACCAATAAAGCCTCTTTTACTGCCGATGATGTGCCTGCACCCGAGGATTTTTATGGTATATCTAAAGCTGAAGCTGAGCAGCAATTACTTGAGCTTGGTAAACAAACGGGAATGCAGATTGTTATTATACGCCCTCCGCTTGTTTACGGTGAAGGTGTAAAAGCGAACTTTGCTTCGCTAATGCGTTTAGTCAGTAAAGGCTTACCATTACCATTCAGGTTAATTAACAAAAATAAACGAAGTTTGGTGTCGGTTTATAATTTGGTAGATTTAATAAAAGTGTGTCTAGAGCATCCAAAAGCGGCAAATCAAGTGTTTTTAGCCTCAGATGATCATGATTTATCGACAGCAGAAATGGTTTCGTTAATGGCAAAAGTGCAAGGTAAACCAAATTTAGCTATACCTGTGCCTCTGTGGTGTTTTAAGTTTGCTGGTAAATTATTAGGCAAACAAGCCGTGATAGATCGACTGACTGGTTCATTGCAACTAGATATCGCTCATACAAAAAGTACGCTTAATTGGACACCCCCTTACACAGTTGAACATGGCTTCAAGCAGGCTGCCAAACGCACTTAATAAAAACTAACGGATTTATAAAAATGATACGCTTACTCGACTTTCTATTCGCCTTATTCGGTTTGCTTATAGCTTTCCCTTTTCTGGTTATATTATTTGTTATAGGTTTATTTGATACTGGTTCACCTATATTTACGCAAGAGCGGGTAGGGCGTAATAAAAAACCGTTCACTCTTGTTAAATTCAGAACAATGAAAGTAGATACTGCCTCTGTTGCCAGCCATTTAGCAAGCACTGCATCAATAACCCCTTTTGGTGGTTTTTTACGTAAAACAAAGTTAGATGAACTTCCACAGCTATGGAATGTATTAAAGGGGGAAATGAGCTTAGTCGGGCCGCGCCCTGGTCTATATAACCAAGAAGAACTTACCACAGCCCGTGAAGCAAAAAATGTATTTGATGTACGTCCAGGAATAACAGGCCTTGCTCAAGTAAACGAAATTGATATGTCTACCCCTGAGTTATTAGCTAAAACTGATCGTGAAATGATAGATACACTCAATTTAAGTAACTATTTCAAATATATTCTAATGACTATTACTGGTAGTGGAAGTGGCGACCGTGTTAAGTAGCACACTGCAGTTTTAGTTAAAGCCATATTGTAACACTGTTTAGAGCTTACATATTGATTTGGCTTATCACTGTCACTTTCCATGAATCAATATATTTTCTTAAAAGGATGCTAGCAAATGAAGATTGCTGTAGTTGGTACAGGCTATGTAGGCCTCTCTAACGCCATGTTACTAGCGCAACACAATAAGGTGGTTGCGCTAGATATAGATGATAACAAAGTTGCATTATTAAAAGATCATCAGTCTCCAATAATGGACGCTGAAATAAGTGAGTTTTTGGCTAATAAGTCTTTAAATTTTACTGCAACAACGAATAAGCAAGCCGCACTAGCAAATGCCGACTATGTAGTCATAGCAACTCCAACTGATTATGATCCAGATACAAATTACTTTAACACTAGCTCGGTTGAGTCTGTAATTACTGATGTACTAGAGATAAACCCGTCGGCCTGTATGGTAATTAAGTCTACTGTGCCGGTTGGCTTTACCAAAGCTGTTAAAGAAAAGTTTGCAACAAATAATATTATTTTCTCGCCTGAATTTTTGCGAGAGGGTAAAGCGCTATACGATAACTTACACCCTTCACGTATTATTGTAGGCGAGCAAAGTGAACGAGCTAAAATATTTGCTGATTTACTAGCTCAGGGTGCTGTAAAAAACGATATAGAGGTTTTGTTTACTGACTCCACAGAAGCAGAGGCGATCAAGCTATTTTCTAATACCTACTTAGCTATGCGCGTTGCGTATTTTAATGAGTTAGATAGCTATGCCGAAAGCCATGGCTTAGACGCCAAACAAATAATAGAAGGTGTAGGGTTAGACCCGCGTATAGGAAAGCATTACAACAACCCTTCTTTTGGTTATGGGGGCTATTGCTTACCTAAAGATACCAAGCAGCTATTGGCTAATTATAAAGATGTACCCAATAACATGATCCGAGCGATAGTAGATGCCAATACTACCCGCAAAGACTTTATTGCAGATTCAATAATTAAAAAGCAACCAAAGGTAGTTGGTGTGTATCGGTTAGTTATGAAGTCGGGCTCTGATAATTTTAGGGCGTCTGCTATACAAGGTGTTATGAAGCGCATAAAAGCGAAAGGCATCGAGGTTATTATCTATGAACCCACTTTAGAAGATGAAGCCTTTTTTAATTCTAAAGTTGTTAGGAATATCGAGGAGTTTAAAAAGATATCAGATGTAATCATCTCAAATCGTCACAGCACCGAGCTAGCCGATGTTATTGAAAAAGTTTACACCCGTGACCTATTCGGAAGTGATTAGATATTATTAACCAACCTAAATTAACTGACGTATTAAAGCCTATAGGGTATAACTAATAGTTTGAATTATTGTAATCAGAGCGTCAGTTTTGACCTTCTTAATATGAGTGCGGCATGGTAGTACGAAGAGCTAAGCCAGCTTACAAGCACCTGCTGACTAGCTAGATTACTAGTCAGGTTAAATCTAAAGACTGTCTTAACAGCGAAAAATTCGACTTTTGGTGAGAATGAGTTGCTCTAGCTATAGGTACGAGGTTTTTATTATTAATTATTTGGCTATAATGAAAACTCACTCGAGCTTAATAAATATGTGGATATAAAAGGGACAAAAATGGACACTTGGCTACAAGCACTTTTAAGTGCGCCTCGCAGTAAAAAGCGGCTAATTACCTTGCTGGTTGATTCTACTTTTATTTTTTCTGCTTTTTGGTTAGCGCTTATTGTTAGGCTCGATAGTCTCTCTCCTTTTTTTAATAGCTTCAACTGGTTACTGCTAGGTATAGTGTTACCTCTGAGCTTACTCAGCTTTGTTAGGCTAGGGCTTTACCGAGCGGTGCTACGTTATGTTGGTACTAATGCTGTAGGGGCAGTGGTGTTAGGTACGCTAATAAGTACCATGGTGTTAGTGCTTGCCTCGTTTTTTACACAAGTGAGCATACCGCGCACTATGCCGGTTATTTATGCTTGGTTGTTGGTGCTTTCGGTTGGTGGTGCGCGTATTTTTGCCCGGGCCTTAATTAACCGTGTTACCTCTACTAGCAAAACCCCGGTGGTGATTTATGGCGCAGGCGACGCCGGCAGGCAGCTTGCTACCGCGTTAGCCACTGGCCCAGAGTATTTTGTTACCGCTTATATTGATGACGATAAAGCCAAACATCACTCCATTATTTTAGGCAAAGTGGTTCTGCCTTTTGATGACATTTATAAACTAATAGACAAAAAGCAAGTGAAAAAGGTATTGCTTGCTTTACCCAGTGTATCTCGTGCCCGCCGTAAAGAAATTTTAACCAAGCTAGAAAAGTTACCGCTAGAAGTGATGACG
This sequence comes from Pseudoalteromonas sp. UG3-2, assembly GCF_037120705.1. Taxonomy (NCBI): domain Bacteria; kingdom Pseudomonadati; phylum Pseudomonadota; class Gammaproteobacteria; order Alteromonadales; family Pseudoalteromonadaceae; genus Pseudoalteromonas; species Pseudoalteromonas sp. UG3-2. The sequence continues at coordinate 1,704,155 of NZ_JAWLJU010000002.1, read as the reverse complement.
GTACCTGGTATGGCCGATGTAATCGACGGTCGCGCCAGCCAAAACGAAATTAAAGAAGTTGAAATAGAAGACTTATTAGGCCGCGACCCAGTCGACCCTAAGCCAGAGTTAATGGCCGCCAACATACACAACAAAGTAGTGATGGTAACTGGTGCCGGGGGCTCTATTGGCTCTGAGCTGTGCCGGCAAATTATTAAGCATGGCCCCACTAAGCTGATACTGTTTGAAGTGTCTGAATTTGGTTTATACAGCATAGAAAAAGAACTGCAACAAACCTGCACCGAAAAAGGGCTAAAGATTGAAATAGTACCCATTATTGGCTCTGTGCAGCGCATTAACCGTATTGAAACTTGCATGAAGGCGTTTGGCGTACAAACCGTGTACCATGCTGCCGCTTATAAACATGTACCACTGGTTGAGCAAAATGTGGTTGAAGGGGTGCGCAATAATGTGTTTGGCACTTACTATGCCGCCAAAGCGGCGATTAACGCCGGAGTAGAGACCTTTGTACTTATTTCTACCGATAAAGCCGTACGCCCCACTAATGTGATGGGGGCAACCAAGCGCATGGCAGAGCTTGTGCTACAAGCCTTGGCAGAGAGCAAGTCGGTGTATAAACACACCCGCTTTTGTATGGTGCGTTTTGGTAATGTGCTCGGCTCTAGCGGCTCGGTGGTGCCTTTGTTCCGCAAGCAAATTAAACAAGGCGGCCCCATTACCTTAACTCACAACGACATTACCCGCTTTTTTATGACCATTCCTGAGGCCGCACAATTGGTGATCCAAGCCGGTGCTATGGGCCGTGGTGGCGATGTGTTTGTGTTAGACATGGGCGAGTCGGTTAAAATAAAAGATTTAGCTACTAAAATGGTGCACTTATCGGGCCTTGAGGTAAAAAGCGAGTCGAACCCCCATGGCGACATTGAAATAAAATGCACAGGCCTGCGCCCTGGCGAAAAGCTTTACGAAGAGCTGTTGATTGGCGATAACGTAGAGCAAACCTCGCACGAGCGGATTATGACGGCCTCTGAGGTAAAGCTACCCATTGCCGAGTTAGAGTCGCTTATTGCTAAGTTCGATAAAGCCTGCCACGACTTTGAGCACGATGTCATTCGCTCTTTACTACTAGAAGCACCATTGGCCTTTACGCCCACAGATGGCATTGGCGATTTAGTATGGAATGCCAAGCAAGATCTCGATAGCTATACGGTGGACCTGGTCGACGAGCCCAAAGTAGTTAATTTAAGAAGCAACAACTAAAGCGTTTTGTTCATCGCCTTTTCACCCTATAATGGCGTTATAAAATAAATAATGCGTAGCTAAAATGGCTGCGGCAATGGAATTGGTCTGCGTTTATGTTAAAAATAAAATACTTAGTGGCGTGTGGCGCGGTAGCCACAAGCCTACCAGCCCTTGCACAAAGTGAAGTAGGCGAACATAGCTCTTTTGCTGGCTTTACCGGTGTGTTTAATACGCCTAACGCTGCCACCTTGCAGCGTGGTATGGCCGATATTGGTTATAACAATCAACTTGATTTACGCGGCGAAAAATACCTTGATGGCCACAACTATATTTTTTCTGCAGGCTTATATCCGGGGTTAGAAGTAAGTGGCATGATTGCCTCAAGCACTATGCACGACAACCTCTTTACCCGTGCAGCAAAAGAACAACAACAAACTCGCGACCTTTCTTTTAATCTTAAATACCAATTGCCTTTTATACCCACAGATTGGGTAACCGTTGCCATTGGCGCCAAAGACATTGGCGGTGCGGCAAACAACTACGAAACCTACTATGGCGTGGCCTCTAAAGAGTGGCGCAATTTTAGGTTTTCTGCTGGTATGGCCGCCAGTGACCGCAAAACCGGCATGATGGATGGCGCCTTTGGCAGTGTGGAGTGGCAAGCGTTTGACTGGTTTGCACTGCAACTAGAGCACGATGCTGAAGCCTTTAGTGCCGGCGCTAAGGTGACCATTCCTAAAGCTTGGTTGTATGATATTGGTGAGCTAACCTTAACCAGCAAGTTTTATTCTAATACCGATCACAGCGAAAAAGACACTTACTGGGGGCTTAACTTTAGGCTGCCTTTATATGAGCCTGCAAATACCTATGTGGTGAAAGCAGCACCTCAGCCTGCTAGTAAAGCACCTAAAACGTCTAAAGCGGCTAAAACAATAATTACAGCTAATGCGCCAAGTGGCAATAAGCCCACTGCAGCTGCGCCGGTTGTAACAAAATCAACGCTAGCTAGCTCACAGCCAGTTAAGCAAGTGGATGAGTCTGCAAGTTATGGCTTACCTAAAGCCCTAAACCTCAGTGCTAGAGCACTTAAACAAGCATTGATCACCGATGGCTTTGAAGCGGTAAGCGTGGGTGTTAATAGCCAAGCCCATGTGGTAGTAAGCTTTGAAAACCACGTGTTTAATCGCAACGACATAGACGCTTTAGGCCTAGTAATGGGCCGTATTACCGAGCACTTAACTCAGCCAAATGCGCAATTCACCCTGCAGCTTAAAAACCATGGTATGGCGATGTTGGCGATTTCTGGCAGCGTGAGCAACTACCAACAGTTTTTACAACAAGGCACTGCGCCAGACCTTACCATTAACCAGGGCAGCATGGCGGCGGTACCTGGTGTGGCTTGGGTGGGTGAGCTAAATGCCAATAGCCCATACTTTAAGCCAAGGCTTACGGTGTTCCCAAGCCTTGCCACCAATATTGCCACCGAGCTTGGCGTGTACGACTACTCGTTAGCAGCGAAAGCCAATGTTACAGTGCCATTATGGTATGGGGCTGGGGTATCGGTTACCGCGCAAACCGAGCTACATAAAACCGACGACTTTGAACCGGGCAAGCCATTTGCGCGTTTTGCTAAACAAGATGGCTTAACCGAGGCTACTTTCTACCAAACCTTTGACCTGCCTTATGGTTTATATAACCAAACCCATGTAGGCTTTTTTAAGAACTACAACGACTACGTTGGGTTTAAAAACACTACTGGCTGGTTAAGTAATAATGGCCGCCACAAGGTAGAGGCGAACTACGCTTACTTAGAATATGAAGACTACGACGGCTACGAGCGTGACTATGGCACTGTGTCGTATCGTTATTTATGGGCAGAAAAAGACTTAAGCCTTCATGTAACCGGCGGCGAGTTCTTTTATGGCGATAAAGGCGTAAAACTAGAAACCCGTTTTTGGTTTGGCGACAGCTACATTGGTATTTACGCCCAAGACACCAACGTACAAATTGCAGGGATCACCCTAAGTATTCCGCTAACCCCACGTAAAGACATGGCACCAACGTGGTATGGCCAAGTTAAAGGGGATGAGTCGTGGCGTTATCGTATTGGCACCCAAATAGGTGAAAGCCATAACCGCATAGCCGCGGCCCGAGCAGAAGAAGTAAGCACTCACATAAATATGGAGCGTACCTTCTTTAATCAGGGGCGCTTGTCGGGGGCTTATATTTACCAGCATTTAGATCGCTTACAAGCCGTATATGAACAATACAAAGGCAATTAATAGTAGCTTTAGGTAGTTTGGGAACAAAAATGTAACCAAATTAGCAAAACACTTATTATTTTGTAAATGGCTACCATTAAGAGGTTGTTTATTAAACACGCTGGTAGTAACCTATAAAAGAAATTAAAGGGGTTGTTTGGCAGTGCATACTATCTGTGCTAAATTTCTAAAGGCTTGGGAAATTTGCTTGCCACTGCGTAGCAGTAACTCGTAGGCCCTAATCAGGGAAGAAAGTCCCTGTATTAAATGAATTTATTAGTACGCGTGCATTGAATATGCTTAGCGTAACAATTTGTAACTGTGCATTGAGCACGTGATACTTTAAAGGAAACAAGGACTAATCATGATTGCGAACAAAAAATCTCTACTCGCATTGTCTGTCGCTTCAGCGTTAATGCTTTCTGGCTGTTTTAGCGATGATGATAACAACGTAACAGTAACTCCACCGCCACCAGAGCCTACTGATCCGGTAGTAGTAGCTCCAGAAAAACCAGAGGCTATCTCATTCTTAGTAAGCGCAGCAGTTGTTGCTAGTGACGACTATGGTTCAGGCGATGACGCAATCGAAGCTGGTGATGCGATCAATGCAACCGTTCACTTCTTTGAAAACGGCGAAGCATCTACTAACATCCTGAACGAAGACGGCGAAGCGGTTACCTCAATCGAAACTGGCGAAGAAGGCTCTTTTGCATTCCGCCTTAAAGACGACGCAGATATTGACTCTGTAACTGTTGCTGTTATGGCCGATGGCTACTTCTCTAAGTCGTTTAATGTCGACTTTAGCCTAGCTGGTGATGAAAGCGTACTAAACGTACAGCTGCCGTTGGTTTCTAAACTAGTTGACGACGTGGCTGAAGCCTCTGAAACCGTAGCTGCTGCCGATGGCACAACTACAGAGGCTGTTGCTGCTTCTGCAAACGCAGACGACACAGCTCTAGCTACTGCAACTTTAGCTGCTGGTACTACTCTTAAAGACGCTGACGGCGAAATTGTTGCTGGTGATAACTTGCAGCTAAATGTTACTGGTGCAAAAGCTGGTTCTCGTAACGCTATCTCAATCGTACCAGAAGGTCTAAACAGCGGCGACAGCCAAACTGTTAAGTCACCTGTTTCTGTTTCTGACGTTACTCTAACTCTAGGCGAGCGTAAAGTTAAGCAGTTTGAGGGCGGTACTTTAAATGTTGCTATGGCAGCACCAGAAGGTACAACTTCTGCTGATGATTTAACGGTTAGTTCTTATGACGAAGATAAGGCAACGTGGACCGACGAAGATTTTGACGTTAGCTTTACAGACGGCAAACTAACTTTTGATACAGATCACTTAACGTTCTTTGCTATTAACAAGCAGTCGGCAGTTTGTACTGATGGCATGACAATTGACGCTTCTGGCGGTGACACTACAAACGGCCCACTGTTCGTAAGCATGTTCACTAACGATTTTGCCTTCTTTGGTATGCCTTTAACAGTATTTGAACAAGGTTTACCAGCAGGTTTGATTTCACGTTTTGGTGTATCAGATAGCGCAGAAGCTCGTGTATTTGTAACCGACGTTGAAGGTTCAGTTTGGTTTGACTCAAGCACAGTTGACTCTGCAAATACACTTGGTGAAATTGGCGTATGTGGTTCAATCGATACACCTTTAACAGCACCTTACACGTCAATCGACAAAACGCTTGAACTAACAGGTGTTTGTGCAGCAGACAACGATGTTGAAGTAGACGTAACTGCTTCTAAAATTAAGTTTAAGCGCACAGGTACACGTAAAGCTGCTCGCAACAAGCTGGCTGAGAGCGATGGTACTTTCCTAATGGACAACATCCGTGATGGTTCAGATTACACAGTTACCGTTAATTTCCGTGGCCTGCAACTTGCAGACGGTCAGTCTAACGTTATCGAGCTAACTGACGTAGACAGTGAAACTTACAGCCAACAATTCCAGTTCCAGTGTGACACTACAACTGGTTCAACTGGTACTACAGGCGGCAGCTAATAAGTAATTAGCCATAAACCATCGAGTATACAAAAATGCCGGCATCCGCCGGCATTTTTTTGTTCAATTTATACCTAGCTAAACATATCCCCACAACCCCACAACCCCACAACCCCACAACCCCACAACCCTTTCCCGCCTGCTACAATCGCAAGCTGCACATCACACCAATATTTTTACAGCCACGAGCTCCTGGTATAAAGCCGGCCCCACATAAAAGGGGGGAGGCGCGATTTTACATCGCGATTGTGTTTATGGTTATGTGTTGTGGTCACGAGGTCGCGGAATGAATCCGCTGCTACGAGCCCGGAGAGGTTATTGATTTCGGTGCTCTAAACACATGCACAATCTCGTAGCAGCGATTTCATATCGCGATTGTTTTTATGATTATGTGTTGTGGTCACGCGGTCGCGGAATAAATCCGCGGCTACGGGTCCGGTGTGGTCATTGATTTAGGTGCTCTAAACACATGCACAATCTCGTAGCAGCGATTTTATATCGCGATTGTCTTTATGGTTTTATATCGCGCAAGGAGGTCCCGGCGTAAAGCCGGTCCCACACAGAAAGGGTGTAGGCGCGATTTTATATCGCGCTAAAAGATCCCGACGTAAAGCCGGTCCCACAAAACTCGTCACCCTGAACTTGATTCAGGGTCCATCTGAAAGGGCAGTGACAAGGTAACCATAGACTCCGGATCAAGTCCGGAGCGACGAGCTATGGTAGCAGCGATTTCACATCGCGATTGTTTTCATGGTTTCACATCGCGATTGTTTACATGGATTCCGGATCAAGCCCGGAATGACGGCCTGGTGTAGGCGCGATTTTATATCGCGCAAAGAGATCCCGGCATAAAGCCGGTCCCACAAAACTCGTCACCCTGAACCACACCGTCACCCTGAACTTGATTCAGGGTCCATTGGGTCCGCGGAATAAATCCGCTGCTACGAGCTCGGAGAGGTTATTGATTTAGGTGCTCTAAACATATGCACAATCTCGTAGCAGCGATTTTATATCGCGATTGTTTTACTGGGCTACGGATCAAATCCGGATCGACGAGCTATGGTAGGCGCGATTTCATATCGCGATTGTTTTTATGGTTATGTGTTGTGGTCACGCGGTCGCGGAATAAATCCGCTGCTACGGGCCCGGTGTGGTCATTGATTTAGGTGCTCTAAACATATGCACAATCTCGTAGCAGCGATTTTATATCGCGATTGCTTTTATGGTTATGTGATGTGGTCATTAGGTCGCGGAATGAATCCGCTGCTACGGGCCCGGTGTGGTTATTAATTTCGATGTTCTAAACACATGCACAGTGTCGTAGCAGCGATTTTATATCGCGATTGTTTTTATGGTTTTATATCGCGATTATTACCATGATTTTACATCGCGTTTTTCTTTATGGTTATGCGCTGTGGACACGAGGTCGCGGAATGAATCCGCTGCTACGAGGGTGGTGGTGTTATGGTTGGTGCTTTCGATACATGCACGATGACGTAGCAGCGATTTCACATCGCGATTGTTTTTATGGTTTTATATCGCAATGATTTACATAGATTCCGGATCAAGTCCGGAATGACGGCCTGGTGTAGGCGCGATTTTACATCTCGACTATTTTTATAATGTACACCTAGCCTTGAGGAATAAACTCACGCTCATAACATTATTGTTATGATGCAATTGCTTCCAGAGAATGTAAAAAAACGCTAAACTTAACTTTTATGAATCGATATAAGACATTAATTTTTGTATGAAAACTCATTTAGGACGCAGGGCATTTACAGCCATGGAGCTTCATACTCTATTTAATGGTTATATTTACGGCGATGAAAAGCTTAAGCGAGAACAGCCCAAACATTGGCACTTTTGGCTGCCGCTGTTGTGTTACTACACCGGCGCTTATAGCGATGAGGTGGGGTCGCTTACCCTAGATGATATCCATCATAAAGAACATGTGCACTTATTTCACTTTCAAACACACGGAAAAATCCAACCACGTTACGTGCCAATCCATCCGGCTTTGTGGCAGGCAGGCTTAGAGCCTTATTTGGCAATGATAAAACAGCAAGGGCAGCAGCGTTTAATGTTCGATTTGCCCGCGAAAACCGGCCGCTACAGTGAAAAAGTGAGAATATGGTTCTCTGGAGAAGGAGAACGGCAGGGGTATTTACAAAAAACAGGTTTGCCAAATATTGATCAACAAGGGTTAAAAACCGCAATTAGCAGTTTGCGCCTTAATTTTGAACAGCAGGTTCGGATCTCAGCAATACAGCATGGAAGCAAAGCTAGCTTTATGTATTTAATGGGCCTTAAACAGGAAGGATATGAAGTACCACAGCCTCCGCACGGTCTGTTAAAGCAGATTATCTCGCCTATTCGTGTGGTCAACCCAAATGCCACGTGGCAGCGTTTTATGGCAAGGCATTAATGTAGTAATGCGTTACTACCTCATGGCGACTTTTATTATTTATAATTCCTCAAGTAAGTTAAACACGTAACTCTAAGCATTGATGCCAAGTTATTTACTTTACCGTGGCGCTCAATTACTTCTTGATAAAGCGTTGAAATAAATTCTGCAACACTTAATTGCTCAGAATCGGCGATGGTTTCGAGAGTTTGCCATATTTCATTTTCGAGTGCCAAGCTAGTCACTGCTCCTTGAATGCGTATAGAGCGTTTATTGATGTCATAACGACTAGGCTCGGTAGATGAGTAGAGTTCACACATAAAGTCTCCAGAGGAAATAATGGCTAAAATGATCCATAGTATGATCCGCGTGAAAGACGCCGATCGCTCTATTCAATTCTATCACGATGTGTTTGCTCTTAGAGTAAAAAGGCGCGTCGACTTCAATGATTTCTCGCTCATTTATTTAGCTAATGATGAGACCAGCTTTGAGCTTGAGCTCACTTGGAACCACAAGGGCGATCAAACATACGATCTTGGCAACGGCTACGGCCATCTGGCGTTTGCCGCCGACGACCTTAAACCGTTACATCAGCAAGCCGCAGAGCTTGGTTACCAGCCCCGAGAGATAAAGTCTTTTTATAACGGTGATGAGCTAGTGGCTAAGTTCTTTTTTATCCAAGATCCTGACGGGTATGAAATTGAAGTGATCGAACGTTCCGCCGTATATGGTTGATATTTTGGTATGACCTCAGCATATTTAATTTGAGGTCGCGGAATAAATCCGCGGCTACGGGTTTGGTGTGGTTATTGATTCCGATGCTCTAAACATATGCACAATCTCGTAGCAGCGATTTTATATCGCGATTGTCTTTATGGTTATGTGTTGTGGTCACGAGGTCGCGGAATAAATCCGCTGCTACGGGGTTGGAGGTGTTGTTGGGCTAGGAGTTTGAAACGCGCACACCATGTCGTAGCAGCGATTTTATATCGCGATTGTTTTTATGGTTTTACATCGCGCAAGGAGATCCCGGCGTAAAGCCGGTCCCACACAGAAAGGGGGTAGGCGCGATTTCACATCGCGATTGTGTTTATGGTTATGTGTTGTGGTCACGAGGTCGCGGAATGAATCCGCTGCTACGGGCCCAGAGATGTTATTGATTTCGGTGTTCTAAACAAATGCACAATGTCGTAGCAGCGATTTTATATCGCGATTGTTTTTATGGTTTTACATCGCGCAAGGAGATCCCGGCATAAAGGCGGTCCCACACAGAAAGGGGGTAGGCGCGATTTCACATCGCGATTGTGTTTATGGTTATGTGTTGTGGTCACGAGGTCGCGGAATAAATCCGCTGCTACGGGGCCCGGAGAGGTTATTGATTTCGGTGTTCTAAACAAATGCACAATGTCGTAGCAGCGATTTTATATCGCGATTGTTTTTATGGTTTTACATCGCGCAAGGAGATCCCGGCGTAAAGCCGGTCCCACACAGAAAGGGGGTAGGCGCGATTTCACACCGCGATTGTCTTTATGGTTATGTGTTGTGGTCACGAGGTCGCGGAATGAATCCGCTGCTACGGGTTTGGTGTGGTTATTGATCCCGATGCTCTAAACATATGCACAATCTCGTAGCAGCGATTTTATATCGCGATTGTCTTTATGGTTATGTGTTGTGGTCACGAGGTCGCGGAATGAATCCGCTGCTACGGGGTTGGAGAGGTTATTGATTTCGATGCTCTAAACATATGCACAATGTCGTAGCAGCGATTTTATATCGCGATTGTGTTTATGGTTATGTGTTGTGGTCACGAGGTCGCGGAATGAATCCGCTGCTACGGGCCCAGAGATGTTATTGATTTCGGTGTTCTAAACAAATGCACAATCTCGTAGCAGCGATTTTATATCGCGATTGTGTTTATGGTTATGTGTTGTGGTCACGAGGTCGCGGAATAAATCCGCTGCTACGGGGTTGGAGAGGTTATTGATTTCGATGCTCTAAACATATGCACAATCTCGTAGCAGCGATTTTATATCGAGATTGTCTTTTATGATTTTATATCGCGATGTGGAAATCAGGCACATCGCGATTGGGTTGGGTTTACGAGGCTACGCTGAGTTGTTGAAAGCGCTTTAAGAACTGGCTAAATTCTTCGCCCAATTGTTCATCCCTTGCGGCATATTCTACAATGGCTTTTAGGTAGCCTAATTTATCGCCACAGTCGTGCGATACACCGCTCATGTGGAACGCTTCAACAGTTTCTTTTTCCATTAGCATGTCAATGGCGTCGGTAAGTTGTATTTCGCCGCCGGCACCAATAGGGGTTTTTTGCAATAGCGCCCAAATGTTTTTTGACAGCACATAACGGCCTACCACGGCTAAGTTTGAAGGAGCGTCTTCAACCGCTGGTTTTTCTACCATTGATTTAATCGCGCTGCTCTCACCGGGTTTTAGGGTTACGCCGTTTATATCGGCAATGCCATACTTACAAACATCTTGAGTGGGCACCGGCTCTAGCATAATTTGGCTGGCCTGGGTCTGCTCAAAACGCTTAAGCATAGCGGCAAGGTTTTCGCTGCTTTGGTCGGCAGTATATTGATCTAAAATAACATCCGGCAATACCACTACAAAGTCGTCATCTCCAACAATGGGTTTGGCACATAACACCGCATGACCTAAGCCCTTTGCCTCACCTTGGCGAACATGCATAATAGTGACATCGTCAGGACAAATAGAGCGCACTTCATCAAGCAGCTTACGCTTTACTCGTTTTTCTAATGTGGCTTCTAATTCAAAGCTGGTATCAAAGTGGTTTTCAATGGCATTTTTCGACGAGTGTGTAACCAGCACAATTTCCTTAATACCGGCGGCAACGCATTCATTAACAATATATTGAATAAGTGGTTTATCTACCAATGGCAGCATCTCTTTCGGGATGGCTTTGGTCATGGGTAACATACGTGTGCCTAGGCCGGCAACTGGAATAACTGCTTTCATAAAAAGTCCATATTGTAGTGGATTTCCAAAATTATTTTGCTATTTTAGCGCTTCAACCATGAGTTGCAACCATAGGTTAGGTGGCTATTATTACCTCTGTGCCGGGCAATTGCGCTTGGTATTGCTGTTTTAACGCTTGCTTAGCATTGGTATCACCATGTACTAATTTGATTTGTTTTGGTTTTTTCTTCATACCAGTGACAAACCTCAGCAACCCTTTTTGATCGGCATGGGCAGAATAACCGCTAATAGTGTGTATTTGCGCTTTTATATTTATGCGCTGGTGGTCAATATAAACATAACCTCCCTTAGGGCCATAAGTTTGTATGTCGCGGCCTAGGGTACCTTGGCTTTGGTAGCCAACAAAAATCACATCGGCGGTGGGGTCAGCTAAAAAGGCTTCTAAATAGTTTACGATGCGACCACCGCTACACATGCCGCTGGCAGCAATAACAATGGCGGGCTTATTGCGATTACGAAGGTAGTTCACAGTGGCCATATGAGTGCTGTGAGAGTCGATGGCATAAACACTGGAAAAGTCGAGGGGGTGGCGTCCTTGCGCGACCTTCTTTTTCGCTTCATTATCCCACAGGGCTTTAAAGTCAATATAAAACTCAGTGAAGTTGGCGGCCATGGGAGAGTCGACAATGATTTCAATTTCTCGCCACATTGAATGCTTAGGGGCATTGTGAATAATTTGCTCAAGCTCATACAGTAGCTCTTGCGTTCTGCCAATACTAAAAGCGGGGATTAATACCACGCCGTTGTCGGCGGTGGCTTTTTCTATTACGCGTTTTAAAGTTTTTGCTCTGTGTGCCCGGCCCTCGTGGTTTTTATCTCCGTAGGTTGATTCGATTACTAAGATATCGGCACGATAGGGGGCTTTGGGCGAGGGCAAAAGGGGCGTGTAAGGTGCGCCTAAATCACCTGAAAAAACCACTCTGTGATTATTGTTCTTTTTGCCGATTTCAACTTCTACATAAGCAGAGCCAAGAATATGCCCAGCTCTTTGCAGCCTCGCTTTTACCGGTTTACTTGCGTTGTTAACTGGGAGTTCAAACCAGGTTTTAAAATCAATTGGTTTTATAAGTATTTTGAGTAGTTTTAAGCAAGTATCGATCAGCTGCTGATCGCGCGTTACGCCAACCTTTAATGCGTCTTCGATGACCATAGGCAGTAACTTAGCCGTGGCCTCGGAGCAGTAAATAGGTTGTTTAAAGCCCTCGGCAAGTAAATAGGGAATGCGTCCCACATGATCAATATGACAATGAGTAACGATTAAGGCAACGACCTTGCTAATATCAAACTCAATGGCTAAGTCAGTGTCTGACTCCGAGCCTTGAAATAAGCCGCAATCAATTAGCACACTGTGGTTATTATCCAGCCGTAACTCATGGCACGAGCCCGTTACTCCAGAGGTGGCCCCGTGATGTAAAATATCAATATCCATTGTTCATCCTTGTTGAGTATTTGCCCAATTGTGGAAGCTAATGGGGAATTTTGCAACCGCTACGGGGGCTCGGTGTTGAGAACATATGCACAATCTCGTAGCAGCGATTTTATATCGCGATTATTTTCATGATTTCATATCGCGATTGTTTTTATGGTTATGTGTTGTGGTCAGGAGATCGCGGAATAAATCCGCTGCTACGAGCCCGGAGAGGTTATTGATTTCGGTGCTCTAAACACATGCACAATCTCGTAGCAGCGATTTCATATCGCGATTGTTTTTATGGTTATGTGTTGTGGTCAGGAGGTCGCGGAATAAATCCGCTGCTATGGGGTTGGAGGTGTTGTTGGGCTAGGAGTTTGAAACGCGTGCACCATGTCGTAGCAGCGATTTTATATCGCGATTGTTTTCATGATTTCATATCGTGGTGGTTTTTAGATTATGTGGCTATGGTCAGGAGGTCGCGGAATAAGTCCGCTGCTACGGGGTTGGAGTGGTTATTGATTTTGGAGCTCTAAACATATGCACGATGTCGTAGCAGCGATTTTATATCGCGATTGTTTTTATGATTTTATATCGCGATTGTTTTTATGATTTTATATTGCAATGAATTTCAGGTTTATCAGACCCATATACAATACCAATATGGATAATTACCTACCTTGGTTATCAGCTCAGCTCTAATTGGGTTTCTGATAATGTACCTGGCTTGCTCTCGCAATTCGCTTTCATCTCTAATTTGTCGTTCGTAATAACCTTTTTGCCAAATATTGAAGAGGCTGAATTCTCTCAAGCAGGATGCAACTCGGCCTTTAGTCGCTTTGACACTGTCTGGCAAATCTAAGGTGCCGTTTAATTGAATTATAAGGTGAATGTGATCAGGCATAATTACAAATGCAATCAGTTTAAATAACCCCTCTTTGTTACACTGAAAAATAGTTTGGCACGAGATTGAGCATAGCTTAAATGAGGTAAATACCTTCTTTCGTTTGCGGCAATTGATTGTGATGGCATAAAAGTGGTTTCGCGCAGAGTGGCGATATTTGCGCAGGTTTTGGCATCTAAACATGTTAAATCCTTATAACGATGATTGGCCTATAGAGTATCGTCATTGCTGGTTACTTTTGCAAAGGTCGCGGAATAAATCCGCTGCTACGAGCCCGGAGAGGTTATTGATTTCGGTGCATCTAAACACATGCACAATCTCGTAGCAGCGATTTTATATCGCGATTGTTTTCATGATTTTATATTGCGATTGTCTTTATGGTTATGTGTTGTGGTCACGAGGTCGCGAAATAAATCCGCTGCTACGGGGTTGGAGGTGTTGTTGGGCTAGGAGTTTGAAACGCGCGCACCATGTCGTAGCAGCGATTTTATATAGCGATTGTTTTTAAGATTTTATATAGCGATTGTTTTCATGATTTTATATTGCGATTGTCTTTATGGTTATGTGTTGTGGTCACGAGGTCGCGGAATAAATCCGCTGCTACGGGGTTGGAGGTGTCGTTGCGCTCGGTTTCGTTGCGGAATTTATTTGCTACGACCAACAAAAAAGCCCCTTGCGGGGCTTGGGGTGTGGTATTGGGGGAAACTTACTCGAAGTTAACGGTCACTTCGTTAGAGCAGATGTCGCCGCTTTGGCATACTTGGTAGGTCATGCTGGTGGCGTTCACGTCCCGTGCGAAGTCGCGGTATTTGCCGCTGTTGTTCACGGTATCTAGGGCGCGGCCATCGCGGTAGATGGTGACTTCATCGGCGCTGCTGCCTTGCCATGCTAGCTCTACGCGGATAAAGCCTAAGCGTGATTTGTTGGCGCGCACCACATCAAGCTCAATGTTGTCACTGCTAACCACCACGGTTTGGCTGGTGGTGTCAGTGTTACCTTCGCTATCGGTTACGGTGAGTGACACGCTGTATTCGCCGCCTGCGGCAAATTGGTGCATAGGGTTGGTGTCGGTGCTGATGCTGCCATCACCAAAGTCCCACTCCCAGCTGACGATGTCGTCATTGGCGTCACGGCTGTCGTCAGTAAAGTTAACGTTTAAGCCATCTGCGCTGTAGCTAAAGCCTGCTTGCGGTGGTTGTGGTAATACTTCACCCAGGCCAGTTAGATTGAGCGTCCAGCTGTTTAGTGTACCAGTGTCGATGCCGGCGTTATCAGACACCGTTAGGGTCCAATCGCCCGTTGCCACTTCGCCGTTAAACGCCGCTGAGTTAAAGGTTTGATTCAAGTTGTCATCGCCGCCACCTTGACGATTGTGCAGTGTTGCTACTGTGCCTGCCGGTGAGGTTAGTGTTATGAGCAAGTCGCCGATGTAAGTGTGGGTGATATCAACTAGGGTATTGCTATCAAACACTGTTACGCTATCGGCCACGGTAATGGTGGAAGTGATACCAGTGGCATCGTTGTCTGGGATCTCAACCGGAGTAGTGTTTTGGTAGCTGAACTCGTTCAGTCCTTGTGGCAATACATACAGCGATACCGTTTCTTGGTCGCTTAGCTCACCTGATGTGGTATCTAGGGTAAAGCTGTAATCGCCCCATTGTGTTTCTGCCGTTGTAGGCACAGTTAATGTTACTGTGTCACCCGGCATCGCCACTTCTGCCGACAGCGTAGCGCCAGCAATTGGTGATGTTAGGCTAAGGTCAATGCTGCCTTGCCAATCGGCCACTGAGCTAAAGCTAAACTCGTACGTTGCGGTATCGCCTGCGGTGATCTCTTGATCACCAGGGCGTGCCGACACTCTAAAGCCAGGCTCCGGATCGGCATCGATCACCGCCTGATTCACATTTAGGCGTTTACCAGAGACGGTTTTGTCGGCTAAATCGGCGTTATCGTCACCGCTTTGCATCAGTAGGTTTTTCAGTTCAATGGCGGAAAGTGTTGGATTGATAGACAGCACCAAGGCTGCAGCACCAGCCACATGCGGTGTCGCCATCGATGTTCCTGAGTAGCTGGAATAGCCGCCACCTGGTACCGTGGATAAAATATCGCTACCTGGTGCGCCCATGTCCACAGACGTTACACCCCATTGCGAGAAAGAAGACATGGCATCGGTATGGGTAGTGCTGGCAATGGCCAGAACGCTGTCTTGCTCGTAGCTTGATGGGTAATGTGGATTTTGGTCGTTATCAACCGCACTGTTACCGGCCGCTGCAACAAACAAAATATCGGCGTTTTCACTGGCCGTAATGGCATCAGACAGCGCTTGACTAAAGCCGCCGCCACCCCAGCTGTTATTGGTTACGCGCACATTATGGCCTGCGTCTTTCAGCGCCACCATGTAGTCAATACATTCAATGGCATCTGAGGTTGACCCCGAGCCTGAAGCACTTAAGAACTTACAGCCCACGATCGACACTTCGTGGTTAACCCCAGCCACGCCCAGAGCATCGTTACCCGTTGCGCCAATGGTGCCCGATACGTGCGTACCATGGCCTTGGTCGTCCATTGGGTCGCCCGTACCTGTGATGGCATTAATACCATAGACATCATCAATGTAGCCATTGTCGTCGTTATCGATGCCATCGCCGGCAATTTCACCTGGGTTTTGCCATGCATTGGCGGCCAGGTCTGGGTGAGTATAGTCGACCCCAGTATCAATCACGCCGACAATCACATCACGAGAGCCCACGGTAATATCCCACGCTTCGGGGGCGTCAATATCGGCATCTGCCGTACCGCCAGTTTGTCCAGAGTTGTTTAAGCCCCATAGCTCATCAAAACGGCTATCGTCAGGAATGCCCAGTGCTTGAACTTGATAATCGGGCTCAACGTATTCAACGGCAGGGTGCTTGGCCAGCTTAGCAATGGCTTCTTTGGCGTTGTTATTATTGAGCTTAAAGTTGGCCAATCGGCCTTTTAATACATGGCGGTATTTGTCATCGATGCCATCGGCATTATGGTCTGCCATGGTGGCCTTTACTAGGTTGCGAGCGTTGGCACGCAGGGCTGCTGAAGTGTTTTCTTTAAATACCACTAAGATGCTGTCATCTGCGATGGTTTTGGTGGTTTCAATTTGTACTGCCGCTTGTGCTGATAAGGTTAGAGCTGGCAGTAGCGCCAAGCTTAATTTCGAAAGTTTTGATTTCATTGTTATTCCTATTCACTTTTTGTGACTAACGGCTTGGTTAGCCAAGTCTTGAATTAACGCTCTGGTATGAATGGTGGTTTTGGTTGGCAACGTTTAAAAACCTAGTCTCTGTTTTTGGGATATGCAATGTAAAAAAATAGTTAAAACATAAAATCCCTCTTTTTTGTGGTTTTGGCTAAATAAAATGCGCTTAAATTGGTGCTTTTTTATGGCAGTGATTGCGTGCTGGTTGATGCATGTTTGCTCATGCTTTTTTGGCAGTGAAGCTTTTTTATTTACTGGTTTTCTTTTTTGTTACTTTATTTATATGAAATTTAATGGGTTTTTATTTCATAAAAACTGCTAATTTATCTTCGCCTGTTCCCAATTTAGAGTGGTTGAAGGCGTATCGTTATAACTTAGTTCGTTTGTGCATATTGGCAGCGGATAGAGAAAATAACAGTAAGCGAATACGCCAAATGTAAACTTCTGGTAACCATTTGGATGGTGAGTAATTCAATGCCAGCCAGCGAGGCTGGCATACATTAAGTATAAATTTGTGTGCAGTGGAGTCCGGCAACAACTCTAATCAAACTTTGTACTTACACAAAAATAAAACAGAGATCTCTAAGGAGAACAGTGTGAAGTTTTCAAAATCAATCGTAAGTGCTGCTATCGCTATTGCACTAACACACTCTACAGCAGCACTGGCTGCAGATAAGGCAGACAAGCCACTGTCGACATCGGTGCTTGCCCAAGCTGAAAGAGCCGCCGGTGAAAGCAACGAACTTACTATTTCGCAAACCGCAGCCGAACAAGGTGGCAATGAACTGGAAACCACGCAGTTAGGTACGGCAAATTTAACCGAGATCACCACCGTCGGTGACAATAACGCCACTGTGGCAACCCAAAACGGTTCTGATAACGCCGCATTTATCACCACCACAGGTAACAACAACACCCAAACCTATACTCAAGATGGCGAAGTCAATGGCGTAGCAACAGAGTTAACCGGTGATGCTAATAACATTGATGTGATGCAGTCAGGCACTGGTTTATTAGGCATTAATAACGAAGCCATTAACAAAATCACTGGCGACCAAAATAACATTACAGTGACCCAAGGCGCTGGTGGCCATTGGTTTTATAATCTGGATATGCAAGGCAGCCAAAATACGGTTTCAGCAACGCAATCGGGTACCTGGAATGAGGCAACGCTGGAGTCGGTTCAAGGCGATATGAACGACATCGCGCTGGACCAAAATGGCTTTTATAACCAATTTGGCTTGGTCAGTATTGAGGGCAGCAATAACGAAATTGAAACGCGGCAAAGCGGTGACTACAACGAAATCCAAATTGAGACTCTAATTGGCGACAATATCGAAGTGGCGATTGAGCAGTCTGAAGGGGAAGACAATACGGTTTCTGTGTTTGAGATTTCAGGCAGCGATAATGAGCTCAGTATTGATCAAGAAGGCTCGTTAAACAGCTTTACCTCAGACATGCTGGTAGGCGCCGACAACGAGGTGGTAGCACAACAAAATGGCAGCGAAAACCAAGCCGCCGCGGATGTCATCGGTGACGATAACCAGTTTATGGCACTGCAAGATGGCAATAATAACGATGTGTATTTAGGTGTAGCTGGCAATAACGATGTGTATTTAGGTGTAGCTGGCAATAACAATGAGTTTAGTGCCATGCAGTTGGGCGATAACAACCAAGCTCATGTCGCTAATTTTAACGGCAACAATAACGATGTGGATGTCACCCAAAGCGGCAGTGAAAACGAAGTGCTGGTGCAGTCTTCTTACCCTGATGTCAGCCTTGCCAGCAACGACAACCAAATTGATATTGCCCAAGACGGTATGGGCAATGGCGCAGCAGTCACCATGAGCAGTGTGTTTGATAGCAGCAGTAACCAAGTGGATATTGCGCAATCTGGTGAGTTTAATGCTATTGATATCATGCTCGAAGGCAGCCGCAATATGCTCGACATCACCCAAAGTGGCGACAATAACTTTGTGGTCGGCATGGACCAAGGCGCCTTTGTTATTAACGGTGACGACAACAGCCTAACGGTAAGCCAGCTCGGCAACGGCAACCTAGTACAAGGCGGCATCGCCAGCAGCGGCCAAAATATCACCGTTACCCAAGTAGGCGACAACAACGTAGCCACCATCACGCAACAATAAAAAGCCCATACCGTGACCCTGAACTTTATTCAGGGTCCATTGGGGTCGCGAAATAAATCCGCGCCTACAAAATTAGTCACCCTGAACTTGATTCAGGGTCCATTGGGTTCGCGGAATAAATCCGCGCCTACGGGTTGGCTGGTTTGTTGACCGCGATGTTTAAGACACGCGCACAATGTCGTAGCAGCGATTTTATATCGCGATTGTTTTTATGGTTATGTGTTGTGGTCACGAGGTCGCGGAATAAATCCGCTGCTACGGGCCCGGAGAGGTTATTGATTTTGGTGCTCTAAACAAATGCACGATGTCGTAGCAGCGATTTTATATCGCGATGGTTTTCATGATTTTAAACCGCGATAAAAGATCCCGGCATAAAGCCGGTCCCACAAGGGAGCTTTAGGCTGAGGTATCACCGCGGAATAAATCCGCTGCTACATAATTCGTCACCCTGAACTTGATTCAGGGTCCACTGGGTTCGCGGAGTAAACCCGTGGGTACGGGTTGGGTGGTTTGTTGACCGCGATGTTTAATACACGCGCACAATGTCGTAGCAGCGATTTTATATCGCGATAAAAGATCCCGGCATAAAGCCGGTCCCACAAGGGAGCTTTAGGCTGAGGTATCACCGCGGAATAAATCCGCTGCTACATAATTCGTCACCCTGAACTTGATTCAGGGTCCATTGGGTCCGCGATAAAAAGATATCGATGCCGGCGCAATGGTTTTATATGGATTCCGGATCAAGTCCGGAATGACGCCTGATGTAGGCGCGGTTTTATAACACAACAGGGGAACGTTGTAGACGCGATTTTATATCGCGCTAAAAGATCCCGGCGTAAAGCCGGTCCTACAAGGGAGCTTTAGGTGAGGTCTTTCCGCGGAATTAATCCGCTGCTATATAATTCGTCACCCTGAACTTGATTCAGGGTCCATTGGGTCCGCGGAATAAATCCGCTGCTACATAATTCGTCACCCTGAACTTGATTCAGGGTCCATTGGGTCCGCGATAAAAAGATATCGATGCCGGCGCAATGGTTTTATATGGATTCCGGATCAAGTCCGGAATGACGCCTGATGTAGGCGCGGTTTTATAACACAACAGGGGAACGTTGTAGACGCGATTTTATATCGCGCTAAAAGATCCCGGCGTAAAGCCGGTCCTACAAGGGAGCTTTAGGTGAGGTCTTTCCGCGGAATTAATCCGCTGCTATATAATTCGTCACCCTGAACTTGATTCAGGGTCCATTGGGTCCGCGGAATTAATCCGCGCCTACAAAACTCGTCACCCTGAATTTGATTCAGGGTCCATTGAGTTCGCGGAATAAATCCGCGGCTACAAAATACGTCACCCTGAACTTGATTCAGGGTCCATTAGGTCCACGGAATAAATCCGTGTGTACAGGTTGGGTTAATAGCTGCGGTATTTAAAACACGCGCACAATGCCGTAGCAGCGATTTTATATCGCGATTGTTTTCATGATTTAACATCGCGATAAAAAGGTACCGATGTCGATGCAATGGTTTTATATGGATTCCGGATCAAGTCCGGAATGACGCTAGGTGTAGCAGCGATTTTATATCGCGATTATTTTTAAATAATAGGGAAAGAGCTGTGCTCAAGAACAATAAAATAACACTATTCGCACTCTTAACCGTTCTAAGCCTTGGCAGTGGTGCGCTGCAGGCAAGGCAAGAAGTCGAAATTGATGGCTTAGTGATGGATCAGTCCATCAGTCGCTTTGGCCATCAGTTTTACTTTCAATTTTCACAGCTGTGGCGTGATGTGCCAGACACCGCTGGCGTCAACGTCACCATCAAAGAAACGGTGTTGCCAAGAGCCGGAACGCGATTAGAAGTGGTAATGAACGACAAAGCCGTTTATGCCACAGCCATGGGCAGGCGCGGTAGCTCGGTCGATGAGCGAGTGGAAACGGCCATATTTGCCATTATGGATGCCATGGCAAGACAACACTATCAACAAGGCTCCAAAGATTTAGCCAGTAGCGGGTGGTAACCATGACAACAAAAATAATCAGCAGCCTCATTGCCTTGAGCTGCTTTTCAGCGGCGGCAACAGAAATTGTGTACAAACCCATTAACCCCTCATTTGGTGGTAACCCACTTAATGCCAATATGCTGTTAAGCAAGGCGCAAGCGCAAAATAAGCACCGCGCGCCGAATATAGAAAAAAACTATGGTGAAAAATTCCAAGAATCGTTAGAGCGAACCTATTTAAACCGTATGGTGAGAGAAATAACAGGGATGGCCTTTGGCGATGACGTTGAAGATAGTATCTTTAATCAAGATGCCATGTTTATGAGCGGCGATTATCAAATTCAGGTGATCACCAGTACACCCGATTCGATCACAGTAAAAATCACCAATACCATTTCCGGTGAAGAGACCATTCTTGAAGTGCCGAGGTTCTCTTGATGTGGCGTGTAGTGTCGCCGGCATTGTTACTTGTGCTTGGCGGTTGTAGCAGTATTTCTCGTGTCTTACCTCCCGAACAAACTACAGCCGTAGCGCTGGCAGCGTCCCCGGCCTTTGCCGAGCTAAAAGCACTGCCAATGCCAAAGGGTCGGATCCCGGTATCGGTTTATTCTTTTCGCGACCAAACTGGGCAATATAAGCCACAAGAAAACGTCAGCTCCTTTTCAACGGCCGTAACCCAAGGCGCCAACTCCATATTGATGCAAGCGTTGCATGAAACCGATTGGTTTTTACCAGTTGAGCGCGAAGGGCTACAAAACCTGCTTACCGAGCGAAAAATCATCCGTGCTGCGGTCGAGGATAAGCAGGCTGCTCCTTTACCACCGCTGATGACAGCAAAAATCATTTTGGAAGGCGGCATTATTAGTTACGATTCCAACGTTCGTACCGGTGGCTTAGGCATGGAGTACTTTGGTATTGGCGCCTCTGAATTATATCGCGAAGACGTCATTTCTATCTATATGCGGGCCGTGGATGTCCGCACCGGCCAAGTGCTGCTTTCTGTGGCCAGCAGCAAAAAAGTGCTTTCAATGGAAGTGCGTGCGGGGCTATTTCGCTATGTCAGCTATAAACGCCTAGCTGAAGCCGAAGGCGGGTATAGTGACAACGAACCCATGCACATTTGTGTCACTCAAGCCATTGAAAAAGCCTTAACCTTAATGGTGAAGCAGGGAATTGATAAAGGCATCTGGGCCGCAGCGGGATAGCTCGCGGAATAAGTCCATTGCCACATAACTCGTCACCCTGAACTTGATTCAGGGTCTATTGGGGTCGCGGAGTAAATCCGCGCCTACAAAATACGTCACCCTGAACTGGATTCAGGGTCCATTGGGGTCGCGGAATAAATCCGCCCTACAAAACTCGTCACCCTGAACTGGATTCAGGGTCCATTGGGGTCGCGGAATAAATCCGCTGCTACGGGTTCGGTGGTGATATTGAGAACGATGCTTCAAACATATGCACAATACCGTAGCAGCGATTTTATATCGCGATTGTTTTTATGATTTTATATCCCCATTGTTTTCATGATTGTACACGCGATAAAAAGGTATCGATGTCGTTGCAATGGTTTTATATGGATTCCGGATCAAGTCCGGAATGACGGCCTTTGGTAGGCGCGATTTTATAACGCAACAGGGGAACGTTGTAGGCGCGATTTTATATCGCGCTAAAGATCCCGTCGTAAAGCCGGTCCTACAACTCAACCTTCCACATTGTTAAATGTATCGTCACCCTGAACTTGATTCAGGGTCCATTGGGGTCGCGGAATAAATCCGCGGCTACGGGCTCGGTGGGGTTATTGAGCTCGGTATTTGAAACACATGCACGATGTCGTAGCAGCGATTTTATATCGCGATTGTTTTTATGGCTTTATATCGCGATTAACCTAGGCTCCGGATCAAGTCCGGAATGACGGCCTGTGGTAGGCGCGGTTTTATAACGCAACAGGGGAACGTTGTAGGCGCGATTTTATATCGCGCTAAAAGATCCCGACGTAAAGCCGGTCCTACCCAGAAAAGGCCGCACCTACCAGGGGGATATGGCGCAACGCCCAATTTGCAAGCTCCACGCGGTTGCGAGAATTGGTTTTTTTGAATGCGCTGTAAATATGGGTTTTAACCGTGTGGTTGCTGATATTAAGCTGATCGGCAATGTCTTCATTTTTAGCCCCCGACGCGATGAGCTTGATCACAGACTTTTCTCTTGAGGTAAGGCGGCTTAGTTGGTCATTACCAACGATAATATCACTGTGTTTTACCGGCTTTGGCATGGCCGATAACAGTTCACTGAACGCCGTGGCAACGGCATGTTGGCAAAACCACAGTTCACCCTCGAGCACGCTGGTTATGCCATTGAATAGTGTTTGTGGTGAAGCATCTTGATACAGCAAGCCTTTTACATTGCCAAATAGCGCGGTTTTTTCGCTTACTGTGCCGCGTTCAGCATTGAAAAGCACCACATGGTGCTGCATGGCGAGCTGTTTGATTTCAGGGCTGATGAGTTCGTTGCAATCACGGTGCTCAACATCAATCACAAACAATGAAATGGCAGTCTTTAGAGCAGCATCGGGTAATTTTGTGTCTATTTTGACTGTGCCCGCCAAAGTTTCTAGTACTTTAACAAGTAAGATGTAAACTTCACTACTGGTATCAGCATTAGGGTGAGTTAAGATAAAAATCTCACGGCTTTGCCAATGCTTTGCCATGCTAGAACCGTCCTTTCCAGTCATTCTTAATCCTGCACCTTAGTTTTTAGTAAAATTTAATATACATATTTTTTACAATAATTTGAACTTTATTTTATGTTTTAGCGTGGCATTATGTGTAGGCGCGATTTTATATCGCGCTAAAAGATCCCGGCGTAAAGCCGGTCCTACAAGGGAGTTTTAGGTGAGATCTTTCCGCGGAGTCAATCCGCTGCTACAAAATACGTCACCCTGAACTTGATTCAGGGTCCATTGGGGTCGCGAAATAAATCCGCTGCTACGGGTTCGGTGGTGATATTGAGAACGATGCTTCAAACAAATGCACAATGTCGTAGCAGCGATTTTATATCGCGCTAAAAGATCCCGGCGTAAAGCCGGTCCTACAAGGGAGTTTTAGGTGAGGTCTTTCCGCGGAGTCAATCCGCGGCTACAAAATACGTCACCCTGAACTTGATTCAGGGTCCATTGGGGTCGCGAAATAAATCCGCTGCTACGGGTTCGGTGGTGATATTGAGAACGATGCTTCAAACACATGCACTATGTCGTAGCAGCGATTTTATATCGCGGTTGTTTTCATGATTTCACATCGCGATTGTTTTTATGGTTATGTGTTGTGGTCACGAGGTCGCGGAATAAATCCGCTGCTACGGGTTGGGTGGTGATATTGAGAACGATGCTTCAAACACATGCACAATGTCGTAGCAGCGATTTTATATCGCGATTGTTTTTATGATTTTATATCGCGGTTGTTTTCATGATTTTACATCGCGATTGTTTTTATGGTTATGTGTTGTGGTCACGAGGTCGCGGAATAAATCCGCTGCTACGGGTTGGGTGGTGTTATTGCGAACGGTGCTTCAAACACATGCACTATGTCGTAGCAGCGATTTTATATCGCGATTGTTTTTATGATTTTATATCGCGATGGTTTTCATAATGTTACATCGCGATAGTATGTTATTCCTGGCTTGGATCAGGGTCACTTTGGTTTAGCTCAGAATAAATCACATAAGGTAACCCTTGTGATTTTGCGGCGTACATGGCTTTGTCGGCTTTGGCGACGAGCTCATCGGCGCTGTTGGCGTCGGTTGGGTAGATTACGGCACCAATGCTGAGCTTTAGGTGTATTTCTTGCAATTGGTTTTGCTCATCTTGGAGGCAGTAAGTATCGCTTAATAGGTCGTATTTGTGTTGGGCTAATTTTCTTAACTGATTTTTTTCCGTGAGGTGAGGGGCTATCACCACAAATTCATCACCGCCATAGCGAGCAACAAAATCCGAGGCGCGCTTATACATTTTTAATTTAGCTGAGAGAATTTTTAATAATTGATCTCCTGCTTGGTGACCGAGGTTGTCGTTAACGGGCTTAAAGTTATCTAAATCGATAAATAATAAGCCAAAACCATGGCCATAGCGCTCTGAATCAGAAATGGTGCGCTCGATTTCGTTATCAAACGCGCCACGATTATGCAGCATAGTGAGCCGGTCCATAATGACCAGGTTTTCGAGGTTACGTTGCATCTCATAACGCTCTTTAGAGAATTTAATGGTGCGGCAAAGCAAAGGGCCGGTTACTTCATGCTTAGGAATGTAATCTTGTGCGCCTAGCTGGATCGCCTTTTCACCGAAAGCTTCCTCGGAAATACCGGTAAGCACCACAATAGGGGCGCTGGTAGACATTTGTTTTACTGCCAGCAAGGTGTTGAGCCCATGGCTTTCTTCGATATTAAGATCGATCAGCAGGGTTTCTGGTTTAAAATTTTTCAACGCTTGATTTAGCTCATCCAAGGTTTTGAAATGCTTAACCTTAAATTTATGTTTACCACTCATATCAGCCAGGGTGCGCTTGACCAGATAAGCGTCTTCGTCGTTGTCTTCAAGCAGGTAAATTAACCAGGTATTCATCGTCATCCTTTTACCGCATGGTTATGATCAAACCAGTATTGCTTAACTAGTTTTATCAAGTTCTCTAAATCGCCTAAACGCCCCGGTTTCGTGATATATGACTTAGCACCGAGTTGATAGGCCTTGTTGATATCGCTGTGATGGGTTGAAGTGGTGTAACACACAATAATTAAGTTGCTAGTGAGTTGCTGCTCACTGAGTGCTGCCATCACTTCAAACCCCGACATGTTGGGCATATTTAAATCCAGCAACACCACTTGGCCTAGGGTTTCACAGTGCTTAATATAGTGCAGCAATTCGCAACCATCATTAAATACTTTGAGACTAGGACGATTTGCCACACTGGTGTAAGCACGTTTAAAAAAGTAGATATCATCTGGGTCATCTTCAACTAATAGTAATTCCACGTTATGACTCCTTAGCTTGCCGCGGCAGTGTAATTTCAAACAGTGCGCCATTATCACAATCGTGGCAACAGATAGTGCCACCATGTAGCTTGATGATTTCTTTACACAAAGAAAGCCCTATGCCACTGCCTTGCTCTTGGTTACCACCGAAGCGCTTAAACGGCTCAAATATTTGTTGCTGTCTTGCGGCTGGAATGCCAATGCCATTATCTTGATAATGGATCACCAGCTGCTGGCCTTTTTGCTGGCAGTCGATGCGGATCTGTGGTGCACTATTGTCGCGCTTAAACTTAATACTGTTACTGATCAGATTTTGTAATACCTGGATAAACAATGATGCGTCTAGCTGCACCATAATATCGCCGTGCTCTAAGCTGATTTCTGTTTGGCTTTCCTCAATACTAAAACTGAGTATTTCACAGACATCTTCGAGGATAATACTGAGATTGGTGTCTTGTAATTTGAGTTGGTGCGAGTGCAAACGCGACAATTTGAGCAAGTCTTGGATCATGGTGCGCATGCGTTGACTGGCACTGACTAAGCGCTCTAGTTCAAACTTGGCGTCTTCATAGTCGGGCAGTTGCGGCGTTATCCGCTCTGCTAAGCTATCTGAAAAAGCGGTGATCTTTCTTAACGGCTCTTGCAGATCATGGGACGCTAAATAGGCAAACTGCTCGAGCTGGGCATTAGACTCTTGCAGCTTGATTAATAGCTCGGTCTGCTCGGTCATATCGACGAACGTGCTAAGCATTAATTCGGCATTGCCGTGGTCATCGCGAGTAAGTACGGTATCGACGGCGTAACACCAAATCCAGTGGCCGGCTTTGTGTTTAAAACGGTATTTAAGTGGCAGTAACTGGCCATCCTCGCTGGCCTTTACCTCTTCTATGTGTGCTTCAACTAGGGCGAGCTCACTGGGGTGAAATAGTGCGTCAATGTCAGTAGCAGCCAAATCGTGCTGTTGATAGCCAACCAGCTGGGTATAGCGTTTGTTTATTTTAGTGGTTCGCGCTTGTTTTAAATCATACAAATACAAACCACACACGGCGGAATCGATGATCCGTTGTAAAAAGCGCTGATTATCTTCAAGCTCCTGCTCGGCTGCTTTTCTGGCAGTAATATCCACCGCAATGCCAACAATTTGCTCCACTTCACCCTGATTATTTTTTAACGGATAGAGGGTGGTTTGATACCAACGCTCGCGCTCTTGATGGGGGATCATTTCGGTGTAATCAATGGGTTTGGCAACATCAACACATAGACGATAGTTTTTGGCGATTTTATCCACTAGCTTGCTATCAAATACCTTGTCGCGCAGCTCGCTAAGGGTTTTATTTGCCACTTGTTCAAAACTAACCCCAGTGCGCTGACAGGCAAGCTTGTTAAACTCTAAAAAACGAAACTCATAATTTGGTTCCACCTTTAATTGCCAAATAGCTTGGCTGGCACCGTCGTAAATGGCATTAAGAATTTTATTTTTCTCAGCTACTTGCAGCTCTAACGATTTTTTATGATGGATATTACGCAGTGCCCCAGACATTAATAGGGGGTTGCCTTGGGCGTCGAACGTGCTATTGCCCACAGCCGAAAACCAAGCGTACTGGTGATTATTGTCACGGCCAAGGTACTCAATGTGATATTGCTCTTTGCTAGTAAAGTGCTCATCAATAGCGGCTTGCACTTTACTGCGATGGTCGGGGTGAATATGCTCAAACCAATCTTCAAAGCTCACCTCGTCATCGTCTAGCTTGCCAATCATGCGTTTTAAACGTGCTGAATAGCTAACCCGGTTATCTGGCACATTCCATTCCCAAATGCCGTCTTCAGTGGCATTGACAGCACGATTAACCTGTTCACTGGACTCGGCCAAGGCTTTTTCTGTGCGCTTAAGGGAGGTCATATTATTGAACACGGCGAGAATAAAGTTCTGACCATCAAACTGCTCTTGCACTAAGCGCATTTCCATAGGGATTTGGTTACCCTCTTTATCAATAACATGGCACAAGGCTTCTTTACTAAAGTCACTTTGATTAAGTAACGATTGGCTAATGGACTCTAGGCTATCAAACGGGTCATCGAGACTGACAATTTCGTTCAGGCGTTTTCCAATCAGCGGCTGTGGAGAGTCATAGCCAAGCTCTCGGTAAAAATAGGGGTTGCATCGGTTTACGCTTAGTAGCTCATCGAGCATTAACGCGCTGGTGGGTAAGGCGTCGAGCATAAACTCAGTCACTTTTTGCTCGCCAAGCTGGGTGTGCAGCGCTTGTTTTTCCGAGGTGACACGTCTGAGTTTATCTCTCACCCCACGATATTGCAGCGGCGTGGGCAAGGTAACGGCACTGGGAATAAGTCGGAATAAGTAAACCGCGGTCAGCATTGAGATGATGGCGGTAATGGCTTTGGCGATACCGTGAATACCGTAAGCACCATGCCATACGGTGTAAACGCCAATAAGGTGGGTGAGGCCACATAAAGTAATAAAGGCACAAAACAAGATGGCGACCCAGTTTTTTGCAATATCGGGGCGCTTTTTTGCGTAAATCATAATGGCCATGGGAATAGAAAAGTAGGCTGCAGCGATTAAGATATCGGAGACAACATTGGTCCATAAAATGTGAGATTGCCACAAATAACAGTGCCCATGGGGCATATAGGCATTGTGAAAAAATGACTCGAGCGAGTTCAGATCCATGTTATGTCCTTACACAAAATAATCATACCATTTTGCTTTACTAAGCGGTCTTGTTCGAAAGCAGAGAGTGCGAGTGTCAGGTTGAGTCTCTTACCTTGAGCAAGCTTAAAGTCATAGTGGCGTAACACCTAGCTGCAGTACTTACAGCAAGCCACTGACTAATAGCTTTAACTGTAGCCTATTTGGGTGAAATTTCGACTCGAAGATGATGAAAATGGCTGATCTTGCTTTGTTGCAAAATAGGCAAGGAAAATGGGGCGTAATATGGCCAACCACAGCCGTGTAAAAATAGTAATTACTCGGCTGTGGTCATTAACAGTTTAGTTAGCCCTCGGTGAGGCTGAGGTATTTTTCTGCCAGTTGATCTAAGCTCTCGCGATGATCCGGATCGGGTTTAATGCAATCAATTGGGCAAACGCTAACGCAGGTTGGATTATCATAGTGACCCACGCATTCGGTGCATTTATCTGGGTCGATTTGATAAATCTTGTCACCCATATAAATGGCCTGATTAGGGCACTCTGGGTCGCACATATCACAATTAATGCATTTATCGTTGATCAATAGCGCCATTACGACACCTTTTTATGAGGGTTACGGGTATCCTCATGGTCACCTAAGTTACGCATTAAAATGGCATGTTCAAGATCGATCTCTTGCGGCAATGGGATTTGCACAATATGGCCTGATCCCTTGGCATCATTAATGGTTTCACCTTTTTTATTTTCCATGTGTTCGAGGTTAAATTGAATGTTTCCTTTGGGTGTCATAAGCTCGAGGCTATGCCCAGTACAGAACTTATTTTTTACATCAATTTCAACCAAGCCATTGCTGTTACGACCGAGCACCTCGCCGACAAATTGCTGCTGTTCGGAAATGGAGTGGCCATACTCGTAATTTTGGTAATCCTGATGGGCGTGGCGCTTTAAAAAGCCCTCGGTGTAACCACGGTGAGCCAGGTTCTCTAGTGTTTTCATTAAGCTAGGATCAAACGGCTTACCGGCAACGGCATCATCAATGGCTTTGCGATAGACTTGTGCAGTGCGGGCAACGTAGTAAAATGACTTGGTACGGCCTTCAATTTTTAGACTGTGCACACCCATGCGCGTGAGCTGGTCAACGTATTGAACTGCGCGCAAGTCTTTTGAGTTCATGATGTAAGTGCCATGTTCATCTTCAAAAGCGGGCATGTATTCACCAGGGCGACCTTGCTCTTCGAGCATAAATACTTCATCGGTGGGCTGGCCTTCCCCTAAAGTTGGAATAATCGCTTTCGGGTCGACTTTATGCACCACGTCGCCTGTAGCGGTTTCTTGACCTGGTTTTACGTCATAACTCCAACGGCAGGCATTGGTGCAAGTGCCCTGGTTGGGGTCGCGCTTGTTAATGTAGCCAGATAATAAACAGCGGCCGGAGTAGGCCATGCACAGTGCACCATGTACAAACACTTCAAGTTCAGTGTCGGGGCATAAGGTGCGAATTTCTTCAATCTCTTGCAGTGATAGCTCGCGAGATAAAATCACTCGTTCAATGCCTTGTTTGGCCCAAAATTGCACCGCGGCATAGTTCACGGCATTGGCTTGCACTGAAAGGTGGATCGGCATATCTGGCCATTTTTCCCGTACCAGCATAATTAGGCCAGGATCGGACATGATTAGGGCATCAGGCCCCATTGCAATAACCGGTTCAATATCACGTAAGTACGTTTTTACTTTACCGTTATGGGGCGCGATATTGGATACCACGTAAAACTTTTTGTTTTGCTGATGGGCTTCGTTGATGCCAAGCTCAAGTGTGGCCAAGTCAAATTCATTATTGCGTACACGCAGGCTATAACGGGGTTGTCCGGCATACACGGCATCGGCACCGTAGGCAAATGCATAACGCATATTTTTTAAACTACCGGCAGGAGAAAGAAGTTCTGGTACAAACATGGTTTACCTCATACATTGAACTGATTACGGGTCAGCTGCTGAGTGATTATTAAAAGCGGCGCAGTATAGAAGAATGACCAGCAACAAATTTTGATTTAGATCAGCATTTCGCACCGCCACACGCTTATCCCTTTGTCGCACCGGCTTACGCCGGGATTTCTTAGCGCGATATAAAATCGCGCCTACCAAATCCCGTCACTCCGGACTTGATCCGGAGCCCATGCAAAACCATCACGGTATAAGATTATAAAAACCATCGCGATATAAGATCATAAAAACAATCGCGATATAAAATCATGAAAACAATCGCGATATAAAATCGCTGCTACGACATAGTGCATTTGTTTGAAGCACCGTTCTCAATATCACCACCGAACCCGTAGCAGCGGATTTATTCCGCGACCCCAATAGACCCTGAATCCAGTTCAGGGTGACGCATTTTGTCGCCGCGGATGTATACCGCAGTGATATCTCAACCTAAAGCTCCTTAGTGGGACAGGCTTTATGCCGGGATCTCTTAGCGCGATATAAAATCGCGCCTACCGAAGGCCGTCATTCCGGACTTGATCCGGAATCCATATAAAACCATTGCAACGACATCGATACCTTTTTATCGCGTGTACAATCATGAAAACAATCGCGATATAAAATCGCTGCTACGGCATAGTGCGTGTGCGCAAAACACTGAACTCAATAACCCCACCGAACCCGTAGCAGCGGATTTATTCCGCGACCCCAATGGACCCTGAATCCAGTTCAGGGTGACGCATTTTGTAGCAGCGGATTTATTCCGCGACCCAATGGACCCTGAATCCAGTTGAGGGTGACGAATTATGTAGCAGCGGATTTATTCCGCGACCCCAATAGACCCTGAATCCAGTTCAGGGTGACGCATTTTGTAGCAGCGGATTTATTCCGCGACCCAATAGACCCTGAATCCAGTTCAGGGTGACGAATTATGTCGCCGCGGATGTATACCGCAGTGATATCTCAACCTAAAGCTCCTTACTGGGATTGGCTTTATGCCGGGATCTTTTAGCGTACCTATCACTATCAAAGCCCGTCACTCCGGACTTGATCCGGAGCCCATGCAAAACCATCACGATATAAGATCATAAAAACAATCGCGATATAAAATCGCTGCTACGGCATAGTGCGTGTGCTCAAAACACTGAGCTCAATAACCCCACCGAACCCGTAGCAGCGGATTTATTCCGCGACCCAATGGACCCTGAATCAAGTTCAGGGTGACGAGTTATGTCGCCGCGGATGTATACCGCAGTGATATCTCAACCTAAAGCTCCTTAGTGGGACAGGCTTTATGCCGGGGTCTCTTAGCGCGATATAAAATCGCGCCTACACCTTTCACTGGTCCTTGTAGGACCGGCTTTACGCCGGGATCTTTTAAGGTGAGCGAAGCGAAGGCGATGCGAAATAACGCTAAGTTGTATTTCTTGGATAAGAAACTGCGTTAGATAGTAGGTTTTTTCTACCAAAGCGCGTATAATTCGCGGCCGTCAATATTCACATTCTAACTTTGGAGCAAAAAAGATGGCTTTAGAGCGTACTTTTTCAATCGTTAAGCCTGATGCGGTAGCTAAAAACCACATCGGTGCTATCTACAACCGTTTTGAGTCTGCTGGTCTTAAAATCGTTGCATCAAAAATGGTTCACCTTTCTCAAGAGAAAGCGGAAGGTTTCTACGCTGAGCACAAAGAGCGTCCTTTCTTCGGTGCACTAGTTGAATTCATGACTTCAGGCCCTGTAATGGTTCAGGTTCTTGAAGGTGAAGACGCTATCCGTAAAAACCGTGAAATCATGGGTGCAACTAACCCTGCTGAAGCACTAGCTGGTACTCTACGTGCTGACTACGCACAAAGCATCGACGAAAACGCAGTTCACGGTTCTGACGCACCTGAGTCTGCTGCTCGCGAAATCGCTTACTTCTTCGCAGAAGAAGAAATCTGCCCACGTACTCGTTAATTCGAGCTGGGTTGCCAAAGAAGGGCTTTCGAGCCCTTTTTTTGTCCTAGTGTCTTTTGCTCAATAGTCATACTGAGCAAAATGCATTTGTGATAGTTGCTGCTTTTTTGTACAATGCGCTATTGCCATTTAAGCTGTTCTTACCGTCTTTAACCGAGGTTGTTTCATGACCACTACCGAGAAAAAAATTAACTTACTTGATTTAAATCGCGAGGGGATGCGCGAGTTGTTTGCATCGTACGGCGAAAAGCCCTTCCGCGCGGATCAGGTGATGAAATGGATTTATCATTTTGGTGTCGATAACTTCGATGATATGAGCAACCTCAACAAAAAGTTGCGCGCGCGTTTGCAAGCCGAGTGTGAGATCAAAGCGCCGGAAATTTCAGTGAAGCAACAAGCCAGCGACGGCACCATCAAATACGCCTTGCTACTAGAAGGCGGCCAAGAAGTTGAAACCGTTTGGATCCCAGAAAAAGACCGCGCTACCTTGTGCGTGTCATCACAGGTGGGGTGTGCGCTAGAGTGTACTTTCTGCTCCACCGCGCAGCAGGGCTTTAACCGTAACTTAAAAGTCTCGGAGATCATTGGTCAGGTGTGGCGTGTGGCCACCGATATTGGCCTACAAAACGGCGACAGCACTAAGCGCCCTATTACCAACGTGGTCATGATGGGCATGGGTGAGCCTTTGCTTAACCTGAATAATGTGGTTCCTGCCATGGAACTGATGATGGACGACTGGGCGTTTGGCCTGTCGAAGCGTCGCGTTACCTTGAGTACTTCAGGGGTGGTTCCGGCACTGGATATTCTGAAAGAAAAAATCGACGTGGCCTTGGCCATTTCACTTCATGCGCCGAACAACCCACTGCGCGATGTGCTGGTACCCATCAATAAAAAGTACCCTATTGAAGAGTTCTTAGCGGCATGTCGTCGTTATATCGACGGTTCTAAAGCCAACAAAGACATCACCATTGAGTACGTGATGCTGCAAGAAGTAAACGACAGCACCGACCACGCTCACGAATTAGTGGAAGTGCTTAAAGGCACGCCGGTGAAAATCAACTTGATCCCATTCAACCCATTCCCGGGCAATGACTATGGTCGCTCAAGTAACAGTCGTATTGACCGTTTTTCAAAGGTACTGCAAGCAGCTGGCTTAACCTGTATTGTACGCCGTACTCGTGGCGACGACATTGACGCTGCTTGTGGCCAGTTAGTGGGTGACGTAGTGGATAGAACTAAACGCTTAGCTAAGAAAAAGCAGCGTGAAGACAACGCCATTGCCATTAACGCCAGCGCGGAATAATGCTTTGCTCACCGTGCAGCTGAGTTTGCACGGTGAGGATAATGTTTTGAAAAAATAGATGAATCTCTTAGCCTTTTGGGTAATATAGGGCACACGTACGTTCGAGTGGCAAGCAAAGGTGAGTGATGCAATCGCGAAGAAATCGCACAATGGGCTGGGCAGTGCCATTACTAATAAGTACCAGCCTGCTTTTAACTGGTTGTGTAACTGAAAACAGTTATCGCTCCGATGGCCGTCCTGTGCCCGAGCAGCAAGTTAATAACGTCAATGCCGCCAAAACGCGCATCGCTCTGGCGTTAGAATACCTAAATTCTGGTAACAACACCTCAGCTAAATATAACTTTGAACGCGCCTTGAAATTGGCCCCGCGTCTTGCCGAAGCACATTATTCACTGGCTTATTATTATGAGCAGGTAGGTGAAGAGCAGCGCGCCGATAACGCCTATCAGGCGGCGTTAGATATTGAGCCCAATGATCCAAACACCCTCAATAATTACGGCACCTTTTTATGCCGCATTGGCCAATATGACAAGGCCAGTGAGTACTTTTTTAAAGCCATCGACGTGCCAAGCTATTTGCGTGTGGCCGCCAGCTACGAAAACCTTGCGCTGTGTGCCATGAAACAAAATGAGTTCGCATTGGCAGAAGACTACCTGAAAAGCGCCGTGAAGCACGAAGGTCAGCGGGTTTCAGCATTGGTGGCATTAGCTGGGCTCTATTATGCCAAAAGCGATTTTTTGGCGGCAGAAGAAGCCCTAGATACCATGCTTAAGCGCGGCTATATTTCACCACGGAGTTTATTGCTAAGCCATTTGGTGCATGTGCAAATGGGGCACCTAAATAAAGCCCAAGACATTGCCACCACCTTAGTGCAAACTTACCCGAAGTCGTCGCAAGCGGCATTGATACTCACCGACAATACCGCCGCCAGTGAGTTTGAGCGCCTGCGCAACCGTGTGCGCGAAGCGGCGCTAAGTAAGCTTACGGATAATTCTCCACGGCACATTGTGGCTAACCCCAAAATAAAAATTAAACGCAAAAAAACGCCCCCGCAGCAGGCAACGACATTCACCCAAGATTCACTCTCTGGGTCTAATAATGCCGCCGCGATGCCAAGTGACAACAGTGATACTTCGGCATCAGCGAGTAAGGCTGCGGCAACCGCACGTGCTGAGCCGGCCAAGGTGGAGTTTTACCAGCCCCAACCGGGTGAAGTGAGCTTTAGGGCGCCATCGTCAAGCACTCAGCCTGTGCGTGGCGGGCGCTCGACTTCTGAGGCCGCCGATGTGGCGTTATTAAATGCCGCCGTGTCGGTGCCGCAAGTGCCGTTTCATCGTGTGGTGGCAGGGGAAAATTTATTTAGCATTTCGGTGAAATACGATATCAAAATGGCCGAGCTTATGGCGTATAATCAGGTGCGTGAATCATCGCGATTGTATGCAGGACAAAAGATCTATTTAAAAAACCCCAATGTTACTCATGAAATTGCGCCGGGAGACACCTTACTCAGTATTGCCGATCGATATGGTGTGTTGATCGATGAAATTATGCGATGGAATAAATTAACCCCCGACGTGGACTTAACTGCAGGCCGCGCGGTATTAATCGTTGACCCAACTAATTACGTTTTATGAACCAAACCAGTAAAGAGCCAGAGGCACTCGAGCAAGATCAGCCTTCACTAGGACAGACGCTTGCCACGGCAAGACAAAAGGCAGGGATTAGTTTTGCTGAGATTGAAACTCGGCTGAAGCTCAATCACACTCAAATCACCAAGCTTGAGCAAGACGATTACCAAAGCTTAGGCCCTGAGACGTTTGTGAAGGGCTACATTAAAAACTATTGTAACTTGCTGGGCATTGATGCCAACGAGGTGTTGGCCTTGTATCAAAAGCCGCAAGTGCCAGTGCAAAAACGGCGCATGCAAAGTTTTTCTCGACGCACAGAAAAAGAAGCCCACGATAACCGCTTAATGCTGGTGAGTTACATTGTATTGGCAATTGTGCTAGGCTCGTCGGCTTTCTGGTTTTGGCAAACCAACAACACCGAGCAGCCTTTCAGTGGCGAAACCAGTGAAGCGGTTACAGCGCCAGAGACACCGGTAGCGGCGCAAGCAAGTGATAAGGCCGCGACTGTTGAGCCGGTGGCCGAGCCAAGCACTTCAGAGCTAGATGCCGCAGTGGATAAAGTTGTCACCGATACGGTAGCACCGGCGGCTGCGCCAGCAGCCAAACCACAGCCAAATACAACTGCTACGGCGGCGACAGGCAATACTGTGGTGATGCATTTTAAACAAGAAAGCTGGGTCGAAATGTTCGATGCCACCCAGGAGCGCGTCGCTTTTGGGGTGAAAAAAGCCGGCTACACCATGACGGTGACCGGCAAAGCGCCGTTTTCAGTGGTGTTAGGCAAACATCAGGCCGTTGAAGTGGAATTAGACGGGGTGGCGATCACCTTGCCGGAATTCGAGAAAAACCGTTTAGCCAAATTTAATTTACCGTTAACAGAGTAGTTATCATGTTTTCAGAACCACCTATTAAGCGTAGAAAATCAACCAGGATTAATGTCGGTAATGTTCCCATCGGCGACGGCGCGCCTATTGCCGTGCAGTCAATGACCAACACCAACACCTTAGATGTTGATGCGACGGTGGCACAAATTAAAGCAATTCAAGATGCCGGAGCCGATATTGTGCGGGTTTCGGTGCCGACAATGGATGCCGCTGAAGCTTTCAAAAGCATTAAAGAGCAAGTGGATATTCCACTGGTCACCGATATTCACTTTGACTACCGTATTGCCCTTAAAGTGGCTAAGTACGGCGCCGATTGTTTGCGCATTAACCCAGGTAACATTGGTAGCGAAGAACGCATTCGTGCGGTTATTGACGCCGCCGGCGAGCAAAATATCCCGATCCGAATTGGCGTCAATGGCGGCTCGTTAGAGCGCGACTTGCAAGAAAAGTATGGCGAACCGACGCCAGAGGCCTTGTTAGAATCAGCGATGCGCCATGTGGAAATTCTTCAACGTCACAACTTTGACCAGTTTAAGGTGTCGGTGAAAGCGTCAGATGTCTTTCTAGCGGTAGGGGCATACCGTTTGTTGGCCAAAGAAATTGACCAGCCACTGCACTTGGGGATCACCGAAGCCGGTGGTTTTAGAGCCGGTTCGGTGAAATCGGCGGTAGGGCTTGGCATGTTATTGGCCGAGGGTATTGGCGATACCTTACGGGTGTCACTGGCCGCTGATCCGGTGCAAGAAATCAAAGTGGGCTTTGATATCTTAAAGTCACTGCGGATCCGTTCCCGAGGCATTAACTTTATTGCTTGCCCAAGCTGTTCACGCCAAGAGTTCGATGTGGTAAACACCATGAACCAGTTAGAAGAGCGCCTCGAAGATGTTACGGCTCCAATTAGCGTGTCGGTCATTGGTTGTGTGGTGAATGGCCCAGGTGAAGCGCTCGTGAGTGACTTAGGTCTCGCAGGTGCAAATCGCCGCTCAGGACTGTATATCAATGGCGAACGGCAAAAAACGCGCATCGATAACGACAATATCGTGGAACAACTTGAGGCGCAGATCCGCGATTACGTTGAGAAAAAAGAGCAAGAAGAAAAAATCGATGTAAAAATCATCGACTGATACAGGCGTAATCGTTAATATAAGCCATTTTCGATGCGCAAACGCTGCGGCGGCAAAATAAGCCGTAGCCGAAATATTTGCAGAAATAAGATTTTAGTTAGGGTTTTCAGTGACAAAACAACTTCAAGCTATCCGTGGAATGAATGATTGCCTGCCAGGTGATACGCAAATTTGGCAGAGAGTAGAGTCGGTATTAAGAGATACGGTAGCGGCATTTGGCTATCAGGAAATTCGTTTTCCCATTGTTGAGTCAACCGATTTATTTAAGCGCTCTATTGGTGAAGTCACCGATATCGTAGAAAAAGAAATGTACACCTTTGATGACCGCAACGGCGACAGCCTAACGCTTCGCCCTGAGGGCACGGCGGTGTGCGTACGTGCGGGAAATCAAAACGGTTTATTGTATAACCAAGAGCAGCGTCTTTGGTACATGGGCCCAATGTTCCGCCATGAGCGCCCGCAAAAAGGCCGTTATCGTCAGTTCCACCAGTTTGGTGTTGAGACCTTTGGTATCGCTTCAGCGGATATTGATGCCGAAGTGATCTTAATGACAGCGCGTTTATGGCAGCAGTTTGGCATTCAAGACCACGTTAAGCTAGAGCTGAACTCGTTGGGGTCTAACGAAGCTCGCGCGGATTATCGCGATGCCTTAATTGCTTATTTAGAGCAACACAAAGACACACTCGATGAAGACAGCAAACGCCGCATGTACAGTAACCCATTGCGAGTATTAGACAGCAAAAACCCTGAGGTACAAGCGGTTTTAGTGGATGCGCCTAAGTTATCGGAACACTTAGACGAGGAATCAAAAGCACATTTTGCCAATTTGTGTGAACGTTTAGATGCCGCTGGCGTCGAATACCAAGTTAATGAAAAGCTGGTACGCGGTCTCGATTACTATAATCGCACCGTGTTTGAATGGGTTACAACCAGTTTAGGTGCGCAAGGCACTGTGTGTGCCGGTGGGCGTTACGATGGCCTGGTTGAGCAGCTTGGTGGCAAAGCCACTCCTGCGGTAGGTTTTGCCATGGGCATGGAGCGCTTGGTATTGTTACTGCAAACACTCGAGAGCATTGGTGATATTCGTCGTAATGCCGATGTTTACGTGGTGGCCATGGGTGAGCAAGCCAACATTCAAGCGCCGGTGATTGCACAGCAACTACGTGACGACGTAGCGGGTTTACGGGTGCTTATGCACTGCGGTGGCGGCAACTTTAAAAAACAATTCAAACGTGCAGATAAGAGCGACGCTGAGGTGGCTTTAGTACTCGGTGAAGATGAACTTGCTGAGGGCAAAGTTACGGTAAAATATCTGCGTGAAGACAAAGAACAAGTCACCTTGCCACTGGCCGATGCGAAAACGCTATTGGCTGAGTTGGTAAGCTAAGAGGTAAGAATGGAAATTTATTCAACAGAAGAACAACAAGCAGAAGCGATTAAACGATTTTTCCGCGAAAATGGCATTACCTTAGCGGTAGCGGCCATTGCCGGTCTTGGTGGTATGTATGGTTGGAAAGCTTACAACCAGAGCCAAATCGACAATGCAGAAGCAACATCAGAAGCGTACACCCAAGTGGTTGAAAGCGATGATGTACTGGCCAAAGCTGATAGTTTTTTAGCTGAAAATGGCGACTCTAATTACGCGGTATTAGCGGCCTTTGTGGCAGCAAAAGAAGCGGTTGATAACAACGATTTAACGCTGGCAGCAGAAAAGCTGACGTGGGCGTCAGAAAACGTTGCAAACCCTGAGCTACAGGCAACAGCTTTGCTGCGTTTAGCGCGTGTACAAGTGGCACAAGAGCAATACGATGCAGCCCTTGCAAACCTTGCGAAACCAATGCCTGCGGCATTTGCCTCACAGCAAGCTGAAATTAAAGGCGATATTTATTTAGCGCAAGGCGAACAAGAAAAGGCACGGGAAGCTTATCAAACCGCGCTTAGTGCAGAGGGCGGGGCTAACAACCCTATGCTGCAAATTAAATTGGATGATTTAGCACCGAAAACTGCGGTTTAAGGAGTTGCCATGAAGAAGTTAACAATGGCCTCTTTGGCTTTGTGTGTGGCTGCGTTAACCAGCGGCTGCTCATCGAATGATGAAGATGAGCTAGTACTACCAGAAATCAACAATCAGTTTGAAGCTGAAGTGGTGTGGCAAGAAAGTGTCGGCGATGGCGTTGAACATTATTTTTCGCGTCTCTCGCCGGTGAGCTACCAGAATACCATTTTCTCAGCGTCTCGTGACGGTGTAGTGAGTGCTTTTGACACCGAAACGGGCGAGCAAAAGTGGCGCGTTGATGTTAGAAAAACCACCAACTTTTGGCCGTGGGAAGACAACGACAGTGCGAAATTGTCAGGCGGTATTACCCAAGCGTTTGGCAAGCTTTATATTGGTTCAGAGCACGGTGAAGTCATAGCCCTTGACCGCGACAGTGGTGAAGTGGTGTGGCGCAAGTCAGTGCCTGGTGAAGCGCTGTCGGCGCCTGCTGCCGGTGACGGTCTTATTTACGTCAACCTCGGCTCTGGTAAGTTACTGGCGTTGCACCCAGATAGCGGTGAAGAACGTTGGTTTTATGAGCAAGAAGTGCCAG
Source organism: Pseudoalteromonas sp. UG3-2 (assembly GCF_037120705.1). Taxonomy (NCBI): domain Bacteria; kingdom Pseudomonadati; phylum Pseudomonadota; class Gammaproteobacteria; order Alteromonadales; family Pseudoalteromonadaceae; genus Pseudoalteromonas; species Pseudoalteromonas sp. UG3-2. Next base: position 1,664,378 of record NZ_JAWLJU010000002.1, on the reverse strand, counting down.
CCCTTACATTACGTGGCTTGAGTTCACCTACCAGTGCCAATGGCGGTGTCATGGTTGGTGAAGAAAGCGGCAAGCTGACTACCTTAATTGCTGAAAATGGTTTTACGGCTTGGAGCACAGACGTTGCAGTACCAAAAGGCGCATCTGAGTTTGAGCGTCTAGTCGACGTGGATACCAAGCCGGTTGTTAGCGGCGCTTATGTGTATTCTATCGCCTATAATGGTAAACTAGTGGCCATTGATGTGCGTAGCGGCAACGTAGTTTGGGATCGTGAATACAGCAGCTACCGTGACTTGAGCTTAGAGCTCAACACCATTTACCTAGTCGACAGCGAAGGAGTGTTATATGCCTTGGATAAAGACTCTGGGATTGAACGTTGGACGCAACCGGCATTACGTGGTTGGTATCTAACGGCTCCTGTGGTAGCAGGTGATTACATCGTGGTAGGCGATCAGGAAGGAAACCTTCACTGGTTGGATAAAAGCTCGGGTGAGTTGGTTTCTCGCTCTGAGTTCGATAGTTCAGGATTTTATATTGAACCGATTGTTGTTGATGACAAAGTGTATGTGACAACACGCGATGGTGAATTAAGCGCGGTTCAAATACCACAGTAAATCTCTGAAAGTTAAGTTTTTTATGGGGCTTCGCCGCTAGGTGAAGCCTTTTGTTGTTTTTAAAAGAGGTAGTCTATGCTTCCTGTGATCGCTCTTGTTGGGCGACCTAATGTGGGTAAGTCCACACTGTTTAATCGTTTAACCCGCACTCGTGATGCTCTCGTTGCCGATTTTCCAGGTTTGACGCGTGACCGTAAATACGGTCAGGCAAGTTATGATGGCTACGAGTTTATCGTGGTAGATACCGGTGGTATTGATGGCTCTGAAGAGGGCATTGAAACCGAAATGGCAGAGCAATCCTTGCTGGCAATCGAAGAAGCAGACATTGTTTTGTTTTTGGTGGATGCACGAGTGGGTATGACGGTTGCAGATCAAGCCATAGCGCAGCACCTTCGTAAACAGCAAAAGAAATGCTTTGTGGTGGCAAACAAAACCGATGGTATTGATGCCGACTCAAACTGCGCCGAGTTTTATCAGCTTGCTCTGGGCGACGTACAGCAAATTGCTGCAGCCCATGGCCGTGGCGTGACGCAATTGCTGGATTTAACTTTGCAGCCAGTTATTGCTGAGTTAAGCGCCGCAGAAGACGAGTTAGAGCAGAATGACGAAGACGTTGCTGAGCTTTATTTAGAGCACGACGAAGAAGATGAAGACAAGCCTGACTTTACCGATAAACCGGTAAAGCTGGCCATCATTGGTCGTCCTAATGTTGGTAAATCGACGCTAACCAACCGTATTCTGGGTGAAGAGCGAGTGATTGTTTACGATATGCCTGGCACTACCCGAGACTCGATTTATATCCCAATGACCCGTAACGATAAAGAGTATATCTTGATTGATACGGCAGGGGTGCGTAAGCGTAAAAAAGTCAGCGATGTGGTTGAGAAGTTCTCAGTCATTAAAACCCTGAAAGCCATTGAAGACGCCAATGTGGTGTTATTAGTGGTGGATGCCCGCGAAGGGATCTCAGATCAAGACTTAAGCTTATTAGGTTTCGCCCTAAACTCAGGCCGCTCTTTGGTGATTGCGGTGAATAAGTGGGATGGCTTGGATGACTACCTTAAAGATCGGATTAAAACCGAGCTTGACCGTCGTCTGGGTTTTGTCGACTTTGCGCGCTTACACTTTATCAGTGCGTTACATGGCACAGGTGTTGGCCACTTATTTGAGTCTGTGGATGAGGCCTATGAGTCGGCGACTAAGCGCATTAGTACCGCCATGCTGCGTCGTATTATGGACATGGCACAAGCCGATCACCAGCCGCCATTGGTGCGTGGTCGCCGAGTGAAGCTGAAATACGCTCACGCCGGTGGTTATAACCCACCACGTATCGTGATCCACGGTAATATGGTGCATGAGCTACCAGATAGCTATAAGCGTTATTTGATGAACTACTACCGCAAAGCGTTAAATATTATGGGTACCCCGATTAAAATCGAGTTCCGTGAAGGCGACAACCCATACGCAGGCCGTTCAAATAAAATGACCCTATCGCAAAAGCGCAAACTGCGCGCCTTTGCCAAAGAAAACCGCAATAAGTCGCAGTGATACCTGCGCCATCCAAAGTCGTCACTCCGGAGTTGATCCGGAGTTGATCCGGAGTCCATTTTAAACCATCGCGATGTAAAATCGCTGCTACGACATTGTGCATATGTTTCAAACACCAAGCTCAATAACCCCACCGAATCCGTAGCAGCGGATTTATTCCGCGACCCAATGGACCCTGAATCAAGTTCAGGGTGACGGTGCAGTTGTTGTGGCATTGGTTAGGTAAAACCATCGCGATATAAATTCATGATAACAATCGCGATATAAAATCGCTGCTACGGACTTGTGCATGTGTTTTAAATATCGAAGCCAATAACCACACCGAGCCTGTAGCAGCGGATTTATTCCGCGACCCAATGGACCCTGAATCAAGTTCAGGGTGACGGTGCAGTTGTTGTGGCATTGGTTAGGTAAAACCATCGCGATGTAAATTCATGATAACAATCGCGATATAAAATCGCTGCTACGGACTTGTGCATGTGTTTTAAATATCGAAGCCAATAACCACACCGAGCCTGTAGCAGCGGATTTATTCCGCGACTTTGCCTTGCCCAATAATTACGCATCAGTTATAACTAGTTACATTGCTTGATGATTTTAACAATGGAATTGAGGTGTGGTGTGTTCGCGAAAACGGTGATCTATGTAGACAATGTCGAAGAAGTCTTAGATTTTTACTATCAAGCATTTGCTATAAGCACCTTTGATATGACCGATGAGGGAGATTACGGCGAATTGGATACTGGCGAGGTCAAGCTAGCATTTGCCAGTCACCCATTGGCGCAGTCACAATTTAAACAAGAATACATTCGCAGCCATCCTAAGCAGCCAGCTTTGGGGTTTGAAATATCGCTCAGTTGTGACAATGTCCCTAAGTGTTACGATAAGGCCGTGGCAGCAGGCGCTGAGCCGCTTAGTCCGCCAAGTTTGAAAGGCAGTGTCACTCAGGCTTATGTGCGCGCAATAGAAGGCACCTTAGTGGCACTAGTATCACGGTAGAGGGAGGTAGCTGCGCATATTATCAACGCAGCTAGTGTGGCGGTTATTCGGCGTCGACCAACAGGCGAGCTAAACCCACAGGTTCGATTTCAACGCAAACGTTGTCATCGTTCCAGTTTAAACCAACTAGGGCATCGTCTTCTTTTAGATCTAGCACCCACTCATCTAAAAAGCTTTCCACATCAATGCTTATGGCACTGAACTCAGACCATTCATCACGGCACTGAGCTTGGGCTTTTTCTTCGCTATCCCAAAGCAGTAACACATCGATTTCATCAAACTGGTTGGAATCAACCACCACTAATCCGCCATCGTCAGAGCCTAGTGCCCATACTGTTTCACTGCGTTTTACGTGCTCGATAAACTCAGTTACTTCTGAGCCAATTTCTTCTTCGTTCATTATCATTATCTCAATTTCGTGGATCGGTTTGTTGTGCCAACGCCTCGCTGTGCCAGCGTTGATGAAGCGCCATTAAGTTTTCATAATCGCTTAAATCGACGAGCTCTCTAAATAGCACCCAGTCAATCAGACAGTATAAACTGATCTGGAGGTAATCCCAATGCAATAGCTCGTCTGTCACACAGTGTTCATTTAGATAGTACAAGGTATGTTGAATGCGTTCGCGCTGCAGGTTGAAAAACAGTTTATCTTGCTCAATAGCAAAACCAGAACGTTTGCTCAGCAGTAATTCAACCAGTGAGTCGTTACAGGCATTGATTAAAATCAGTAGGTTTTCTTGATCCCAACTAGGCTTGTCTAATTGATGTTTTTCTCTGAGGTAACGCACAATGAGGTTGGAGTCGCAGATGATTTGTGACTCATCGATTAAAAAAGGGATTTTTCGTGCTGGATTGTATTTTACTAGGGTTTGCTGACCTTCAGCAGAAAAGATATCAATGTGTTGATAGTCGAACGGGATTGCGTTTTTTTCCGCCCACATGCGGATACGTCGAGCGTAGGGGCTGGTGTTAGAGCCGATTAATTGCATGCCATCATTCCTTATTAGGTTAATGCTAAGCTTAAAGCAGCTTAGCCTAGCTTGTTAGAATGATGGCGAATGCAGACATTTTTCGCAACTGCAGAATTAATCTGAGCGACTGGTTACCTCTAAAAGATGGAAACCAAACTGAGTTTGCACTGGGCCCTGAACTTCATTTACGGGAGCTGAGAACACCACTTTGTCAAACTCCGGCACCATCATACCTGGGCCAAACTCGCCCAAAGCACCGCCATCTTGGCCTGAGGGACAATTGGAGTATTGTTTTGCAATATCTGCAAACTCTTCCCCAGCAGCAATACGCTCTTTAAGTTCCAAACACTGCGCTTCGCTGTCTACTAAGATGTGCCTTGCACTCGCTACTGCCATAACTTCTCCAAATGTTTAATCACAATTCATACTTTATTCTAATATAGGTGGTTGAAAAAATCAGCAATCACGGTAATAGTTTTTCGATTTCGCTGGTTAACTCATCCGACATTGGCTCGGTGCGGCTGTTAAAACGTTGAATCGTTTTGCGGTCGGCCGAGACGAGATATTTATAAAAATTCCAATTAGGTGAGCTAGTTACTTCATTTAAGTACTGAAAAACTGGGTTAGCGTCTGAGCCGCGCACTGCTGAGGTGGCAAACATATCAAAGGTCACGCCGTAGTTGATAAAACAGACTTCGGCGGTGGCTTTTTCATCGTCTTCTTCTTGGAAAAAGTCATCAGAAGGGAAGCCTAACACCACAAGCCCGTCGTCTTTGTATTTCTGGTGGACTTTCTCTAACCCTTCGAATTGTCCGGTAAAGCCACAATTACTGGCGGTATTAACAATTAATAAAGGTTTGTCTTTAAACTGGCATAGGTTTAGGGTGTCATCAGAGCGCAGCTTTCTTAGCTCTACGTTGGTGAAGTCGTCACACGATTGTGATTGTGCATTGGCACTGGAGGTAAATAAAAGGCCCAAGCCCAAAGCCAAGGCGGAGATAGATTTACGCATGTCTGCTTTCCTTTTGATTGTTTTATCTTTTATTATACGCCGATAGTTATTTACCTGATCATGATTATGAACATTAGATTAGCAAAACAACCCGATTTAGCGGCCATTGTTGCTATTTACAACGCCACCATTCCCAGTCGTATGGTCACCGCCGATACTGAGCCGGTAAGTGTAGCAGAAAAGCAGTCGTGGTTTGCCGGACACAGTGGCAAGCGACCCATTTACGTTGTTGAGCAGGGTGACCAAGTGATTGCTTGGTTAAGTTACAGCAGTTTTTATGGTCGACCAGCTTATGATGGTACCACCGAAGTCAGTATTTACATTGCTGAACAGGCTCAAGGCAGAGGGCTTGGGAGTGAGCTGATGCGCTTTGCTGAGCAGCAAGCACCAGAGTTAGAGATTGATACCTTAGTGGGCTTTATTTTCTCGCATAACACGCCGAGTATTCAACTGTTCCTAAAACATGGTTATGAGCGTTGGGGAGAGCTTCCTAAAGTAGCGCTACTGGATGGCAAAAAACACAGTTTAACTATTTTGGGTAAACATATCCCGTCTTAACTCCTGCCTTTATTAGTGATTTTTTCACCTCTAGTGATTCTTCTACTAAACTGAATTGCACAGTCGTCGGTAAAGGAATTAATAGATGAGCAATCGAGTTCTGATAATAGACAGCAGCAGTGTACAAGCAATGCGGGTAAAGGTGTTGTTTGAGTTGCTTGGTGGCGATGTTGACCACCTGCATTATCGCAGTTTAGATACAGAACTGGATTTTGATGTTTTCGAGGTGATTGTTATTGCCCACGGTGTACCGGTTGAAAGATTGCAATCCATTGAACAATTACAACATCATGATAAGTTAGTGTTATTGGCGCCAAAGCCTGATAACGCTGAGCATCTTAGGCTGTTTAGCGAAATCAACCGCAATCTCCCCAATGGCATAGTTGTCTATCCTTTTTTTGCCAATAAAGATATTACCTCTCTACTTGAACGCTTATTAGAGATTGGCGCTGCGAATGCTTTGGTTTTACCTAAAGTCCTCTTGGTCGATCATCACGCTCCGAGATTGGAAGCGCTTGCCAATAACCTGCGTGGGGCACAGCTAGCCGTGACCACAGCAACCACGCTGGAAGAAGCGATGCAGGCTGCAGAGCAGCATAGCTTTGATTTACTGATAAGCGACTTCAATTTAGAGAACGAAAGTGGCTTAGATGTCTTCAATAAGGTGCGTCTTATTCATCCAGAGTGCCGATGTTTGCTTATGACATCGCGAGTCAATCAAGTGGATTTGTTAGAAGCGGTGCGTCAAGGGGTGGAAGATGTCTTAATTAAACCCTTTGATGAAAGTGAATTACTGCAGAGCTTACACAAGCTTTGGCAAACTGAGCTGCTTCGCCGTCATAACCATGAACTGGTTGAAAGGTTACAAGATACCGTAGATGCTCTGATCGAACGCGATAGCTTGCTGCGCGTAATTTATAAGCACACACCCGATCCTATTATGTTATTCAATCGGCTTGGTTTTGTTATCGAAGCCAACGATGCCTGTTGTGATTTGTTTAACACGTCTGCCGAGTCTTTGCAGGCATTGTCTATTTTTGAATTATTTGATGAGCAATCTGTCGCGAATCTACGTGAATTAATCAAGCATGGCGGTATACGACACCAGTTTAACTGCGAGCTTAATTTACCACTGGTTGATGGCCGAGTTATCCCGTTGATGGGCACGTTTAATGAAATCGATCATCATGGCGAAATGGCGTTTGCGGTGATTTTCAAAAATATCTCCAAGTTTAAAAAGCAACAAGAAATATTGGAGGAAACCAAAGAAATCCTCGAGTTAGAAGTGCAGGCTCGCACAGCGCAATTACAAAATGCCAAAGAAGCTGCAGAAGCGGCCAACTTATCTAAATCTGAGTTTTTGGCTAATATGTCTCATGAGCTGCGCACGCCCATGCACTCAATACTCAGTTTTGCCCGCTTTGGTTTAGAAAAGCTCGAGGCGCCAGAACTGGCAGAAGAAAAGTTGAGAAAGTATTTATCGCGCATCGAAACCAGCGGTGAACGCTTACTAGTGCTATTAAATAATTTGCTTGATTTATCTAAGCTCGATGCTGGGCGCTTTCCCTTTAACCCCAGCTTTCAAGATTTAATCGCGATTATTGACAGTGGCATTGAGGATGTATCTGGCACAGCGATGGAGAAGAATATAAAAATTCGCTTTGATAAGCCCAGCAGCCAAATTAAAACGTTTTGCGATCCTGAACAACTTAGCCAAGTGGTCAGGAACTTACTGGGTAATGCCTTAAAGTTTAGTCCAAAAGGTAGCGAGATTGCCGTACTCCTAAGTAGCAAAGATAAAGAGCTGCATATTGAAATTGTCGACCAAGGGGTTGGTATTCCAGAAGATGAACTTGAGGATATTTTTTCTAAGTTTGTGCAAAGTAGTAAAACTGCCAGTGGCGCTGGAGGAACCGGTTTGGGACTGGCTATTTGTAAGGAGTTTGTGCTGCTGCATAAAGGCCAGATCTACGCCGAAAATAACCCGGATGTGGGGGCTCGTATTCACATTATTTTGCCCCATGCCGAGCATTTCGAAACCAGTAACGCGTTGTAATTAATAAAGCTGGCAAGACCTTCGCTCAGGGTCTATAACTACAAAGGTAATCGTTCTTATTTCTGTAATGAAACAAGACTTTGGCTGTAAAGGACCATAAAGGATGATATGTAATGGCGCTAAAACGAATTCTGGCGGTGGATGATGAACCGTTTAACCTCGAAATTATCGAAGAAATCCTAGAAGATCTCGACTTTGAATTACAAACTGTTGAAAGCGGCCCTGCATGCCTTGAAGTGGTAGAAGACTTCGACCCGCAGGTGATATTGCTGGATGTCAGTATGCCAAAAATGAATGGCTATGAGGTCTGTAAAGCGATCAAAGAAAACCCCAACACGCAGCACATTATTGTGATGTTTGTGTCGGCAAGGGGGTCGGTAGAAGAGCGCATGGAAGGCTACTCGGTGGGCGCTGAGGATTACATTGTTAAGCCTTTTGGCCAGGGTGAGCTGAAAGCAAAGCTGTCTCATTTAGGACAGTTACTGCAAGAAAAAGACTTGCTGGCGCAGCAAGTAGAAGATGCCACCTCAACGGCATTCAGCGCCATGGCCAACAGCAGTGAAATGGGCCAAATCGTTAATTACATTGAGCAAATTGGTAATATTGAGACCTTACCAAAACTTGCTGAAGCATTATGCCAGTGCCTGCGTGGCTTAGGGCTTAACTGCAATATGGAAATTCGCCTTGAAGGTCAACTGCATCACTTTGCCAGTACCGGAGTATGCTCTCCCATTGTTATTGAACTATTCGAAATCTTACGCAACAAAGGGCGCTTACACGAGTTTACTAATCGCATTTTAGTCAATTATCCAATGTTGAGCATATTAATTCTTAATATGCCGGATGATGACCCTGATAAACACGGCCGTTTACGTGACCACATCTGCTTTATTGCCAGTGTAACTGAGCAGCAGCTATTGGCTATTGCCACCAAGCGTAAGCTGGCGCAACAACATGACGACCTAGAAGAAGCCATTACCATGGTGCAGAGCAAATTTAACAACATGATTGCCTTGTTAGATAAAAACCGCCAAGAAAATGAGCGTGTTTTTAGAGCGTTACAAGAGATGTTTGAAGAGCGTATTCCCACCATGGGGCTGGATGAAGATCAGGAGCTATTTATTTATCGAAATGTTGATAAAGCTATTCAAAGCTCAGTTGCTCGGGAAGAAAGTGTGCAAGAAATAAAAACCGCATTTCACGACATCGAAGAAGACCTCAAACTATTATCGAAAAAGTCGGAATAACAGCCCATTGGTCGTGGAATAAATCCGCTGCTACAAAATACGTCACCCTGAACTGGATTCAGGGTCCATTGGGTCGCGGAATAAATCCGCTGCTACAGGGTCGGTGTGGTTATTGGCTTCGGTATTTAAAACACATGCACTATGTCGTAGCAGCGATTTTATATCGCGATTGTTTTTTATGATTTTACACCGCGATGGTTTTACCTAGGCTCCGGATCTAGTCCGAAGTGACGGTTTTTGGTAGGCGTGGTTTTACACCCCGGCGTAAAGCCGGCCCTACATAGAAAAACTGTAGGCGTGATTTTACATCGCGCAAAAAGCTCCCGGCGTAAAGCCGGTCCCACAAGGAAGCTTTAGGTTGAGGCATCTCCGCGGAATAAATCCGCGGCTACAAAATACGTCACCCTGAACTTGATTCAGGGTCCATTAGGTCGCGGAATAAATCCGCTGCTACAGGGTCGGTGTGGTTATTGGCTTCGATATTTAAAACACATGCACAAGTCCGTAGCAGCGATTTTATATCGCGATTGTTTTTTATGATTTTACACCGCGATGGTTTTACCTAGGCTCCGGATCCAGTCCGGAGTGACGGTTTTTGGTAGGCGTGGTTTTACATCCCAGCGTAAAGCCGGCCCTACATAGAAAAACTGTAGGCGTGATTTTACATCGCGCAAAAAGCTCCCGGCGTAAAGCCGGTCCCACCTTCTGTATTCTCACCTTCGCAGCTACCCTTTACCCTAAATTCAATTATTCCGTCACCCTGAACTTGATTCAGGGTCCATTAGGTCGTGGAATAAATCCGCTGCTACAGGGTCGGTGTGGTTATTGGCTTCGATATTTAAAACACATGCACAAGTCCGTAGCAGCGATTTTATATCGCGATTGTTTTCATGATTATGACTCGGGGCTTAGGCATCTCGAGGGAGGCCTTTTTCAATAATTCGGATCAGTCTGGCTTCTTTGCGCTTTGCAACCTGCAGCTTTTGTTGCTGTTGTTGCAGCGCCCAATCAATATGCTCTTGCACCAAAGGGGAGGCTTGCGGGCGTTTTTCTTCCAGTGCGGCGATTATGTCATCACTGTAGGGGGCATTGCCGAGTCCCACGGCAAGGTTACGCAACCAGCGTTCATGACCAATGCGGCGAATTGGGCTGCCCTCGGTATTTTTTAAAAAGGTGGCTTCATCCCAGGCGAACAAAGTGAGTAGCTCTTGATCTTTCAGTTGGCTGCGCGGGTGAAAATCCGCCTCATCGGTAATCTTACCAAAGCGGTTCCAAGGACACACCAGCTGGCAATCATCACAACCATAAATGCGGTTGCCAATGGCGCTGCGAAATTCTTCGGGGATGGTCCCTTGTAATTCAATGGTAAGGTACGAAATACAACGCCGAGCATCGACTACATAGGGTTCCACAATGGCGCCAGTAGGGCACAGCGTCATGCAAGCGGTGCAGCGACCACAGCCCTCTTCACTGGTGGGGTTATCCACGGGAAGGGGAATATCAACAAACAGCTCTCCTAAGAAAAACCACGAGCCGGCTTGTTTGTGCAGTACTAGGCTATTTTTACCTCGCCAGCCCAGCCCCGCTTTTTCGGCAATTTGCCGCTCCAACACCGGCGCTGAGTCAACAAAGGGGCGAAACCCAAGTCCAGCCACTTGCTGCTCAATTTTTTGCCCCAGCTTCTTAAGTCGATTGCGCATTACTTTGTGGTAATCGCGGCCTAAGGCATAACGAGAAATATAGGCTGTACTTTTATTGCCAAGGGCGCGCGCAAAACTGGCTTCAGGGGGCAAGTAATTCATCTTCACCGCAATGACCCGTTGCGTGCCGGGCACCAGCTCTGCCGGACGAGCTCGCTTCATACCATGGGCAGCCATATACTCCATTTCACCGTGAAAGCCAGCATCGAGCCAGCGCTGCAGCTGCGCTTCATGTTCACTTAAGTCAATGTCGGTGATCCCCACTTCGGCAAAGCCAAGTTCTTGGCCCCATTGCTTAATTTGTTTTGCAAGTTCACTATAATTAATACTATTGCTGGTCACAGGAAGAAATCATGGCTGTTGAATACACCGATAATTTACCACAATTCGCCTATAGCGCCCAACAGGTTCAAGAAAATGAAGGGCAAGCGGCGCAAATGTCGGGAACCACCCTAAGTGAATTAATGCAGCGAGCGGGTCAGGCCGCTTTTCGCTTTATCCAAGACCATCAAGCACCGCAAAGTCGTATCTTGATCCTCACAGGAAAAGGCAACAATGCCGGTGATGGCTTTGTTGTGGCGCGCTTATGTCAGCAAGCAGGATTTAATGTCACGGTGTGGTCGTTGTTTGACCCCGAGCAATTAAAAGGGGATGCACAAAAGGCGTATCAGGCTTTTAAAGGAGAGGTGGTCACTAATGACAACGCCTTGGCGTTAGGTGATTTTAACTTAATTGTTGATGCTGTGTTTGGCACCGGCTTCAGAGGCGGACTGCCCGCCAATGTCGCCGCTTGTTTTGCAAAAGTAAATCCTTTGGCATGCGAAAGGTTAGCGCTGGATGTTCCTAGTGGCGTCAATGCCACTAGCGCGACAGTGGCAGCATCGAGCTTTGTTGCCAGCGCCACGGTGACTTTTATTGCGCTAAAAAAAGGCTTATTAACGGGTAGTGCTAAGCGCTGTGTTGGCAGGCTGTATCATGCAGGTTTAGAAGTCAGCGAGAGCTTTAAGGCGCTGGTTGAGCCCGAAGTGAGCTTTTTAAATCATACCACCTTAATGGCGGCACGGCCCATCCGCGCCCTTGATAGCTACAAAAATAGCCATGGTCATGTGCTGCTGATTGGCGGTAATCGTGGTATGCCCGGTGCGATTCGCCTCGCTGCAGAGGCAGCATTGCGCTCTGGTGCGGGCTTGGTATCGGTGGCCACGCACCCAGATAACGTAGCCACGGTGATCCAGGGGCGCTATGAGTTAATGGTCCATGGCGTTAGTAATACCGCATCCCTAGAGCCTTTGTTAGCTAAGGCGACTGTGGTGGTGCTAGGACCTGGATTGGGCCAAGACTCATGGAGCCAAGCGTTATTTACTCAAGTACTGGAAAGTGACTTACCCATGGTGATTGATGCCGATGGCTTAAACCTATTGGCTGAGCACACGGCCCGCAAAACCAATTGGGTATTAACGCCGCACCTTGGCGAAGCAAAACGCTTAATTGCTAATACCGAAGACGCCATCGACGAGCAGAACCGCTTCCAATTGGCAGCCGCCATCAGTGCTCAATACAATGCGGTGAGTGTGCTCAAAGGGCCAGGCTCGCTAATTTGTCAGCAAAGTAGAGTGAATATTAACCGCTCAGGCTGTGCGGCAATGGCCAGTGCTGGGATGGGCGATGTGTTATCTGGTATTATTGGCAGTTTAATGGCGCAGGGGATGGAACCATTTGCCGCTACTAACCTAGCCGTGTATATTCATGGTTTAGCCGCTGAGCTGGCCGCGCGTGATGGCGAAAAGGGACTATTAGCCGGTGATTTATTCGAACACATTCGAGGTATTTTAGAATGACAGAGAGTCATTTACGATTTGACTTGGCTGATGAGTCAGCAACAGTGGCAATGGGTGGAGCGCTGGCACAGGTGATCCGAGAGGGCGCTGTGTTATTTCTGCATGGCGACTTAGGCGCAGGTAAAACCACGTTAACACGAGGGGTGATCCAAAATTTGGGTCATTCAGGTAAGGTAAAAAGTCCCACTTATACCCTAGTTGAACCTTATGAACTGGCTGATGTCTCAATATATCATTTTGATTTATATCGCCTTGGTTCACCTGAAGAGCTAGAGTTTATGGGGATCCGAGACTACTTTGATAGCCGCGCTGTGTGCATTGTGGAATGGCCAGAAAAAGGCGAGGGCTTTATTCCTGAGCCCGATTTAGACGTCACCATGAGCTATGTTGGTGAAGCACGTGAAATCCATTTACAGGCGCGTTCCAAGCGTGGCGAGGCATTATTACAACAATTACAAGCTTATGCGTAACCTGCTGAGATACTTTTATTGCTTATTAACCATTGGGCTGTTACTGCTTAGTAGTCCTAGTATTGCCCAAAATAAAATAGAAGGTGTGCGTGTTTGGCCATCGCCGGAAAGCACTCGTGTGGTGTTCGACATGAGCGGCAAGCCAGACTACAGCTATTTTGTCTTGAAAAATCCACTGCGCTTGGTGATTGATATTAACAACACGCAACAGCGCAAAGCCTTTCCAAGTATCCCGCCGGAACACAAGGTCATTAATAAAATTCGTCACAGCACCCCCAAGGCGAGTAATTCGGCGCGGATTGTTATCGAACTCAGCCGCAGCGCCAAACCAAAAATATTTGCCCTAGCGCCCACAGGCCCCTACAAAAATCGTTTGGTGGTCGACTTGTATGGCAGCAAAATGAGCGCTTACAGCAGCGACAGCAATAAAACCCGAAAACCGCGAGTGCAGGACCGCGATATTATTGTCGCCATTGATGCCGGCCATGGCGGTGAAGACCCAGGCTCAATTGGGCCGTCTGGGGTGTATGAGAAGCTGGTTACCTTACAAATTGCCAAGCGCTTAGCGCGCTTAGTCGACAGCCAACCGGGTATGCGCGCGAAACTTATCCGCACCGGCGATTATTATCTTAAATTGAATACCCGAACCGCCAAAGCTCGGGAGCGTAAAGCAGACTTTTTTGTTTCTATTCATGCTGACGCCTTTACCAGTCCTCAACCTCGCGGGGCATCGGTGTGGGTGTTATCACTGCGCCGCGCCAACTCCGAAATTGGTAAATGGTTAGAGGATAAAGAAAAGCACTCACAGCTGTTAGGCGGGGCCGCCGATTTAATTAAAGATACGGCCAATGAAAAATACCTAGCCAAGGCGCTGCTTGACATGTCGATGGAGCACTCCATGAAAACCGGCTTTGAAGTGGCGGAAGAGGTGGTGAAGGGCCTAAGAAAAGTCGCTAAAATGCATAAAAAGCGGCCGCAAGCAGCTAATTTTGGGGTGCTGAAGTCCCCTGACATTCCGTCAATATTGGTGGAAACCGGTTTTATTTCAAACCCACAAGAAGAAAAATTACTGACTTCGCCACATTATCAAGAACGTTTAGCCCGTGCTATTTTTGGCTCGATTAAAGGCTATTATGAAAAGCACCCGCCAGATAACTCGTTATTTGCGCGATTAAAATCAAATAAGCCGGTGCGTCATAAGGTCAAAAGTGGCGAGTCTTTGAGCGTGCTTGCCAGTCGCTATGGCATTACCGTGCGTGAGTTAAAACGAGCAAACAACTTAAAAAATAATACCCTGTATATCGGCCAAGTGTTAACCATCCCGAAAGCGTAATTTATGACTATAGCAGTGTTACCAGCGCGGCTGGCAAACCAAATAGCCGCCGGCGAGGTGGTAGAACGGCCAGCTTCGGTGGTCAAAGAGCTGGTGGAGAACAGCATTGATGCTGGCGCCAATCGCATTCACATCGACATTGAACGTGGCGGTCATAAGCTGATCCGCATTCGCGATAACGGCAAAGGCATTGTCAAAGAAGAGTTAATGCTGGCTCTTTCTCGTCATGCTACCAGTAAATTAAAAAGCCTCGATGACTTGGAGTGCATTGCCTCATTAGGGTTTCGTGGGGAAGCGTTGGCGTCAATTAGCTCGGTCTCAAGACTAACGCTAAGCTCAAAACCGCCGCAGCAAGAAACCGCCTGGCAGGCGTTTGCCGAAGGCCGCGATATGGAAGTGCAGATCCAGCCTACGGCCCACCCAGATGGCACCACCATCGAAGTTAAAGACTTGTTTTTCAATACCCCAGCAAGACGGAAATTCTTGCGCACCGAAAAAACCGAGTTTAGTCATATCGACGAGCTGGTAAAACGCATTGCTTTGAGCCGCTTTGATATCGCTATTACCCTTACCCACAATCAAAAAGTGGTGCGACAATATCGACCACGACGCTTTGAGCAGGGCGTAGAACGCGTGGCACAGGTGGGTGGTAAGGTATTCTCACGCCAAGCCAGCTATGTTGAATCGGGCCATGATGGCTTAAAGTTGTTTGGCTGGGTGTTGCCCGCTGGTACCAGCAATAGCACCCAATACACTTACGTGAATGGCCGCATGATGCGCGACAAGTTGATTTTGCACGCCATTCGTCAAGCGTTTGAGGAGTCGACCGGGCACGAGGAATTGCCAGGGTTTGTGATTTATCTGGAGCTAGACCCGCGCCAAGTCGACGTCAATGTCCATCCTGCCAAACATGAAGTGCGTTTTCATCAGGCACGTTTGGTACATGATTTTATTGTCCAAGCCATCAAGCAGGTGGCCGCCAACGAGCTCGACTTAAGTGGCGACGATGACCAAGCTGCTCTGCCTAATCAGAGCTTCTCTGGCCATGAGCTGGCTGCTGAGCTATTGCCTCAACACGACCATCAAAGTTATCGTTCCAGTTTACAGCCCAGTTATGAAGAGTCCAGCGGCAGTGGTGCGCCGAAAAGCAGTGCTGGCTCGCCAACTTCTGACGGTGGTTATCACCGCGCCGCTGCCAGCCCCAGCAGTGGCAAAAAACAAGTAAACGTGAATCAGCTTTATCAAGGTCTGTCACATCAGCAAATGTCACACTTTGATAAAGTGGCTGAGCCGCAACCTGTGGCGCTGCCAGAGCCGCCGATTACAGAACAACCACGGCCTGCCGAATGGATACTATTGAGCCAAGGCAAAGTATTGTTAAAGCAACAACAGGGTTTATTACTGGGCGATTGCAAACACGGTTTGCGGCCACTTTGGCAACAACAAATTGAACAAGATGGCACCTTGCAAGGGAAAGCCTTGTTGCTGCCAGTGCGAGTAAAACTCGATAAGCAGGCGTTAACTGAACTTAATCAGGCACAAACCTGGCTGGCAATCGTTGGCTTTGATATTGAGCTATTTGATGGCCATGTGTTAGTTAAAAAGTTACCGGTGTCGTTATACAGCGTCGATGTTAGTGAGCTTATCAGTGCGGTACTAGACTTTAGTGCTGAGCCTTCGGTTGCTGAATGGTTACAGTGGCTGGAGCAGCATACCCCGGCGAGCTATTTTGCTAGTCAACACTTTGAGCAAGTACACCACAAGCTGTTACAGCAGCCACAAAGCGTTGCTGCGATTATTGATAATGGCAAAGAAGTGGTCACCGATGAGCTTGTTGCCTGGTTAGTCGCGCAGTAAATCCCCGAATTTAGGTATTAATTACAGGTGACTATCAGCTATAATGTCCCTTTGGTGTCGTCAGCAAAAAGGTTAGAAGTGAATCAGTTACCCGTTATTACCATTATGGGGCCCACCGCGGCAGGAAAGACCGCCTTAGCCATTGAGCTATGTCAGGCCCTGAAGACCGAGATCATCAGCGTAGACTCGGCCTTGGTGTATAAGGGCATGGATATTGGCACTGCAAAACCGAGTCTAGCAGAGCAAGCACAGGCGCCTCATCATCTAATTGACATTATTGACCCGGCGCAAAGCTATTCCGTGGCCGACTTTCGTGCCGATGCCATTACATTAATCGACCGCTTTCATCAGCAAGGTAAAGTGCCCATCCTAGTGGGCGGCACCATGATGTATTTCAAAGGACTTATTGAGGGCCTATCGCCTTTACCAGAGGCAGATGCTGAGGTAAGAAAGCAATTAGAAAGCGAAGCTTTGCAGCACGGCTGGCCAGCACTGCATCGCCAGTTAGCGAGCATCGACCCGGAAGCGGCAGCAAAAATTAGCGAAAATGATTCACAGCGGATCAATCGCGCATTAGAAGTGTATCGTATTAGTGGCGAAACCATGACGGCGCTACAACAACGCAAGCAGGCGGCATTGCCCTATCAATTCCACCAATTTGCCATTGCGCCGAGTGACCGAAAAGTCTTACATGAACGTATTGAGAAAAGATTTAAAATAATGTTGGATCAAGGCTTTAAAAACGAAGTTTTGGCCTTATATCAACGACAAGATTTACACCCAGACTTGCCCTCTATTCGTTGTGTTGGGTATCGGCAAATGTGGGAGTATTTGGCTGGAGAATGCGACTATGATGAAATGGTCTTTAAAGGCATTGCAGCCACGAGGCAACTGGCGAAGCGGCAGTTAACTTGGCTAAGAGGGTGGCAAGATGTTACTTGGCTTGACACCGATGACCAAGAAAACTTGCAACGTGTTCTAACTTCGCTAAGCTAATAGTAGTTGTTAATCAGTATGTTCTGAATTAAACAACGACCTGACATAATAACACCTAAAACGAAGGATAAAAAAATGGCAAAAGGCCAATCTTTACAAGACCCATTTTTGAATGTCTTGCGTCGTGAACGCATTCCTGTTTCTATTTTTTTAGTGAACGGCATTAAATTGCAAGGCAAAATTCAGTCATTTGACCAGTTTGTAATTTTGCTTGAAAACACCGTAAATCAAATGGTGTATAAACACGCCATCTCCACTGTGGTACCAGCACGTGCAGTTAACTTCCAAAATGCAACGGGGAGTGACGCTGGTGATCAAGGTGATGAAGGCAATTATTAATCAGAGAACATTAGGAGCTTAATGCTTGTTTGACCGTTATGAAGCCGGCGAACAGGCAGTCTTGGTTCATATAGAATTTCCTCACGAAGGCGATCGCGAAGATCTGCGCGAGTTGGAAATGCTAGTTTCTTCTGCTGGTGTTAGTAGTGTGGCGGTTGTGCAAGGCAGCCGTCAGGCACCACATCCGAAGTTGTTTGTCGGAACGGGTAAAGCTGAAGAGATTGCTGAGACTGTCAAAACCCACAATGCAGATGTCATCATATTTAACCACCAACTCAGTCCCTCACAAGAGCGCAATATTGAACGCGTTTGTAAGTGCAGAGTGTTAGATAGGACAACTCTGATCTTAGATATTTTTGCCCAGCGCGCGCGAACCCACGAGGGTAAGTTACAAGTTGAGCTGGCACAGTTACGCCATATTTCCACGCGTTTGATCCGCGGCTGGACGCACCTTGAGCGGCAAAAAGGCGGTATTGGCCTGCGCGGCCCAGGTGAAACGCAGCTGGAAACTGACCGCCGCTTGCTCCGTGAACGTATTAAAAGTATTCGCAAGCGTTTAGAGAAAGTCGGCGTGGTGCGTGAGCAAGGGCGCCGGGCAAGAAGCCGCAATGAAATACCCACGGTTTCCTTAGTCGGTTACACCAATGCGGGTAAATCAACGCTGTTTAATAAAATCACCGATGCCGAAGTGTATGCTGCCGATCAGCTGTTTGCGACGCTCGACCCTACTTTGAGAAAGCTTGAGGTGGATGACGTTGGCCCAGTTATTTTGGCGGATACCGTGGGCTTTATTCGTCACTTGCCGCACGATTTAGTGGCGGCGTTTAAGGCCACCTTAACCGAAACCCGAGAAGCAGATTTACAGCTTCATGTGGTGGACGTAGCCGATGCCAGACGCAAAGAAAACATCGAGCAAGTGCAGTCGGTGTTAGAAGAAATCGAGGCCAGTGAGATCCCACAATTGTTGGTGTACAACAAAATTGATCTAATGGACGATGTTGCGCCTAGAATAGATAGAGACGATGAAGGCAGACCGATCCGAGTTTGGTTAAGTGCCCACTCAGGAGAGGGCATAGACGCGCTATTCGAGGCAATGAAAGACTTACTAGCAAAGTCTATTTTTACCGCCGATATCGCTTTGCCGCCGCAGTTTGGCCGCTTGCGTGCAGCATTGTTTGAGCTCAATGCCGTAGAGGAAAAGGGCTATGACGAACAAGGTAATTGGCTTGCTGCAGTAAGAGTGCCACAAATTGAGTGGGAAAAGCTGAAGAAAGAATTTGGCCAAAACCTTGAAGAGTTTTGTGTTTAAGGGCGAAAAAACGTAAATTTAACACGTATTTTTGTATGAGAGTCGCTCGAATTTTGTTAGATTTAACCTAATTCATTTTAATAACAATGGAGTATAGCTATGGCCTGGAACGAGCCGGGTAATAATGGCAACGATAAAGATCCGTGGAAGAACCGCGGAGGGCGGGACCAGGGCCCACCTGATCTAGACGAAGTATTCCGTAAATTTGGCAACAAGTTTGGTGGTATTTTTGGTGGTAAACCAGGCAAAGGCGGTAATGGCGGACTAGGCAGTACCGGCATTTTGTTTGTGCTTATCATTGCAGCCATTGTCTGGGCGCTAAGTGGTATTTACACGGTGAAAGAAGCCGAGCGTGGCATTGTGTTGCAGTTTGGTGAGTTTGACCGCATTGCTGAGCCAGGCTTGCGTTGGAAAGCCACCTTTATTGAGCGGGTGATCCCGGTGGATATTGAGGCAGTGCGTTCGCTATCGGCGTCGGGCTTTATGCTTACTGAAGATGAGAACGTGGTCAGCGTAGAGTTTGAAGTGCAATATCGTGTTATCGACCCAAGGCTGTATCGCTTCAGTGTTACCGATGCAGATCACAGTTTGCAGCAAGCACTTGATAGCGCCTTGCGTTATGTAGTAGGTCACTCGCGGATGGACGAAGTGCTCACTACGGGTCGTGAAGTCGTTCGTCAGCGTACTTGGGATGAGCTTAATGACATTATTGAGCCTTACAATCTTGGTCTGATCGTTACTGACGTCAACTTTAAAGATTCTCGTCCACCGGCGGAAGTAAAAGACGCCTTTGATGACGCCATTGCTGCGCAAGAGGATGAAGAGCGTTTCATTCGTGAAGCGGAAGCATACGCCAGAGAAATCGAACCACGTGCCCGTGGTCAGGTGACTCGTATGACTCAAGAAGCAGAGGGTTATCAAGAACGTATTATTCTTGAAGCGCGCGGTGAGGTGGAACGTTTTGAAAAGCTACTTCCAGAATATCAAATGGCTAAGGAAGTCACCCGTGAGCGTTTATACATTGATGCCATGGAGCAAATTTTAGGTGAGAGCACAAAAGTGCTCATTGACGTTGATGGTGGCAATAACATGATGTATCTGCCACTGGATAAAATCATGCAGTCACAAGGTGTGAGCAGCTCATCGCCAGTGCGTTTGCCAAGTCAAAACGACATTGAACAGCTGCGCCGTTCTATCCAGAATAACCAGCAGCAAAACAGCTCGGTAAATTCTGGTAACGACCGCTTTAATCGCGATAGATTTGGTAACGGGAGATAATCGAAATGAAGAATTTTAGTATTATTCTATTATTAGCTGCCGTGCTTATGTCTTTCTCATCGGTATTTGTGGTTAACGAAGGGCAGCGCGCGATTGTATTGCTCTTTAGTAAGGTGCAAAAAGACAGCAACGGCGATGCTGTTGTTTACGCGCCGGGATTGCATTTTAAAGTGCCATTTTTCAGTCAGGTACGTAAAATCGATGCCCGTATTCAAACGCTTGATGGCCAGCCTGACCGTTTCGTTACCAGCGAGAAAAAAGACTTGATCGTGGACTCCTACGTGAAGTGGCGAGTAAACGATTTCAGTGCGTTCTACCTGCGTGCTCGTGGTGACAAGCAATACGCTGAGACGCTACTAAAGCAGAAAGTGAATAACGGCCTAAGAACTAACTTTGGTTCGCGCACCATTAAAGAAATTGTTTCTGGTGAGCGTAGTGAGCTGATGGAAGAAGCGCTAGTGCAAGCTTCTGAAAGTGCCACAGAGCTGGGTATTGAGGTACTTGATGTTCGTGTTAAGCAGATTAACCTGCCAAACGAAGTCAGTAACTCAATTTTCCAACGTATGCGTGCTGAGCGTCAGGCGGTAGCGAAAGAGCACCGTTCTGAGGGTCAAGAAAAAGCCGAGAAAATCCGCGCGGAAGTGGATAGACGTGTCACGGTTATGTTGGCCGATGCCGAGCGTAATGCCCGTGCAGTGCGTGGTCAAGGTGATGCCACTGCGGCGAATATCTACGCCGAAGCATACAATAAAGACCCTGAGTTCTTTAGCTTTGTACGTTCTTTAGAGGCGTATAAAAAGACCTTTAAAAACAAAAACGACGTTATGGTGCTATCACCGGATAGCAAGTTCTTTGATTACATGAAGAACGCCAACGCCAGATAACGTGTTTTAATATTGGTTAGTTTGCAAAACCCTGCCAGCGGCAGGGTTTTTTTATGGCAATTTGCTTTATTAAGTGGCTCGCTATACCAATCCGCATTAATACTTGCTCAATTTGAGGGAGCAAATTCGACGCTAACTGCGTTAAAAATTTCTCATTTAGAACAACTAAATAGCAAAATTTTCGCCTTGCTATCGCCAGAATTATCTCGCCTCAAATAGACCACTTAATTAAGCGAATTGGTATTAGAGGCAAGAGAACTATGCCGATAACACCGCTCCTACGTTCTGCAATCACTAAGCTTACCGGCACCTATCCAGGCAAGATAAAAACCTCTCAATCGCTTTGGTCTAAATAAGAAACCTTTAACATAGCTAGCTTCGCGGAAAGCTTACTCGCTCAAACTGCGGAAGGATTAATGTGAATTGCTAAAACCCAATAGTGAATATCATGATGAAAAGAGAACTCAGTGATTGGCAAAGCGCGTTAAGGTACCAGCCCATTTAACGCCAGGCCAGCAGTAGTATTACTCTCAATCGAGCATAAAAAAGCGGCCCAAGGGCCGCAGTTAGGAAGTGAACGTCTGTTATCCAATTAGCTTAAAATACGTATTTCACCGAGAGCTGTAGCCTGTCTAAGTCACCTTCTAGGCCACTTTCAGTTTCTCGAGTACCCACTTTGTATTCCGCGCCAAAGGTAAGCTTCTTCACAGGTGAATAAAGAAGGTTAGCACTGTAGCTCATGCTCGACTCTGTTGGGTCGCCAGTGATACTTAGTAAATCGGCCTCGTTGTCGGCACTAAAGAAAGAATATAAGAAGGTCGAGCGTAGCTGCTCAGTCCAGTGGTGTTGATAAGCAACAAAACCTGAGGTGGAATCAATGGCATGCAGTGAGTTGCCATCATACACGGCGCCATTGGCGACATTCAGACCAACATAACGGCCTAAACCTTGACCTTGCGTCAGCATAAACTTGAGGTTGTTTTTGCCAAAGTTAACCCGACCCGAGGCGCTTATGCCCAGTGAGCTTTCTGACTCATCGGCGCCGCCAACTTTATAGGTAACTTGCCGCGCTAAAGCGGCAACCGCAATATGACCCCAATCCGCTTTCATGGTGTAGCGGGCAGTGAAATCCGGCATGCTGGCATCATCGGTTACTACGCGGCCACTGTTTGCGGTGGTCACGGTGCTCTCAGGGTTTTCTGCTGAGAAAGACCAGTTTCCAGTGGTGTATTTTACCATGGCTTGGCGAGCAAACACTGTGCCTTCAGCGGGGCCTACGAAGTCGAGGGTTTCAGGCAGGGCACTGACGTTTTGAAAGTTTGACCAAGCTTGACCAAATAGCCAACCCTTATAGGTCACAAACGCCTGGCGAATACGTGGCGAATAGGAGTTAGTCACTCGCTCATTACCGCCGGTTGAAGCAATAAAGTCCAGTTCAATTTTAGTTTTGATGCTGCTGCCATCGTCTAGCTTGGTTGCGGTGGCTAGGTTAAAGCGAGATTGGCGGGCATGCATGTCAAACACGGCATCGCTGTCGCTATTGGTGCCCACTGGGGTGGTTCCAGGCACATAAAAGTCGCGGCCAATATGCTGAGACCCAAGAGCACCGTCAGAGAAGTCACTCCAAATGCCATCTAGTTTGACATAACCACCGTAGTTAACGCTGGTATCACCTATCTCTGCTGCCGCGGCAGGTAGAGCACACAAACTACTTATAGCAACTGCGAGCAGCTTCTTATTAATTTTGTTCGTTGTCATATCTAGTTCCTCTGTGGCTGTGCGGCGAGAGCTAACATCTTACCCATGCAGCAGCGCAATTCAGTTAAATCCCCCTAACTGTTGTTGATGGTTGGTTTTTACTCAATTACCTATTGGTCTATTAGACTAAGGTGGAAGATGCCGCGTGCGAGTCGAGAAGTTGCAGTGACAGGGGGCATGTATTAATTTAGAACCAGCTAGCTGGTGTCTGAAAAACGCACCAGACTTTAACCACTACAACTAAGGTCTAATACTTAATCGTGCGAGTGTGAGTGATCCTTAAGTTAAGCGTGTCTAGTAATAACGGTTGAGACTAGGCTTCAAAATATTATGGAGATGACTATGTCACAGAGCATTTACCCCGTTCCTGATAACATCAAGAACGCAGCACTTATCAATGACGAGCAATATCAAAAACTATATAAAAAGTCAGTTGATGACCCCGCCGCGTTTTGGCAAGAGCACGGTCAACGTCTAGATTGGTTTAAGCCTTACAGCAAAGTTAAAAACACCTCGTTTGATAAAGGCCACATTAGTATCAAGTGGTTTGAAGACGGTGTCTTGAATGCCTCTTATAACTGTATTGACAGACACTTAGAAAAAAACGCCAACAAAACTGCATTGATTTGGGAAGGCGACAACCCAGAGCAGAGCGAGCACATTAGCTATCAACAGTTGCACGACGAAGTAGCGAAATTCGCTAATGGCTTGAAAAAGCTAGGGGTCGAGAAGGGCGACAGAGTGGCTATTTATATGCCGATGACACCGCAAGCGATTTATGCCATGCAAGCGTGTGCCCGTATTGGTGCGGTGCACTCAGTGGTGTTTGGCGGTTTCTCGCCCTCGGCCATTGCTGACCGCATCAAAGACTCTGGTGCCAAAGTGGTGATCACCTCAGATGAAGGGCGCCGCGGTGGTAATTGTGTGCCACTTAAAGCCAATGTGGATGAAGCGGTATCACAGTCGGGCGTGACGACTATTGAGCACGTGGTGGTACACCAGCTTACCGGTGGTGAAGTGGAATGGAACAGTCACGATGTTTGGTGGCACGACTTGGTGGCTGATCAAGCGCCAGAGTGCGAGCCAGAAATGATGAACGCCGAAGACCCGCTATTTATTCTTTATACATCAGGGTCAACGGGTCAGCCTAAAGGGGTAGTACACAGCACCGGCGGCTACTTAGTTTATACTTCCATGACTCATGAGTACGTGTTTGACCTACAAGAGGACGACGTCTATTGGTGTAGCGCCGATGTTGGCTGGATCACCGGTCACAGCTACATTGCTTATGGTCCACTGGTTAACGGCTGTACTCAGGTTATTTTTGAAGGGGTGCCAACCTATCCAGGTGCCGGCCGCATTGGTGAAATCGTAGATAAGCATAATGTTACCATTTTATACACGGCTCCCACTGCCATTCGTGCGCTGATGGCCAAAGGCGATGAGCCAACCGCCACCTCTAAGCGCGATAGCTTACGTATTTTGGGCTCTGTGGGTGAGCCTATCAACCCAGAAGCCTGGTCTTGGTATTATGAGCAAATAGGTAACAGTAACTGCCCAATCGTGGATACTTGGTGGCAAACCGAAACCGGTGGCATCATGATCACGCCATTACCGGGGGCAACCGCCTTGAAGCCAGGCTCAGCAACTCGTCCTTTCTTTGGTATTGCACCGGCATTATTTGATGCTGAGGGTAACAACCTAGAGGGCGCGGTCGATGGTAACTTGGTTATCTTAGACAGCTGGCCATCACAAGCGCGTACAGTCTATGGTGACCATGAGCGCTTTGAACAAACTTATTTCTCTGCTTACCCTGGTGTTTACTTTACCGGTGACGGTTGTCGTCGTGATGAAGACGGCTATTACTGGATCACCGGCCGAGTGGATGATGTACTCAATGTTTCTGGGCACCGTCTCGGTACCGCTGAAATCGAAAGTGCCTTGGTGGCCCATGAAGCCGTGGCAGAAGCCGCTGTAGTGGGTTTTCCCCACGATATTAAAGGCCAAGGCATTTATGTTTATATCACGCCAAACGAGGGCGTTAGTGTCAGTGATGAGCTTACCAAAGAGGTAAGAAACTGGGTGCGTAAAGAGCTCAGCCCCATTGCCACGCCCGACATGATCCAGTGGTCGCCTGGGCTGCCAAAAACCCGCTCTGGCAAAATCATGCGTCGCATTTTACGCAAAATTGCCGCCAACGAGTACCAACAGTTGGGCGACACTTCAACACTAGCCGATCCGAGTGTGGTTGACGAGTTGATCGAAAATAGATTGAATCGTTAACTCAATAACTTGAATTGTGCTCTAATATAAACATACTATAACGGCTGTTATCTCTGTGATAACAGCCGATTTTTTAGGAGCATAGCATGTATCAGTTTTTAATCGCGGATGATCACCCGCTGTTTCGAGAGGCGCTAAAAGGAGCACTAAAAGCGCAATTCGAGGCGTTAGAGGTGTTCGAATCTGAAAACTTTGACACTACGCTCTCGGTCTTACAACAACAAGAAGATTTAGACTTACTGCTGCTCGATTTACATATGCCAGGTAATGGCGATTTGTATGGGCTTATTCGGATCCGTGAGGATCATCCTAGTCTCCCTGTTGTGGTGGTATCGGGTAGCGAAGACCTCGCCATTATTTCCAAAGTGATGGGCTATGGTGCCATGGGCTTTATTCCCAAAGCCGCCTCAGTAGAGCAAATCACCGAAGCCATTGAGCAAGTGCTAGAAGGGGATACCTGGTTACCGGAAGGCATGAAAGATAAAGTGGCTGAACTTGAAAGCGATGACAAAGAGCTGGCCCAGCAGGTGGCTTCATTGACGCCACAGCAATACAAGGTGTTGCAGTATCTTCATGAAGGCTTGCTAAATAAACAGATAGCCTACGAGCTCAATATTTCGGAAGCCACGGTAAAAGCACATATTACCGCCATTTTCAGAAAGCTTGGGGTCTATAACCGTACTCAAGCGGTACTTATTGCTTCAAAACTACAACTAGAACCCATCGAAGCACAAGATAATTAAGCTAAGCGGTGCGCTTTCTTACCCAAAGTAAGAAAGCGTGAAACTAGCTTAGTGCCTTAAACGCCTGACTAAGCCCTTCCACCGTCAGTGGATACATGCGTTTTGCCATCAGCTCATCGATTAAACCTATAGAATAATAATAAGGCCAATGGCTTTGTGGCTGCGGATTTAACCAAGCGACTTTTTCAAAGTGATTGGTTAAGCGTTGCAGCCAAGCGGCACCGGCTTCTTCATTCCAGTGCTCAACACTGCCGCCGGGGTAGGTGATTTCGTATGGCCCCATGGTGGCATCGCCAACAAAGATTAAGCGATAATCCGAGCCATAGCGATTAATGAGCTGATAGGTATCAAGTAGCTCACTGTCGCGGCGGTTGTTGTCTTGCCACACGTGTTCATACACACAGTTATGAAAATAAAAGAACTCTAAGTGCTTAAACTCGCTATGGGCGGCACTAAACAGTTGCTCACACAGCTCAATATGGTCGTCCATGGAGCCGCCAATATCGAACAGCATTAACACTTTCACCGAGTTGTGGCGCTCTGGTGCCATTTTGACATCGAGCATGCCCCCTTGGCGGGCGGTAGCACGAATGGTTTCGTTGAGGTCGAGCTGATCGCTGGCGCCACTGCGGGCAAACTTACGTAGCTGTTTGAGTGCCAGTTTAATATTGCGACTACTGATATCAGTATTGGCGTCTAAGTTGCGGTACTGGCGTTTATCCCACACCTTTACTGCGCGGCGATGTCGACTGCCATCTTGGCCTATGCGGATCCCCTCAGGGTTATAGCCGTAGGCACCAAACGGCGAAGTGCCGCCAGTACCAACCCACTTATTACCCCCCGCATGGCGTTTTTGCTGCTCAGCCAAACGTTCTTTTAGGGTTTCGATTAATTTATCTAAGCCGCCCATAGACTTGAGCTTGGCTTTTTCTTCCTCGGATAGCGACTTTTCAAACTCTTTGCGTAACCAATCTGCTGGCAGTTGCTGCTGTTGCAACTGAGAGAATAAGTCCACCGAGTCGATGCCTTCGAAGTAGTCGGCAAAGGCGCGGTCAAACTTATCAAACAAGGTTTCGTCTTTAACAAAAATGGTTTTGGCTAAAAAGTAAAAGTCATCTAAGTTAGCAAAACACACTTCTTTATCGAGCGCCTCTAAACAGTCTAGCAGCTCCCGCAAGCTCGCTTTGATGCCATAGCGTCTGAGGGTGAGTACAAAGTCTATCAGCATATTAACGACGACTCATAAAGGCGAGCTTTTCTACTAAAGAGACGTCTTGCTCGTTTTTAAGTAGCGCGCCAAACAGTGGCATTAAGCCGCCTTGATTGGACTTATCGTGTAGTGTATCGGCGTCAATGTCTTCTGCCATCAGCAGTTTTAACCAGTCTAACAGTTCGCTGGTGCTGGGCTTTTTCTTTAAATTAGGGGTTTCGCGTAGCTGGAAAAAGCTCTCTAAGGCACGCTGCACTAAATTGGCCTTAATGTCGGGGTAGTGAACGTCGATAATTTGCTGCATTTCTGCTTTGCTGGGGAAGTCGATGTAGTGGAAAAAACAGCGGCGTAAGAAAGCATCAGGTAATTCTTTTTCGTTATTGGAGGTAATGATGACGATGGGGCGTACCTTAGCCTTTACCTGCTCTTTGGTTTCATAGACATGAAATTCCATTTTATCGAGCTCCAACAGTAAGTCATTAGGGAACTCAATATCGGCCTTGTCTATTTCGTCAATCAGCAGTACCGGGCGCTTTTCGGCGCTAAACGCTTGCCACAATTTGCCTTTAATAATGTAATTACTAACATCATTCACTCGCGGGTCGCCCAGTTGGCTATCGCGTAAGCGTGACACCGCATCGTACTCATACAAGCCTTGTTGGGCTTTGGTGGTTGACTTGATATGCCATTGGATAAGCTCAGTGTCTAAACTGCGTGCTAATTCTTCTGCCAGTAGTGTTTTACCAGTCCCCGGCTCACCTTTAATCAACAGTGGTTTTTCTAACACGATGGCGGCGTTAACCGCTTGTTGCAGTGCCGCGGTGGCGATGTATTGATCAGTACCTTTAAACATGCTTTTACTTCTTGTGGTCAGATGAGTTTTCCCCATCTTGCCATATTCCGCTTTTTGCTGCCAACCCCGGCTCGGGCTCTAGCAATGCAAAGCGCGGTTGCGTTTGCCCTGCGACCGTGACGTTTTCTACAAACATACTCAGCGGTCTGACCCACAAACCCTGCTCACCATACAAGGGTTGATAAAGCACCAAAGTTTCTTCGCTCTCGCTGTGTTTGGCCAAGCCATAAACACGGTATTCGTTGCCTTTATAATGGCGATATATGCCAGGGATGATTTGCATTGTTGCGCTCGCTTAATAGAACAAAATAAAAAGCCGAATATGACGCGTTGAGATGATACAATTGCGCCATGAACAAGCTCGGTGTTGAAAGATGAATTATATTGCCTTAAATGATTATAAAAAAGCGTGGGTATTTAAGCACCAAGATTTACCCGTTGCAGAGCCTGACTTAGCCTTGATAAAGCCCATGACCCCTCAGCGTTCAGCGGTGTTATGGAGCACCATGATCAGTAATGAAAAAGACCATCCAGACTTTTTTGATAGCAATGATTGGGTCGGTCAGACGGGCAGTTGGCAAGACTCCTTAAGCTGGGAGCAACCCTGGGAAGCCGGTGAGGAGTTTCCAGAGGCGATTGCTGAATTTTTGGATTGGCAAGATAACACCACGGTTTACTTCTGCTTGTCACGGCAGGAGGTGCTTGAAACCCGCTTTGATGTGTTTAAACGCAATTGGAAAAACTTTATGTTTCTCACCGATGGTAGCTTTTTAATAGGCAAAAAGCGCCATTCAGTTGTACAATTTATGCCCGAGGGGGAAGCTCGCTTGGGGAGCAGGCCTTAACCGTCCAGTGACCTGAGCTGCATTTTGCATTGCTGCCGCTGTGGTGTATAAAGGGAGGAAAGTCGCTAAAGACTTCCTTAAAGGAGGCGTTTTGCAACAGCAACAAAATACAATCTGGCATGACCAAGCGTCACGATTGCTGTTTGCTGAATTAGTCAACGTGTTCTATGCACGGGAATTGCCGCAACTTGCACAGCTCAGTGATCAACAACAGCTTCAGCGGCGATTAAAGAGTTTGCCTTATTATGTCGAGCGTGCCGCGACTCATATCGTACAAGGTGAGGTGCCGCTTGAGCTCGATGGCTTTAATGGCTGCTGGTTAGCAAAACAAAAAGCGCAACCACAGCCCAACTTGCAAGCAAACCAAGACTTTTTTAGTCAGCGTGCTGAGGTGGGGCTGGTTGTTCCTATATTACTGAGCCAGTATGATAACACCTCGGTGAGACTCGATACCATTGACCAACTGCGAGGAAGCGGTGAGGTGCATTGCAACCAGTATGGTTGGTTTTATGCCAATGGTGAGCCTTGTGGCAGTGAGGGTAAGGGCAAAGTGACCTTGCTGAAGCCAGCCAAGCCACTGATGGTTGCAGCCTGCTGTGGCCATACTTGGCATTATGCTAAAGCAGCACCACCGCGGCGCTTGGCACTGAGAGAAATGCTGTTAGCCAGTGCAATTAACTGGCGACAAGTACAAAAAACAAAGTTAAGCCGCTCTGCTGGCATCACTTAATAGACAAGAAGTTTGGATTACAACATGCGATTTTTTCAGCTAGCGCTGCTGAGCTTGGCGCTATTTATTCAGTATCGGCTTTGGTTTGGCCACAATGGCGTGGAAGACTATTCGCGGATCAAGTCGGCTGTAAAATCGCATCAAGAAACCAACGCTAACCTTAGCAAGCGCAATAAATTACTAAAAGCGGATATTGAAGATCTTAAGCTTGGTCTAGAAGGGGTGGAAGAGCGTGCCCGCCATGAGCTGGGGATGATTAAACCCGGTGAAACCTTTATCCGTGTATTACCCAAAGTACCCAATGAAAGAAAACCATAATTTAGCTGTGATAGTCCCGGCCGCAGGGGTGGGTAGTCGCATGCAGGCAGAGATGCCGAAACAGTATATTCCTTTACTTGGCAAGCCGATTTTGTCACATACCTTAGACAAGCTGGCACAGCTAGACTGCATTAACCACTTTATGGTGGCGGTGTCGCAGCAAGACAGTTATTTTAATGCCTCTTTTCTTCCCGACTCGCGTTTTGCTTGCTGCGATGGTGGCAAAGAGCGCGCTGATTCGGTGTTGTTAGCACTGCAAGCGTTGGCGCCACAGCAACCCGACTGGGTGCTGGTGCATGATGCCGCAAGGCCGCTGGTGGATCTCACCGATATAGAGCGCCTAATTTTAGCCTGTTTGCAGCAGCAGCAAGGTGGGATCTTGGCAGCGAAAGTGAAAGACACCATTAAGCGTGGCGCACACCTAGTGAGCGAAACCGTGCCTCGCGCAGATCTCTGGCAAGCCTTTACCCCGCAAATGTTTCCTTATCATATGCTATTACAAGCGTTGCAGTCGGGCTTGCAAGCTGGTGCCAATATTACCGATGAAGCCTCGGCGATGGAGCTGGCCGGAGAGACTGTGCAGCTGGTGACAGCACGTACAGATAACTTAAAAATTACCACGCCAGAGGATTTACCTTTGGCCGAGTTTATTATTCAACAACAAGGTAAGCAAGATGATTAGAATCGGCCACGGCTTTGATGTTCACAAGTTTGGTGGCGTTGGCCCATTAACCATTTGTGGAGAAAAAATCCCCTATGAGCAAGGCTTTATTGCTCATTCAGACGGCGATGTTGCTATTCATGCCTTATGCGATGCGTTGCTCGGTGCCTTAGCGCTGGGCGACATTGGCAAGCACTTTCCCGATACCGCCAGTGAATTTGAAAACATCGACAGTCGTATTTTGCTGCGCCGAGTTATGGCCCAAGTAGCAGAGCGTGGTTACCAAGTCGGCAATATCGACGTCACTATTGTGGCGCAAGCACCAAAAATGCGCCCCCACATTGATGCCATGCGCAGTAACTTAGCAGCCGACTGTGGGGCCGAGTTAAATCAAGTCAATGTTAAAGCGACCACCACGGAAAAACTGGGCTTTGAAGGTCGTAAAGAGGGTATTTCCAGTCATGCCGTGGTGCTGTTGGTTAAATCATGAGTGAGCTTAATTACCTTTACGGCAAGCCGCAATCTGACGCCGACTTTAAAGCCCATGCAGAAGACTTTCGGGTCGACGAGGTGCTGGATATCCCATTTACCGGGGAAGGTGAGCACGTTTGCTTGCAAGTGATAAAAAAAGGCGAAAATACCGTCTATGTGGCTAAGCAAATAGCCGCCCTTGCCGGGGTGGCGCCCAGAGAAGTCAGTTACGCCGGGATCAAAGACCGCCACGGGGTGTGCAGTCAATGGTTCAGTGTACCGGTGGCGATTAAAAAAAGCCTCGACTTTAGTCAGCTTAATAGCGACAGTATCGTAGTCGCCCAGCAAATTAGGCACAACCGCAAGCTAAGAACCGGGTGTCATAAAGGCAACCGCTTTGCCATTACGCTGCGCCAGGTTTCCGAACCATTGGATATCTTGTCGCGCATTAATGCTGTGCGCCAAGGGGTGCCGAACTATTTTGGTGAGCAGCGTTTTGGTCATGATGGTCATAATCTTGAGATGGCTGAGCGCTTGTTTGCAGGGGAGAAAATTCGCGACAAAAAACTCCGTGGTCTGGTGCTGTCGGCAGCACGTTCGCATATTTTTAATGCTATTGTGAGTCGTCGGGTTGCAGAACACGGTTTAGCAAAAACGTGGCACCGAGAAGTTTTCTTGCTCAATGGTAGCAATGCTTTTTTCGAGTCAGACATTGATTGTGAGCTCATTGAGCGTTTATTACAGCAAGATATTTTATTATCGGCTCCGCTGGTGGGCAAAGGAGACAAAGGGTTAGTACCCCAAGAGCAAGAGTGGCTGCTGGAGTTTGCCAAGTGGCATCAGGGGGTGGCTGAGTTTGGCATGAAAAACGAGCGCCGGGCTTTACGCTTGATCCCAGAGGAACTCGGAGTAGAGCAGCTTGACGCCAGCACACTGACGCTGTCATTTACCTTGCCAAAAGGGACATTTGCCACCGCGTTACTGCGAGAGCTGGTGAATTACCGCGATGCCAGTAAAAAAGTGCGCACAAGCGCCACAGAAGCAAACTAATCAGGCACAATATAAGCATAATTAACAATGAGGTGAACCATGAAAATTCTATTAAGTAATGATGATGGTGTTCATGCTAAAGGGATAGCGGTGTTACATCAGGCATTATCACAAATTGCGGATGTCACCGTGATTGCGCCAGACCGGAATTGCAGTGGTGCCAGCCACTCTTTAACTTTACTCAACCCACTGAGAGCCACCACCTTGGATAATGGTTTTATCTCAGTGAATGGCACCCCTACCGATTGTGTGCACTTAGGGGTGAGCAAGTTGGTCGATGAGGTGCCCGACTTAGTCGTGGCCGGTATCAATAATGGCGCTAACTTAGGCGATGATACTCTCTATTCTGGTACCGTTGCCGCCGCCACTGAAGGTCGTCATTTAGGTTTGCCTGCTATTGCTGTGTCGCTGTGCTCGAAACAAGAAAATCACTACGAAACCGCGGCACAAGTGACCGTCGAAATCATTAAAAAACTGGCCAATCACCCATTACCCAAAGATCAAATTATTAATATTAATGTGCCTGACATCCCTGTACACGACCTGAAAGGGATGAAAGTGACACGGCTAGGGGCTCGTCATAAAGCCGACACCATGACCGAGCAGGTCGACCCTTGGGGGCGCAGTGTATACTGGTATGGCACCTTAGGTCATGAAAGCGATGCCGGTGAAGGCACTGACTTTCACGCCGTGAACAATGGTTATGCGGCGATCACGCCCTTAAAAGTCGATATGACGGCCCACGACAGTATTGATGCTGTAGCGAGCTGGTTATCTTAAAAAGGTGGCAAGGTGCTAAACAATTATCAAGGCAGTGCCAAAGCACTGGTTGAGTTACTAGAGCAACAAGGAGTGTCTGAGCCGCAAGTGCTCGATGCCATTGCTAATACACCACGACACCTGTTTGTCGATGAGGTGCTAAAGCATAAGTCATACGAGAACACCGCTCTGCCCATTGGCCAAGGCCAGACCATTTCACAGCCCTATATTGTGGCGAAAATGACGGAAGTATTACTGCAAGTTGGGGTGCAAGGAAAGGTGCTGGAAATTGGCACCGGCTCGGGCTATCAAACGGCGGTTTTGGCACAGCTATTTGAGCAAGTATGCAGTGTCGAGCGCCTTAAATCACTGCAATGGCAAGCGCGAAGACGCTTACACTTACTTGATTTGTATAATGTCACCATGAAACATGGTGACGGCTGGCTTGGCTGGCAAAATAAAGCACCATTTGCTGGAATTATTGTCACCGCTGCTGCCGAGCGTGTCCCCGATGCCTTGTTAGCACAGTTACAAGAAGGGGGGGCGATGGTGATCCCCATTGGCGTTGAAAGCCAAGTATTAACGCTGTTTGTAAAGCGTGGTGAGCAGTTTATTCGCCATGAGCTGGCTCCAGTACGGTTTGTTCCCTTAGTGGCAGGCGAGGTCAGCTAGAAGGGCTCCACCTATGCGGCCTTGGCTCTTTTGTCGATGACTTAACTAGTTGAAACGAATATATAAGTGAAAGCTGGCTAAAATTGCGTTAAATTAATAGGGAAGAAAGTTATTGGGATGCCGGAAAGAAGCAAACATGGGTGGTAGGGGAATTGTATTATTGTGTCTGGCAAGCCTGATCGGCGCGTGCTCATCGGATCACCGCCCTGCACCGGTTACTACTCTGCACTCTGGTAATACCACTTCGAAACATAAAATTAATATAATAGGAAATTCTTACAAAGTTAAAAAAGGTGATACTTTATTTGCTATTGCCTTTAGTGCAAATAAAGATGTTAGAACTGTTGCTAAAATCAACAATATTAAGTCTCCATATACCATTTACCCCGGTCAAACTATTTACCTCAACTATTCTAAAAAACAAAATAGAACGCAAAAAAAACAGTCAAGTGTAAATAGCCGCACACAATATTCGAAACGTAAAGTTAACAAAACCCCGAAAAAAGAACTTGATCGGTCAAAACAACGAGAGTATGTTCAAAGACAAGCCACTAAAAAATCGACCAATAGCAAAAGCTTGTATAACAATAAGGTACGTTGGAAGTGGCCAGCTGAAGGCAAGGTAACTCGGCGGTTTTCGGTTAAAGAAAATGGCTATAAAGGGTTAGAGATATCTAACCGACCTGGCACTTCGGTTAACGCTGCCGCTGGCGGTATTGTAGTGTATGCAGGTAGTGCATTAAGAGGGTACGGCAATTTAATCATTTTGAAACATACAGATGATTATCTAAGTGCGTATGCTCACAACGCTAAAATACTCGTTAAAGAGCAGCAAAAAGTTAAAGTTGGGGAAAAAATTGCCGAAATGGGTAGTACAGACGCTACTAAAACGGCACTTCGGTTTGAAATCCGTTTTAAAGGCCAAGCTGTAAACCCGGCAAAATACTTGCCTTAAAGTAAGTTAGTTCACAATGTCGTGCCGCTTACTTTTATTCGCATGGGGAGAATACTTATGGCTCAGACTGCAAAGTTACCTACCAAATCTACAACCGAACTCGATAACAACAAGTTCGACGAAAATACCATTGAAGAGCCTAAGGAAGAGCTACTTGAAGAGCTGGAAAACGATGAAGACGTGTTTGCCAAAGAAGAGGTCGTAAAAAACCTCGATGCGACCCAGCTTTATCTCGGTGAGATCGGATTTTCCCCATTACTCAGTGCTGAAGAAGAGGTGTATTTTGCCCGAAAAGCACTGAGAGGGTGTGAAGCGTCGAGAAAGCGGATGATTGAGAGTAACTTAAGACTCGTGGTTAAGATTGCACGCCGTTACAACAATCGTGGTTTAGCACTATTAGATTTAATCGAAGAGGGCAATCTTGGTCTTATTCGTGCGGTAGAAAAGTTTGACCCGGAGCGGGGCTTCCGCTTCTCTACTTACGCGACTTGGTGGATCCGCCAAACCATTGAGCGCGCCATTATGAACCAAACTCGCACTATTCGACTGCCTATTCACGTAGTGAAAGAGTTAAATGTGTACCTGCGTACCGCTCGTGAACTGACACAAAAGCTCGACCATGAGCCTACTGCCGAAGAAATCGCCGAATGTCTTGATAAGCCCGTTGAAGAAGTCAGTAAAATGCTGCGCTTAAACGAAAAGATCACCTCGGTAGACACCCCTATAGGTGGTGAGAACGACAAGGCTTTACTGGATATTATTGCCGACGAAAAAGGCGGTGGCCCTGAAATCGAAGTACAGAGCAATGATATTAATAAGCACATCGTAGATTGGCTAGGAGAGCTGAACCCTAAGCAACGTGAGGTACTTGCAAGACGGTTTGGTTTATTAGGTTATGAGCCATCGACGTTAGAGGATGTCGGTAGAGAAATAGGCTTAACCCGTGAACGGGTAAGACAAATTCAAGTTGAGGCGCTAAGAAGACTCAAAGATATCCTGCAACATGAAGGTTTAAATACCGAAAGCTTATTTGAGCAGCTATCCTAATATTGTTGTATTAGCTATAGAACGTAAAAAGCCGCTAGATAGCGGCTTTTTTTTGTGCTTGTAATCGAGAGCGTATTATAAGCTCTCGATTTTCGCTTTTTGCTCAAGCAGCTTGGCTTTAGCATCGCTGTACTCTGCCAGCTTCGCTTTTTCTTTTTCCAACACCGCGGCAGGCGCGTTATTAACGAACTTCTCGTTGGCTAATTTCTTCTCTACCTGAGCTAGGCCTTTTTCGGCTTTTTCTAGCTGTTTGGCAATACGAGAAAGCTCCGCTTCAACGTCAATCAGACCCGCCATTGGGATCATAATCTCTAAGTCGCCAATGTATGCGGTGGCTGATGCCGGAGCATCGTCTTTATTATCGAGCAGCTCAAAGCTTTCCAACTTAGCCAGTGCGCTCAAGAACGCTTGGTTTTCTTCTAAGCGGCGCTTATCTTCAGAGCTTGCACCTGCTAGCAGCACTTTTAAAGGCTTGCTTGGGCTGATATCCATTTCACCGCGAATGTTACGAATAGCGACGATGAATTGTTTTACCCACTCAAGATCCGCCATGGCAGTGTCATCAACCTGGCTGGCATCAAACTCAGGGAAGGCTTCTAGCATAATGGTTTTGGCTTCAACACCGGCGATAGGCGCCACACGTTGCCAAATCGTTTCGGTGATATACGGCATAAGTGGGTGCATTAAGCGCAATAAGCCTTCAAGTACGGTGATCAGCGTATGGCGAGTACCACGTTGCTGCGCCTCAGTGCCCTTAAACAAGATAGGTTTAGTTAGCTCAAGGTACCAGTCGCAGAATTGGTTCCAAGTAAACTCGTAAATGGTGTTTGCAGCTAAGTCAAAGCGATAGTTATCTAAGTGCTCAGAGAACTGCTTAACGGTGTTTTGGAACTGACCTAAAATCCAACGGTCGGCCAAGGAATAGGCTTTTTCATTGTCGTTGAAGCCACAATCTTGCTCTTCGGTGTTCATCAACACGTAGCGGCTAGCATTCCACAACTTATTACAGAAGTTACGGTAGCCCTCAAGACGGTTCATATCCCAGTTAATATCACGACCAGTTGATGCCATCGCCGCTAGGGTAAAGCGCAGCGCGTCGGTACCGTGTGCTTCAATGCCATCGGCAAAGGTCTTACGGGTATTTTTCTCGATTTTCTTGGCCAATTGCGGCTGCATCATGTTACCAGTGCGCTTGGTAACTAGGCTTTCCAAATCGATGCCGTCAATCATGTCTAATGGGTCTAATACGTTACCTTTAGATTTAGACATTTTATCGCCGTTTTCGTCACGAATAAGACCGGTAACATAAACGGTTTTAAATGGTACTTGCGGTTTGCCATCGTCATCTTTGATAAAGTGCATGGTCATCATGATCATGCGCGCTACCCAGAAGAAGATAATATCAAATCCGGTTACTAGGGTATTCGATGGGTGGAATACTTTTAGGTCATCGGTATTTTGTGGCCAACCTAAGGTTGAGAAAGTCCACAGTGCTGAAGAGAACCAGGTATCTAAAACGTCTTCATCTTGATTTAGGGCAATGCTTTCATCAAGGTTATGTTTGCTGCGCACTTCCGCTTCATCGCGACCAACATAGACGTTACCGTCGTTGTCGTACCAGGCCGGAATACGGTGACCCCACCATAGCTGACGCGAGATACACCAATCTTGCAGATCACGCATCCAAGAGAAGTACATGTTTTCGTATTGTTTTGGTACAAACTGAATATCGCCGTCTTCCACCGCTTTGATCGCCGGTTCGGCCAGCGGCGCAACACGAACATACCATTGGTCGGTCAGTAGTGGTTCAATGACTACGCCAGAGCGGTCGCCATAAGGTACGGTAAGACTGTGATCTTCAATTTTTTCAAGTAAACCCAGTTGCTCAAACTCAGCAATGATGGCTTTACGGGCATCAAAGCGGTCAAGGCCATGGAAGCGCTCAGGTAAAGGCGCTGACATAGACTCCAGCGGCTTACCATCAAAGGTAAAACACTCACCTGTAGTTAGGATTGCGGCATCTTTATTAAAGACGTTAATCATTGGCAGCTCATGACGCTTACCAACTTCGTTATCGTTAAAGTCGTGTGCTGGCGTGATTTTTACGCAACCGGTGCCTTTTTCCATGTCGGCATGTTCGTCTGCAACAATAGGGATACGACGACCCACGATTGGCAACAGAATTTCTTTGCCGATTAAGTCTTGATAGCGCTCATCATCTGGGTTTACCGCAACACCTGTGTCACCCAGCATGGTTTCTGGGCGAGTAGTGGCTACCACAATGTAGTCTTTGCCATCTTGCGTTTTAACGCCATCCGCTAATGGGTAACGCAGATTCCACATATGGCCTTGCTTATCTTTGTTTTCAACTTCTAGGTCAGAAATCGCCGTATGTAGCTTAGGGTCCCAGTTTACTAGGCGTTTGCCGCGGTAGATTAAATCGTCTTGGTAGAGGCGCACAAACACTTCTTTCACTGCCTCAGAAAGGCCGTCGTCCATGGTAAAACGCTCTCTGTCCCAATCGACAGAAGCACCTAGACGGCGCAGCTGTTTGGTGATGGTGCCACCGGATTGGTTTTTCCACTGCCAGATTTTATCGATAAAGGCATCACGACCGAGCTCATGGCGAGATTTACCTTCCTCTGCTGCCAGCTTACGTTCGACTACCATTTGCGTTGCGATACCAGCGTGATCGGTACCAACCTGCCATAGGGTATTATTCCCTTTCATGCGTTGATAACGGATCAAAGTATCCATAATGGTGTCTTGGAAGGCGTGGCCCATGTGTAGGCTACCTGTGACATTCGGCGGTGGGATCATAATTGAATATGCGTCGCCTTTGCCTGATGGCTTAAAGTAGCCATTTGACTCCCAGTCTTGGTATAAAGACTGCTCAATATCTTGCGGATTGTAGGTTTTATCCATTACACAGAACCCTAAAAAATGCTATTTCTCAATATCTTCAGTGGAAATTGTTGCGCCAAGCCCACGTAACTGTTTGAATCGTTCTCGTGCAGCTTGTTTGGCGCTGGCCTCGACCGGGACAAAGTCAAATACCTGGTCAAAGCGACGAATAAAGTCAGGTAAAGCCGTCGCAAGGTTAATCAATACCGGTCGCCGAGCAGCGGGGGGCATTAGCCCGATCTCTACTGGCGCTCCACCTTTGGGGCCTTCACCCTGGAGGTTATGTGGTACAAATCGCTCCGGGTTAAAACACCATAAGTGCTCATCAAAAAGGTGAGCGTCTTCGGTATTATTCACATTAACAAAAATGCGGTGACCAGCCTGATACAGGGTGGCCGCTGTTTGTGCTGCTAGATCAAAATGAGCCGGAACGCTAGCTCCCGGCTCATCGCTTTGTTTTAACACGTAAAAGCGCGCTTTGATTGTCATGATAATGGTACCAATTACGACGCGTGACTTTATAGTTTTCCTAAACCGGCGCGCAATCATGGCGACTGATTTAGGCTAATAAAGTTACCTGGCGCGACTGAGTTTAAACGTTAAACTTGCGCGACTTATATGCACATAAATAGGCCGCTATTTTGACACATAAAGGCAAGGCCATCAATCAACACCGAAAAGGTGGCCAGAAAAACCCTGTCGGGCTGAGAAAATACGCCCTGACAGAGAATATGTCACTGGCTTCAGGCTCCATAAAAGTCGCGGAATAAATCCACTGCTAGCAAATACGTCACCCTGAAATTGATCCAGGGTCCATAGAGGTCGCGGAATAAATCCGCTGCTACGGGTCTGGAGAGGTTATTGGCTTCGGTATTTAAAACACACTCACAATGTCGTAGCAGCGATTTTATATCGCGATGGTTTTACATGGACTCCGGATCAAGTCCGGAGTGACGGTTTCTGAGAGTGGTAGGCGCGATTTTACATCGCGCTAAAAGCTTTCGGCGTAAATCCGCTGCTACATAATTTGTCACCCTGAACTTGATTCAGGGTCCATAGAGGTCGAGGAATAAATCCGCTGCTACGGGTCAGGTGGTGTTTTCGATGACTAGAACACATGCACAATATCGTAGCAGCGACTTCAGGTCGCGATAAAGAGATATCGATGTCGGCGCAACGGGTTTACATGGATTCCGGATCAAGTCCGGAGTGACGGTTTGTGGTAGTAGTAGCAGCGATTTTATATCGCGATAAAGATCCCGGCGTAAAGCCGGTCCCACAAGGACTAAAGAAAGGGGGGGACGATTTGATATCGCGCTAGGTTTTGAGGTAATGCGTATTAGTTCATGTGATTTAGAAATTGGTTTGTGGCGACAAACAAAAAAACGCGCTGTCGAAACAGCGCGTTTATATTTTGATACCGTAGCAGCGATTGTATATCGCGATTGTTTTCATGATTTTATATCGCGATTGTTTTCACGACTTTACATCACGGACGTTTTCGTGATGATGTATCGCGTTGGCATTGCTGCTAGTCTTGCTGTGCGTCTGTGATATCGGCGCGATTTAACAAGTACTGCATTAACATAGGCACAGGGCGGCCGGTTGAACCTTTGTTTTTGCCGCTTTTCCATGCTGTGCCGGCAATATCTAGGTGAGCCCAATTGTACTTTTTGGTGAACTTAGATAAAAAGCAAGCCGCTGTGATAGTCCCAGCTGAGCGACCACCAAGGTTGGTAAAGTCCGCAAATGGGCTTTCTAATTGCTCTTGATAGTCATCCCATAACGGTAACTGCCATGCTCTGTCGCCACTTTGTTCCGATGCTTTTAATAGGTCGTGCGCCAGCGGGTTGTGGTTTGAAAGTAAGCCAGTCGCATGACTGCCCAGTGCCACAATACAAGCCCCAGTTAGGGTTGCCACGTCAACTACTGCTTCTGGGTCAAATGCTTCAACGTACGTGAGGGCATCACACAGCACCAAGCGGCCTTCGGCGTCGGTGTTAAGCACTTCCACCGTTTGCCCTGACATGGTGGTCAAAATATCACCTGGGCGATAGGCATCACCACCAGGCATGTTTTCGCAGCCTGCCAATACGCCAATCACATTTAATGGCAGCTGCATTTCTACCACCGCACGCATCAGGCCTAATACCCCAGCAGCGCCACCCATGTCGTATTTCATTTCATCCATGGCTTCGCCTGGTTTAATTGAAATACCACCGGAATCAAATGTTAAGCCTTTACCAACAAACACAATAGGTGCTTGGCCTTCTTCGCCACCGTTGTAGTGGATCACTGACATCACTGACTCATTGCGGCTGCCACGGCCTACCGCAAGGTAAGAGTGCATTCCCAGTTCTTCCATTTCTTGCTCGCCCACCAAGTTAACGGTGACATTATCAAAATCTTCAGCAAGCTGTTGTGCTTGTTCACCTAAGTAACGGGGATTGCAAATGTTCGGTGGCATATTGGCCACGTCTTTACATACTTTGCTACCGGCAGCAATGGCTAAGCCATGTTCAATAGCGCTTTCACCTATGGTCAGTTCACGTCTTGTGGGGACGTTAAACACGATTTTGCGCAGTGGGCGTCGTGCTTCGCTCTTCTTACTTTTAAGTTGATTAAAGGTGTATAAGCAATCTTGTGTGGTTTCAACTGCTTGGCGTACCTTCCAGTAGGTGTCACGGCCTTTGACGTGCTGCTCAGTTAAGAAGCACACCGCTTCCATCGAGCCGGTTTCGTTTAAGGTATTAATGGTTTTTGAAATAATCTGCTTGTACTGTTTATCATCTAACTCGCGCTCTTTACCACAGCCAACGAGTAGGACGCGCTCACTTAGCACGTTTGGTACGTGATGAAGTAGCAACACCTGTCCCGGTTTACCTTCTAAATCACCACGGCGTAATAGGTTTGAAATGTAGCCTTCGCTTATTTTATCCAGCTGTTCACCAATGGGTGAAAGACGACGTGGCTCGTACACGCCAACCACAATACATGCGCTGCGTTGTTTTTCTGGACTACCACTTTTTACGCTGAATTCCATTGCGACTCCTGAGTCTTAGTAATGTCTTTGAACTTTTTATGCCAATTAGCATTCCTAAAGTTTAAGTCATGAATATACTTAACCTTAGGTAGGATATTGGGCCACATTGGCATATAATAAAGTGACTAAAATAATCAGTTTACTCAATTTTTCCCACTATTCCAGTGAAACGAGATGTTTTATAGGGACGAACATTGCTTATTTTCCGCTATTTAACGGGTGAAGTACTGAAATCTCAGGTTGCAGTTTTTCTCACTCTAATGACAATTTTTTTGTCACAAAAGTTTGTGCTCATACTGGGTTCTGCCTCTGAGGGAGGAATACCTGGTAAGTTAGTACTTGCTTTGTTGACACTCAAGCTACCGCAATTAGCCGGGTACATTCTGCCGCTAAGTTTATTCTTGGGGATCATCCTCGCCTACAGTCGCATTTATGCCGACAGTGAAATGACGGTGCTCAAAGCGTGTGGCGTAAGCGAATGGTACGTGGTGCGAGTGACCTTGGTTTCAAGCGCGGTATTTGCACTACTTGCTGCGGTGATAAGCTTATATGTCGCACCGTGGGCCAGTGAAAAAGAATATCAACTGAAAGAGCAAGCGGATGCCGAATCCGGTCTATCGACGTTACGAGCTGGGCGTTTTCAGCAAACGGGGAATGAGAAAGCGGTGGTGTTTGTTCATGGTATTAACGAACAAGGGCGTGAGCTTGATAAAGTCTTTGTCGCGCAATTGCCAGTATCCGATTCTAATCAAGCTGCACGTTTAGTGTACGCCCAGAAAGGCGAAGTGATTGAGCTTGATAGTGGCGAGCAACAATTGTTGCTTCATGAGGGTAAACGTTATGAAACCGATGGCTTTAGCCAGGCCCTTAATCGCACTGAGTTTGGCTCGTACCAAGTACAAATTAAAGAACAAGAAATAGAGCATCAACGGCGCAAGCTCGAGGCCATTCCAAGCATGCAGTTACTTGCCATGGATACCCCAGAAGCCAATGCTCAATTTCAATTGCGGCTGTCAGTACCTATTTCTATTATCTTACTCACGCTATTGGCGGTGCCTTTAAGTGTGGTGAATCCAAGGCAAGGTAAATTTGCTAAATTAGTACCAGCCATCACCTTGTATTTGGGTTACTTTATTTTATTAAATGCCGGCAAATTTTTGCTTGCGGAAGAAAAAGTACCGGCATCCGTGGGACTGTGGTGGATCCATCTGAGCGTACTGTTTATCGGCACTTATCTCATTGCTAAAGGTCGTCCTTTTGGTGTGTGGGTGCGTTCGTTGTTGGTGAAACGGGAGCCGGTATCATGATGAAAACGCTCGACTGGTATTTAGGCCGCAGTATTTTGCAAACCACAGGGTTTGCACTATTGGTGTTTGTTGGCATCAATACCCTAATTAAATTTATTGAACAGTTGCGCTCAGTGGGCCGTGGTAGCTACGACTTACTTGGAGCCATGTTGTACACCTTATACAGTATGCCCAGTGATGTGGTGGTGTTTTTCCCCATGGCGGCATTAATTGGTGGCCTTATAGGGCTGGGGGCGCTGGCCTCGAGCAGTGAGCTTATTGTGATGCAAGCGGCTGGTTGGTCACGACTGCAAATCATTATGTCGGTAATGAAAACCGCCGTGGTGCTGGCCATTTTGATGATGGCGTTGGGCGAGTGGGGCGCGCCAAAAGCCGAGCAAACAGCAAAACGCCTGAAAAACGAGGCCATTTATGGTGGTGAAGTTTACAGCGCCCAACAGGGTGTGTGGGCGAAAGATGGCGGGAATTTCATTAATATTGCCAATGTCGAAAAAAGCGGTGAGCTTAAAGACATTGCGATTTATTACTTTGATGACACCCTAAACTTAGCCAAAATAGTTAGGGCTCAGTCGGCTAAAAGCATTGACAGCGGTTGGCAGTTGCAAGACGTTGAAGAAGTTCAGCTGCAAAGCGATAAAATCACCACCCATTATTCTAAGTCCATGCGTTATGAGTCTGAGCTTTCTGCTGATAGGCTTGGTGTGGTATCGGTAGAGCCAGACGCGTTATCCTTTACCGGGTTGTGGTCATTTTTAGGCTATTTAAAGCAAAATGACCAAGATGCCAGCAGCTATGAGCTTGCGCTATGGCGTAAAGTCATGCAACCACTGACGGTGGCGGTGATGCTGTTAGTAGCGTTATCTTTTGTATTTGGGCCGTTACGTAGTGTAAGCATGGGAGCCAGGATCATCATGGGGGTGATCACCGGCTTAGCTTTTCATTTGAGTAATGAAATTTTTGGTCCCATTGTGATGGTGTACCAGGTGCCACCTGTGGTCGGAGCGTTAATGCCAAGCTTGTTATTTATTGGCTTGGCGGTGCATTTATTGAAAAAGCGCAGCTAACAATTAAAAAGGGCGAGTTAAACTCGCCCTTTTTAATGCCCTGAGCTTAATACCAAATGTGGTATTAATCGAGACTGTTATAGACTTTTTTGTTTTCTTCTTTGCTTAATACCACCACTTCGGTGGCGCAAATTAAGTCTTGCAGCGCTCGCTTCTTTTTAAAATCGAACAGTACGATGATGTTTCCCAGGCCC
Organism: Pseudoalteromonas sp. UG3-2; assembly: GCF_037120705.1. Lineage (NCBI taxonomy): Bacteria > Pseudomonadati > Pseudomonadota > Gammaproteobacteria > Alteromonadales > Pseudoalteromonadaceae > Pseudoalteromonas > Pseudoalteromonas sp. UG3-2. The sequence continues at coordinate 1,620,502 of NZ_JAWLJU010000002.1, read as the reverse complement.
AATAATGCCGATAAGCTACGAGCAATAGCTCGAGGCCAGCTAAGCAACTTACCATCAGAGGTTTGTACTTTTAAACGCCATGCCCGCATGCCAATGGTCTGGCCGCTTTTAGTCCAGAAGTAAGCGAAAAACAGCACCGCAACGGCCACCAATAATATGGCTCTAAGGCTATATAAAATAGGGTCTGCTTGGATGAGCGCGGACACGTCTTCATAGCTGCCAAGGCTGAGGATATCCATAGAGATAAGGCCATTGACCAGCAGTAAGTAAAGCACAGTCGTCAACATAGCAAATGCCACAACAACAAGGCCATCGTAGATAAGAGAAGCCAAACGGCGAGCAAATGGAGCTGGTGGAAAATCTGACATCTTTCGTCTCAAAATTGCATAGTTTCAGACTATTTTACACATAAACACAAAAAACGTTTACTGAATTCACGTATTTTGCTCAAATACCAAGCAGTTGGCTACCGATGACAAAAAAATTACTTGCCGTTCTTGGATGCCTTTGTATAATGCAAAGCATAGAGACGAAGGCAAATAAAAAAAGCCTAAGCTCAAAGTGGTTTTTCTTTATTTTCTCATCGTTTAGAAGATGAAAGAAAAATTATGCCAGTGTGATGGAATTGGTAGACATGACGGATTCAAAATCCGTTGCCTTCGGGCGTGGCGGTTCAAGTCCGCCCACTGGTACCACTTTTTAACCCGTTGAGTTATCAACGGGTTTTTTTATGTCTGAAATAAAGTGCAAGGCAGACTTATGCGCCACGCAGGTGGGTCGCGGAATAAATCCGCTGCTACGGGTTCAGTGTCGTTTGTAAGTTTGCTGCGTGGAATCCAGGCACGGCCTCGTAGCAGCGATTTTATATCGCGATTGCTTTCATGGTTTATATCGTAATGGTTTGACATGGACTCCGGATCAAGTCCGGAGTGACGGACTGTGGTAGGCGCGATTTGATATCGCGCTAAGAGATCCCGGCGTAAAGCCGGTCCCACCTCTGTGTTTTCTCACTATCACAACGATTTATCCTGAGCTCACATAGTTCGTCACCCTGAACTGGATTCAGGGTCCATCTCGAACCTCTGAGCCGCTCTTACCATAGACTTCGGATCAAGCCCGGAGTGACCGGAATAAATCCGCTGCTACAAATTGGGTGTCGTTTGTAAGTTTGGTGCGTGGAATCCAGGCACGGCCTCGTAGCAGCGATTTTATATCGCGATTGCTTTCATGGTTTATATCGTAATGGTTTTACATGGACTCCGGATCAAGTCCGGAGTGACGGACTGTGGTAGGCGCGATTTGATATCGCGCAAAGAGAACCCGGCGTAAAGCCGGTCCCACCTCTGTGTTTTCTCACTATCACAACGATTTATCCTGAGCTCACATAGTTCGTCACCCTGAACTGGATTCAGGGTCTACTGGGTCTGCGGAATGAATCTGCGGCTATGGGGTTGGTGTTGTTTTTAAAGTTTCCATGACATAGAAACCCATAATCCGAATTCAGTGCTAGCAAGTGTCAGCAAAGCTAAGCTTGTACCGAGGCTTAGCTATTGTTTAATTTGCCTAACTTGCCTATGCTAAGAAGATGGAAGTAAAAACATTTTTTGCTAAAAAAATAGCAGTGGTTGGGCAATTATAATAATGAAGCAAACCATCACTAAGCGCACCATATTGTTAATACTCACTTTTACCGCGGTATTTTGGGGGTTGGCAATATATGCAGTAAAACTGCTGTCGCACTCTATGGTGTCTGATGAAATTCATGCGCAACGAGAAGCGCAACGTCTCGATATATCGCTGGCAAGATCGCAGATAGAAGCGTCTATTTTTATGGATATTTATCTTGCCGAAAGTTTAGCGATGGTAGCCACCATTGACTCCGAATTTGCCACTAAGCACTGGCCTCAAGTGGCGGCTAAGGTTATTAATAAATCCCACTTTATTCGTCATGTGGCACTCGCGCCGAATAATATCATTCGTCATGTTTATCCTATTACCGGTAATCAGTCGGCCCTCGGCTTTGACTTTCGCACGCAGCCGGCACAGCTGAGCACGGTGGAATTGGCGCGAGAAAATCAGCAAGTGTTTATTGCCGGACCGCTGCAGTTGGTGCAAGGTGGAGAGGCACTGATTGCTAGGTTCCCTATCTTTTCTGACTACCCCATCAACAAGCAATACTGGGGCTCCTTGAGTGTGGTCATCGACTATCAAAAGCTACTTGCTGCCAGTGGCATTAGCGAGCTTACCAACCAGCAACTTGGGATCCGTGGGCGTGATGGCTTAGGTGAGTTTGGCGATGTTTTCCATGGTTCTGAAACGGTTTTCCAGCAGCCTGACTTACTGCTGCCAGTTAAGCTTCCGTTTGGTAATTGGCAAATCGCGATGACCTATCAACTGGATAATTCAGCGATCACCGCGATAAAAAACCAGACTCGAGTGATAGCCGTTTTAGTGGCTGCTGCGTTATTTATCTCCTTGATAGCTTTATACCGAGCTTACCACTTCGCTCATAAGGCCTCGTTGCAAGACGAGTTAACTCGGCTACCTAACCGCCGTTTTGCTACTAAGCGCTTACAAGAGTTATTGTCTAGGCAAGAATGCCCCTCTTTTGTGTTGTTGAATCTAGATTTAAATAACTTTAAACAGGTTAACGATGAGTTTGGCCATGAAGTAGGCGATCAGCTATTGCGCCATGTTGCGCAGTTAATCCAAAACTCCATTCGTGTTTATGACTTTGCGGCCCGTTTAGGTGGAGATGAGTTTTTGATTATTTTGCATCGTGTCGAGGAGCAACAACAACTGCAAAGTATTATAACTAAAATAAAGAGTCGCATCAGTACTACGCCATTGGTTATTGCTGGGCAAGCTATCAGCGCCGAAGCCAGTGTCGGTTTTGCTTTTGTTAAACGTGAGGGCGACTCAGTGTCGGATTTGATGGCAAGAGCCGATCGCAGTATGTATAGCGATAAAAAACAGCAAGCACAGCGCGTTAATAAGACTGTTTTAAGCGGCGATCAGGAATCTTAAAAAAACTCGTCTACGCTTATAATAACAATACAAAAAATGAGAGCGTCCTGTGCAGCTTAAGCAGTCTGTTTTATTTTTTAAACTTGCCGCATTAACATGCGCTGTAGTGATTATTCTAACCAGTTGGTTTTTGTATTATGAGGTGAGCTCCAGCTCCGAGCGGGCACAACAATTAACTCACATACAAACCGCATTACAGCGTACCATGGATCAAGAGCAGCAATTACTCAGCAATATGGAGCCACAGCTGACTGCGGTACTGCCACAACAACAATACTTTTACCAAGACAGTTACAACCGCTTGCTGTTGCTGTTGCATCAAGAGCAAGCACTATTACCCTTAATGAAGCAGCTCGATCGCTTGGCAAAAGACTATTTTGCTCAACTGGAGCGCTTAATCGAGTTGCAAGAACAGCTGGGGTACGACGAAGAGTTGGGGTTGTATGGCGAGTTTCGCCGGCAATCCCATGCGCTTCAGCAAGCGGTGAGCAACGCCTCATCGAAAGAGCTTGAGATCCTGATTTTAGAACTAAGACGGCGCGAGAAAGACTACTTGCTGCGTGCCGATGAGCGCTACCTAGTGATGCATGAAAATCTAGTGGCGCAAACACAGCAGCGCTTATTACAACATGACAGCAAAGCTGAAATAGCGCGCTTACTGGCAGCCTATGAGCTCGGTTTTAATCAATATGTCACGCTGCTACAGCAGTTGGGCTTAACGCAAAATCAAGGGCTTCGTGGTCAGTTACATACCACCAAACAACAATTGCGCAGTCAGGTAGAGTTGCTGGCCACCAGAAGTCAGAGCTTAGCTAAGCAACGCCAAGAAAGCATTATTCTATACGGCCTTATTCTTATTGTGCTGATGAATACGGCGGTGCTGCTGTTATTAAACTATCAAAACAGCAAGGTCACCAACCACATTTTAGCTATCAATAAAGTATTGATTAAAGTGGCGAAGTATGAGGACTTTAGCCAGCGTGTGGCACTTAAAGGCGACGATGAAATCGCTCAGATTGGTCATCAGCTCGATGATCTACTGGCGTTTATAGAAACCCTATTGGCGCGTTTAAGCAGTGCTCAGCAGCGCATCATCGAAGAAGCGAAAATGGCCAGCTTAGGCAACATGGTCAGTGGTTTTGCCCACGAACTCAATACGCCGCTGGGGGTGGCAATCACTAGCCAGTCTCATTTAAAAGAGCAAGTATCGACGTTAAAGTCTGAACTTGAGTTAGGCAAGCTACAACGTCAAACCTTAACTCGACTATTAAGCGAAGCAGAAGACGCACTGTATTTACTGGAGAATAACCTTCACCGCACGGCATCACTGGTGGATGATTTTAAGCTGGTGGCAGTAAATAAAGACTATGAAGAAAAGGTCGCATTTAACTTAAGGCAGCTGGTGCAAAGCGTATTTGATTGCTATCACAGTGAGCTAAATGAGCAAGACTATGACATCACTCTCGAGATCCCCGATAACCTCACGTTAATTAGTTACCCTTCGGTTTTCAATCAGGTAGTAGGCTATTGCATTAATAACTGCATCAAGCACGCCAAAATCCCCGGACAGCGGCTAAACATTGTGGTCTCGACGGTGCTGATTAATGACTATATTCATTTTTACTTCAAAGACGACGGTGCGGGAATTGATAAAGAATTATTGCCGGTGATCTTTGAGCCCTTTGTCACCTCAAAACGATTCTCTGGTGGCACTGGATTGGGGCTAAGTATTGTCTATAACTTGGTAACGCAGAAATTAAATGGCGAGATAAAGATGCAAAGCCCAGCCCATGGCGGCGCGTGCTTGCACATCATTTTGACGGCAACTGAGTTTGATTATGAGGCTGAAGCTTAATAGCTATAAGCTAGTATAGATGAGCTTGAAGGTATAAATAACACCTGCGGTGACGTCACCGCAGGTGTCGATAGTGGTTTATGATGACTTAGGCTTTTTTAGCTGCAACCCATTCATCAACAAATGACTCAAGTACGTTCAGCGGTACCGGGCCATTTTTAAGTACTACATCGTGGAATTCACGAATGTCGAACTTGTCACCAAGCTCTTTCTTGGCAGCTTCACGAAGCTCAAGAATTTTCAGCATGCCAATTTTGTATGCCGTTGCTTGAGATGGCATCACAATGTGGCGCTCGACCATTTTCACTGCGTCTGATTTGGCATTTGGGGTATTGTTGACGTAATAGTCGATGCCTTCTTGACGTGTCCATTTCATCGCATGGATACCGGTATCTACCACTAGGCGACATGCACGCCATAGTTCCATAGCAAGACGACCAAAGTCAGAGTAAGGGTCTTCGTATAAGCCCATTTCTTTTGGTACTAGCTCAGAGTATAGACCCCAGCCTTCAACGTAGGCTGTGTAGCCACCAAATTTACGGAACTTAGGCACCCCTTCCAGCTCCTGTGCAATAGCGATCTGCATGTGGTGACCTGGAATACCTTCGTGGTAAGCCAGCGCTTCCATTTGGTACGTTGGCATAGCTTCCATGTCGTACAGGTTGGCGTAGTAAATGCCCGGACGTGAACCATCTGGCGCCGGTTGTTGATAAAATGCCTTACCAGCCGATTTTTCACGGAACGATTCTACGCGTTTGACGATCATGTCTGCTTTAGGTTTGACAATAAAGAGCTCATCCAAGCGTGATTTCATGTTATCAATCATCGCTTTGGCTTCAGACAAGTATTGCGCTTTGCCTTCATCGGTGTTTGGTAAGTAGAACTGCTCGTCTGACTTCATGAACTCCATAAAGGCCGATAAATCGCCATCAAAGCCCACTTTCTCTTTGATTGCACGCATTTCATCGTGAATGCGAGCGACTTCAGACAAGCCAATTTCATGGATTTCTTTGGCCGTCAGATCTGTGGTAGTGGTGCGCGCTAGGGCTGTGTTATAGAACTCTTCACCATTAGGGAACTTCCATGCGCCATCGCGGGTGTCGGCTTTTTTCTCAAGCTGGTGAAGGTAGCTGATCAGCGTATTGTATGCCGGTTTAACGGCGCTGGTTAGGGCATCAACCGCTTCGCCAATAAGCTTATTTTTCTCTTCTTCAGCAATCTCTAGCTTGTTTACTTTACGCTTAAAGTCAGCCAGTAGAGTAGAGTCGTCACCTTCAGCAAATGGCGCGCCTTTAATGATGTTTTCGCTGGATTCGATAGCGTGAGGGAAAACAAATTTAGGGGCAATGATGCCTTTGTCTGCGCGTTTTTGTAGGCCAACGATAAGCTGATCAAAGACTTTTGGCACACCATTCAAACGTGAGATATACGCTTTAGCGTCGTCAACGTTGGCGATTTGGTGTTGGTTGATTAAGAACGCTGGCACCATTGAGTGCATACCAAACATTTGGTTCACAGGATAGTTATGGTAGCGCCATTCGAAATCAGCAATCTCGGTTTCAAGGTTTTGCTTAAATAGGTCGTAGCTGACTTGGGTGCTGGCATCGAGCTTACTACGGTCGATAGCGTTTAGCGCGGCTAAGTCTTTTTTTGTCAGTTCAAGGTCTTCAAGCTGGCGGGCTTCGCTGTTATCGTCCCATTTGCCATAATCTTTCTTAATGCCCATGTAAGTTTGGTAAATTGGGCTACGCATCACACTGCGGTTAAAAGACTCTTCAAACAGGGCGTTCGCCTTTTCTACTTCACTTTGTACTACTTGTTGTTGCACTTGAGCTTGTGGCGCTTCAGAAGTGGTGGTTTGTTGACAGCCAGCGAATAGTGCAACACTAACCGCCGCCGCAAGAATGCTTAATTTACGCATCATATACCCTTTTATTATGTTTTATCTTTGTCACAATCTGAGGCACGAAGCCTGTCATGCCTCAGCTTGATATAAACGTATTATCAAACAAATAACTCTAACAAATCGTTGAGGTATCTGTGGCCTTTATTTGTAACTAACCATGAATCTTGAGATTCACTGAGTAGGCCTTTTTGCACCGCGCTGCTAATTTGCGCTGCAACTTGGTTCAATGATAAACCAGTATAATCGCAAAATTGCTGTTTCGCAGCAGGTGCCTTCAGCCGTAGCACATTCATAAAGTACTCAAATGGCCTGTCAGCCTCGCTCACATCCCAACTTTGGTATAAATAGGGTTTGCTTAAGTCCATATAACCGCGAGGGTGTTTGACTTTTACCGTACGTAAGATTTGCTGCTGCTGTGGTAAAGTGATTTTGCCATGAGCACCACAGCCAATTCCTAAATAATCGCCAAATTGCCAGTAATTTAAGTTATGTCGACACTGATAGCCACTTTTAGCATAGCCGGAGATTTCGTACTGATGATAGCCATGCTCCGCCAACAACGCCTGACCTTGCTCCTGAATGTCCCATAAAACTTCGTCTTGCGGTAAGGTCGGGGGCTTTGAAGCAAACTGGGTGTTGGGCTCGATGGTGAGCTGATACCACGATAAATGGGGCGGTGCCATGGCAATGGCTTGACGTAAGTCGCTTAAGGCATCTGCAACCGTTTGTCCAGGCAAACCATGCATTAAATCTAAGTTAAAGCTGTTTAACCCTGCTTGATGGGCTTCTGTAGCGGCTTTGAGCGCTTCTTGTTTGCCATGAATGCGGCCTAGCTGGGTTAATTTTTCTTGCTGTAGGCTTTGCACACCAATAGAAATACGGTTAATACCAGCGTCAACATAATGTTTAAAGCGGTCGGTTTCTACCGTACCTGGGTTGGCTTCTAAGGTAATTTCAATGTCGTCTGTAAAGCCAATTAAGGCTTCAATTTCAGCTAATAAATACTGATAAGCCTGACCTGAGAGTAAGCTTGGGGTGCCGCCGCCAATAAAAATACTGTGTAGCTTACGTCCTTGAACATACTCTAAGTCGGCTTTTAAATCATGCAGTAGGTGTTGAATATACTCGGTTTCGGGGATCTTGCCCTTTTTACCATGACTGTTAAAGTCACAATAAGGGCACTTTTGCACGCACCAAGGCACGTGCACATATAAGCTTAGGGGAGGGAGTTTCACACTGAACCTTGAAAGTGACGAACCAATTGTTGCAGCGCTTGACCGCGGTGACTGATGGCATTTTTCCCTGCCTTACTCAGTTGTGCCGAGGTGCAATCTAAGCCGTTTACTTTAAATACCGGATCATAGCCAAAGCCTTCACGGCCTTGTTGTGAGGTGGTAATTTCACCTTCCCAACTGGCTTGGCAGATCAGTGGCGTTGGGTCATCAGCATGACGCATATACACCAGTACGCACCAAAAGCGGGCGCTACGTTGCGACTGGCCTTCAAGGGCGGCTAAGAGCTTATCAATGTTATCTTGGTCACTGGCGCCGCTGCCGGCATAGCGAGCCGAGTACACGCCAGGCGCGCCGGCTAGAGCATCTACTTCTAAGCCCGAGTCATCGGCTATGGCTGGCAAGCCCGATTCCTTAGCGGCATGGCGGGCTTTAATAATGGCATTCTCCACAAAGGTAGTGCCAGTTTCTGCTACGTCAGACACGGCAAATTCACTTTGCGGGATAACTTCCATGGCAAAGTCCGCCAGCATACTACTTAACTCTTTTACTTTGCCTTGGTTACCACTGGCAAGTACTACTTTTTTGCTCATTTTACTCATCTACATAAAACTTCTGCGAAAACACCAGCTGACGGCTTTGGCTGCCTTGGCTAATGTTGATTTCAAAGCGAAAAACATCTTCGTGGTCGTAGTCCAGTTGGGCGAGGTAGTAAATGGCTTCGCCTTCAACCACCTCTTTAAACTCGAGCTCGACTTTTTTGCCCAGCAGGTTGCGGGCAAAGCCAGAGACATTTGCTTTTACTGCAGGCTTACTTGGTTTGTCGGCAAGCACTGAGATATTAACAATGGCTTGGCTACCGCTACGGGTTAAGTTGTAGGCCTTGGCAATATTGGGCTGGATAAACGTAGAGGGAAAGGCAATGTAGTGCACTTCCCAAGGTCCAAGATCTTTAAACTGGCCTCCTTGTTGCTCAGCCATCACATTGGGCGCAAGCAATAAAAGCAGGGCGAAGAATAATGGTTTCATCAGGCGCTCCTATCTAAACAGGTCCATCATCAAGATTTGCAAAAACTGCATCGCGATGATCAGCACTAAAATGGATAAATCTAAACCACCCAGCGGTGGTATAACTTTACGAATAGGGCGCAACATTGGCTCAGTGAGCTGTTCAAAAACGGCCGCCACTGGGTTATAGCCTTGCGAGACCCAACTTAAAATGGCACGAATGATGAGGATCCAAAAGACCAAACTAAAGGCTTCGCGCAATACCGTGATGGCGCCACCCACTAGGGCGCCGATGGCATCAAAATAGCCGCCAAACAGCGCCATCAGGGTGGCCATTTTGGCGAACCCGACAAGGAATGCCAGCACTAAAGAGGCGAGATCTAAACCACCTACGCCAGGGATAATCTTGCGCAGTGGGTTAACTGCAAAGGCAGTCGCTTTGACTACCGCTTGGCTCAGTGGGTTGTAAAAATCGGCTTTGACAAGCTGCAACCAAAAGCGCAGCAACACCACCATCAAAAACAGATCAAAAACAATCCCGACTAAAAATTGCATGGCATTCATTGGTCACCCTTATATTTCTTTTTCCATTTCTTCAGCGCGAGCGATACATGCATCCATCGCATCGGCTACGGTATTAACTAGGCCTTGTGATTTTAAATGTTCCACGGCTGCGTGGGTCGTTCCGCCTTTCGAGGTGACGTTAGCGCGCAGTTGCGAGATGCTGATCTCCGGCTGTGATAGCGCCATTTCAGCAGCGCCTAAAGCCGTTTGTTGCACTAGTTTGCGTGCTTCTTCATCGTTAAAGCCAAGCGCTTTGGCTTTTTCTTCAATAGCTTCCATAAATAGGAAGAAGTAGGCGGGTGATGAGCCGGTTACGGCAATCACGTTATTAATTTTTTCTTCTTTATCGAGCCACAAGGCAATGCCAGTTGAGGAGAATACTTCTTCAATGTATTGCTTTTCTTCGTCGCTCAAGCCCTCGCCGTACAAACCTGACACACCACGGCCCAGTAGCGATGGTGTGTTGGGCATGCAGCGAACCATTTTAACTGGTTGACCTAGCATTTCTTGTAAGCGCGCCACGGTGATCCCCGCTGCCACGGAAACAAATAATTTATTGCTGATATCGATGTCAGCGTCTTGGAATGTTTGACACAAGTCAGCCATCATTTGTGGCTTTACAGATAATACGATAACGTCTGCTGCGGCAACGGCTTCAAGGTTGTCTTGGGTGGTTCTAACCGACAGCTGCTCTGCAACTTTGGCAAGCTTGTCTGCATTTCGGTTGGTGGCAATGATGGATTGGGCGTCAAAGCCACTTTTGATCATGCCGCCAATAATGGCGTAGCTCATATTTCCTGTGCCGATAAATGCAATCGTCTTATTTGACATAGTGTTGTTCACCTCATTGTCGTTTGCCAAAAATATCAGTACCAATGCGAACCATGGTGGAGCCAGCCGCGACGGCTGCTTCTAAATCGCCACTCATGCCCATCGATAAGGTATCTAGCTGTTGATATTGGTCCTTTAGTCTATCAAAGCAAGCACGCATTTGCTGGAAATATTGCAATTGCTTTTGTTTATCGTCGGTTTTTTCGGTGATCGTCATTAACCCACGCAGCTCTAATTGGGGGCAGCTATCAATGTAAGCCGCTAATTCTTCCACCGCATTTAACGGGCAGCCCGACTTGTTGGCATCGTCACTGATGTTCACTTGTAACAGTACTTTAAGCGGTTTTAAGTTATAGGGCCGCTGCTCATTGAGACGGCGAGCAATCTTTTCTCTATCGACACTTTGCACCCATTGAAAGTGCTCTGCAATGAGGCGCGATTTATTGGATTGAATGGGGCCTATGAAGTGCCACTCTAACGCCTTGTTATCTTTAAAATGGGTAATTTTATCAACGGCTTCTTGCACGTACGATTCGCCAAAGCAGGTTTGCCCACACTCTATGGCGGCGGCGATGTCGGCGATGGGTTTGGTTTTCGACACAGCCAGTAAGCTAACTGTCTCGTTGAATTGACAATTTTGCTGGGCTTTTTCAATCCGAGCGTAGGCGTTGTGTAACCGTTCTGCTATTGTAACCATATAGTTTTAGCGCTCATTGTGGAGTTATAAATGGATATTACTGAATTATTGGCTTTTAGTGTGCAACACAAAGCCTCTGACTTACACCTTTCTTCTAATGTTTCACCGATGATCCGCGTCGATGGCGATGTCCGTCGGGTCAATATTCCGCCACTAGAAGCCAAAGATGTTAACAGCCTCATCTACGATATTATGAATGATAATCAACGTCGTGACTATGAGCAAAACCTTGAGATTGATTTCTCGTTTGAAGTGCCCAATCTCGCGCGCTTTCGTGTTAATGCTTTTAACTCTAATCGCGGCCCTGCAGCGGTATTCCGTACTATTCCCAATGAAGTGCTGACTCTGGAAGATCTTGGGGCCCCAGAAATCTTCAGTAAAATATCGGATAACCCTCGCGGGCTGGTGCTGGTCACAGGGCCAACCGGCTCGGGTAAATCGACCACCTTAGCGGCCATGGTTGATTACATTAACCGCAATAAACACCACCATATTTTGACCATTGAAGACCCCATTGAATTTGTTCATGACAACCAGTTGAGCCTCATTAACCAACGTGAAGTACACCGTGACACTCTTAGTTTCAATGCGGCGCTACGCAGCGCCCTGCGTGAGGACCCGGATGTTATCTTGGTGGGTGAATTAAGGGACTTAGAAACCATTCGTTTGGCACTGACCGCTGCCGAAACGGGGCATTTGGTGTTTGGCACCTTACATACCACCTCGGCACCGAAAACCATAGACCGTATTGTGGATGTCTTCCCAGGGGAAGAAAAAGACATGGTGCGTTCGATGTTGTCGGAGTCTTTGCAAGCGGTTATTTCACAAACCTTAGTGAAAAAGGTCGGCGGTGGGCGACTGGCGGCCCATGAGATCATGCTGGGGATCCCGGCAATTAGAAACCTCATTCGTGAAGATAAAATCGCGCAAATGTATTCGGCCATTCAAACCGGCGCCATGCATGGCATGCAAACTATGGATCAGTGCTTATCCAATCTACTTAACCGTGGCCTGATCACTCAAGCCGATGCCCGCGCCAAAGCACATGATAAAAACCAGTTTAACAGTGGTGGCTTTTAAGAGGTAAGCGAAGATGACGATTGAACCTTATTTAAAATCCATGATAGAGCAGCAAGCCTCGGACTTATTTGTCTCCGCTGGCCTGGCGGTGAGCGCCAAGGTTGACGGTGAATTGCGGGCGTTAAGTGATGCTAAGCTTGATGACAAAGAATCCGAAGCGCTGGTCACCTCCATCATGAGTGAAAAGCAAAAGCAGGAATTTTACGACAGCAAAGAGTGTAACTTTGCTATTGCCAACGACATCGGGCGCTTTCGTGTTTCGGCGTTTTGGCAGCGTGACTGCGCCGGGATGGTGATCCGCCGAATTGTAACCACCATTCCCGATGTTAATGATTTAGGTCTACCATCAACTCTCACCGATGTCATTATGGCCAAGCGTGGCTTAGTCTTGTTTGTGGGTGGCACCGGCACCGGTAAATCCACCTCATTGGCTGCACTGCTTGGGTATCGAAACCGCAATCAGCGCGGCCATATCTTAACCATAGAAGATCCCGTTGAGTTTGTGCACCAACACGAAAAGAGCATAGTAACTCAGCGCGAGGTTGGCTTAGATACCGAAAGCTTTGAAGCGGCGCTAAAAAGCTCGTTGCGTCAGGCGCCGGATGTCATTTTGATTGGTGAAATACGCTCACAAGAGACCATGGAATACGCCTTAAGTTTTGCTGAGACCGGGCACTTGTGTGTGGCTACCTTGCATGCCAATAATGCCAACCAAGCCATTGATAGAATTATGCACTTAGTGCCCAAAGAAAAGCACGACAAGCTAAAATACGACTTAGCCTTAAACTTGCGGGCCATTGTGGCGCAACAGCTGGTACCCTCTTCTAAAGGAGAAGGGCGTGAGGCAGCCATCGAAGTGTTGCTAAATTCACCATTGGTGGCAGAGCTGATTAAAAAAGGCGACATTGGCTCGATTAAAGAGGTGATGGCAAAATCCAAAGACATGGGCATGCAGACCTTCGACCAAGCGTTGTTTGATTTGTACAAACAGCAGCGCATTAACTATGCCGATGCCTTGCACCATGCCGACTCGCCAAATGATCTGCGCTTGATGATTAAATTACAAAATAACGAACAAAAAGGCGCTGGATTCTTGCAAGGGGTAACCGTCGATGGCTTGGATAAAAATAGCTAAGCCCTATTGCTTGGCTATTTGCCTATGGCTGTGTGCCGTTGGCAGCAGCCACGGCAGTGATACCCTAGATGTTTTTATTCGCGACGACGTTCTAAGTGATTATCAGCGTTTTGTCGGCCAGCGTGACGTCAGCACCATTCGCGACTTTAGCCATCAAGCTGTGCGTCGCGATGTGGTGGACATGATAATCGCACAACAAGCCTTGCGATTAGGTGGCTTTAAAAAGCGCTTTACCTTTCGTCCCGGGTTTGTCAATTTCCGTGATTCAAACCTACTGCTGACGGGCCAGCAGTTATTGTATTTTGATAGTTTTTGGCGCCGCGATATTGCTGACAGAGAAAACAAAGTGTTCGTTAGTGATGCGGTGATACTGGCGGGGCAGTACTATGCTGGGGTGTATCATGCACCGCACAATAGTAAAGTGGCAAAGGTAAAAAGCTTAGCTCAGTTGCAACAGCTGAGCGCGGTATCAAGCCCGAGGTGGAAAACCGATTGGCAGACTTTACAAGCGCTTGAACTAAAGAAAGTACACAGCGAGAGCGATTGGACAGCGCAAGCCAGAATGGTATCTAAAGGCTGGGTTGACTTTATGATGATGCCACTACAACCGAAAAACAATAACCGTTTCACCTTACCCAATATCGAGCTGGTGGCGAACCCCCATGTGGTTATTTTGCTGGATGACAGTCGTCACTTTTTGGTTTCCCGTGCTCACCCTGACGGCAAAAGGGCATTTACGGCGCTACAAAAAGGCTTGCAGCAGCTGCGCCAGCAAGGCGCCATAACAAAAGCGTATCAGCAAGCTGGGTTGATCCCGGATGTGACTCAGTACCAAGTGCTCCAGCCTGCCAAGTAGTCGCCAGCTAGAGTGTTGGCATCGCTCGATTAACAATCGCTTGAGCATCAACGTCGCTTGCCAGCACACCATATTGACTGCCTCGATGGTCACTAAAGCGACTGCTGACAAAGGTGTTGGCAATCATTTTCTCACCGTAGCAAATTAGCGTGGCGGCCTGCCAGCATAGGGCTAAGCGCTCCATACACCAACGAGCCTGCAGCGCCACTTGTTGTGGCTCAGCAAGGGCTTGCTGCAATTGTGCTAGAGTCTGGTCAAATAGCGCATAGTGCCCTTTAGCCTGTTCCAGCTCACTAAATAATGCCGCTAAGGTGTCTGGCTCGCGTTGTAGCACCCGCAATAGATCCAAACATTGGACATTGCCAGAGCCTTCCCAAATGGCATTGACTGGTGCCTCGCGAAAGGTTCTGGCAGTAATATTCTCTTCCACATAGCCTACGCCACCAATGCACTCCATGGCCTCATAGGTATGCTGCACAGCACGTTTGCAGATCCAATATTTGCCAATGGCGGTGGCACTACGTATAAGGGCTGCTTCATGGGGAAGGGCTTGGTTATCGAGAGCGTGGGCGAGACGAAAGCTGATAGCCATAGCCGCTTCCGCTTCCAGCGCTAAGTCTGCTAGTACCTGAGTCATGAGCGGTTGTTGTTGCAGTGGTTTGCCAAAGGCTTGGCGGTGTGCAGTATGCCACATGGCTTCTTTGGCTGCTTGGGCCATGAGGGCGGTGGAGCCGAGCATGCAGTCATAGCGAGTGAGTGCCACCATCTGAATAATAGTAGCAATACCGCGACCCTCTTCGCCGAGTAGCCACCCATGGGCACCGCGAAATTCAATTTCGGAGCTGGCATTTGAACGATTGCCGAGTTTATTCTTTAAGCGTTGAATGTGGATCGGGTTTTTACTGCGATCTTCACGCCAACGTGGCACTAAAAAGCACGACAATCGCCGTTCCACCTGAGCCAAGACTAAAAAGCCATCGCACATAGGTGCACTGCAAAACCACTTATGACCGCTTAAGCTGTAGAGCTGACCTGGGCCTGACTCGGACAGTGCTTGCGCCGTAGTTGTGTTGGCTCTAACATCGCTACCCCCTTGCTTTTCGGTCATGGCCATTCCTATGGTGACTCCTTGCTTGTCAAACCAAGGAATATTGCGCTCATCGTAAACACCGCTGAGAATTTTTGGTAGCCATTGACTGGCGATATCGGGTTGACTGGCAATAGCAGGCACGGCTGCGAATGTCATGGTTAAAGGGCAACCAGAACCGGGATCGGCATGGGTATGCAGGTATGCCATGGCAGCACGCATCACATGACTGCCATCACCATGGTCTTGCCATGGTAGGCTACAATGTCCTTGCTCGATAGCGTGACGCATCAGTTGATGATAGGCTGGATGGTAATTAATTTGATCAATTCGATGACCAAAACGATCATGAGATTGCAGTTCTGGCAGGTGCTTATTTGCCAAAAAACCTGCAGCGAGTAGGCCGTGGCCACATTCCTTGCCAAACTTTTCTAAGACAGCGGTCGAACGTTCTGAGGCGAATCGCTGTACCCAGTATTGCAGCACAGTATCACTGCTAAAAACATTATAGTTTTCCAGTGCCGGAGGTTGGTTAAACACCTCATGGGTCTCACCTTCAGGGGGAATATAAGTCATGCTGAACTCCATTTTTTATTTTCAGCATAACAGCTAAATCAGATCCGACCAGTAGTTTGCGCTAAAAATGCAGCGCATTAACTATGCCGATGCCTTACACCGTGCTAACTCACCAAACGACCTACGCTTGGTGATTAAACTACAAAATAACGAACAAAAAGGCTTGCAGCAGCTGCGCCAGCAAGGCGCCATAACAAAAGCGTATCAGCAAGCTGGGTTGATCCCTGATTTGACTCAGTACCAAGTGCGCCAGCCTGCCAAGTAGTCGCCAGCTAGGCCGTGGGTATGGCTCGGCTAATACTCACTGAGCAGCCACTGCGTTGTTTATAATGAATAATGAACACCCAAGGCGATCCCGTCGTCTTCGGTTTGTGACATTTGTGCTTCTTGCGTGGCATTAGCGCTGGAAAAGTCGCTAAAGTCTTTCCGTGCTTCTATATATAATATGGTGTCGTCGCTCATAAAATAATGCATACCCAGTACAGCAAACTGACGTTTGAAGATGTCGCTCGGGTCGGCGTTAAAGTTGGGTTGAATAACATAATCATCGCCGGCGTCGAATAGGTTGTAGGCAACAAAAGTGCGAAGGTCATTTTTGAAGCGATAGCTAAGTAGTGACTCCAAACCGACGGCCTCTTTTATTAAGCGGCCTAAGTTATCGGTATCGTGATTTTCGTTTTTGTTGATATTGGCTGCGGCGTACCAACCAGGTTGATTAAAGTCACCGTAGGTGATGCCTACACCATAAATGACGTCTTTAACGGATTGATTGCGGCCACCCGCGTAGACAATATCGAACTCGCCACGGTTAATGCCGGCGCTAAGTGTTAGGTTTTGTGTGGCAGAGTAGCTCAGTGCTGCGCCATAAGTGGAGTTGAACTCGACCTTTTGTGCCGCGTTATCCCCTTGGTTAAATAGCGCCTCACAAGAACTGAGTGAGATATCAACGACGTCACAGGTATAAAAATCATCAGATTTTAATTGCGCTTGGACGCTAAAACTGAATTTATCGAAGTTATTACGATATTGCAGTACCTTATCACCACGGCCAGTGCCATTGATCGCACCATCGTCTTTATTGTAGGTATAAACCCCGGCAGCGTTGCCATCCCAGACAAGGCTATAGTTGGTACTGTAAACCACGTCGTACCATGCACCCCACTGTTTACCTAAGGTAATTTGACCATAATCTTGGTGTTCAATTCCGACATAGCCGAGCCGATTATATAAAAATTCATCTTGTTTTGATTCGAAACGATTGTTGTACACTATGTCGCTATTACCCACTGGGTTGACACCCCACTCGAGTAACGCAAACGCCAGCCAGTCATCTTTAAGTTGCCGTTTGAAGCCAAAGTTCACTCGTGAGGCACCGTTAACTAACTCGCTCTCGTTTTGCGTATGAATTATTCTTGCGTCAATAAAGCCGCCAACGCTGACACTGTTTTGTTCATCTTTGTAGAGCTCGATGGCGGTGGCTATTGGGGCTGTAAGCACGCTGGCAATAAGCGTGGCCGCAAGTGTTCTTTTCATAAGTTCCCTTGTTATATATTACTGCTGGATTGGTATGAATAAACGAAGCGTGGAGAGTACCAGAGCTTAAATTCAGCCAAAAGTGAAATAATATCAACAAAGGAGCGTAGTTCTAGGAATAGTTATTCACTATGTGTTCATTTTGTATAGGGGGTAGTTAGTTTATGCAACCGCAGGTGTGGGCGATATTTTGGGTATGAAGGCATTTACACACCTTCATCACTGGGTCAAAACTGTTTTAGCGTGGCTATTGCCACATGGACTCGAAATAGCTTTCTAGAATGATGCAGGCCGACATTCCATCGACGTTGCCTTTTGCTAGGTTTTTATAGCCGCCTTGTTCGAACAATCTCGCTTTGGCATCGGCAGTGGTGAGACGCTCATCCTGGGTCTCTACTGGCAAGCGGAAGTGGTTATGTAGCCGGTTGGCAAACTTTTTTGCCCGAAAAGTAAGGTCTTGGCTGGTGCCATCCATATTCAGGGGTAAGCCTACCACGATAACATCTGGCTGCCACTCGTTAATGTAAACAGCAATATCATCCCAGTTGGGAATGCCATCTCGCGCCTTCACGGCACCCAGTGATGAGGCGGAGCCGGTGATCTCTTGGCCAATAGCCAAACCAATGCTTTTGGTGCCAAAGTCAAAGCCTAATACGGTGCGATGACCTTTAGCGGGTTTTTCTTTTTTTGCTTCCATGGATGCTTCTTTTAGTAAAACTAAGCTAGGCGTGGCCTGCTTGTGAGCTGAGCTGGGCAACGTCAATGCCAAGCATTTGTACGGCCTTTTCCCAGCGTTTATTGGGTGGCGTATTAAAGATGATCTCTGGGTCGGCTTCGACCACTAACCAGGTGTTTTCTTTTAGTTCTTTTTCCAACTGACCACTGACCCAACCGGCGTAGCCCAAGGTGATAATGAAGCCCTCGGGGCACTGGGTTGAAGTCAGCGAGGCTAGCACGTCTTTTGAGGTGGTGATCATAATGTCAGAGCTAAGCTCTTGGCTGGCTGCATAGCCATACTTTGGTGTGTGCAGCACAAAACCGCGGTCGGTGTGTACCGGTCCGCCAGCATACACTTGGACATCGGCAGCTTGACTGCTTTTGTCGTTTTCAATATCAATTTGGTCTAATAACTCGCCCACAGTGATATCGATGGGATGGTTAACCACCAGTCCCATGGCACCATCGTCATTATGTTCACACAAGTAAGTTACGGTGTGATTGAAAAACGGATCGTCCATGGTGGGCATTGCCACTAAAAAATGGTTTGCAAGTGATTTCATAACCAGCCCCCTTAATGGTTACTTTTTAGTATGGTCGAGTTTTCGCTCGATCGCATCATAAAACTTCGCCATGATAGAGATGTCATACGCCGCTTCAATCTCTTTCACACAGGTTGGTGCGGTGACATTAATCTCTGTGAGTTTATCGCCAATAATATCAAGGCCAACAAACAGTAAGCCTTTTTGTTTCAACGTCGGCGCTACGGCCTCGGCAATTTTGCGGTCGCTGTCGCTGATGGGGCGTGCTTCACCTTTGCCACCAGCAGCTAAGTTACCGCGCGTTTCACCCCCTTGTGGGATCCGTGCAAGGCAGTAAGGCATCACCTCACCGTCAACGACCAGTACGCGCTTATCACCATCTTTAATGGCGGGAATGTAGTTTTGCGCCATGGCGTAACGACTGCCATGCTCGGTGAGTGTTTCGCAGATCACACCAATGTTGGCGTCATCCTGTTTCACGCGAAAAATAGATGCGCCACCCATGCCGTCGAGCGGTTTTAAAATCACGTCACCATGTTTGGCTAAAAATGCGCGTATTTGCTCTTGGCTGCGTGTTACCAGGGTGTCGGGCGTGTGTTCGCTAAACCAAGCGGTATAGAGCTTTTCATTGGCATCTCTTAGGCTTTGCGGCTTATTAACCACCAAGGCACCCGCTAATTCCGCGCGTTCGAGAATATAGGTGGCGTAAATATATTCAGTATCGAAGGGCGGGTCTTTGCGCATTAAAATGACGTCTAAATCGCCTAGGTTAAGCTCTTGTTTTGGCTCCAGCTCATACCAGTGGTTAGGATCATCAAATACCTCTAGCTTAGCCGCAGTGGCTTGGGCATTGCCTTGGTATAAAAACAAGTCATCCATTTCCATGTAGTAAAGCTCATAGCCGCGTTGTTGGGCTGCCAGCATCATGGCAAATCCAGTGTCTTTGTTGATGTTAAAGCCACTGATTGGGTCTGAGATGATCCCTAATTTAATCGTCATAGTTGCTCCCGCTGAGCGCTTATATAGGTGAAGTTATTGATAATATGGGGCTCGCCCAGCTAAATTTAAAGAGCTAAGTCGCCAAATTGCAACTGCAATGCGCTCAGCACCGTTAGTGCCGCCGTTTCGGTTCGCAGCACTCTTGGCCCTAAGCGGACATCAATAAATCCTTGCTCTTGAGTTGCGCTCAGCTCTTCGTCGGTGAAGCCACCTTCTGGGCCAACTAAAAAGCGGATCCCCTCACCTTGGTAGGGTAAGGTTTTAATTGAATGCTCGGCTCTTGGGTGTAGGGTCACTTTCAAGGCATTGCTTTGCTGTGCTAACCACTGCGCCAAATCGATAGGAGGGTGGACGGTGGTAATGGTATTACGACCTGACTGTTCAGCTGCGGCAATGGCTATTTTCTGCCACTGTTGATGTTTTTTCGCCAGACGCTCGCCGCTGAGCTTGACGCCACAGCGGTTCGTAAAGAGTGGGGTGATCTCAGTGACTCCTAACTCCACCGACTTTTGAATGGTGAAGTCCATTTTATCACCTCGAGAAATGCCTTGGCCTAAGTGGATGGCCAGTGGTGACTCGACGTTATGATCGCTAAACGACTCTGGAATGGCGATCACTTTCTTTTTACTGACTTCACTGAGACGACACAGGTATTCACCACCTTGGCCGTTAAACAAGCTTACTTTATCAGCGGTGGTCATTCTTAAAACGCGGCCGATGTGACCGGCAGCATCGTCGTCTAAGGTTACGGCTTCGCCAATTGCCAGTGGCGAGTCTTGAAATATATGTGGTACGCGCATAATTGCATTATTTACGGAATCAATAATTGCAATGTTAAGCGCTAGCAATAGGATAGTCTAGCTTACCACCTTGCTTTTTAACCCCAGCAGCTGGCTTAGCTCAGTGAGCATAAGGGCGGCACTGGGCAAGTCATTGCGCTCGGGGTGACAAGAGAGGTGATTGATAGTGGCGCTAGCGTTTAGTTGGCTTACTTCAAAGCCTGCAGGGGACTGCTCAATAATAAAGCGGAAACGGTGCAAGGAGTCGAAAATAAAGCGCTGCTCTGACGAGGCCAAGTGATAATCCAAGGCGTAAAATAGCACTGCGCAAATTCTATGGTGTTGATGCAGGTAAGTGGCTAGCTCAGAAACGCTGATTTCGTTATCAAAATCACAGTAGCAGTAGTCTTTGATTTGCTCGTTAAACATCATTTTCAGCATTTGCTTGGTGTTGTCGCCAGCAATAATAATATTACTGGCGGCGGATGGCTGTCTGGCTTTTATATGCTCGACCAACTCTAGGCTAAAATCCCAATTGCTATCGACCAGTAAAAAACAACCATCTTGTAATGCCATTAACCATGAGTTACACAGAGAACAAGTTAATAAGTAAATAGCCCATAGAGCAGAAAACCGCAAATTCTAAACAGGCAATACCGACATTATCTTGATGATCCACTTCCAAGCCAATGTTTACTTTTGGCAACGAAAGATGCAGTAACACATAGCTGCCAAGGTAAAGCAATACCCACATCACCCCACAATGCAATATCACAGAGAATAGGTTTTCCACTACCATAGCGCCGTGGTAAGGGGCGCTATGCAGACCTGCGTAAATGGCCAATGACAAAGCAATGGATTTACCGGCATAGCGGATCCCAATCGAGGTGTTTTTGAGGTTAAAGTTTTGCTGTAGGGAAGCGCCTTGGTTGAGTTCGGCAAAGCGGCTCTCCCTTACTTTACTATCGAGTGCAAATAAAAACTGCAATAACACAAAACTCAAGCCCACCACTAACAGATCACTCCAACCTTTAGGGTGTACCCAGTGATATAACCCCAGCACTAAAATGGCGTTACTGAGTAACATCCCGGAGTCCACCATGGCGGCACATATGTTCTGCTTGAGAATGGCCTCTTCTTCATTGAATTGCCGCAAAATCCATTTGCGGTGTACCCATTGACCAGCATAAATAAAGCCAAGGATTAAAGTAATGGTTAGTAATGCTTTAAGGGGCTGCTGCTGCGCTTGCTCAACACCCAAATCATTAAATAAGTACGCCATACAGACGCTGACAATGGCAACCTGACAGGCATAACTGATCCCCAGAGCAAAATTATCTCGTTGCGCCAGCTCTTCATTTAACAAGTTGTTGGCACTGCGTTGCGCTAGTAAACGCAGCAGTATGGTAAAGCCGCAGGCAAAAACAAAACAAATGGCAATGGCTAAAAAGTTGATGTTGGCTAGAGACAAATAACTCATACTCAGTGTAAGGTTGTGGTTTCAATAGAGTTACTATAATACATAACACCGCTTATGCTAAGCGCCAGTTGATAAAGGAGTTTTTTATGACGGCCCTGTTTAACAATGCGACCTTAAATGAACTGGCTCACCAGCGTCATCAGGAGCTCTATCCGGAGCAGGCTCTCATGCCTGATATTGCTCGTTTAATGGCATTAAGCGACTTTGCTTATCGTATTTTGTCGCGTTTTCCACAGTGGGCCGAGTGGCTGCTAGACGAACAGCAAATGGCCTCTCGGCAGTGCCCGGCAGTATTTGATTTTAGCCAACCCTTAGCAGATGAAAAACAAGCTTTTCATGCGCTTAGAGTATATCGACTGCGCTACTGGTTGAAAGTGATGTGGCTCGATCTGATTGTAAAAAATGACATCAGTGACAGTATTGCTTATGTCTCTGAGCTCAGCGACACCCTCATAGATCAAGCTCAGCAGTGGGCTTATCGCAGCTGTGAGCAACAGTCGGGGAGTCCCAAAGATGATCAGGGTAACGCCCTACCTATGTTGGTGTTGGGCATGGGCAAGCTGGGTGGGCGAGAGCTTAACTTTTCTTCTGATATTGACCTTATTTTTGCTTACCCGCGCAGCGTATCGACCTCAGGCGGGCGCCGTAGCATAGAAGCGCAAGTGTTTTACACTCGGGTAGCGCAAAAGCTGATCGCGGCTTTGGATCAAACCACCATTGATGGCCAAGTGTTTCGTGTTGATATGCGATTGCGGCCTTTCGGCGACAGTGGCCCTTTGGTCATGAGTTTGGCGGCGATGGAAGACTATTATCAAGACCAAGGCCGGGAATGGGAGCGCTACGCGATGTTAAAAGCGCGGCCCATTGGCCAGCCGAATCAATACTGGCAGGAATTTTACCAGTTGATCCGACCGTTTGTTTACCGTCGCTACATTGACTTTTCGGTGATTGATTCACTTAGAAAGATGAAGCACTTAATTGCGCAAGAGGTTCGCCGCAAAGGCCTCAGTAACAATATTAAACTAGGGGCGGGGGGAATTCGAGAAGCCGAGTTTATTGTCCAAGCGCTTCAGCTGATCCGCGGTGGTCGCGAACAGCCGCTGCAAACGCCATCGCTGTTACAGGCACTGGCGCAACTGCAGCAGCTCGAAATCATCCCAATCCAAGTCACTGACGATTTACAACAGCAATATTTGCGTTTGCGTCAAGTGGAGCAGTATTTACAAGCGTTTGATGATAAACAAACTCAAACCCTGCCCGAGGACGAACTGAGCCAACAGCGATTGGCGTATTTGCTGGACTACCCTGACTATCATACTGTGCAGCTAACCTTGTCGCGCCTAATGCAAGGCGTTCGTGATGAGTTTATGCAAGTGATAGGCGAGCCGCCGGAAGAGGAATTTGATGATAATGAAAGCGCCACTTACGCCTGGCAAAGTGGTGAAATAGCTCAACTTGGTGAGTGCCCTGCAAGTCGCTGTTTTGAGCAATGGCAACACGACTTGGACGAGTTCAATAAAGTGCTGGCAAAAAAACAGGCCGGCACTCGCGGCCGCGATATTCTCGATAAGCTCATGCCTATCGTGTTAGCGGAGCTTAGCAAGCAAAATATGCCGCCTGCCTTAGCCCGAGTATTCAAAGTCATTAGCAAAGTGGTATCGCGTACCGCGTATCTTGAGTTGCTGTATGAAAACCATGGCGCCCTGACGCAATTAATCAAGTTATGTTGTCACAGTGCTTGGATTGCAGAGCATATTGCCAAATACCCCATTTTATTAGATGAACTTATCGACCCGCAGTCGCTGTATAAGCCTTTGCCTCTGTCGGCCTACCACAGTGAAATTCAGCAAGCTTTTTTACGCATTGAAGCCGACGATATTGAGCTGCAAATGGAAACCTTACGGCAGTTTAAACAAACTCAGCAATTACGCATTGCTGCTGCTGATGCCACTGGGGTACTGGATGTGATGAAGGTGAGCGATCATTTAACGGCGCTGGCTGAGGCGATTATTGCCAAAGCGGTGGCGATTGCTTGGAGTCACATCGTGGCCCGCTTTGGTGCACCAGAGGGAGCTTCAGAAGAGGAAAAGGGGTTTGCGGTGATAGCCTACGGCAAAGCTGGGGGATTGGAGCTTGGTTACAACTCGGATTTAGACTTAGTCTTTGTGCACAACCGTGATGGTGACAGCTACACTCAGGGTGAAAAGTCGATTTCGTCTCGGCAGTTTTACCTTAAGCTCGCACAGCGGTTAATGCATCTTTTTAATACCAAAACCTTATCTGGACCGTTGTACGAATTAGACACGCGTTTGCGCCCAGAGGGCAACTCAGGGTTGTTGGCAATTAACCTAGAGAGCTTTTACCAATACCAGTTACAGCAAGCATGGACGTGGGAGCATCAGGCTTTAGTTAGGGCGAGAATGGTATTAGGGCAGCAGGACATGCTGGAACGCTTTGCTGCTATCCGAGCTCAGGTGCTAACACAACCCCGTGATGAGCAAAAGCTGAAAGCTGATATCGTTGCCATGCGGGAAAAAATGCGCAGCCATCTCGACAAGACCACGGCTACAGAATTTGACTTAAAGCAAGGTCGTGGTGGCATCACGGATATTGAGTTTATTAGTCAATATATCGTGCTGCAGTATGGTAATGAATACTCTGATCTCTGCACCTATTCAGATAACATTCGTATTTTCGAGATGGCCAAAAGTGTCTCTGTTTTATCAGAGTCAGAATGCAAGAGCCTAATAAATGCTTATTGCTTGTATCGAAACAAATACCATTATCAGTGCTTGAATGGAGGTTCGAGATGCATAAATTTAAATGATTTTAAAATGCAGCGTTCCTCTGTTTGCCATATTTGGCATAAAATCTTTGGAACTAGCCTTTAACTCGTGATGCCTGTTTTGCTATGGGCGAACAGTAGAAGCAACATGCAATCCGCTTTTTAGTAGTATTTGGGTGCAAAGAATTGGTTCTTGTAAAGAATGGACGGCATCAACTAAGCGTCGATTACCGTCCACACTCTTACTTTACCTTAAATATATTGCTATGGAATGTTACATGTATCACATAAAGGGACCCAAACCTTTTCCGTACGGCAAGACCCTTCCACTTTCTTTCGAACCGGCTCTTTTTCATACTCATGTTGTTGTGATACTAAGTCAAGACGGTAATTTTTGGTAACCCACTCATAGCCACATTCATAAACTTGCCTCCTGTCAACTCCCCATTCGCCGACCCATTTCCAGCTACACATATACTCAGACACTCTTTCCGAACCAAAGATATAATCAGTACACTGGAAATGTCCTGGGTTCTTTCCACTTGAGTTCTTGGGTATACCATCAATGTAACCTTGATAACTACAGACGGTATATTCTACGTCTTCGTATACGGTTTCATAGTCACAGACTGTATTATACTTCCAATAACCATTAGCTATTGCTGAGGTACTGATAAGTGTTAATAATCCGGCAATGAGAGATGCGCGCTTTTTTAGCATTGTAAATTTCCTTTTGCTTTACTTTAGTTGGTTGTATGTATCATACAGTAACTTTTGTGTTTTTAAATGTAAATTTAAAGTTATTTTTTAGTTATAAGTTTGCTGGTGAGGTAGAGTAAAGTAAAGGTTTCTAATGTGAGGCACCACACTGCTGTGGGAGCTAAGAATTTGGCTTAAATTTATAAGGTTATTAATGATAATAAAGAATATCTTTTCGTTTTATTAAGTGGTCTTTTGGACATAATAATGTTGTCGCTAACTCCGCGATCATCTCGTGTTACCACGGAGGTATCTTAGATATATGTGTAGGCTAGGCAAACACTTTGTTATTTAGGGTATCCACTTCTATTTAACAAATTGGTAAGAATCATCAGAGTATCTTATTAAGTTAGTAAAACAATTCAATAAATTTGTTAAAGATCAGTGTCTACGCGGAATGTTCAACTTAACATCACATCAACAGCAAGTGGTTCAAGACTACTTCCATCATAATGACCTTGATGCTTTAGCTGTAAAATATAGATGTACGAAAAGAAATATTTTAGATATTTTACAGAAGGTTAGGGTTAAGTTGAATGCGCAAAATTATAAGCAAGCAGCAGTAAAGGCGTACGCACTTGGTGTTATTGATTTAGCTTAATAAAGAAAAAGAACTTCTTTAAAGGTAGTTCTTTTTTTGTTCAGGCTAAGTTATCATCAATTTTCATTGTTGATGATAAAAGGAACTGCCTGCTGTGAAGTATTTTAACGTATTGTTTTTATTTACATGTTTAATTGTTTCAATAGATAGTTATGCAGGTTATAGCGTTTCTCCCAACCCAGGTCATCAAAACGATAACTATACTTTTACGGTAACACTTTCTGGCAGTCTTGATGATAAATATGACCTAAAGTTAGCGTTGGGTGATGGAGGTGGAGGTTGGTTAAGCTATGAACTCATGTCTCCTAACAATGATAGAACAAAGTTTACTTATCAAAGAAAAGTTTCAAAATCTGGAGATCGAGTCTTTAAGTATCAGATTTTTGAGAATGATATTGGAGTTACTAAAGAGTACGAAGGTAGCTACACTGTTTTACCTGCAAGTGTTAGTTCTTTTACTCCCAACGAAATAACCAATGAGTCTGTACAAGTAATAACTATAAATGGCTCTAACCTACCATCCACAATCGTAGCGAATATTAATGGCTCAGAATCTTGTACACAGCAGTCCGTTACGTCTACCCAAGCCAAATTTAACTGTACGCCAACAAAAGCGGGCAACCAACGTTTTTATGTCAAGGTAAAAGAGGGCGATGAAGACTTTATCAGTGGCTCTGAAGATTGGTATGTCAATGTAACTCAAGACACCAGTCCAAGCGTCAGTGGTTATTCACCGAAAGAAATTACAGTAAACACGACGCAATTAGTCACGATTGATGGCTTTAACCTGCCATCCACAATCGTAGCGAATATTAATGGCTCGGAATCTTGTACACAGCAGTCCGTTACGTCTACCCAAGCCAAATTTAACTGTACGCCAACAAAAGCGGGCAACCAACGTTTTTATGTCAAGGTAAAAGAGGGCGATGAAGACTTTATCAGTGGCTCTGAAGATTGGTATGTCAATGTAACTCAAGACACCAGTCCAAGCGTCAGTGGTTATTCACCGAAAGAAATTACAGTAAACACGACGCAATTAGTCACGATTGATGGCTCTAACTTACCATCCACAATCGTAGCGAATATTAATGGCTCGGAATCTTGTACACAGCAGTCCGTTACGTCTACCCAAGCCAAATTTAACTGTACGCCAACAAAAGCGGGCAACCAACGTTTTTATGTCAAGGTAAAAGAGGGCGATGAAGACTTTATCAGTGGCTCTGAAGATTGGTATGTCAATGTAACTCAAGACACCAGTCCAAGCGTCAGTGGTTATTCACCGAAAGAAATTACAGTAAACACGACGCAATTAGTCACGATTGATGGCTCTAACTTACCATCCACAATCGTAGCGAATATTAATGGCTCGGAATCTTGTACACAGCAGTCCGTTACGTCTACCCAAGCCAAATTTAACTGTACGCCAACAAAAGCGGGCAACCAACGTTTTTATGTCAAGGTAAAAGAGGGCGATGAAGACTTTATCAGTGGCTCCGAAGGTTGGTATGTCAATGTAACTCAAGACACCAGTCCAAGCGTCAGTGGTTATTCACCGAAAGAAATTACAGTAAACACGACGCAATTAGTCACGATTGATGGCTCTAACCTACCATCCACAATCGTAGCGAATATTAATGGCTCGGAATCTTGTACACAGCAGTCCGTTACGTCTACCCAAGCCAAATTTAACTGTACGCCAACAAAAGCGGGCAACCAACGTTTTTATGTCAAGGTAAAAGAGGGCGATGAAGACTTTATCAGTGGCTCTGAAGATTGGTATGTCAATGTAACTCAAGACACCAGTCCAAGCGTCAGTGGTTATTCACCGAAAGAAATTACAGTAAACACGACGCAATTAGTCACGATTGATGGCTCTAACCTACCATCCACAATCGTAGCGAATATTAATGGCTCGGAATCTTGTACACAGCAGTCCGTTACGTCTACCCAAGCCAAATTTAACTGTACGCCAACAAAAGCGGGCAACCAACGTTTTTATGTCAAGGTAAAAGAGGGCGATGAAGACTTTATCAGTGGCTCTGAAGATTGGTATGTCAATGTTCAAGAGCCACTCGATAACGCTGCAATCTTAAACATTCATTTATCAGGACAAGGTAAAGTATTTACTTCTCCTTCTAACGAAATTGATTGTGGTAGTAGTGGTAGTAACTGTAGTTATCAATATAAAAATGATACCCAAATAACATTGGTTGCCAGTGCAGCTGAAGGTTGGGAGTTTAGTTCTTGGAGTTACCAGCCAACTCAAACAAATAAGTGTACAACAGCAGCTTGTACTTTAGTTATTAAAGAAGATTTAACGCTTACAGCGGTTTTTGTTGAGCAAGAAGTACCAACTACAGATCCTCGCCTTATTGACTTCACTCCAAAACGAGCACAAGAAGGAAGTAGTACAACATTTACATTAATTGGTGAAAACTTACCTGAACAGCTTATTGCAAACATTCAAGGAACGTTAGGGCATTGTACAGCGATTAATATTAATGAAAGCTCAGCAACATTAGCTTGTACACCTGATGCAAAAGGCGCTAAACGTTTTTATATCAAAGATGCTAATGATAGAAGTAAATCGATAGCTGGCTCTGAGCATTGGTACGTAGAAGTTACCCCTGCTATTCAAAGCAGTGCACCATCTGTTTGGATTGATAACTTACCCGATTATGCAATTTTAAATGAGCAATTCACTATAACTGTAAAAAGTGAAGATGTTGATGGGGATTTGCTGAGTATTCAAGCCGACTGGGAAGGTGATAATAATCTTGACCGCAAAGTTAACGTAAGCAATGCGTATGGGCAAGATGTTACTTTTTCTTACACTCGTATCAATAATGATTTAAGTGATTTAACCCTGAAATTCATTGCCACCGACGCAAGTGGTAACGAAAGCATCTTCGCACATACTATTCCAGTTGTGCAGCCTCAAGAATCAGAAGAAGTCGTTTCTGGTTATGAAGGGGCTGAAACTGCACCTCAAAAAAGCTCAGTTTGCGAAATAACAGCAGCTACTATAGCCGAAAGTTCAAACCCTATCCTTGCAAGCAACGGTGCTAAGGTTGAGCACAAACAGCTACTTGCTGTACACGGCGTTGTCCCTATTACGTTTGATATTAGCTACAACTCACTTATACGTGGTCAAAGTGGTATTGGTGTAGGTTGGGATTTTGCTAATGCCTATGCTGCACAAATTGCAGAAGCACCAAATGGCGATGTCACTATTCTATGGTCTGATAATCAGCAGCATAAATTTAGTCCCAAAGGAGATGGTACATACAACACCGAAAGCTTTGGTTGTCGCTTAGATAAGTTAGCTAAGCTTGAAGACGGTACATTTAAAGTCGAACGACGAAATCGTTTAACTTATGTTTTCAATGAATTTAATTTTTTAACCCGCATCGAAAACCATAAAGGTCAGGGAATAAATTTTGAATTTGATGAGCAAAGTCGTTTAATTAAAGCTTATGACCCTGTAAGCAATGTGGGTATCAACTATCGCTATAATCAAGATGGATTTTTAGTTGAAGCTATCAGCACAGCAGGTAGAACCGTTTACCTTAACTACGAAAATGAGCAATTAACCAAAATAACTCATGCTGATGGTACTGTTGAAGAGTTCACCTACAACGATTTAGATCAAATTGTCGATCACCTACTTGATTCAGTTTTAATCAGTACAACAACATACGACAACAAAGGCCGTGCTGTAGAGCAGGAAGATTCTCGTGATGACAATCAACCTCTTCGCCTTGCTTATCAAGAAACTGATGAATATGTTATTACAACCATTACCGACAGAAACGGTAGAGTCACTCAAAAAACTTTTGATAAGAATTACCAGCTAGTTAAAGAATCGAACGCTCTTTCTCATGAGCAAAACTTTGTGTACAACGAAGATGGCAAGCCAACGCTTATTACCAATGGCCGTGGTTTCTCCTCAAGTATGGCGTATACAGAGTTTGGTGATATTACCAAGTTAGTGACTCCTGACGGTGCAGAAGATAAAAAAGAATATGATGCCAACCGCAACATGGTTAAACATATTAATGCGCTAGGTGAAGAAACGCTCTATCGCTATGTAGATGGCACAAATAATCTTGAGTCCGTCAAAAATGCACTTGGCTTAGTTACTTCGTTTACTTATAACACAAATAATCAAAAATTAAGTGTTACAACACCGGAAGGAAGAACCACTTCTTTTGGTTATACCAATGGTTTATTAAGTAGCGTAACCAATCCAGAAGGTCATACTCGTCATATTTATTATGATTTGGATGGTTTTGTTGAGTCTGAAACTGATTTTCTAGGCAATATCACTACCTTCGAGCGTGATGGTTTAGGGCGTGTGACGAGAAAAGAAGATCCACTAGGCTTTGTTGAAACCTGGGCATATGACGGTAGAGGCAATGTACTGGAATATGCAGATAAACGTTACAACAGTGGGTTTAGTGACTTCGCTGGAAAAATTCAAAATAGCTATAATGGACAGGGCGATCTAGTTGAGAAGCGCTGGGTTAGTAAATATTACAATAAACCTGACGTTGTCTACAGTTACAAATACGATGGTGAAAGTCGGTTAATTAAAAGCACAGACCCTAATGGTAATGTCACATTAATAGAACGTGACGCCATAGGGCGAGTGATGTACACAACTGATGCATTGGGGAATAAAGTTGAAGTTGAGTTTGATGAAAACGGCAACCTAATTGAATCGATAGACGCTAAGGGCAATATCAGTAAAGCAACTTTTGATGAAATGGATCGCACCACGCAAACAGAAGACGCTGCGGGCAACAAACACGCTTTCGTTTATAACTTACTTGGGCAGATCACCAAAACAACCAATGCATTATCGCAAGTTTGGCAAAATGCTTATGACAAACTTTCACGTTTAGTTAGTGTTACCCATCCAAGCAATGCTGATGAGCCACTGCTTGCCAAGCAAGATTATGATGACGACAACAATGTTACCAGTATCACAGTACCTGCGGGTGACATTCGTACACTTGCTCTTAATAACAATGCGCTAGTCGAAACTGAAACCACCGCAGATAGTGTTGCGTTGCAATATTCATACAACGAAAATGGTTTAGTAAGCACGTTCATCAATGGTCGTAGTCAGCAAACGAGCTATGAGTATGATGCTAACTCACGCCTCATCAATGTTACTGATCCTATTTCGACCATTAGTTATGGCTATGATCAAAATGCAAACCCGACGAGTGTTACTGAAAACGATATCACTATTTCTAGGTTGTATGACCGTTTTAATCAAGTTGCTCAGTATAAGCAAAATGATAATAATTTAAGTGGTGTTAATTTCCTTCGAGATGTTGCAGGAAACCTAGTGCAGGTTGAATACACCAATAATAATGGGAACACTAACCTCCCTATTAAATATACTTATAACGCTCTCAACAGAATTACTTCTGTCTCAGGTTTGAACCAAGACTTTTTAGCTGCTAAGTATGAATACGATGCTAACCAAAATATCACGAAAGTAATTCGTGGTAATGGCACGATACTAGAAAATACCTATGATAACTTGAATAGGCTAACCAGCAGTATTGATAAAGCACCTGATGGCACAGTAATACTTGAACAGCATTATACCTATAATGCTATCGGGCAAATTATTAAGGAAGACGTCACACCTGAATATGCGCCACCGATTGAATTAATATCTGCACAGGCAATGACCTATACCGCAGATAACCGTATAGAGACTAAAAATACGGATGAGACTTTTACCTTTGATGGTGATGGTAACACACTCAATGTTGGTGATTTGGCATTAAGTTTTAATGCTCGTAATCAGCTAGTAAGTGCTGATGATCATAAATACACCTACAATGCTGAGAGTATGCGTGATTCGTTAACTTACTCAGTTGGCAATGATGTAACGCAAATCCGTTATGCCTTGCTGCCAGATTATCTCGGTTTACCCCAAATAGCATGGCAAGAAGTTACTAATCCTGATGAAACGGTAGATTATCACTATTTTATCTACAGCCCTTACGGTTTAGTTTCTCAACATACATCAAAAGCGAACCAAGTCGAACAGGACTATTATTTCCACTACGACTATCGCGGCTCTGTTGTGGCAATTAGTAATAAAGAGGGCGAAGTCATTGCCCGTTATGGCTATACGCCATTTGGTAAACGCTTTGACGCACCAGGCTTTACAGAGCAAAACCAAGCGATTACAACACCGTTTGGTTATAACGGTCGTGATGGGGTTATTACCGATAATAACGGTCTTATCTATATGCGCGCCCGTTATTACTCACCAGAGCTTCGCCGTTTTGTGAGTAAAGATCCAATTCGCGGTGAAATTAACGATTTAGGCTCACTCAATCGCTATGCTTATGTAGGTGGTGATCCGATTAATTTAGTGGATCCGAGTGGGTTAACTAGCACTAGTGCTTCAAGCAAAATTGACTCGTTGGCAAACGCTCTAGAGTGGTTTGCAAACATAGCATATCAAGGAACAATGGGAGGAGTAATCGTTGGGAATGGTAGTGATGGTCTTGTAACTTCCAATGAGCTGCCCTCTGTATTAGAGGTTTGCTCAGCATTGGTGATTAGGAAAGGTACGCCAACATTTAAGCTTAGTAGTGGCAGTACCAAGGTTAACAATACAAAAAAAGACATTATCGAAAGTAAAGTTATAAGTGGAGATGTTCATAAGCCTGGAATCTATAAATTTGAGACAGGTTATTATGATTCAAGAAAAAATATTCAAGATACACCCTATAATGGGATCGCAGGAGGTACTAGCTCCATACGACCAAATCGAACAGTTATCGAACGCTTATCGGATAGAAGAAAATCAGATATAGAGAAGATGGGGCCTTTTAGAGTTGAGAACCCACCTTTGAGCACAATACCCGCGCTTGAAAAATATTCTATTAAATTGATGACTACCATAGACCCTAATTATGGCAACACTATATACAAAACTAAATTGGAGCCTTAAATGATTATTAAAGTAATGAGTGTTTTTCTTATTTTGCTTATGTTTCCTTCATTTGCGGCAACATACAAATACGACAATAACAACCGTATTACTGAGGCCACCTATAAAGACGGTACTGTAGTCAGTTATTCCTACGATAAAAATGGTAATTTACTCAGTGTAACACCAACTGAAAGTTCATCAGGCGGTGATGATTCCGGTGAGTCTGATACGGGAAGCGGTGATACGGGTGGTACAGACAGCACTACTCCGGTAACACCTGAACCACAAAAACAGGAATCTAGCGGCGGTGCTTTTGGGTGGTTAAATTTACTATTAATATTAGCTTTTATTGTTATTCGAACTCGCGATAGAGTAAGGTTGAAAAGTTAGGCGCTACTAAACTCTGGTTATACCCCATTTTATTAAGCTTATAGCCCCGTTTTGGGGCTATTTTATTACTTTAAAGCTGCTACATTATTTAATGTGGCAGGCGTCGCGAAACTTGATGATAGAGTCTGGGAAAAATAATACGTTTTTACGTGAAAACTTATAGCATTTCATAAGTACTTTGAACTGGTGAGATTTATGGTATTCACCTAAAGTCTTTTCACACACGCAATACAGCACAGGTTTCTTCGATAGTCATTAACGGCTTCATAAATACTCCAAATATATTAGTAAGTTAATTTACAATGCTCAGGCCAGCTTAAACTAAGGTGCTTACGCAACTACGCCGGTCTGCTGTCACCAGCCCTTTTTTGCAAAGAGCTCCTTGATAGCATTATTCTCTAGGCTGACTTCAGCATACATTTTTTGAGCTTAATGTTTTCTTCTTCAAGCTTTTTAACATCAGAAGCTTCCATACCACCATATTTCAACTTCCAGTTGTAAAACGTCCCATTGCTAATGCCGTGTTTACGACATACGTCCTCAACTTTCATACCTGAGTCAGCTTCTTTTAGCACAGCAATAATCTGTGATTCGGTAAAACGTGATTTTTTCATAGTTAGTCTCCTGCTTTAATGATTGCAGAAAACTCCAATTATGCATGTCTCATTTTATGGGAAGGTGACAGGTAGATAGTGCTGT
Organism: Pseudoalteromonas sp. UG3-2; assembly: GCF_037120705.1. Lineage (NCBI taxonomy): Bacteria > Pseudomonadati > Pseudomonadota > Gammaproteobacteria > Alteromonadales > Pseudoalteromonadaceae > Pseudoalteromonas > Pseudoalteromonas sp. UG3-2. The sequence continues at coordinate 1,586,391 of NZ_JAWLJU010000002.1, read as the reverse complement.
GAAAGGTCTGAAGAGGTGGTTGTACCTCCGTGAACTGCCTTCAGGCAGCTATATCATCATTTGATTTACGATAGTGAACAATGTTTTGATTCATAGATAGTATGTCACTGAATAGTAGGGTTTATTCTCATTCATAATCATAATCATAATCAAAACTCAAACGAAGCGAAGGGCTGCTTCATAAAAAATATCTAAGAGCTTATCCAGCCAGTTTACGACAGTTCTCTCTAACATAAAGAGGCGGGTTTTGGGTGATCACCGCTGCTCGCGAGCGAGGGCAAAAGAAGGTATACACCTGAAATTCAAAGTCGTCATTAATGGCGGTACCAACCTGGTACAGGGCACTGATAAAGTCGGTATCGAGACGGAAATTATATTTAACCACATAGTCTTTATCTAAATACCAAAATAGCTCAACGCCTTCGGCCTTGGCTTGCTGTGCTAATACCGATTTCAAGGTATCACCAGTATCAAAGCGTCGTGCTTGCTTTTCTCCGGTCCAATTAGGGCTACTCGGTTTTACTGCTAGGGCGCGCTTTGCTAAGGCATCTTCAATGGGGAAGGTGGGTTTGTCTAATTTGATCACATACTTATCGCGGTCGGTGTCGCGATTAGACATGCGGTTTCTAAAGCTTTCATAAAACTGCGATAAGCCTTGTGCCGCGACATTGGTGGTTTCTTTAAAGTTCATGGTTTTGCTGGCGCCAAACAAAAAGTAATAGGCAGCCCAAATCAGTAAAACGCCCAGTGAAAGGTGTTTTACCCAAAACCACATTGCAGATACGGTATTTTTCTTTTTTTTAGCCATGTTGAACTACTCCTGGGCGCTAATAAACCGACTCGGCGTTTTCATCGGGCCGTGTTTTAAAACGGCGGTGCACCCACATATACTGTTCTGGTGCGCATAGAATGGCTTGTTCCATTCGCTGGTTCACGCGCGTTACGTCTGCGGCATCATTGCCACTGGGGAAATCCGCCATTTCAGGTTGTATTGCTAAATGATACAACCCTTTATCATCTCTAGTACAGTGTAAGCTTAAAGTATCAGCTCTGCTACTACCAGAGAATAATAAAGTACCAGTTGTGGTGGCGGCGTCTGGCATTTGAAAAAAGGGCACGAACTCGGCGCGTTTGCGGCCATAGTCTTGATCAGGTAAATAATAACACACGCGCTTTGAGCCGAGCGCTTTGAGCAACCCCTTAACGTCCCGTTTCGTAACTAAGTACTCGTTGGAACGCAGTCGCCCTCGGGTCATAAAGAATTCCATTAACGGATTATTATGTGGGCGGTAGAAGCCCACACCTTGGATCTTAGTGCCAAGTACGCGACTAATCATTTCTAGATGCAGCATATGAGGGACCAGTAACAGTACCCCTTTGCCTTGCTGTTGTGCCCGCTCAATATGCTCAATCCCTTTAATGGAACCGACAACGCGTTTGACGCGCCACTCGGGCCACCACCATGCCATTCCCGTTTCTAAGGTGGCAATGCCGGTGTTTTCCATGTTTTTGCGTAGCATTTGCTGGTGCTGCGCCTCATTGAGCTCGGGAAAGCACAATTTTAAATTAACATCAGCAATATGGCGGCGCTTATGCATGTATTTATGCACTAAACGGCCCAAGCCTTTACCTAATGAGAATTGCAGGCGTTGTGGTAACCAAGAGATAAGATATAAACACACCACTCCAAGCCAAGTCGGCCAAAATTTCGGGGCCAGGAATGACCACTTAAAGGGAGAATGATTTACCAAAATACTGTACCTGAGACAAAAATAGAGGGGCTAGTTTAGCGACTCAGGAAGAAAAACACAAAAAGCCAGCATGTGCTGGCTTTTTGGTGACGAAATGAACGGCTTAGCCTTCGATTAGACCTTGGTTGATGGCTTCAAGGTCGGCACGAGTTAAGGTTCCCGTTGCTTGCTTTAAGCGCAGTGAAGACAGTACGTAACGGTAACGGATATCTGCTAGGTTACGTTTGGCGTTATAGAGGTTTTGCGTGCTCACTAACACGTCAACGATGGTACGTGTACCAACATCAAAACCGGCTTCCGTTGCTTGCAATGCACTTTCGGCTGATACCACCGCTTGCTCTAAAGCGCGGTAGGTTGCCACATCAGAGGCTACTTGGTTGTACGAGGTGATCACCGAACGCGTCATGTTGCGCATAGCCGCTTCCATGTCTTCGCTGCTGGCAACAAAATTAGCACGTGCTTGCTCGGTTGCTGCAACAGTGCGGCCACCAGTGTAGATTGGTACGTCAAGGGTTAAACCAATTTGTGTGTTGTCGCCACGAGGAGCATGCTGGCGACCTTGGCTGTCTTCCAGTGAATCGCTGTAGCTAGCACTTAGGTTCAGGGTTGGGTAATGGCCGGCTTGGGCCAAATCAATTTGATCTTTGGCAATATCAACGGCTGATTTCGCCACCTGTAAATCGAGGTTTTTGTTTTTAGCAATCTCGATAAAATCCGTCGCTTCACGGTTTGGTTTTACCGTAGAGAACTTTTCAGTGTCGAGTTTGTCTAGCTTTGAGTGGTACTTACCGGTAATGGTTCTGAGTGTTTCACGGGCCGTTTCCACTGCGTTTTTCGCTACGATTTCGTTAGCCACTGCGCGGTCAAACTGAGCGCGTGCTTCGTGAACGTCAGTGATAGCGGTTAGACCCACTTCGTAGCGTTGCTTGGTTTGCTCTAGCTGGCGCTCAATGGCACGTTTTTCTGCTTGCACAAATTCAAGGTTATCTAAGGCGCTTAAGACATCGAAATAGCCTTCCGCGATGCGTACGATCAATGCTTGTTTTTGTTGCTCGTATTGCGTGCTTGCCTGTAGCGCCACTTTTTCGGCAATTGATAGGCCTTGCCAGGCTGACATATCAAAAATGGTTTGGCTTAGTGAAATTGAGCGACTAAAGCTATCTGTATCTGCTTCGTTTAAAGTATAGCCAGTCGCATCCGTTTGCTGCGGTGACGCTCCTTCAACGTTTGAGTCAGAATAACTCATTCTAAAGCCTAGCTGTGGTAGCAATTCCCCTAGCGCTTTGTCTTTGGCATACTTTTGCGCGTCTGCTTGGGCTTTCGCCTTTAATACGGTCGGATCGTTTGCCGTGGCAATATCGTATACTTGCAACAAGTCTTCCGCGTGGGATAGGCTGCTCGCGAGTGAGCACGATAAACCGACGACTAGAGATAAGATGGTTTTTTTCATTTTTCGCTCAGTCCTTAGACAAATTTTATACTGTCAGCATGGTAACCTGTTTTTGCCGAGCGATTAAGGCTAAAAAGGTAAACCATCGCCAACAAGTGTAACAGAATATATAAAAATCACCCTGCCATTGTAATGTGGAAAACATTAAAGGTAAACGACTTCGTTTACTCATTTTAGTATGACACTTGATATAGGGGCAGGTGGTCGATTTTTAAACCATTAGTGGTCAATTTATAGGATTATTTTATGCAGCCCTTGAGCCAATTTGATCAACATGATGTCAATATTAGTGCAGTAAATACCGTGTTTGATGGTTTCTTTACTATCCATCAGTATGAATTTCAACATGCACTATTTGCAGGCGGTGTCTCTGACACCGTAAAACGAGAGATCCTTGAACGTGGTCACGCGGTGGCGGTATTGCCTTACGATCCAAACACTGATGAAGTGTTATTAATAGAGCAAATTCGCATTGGTGCCTTGGCTTCACGACAATCTCCATGGTTACTTGAATGCATCGCCGGCATGGCGGAGGGCAGTGAAGATTATCAAGCCGTAGCGCGAAAAGAGGCGCAAGAAGAAGCCGGGCTTGAGTTGGATAAACTGATTTATATGCGCTCTTATTTGTCCAGCCCAGGTGGCACCACCGAGCGTTTGTATCTTTATCTTGCTGTAACGGATCTATCTCAGGCAAAGGATCAAGGGGTGTTTGGACTGGATGATGAAAGTGAAGACATTAAAGTGCATGTATTGCCTTTTAGTGACGCCATGGCACGGCTAGAAAGTGAGGAAATTGATAACGCTGCCACCGTAATTAGTCTACAATGGTTGGCATTAAATAAAACGCAAGTACTAACGGGGAACGAGGAGTAATTTTTGTCACAGGTATTGAGTCCTAAGCAGTATATTCAATCTCTGCCACGATATATTACGCTATGCGAACGTAATTATTTACGTGCGCTTAAAGTGTTGCCCGAAGAAGTTGTCGGTGAGCAACGTGTGGTCGACTTATCCGCGGCACGTTATGGCATCACCATTGAAAACGTCAGTAAATACACCACCGATGTTAGTATTGAGCAATTAGCAGCAATAACTAGCCACTTACCCCATTTCGCCTTACTGGTTAGGTTGTATCACGACGCCAAAGTGGCAGAAGTCATCCATCGTGATTATCACCGTCGGATCAAGCCTTCCTATGGCTACCCCAACCCCGATATGCATCAAAAAGATGAAAAGTACCAGCTAAATGCCTTTTTGGCGGATTGGTTGATGGTATGTCTTGAAAAAGGTCGTGTGCATTTGAATTGGGATTTTGATAATGGCTTGGTTTAACGAGGTATTTCATTTTGATAACACCACGCTGCGAATTGGCCATTGCAGTGATTGCCATTTATTTGCCCATCCCAATGATGAATATTTTAACGTCAATACAGCGTATAACTTCAGCCGCACGCTGGCAGCCATGGCTAAGGAATCCTTCGATGCGGTGATTTTTGGTGGGGATTTGACTCAAGATCACAGCTTGGAATCGTATCAGTTGTTTGCCCGCTTGGTGGCGGAAAGTGAGCTGGCTTGTCCGGTGTTTTGGCTGCCAGGCAATCACGATGACATCGACAGCTTGCACTGTATTAGCCAAGGGCAAATTAAGTCCCATAAGCGTTTAGCAGGTCCATTTGGCCAAGTATTACTGCTCAACTCGAAAGGCCCAACCCCAGCGGGGTGGTGTGAGACAGCGCATTTGCAGGAAGTGGTGGAGTGTGGTAATAAACCTGGCATTGCTTTTGTGCATCACCATCCAGTACCTATAGCTGGGTATTTAGATAAGCATATATTAGAAAACGGTCCCCAGTTAGTGAATTGCTTGGTGGATAACACGCAGATTCAAGCGCTGTTTCATGGCCATGTTCACCATGAGTATCAACTGTCGCTTCGTGGCTTTGCTATTTTTGCAACACCGGCCACATCAATACAGTTTGCTAAAAACACGCTACAATGGCAGCAACAGAATTTAGGCCCGGCATTTAGGGTCATTGAGTTATCACCACAGAGCTTAACAACAGAGGTGAAATGGCTCGACGCGTAGTATATATCCATGGTTTTAACAGCTCTGAGCGGTCTTTTAAAGCGACTGAGTTTGGCCGTTATATGGAGCAAAAACAAAGCACTTACAGTGTACCTAGATTGCATTATGATCCAACAATCGCATTAACACAGCTGCATGCTTTGGTAGATTCTGATACTGTGTTATTAGGCAGCTCTTTAGGTGGTTACTATGCCACCTATTTGTCGCAGACCTTGGGGTGTAAAGCCGTGGTCATTAATCCGGCGGTAAGGCCGTTTGCGTTGTTGAACGATTTTCTTGGGCCGCAGTATAATCCATACCAAGAGTGTCATTATACGTTGCAACATAAGCATGTGGAGGCGCTACGAGCGCTCTACATAAATACCCTTACAAGCCCTGAAAAGCTGTTATTATTGCAACAAACTGGTGATGAAGTACTGCCTTTTATCGATGCCGTACGCTATTACCAACACTGTCAGCAGTTTGTTGAGTTTGGTGGAGATCATAGCTTTGTCGGATTTTCGCGCTATTTTGATACCATCGCTGAATTTTTAGCAATCACTTAGTTAAGTAAAGAGCATCACCGTGACGCAATTACTGTCGTCACACCTTATTTGCAACTGCGAGACATCGTGGTTGAGACTTATTTGCGGATAAAAATACAACTAGAACTAGCCTATGAGTGAGCAAAATTATAATTCCGAAGCCATTGAAGTTCTAAATGGTTTAGAGCCGGTAAAACGCCGTCCGGGCATGTACACCGATACCACAAGGCCAAACCACTTAGGCCAAGAAGTTATTGATAACAGTGTCGATGAAGCGTTAGCTGGGCACGCCACTAAAATTGATGTGATCCTGCATGAAGATAACTCGTTAGAAGTCGTCGATGATGGTCGTGGTATGCCGGTGGACATTCACCCTGAAGAAGGGATCCCTGGGGTTGAGCTTATTCTAACTAAGCTCCATGCTGGTGGTAAGTTTTCGAATAAAAACTATCAGTTCTCAGGTGGCTTACACGGGGTAGGGATCTCGGTGGTGAATGCGCTGTCGACGCGGGTACAGATCACGGTTAAGCGTGATGCCCAAGTCTACCAAATGGCGTTCGCCCACGGTGATAAAGTAGAAGACTTAACCGTAACCGGCACGGTTGGCAAACGCAATACCGGTACCTCGGTGCATTTTTGGCCAGATCCTAGCTATTTTGACTCGGCCAACTTCTCCCTCAGCAAGATGCATCACATCTTAAAGGCCAAGGCGGTATTGTGCCCAGGTTTGAAAATCCGTTTTATTAATAAGCAAACCAAAGAGACTCAAGAATGGCATTATGAAGCCGGTCTCGAGGATTACCTAAAAGACAGCGCCGAAGGCTTTGAGGTGCTACCTAAGCCTCCTTTCACAGGCAGTTTCAGTGGTTCTACTGAGGGCGTAGATTGGGCGTTGCATTGGTTGCCTGAAGGCGGCGACTCGATAGCCGAAAGCTATGTTAACCTCATCCCCACCGCGCAAGGTGGTACCCATGTAAACGGCCTTCGCCAAGGCTTACTGGAAGCCATGCGCGAGTTTTGTGAATTTCGAAACCTAGTGCCGCGAGGCGTTAAGTTGACTCCAGATGATGTCTGGGACCGCTGCAGTTACGTGTTATCAGTAAAAATGGAAGACCCGCAGTTTGCTGGGCAAACCAAAGAAAAACTGTCTTCACGCTCCTGTGCCACCTTTGTTTCAGGCATTGTTAAAGATGCCTTTAGCTTGTGGTTAAACGAACACACCGAAACCGCTGAGTTACTGGCTGAGCTGTGCATTAGTAACGCCCAAAAGCGCATGCGCGCGGCGAAAAAAGTGGTGCGTAAAAAAGTCACTTCTGGCCCAGCGCTACCGGGTAAACTAACCGATTGCTCTGGCACTGAAACCGAGCGCTCAGAACTTTTCCTAGTGGAAGGGGACTCAGCGGGTGGCTCTGCTAAGCAAGCGCGTGACCGTGAATTCCAAGCAATCATGCCGCTACGGGGTAAAATACTCAATACGTGGGAAGTGGAGTCTGGGCAGATTCTCGCCTCGCAAGAGGTGCATGATATTTCTGTTGCTTTGGGCATCGATCCTGACTCAGAAGACTTGTCGGGATTGCGCTATGGTAAAATTTGCATTCTTGCCGATGCCGACTCCGATGGTCTGCACATTGCAACACTGCTGTGCGCGCTATTTGTTAAGCATTTCCCAACCTTGGTAAAACAAGGCCATGTGTTTGTCGCCATGCCGCCTTTATTTCGAATTGATGTCGGTAAAGAAGTGTTTTACGCCTTAGACGAAGACGAGAAAAAAGGCATTTTAGACCGCATTGAAGCCGAGAAAAAACGCGGTAAGGTCAATGTTCAGCGCTTTAAAGGGCTGGGGGAAATGAACCCTATGCAGCTGCGTGAAACCACCATGGATCCCAACACTCGACGCTTGGTGCAGCTAACCCTTGATGAGCAAGAGCAAACGCTGGAAATGATGGACATGTTGCTGGCGAAAAAGCGATCCGGCGACCGCAAGTCTTGGCTTGAGCAACATGGTGATAAAGCCGAAGTTTAATAACAAACAAAATCATGCCAGTGGGTTACGCTGCTATGGTTTTGATGATTACGCCAATGCGATGGTTCGCATCAGCTACAACAACAAGTAAGGTGTAACATGACTGATCCTCAAGCCCTGTCGTTACAGGGCATTGAACAACTAGCAATGGGGCGTTTTACCGAAGACGCCTACCTTAACTACTCCATGTACGTGATCATGGACCGAGCCTTACCGCATATTGGTGATGGCTTGAAGCCAGTGCAACGTCGTATTATTTATGCGATGAGCGAACTGGGGTTGTCGGCACAAGCTAAATATAAAAAGTCTGCCCGTACTGTAGGTGACGTACTTGGTAAGTATCACCCACACGGTGATAGTGCCTGTTATGAAGCCATGGTATTAATGGCACAGCCGTTTTCTTATCGCTACCCGCTGATTGATGGTCAGGGTAACTGGGGTGCGGCAGACGACCCGAAATCGTTTGCAGCCATGCGTTATACCGAGGCCAAACTGTCGAAGTTCTCCGAGGTGCTGTTGAAAGAGTTAGGCCAAGGCACGGTGGATTGGACCGCGAACTTCGATGGCACCATGAATGAGCCCAAGGTGTTACCATCACGGTTACCGCATATTCTGCTTAACGGCGTAACCGGGATTGCGGTGGGGATGGCGACCGACATCCCGCCACACAATGTCCGTGAACTGGCCGAGGCATGCTGCTTGCTACTCGACAAACCAAAAACAGAGTTAGAAGAGCTGCTAGATATAGTGCACGCGCCGGATTACCCCACGGATGCCGAAATCATCACTCCGCGCAGTGACATTAAAAAGCTGTATACCACTGGTCGCGGCTCCATTAAGATGCGTGCGGTGTACAGTGAAGAACAGGGCGAAGTGGTGATCACGGCCTTGCCTCATCATTGCTCTGGTGCCAAAGTATTAGAACAAATTGCCGCACAAATGACCGCGAAAAAGCTGCCGATGGTGGCAGACTTACGCGATGAGTCCGATCACGAGAACCCCACTCGTATCGTCATTGTGCCACGCTCTAATCGGGTTAATGTCGAGTCTTTGATGGCGCACTTATTTGCCACCACCGATCTGGAGAAAAACTATCGTGTTAACTTGAACATGATTGGTCTCGATGGTCGCCCGCAGGTAAAAGACTTACGCCAAATCTTGTCTGAGTGGTTGCTGTTCCGCCGTGAAACGGTACGCCGCCGTTTGCAATACCGTCTCGACAAGGTATTGGCGCGGTTACACATCCTCGAAGGCTTAATGATTGCGTTTTTGAATATCGACGAAGTCATTGAAATCATTCGCAATGAAGACAAGCCTAAAGAAGAGCTCATTGCACGCTTTGGTTTGACCGATAAACAAGCCGAAGCAATCTTGGAGTTAAAACTGCGTCACCTTGCGAAACTCGAAGAAATGAAAATTCGCGGTGAGCAAGAAGAGCTGGAAAAAGAACGTGAAGGCTTGGAAAAAACCTTAGGCTCTGAGCGTCGTATGTCGACCTTGATGAAAAAAGAAATCAAGGAAGCGGCTGAGCTGTATGGCGATGATAGACGCTCGCCGGTGGTTGAACGCAACGAAGCCAAAGCCCTCAACGAAAAAGACTTGATCCCCTCTGAAGCCGTGACCGTGGTGCTATCAGAAAAAGGCTGGGCGCGGGTTGCCAAAGGTCATGACATTGATGCCCAAGGGTTAAATTACCGCTCTGGTGACGCTTATAAAGCCTCGGCACGCGGCAAGAGCAATCAACCTGCTGTGTTCCTTGACACTTCCGGCCGTGCGTTTGCCACCGATGCCCATAGTTTGCCATCGGCAAGAAGCCAAGGCGAACCCATGACAGGGCGCTTTAATCCAGCGCCCGGGTGCAATTTTGAGCACGTAGTGATGGCCGAAGAGCAAGCCCACTACCTGATGGCGACCGACGGTGGCTATGGCTTTATTGCTGAGTTTAACGACATGGTCAGCAAAAATAAAAACGGTAAAGCCTTTGTGAGTGTGCCAAAGGGTGCGCAATTGCTCGCGCCCATTCCGGTGTTCGATGTCGCCTCTGACATGTGTATGGCGATCTCCAGTGAAGGCCGAATGCTGTTGTTCCCACTGCGAGACCTACCTAAACTAGGTAAGGGTAAAGGCAATAAGATTATTTCTATCCCGAGTGCCAAAGTGCAAAGCCGCGAAGAGTTCGTTAAGGTATTGGCGGTGGTGCCTGCAGGTAGCTCCGTGACCCTTCATGCCGGTAAGCGCAAACTCACCTTAAAGCCGAGTGATCTAGAGCATTATTATGGTGAGCGTGGCCGTCGTGGTAATAAACTACCGCGGGGACTGCAGCGGGTTGACCGCTATGAGTTAGAGCAAACCGCCCAAGAGGTGGAAAGCGACTCGCCAGACGGCGAACCAAGTTAAGACAAAGGGCCGCAACCGCGGCCCTTTTTACTGCACCATTGCTCAAAAACCTGCATGGCAGAGAAAAAAGTGGCAACAGTGCAGCATTTTTATGGTCATTACGCTAAAATGCTCGGTTATACCAAACTGCATCCCGTATGGCTGGTGCTGGCGATAGGGTCGCGCAACAGCTTTGGGGCAGAGTACTATTTTTTAAAAGTATGGAAAGTAGCATTGGCTGCTTATCACCATCACACGGGCTTTCCTAGGGGTAACTATGTCAGATAAGTGCTATATCACAGCGCAACAATTGCTAGAAGATTCTTTTCGCTTGGCCGCACAGGTGTATGAAGATGGCTTTCGACCTGATTTTATCATCGGTATTTGGCGCGGTGGCGCACCAATTGGTATCGCAGTGCAAGAGTATTATGATTACAAAGGCATAGAAACGGATCACATTGCAGTACGTACTTCTTCGTACTATGGTATCGGCAAGCAGTCGAAAGAAATCAAAGTACACGGTTTGCATTACATTGTGGAAAACGCCAACGCCGGTGATTCACTCCTGATTGTCGATGACGTGTTCGACTCGGGTCGCAGTATTTTCGCGTTACGTGAAAAGCTGGAAGAGTTGATGCGACTGAACCTACCAAAAGACATTCGCGTCGCTTGTCCTTATTACAAGCCCACCAACAAAAAGGTGCCAATGACGCCGGATTATTACATTCATGAGTCGGATGAGTGGTTAGTATTCCCGCATGAGTTATCGGGCTTAACCCCGGATGAGCTGCTTGAAGGCAAGTCGGATCTTGCGAATATCAAGCATTTATTCGATAAGTAAATCACATAGGGTTATCGCTTTGAGGCGCGAAAGCGCCTCAAAATACTGCGCTTACGCTTGTGCGAAGCTGTCTACAAAATCCTCTAAGGCATCCACATCAACGGGTTTTAATCCTTCGCTGCTGCGAACAATCAAGCCTTTTTCCACCAACTCACTCACCACTCGGCGATACGCGCGTTCTGTGGTCGCAAAACGTTCGGCTTCGGCGCTCACAGTGGAATAAGCACGCAGCAAAGTTGGGTTAGAGTTTTCCGCTCGCAATAAACAGTCTTTGGCAATGTTATAACTCAAAGGCAGCAGCAGTTTATCGAGGTTGATCTTTTGGTTTTCAGCAAATTTAGCGGCAATGGTTTGCGCCGTATAAAGACTTAACTCGGGTTGCTCTAGCAATAGCTTACGCCAATGTTTTAGCTCAATAAGGTGGTAAGTCACATCGCTTAAACACGATACGGTATAAATACAGGGTTGATTATTTAGCGCTTCAATTTCGCCAATCAGCGTATTATTACAGTCCAGTTGCCCCAGCAGTAGGCGTCGGCCATTACCGACATCATAACTAAACGATACCGTGCCACTGGTCACCAGGATCAGCTTAGTAAGCGGCTCATCTTGGTGGATCAAGACTTCCTTTTTACGGTGTTGAAAGCTATTACCGGCAAAGGCAAGCAGCTGTTCGACCAAATTGGTTGAAAAATGATATTGAAACATCTAGATGGCTCTTCGGACAATTGTCCTATTTATTAAACTATAATGAAGTTAGCATGAATTTTCAGGTTTTACGCTAACTCACACCGTTTAAATAATATTGCGTTTAGTTCATGTTAATGAGCTATTCTGTATTACGATTAAACCCCCGATTCCCGTGTTAGAGCTAAAGTATTGGTGCTAATTTCTTAGGGGCTTGTGGGTTAGCTTTTTTCTTAAATGCTATACAGCGTATGCTAACGCAAGTTGGAGGAGAGAACAAATGAGTTGGGAATATTTAGGCTATTTGGCCTCCGCTTTTTTAGTTGTTTCTTTGATGATGAGCAATGTCGTCAAGTTGCGTTGGTTTAATTTAATGGGCTGTATTTGCTTTACGGCGTATGGCGCTGTTATTCAGGCGTGGCCGGTGGCGTTAACCAATGGCATTCTGGCCTTGGTTAACACCTACCACTTGGTGAAATTACACAAGCATCAGCGTTGATACTTGAGTTCACCGGCTATCCAGGTTTGCTCGACCTTAATGTCATCGATTTTTTCTTCTGGCACACTAAAGTAATCGCTGTCGAGAACAATAAAGTCGGCCCACTTACCTTGCTCTAAGCTACCTAATTTATATTCTTGAAAAGCCGCATACGCCGCGTCTAAGGTAAAGGCTTGTAATGCTTGTTCACGACTGAGCTTTTCAGCTGGACGCCAGCCCGACTTGGGTTGGTTATGGTGATCTTGTCGGGTGATGGCAGCATGTAAGCCATGGAAAGGATTCGCCAGTTCTACTGGAAAGTCTGAACCCGCAGCGACTTTACTGCCTTGTTGTAAAAAGGTTTGCCAAGCATACGCTCCTCTTAGTTGGCCATCGTCAAGGCGCTGCTCTGCCATGTGCATGTCCGATGTCGCGTGAACCGGCTGCATTGATGGTATGATGTCTAAGGTTTTAAAGCGTGGAATGTCGTCTGGGTGGACAATCTGAGCATGTTCAATGCGGTTACGCAGTAGCTTGCCACCGGCTTGCTGAAACACATTTTTATAGGCATCCAGCACGATGCGATTGGCACGGTCACCAATGGCGTGAGTATGGGCACTGTAACCATGGCGAATACTTTGCGTGATTAAAGACTCCAAGGTGCCTTGGTCTTCTAACATTAAGCCCTTATGGCCTTTGCGGTCATGATAATCTTCAATGAGCGCTGCGCCACGGCTGCCAAGGGCACCATCGGCGTAAATTTTCACACTGCGGATCAACAAGTGGTCATTAAGGTCTTTGATCACCCCAGCATCCAGCATTTCACCAAGCTTAGGGTCGCTGGCACTGAGCATGGCATAAATGCGCAGTGGCATGGTATTGGACTTGGCACGCTGTTGATACACCTGCCAAGTAGTATGATCGATGCCGGCATCGTGAGTTGCGGTGATCCCTAAGCTCAACAAGTGCTCACCGGCCTTATTTAAAGCTTGATTGACTTGCTCTGTCGATTGCTCGGGAACGTGTTTGCGGATCAGCGCCTCGGCCTTATCGATAAAAATGCCGCTAGGTTGGTTATTGCTAAGGCGAATTATTTCGCCGCCTTCAGGCGCTGTGACTGCCGGGTCTAGATTGGCCAACTCCATGGCCTTGGAATTCACCCAAATGGCATGACCATCTACCCGAGACAGCATCACAGGTTTATCACTCACATAGCGGTCCAAGTCAGCGGCATTGGGAAACTGACCACCAGGCCACAGGGTTTGATCCCAGCCGCGGCCGATGATCCATTTGCCTTGGTGCTGTTTGGCATAGGCGGCAAGCTTCTCGCCCACTTCAGCTGCACTTTTACTGCCGCGGACATCCAGTGTCAGGAGGTTATTGCCTAAGCCAATGACATGGCCGTGAGCATCGATTAAACCCGGTAGTAAGGTTTTTCCTTGGCCATCAAAGTGAGTGGCGCTGGGGTATTGCGAGGATAAATCCTGTTGACTGGTTTTTACCACTTTGCCGTCTTTGATCACCAGCGAGCTAAACTGTTTGAGTTGTTGCGCTTTAGTTGGGGTGTAGCCATTGACGTTATGAATTAAGGTCACTTGCGCAGTGGCGGTGACACTAAATAAAGTGGCAAGCGCGAGAACGATTGTTTTCATTATGTTGTCCTTGTTTGCATATAATCTGTTCAGCATAAAGGGCAAAGCCCAGATTGCCAACCTTTTAGCCACCAATGACAGTTGCTATACTGCTGTTTTGCAAGGAGACGTGTAATGAAATTGTTTATTGTGTATTTAGGCGGGCGCATTGCCGGGTGTCATATTGAAATGCATGACGTGCGCTTTGTTGCCGCGAACACGATTGAAGAGGCTTATCCCAAACTCAAGCAGCAGTGGGTTGGCGACAAGGGCAGTGTGCATATGGATAGCTACACCATTATCGAGCACGCCGATGGCCATGCCGTAGAGCTTACGGAGCAGCCGGTTAGCCAATCGCAGCAGCTGTATTTTGTTAATTTAGGGGCGTACCGCCCTGGAAGCCTCGCGGAAATTCACGATTTTGGGCTCTATGTGGCGGGTTCTCCAGATGAGGCCAAAGAGAAAGCAAAAGCTCATTTACTCAGTGGTTTAAGCCATCTGCACAAAGATGATTTACACGATGTCGATGATTGTTTTGCCGTTGACTTACTCGACCAACAGCTCAATATTAAGCTTACCCCCAGCGGGCAGTCGACGCCATTAACTCCTTTGTGGTTTGGCTATCACCCGTTATAAATTCAGTCGTTGTGGTCGTCTTTATCTGCTTTGATGGCCATTTTGATGGCAATAACCACAATGGCAAACATCACAAAAGGCAGCGCCGCTAGGCTGTATTCTGCCAAACTGTTTTGCTGATAACTGGGTTGTAAAATAAAGTGGCCACCAATACACAGCGCAATCACCACAAACAGCAATGGCAGCATCATCAACTCTTTACTTTTTTTGTGTTTTTTCATGTCAATCAAACCTGTTTAATCTTACCAGCCGCAGCGCTTAGCAACTCGGCTACTGTGTCATTTAAGGTGGGAGCGTGCTTTGATTGAAATCATAGCCGCAGCATTATACCCATAGCCCGCTAGTTTAGGAAAATTCAATCTGCGTCTATTTGGCATGAACAGGTTCCATGCTATAACTGAATCTCCTAGCGACAGTGTGTTGGGCACCTCGGATCAAGATGCAAAAGCATAAACCAACTCTCGTAATTAAATTAGGCACCAGTGTATTAACGGCCGCCACCACTAGGCTTAATCAGGCGCGCATGATTGAGTTAGTGCGTCAGTGTGTGGCATTAACAAAGGCCGGATATCAACTGGTGATTGTCTCCAGTGGTGCCGTTGCCGCAGGCAGAGGAATACTGCAACAGCAAGTGGGGAATTCACTGGCCGAAAAGCAAATGCTCGCAGCCCTTGGTCAAGGCGAACTTATCCACCTCTGGCAACGTCTGTTTGCCATTTTTGAGGTGAAAGTAGCACAAATGCTGCTAACTCGCGCCGACCTAGAGGACCGAAGCCGCTATCTAACGGCGCGGGATATGCTAGGTAAGCTTCTAGAGTATCAAGTGATCCCCATCGTCAATGAAAACGATGCTGTCGCTACGGCTGAAATAAAGGTCGGCGACAACGATAACTTATCAGCCTATGTGGCGATTTTAGCCAATGCCGAGAAACTGATTCTGCTCACCGATCAAGATGGCTTATTCACTGCTGACCCCCGCGCCAACCCCAGTGCCCAATTGATCACTCAAATACACGCCATTGATGACAGCATCAGAGCCTTGGCTGGAGACAGTGGTAGTAACTTAGGCACAGGTGGCATGGCCACCAAACTGCAAGCAGCAGACATTGCCCAGCGCGCCGGGGTTGATGTGATTATTGCCAAAGGCAGTGAAAGCGACATTCTTACCCGAGTGATGGCGCAAACCGCTCCAAGTACCACCTTTATGCGCTTCAATGCCCCTTTAGGTGGGCGTAAACGCTGGTTGCTGTCAGGGCCAAAAGCCAGTGGTCAAATTATATGTGATGGCGGTGCCGTTAACGCCATTTGTAGCACTGGTGCGAGTTTATTAGCCAAAGGCGTGATGGCTGTAACCGGGACGTTTGCCCCAGGTGAGTTAGTGCAAATCTGCGATAGCAAAGGCAGCGTGGTGGCTCAGGGGTTATCTGAGCTCAGCCACCTAGCCCTTGATAAAGTGAAAGGTTGTCACAGCGAAGCGTTCGCTGAGTTACTCGGATATCAGTGCAACACAGAGGTGGTTCATCGTGATAATTTAGTCTTAATGACCACGAGCGCGGCAAACAGCACGGCTTAATTTTTCCCTCAGGCCGCACTAAGCTGTTTTTTTTGTTAGATGTTCTACACTTACTCAATCTATCATCAACCAGAGGAGGGGCTGTGGCAAATCGTTATTCGACATGTGGTCATGAATTAACCCTAGAGTTGCTGTCGCAAAAAAGCGAGCTGTTACTGTTTCGTGCCCTAGAATATGTGGTTGCCGAGTTGTTCACATGTCGCTACGTATTCTTTTTTAGTCGCAGCTTATCGGCTCGCGAGACACCCAAGGTGATTTTTCAAAGTGAAGCGGATGCGCAATTACTCCACCTAGCAAGCACTGCCATCACACAAATACCGAAACAATATGAGGAAAAAGATCTTTTCCTCTCTGGGGGGAACAGTGTCGTGCCGCTCCACTTTCAGGGTCAGCGAATTGGTTTTTTATACCTAGAAGGGCAGCTGAATGTTTCGCAAGCCACCCTTTGCAAGCACTTGCTCCATGTCTTTGCCCACCAAATGGCCACCTTGTATTTTGCCCGTATTGACCCTTTATCCGAGCTCCTTAACCGCCAAACATTTGATGAAAAAGTCATGGAAATAATCAATGGCGATGGCTTCGTGGTGTGCCGTGAAGAGCCTGAGGATAGACACTGGCTGTTGGCTTTAGTGGACATTGATCATTTTAAGCAAGTAAATGACAACTTTGGTCATGTGATTGGTGATGAAGTGATTTTATTGGTGGCGAGGCTGCTAAAAGAGAACTTTCGTGCTGAAGATTATGTCTTTCGTTATGGCGGAGAGGAATTTGCCGTGTTGTTTCAAAGCCATAACAGTAAAGCGGCGCGAGCAGCGCTGGAACGCCTTAGGCAAGCGATTGCGGATTATCGCTTTGCGCAAGTGGGCAAAGTGACCGTGAGTATTGGGTTCAGTGAAATTGAAGATACCTTGCAGGTGTCTGAGCAAGTTCACAAAAGTGATTTAGCGCTTTATCACAGCAAAGAGCAGGGTCGCAACCAAGTAACAAACTACCAAGACCTAGAAGTGCTGCCGCAAAGCCAGCCATTAAGTGATATTGAGCTGTTTTAAGGCCCCTCTGATATTTCCATCATTTGTGTTGAATGTGATAAACTTTCGCCTTAATTTTGTGGCTGTGGTTTATATTTGTTGGAGGTATGCATGAAGTTTGTTAGATGGCTGCTAGGGCGATTAATTTTACTGTTCGATTTTATTTTTACACCCCGTAGCAAAAAGCGCTCTGCGGAGCAGCAACAAAAGCTCGACGCCATGACGGCAAAGCTAAAGTTGTACCAATTTAAGGCTTGCCCATTTTGCGTTAAGGTCAGACGTGCGGCTAAACGTGAAGGCTTAAAGCTGGAAACCCGCGATGCCAAAGAAAACCCCACTCACCGCCAAGAATTACTGGAGCAAGGTGGCAAAGTGAAAGTACCTTGTTTGCGTATAGAAGAGCAAGGTGAGGTCACTTGGTTGTATGAATCCAGCGATATCGTTACTTATTTAGAAAAACTGGAAAAAGCGGCTTAACAGCTAGTTCACTACCTTTGCCCAAATTGGGCGCTGTGCTAGCATAGCGCCAATAACCGATTAATCTATTTTTTAAGAGAATTTTGATGACAATCCGTACTCGTGTTGCGCCCTCACCAACGGGTGACCCGCATTTAGGCACTGCCTACATTGCCCTGTTTAACTACTGTTTTGCTAAGCAGCAAGATGGCGAGTTTGTACTTCGTATTGAAGACACCGACCAAGTTCGCAGTACTCCAGAGTCTGAACAAGCCATTATGGACAGCCTACGCTGGTTAGGGCTGGATTGGGATCATGGCCCAGATGTCGGCGGTGAGTTCGGCCCGTACCGTCAGTCTGAGCGTTCTGAGTTATATAAAAAATATGCCCATCAATTGGTTGCAGAGGGTAAAGCGTTTTACTGTTTCGCTACCGCCGAAGAGCTCGAGCAAATGCGTGAAGAGCAAATGGCACAAGGGTTACGTCCAAAATACGACGGCCGTGGTCTAAAGCTCTCTGAAGAAGAAATAAAGGCAAACCTAGAAGCGGGTAAACCTTACGTTATCCGTATGAAAATCCCAGCTGAAGGCACCTTTAAATTTAACGACTATTTGCGTGGCGAAATCGAAATTCCATGGGAAAACGTCGACATGCAGGTGCTGCTGAAAGCCGACGGTTACCCGACCTATTTCTTGGCTAACGTGGTTGACGATCACCACATGCAGATCAGCCACATCTTCCGTGGTGAAGAGTGGATTAACTCTGCGCCTAAGCTATTAAAGCTGTATGAAGACTTTGGCTGGCAGGCACCGGTTTTAGGTCACTTACCACTGTTGCGTAACCCTGATAAGTCGAAATTATCCAAGCGTAAGAACCCAACTTCTATTAATTATTACAAAGAAATGGGCTTTTTACCGGAAGCGCTGTTGAACTACCTAGGTCGCATGGGTTGGTCAATGCCAGATGAGCGTGAGAAGTTCACTCTAGGCGAAATGATCGAGCACTTTGATATGAAGCGCGTGTCGTTAGGCGGACCAATTTTTGATATCGAAAAACTAAACTGGCTAAACGGCTTATGGATCCGCGAAAACTTATCAGACGAAGAGCTGATCCAGCGTTTTGTGGATTGGAAATTTAATGCCACAACTTTGGCACGCGTGCTACCTGAAGCCAAAGCGCGGATTAACACCTTATCGGATTTAGTGGATCTGGCAGGTCACTTTGTTGCGGGCATGCCAGAATACGACCCCGCTTTATTGACTGCTGGTAAAGCTGACGAGGAAGTGGTGCGTCAAGCGCTACAGTTCTTTATTTGGGAGCTAGATAAGCTGCGCAGCTGGAATAAGTCGGAGATTTTTGCCATCGCCAAAACCGTGGCTACTCACCATGAGTTGAAAATTAAAGACTTCTTAGAGCCGATCTTTGTTGCCATCACCGGTAAAACGTCTTCGACCTCAGTGGTTGATGCCATGGAGGTGTTAGGTTCGGATCTGTCTCGTGCTCGTTTACGTGCAGCGCTCAACCACATTGGCGTGTCGAAAAAGCAAGCCAAAAAGCTAGAAAAGGCCTACCGCGAGTATCCGTCGATAGCCTAGCCACAGCCCCATTAAGGAAAAGCCGCTATATAATTAGCGGCTTTTTTGTAGCGCTAAAAACGCATCGAGGGTGTCTTTAAGGGCTGCAATTTGTGCCATGCTCATTCCTGCTTGGTTTAACATCGCCGCAGGTATACAAGCACATTCTTGCTCTAATGCTTTGCCTTTATCGGTTAAGTGGATAAAGGTTTGTCGCTCATCTTCACTATTGCGCGAACGAGTGACTATGTCTCGCTCTGCAAGGCGTTTCAGCAAGGGGGTTAAGGTGTTGCTGCTGAGCTCAGCGCGGGCGCCTATTTCTTTGACCAACAAGCCATCTTGCTCCCACAATATAAGCAACACTATGTATTGCGGGTAGGTCAGGTCGAGCTTTTTCAGTAATGGCTGATAAAGCCGAGTGACCTGCCGTGAAGCGGCATATAAGCGAAAACATAATTGGTTTTCTAAACGCAGTTGCGGGTATTTGTCGCTCATTGCTTTAAGCCTGCAATGCTTGCTCGATGTCTTTGGCTATTTTTTCAGGTTTAGTAATGGGGGCATAACGCTCTAATGCCTTACCGTCTTTACCGATTAAAAACTTGGTGAAATTCCATTTTATTTTATTGCCAAATAACCCCGGCAACGCCGACTTGAGGTAGTTATAAATAGGGTGTGCGTGCTCGCCATTAACGTCGACCTTGGCCATCATTTGAAAGTCAACGCCATAGTTAACCAAACACCCTTGTTCGATTTGCTTAGCATCCCCGGGTTCCTGTTGGCCGAACTGGTTACATGGAAAGCCAATGATCACTAGCCCTTGCTCGCTATATTGCTCGTGGAGTTGTTGCAGGCCTTCATATTGGGGCGTTAAACCACACTCACTGGCGGTATTAACAATCAACACTACTTTGCCTTGTAGGTTACTGAAATCGTAAGCTTGCCCTTGTAATGTGGTGGCTTCAAATTGATAAATGGATGACATAAATCTCTCGCAATTAAATCGTGTGCGATTTATTATAATGAAGAACGAAATTTGTGCAATTACTTTGCTGAAGATCATCTTAGTAAACATTTTATCTTGAGACTTTTGTACTTGGATTTAGAACCTGTCATCATTAGCGCAGTTTTTCTAAAGGGGTACTAAAATGACGAAAGTATGGGATGGCTTTATTCGTGGTTTTCATTGGCTGCTGGTGGCGGCGTTGGTGGCTTTGTATATCACCGGTGAAGAAGGCATGATGGAATGGCATTTTGTGATTGCGTATTTGTTATTGGCCTTAATGATCACGCGACTTATTTGGGGGGTTATCGGTAGCCAAACTGCCAAGTTGAGTGCGTTATTTCATTCACCAAAAGCCATTGTTGCGGCACTAAAATCAAAACAACCTCATGTTGGTCACAATCCCGCTGGAAGTCTAATGGTGTTGCTGTTCTTTGCACTGATTTTGGTGCAACTGATTTCGGGGTTAATGACCACCGACGACATCTTAGTGGAAGGGCCCTTGGTGCAATACATCTCTTATGATTTAGCCCAATTGGCAGGCGATGTTCATCATACCAATATTGAATTCATCATCGCCGCGATTGTGGTGCATATTGCCGCCATCGTGCTTTATCGCTTAAAGGGCCAAAATCTGGTGAAAACGCTACTCAGTGGTAAACAAGCCGAGCTATCAAGCCAACCTAAAATGCGCTCTGGTCTGATTGCCTATGGTATTTTTGTGTTGTTGTCGGCGCTGTTATTGTTCACTTGGGGCGCAGAGCCTCTCAGCTACTTGCTGTAACAGATATGACCTCTCGTGCGCGTTTTTCTGTTAGTATGTTGCCGTTTTGTCGTAAAAATTAGAGAAAATTAATCATGTTAGAGCCGTATTACCAGCAGCAAGGCAATAAAATTACCATCACCCGAGAGCAGGGCAGTTTGTTTGCTAAGCGCATGGCGGATGACTTTAATCCTCTGCACGATGTTGATGCCAAAAAGTTCTGCGTACCTGGTGATTTGCTGTTTGCCTTAGTGCTAAAACACTATGGCATTAGTGAAAGCATGGAATTTAGTTTTGTCGGTATGGTCGATGAAACCACCGAGCTCACTTTGCCGGAAGGTGGCGATAAGTTTGATATTAAAGCCGACGATAAAGTGATGCTTTCGGTTAGCCGCTCTGGCGAAACTAGTCAATGTCCAACCTTAATTGACAGCCTAACGAAAAATTACGTGGAATTCTCTGGCACCGCGTTTCCTCATGTAATTATTCCACTGATGGGCGAGCAAGAGGTGATGATAAACCCGGCAAGGCCAATGGTAATTTATGAGTCAATGGCCATTGAAATGGATGATATTCGGGTCTCAGAAGTGAGCTTACAAGCAGCTAAACCAGAATTTAGTTACGACGGTAAGCGCGGCAAAATTAATCTCAAGTTTGACTTAATCAGCAATGGCAAAAAAGTTGGTTATGGTGAGAAGCACATGTTGGTGTCTGGAATACGCGCCTATTGCCAGCAAATGGTCGATGATTTAATCGCCTATTACAACGACAGAAAAGTGGCACTCAAGCCAGAGTAATCTACCTTGTTTGTGCGTGCTGTCGTGCGCACCAGCTACATCCACCTTACCCACCTAAGACTTGCGCTACTGTAACCCCTTTGTGAATCCTCATATTGAGGCTTTTACTGGCCTTGGCGTTGCACAACCGAGATTATCCGCTGTAGAGGGCGAAAAATCCCGACATCAAGTTGTTAAAAAGGCCAAGATCGGAGAGAATATAGCAATCTTTGTTCGAATTTAGTGCGGCCGAGTCATGTGCGGTTGCCAATGCCATAAGTAGAATTTCAATGTCAAATACGAGTATTCCGCAGGAAGTGTCGCGCAGACGCACTTTTGCGATTATTTCACACCCGGATGCGGGTAAAACCACGATTACCGAAAAAGTGCTGTTATTCGGAAAGGCGCTGCAAAAAGCCGGTACAGTAAAAGGTCGCGGCTCTAACCAGCATGCTAAGTCTGACTGGATGGAAATGGAAAAAGAGCGGGGCATCTCGGTCACCACCTCAGTGATGCAGTTCCCTTACAATGATGCCTTGGTCAATCTCTTAGACACGCCAGGGCACGAAGACTTCTCGGAAGATACCTACCGTACTTTGACTGCCGTTGACTCGTGTTTGATGGTTATTGACGCAGCTAAAGGTGTTGAGGACAGAACCCGTAAGCTAATGGAAGTCACACGTTTACGTGATACGCCAATTGTTACCTTCATGAACAAACTCGACCGCGATATTCGCGATCCCATGGAACTGCTTGATGAAGTAGAAACCGAGTTAAACATCATGTGTGCTCCGGTGACGTGGCCCATCGGTTGCGGTAAAGAGTTTAAAGGGGTCTATCACATCCACCGCGATGAGACTATTTTGTATCAAAGCGGTCAAGGTCATACCATTCAAGAAAAACGTGTGATCAAAGGCTTAGATAACAGCGAACTGGATGCGGCCATTGGTGACAGCCTAGCAGAGCAACTGCGTGAAGAGCTTGAGCTGGTGATTGGCGCTTCCCATGAGTTTGATCAAGAGCTGTTTTTATCAGGCGAGTTAACACCGGTGTTTTTTGGTACTGCATTAGGTAACTTTGGTGTTGACCACATGCTAGATGGCTTGACTGAGTGGGCGCCGACGCCATTACCGCGTCAAACCGACGAGCGTGAAGTGAAAGCCGATGAAGAAAAATTCAGCGGCTTTGTGTTTAAAATCCAAGCTAACATGGATCCTAAACACCGTGACCGCATTGCCTTCATGCGTATCGTATCTGGTAAGTACAGCCAAGGCATGAAAATGAACCATGTGCGAATTGGCAAGCAAGTGAGTATTGCCGATGCGGTAACGTTTATGGCGGGAGATCGCGAGCGAGCCCAAGAAGCCTTTGCCGGTGATATTATCGGTTTACATAACCACGGTACCATTCAAATTGGTGATACCTTTACCCAAGGGGAAACGCTAAAGTTCAGCGGTATTCCAAACTTTGCACCGGAATTATTCCGTCGTATTCGCTTAAAAGATCCTCTAAAACAAAAGCAACTGCTAAAAGGGCTGGTACAGCTTTCTGAAGAGGGCGCGGTACAGGTATTTAGACCGCTGGCCAATAACGACTTGATCGTAGGGGCGGTCGGGGTGCTGCAGTTTGACGTGGTGGTTGCAAGGTTAAAAGCCGAGTACAACGTCGATGCCATCTACGAGAGTGTAACAGTTCAAACCGCGCGCTGGGTCAGCTGTGACGATGATAAGAAAATGGCCGAGTTCCGCCGTAAGTGTGAGCAAAACTTGGCACTGGACGGTGGCGATAACTTAACCTACATCGCCCCTAGTCGAGTGAACTTAAACTTATCGATGGAGCGTTATCCAGAAGTGAAGTTTAGCCATACTCGTGAACACTAATCGCTGCGTATTATAGGAAAAGTCATGAACATTAAGAGCATTCTAATTGAAAGAGCCAATGCAGCGATGCAAGCTGCTGGGATCCCTGAAGGCACTAACCCTGCGGTAACACAAAGTACTCGCCCACAGTTTGGCGATTACCAAATAAACGGCGCAATGGGCGCTGCCAAAGCGCTAAAAACCAACCCTAGAGAGTTGGCACAAAAAATTATTGATAATCTGGAAGTGTCCGATCTGGCTGAAAAAACCGAGATCGCCGGCCCAGGTTTTATTAATATCCATTTAAAACCAGCGTTTTTAGCGGCGAGCCTGGAAACGGCTAATGGCGATAGCAAACTCGGCGTAGCTGAGCACGCTAACCCCAATAAGGTTGTGGTTGATTACTCATCGCCTAACCTAGCGAAAGAAATGCACGTAGGGCATTTGCGTTCTACCATCATTGGTGATGCTGTGGTTCGTGCGCTAGAGTTTCGTGGTGATACCGTGATCCGTCAGAACCACATGGGTGACTGGGGGACGCAGTTTGGTATGTTGATTGCGCACTTAGAAGACTTGCTAAATCAAGGCGTTGACCTTGAAAACGTGGCGTTGGCAGATCTTGAAAGCTTCTATCGCGATGCCAAGAAGCGCTTTGACGACGAAGACGGCTTTGCAGACAAAGCTCGTGACTACGTGGTGAAACTACAAGGTGGCGACGAGCACTGCAAAAAGCTATGGCAAATGTTTATCGACACGTCAGTGAAGCACTCTGAAGAAGTGTATGAAAAGCTCAATGTGACACTGACTCGTGACGATATCATGGCGGAAAGTGCCTACAACGACCGTTTGGCTGGAGTTATTGAGCTACTTAAAGACAAGCAAATTGCAGTAGAAGATCAGGGCGCACAAGTGGTGTTTTTAGATGAGCTGGCCAATAAAGACGGCGAGCCATCGGTATTCATCGTGCAAAAATCAGGGGGCGGCTTCTTATATTCAACCACAGATTTAGCGGCATGTGATTATCGCTCTAACCAGTTAGATGTTGACCGTATTCTTATTTTTGTTGATGCGCGCCAAGGCTTACACTTTAACCAAGTTGAGATCACCGCGCGTAAAGCCGGACTACTGCAAGACAAAACCAGCTATGAGCCGAGCCTGTTTGGCACTATGATGGGCAGTGATGGCAAGCCATTTAAAACCCGTACCGGCGGTACCGTTAAGCTTTCAGATCTGCTCGACGAAGCGGTCAGCCGTGCCGCTGATAAGCTCGCTGACAGAATGGCTGAGTTAAGTGAAGAAGCACGTCAAGAAATTGCCCGCAAAGTGGGTATTGGCGCGGTTAAATACGCCGACTTGTCAAAACACAGAACCAGCGACTATATCTTTAACTGGGATAGCATGTTGAGCTTTGAAGGGGCGACGGCTCCTTACTTACAATATGCTTATACTCGAGTTCGCAGTATCTTCCGTAAAGCGGGTGTGGATGGCGATGCTCTAAGTGGCCAGATCGCCATTAAAGAAGCACAAGAGAAAGCCTTGGCCATCAAACTACTGCAGTTTGAGGAAGTACTTGATCTGATGATCAATGAAGCCACACCACACGTATTGTGTGGTTACTTATACGAGCTGGCGAGCTTGTATATGACTTTCTATGAAGCGTGTCCAATATTGAAACAAGACGTTGCAGCAGAGGTGCGCGAAAGCCGCCTGATGCTATGTAACCTGGTTGCAAATACACTGAAAACCGGCCTAGACCTGCTGGGTATTGAAGTGATGGAGCAAATGTAGCTTACTTTGTTTGCAACTCTTAAGTACAATAAAAGCCGCTGTTAGCGGCTTTTTTATTAAGGATAGGGTAATGAAACTTGAAGACATTCGTCGTGAGTACACTAAAGATGGTCTGCGTCGTGAAATGCTTAAGAGCTCCCCGATTGCGCAGTTTGAGCTGTGGTTGCAGCAGGCAATTGATGCGAAATTTGCCGATCCCACGGCTATGGTAGTGGCCACGGTTGACGAGCATGGTCAACCTTCGCAGCGCATTGTGCTGCTGAAAAACGTCGATGAGCAAGGGTTTGTGTTTTTTACCAATACTGGCTCCCGCAAGGCACAAGAGCTGAAGCACAACAATAAAATATGCTTACACTTTCCTTGGCATGACATGGAGCGGCAAGTGATCGTCTATGGTGAAGCCAAGCCATTACCTACCGCTCGTGTAGCAAAGTACTTTTTATCGCGACCAAAAGAAAGCCAACTAGCCGCTTGGGCATCGCAGCAGTCTCGCCCGGTGTCTTCGCGCCAAGCTCTGCTGCAAACCTTCAGTGGCATGAAAGACAAGTTTGCCAAAGGTGAAATTCCGTTACCTGATTTCTGGGGTGGATATTGTGTTGAGCCCAGTAAAATTGAATTCTGGCAAGGCGGCGAACATCGTTTGCACGACCGCTTTATGTATATAAAACAAGCTGATGGTAGTTGGCAGATTGAGCGACTCAACCCCTAAGCTGCGTTTTATTGACAGTCACTGCCACCTCGACTTTGCTGAGTTGGCAGCGCAATTACCACAACATCTAGCTGCGGCTCAGCAACTGGGGGTTGAGCAGTTTGTGATCCCAGGCATTACACTGGCAAAAAGCCAGCAATTGTTGTCATTGCGCCAAGCTCACCGCCATTGTCATATCGCGGCCGGATTACACCCCTATTTTATCAGCGAGCATCAACCCCAAGATATGTCTGAGCTCGCATCATGGGCGCGGGAGCATCGCCGCGATATTTGCGCCATCGGCGAGTGTGGTATCGACGCGAGCTGCGTAGACATCGACAGGCAAAGTGCTTTATTCACAGCGCATATTGAGCTCAGTAATGAACTGCAGTTGCCGTTAATTGTTCATCACCGTAACAGTCACCACCTCATTGCAGCCAGTTTTAAGCGCACTAGGCCGCAATCTGGCGGGGTGATCCATGCCTTTACCGGGTCGTTGCAACAAGCGAATTACTATATCAAGCAAGGGTTTAAGCTCGGTGTCGGCGGCACCATTACTTACCCGCGCGGTGAAAAAACGGCTCAGGTATTGGCGCAGCTACCACTGTCGAGCTTAGTATTGGAAACGGACTCGCCCTCGATGCCACTGCATGGTTACCAAGGTCAAGTGAATGTCCCTAAGCGAGTGGTGGAAGTGTTCGCGGCGTTATGCCAATACCGTAGTGAACCCCAGGAGTTGCTTGCCCCAGCGCTGTATGACAATACTCTGCAGCTATTTAACCTTTCTACTGCGTAGCCAGCTGCATTATGACTCTGATGCTTTTTTAAGCGGCGGTTTGACGCGTTTTAAAAAGCGACGTCTGACTTCCCAGCGCTTTAAAGCGCGTGCAATTTGCCAAGTAAACACCACGGTAATAAGCAGCATCAATAACACCACTCGGCCCAATTCATGGAAGTGGTCATGGCTTTGCGCCATGGCGGCTTCGGTTAAATAGACCATATTAACAAAACCTAACGGTTGGCCATTTGGAGTATACACCGGCTCTGAGATGATACTCTTGGTTTTGCTTAAACCGGGCAAGGTTTTTGGCAGGTTTTGATAGTTTGCTGGCGCCTTAATGCCATTGCTGGCCACTAAAAAGCGTCCTTGGTTATCATAAATGGCCACCTGCAAAACAAAGTCATCGGCCGCTAAGTGGTTGGCTAAGGCGTTGAGCCTGGGGGGGTCGTTGCGCGATAAGGGCAATGCGACGTTTTTAGCCAACTGTTTGGTGAGACTGCGTGCGGTTAAATCGGCGCCATTGTGCAGCAAGCGATGGGATTCAAAACTGGTGTTAAAGGCCAGCCAAGTGATCATCACTAAGCTAACCGCAGCAATGCACAGGCGCAGTAATCTGCGGCTACGGTTGCTACGAATAATATCGGTAACATGTAAATTTTTCATATTTATCGTGTGTCACTCGCTTTAACCTAGGTTGAGAGCTGACAGCTCTCGCTATTCATGCTAAAAATCGAACTTACGTTATAAAGGAATCGCATTGTTATGTCTTTAGTATCCCCGCTGACACCCAGCGGTAAAGCTCAGCCCCTAGAAAAGTTACTGCCCTTAGGGCGCTGGTTTCAATATGAAGGTAACACAAGTTTCTCTGCCGTGAATAGTTCACCGCAAGAGTACAGCCAGTTTATTACTATTTTTGGCGCCCAGTTTACTAGTGAGCATGCCTTACAATTAGAGCAATTTCTAGCCCAGCAGCACATTAACGATTTTTACCTTTGTGCCTACCAACCTGTGGCGAACTTAGCGGTCGCTTTAGCCGTGGCGTTGCCTTCAGAACTTGAGCTAGACAAAGCCGCGGTGAAACAGTTTGCACAAAGCTGTGGCGCTCAAGGTGCGCTGCTACAGTCACCGCCACAACTAAGTAAACCGGGCTTGCTGGTGATGGATATGGATTCCACAGCAATAGAAATTGAGTGCATTGACGAAATCGCACGCCTTGCTGGTCGTTTCGACGAGGTCGCCGCGGTAACGGCAGAAGCGATGGCCGGTAACTTATCTTTTGCCGCTAGCCTGCACCAGCGAGTGGCTTCTCTAAGCTCTGTATCACTAGAGCAAATTCAAGGGCTGAAGGATAACTTACCACTGATGGCTGGGATAGTGGAGCTATGTCAGGTATTAAAACAGCACCAATGGCGTTTAGCTTTGGCTTCAGGCGGCTTTACTTGGTTTGCTGAAGCCTTGATTGAGCCATTAGGGTTAGATGCGGTTTATGCCAATACCTTGGAAGTGGAGCAAGGCAAATTAACCGGGCGTGTTATTGGGGATATCGTCGATGCTGAGAAAAAAGCGCAAGTAGTGGCGGCGCTGGCACAACAGTACGCCATTGCACCTGAGCAAACGGTCGCCATTGGCGATGGCGCCAACGACTTGCTAATGATGGCAGAGGCGCAACTAGGGGTGGCGGTTCATGGCAAGCCGAAGGTGGTAGCGGCGGCAGACACTGCTATTTGCTCCGGGTCGTTGTTACAACTGGTGTATTTACTCAGTATTCCAAGGTAATAGCGCGCATAACTAAAAATTGTACCTTTATACGCAATAGTGGCTTATACTTTAGTCTAAACGGTCACTATTTATGCTATGAAAATACTTGCGTTCGCTTTTGCCTTTTTTGTAACTCTGGCTCATGCTGCGGACACCCCTCGTGTTATCAATATTACCACTGGGCAATGGCCGCCATACCTAGATCAGAGTAAACGCGATCAAGGTTGTGTTGCCGCCCTTATTCGAGATGCTTTTGCGCTCCATGATATCAAAGTGCGGTTTATTTTTATGCCGTGGCAACGCGCCTACGAAGAAGGCAAAAAGGCCGCCTACGCCGGCAGTGCGTATTGGTATTACAGCAAACGTCGCGCTTTGGAATACATTTATACCCAGCATGCCCTCACTATTGAAACCAGCCGTTTTTACCACCATGAATCGCTGCCGCTTGAGTTTCGTTCTTACCAAGATCTTAAGCCCTTTAAGCTACTCTTAAATAAAGGTTTAACCTATCCAGATGAATTGTTGGCTGCGATTGATAAGTATCAAATTCAAACACTACATAACACTTACGCCAGTAAAAATGTTGCGCTTGTTCTGCGCGATCGCGCGGATGTGATGATAATGAATGAGCGCACTGCCGAGGCTTACATGGCCGACTTGGCGCCACAAGATGCCGCGCAAATCGTTGCTCAAGAGGTTCCCGCGTTTATTAGAAAAGGCTATCTGCTTATCAATAAGCACCAGCCTCAATTGGCCGCTGTGTTCGACGCTGGCATTAGCACATTATGGTCAGACGGTGACTATGTTACGGATTATCACCAGCGCTGCACTTGGTTTTGAGCTAATCCAATATTTCATACTCTCCAAAAGTCGCGATAACCGGCTGTTGTTGGTAATGTAAATATTCTGACTCTATAGTGGGTTGATAATTACGTAGCAGTGAAGCACTTCGCTCTGCTGGAATGATATTGCATGGATTGCTGCGCTCTTGCTGTAAATACTCGTAAAGCAATTTAGGGTTTTTATCGTGCATAAATGAGGTGAAAAGGTAAGCGTTGGCATAGAGAGTGTGCTTCTGGTCGGTCTGCCACTGACCTTCACTGTTAAATAGAGTATCAATATCAAGTGCATTGAAGTGATTGTTTAACAACCCTTTTTTGGTTAACCAGCCGTTTAAAGCAGGCTTAATAACAAATTGATTATCTTTAGTCATGCTCAAGTTTTCAAAATATACTGCTAAGCCTTCGGTAACCCACCTAGGAGTAAAACCAAAAAAATAAAAGTTTAAAGCATGCACTGCTTCGTGTACTAAAGTGCTAAGCGCTTGCTTCTCATCGCCGCTATATTTAACGAATCCCTGATTTTCGAGCAAAAAATACATTCCATCAGTCCCTTCCGGTTGCCCTTCACGGGCTCGAATAAGAGAGTTGTAATCGCTCTCATTAGCGGCAATGTGCATATTTAATTGGATTGTTGGGAAAGCTACTTTTTGCGCTGATTGGCTTAAGGCGTATCTATAAAAGTGATAGATCAACCAAAGTCGTTTTTCAGCTTCTCTTACAAAACTTGCATTCATATTAAGCCCGGTAAGGTGTAAAGCAAAAGCTCGATTATTACTTGGCTTTTGTACTTGAAATAGTTTTTGCTTAATGACGCCACATGTTTGCTTGGTCATGCCACTGAACATAGCACTTAAGTCGCTATGAGCATTAAAGTTATTAATTTGATGCTTAACCGGGGGTGGAGATATTGCAGAGCTGGGGCGCTCAATACGTTTAACTGTGGTTTGGTTTTGCGGCTCAGGAGGTAAAGTATTGGTCATCGCTCTAGTTTGAATATCCAATTGCAGCAATAACTCTTGTCGAAGTGGTTGGATCGACTGCTTTGACTCAAAAAAATACAAATGTATTGCCACAGCTCCTAGAACACAGAGAATAGAAATAATAGTAAGTATACGCCAAAGCAAATCAATCACCTTTATTAGTCAACTAAAACTAAGATATTTATAAAGAATTAAGACTGACATAACGAGAGTGTCAGTGAAATTGAAATAAGTAAACTAAGTATGAAGCATAGGTGGAATTTATCTGGTCTGACCATTTAAATCGTCTTTTAAATTTTACACTTTCTTGCATAAAATTTAGACATTTTGCGCTCAGCTTTTACACTTGAATAGTTATTCGCTTTGGCTGAATTTTGACAGCTGCTATGGATTTTGATAACGTATTGTGCAAATTTGGTATGACCAATTTACCTATGGCGTTAATTCTTACCAAATTGATTAAAATAAGTCAGTCGCCTGGCTCGGTCACATCATAAAAATTTGGCGTTATTTCAATGTCTTTAAAGATAAAAGCAGCAAAGTTATCCGACGTAATACTCCAGCAACTTGAGAATATGATCCTCGAGGGGTCGTTGTTACCTGGAGAAAAGCTGCCGCCAGAACGTGAGCTTGCCAAGCAATTTGAGGTATCACGACCGTCTCTAAGAGAGGCGATTCAGAAATTAGAAGCAAAAGGCTTAGTCACTCGTCGTCAAGGCGGCGGTACCTACGTCAAAAATCAGCTGGAAGAGGGCTTAACTGATCCCTTATTTGATTTGATCAGTAAACACCCAGAGTCACAGTTTGATTTGCTCGAGTTTCGTCATGCCCTTGAGGGCATTGCCGCCTATTATGCGGCGCTCCGTGGCACCGAAAATGACTTTGCAAAAGTACAACAAAGCTTTGATAACATCGCCGATGTTGGTGAAGACTTAATGCTGAAGGCAAGGGCGATTAACGCCTTTCACTTTACCGTAGCAGAAGCATCTCATAATGTGGTGTTACTTCACTTAGTCAAAGGCATGCAGTCATTGCTGGAGCAAAACGTGTTGCAAAACTTAACGGTATTGGTACAAAAGTCCGATGTCAGTGAGCAACTCGGCGAGCACCGAAAGTTGTTATTAGATGCGGTGATCAATGGTAATCCAGAGCAAGCACGCTTAGCCAGTAACGCCCACTTAGCCTTTATCGAAGAGGCACTACTGGAAGCCGGTAAAGAGCGTTCACGCATTGAACGTTCTTTACGTAGAACCAAGCAGCAGTAATTCCGCTTAGCTCCGTAAGAATTGGCACAAATAGAATAAATTCGTATTTTAAACATAAGGAACACTCCATATGTCTGAAGTCAATAAAATTGACGTAGACGCGCTCGAAACCCAAGAATGGTTACAGGCGCTTGAGTCGGTCGTAAAAGAAGAAGGCGTCGAACGCGCTCAATTCTTGTTAGAACAAGTATTAGAGCAAGCACGTCTTGATGGCGTAGATATGCCTACAGGCACTACGACTAACTATGTCAACACTATCCCAGCTGCAGATGAACCTGCATACCCAGGGGATGTTAATATTGAGCGTCGTATTCGCTCAATCATTCGTTGGAATGCCGTGATGATCGTTCTTCGTGCCTCGAAGAAAGATCTTGAGCTGGGCGGGCATATGGCGTCTTATCAGTCGTCAGCTGCTTTTTATGAAATGTGTTTCAACCATTTCTTCCGCGCGCCAAATGAAAAAGACGGCGGCGATTTAGTGTATTACCAAGGTCATATTTCTCCAGGTATTTACTCGCGTGCTTTTGTTGAAGGACGTTTAACCGAAGAGCAATTAGACAACTTCCGTCAAGAAGTGGATGGCAAAGGTCTTTCTTCTTACCCGCATCCGAAGTTAATGCCAGAGTTTTGGCAGTTCCCAACGGTATCTATGGGTCTAGGTCCGATTGCTTCAATCTATCAAGCGCGTTTCCTTAAGTACCTAGATGGTCGTGGTCTCAAGGATACGTCTGAGCAGCGCGTTTACGCTTTCCTTGGTGATGGTGAAATGGACGAGCCAGAATCACGTGGTGCGATTTCTTTTGCCGCTCGTGAAAAGCTCGACAACCTTTGCTACCTAATCAACTGTAACCTACAACGCCTAGATGGCCCAGTAATGGGTAACGGTAAGATCATTCAAGAGCTTGAAGGCCTATTTAAAGGTGCCGGCTGGAACGTGATTAAAGTGGTGTGGGGTTCAGGCTGGGATAAGCTACTGGCAAAAGACACCACAGGTAAATTGCTACAGCTGATGAACGAAACCGTGGATGGCGATTACCAAACGTATAAATCAAAAGATGGCGCCTACGTCCGCGAGCATTTCTTTGGTCGTTACCCAGAAACCGCAGCTTTGGTTGCTGACATGACCGACGAAGAAATCTTTGCGCTGAAGCGTGGTGGTCATGAACCATCTAAGCTGTTTGCCGCGTTTAAAGCCGCGCAAGAAACCAAAGGCCGTCCAACCGTTATCCTAGCTAAGACCGTTAAAGGTTATGGCATGGGTGCGGCGGCTGAAGGTAAAAACGTTGCCCACCAAGTGAAGAAAATGGACATGACGCACGTTGAGCATTTACGTTCACGTTTGGGTCTGGATGACTTGGTATCCGATGAGCAATTAAAAGACTTGCCATACCTTACGCTGGAAGAAGACTCAAAAGAATATGAGTACTTACATCAGCGTCGTAAAGCACTTCATGGTTACACGCCGCAGCGCTTACCAAATTTCTCAGAAGACTTAACTATCCCTGAGCTTGATGCGTTTAAGCCACTACTGGAAGAGCAAAAGCGTGATATCTCTACCACCATGGCTTATGTGCGTGCTCTGAATATCCTGCTCAAAGACAAAAACATTGGCAAAAACATTGTGCCAATTATTGCCGATGAAGCGCGTACCTTTGGTATGGAAGGCTTGTTCCGTCAAATTGGTATTTATAACCCGCACGGCCAGAACTATAAGCCAGAAGATCGCGACATTGTTTCTTACTACAAAGAAGCCACCTCTGGTCAGGTACTGCAAGAAGGCATTAACGAACTCGGTGCTATGTCTTCATGGGTAGCGGCGGCAACGTCATACTCAACTAACGACCTACCGATGATCCCGTTCTATATCTACTACTCCATGTTTGGTTTCCAACGTGTAGGCGATATGGCGTGGATGGCGGGCGACCAGCAAGCACGTGGTTTCTTACTAGGTGCAACGGCTGGTCGTACAACGCTTAACGGTGAAGGTCTTCAGCACGAAGATGGTCACTCACATATTCAAGCGGGTACCGTACCTAACTGTATCTCTTACGACCCAACCTTTGCCTTTGAAGTGGCGGTGATTCTGCAAGACGGTATTCGTCGTATGTACGGTCCAGATCAGGAAAACGTGTTCTATTACCTGACTCTAATGAATGAAAACTATCATCAGCCTGCGATGCCAGAAGGAGCCGAAGAGGGTATCCGTAAAGGTATTTACAAGCTTGAAAGCTATGCCGGTAATAAGGCACAAGTTCAGCTGATGGGCTCAGGTACTATCTTGAACGAAGTACGTAAAGCGGCGCAAATCCTAAGCGACGATTATGGTGTGGGCTCTGATGTCTTCTCTGTCACTTCATTTAATGAGCTGGCACGTGATGGTCAGGATGCTGAGCGTTTCAACATGCTTAATCCGGGTGCTGAGCAAAAAGTCCCTTACATTACTAGCGTTGTCGGTGATGCACCTGCTATCGCAGCAACCGACTACATGAAGAGTTACGCCGATCAAGTACGTGCCTTTATGCCAAGCGCATCATACAAGGTGCTAGGTACCGATGGTTACGGTCGTTCAGATAGCCGTGAAAACCTCCGTCGCCACTTTGAAGTGAACGCCGGCTATGTTGTGGTTGCAGCATTAACTGAGCTGGTAAAACAAGGCAGCGTTGAAAAGTCAGTGGTGAGCGAAGCTATCAAGAAATTTGATATCGACACCAGCAAAACTAACCCACTTTACGCATAAGAGGACAAGTGATGGCAATCGAAATTCATGTTCCAGATATTGGTGCCGATGAGGTTGAAGTAACCGAGATCCTAGTAAGCGTAGGGGATTCGGTTGAAGAAGAGCAGTCGCTTATTACCGTAGAGGGTGATAAAGCCTCGATGGAAGTGCCTGCCTCAGTGGCCGGAACGGTTAAAGAAATCAAAGTTGCTGAAGGCGATACGGTTTCAACTGGCTCATTAATTATGATCTTTGACGCCGCAGACGGTGAAAAAGAAGAGAGTAAAGAGTCAGAAGCATCGCAACAGCAAGAATCGGCTCCAGCTGAAGCGTCATCGGGCAAAACCGAGCGCAAAGAAGTGCACGTGCCAGACATTGGCGGCGACGATGTTGAAGTCACCGAAATTCTAGTGTCTGAAGGCGATAGCGTTGAAGAAGAACAGTCACTGATCACCGTTGAAGGCGATAAAGCGTCAATGGAAGTGCCGGCGCCGTTTGCCGGTACCGTAGCAGAAATTAAAGTGAATACCGGCGATACGGTATCCACTGGCTCATTGATTTTTATCTTTGAAACGGCTGGCAGTGGTGACGCTGCAGCATCTGAAAGTGCATCATCAAATGACTCAGAAGCCGCGCAATCCGAGCCTGTAGGCAGCAGCGAGAAAGAAGTGCATGTGCCTGACATCGGTGGCGACGAAGTAGAAGTAACAGAAATCTTAGTGGCAGCGGGTGACGCGGTTGAAGAAGAGCAGTCATTACTGACCGTTGAAGGCGATAAGGCCTCTATGGAAGTACCTGCTCCTTTCGCGGGTAAAGTGAAAGAAGTTAAGGTAAACACGGGTGATAAGGTCTCAACTGGCTCATTGATTTTTGTCTTTGAGGTGGAAGGTTCGGCTCCGGCAGAAAAGCAGTCAGAAAAGCCAGCTGACAAGCCTGCAGAGAAACCTGCTGAGAAAGCCCAAGCGCAAAAACCAGAGGCCGCCAAAGCATCAGCACAAAAAGATGACTTTGTGGCTAATGACGACTACGCCCATGCTTCACCGGTTGTGCGTCGTTTAGCGCGCGAATTTGGCGTTAACTTGGCTCGCGTTAAAGGCACAGGTCGCAAGAACCGCGTACTGAAAGAAGACGTGCAAAACTACGTTAAAGAAGTGGTTAAGCAAGTTGAGTCTGGTCAAGCTAGCAAAGGTGGAAACGCTGGTGGTGGTGAGTTAGGTCTTATTCCTTGGCCAAAAGTAGACTTCAGTAAGTTTGGTGAAGTGGAAGAGAAGAAGCTTTCACGTATCAACAAGCTTTCTGGTGCTAACCTTCACCGTAACTGGGTACAAATTCCACATGTAACGCAGTTTGATGAAGCCGATATCACTGAGCTTGAGAAGTTCCGTAAAGAGCAAAATGCGCTGGCTGAGAAGAAGAAAATGGACGTTAAGATCACGCCATTAGTATTCGTAATGAAAGCCGCTGCTAAAGCACTGGAAGACTTCCCAACCTTTAACTCATCACTGTCTGAAGACGGCGAAAGCTTGATCTTGAAGAAGTACGTGCACATTGGTATCGCAGTAGATACGCCAAATGGCCTAGTGGTACCAGTGGTTCGTGATGTTAATAAGAAAGGCATCATTGAGCTGTCGCGTGAGTTGATGGAAATCTCTAAGAAAGCTCGTGATGGCAAGCTGACTTCATCGGATATGCAAGGTGGCTGTTTCACTATCTCAAGCCTAGGTGGCATTGGTGGTACGTCATTTACACCGATTGTGAATGCCCCTGAAGTGGCTATCTTAGGTGTGTCTAAGTCAGACTTTAAACCGAAGTGGAATGGTAAAGAGTTTGAGCCGCGCCTGATGGTGCCGCTAAGCTGTTCATACGACCATCGTGTTATTGACGGTGCGCTAGCAGCTCGCTTTACTGTGACACTGGCTAACTACCTGAGCGATATTCGCCAGCTAGTGATGTAATAAAGAAACCGCGCAGTGCTTCACTGTGCGGTTTTATTTTATTGATATTATGGTCTTGCCTGATATTTAGGCGGGACAATGGGCGGTGTCAATGATACACTTTCCCGCAACAAAAACTCTCTGCCCAGTGCCCACTGTCGGGTGTTAGGCAGGCACTTTGGGTCGGACACTCTTGATGAGTAAACCCGTTCAAATAACAGTTAAGGTAATAACATGAGCAACGAAATTAAATCTCAAGTTGTTGTGCTAGGCGGTGGTCCTGGTGGTTACTCTGCTGCATTCCGTGCGGCGGACTTAGGTTTAGACGTAACACTAATCGATTCACGTGACACTCTTGGTGGGGTGTGCTTGAACGTAGGTTGTATTCCTTCAAAAGCATTGCTTCACGTTGCAAAAGTAATTGATGATGCTGCTGAAATGTCTTCACACGGTGTTTCTTTCGGTGCTCCTGAAATTGATTTAGATAAAATCCGTGAATGGAAAGAGTCTGTTATCGGTCAACTTACTGGTGGTCTTAGCGGCATGGCTAAGATGCGTAAAGTAAACGTAGTGACTGGTTACGGTAAATTCTCAGGTTCAAACACCATTGCGGTTGAAACCAAAGACGGCGAAAAAACAGTGACCTTCGAGAACGCGATTATCGCGGCGGGCTCACAGCCAGTAAATCTACCTTTCATTCCTGAAGACGAGCGTATCATTGACTCAACGGGTGCACTTGAGCTAAAAGACGTGCCTGAAAAGCTGCTAGTTCTAGGCGGTGGTATCATTGGTCTTGAAATGGGTACAGTTTACCGTGCGCTAGGTTCAGAAATTGACGTAGTAGAATTCGCCGATCAATTGGTTCCTGCAGCGGACAAAGACGTTATCAAAATCTACCAGAAATACGTGAAAAACAAGTTCAACGTTATGCTATCAACCAAAGTTGTGGCGGTAGAAGCAAAAGACGACGGCATCTATGTTACCTTCGAAGGCAAGCAAGCGCCAGAAGAGCAAGTACGTTATGACAAAGTATTGGTTGCGGTTGGTCGTACGCCAAACGGTAAACTAATCGATGCGGATAAAGCGGGCGTAAACGTTGATGAGCGTGGCTTTATTAATACTGACAAACAAATGAAGACCAACGTTGATAACATCTTCGCCATTGGTGACATCGTAGGCCAGCCAATGCTTGCCCACAAAGCGGTTCATGAAGGTCACGTTGCAGCTGAAGTTATCTCTGGTAAGAAACATTACTTCGATCCGAAATGCATTCCTTCAATTGCTTACACAGACCCAGAAATCGCATGGGTAGGTGTTACAGAGAAAGAAGCAAAAGAGCAAGGTCTAAACATTGAAACTGCGGTATTCCCGTGGTCAGCTTCTGGCCGTGCTATCGCTTCCTCACGTACTGAAGGTCAAACTAAGCTGATCTTTGATAAAGACACCGATCGCCTAATTGGTGGTGCTATGGTAGGTATCAATGCCGGTGAAATGCTAGGTGAGATTGGCCTAGGTGTTGAGATGGGGGCGGATGCCGAAGACATCGCGCTAACCATTCATGCTCACCCTACATTGAATGAATCTATCGGTTTGGCTGCGGAAATCTTTGAAGGGTCTATTACTGACATACCAAACAAAAAAGCGGTTAAAAAGAAAAAGTAAGTTTTTCCAAGCTTGTTAAAAACCCAGCCTAGCGCTGGGTTTTTTGTTTTTGCGGCCTCGGCACCTGGCTCTGAATAGCTTATGCCATTGAGGTCTCGCCGGATAAACCGCTTCCTACCATTGGGGAAGGGCTCGGTATAAAGTTATAGAAACACGAAACAGAAGCTATCTAATACCAATTCGCTTAATTAAGTGGTCTATTTGAGGCGAGATAATTCTGGCGATAGCAAGGCGAAAATTTTGCTATTTAGTTGTTCTAAATGAGAAATTTTTAACGCAGTTAGCGTCGAATTTGCTCCCTCAAATTGAGCAAGTATTAATGCGGATTGGTATAAAGCAAAGGGTAGGCGCGACTTTATGTCGCGATGATATTCTGTAGTGGGTTTTATCGGTTACAGCATTTTGCTCTTCAAATTGAGCTGGTAGTAATGTGGATTGGTATTACACCTTGGCAGCACACAATCTAGCCAGTATGCTTAACTTAGGGGCAAGCAAGTAAAGCGCAAATGGAACAGATAGAAATATTTGAGATCCCCAGTCCGTGTAAGGGGATCTGTCAGGTTAATAATCGTGGCTATTGTAAAGGCTGCTATCGCAGCCGTGAGGAACGTTTTGCCTGGAATTCATTAAGCAACGAACAAAAGCGCAAAGTCATTGCCCTGTGCCAACAGCGTTATAAACGCTACTTACAAAAGCAAGCCAAGGCACAACAATCCGATGTCGCAAGTGGGGAAAACTTCAAATTTGATATTTAGCTTTGAGCTCGGCAACCACTCCTGCCCGTTCAAGCTCCTCTAGCTTATCTTTAAGCAAGGGCACCAAATCATCATGGCGTTTATGCACAAAGTGAAAACTCTCCACTAAAGCCAAGTTTGTCATTTGCAACTTATCAAGGTTCAGTTTGGCTAGGTGTGGTTTCAGGTGGAAGTCGAGCAGCAGTGCCGCTTCCACTTGTTGTTGCATCACCAAGTTAAGCTGCGCCACTGCGCTTTTAACTTTAACCACATACGCTGAGGTGGGGTGCTGAGCAAGATAGTCTTCAGCGACTGGGTAGCCACTGCGAATGGTGATCGAGTTGACGTCTTGATAACGGCAATCACGACAGAAATTCACCAGCTGTAACTTGAACTTAAAAAGCGGAAAATCGATGCGGCGCAGGTTAGGGTAGTCATTACTAACCGTGGCAACGCGGCCCAGTTGGCCATCGAGTGAACCGGCATTGGCCGCAATTAACGCGTTAGGGTGATTAAAATCTTGCACCAGTAATTTATAACCCAGTTCAGCATACACACGGGTCATGAGTTCAATCACATAGCGTGCCTGTGGAACATCGGCAGGAGCATTAAAGCGCATAACCTTATTGCTCTCACTGCCTTGGCTAAAGAGCGCACAGAACAACAGGCAACATAGAAATAAAGCTCGCAACTATTTTCCTTATCTTGATAAAGTGATTGATAGTAACCCAGCTAAGCAAAGAGACGCATGAACACGGGGTATTCTTTGTTAAGAATTATACAAAACTTTTATCGTCAAGGGCAGGAAATTAGCCTGTAAAAAGTTCATTCGCGCTGTGCTGTGGTATACTTATAAACGAGATTAAGTCAGTCGAAATGTGAATATGAGTCATAACCTTTGCCTTTTACCCAGACACGAAAAGTATAAAATTCAGCTAGAGTATGAGGCCTCTTTTTGGGCTTACCAAATTAAGCGTGGTAAAAAAAGTCGCGAGGTGGTGTACGACACCATCAATCAGCGGCCGGTATCGGAGCAAGATTTCTTAAAGCAACACTTCGAGCATTACCTGAGCCTGATGTTGGCGTAACCCTTGGCGGCAAAATCGTACTCTGCGATGACCCTAGAAATTACTCCGTTAGCGGTGATAAAAACTCCCTTAGTTAATAAGTTCTATGCTGAGCAAGGTGCCAGAGGAAGAGCGGCTAAACACGACAAAGTATGGGTTGCCAGGGCTCAAAGTGCCATCATTGGCGCTTGTCGATATCGCCCGGTGGCTGAGCAGTGGCTGCTTTGTGGTGTCTATATTGATAGCAAATGGCGTGGCCAAGGTGTTGCCAAACGTTTGCTGAGCTGTGCCATGGTCGAATTCCAACAACTTCTCCCAGGCACCACCATTTATACTTTTGCCTATGCGCATCTGCAGTCATTTTATTGCGACTTAGGCTTTGCTCAGTGTGAGCAACTTATGCCGGAATTACAGTCGCTTTTGTCTAGTTATCTTGGACAAAAACGTCAACTCGTGGCAATGTATTATGTCTAATTAACAACCTCGGCTTTTTATGTTACGCCTCTGTTTATTGCTGTTGCTCAGCGTTATTTCTTTGTCTATAAGTGCCACCCAAATCTCTCGTCTGTCTCCGGCTGAAGGCTTGTCACAAAGTTACGTCAATACCCTACTGATTGATAAGCAAGGCTACTTATGGGTGTCAACCGAGGGGGGCCTTAATCGATACGATGGCTATCAAGTGCTAGAGGTCAGTGGACCAGATGGCATGTTGGATAAGGTGCAAGTAAATCATATTTATCAAGATAGCCAGCACGGTGTGTGGATAGCCACAGGGCTTTCTGGGTTGTTGCGTTATGACCCGCGAAAAGACGAATATCGCACCTACATTGCAGCGCCGTCATCGGAAGACGAGTTTTTTAATAATTTAGTATATCGAGTGCTCAGCAAAGACGCTGAGCATATGTGGATTGTGCGCACTAATGACATTGCTGTGTTAAACATCGATTCGGGAGAGCTTAGCAAAGAAGTGACTTTGCCACTGGATGAAGAAAGTGGCTTTATCCGTGCGGTAAAACAGCATGGCGATATTTTGTTTATTGCCACCTCTGAGCGCCTGTATGGCTACCATTTACCCTCCAAAACATTGCGTGAAATAGATCACATTGAAACCCTCGAACACCCTTTTCAAAGTAATGCTAAGTCATTATTTTTACTCGATGACGACACCTTGCTTTTGGGCACAGTGCAAGGCTTGTATGAGCTGGATATCAGTGCACTGCGACAAGACTTTAGTGCCGATGTCAGTTATCAAACCCGTTTAACCTCGCTCAACGTGTGGAAAATGCTTCGAGAAGGGCCAAACACCTTATTGCTCGGAACCGACAAAGGCTTAGTCTATTATCACCTTGACGACCACAGTGTGGTGCGTGATAAGCGCTTATCCAATAGTGTGTTCTTACCGTCTGATACCAGCGTGATTGATATTGTCCGTGATGGTAATGAAGGCCTGTGGGTGGCCACCAAAGAAGACGGCGCTTTTTATCTCCCTAATCGCACCCTGAGCTTTGATAATGTCAGCGACCTCAGTGTTAAGGGGGAAGGGTTTTCCCATAGTAATATTTGGTCAATGGTGGAGGCATGTGGCTATTTATGGTTAGCAACCAATGATGGCATTACTCGCTACGACCCCCAAACAAGAGAAACTAAACAGTTTTTAAAGGGCTATTTAGGCGATGACATTTTATCCGAGTTTATTATCTGGCGAGTTGCACTGTATAAAGAAAAGCTATGGCTCATTACCGTCAAAGGTTTATTTGTTTTTGATCCAGTGAGTCATGAAATAACTCGACCCAAAGTGACCAGAGAAAAAGATAAAGATATTCTAACTGACTTTGTTAAAGGCGGTGTGTTTCTAGACAATGGCAAACTGTACTTTGTTAATGGTGACATTGGCATGTTTGTTTACAATATGGACAGTGGTGAGCTACGCCACTTAACTAAATCGTTTGAGAACGTCGACCCGTTTTTGACTTATGGCTTTTATCCGCCTTTACCCACGGCGCCAGAAAAGCCACTCTATTTTAATGCTGGGGTGTTGTACCAATACGACCCTGAGGCGCAAAAGCTATCGCCAATTTACAAGTCACCTCAGGCCAATAAGCATTTAGCGGTGGACGTGACCACCTACACCATAGATAAAAACAACGTACTTTGGTTGGCGCTGTCTTCATTTGGCTTAGTGGGTCTTACGCTAGATGGTTACGAGCCGATTTATAACATTGACCTTAAAGCACATAAAATTGATACCCTAATGTATGAAATGCGCCAGGATGAAAAAGGCATGATCTGGATGTCTTCGCACAAAGGTATTTGGCGCTTAGATCCAGATAACTTGCACTTACAGCAGTTCACAACCGAGGATGGCATTCTGTCCAATGAGTTCAATGGCGGCGCTTCAGCGCAGCTTTCTGATGGCAGAATAGCCTATGGCATGATTAAAGGGGCGGTGATTTTCTCTCCTGAGCAAAACCGTCCACAAAGACCGTTGCTCGATAAAGTTAATATTACCAGTGTTGACTTAATCTCTCGCCCCAATCAAGAGGCCGGGCTAAAACAATTTGATCACATTGAACTGGAACATGATGACATTGGTTTAGAAGTGTCGTTCTCAGCCATGGCATTTAGTTATCAAGACCGCATTATTTACGAGTATCAAATTTCAGGTGGGCAAAAAATTCTCAGCCGCAATCAAAACCGTGTGATGTTTCCCAAGCTCAACCCCGGGGAATACGACCTCAAAGTCTGGGCTAAAGACCCGTTAACCGGAGACTACACGCCGCCAGCCAAGCTTAGTATTAAGGTTAATTACCCACTGTGGCGCTCGCCTGCAGCGATAGCGGGGTATGTGTTTTTATTATTATTGATATTATCCATTTGGAGCTATCGTAAGCATCGCGTTGAACAACTGATTTTAGCCGCTCACCGCGCCACGCAAGACCGTGAAGCTCGCCTGAAAATGGCCTTAGAAGGCAGTAACTCTGGAGTTTGGGAGTGGCATGCTGGCAGTACGTTAATCTATCAGCCGCGTCTGGTTTCTGAGCTTAATTACGACATGGAAAGCGTGAGCTTAGATGACTATCTACACAAAGTTCATCCAGCCGATCGGGCTATGTTCCGGTTACAATGGTTAGAGTTTGTCACCACCGACAAAGGCTTTATCGACTGCACTTACCGGCTTCGCGATAAGCAAGGGCAGTGGCGCTGGTACAAAGACTTTGGCAAGGTATTGGAATGGGATGGCGGGGTACCAACCCAGGTAGCCGGCACGTACACCAACTTAACCCGTGAACGCCTGTTTGAAGAGCGCGCCTCGTTATTTGGCGCGGCATTTGAACAAACCCGAGATTGGGTGATGATCCTCGATAAACGCTTACGTATTCAAGCCTGTAACCGGGCACTACAAAACGCCTTTAACATTGCGTCTGTTCCGCGCTCAAGCACCTCAGTGACGCTGGGGTTATCCACACAACAGCGCATGGCCTATATTCGCAAAACCTTGGCGTTAAAAGTACATCAGCACTTTAGCGCTGAGGAAGTGATCACTTTACCAAATCAAGAGCAAAGAACGGTACTGGTGAAAATTAGCGCGGTGGCTAATAACCAAAATGAACTGCACAGCTATGTTGTGGTGCTAACCGACATCAGCCAACAACGTGAGCCGTCACAGCACAGCCATTAGTGTGCTATGACGTTACAGTTTTTTACCGCAATGGCGGCAGTACATATGATGCACTCGTTGGCTGGTCATCAGCTTAATCGCTTGGTTAGCCTCCAAAGGGCTGAGGCCAAGTTCAATGCGCAGTGCTTCTAAGTGTTGTCGCTCATTTTCGTCTACTTCACCATCGACGAGGGCATGTAAAATGGCCTCATTAAAGGCATCGCGACGTTTACGTAACTGCTCGGCAAAGCTTGAGGCCAGCAAACCGGTGGGAATGGCCACCATGCCCATGCTCAGTAAGGTGATCAAACCACCAAAAAATTGCCCTAATGGCGTAACAGGAACAGAGTCACCATAACCGACTGTTGT
Source organism: Pseudoalteromonas sp. UG3-2 (assembly GCF_037120705.1). Classification (NCBI taxonomy): domain Bacteria; kingdom Pseudomonadati; phylum Pseudomonadota; class Gammaproteobacteria; order Alteromonadales; family Pseudoalteromonadaceae; genus Pseudoalteromonas; species Pseudoalteromonas sp. UG3-2. Next base: position 1,542,640 of record NZ_JAWLJU010000002.1, on the reverse strand, counting down.
CAGCGTTGCCATGGCCCACCACATGGCTTTCGGTATGGAGCCAAATTTATCGGGTTGAATGTCGTGCTCAATCAAATAAATCCCGCAAGAGGCCATGATCAACACCACACTCATGATAAAAAAGGCTGCCAGCAAGGAGCTCGACTCTTCTTTAAATGCCGCGAGCAACAATTGCATTGCGCGAGAATAGCGCGTCAGTTTAAAAATGCGCAATAACCGAATAACCCGTAAAAAGCGCAGGTCAAAGGTAATAAATGCCATCAGGATAGTGGGCAAGATGGCGATTAAATCAATCACTGCCAGCGGCGAAGTGGCGTATTTGAGGCGCTTTTTCCAATTAGGCTGCTTAAGCTGAGCATAGTCAATTTTGTCAACGCAGCACCACAAACGCAGCAAATATTCTAGGGCAAAAATGCTGACACTGATTATTTCGAGGCGCAGAAAGTGGCTATGATATGCCTGAGATAAAGCTTTTTCTGATTCTAAGACAATGGCAATGACATTGGCTAGAATCAGTAAAATTAGAAAAATATCCACGGCGCGTCCTAGGCGTTGATACTGCCCAGTTTCTTCAAGTACCGCAGCCACCTTTTCTCTTATGTGAAGCGACATCGCCAATCCAATTCCTTTATTGTTTTTTATCTAAGTGTAACACCATTTCGATGGTGCCTTCTTCAAAGTCCCGAGAAACCGTAAAACCAAGGCTTTTTGCCAGTCCTATCATGCCGCTATTCTCCGGTAGGGTGATCCCCTCAATGGTAGCAACGCCTTGTTTTTGGCAGTGCTTAATGGCCGCTTGCATGAGTATTTTTCCAAGTCCCAAGCCTTGGCAATCGGAGCGCACCACCACGGCAAACTCCGCCACCTGGTTATCTGGGTCCATCAGTACTCGAGACACCCCCAAGGTTTGATAACTGGATTTGTTGGGCACAGTAACAATAAATGCCATCTCTCGGTCGTAATCAATTTGGGTCATTTTCGCCAGTTGGTCGTGATTAAACTGTGGCAGCTCACCAAAAAAACGCCGATATCTGTCTTCTTTACTGAGTGACTGATCAAACTCTTGGTGGGCGCGCTCATCTTCCGGTCGAATGGGCCTTAATGTTGCCGCTCGGCCATCTTTCAGGGTTACTGTGGTTACCAGCTCTCTGGGGTAGGGGCGAATAGCAAGACGCTTTCTGCCTGGGGTAGGCTGATAGCGTTTCAGAGTGATATTGGCATCCAGTACTTGGAATTGTCCGGCACAGGCTAAAATGGGGTTGAGTTCAATTTCATAAATATCACTTTGGTCTACCACCATCTGCGACAACCGCGTTAATAAGGCACAGAGACGGTATTTGTCGACCTTTTCAGGTAATGCCCGCTCTTTGATCACGCCTTTATCATGAGCCGCGGCGATCAGGTATTTGGCCAGGTTCATATTCAGCGGCGGCAGTGCCACAGCGGCATTGGAAAAGTTTAACCCAGTGCCAGCTTCCCCAAGCAAGATGACCGGACCAACTCCAGGCTCGGTTTTCACCGCGATCCTCAGTTCTTGACCGCCAGCACGTTTTGCCATGCGCTGTAATGAAAAGCCTTCAATCTCAGCGTCAGGAGCGTTATTACGCACCCGTAATAGCATCGCAAACGCGGTTTGTTCGACCTCTTCAGCGTCGTTTAAATTCAATACCACACCGCCGACTTCTGACTTCGAGGGAATATCGTGGCTGATAAGTTTAAGCGCCACAGGAAAGCCCATTTCCTCAGCCCGCTCTTTGGCTTCTGAGGGAGTCAGTGCCACCTCGGTGGCGATACAATCGATATCGTAATAATCTAAGATGGTTCGGGCTAAATGGGTCGATAACTGCGAGGCACCTTGGTCTAAGTATCGGTTGATCAGTGCTTTGGTTTGCTTATGCTGCAACTGAGTGTCATCACTGTAAGACTCGGGAGTTTGCGTGAGGTGCTTTTGGTTGCGGCGGTAACTGACCAAGTGCATAAAGGCGCTGACAGCCCCTTCAGGAGTGCGGTACGTGGGGATTTGGGCGTTGGCACAGACTAATCTAGCATCGTAGGCTGCCTCTTCACCCATAAAATTGGTCATCACGTAGGGCCGTGCCATTTTTGGGATTTTACTCAAGGTATCGGCCACGATATTGGCGTAGGCAGTACTTGGCGCCAGTGCCGAAGGGGTGTGAATAATGAGTAAGTTTTTTACTTCTGGCGCTTTCAGTAATATTTCCAAAGCCTGTTGATAACGCTTAGGTGACGAGTCGCCAAAAATATCAACGGGGTTACAAGCGTGATCGGTTTGTGGAATTAAGTCGCTTAAGGCTTGCTTGGTTTGCTCACTGAGTACCTCCAGCTTACCGGAGTTTTGTAACAGAGTATCCACTGCCATCACCCCTGGGCCGCCGCCATTAGTTAAGATGGTCAACTGCTCCACTTGCAGCAGTTTGGGGTGCAATGACAGGGTTTGCGTGGCAGCAAATAACTCGCTTAACGAGTTTACCCGCAGCATCCCCGCGCGTTGAAAAATGGCATCGTAAACGGCATCGTCCGAGCTATTACCACCGGTATGGTTGAGCGCAGCCAAGGCGCCGGCCTTGGTTTTTCCGGTTTTGATGGCGATCACCGGTTTACTGAATGCGGCAGCACGGGCGGCTGAGATAAACGCCCGCACGTCATCGATGTTGTCGATGTAGAGCAAAATGGCTTGAGTTTTGGCATCACGACCTAAAAAGTCGAGCAGCTCGTCAAAGTCGATATCAAGGCAATCGCCCACAGAAACAAAGTAGGAAAAGCCAATTTTACGTTGTTGCGCCCAGTCTAAAATGGTTGAGCACACCGCCGCTGACTGCGATACAAAAGCGAGCTTACCGGGATTGGCAACGGTGTGAGAAAAGCTGGCATTCACGCCTAAATGGGGGATTAATAAACCCAAGCAGTTGGGCCCTAGTAAGGTCACTTTTGCCTCTAGAGCGTGCTGTTTTAACTGCTGCTTTTGCGGGTTATCTAAGCCGGCAGCAATAATAATGGCATGGCGACAGCCAAGCGTTCCCAGTTCGGTAATAATGTCGGTTAAGGTATTTTTGTTGGTGCAGATCACCGCTAGGTCGGGCACTTTTGGCAGCTGCTTAATACTGTCGTAGGCCAGTACTCCATGCACCGCAGTGTGTTTTGGGCTAACCGGCATGATCGGCCCTTTAAAGCCGCCTTGCAGTAAGTTTCGCATGACAATAAATCCGGCGCGGTCGGGGTTATTCGACGCACCAATAACGGCAATGGATTTGGGGTTAAAAAACTGACTTATGCGCTTTACACTCATGCTTGGTCCTTGATTCAGCCGCAGCTCATATTCTCCACTCTACCATTTTGCTGATAGTTTTCGAGCGTAATTCAGGTAGACTTTGATCTATATTCTATTCACAGCGGCTATAAGGACTCCGTATGTCGACATTTAACAAATACATCGCCCCCGCTGCATTACTGGCGGTAGCAGTGGTGACCAGCGCTTGGCTGGTGAAAGACACCATTTTAGAAGTAAAAAGCATGGAGCGCAGTGTGCGAGTAAAAGGCTTGGCGGAGCAAGAAGTAAAAGCCGACACCGTGATTTGGCCGGTGTTTTACCGCGATGCCGACAACGATTTAGAAGCGCTGGTGGAGCGTATTGAAAGCAAGAACGCAGCGATCCGCGCATTTTTAACCTTACATGGTTTTGATAATGAGGAGCTTTCGGTCTCTGCGCCTTCGATTACCGATAAGTATGCCCAAGAGTACGGTCAAAATGGCCAAGGCTTTCGCTATGTCGCCAAATCGGGAGTAACCGTTTACAGCAACAGCCCAGACAAGGTGGCCCAAGCCCTAAGTAAGCTTAATGAGCTGGCAAAGCAGGGCATTGCCATTACCAAAGACGATTATCAAAACCGCGTTGAATACCTGTTTACCGGGCTTAACGACATCAAACCACAAATGGTGCAAGAAGCGACGCAAAAGGCCCGCGAGGTGGCGGTAAAGTTTGCTAAAGATTCGGATTCGGTACTGGGTAAAATTAAATCGGCACGCCAAGGGCAGTTTAGTATTCGTGACCGCGATAGCAATACCCCGCAAATTAAGATTGTGCGAGTGGTGACCAGCGTCGAGTATTACCTGTCGGATTAATGCTGTGTTAACCGCACGGCCCCTTTCTTGAACGCTATTATTAAGTCATATAGTTTACTTTTGGCTTATTAATAGCTCGCCGTCAATGGCGATAAACTCGCTGGCCGCTCGCGTCAATGAGGCGGCGGTCAGTTGCGGTACGCCGTAGACTTCGACGCGAGTGTGGTATTTTTCTCTAAGCTTAGTGGCGAGAATATCAAAGTCGCCATCGCCGCTGACCAGCACGATAACATCACTGTGCGCCGCCGCTTCCATGGCGTCTATGGTGATCCCGACATCCCAATCACATTTAGCGGAGCCATCACTGCGTTGAATGTAAGGTTTTAATTTTACCTCAAAGCCAATGGCGCGAAGAATGTTCTGAAATTGTCGCTGTTTGTCATCGCCGCGATCGCTGGAATAAGCGATGGCTTTATGAATCGTGCGGTTGTGGGTTACTTGACGCCAAAAAGCATTGTAGTCAAAGCCGCAACCATAGGCCTGCTTAGTGGTGTAATAGACGTTTTGGGCATCAACTAAGATGGTAACGCTTTGCATAATATGCTCTCTGACGTTTGGAGGTCACTGGGGTAACCGTTTTATTGCTTACTATTTTAACTTAACATTTTGCTGTGGTGTTTAACTGTTAGCGTTACAGCAATTGCTCAGCGATGTGGTTAAGTAGCGTTAATTCGCGGCGAACTGACTGACCTTTGTTGTTGGGGTCGGCCAACTTTTGCTGATTATGAGCAATAGCGTCGCTGAGTTTCATCCACACCGGCTTCATACCATTGGCCTGTTCATAGGCTTCCATTTCTGGGGCGCTAAATTCACCGCAAATTTCACAAACAAAACAGTGTGAAACGATATGAACATTATCAAAGTCGCTTTTATACCAAGGGCGATATTCTTCATAGCGGCCAAACTCGGTGATGGTTAACAGGGTTTTGGCACCGGTTTCTTCCTTAAGTTCACGCTCTAGCGCCTGAGGTAGTGATTCTCCGGCATCAACACCGCCGCCTGGCAGGGTGTAATCGTCATAACGTGCGGTATAGAGTAATAAAATTTCATCGCCGCGTAACACAATCGCGCGGGTGGTTTCTCGGGTAAAACAGCTGCCAGCAGGTGGGCTGACGGCAGTCGGATTTAAGTTCTGCATGGTTTAACTACAACAACAGCGCCACGACGTGCGTGGCGCTTTTAATAACGGATGTAGTTATGGTATCAGAACGGCGCCGGATACGCTTTAAATACGGTATCGATTTCCGCCAGTGCTTCTGGGCAAAGGGGCTGCTCGAAGGCTTGGACATTTTCTTTTAACTGTGCCATGGAGGTGGCACCAATAATGGTGGAAGTGACGCCTTCAACTTGGTCACACCAGGCCAAGGCCAGTTGCGCTGCCGTTAAGTCAAACTCATGGGCAATCTCTTGGTACTTGGCCACGGCTTCTTGCGCCAGTTGGGTGTCTCTGAATAATCCTTGGCGCTGTACAAGTGTCCAGCGGCTGCCTTCCGGTCGTGCGCCGCCTAAATACTTACCACTGAGCATGCCACTGGCAAGAGGCGACCAAGGTAAATACGCAATGTCTTCGTGCTTACATTGCTCAATCAGATAAGGCCAGTCTTTGGCGTGGAGCAAGCTAAACTCATTTTGAATCGCCACCGGCTTAGACAGGTTGTGTTGCTGAGCCAGGCTTAGATAAGTTTGAATTCCCCAAGGAGTATCGTCCGATAACCCCCAGTGGCGAATTTTTCCGGCTTTAATGCACTTCTCTAGGCCTTGCAGAATATCGAGCATGCCCTCGCGCTCTGCAGTGCTGTCTACTTCGTTGATGGCGAGCATGCCTGGCCACTGTTTACCAAAGTGCGGAGAAGTGCGGTTGGGCCAATGCAGTTGATACAGGTCGATGTAATCGCTTTGCAAGCGAGTAAGTGAGTCGTCTACGGCTTTGACTACCGCATCTCCTGTGATGTGGCCACCATTGCGGATCCAAGGCAGACCATTTCCGGCAATTTTAGTGGCTATCACCAACTGCTCACGCTTTTCTTGATGGCGACTGAGCCAGTTACCGATGATTTCCTCGGTTTTGCCATAAGTCTCAGGAGCGGGCGGAACCGCATACATTTCCGCGGTATCGATAAAGTTGATGCCGCGACTTAAGGCATAGTTGATCTGCTCATCGGCGTCATGTTGATTGTTTTGCAAGCCCCAAGTCATGCTTCCTAAGCAAATCCGTGAAACCTCTAGCGGGCTACTACCGAGTCGTGAATACTTCATGCAGGCTCCTGATGAAAATGGACAAAAAAGAATTGGGTGAGTTGTGCCTTTTGCCCCAAAAGGGCCATGGCTACAACTTGTACAGCATGTATAACACCCTCTAACTAAAATCATTATGGCTGCTTTATCGCCGTTGATGCAACTCTATGCGGCAACTCTATTAGCTTAACGTATGGTGCTGGGTTTTGCGTGGTCATTATTGCATCAAGGGTAAATATAGCGCATACTGAACACTGTTTATTTACACAGTATTTGATATGCGTAAGTTTGTACATATTGATATGGACGCCTTTTACGCCTCGGTAGAGATGCGTGATAACCCAGAACTTGCCAAGGTGCCCATGGCCATCGGTGGCAATAGCCATCGTGGAGTGCTCTCTACGGCAAATTACATTGCTCGGCAGTATGGCGTGCGCTCAGCGATGTCGAACTATCAGGCAAAAAAGCTCTGTCCTCAGCTGGTTATCGTGCCGGGAAGAATGGCGCTCTACAAAGAGATTTCTCGCCAGATCAGGGAGATTTTTGCAAAGTATACTGAGCTTATCGAACCGCTGTCGTTGGATGAAGCCTACCTCGATGTTACCGACTGCCAAGCCTGTAATGGCAGTGCCACCCTAATTGCCGAGCAGATCCGCCGCGAAATTCATCAGCAAACTGGCCTCACGGCATCGGCAGGCATTGCGCCAATCAAGTTCTTAGCCAAAATCGCCAGCGATGAAAATAAGCCTAATGGTCAGTGTGTGATCACACCGGATCAGGTGGCGGATTTTATTGATAATTTGCCGCTGAAAAAAATTCCTGGCGTGGGTAAGGTGACGCAGCAAAAGCTCTTAGCAATGGGGTTGGAGTATGGTCGCGATGTTAAGGCCTTAAACGAAATGCAGTTGCGTAAAGCCTTTGGCAAGTTTGGTGCAGTATTATGGCGGCGCTGCCAAGGCATTGATGAGCGCGGTGTTGAAGTAGACCGAGTGCGCAAGTCGGTTGGAGTAGAAAGCACCTTTTCCGAGGACATTAGCGAGCCGGAGACGCTAAAGCAAATCATCGCAAATAAGCTCTTACCTGAGCTGACTCGGCGCGCAGAGCCATACCAACAGCGTGGCTTTCATAAGCTGGGTGTTAAGGTTAAATTTTATGACTTCAGCCAAACCACCAAAGAATGTCAATATCAGCAACTGGATTTGCAGGTGTTTGAAACTCTGTTACTCGAAGCGCTTGCTCGGCATAAGTACAAGCCCGTTAGGCTGGTGGGGCTACATATCGGTTTAAACGAACAGTCTCACGATCATACCCAGCTGGGTTTATTTGATTAACACTTGCCTGAAATAAGCGAGTTGGTATATCCCCTCAGAAAATTTTCACTACCCTAGACTAAAAGCTAACTGCAATTTAAAAAAATTATGCTAGCTTCGAGTGGCAAGTGTGTTTAAAACAACAACAAGAGGAAAGCGTAATGCAATCCATAATGATCGTGCTTTTTGGCATTATCGGCATGTTATTTGGGTGGTTTGTTTACTCCAAATTTATTGCCGAGAAAATATTTAAAATGGATGACAGCTTCGTCACCCCGGCTCATGAGCTGGAAGATGGCGTTGATTATGTGCCCACCAACAAGGTGGTACTGTGGGGGCACCACTTTACTTCGGTCGCGGGCGCAGCGCCTATTGTCGGTCCTGCTATTGCGGTGTATTGGGGTTGGGTGCCTGCCGTACTTTGGGTGGTGATTGGTACTATTTTCTTCGCTGGTGTGCATGACATGGGGGCGTTATGGGCCAGTGCCAGGCACAAAGGTAAATCCATGGGGGCGCTGTCTGAAAGTGTTATTGGTAAACGCACGCGCTCTTTATTTATGATTGTGGTTTTCCTGGTGTTGCTGATGGTGAACGCCGTGTTTGGCGTAGTGATCGCCAATTCCTTTGTGGGTAACCCCGAAGCGGTTTTCCCAGCCTGGTCTGCCATTGTGGTGGCGCTAGTGATAGGGCAGCTATTAAAGCGTAAAGTGCCGTTAATTCCACTGTGTATTATTGGGGTGTTTATCCTTTATGCCTCGATTTACGTGGGCAGTGGTATGCCACTGAGCTTGCCGTTGGAAATGTTTGGTTTAGGCGATAAAGCCAATTGGATCATTATTCTGTTCATTTATGCGGCAGTCGCCTCGTTACTTCCGGTGTGGATGCTATTACAGCCTCGTGACTTTATTAATGGCATGCAGCTGTTGGTTGGGTTAGTGCTCTTGTATGGTGCTGTGTTTGTCGTCATGCCAGACATTACCGCGCCGGCATTTAATACGCAAACCGTTGAAAACACACCCAGTATTATTCCGCTGTTGTTTGTAACCATCGCTTGTGGGGCGGTATCAGGCTTTCACGGGATTGTTTCTTCAGGCACCAGCTCGAAGCAGCTTAACAAAGAAACCGATGGCCGCTTTGTGGGTTATTTAGGTGCGGTAGGTGAAGGCTCGTTAGCTCTAATCACTTTGGTTGCCGTCAGTGGCGTGATGCTGGCGGTTTCTCCTGAGCAGTGGCATGAAATATACAGCCACTTAGGTGCAGGCAGTGTCACGGCATTTGTCGATGGTGGCTCGAACCTGATCAGTAGCGGCTGGGGGATCCCAGTAGAAATTGCCTCGACCTTGTTAGCGGTGATGGTGGTGCTGTTTGCTGGCACAACCATGGACTCTGGGGTGCGTTTGCAGCGCTACATTATTCAAGAGTGGGGTGAGATTTATAACATCAAAGCGCTTGGTAATGGCATTGTTGCCACTTTATTGGCGGTAGGCTGCTGCTTGCTGTTGGCCTTTGGTGCTGGTGGCGCTTCAGGCAGTGGCGGTATGGTGATTTGGCCGCTGTTTGGCTCAACCAACCAAATTTTGGCCAGCCTAACCTTGTTGGTTATCTCGGTGTATTTAATAAAATTGGGACGTCCGGCCCGTTACACTCTAGTGCCTATGGTGTTTGTCTTGGTGATGGCGTTTTTTGCCGGAATTATTAAACTCGGTGAGTATTATCAGCAAGGCAATTGGCTGCTGGTGGTGCTCGATGTCATTGTCTTAGTGGTGAGCGTGTTGGTGATGCTTGAAGCGTGGTCGGTGATAAACAAAACCAAAGCCAGCCCTGAAAAAAGCCAAGATATCTCCTAGAGGCCTTGGAAGTTCAGGGGAAATCCCCTATAGTCGGCCCTAATTCTAAAATAGAAAAGGGCCGTTTATGTCTTTTCCAGTTGCATTATCTTGTAATGATCTTTTCACTAACGATGCCGACGCCATTGTCGTCATCACCCATGACATCAATCACCTTGGCAATTCCACTCTCGATGAAGTTGCTGCTCCCTACATCGCTGTAGATGCGCGCATTGCGCAAAAAACCACTTTATTAGTTTCTGACCAAGTGCCTGGCAATCGTTTAGTGATTGCGCCTACTGGGCCTGTAGACAGAGATTACGATGACGTAAGACGCTTTTTTGAGGCGGCGAAAGCGGGCGTGTTAGAAGCTAAAGCCGCCGGTGCCGTAAAACCTTTACTTGTTGTGGCTAATGCCCCAAGCGATGCGCGCTATGAAAACGCGCTAGCGGTGAGCTTTTTAGGTGCTTGCCAAGGTCTTTGGCAACCTCTTGAAGCACGAGAGTATCGTGGCGAAGAGATTGAGCCAATTAGCAGTATTTATTTATTCTCGGCAACAGAGCAAAGTTGCCAACAGTTAACGGCCATTTCTGCTGGTCAATATGCGGCGCGTGATCTTTGTGGTACCGAACCTGAGCGTATGGCTCCACCGCGTTTTGCCGATTACTGCGTTGAGCTATTTAAAGACTCAGCGGTGAATGTGGAAGTGATTGCCGACCGTCAAACCATTGATGAGCAGTACCCGCTGCTAAGTACCGTTGCTCGCGCTTCTTATGCGGTTGAGCGCCATCACCCACGAGTAGTAAAAATGGCGTATGAGCCAGAAGGTGATGTTGAGCGTACCTTGATTTTTGTTGGCAAGGGCTTGGTGTATGACACCGGCGGTGCCGACTTAAAAGTAGGTGGCTTTATGGCAGGCATGAGCCGCGATAAAGGTGGTGCGGCATCGGTGGTTGGCTTTATGGAAGCAGTGGCAAAATACCAACCTAAGGGCGTTAAAGTCATTGCTTACTTAGCCGTGGTACGCAACTCAATTGGCTCAGACTGTTTTGTGCCGGATGAAATTATTGCCGGTCGTGAAGGCGTGCGCGTGCGCATTGGTAATACCGATGCCGAAGGTCGCCTTGCCATGGGCGACTTACTCAGTGAAGCTAAAGACTTAGCGCTGGGTGAGAAAAATCCAGAGTTGTTCACCGTTGCTACCCTAACGGGGCATGCTGCCCGTGCTATGGGTCCATACAGCGCGTATGTTGAAAATGGCCCGGCTCGAGCGGCCAAAGTATCGCGCCAAATCGCCGACCTGGGTGACTTGTGGGCGGATTGCGCTGAGGTGTCGCGCAGTCGTCGTGAAGACTATGACTTTATTCAACCGCGTACCCTGGCCGATGATGTGCTATCGAGTAACAATGCCGCGTCTGCAGTGACAGCCCGTGGTCACCAATTCCCAATGGCGTTCTTAGCGATTGTGGGTGGTTTAGATAAGCACGGTTGTAATGCTGAGCAACCTCTGCCTTATGTGCATATGGACATTGCTGGTAGTGGCGTTGAAGGCGGTGATTGGCAGCATGGTAAGCCGACTGCCGCGACCGTAGCGAGCTTGTTTGCGCGTTATTGTATTTAAGCTTTTGGTTTTTATGTAGAAAGGGAAGCGCTTTGCTTCCCTTTTTTGTGTTTGGTGTATTGGCTTAGCTGTCCTCGTGACAGGTTTCGACGCCCATCCATGGGCGTCAACTGACTTATCGACGCCGCCCAAAGAAAAGTAAGCAAAAGAAAGGGCGCTCCCAGCACTTATCAACATAGGTAGAGATCAATAACTTTTGTGCATTGGTTCCGTTGTCCTCGTGACGGGTTTCTGCGCCCGTCCATGGGCGCCGACACACTTTTCTTTGCTTGCCCAAAGAAAAGTATGCAAAAGAAAGGGCACTCCCAGCATCACACCGGGAACCTCAAGTAATCAGCCAATTTTAACGTTACCAGCATGAAAAGGCCGTCCTTGGCCCTGTCATGCTTTTTCGCGCTATCCCGGCGCGAAATAGGTTAATTGGCTGCTGACTTGAGGGTGTGATGAGGGAGGAAAAGTTGCTGTTAGTTGTGTGCTTCTAACCAACACTTTTATAGCTGATTGAATGCATTGGCTTGCATACACCCAACTCAACAAAGTAAGGGTATTTTATTGCTACTTATCAAGTATGTTTATAGCACCAATAAGAGCAATTAAATGATTTACGAGTGGTCGCTCTCGTTTAAGCCACTTTTTTATGGTCTCGAATAACTAAAATTGGCTATTAAGTATATGAAAAGTTGAAACATCATACTGTTACATAACGAGACCTAAGGGGCTCGAATATCTATGGTCTCACTTTATCCAGCTGACTGTTGCTTGAGCGCCAATACATTTAGTGGTAAGTTATTGTAATGTTTGTAAATAAAATACTTTGGCGGAATGAAATGAACCATTTCATCAATCGAGATATTTCTGCGTTTGCGCCAGTGCAATGTTAGAGCTCTAAAGGGAGTTATATGAGCCAAAGGTACGAATTAACAGAAGTTTTTACACCAATGACACCTGCCGTTGTGACATTCGTCGATAGGGTTAAAGAGGATGTTAATGACAGGTTGGTAAGAGCATTAGACTTACCTGGAAATCAAGTTGTGATTTATGGTCATTCTGGTTCAGGTAAAACCACACTGCTAGAAAACGTCTTGTTCAGAACTTATGAAAAACAGATCAATACAAATTGCATGACAGGAATGACTTTCGAGGAAGTCATACTTGATGCTTTTGATCAGCTAGAAGAGTTCTATGTAGATGAAGTTACCAATAACAAAAAAACTAAAGTAGATGTAAAAGCAAAAGCTAACTATCTAGCAATAAAAGCACAAATAGGCGCTGTATATGAAAATGCAGAAGGTGAAAAGCAAGTAAGAATGCTACCACCACAATTAACACCTCAAAGCTTAGGTCGCTTATTGGGTCAGTCTGGATATTGCTGGGTTCTAGAAGATTTTCACAAAATTCAAGGAGAAGAGAAAGATAAGCTAGCCCAAATGATGAAGGTATTTGTAAACCTTTCAATTCAATTTAAAGATCTAAAAATAGTGGCGCTTGGTGCAGTTAACACTGCACGACTAGTTGTAAAGTCCGACAAAGAAATGAGAAAAAGAATCTCTGAAATACATGTCGAGCTCATGGAATCTGAAGAAATATTAGAAATTATTGAAAAAGGTTGTAAAGCTCTAAATATATCGATGGACCAAGACGTTAAAGATGAGATTGCAAAATATTCCAATGGATTGGCCGCTATATGTCATAAGCTATGTTATTTGATGTGTAAATCAGGGTTGGTGGATCGAACCGCAGAAGAGACAGTTAACTTTAATTTTGAAGACCTACAGATAGCACTTAATGATTATGTTAAGGATGAAGAAGATACTATTAAGGATGCTTTTGATTCTGCACTTAAATTATCCAAAGTAGAAACTTCACTGAGGATATTAGCATCTCAGGATATTGATGGTGCTCACCTCGATGACCTATTTCAATGGTCAAAAGATAACCTTGTACGAACGACTAAAAAGAAGCTTTACGAAGATTTAATAAAACTTGAACAAGAAGAATTTGGGGAGCTAGTTAAATTTGAGGAAAGCTCAGGGAAGTATTCGTTCCTTGATCCATTTTACTTAAGCTTTTGTATGGCATATTTTCAAGAAAAAGATGCCAAGCTGAAAAAACAGAAGATTTCAGAACGAGAAATGATGGAGCTATTTAATAATGCGCTTAAGGTAATAAAGTCAAACTTTGCTACTGAAGAACTGGGTGCTATAGGGCATGACGAGCTCTAAGAAATTGCTTAAAAGGACGCAAAACGCTTGGCTTATTCTCATTCGTCGCTACTTTTTGCCAAGCATTTTTTCTATTAACAAATCGTTAAGTACTTGAGAGCAAAATACTGGTTTCGCTGTTGAGTACGCCGTTGGTTTCTCTTACCCGCCGCAGTACCCCGTCAAAGTCGCTGAGGTTGGCTGCTTGAATTTCGGCGACTAGATCCCATTTGCCGTTGGTGGTGTGGACTTTTTTTAGTTCGGCAATGCCGCGCAGGGCGCTGATCACTTGAGTGGTGGATTTACCCGTCACTTCTATCATCATAATGGCGTTCACCAGATCAGCGCCGATGTGTTCGTGCACTCGCACGGTAAAGCCTTGAATGGCGCCGCTGGAGATTAACCTATCGAGGCGGTTTTGCACTGTGCCACGGGATACATTTAGGGTTTTAGCTAAAGTGGCAATGGGCGCTCGGCCGTCTTTTCTCAGTTCTGCCAGCAAGGCTTGGTCGAGGCTGTCGTAGAGGTAAGGCGTCATAAGCAAATAGGCCAGTGTTATTCATATTGCTTAAAATAGCTTATCATTATGCTAAAAATTTGCACGTTTTGTATAAGTTTATGCCATTTTAATTGACGTCTTGTCTAGCTAGACTGATAGTTAATGACAACACAGTAATGGTAAGCAGGCCAATGACAAGCGTAGTACAAGCTCCTAATGCGGTGGTGATGATCCGTCCCCATCACTTTATTTCTAACCCACAAACCATGCAGGATAATGCGTTTCAGCAGCATTGCAGCGACATGCATCCAAGCCAAAGAGCCTATATGGAAGTGACACAAGCGGTGCAGCAGCTGGAGCTGCAGGGCGTTAAGGTGCATCTGTTTGAAGATATGACCACAGCGACTCCCGATTCGGTGTTTCCCAATAACTGGTTTTCTACTCACAGCGATGGTCAACTTATTACCTATCCGATGTATGCGCCTAATCGGCGACTGGAAATACGCCAAGATATTATCGACTTCTTAGCGGCCAACTACCAAATGACTCAGCATCATGACTTTAGCCATCTAGTGGCGCAAGAGGTGTTTTTAGAGGGCACGGGGTCCATGGTGATTGATCATGCTCATGGTGTGGCTTACGCGGTGGAGTCTAAACGCACCAACCGCGAGCTGGTGTCGAGCATTTGCCAACAGCTGGGGTTAGATGCCATGGTATTCAACGCCTTTGATGATAATAACATGCCGGTTTATCACACTAATGTACTTATGTGTGTAGCCACAGAGTTTGTCATGCTATGTTTGGATATGGTGCCGGCCTCTCAACAAGGCGAGCTGTTGGCGCAATTTGAACAAAACGGTTTGCAAGGGATTAACTTGTCAGTGGCGCAAATTAAGCAGTTTTGTGGCAACGCCATTGAACTACAGGGCAGCTCTGGGCGGGTGTTGGCGCTTTCAACTACGGCCTTTGCGGCCTTAAGCGAAGCACAAAAGGCGCAAATCTCGGCAAGCGCTAAACTAGTAGCCATTGATATTCCGACCATAGAGTCGGCGGGTGGCTCAGTGCGCTGCATGATAGCAGGCATTCATTTACCACAAAAGTAAATGGCACCAGCCATAATAACAATCATAACAACAGGAACTGCCTATGTTTGATACCGCAGTTAAGGCCATTAATGGCTTACTTTGGGGAGATGGACAGCTACTCATCTATATCCTTTTATTTGCCGGGTTTTGGTTTTCAATTCGGCTTAAAGTAATACAGATCAGTCAGTTTGCTCATATGTTTAGCTTACTGAAAAGCAGTAGCAGTCACGATAAAAACAACATTAGCTCGTTTCAAGCCTTGTGTACCGGGCTTTCGGCACGGGTAGGAACGGGTAACCTTGCTGGGGTCGCAGTGGCTATTTCGTTAGGTGGCAGTGGCGCGGTGTTCTGGATGTGGATGATCGCCATTTTAGGTATGGCCACGGGCTTTGCCGAAAGTGTGCTGGGTCAGGTATATAAGGTGCGCGACAGCCAAGGTGAGTTTCGCGGCGGCCCGGCTTATTATATTCAACTTGGTCTTGGTAGCCGTTGGCTGGCAGTGTGCTTTGCGTTTTGTTTATTCCTCGGCTATGGCTTTACCTTCAGTGCCATGCAAACCAACACCATCACCGATGCGCTGAACTTCGCCTTTGCTATTCCTACTCATTATTCCGGTATTGTCATTACGCTGTTGGCCGGCTCAATTATACTGGGCGGCTTTAAAGCCATTGCTCGCTTTGCTGAGCGCATAGTGCCCATTATGGGCTTGGTTTTTGTGGTGGCCGCGGTGATTATTGCCATAATTAATTACGCCAAGCTTCCAGCCATGTTGGAAGACATCTTACTCAGTGCCTTTGGCTTACAAGAGGCTGGCGCAGGAGCGCTGGGGGCAGCGATTAAAAATGGTATCCAGCGGGGGCTATATTCTAACGAAGCGGGGGCGGGCAGTGTACCGCATGCCGCAGGCTGTGCCACACCTAACCCGAATCACCCGGCCACTCAGGGCTACATTCAAATGCTCGGGGTGTTTTTCGATACCATCGTACTGTGCAGCTGTACTGCGGTGATTATTTTACTGGCCGATATTGATATTGGCAGTGAAATGGAGGGGATCCGCTTAACCCAATCAGCAATGACAGCGCATCTCGCAGCAGGGGGCGTGTATTTTGTTGCGGCGATCATTACCTTATTTGCGTTTACCTCGGTGGTGGCTAACTACGCCTACGCCGAAAGTAACCTGCACTTATTTAAATTAGATAATAAGCTTGGCCGCGGCATCTACACAGTGTGTTATTTATCCATGATGCTGTGGGGCGCGTCGGCCACCTTGAAGCAAGTGTGGGATCTGGCCGATATTGCCCTGGGGTTAATGACGGTGGTAAACGTTATCGCCATCGTGCGCTTAACCCCTACAGTACTGGCCGTCACAGCAGATTATCATCAGCAACAGCGCAGCGGTAAAAAACCAGAGTTTGAGGTATTACAAGTAAAGGTTCAAGGAAGTACGGAGCCTGGGGTATGGGATAAAGAAAAGTGATTATTGTGGTAGTACGAGTATTGCGCTCGTACTACCTTAATGCTGTGGTTACCATCCGTCGTAGCGGCGTCGACGCGATAAAAACAGCGTTAAAATCACTCCGATAATAATGCCACCAATACCAATACCACCACCATAAGTAAGCAATAAGTGCTGTTCTTTTTGTACTTTTTGCTGCTGCATCTGACGCTCTTCTTCAAGCTGTTGCTCTAGGCCATCAATGGTGTCTTGCAGTGCGGCGTTTTCAGCCAGTAGGTTGGTGTTGTTTTGTTGCAGCACTGGCAGTTGTTGTTGCGCTTGATTGAGCGCTTCCTGAGTGTCTACTAAGGTTTGGTTAACCGACTCTAGTTGTTGTTTTAGCCCCGGCTCAGTGGTAATAAATTTGCTCTCAACCCAGCCTTCACGTGCTTTGTCATCTTTAATTTGGACAAAACCATCTTCGGCACCGCTCATAATGGTAATCGGCGTGCCGGCATCTACCGAGCCTAAAATGCGATAGTTTTTGCTCGGACCGGTGTGCATAAAAATGTATAAGTCGTCACTTATATAGCCGTTTGGATTTGCACCTTCTGTGGTGCTGGTTTGCGCAGGTTCCTCAGCAAAAGCAGTAAAGCAACTGAAGAACAGGCTCGCAATGAAAAATTGCTTTAAGTTGAACATGCGTTGGCCTTTTATTCTTTTCGGACGTAAAGTTAACAAAATAGTAGGGATTTCGCCGCTTAATAGCAAGAGCTAGTTGCCTTTATGGCCATCGCAACAGCAGGTAACTGAATAATTTTATTGTGCTTTTAAGCTAAGTGCCAACGCCCTATTAGAATCAAAGTGACAATAGGGCTGCCATGCTTATTGATTTGACTCATATTAATGGTCATTTCTATCGGATAAAAAGATTGCAAAGCCCGTCACCTTTGTATATTTTGATCCTCCCTTAGACAAATAGGTAAAACAAAGCCCTAATGGATACTGAAATAGAACTGAAATTCTTGGTTTCAGATAATGAAGTTCCGCGGATCCCTGCACTAATTACCCAGTTTGCAAAAACGGTCACCAACAAGCCTGCGAAAAACCTTACCAATGCGTATTTCGATACCCCAAATCGTGAGTTACGAGCGTTAGACATAGGGTTAAGAACGCGTTGTTGTAATGATGACTGTGAACAAACTATAAAACTGGCAGGGGAGGTCGTTGGTGGGCTCCATCAGCGCCCCGAGTACAACTTACCTATTCAGTCAGGCCGTCCTGATCTCCATGCTTTTGATGCCAATATTTGGCCCCATGGTATGCAGTTGGAGTCCATAGCCGACAACATTTACCCGATTTTTAGCACCAACTTTATTCGCCGCACCTGGTTAATTGAAACCGATTCAGGAAGCCAGATTGAAGTGGTGTTAGACAAGGGTGAAATTGCTGCCAATGGCCAAGTTGAAGCCATTAACGAAATGGAAATCGAGTTGGTTGAAGGCAGCCGAGAAGATTTATTTTTACTGGCCGATCATCTCATTAAACAAGCTGGTATGCGCTTAGGGCTTTATTCTAAGGCGGCCAGAGGCTATCGCATCGCCGACGACAAACCATTAAAGTCCGATCGCTTTATTGGTTTTGTGCCACTGGAGCAAAACGTCACGCAAGAGCAGGCCTTAATTGCAGCAGTGAGCTATGGCATTCAGTTCGTGCAAAAGCATGAGCAATGTTACTTTAACAAAGCAAGTTTACGCACATTGAAGCGCGTGATTGACGGCATTGCCTTGATCCGCCATGCATTTTGGTTATTCGACGACATTGTAGACAAGAGCTCCACCGAACACATTCGCAATGAATTGAAGTGGCTATTGTCAGAACTTGCGTGGGTTGAAAACGCCATCCACCTTAAAACTTACACCTCTAAGCGTCATGCTTACTATAAAAAGCTCAATCAATTCCCAGAGTTGGCGCAAGTCATTAATGACTTAAAAGACGTGCAACCCACCGCCACCGACATTGAAGACTTATTTCACTGCACCCGCTATAACCGCTTAATTTTGTCACTGACACGTTGGTTAGTAGATAAAGCATGGCGTAAGAACTGGGATCAAAAAGCCATGACGGCGGCAGAAGCCTCGGTAAAAGACATTGCTGCTAAGCTGTTTGATAAAGATTGGCATGATTTAAAAGCCTTGTTACCGGAAAACAGCACCCTAACACAGCAGGATTATTTGCAAGTTCGGGTGAAACTGGAAAACACCCTGTTAAGCGGTAACTGCTTAGGTAAGCTGTACGATAAAGAGGCGCGTAAAGCGTTCCGCACCCCATGGATTGATATTGTCTATGGTATTTACGAGTTAGAAACCTTGGCGTACCTACACCAACTATGCCAAAGCCAAAACTCTGAGGCATTGCAAGAAGTGCAATCATGGCTACGGCAAAAATCCGAGTTTCTCATCAGTGCCATGGAGCAAAGCCGACAATCGTCGATGAACAGCGAACCTTACTGGGCATAAAGACACACTCTATAGCAGTGGCTTACGCCACTGCTTATGTCATCAAAAAACTAATTTAATTTCTCACATTTATTTTTTGCTGGGCTACACTTTTTTATATCCATCTTGAGGTACTCCAATGATAGATATAGATGAAAAAGTGCTTAGCGACCTGCGTGGTGGCTTTAACCTACCTGCAAAGCCAGAAACCTTACAAGCACTGCAAAATGAACTGGCAAAACCCGAACCTGAGCTGATTGCCGTGGCTGATATTGTTGCTGCGGATGTTGGGGCGTCAGCCGCGGTATTAAAGGTGATTAACTCTCCCGCCTATGGCTTAGCCCGAACCATCACCGATATCAAGCAGGCTGTGATGTTCTTGGGGGTGACTTGTATTACCCAGTTGGTGACGGGGTATTTACTGAAAAATGCCTTTGATCAGTCGAAATGCTGTATTTCGTTGCAGCAATTTTGGGATAACGCCGCTGACATTTCACAAGCTGCTATGGTGATAGCGCGCTATTTAAAGTCGGACGTGCCTGCTGAAAACCTGCAGATGTTGGGATTGTTTCACGATGCTGGCATACCCGCCATGGCGGTAAAATACCCAGACTACAACGAAGTGTTCACTTGCTCTATTGAGCGCCCCGAACAAACCTTAGTGTATTACGAAGAGCAGCGTTATCCAGCTCCCCATACTGTGGTGGGATACTTTTTAGCCAGCTCTTGGAACCTACCAAAAGAAACCTGCCAGATGATTTTACGTCACCATGATGTCAGCTATTTAGACGAGTCACATGGGGTGGAGTATTGGCAAACCTTTGCGGCGTTGAAATTAGCTGAAAACCTCTGCTTTGAAGCTAAACACTTTCGTAGTTGTGCTGATTGGCATGTATTTCGAGACAGAGTAATGGTGGAGCTCAACCTCAGTGAGGACGAGTATCAAGATTTAAAAGACGACATTAATGATCTTTTTATCAACTGAAACAAAAAAGGCGCCATAGGCGCCTTTTAAACTCATTCGCTGCTGGGTTACAGTCCCGCAGCTTGGCGCAGAGCGTCGGCTTTGTCTGTTGCTTCCCACGGAAACTCATCACGACCAAAGTGACCGTATGCCGCCGTTGGCTTGTAAATTGGACGTTCTAAGTTCAGCATACTTAGCAGGCCGTATGGACGCAGGTCGAAGTGCTCACGTACTAAGGCAATGAGGCGATCTTCTTCCAGTTTACCAGTACCAAAGGTTTCAATGCTAATTGAAGTTGGCTCAGCCACGCCAATCGCGTAAGACACCTGCAGCTCACATTTATCCGCCAACCCAGCCGCAACGATGTTTTTCGCTACGTAACGTGCTGCGTATGCTGCTGAGCGGTCAACTTTTGATGGATCTTTACCAGAGAAAGCACCACCACCGTGACGTGCCATACCACCGTAGGTATCAACGATGATTTTACGGCCAGTTAGACCACAGTCACCCATAGGACCACCAATTACGAAGCGACCCGTTGGGTTGATAAAGAATTTAGTGGCGTCGGTGATAAGCTCTGCCGGTAGGGTAGGCTTGATAATGGTTTCCATTACCGCTTCCACTAAGTCGTCTTGTGACACTGAATCACAATGTTGCGTTGAAAGCACAACGGCATCAATTCCTACTGCTTTGCCATTTTCATAAGCAAAAGTGACCTGCGACTTAGCGTCAGGACGAAGCCAAGGTAAAGTACCGTCTTTACGTACTTGTGCTTGACGCTGAACTAAGCGGTGTGAATAGGTGATTGGGGCCGGCATAAGTACATCGGTTTCATTACAGGCGTAACCGAACATCAAGCCTTGGTCACCAGCGCCTTGCTCTTCTGGGCGAGCGCGATCAACACCTTGGTTGATATCCGGTGATTGTTTACCAATGGTATTTAAAATTGCACATGAATCGGCATCAAAGCCCATATCTGAGTGGGTGTAGCCGATTTCGCGCACGGTTTTACGAGTAAGTTCCTCGATATCAACCCAAGCACTGGTGGTGACTTCGCCACCTACCATGACCATGCCGGTTTTTACGTACGTTTCACACGCAACACGTGCTTTTGGATCTTGCTCAAGGATGGCATCGAGTACCGCATCAGAGATCTGATCGGCAATCTTATCCGGGTGACCCTCAGAAACAGATTCAGAAGTAAATAAATGTTTTGCCATTGTATTTATGCTCACAAATATTGCGCTTCACAGACATCAGGAACAGCGCTAAAAATTAAGGGGCGTATTGTAACCAATAAACCATATTGTTGACCAGCTATTTTACGCCTAGACGTCCAAAATGGTTTAATCTTTTTTTGTCGGTGCAAAAAGTCGAATTTTGGCCATTTTTATGACTTTTGCCGTTGCACATCGCCATACAAATAAGTAAGAATGGGCTGATATACCCAAGTGCCCTCAAACCACTTCACTGTTTAGGAAGCCCGCGAGCAAGCGACATCAATACGCTTAGCGGTCCGCTAATGAAGTGCTTGGCCATAAGCCTGTCGAGGGTATTTAGGTATTACATCCCGCGAAACACATATAAAGGTAGGAGAATTCATGCCATCTCGCAAAGAACTTGCTAATGCAATTCGCGTTCTTTCCATGGACGCAGTACAACAGGCCAAGTCTGGTCACCCTGGAGCCCCTATGGGCATGGCTGACATCGCGGAGGTACTTTGGCGCGACTTTTTAAAACATAACCCTAACAACCCAGAGTGGTTTGACCGCGATCGTTTTGTGCTGTCAAACGGCCACGGTTCAATGCTGATTTATTCACTACTGCATTTATCTGGTTATGATTTATCAATCGACGATTTGAAAAACTTCCGTCAGTTGCATTCAAAAACCCCAGGTCACCCAGAGTATGGTTACGCCCCTGGTATTGAAACCACTACGGGTCCATTAGGCCAAGGGATCACCAATGCAGTGGGCATGGCGATTGCCGAAAAAGCACTAGCAGCGCAGTTCAACCGCGACGAGTATGACATTGTAAACCACTATACCTACACCTTCTTAGGCGACGGCTGTTTAATGGAAGGTATTTCCCATGAAGCTTGTTCACTGGCAGGCACATTGGGCTTAGGTAAGTTAATCGCATTTTGGGATGACAATGGCATCTCAATCGACGGTGAAGTTGAGGGCTGGTTCAGCGACGATACGCCAAAACGTTTTGAGTCTTATGGCTGGCATGTTATTGCTGACGTGGATGGCCACGATAGCGACGCCATTAAAGCGGCCATTGAGGCGGCACAAGCTGAATCGGATAAGCCGACGCTTATTTGTTGTAAAACCGTCATTGGTTATGGCTCACCAAATAAATCAGGCAGCCACGACTGCCACGGTGCACCGCTAGGTGATGATGAAATCAAAGCAGCACGTGAATTCCTAGGTTGGAAACATGGCGCATTTGAAGTACCAGAAGATGTATATGCTAAGTGGGATGCAACATCACGTGGTCAAAACCAGCAAAGCGAGTGGCTGATTAAGTTCACTGAATACCAAGCGCATTATCCTGAGCTAGCTGCCGAGTTTGAGCGCCGCATGAAAGGCGAGCTACCGGCTGATTGGTCACAAAAGACAGAGCAGTATATTGCCGAGCTACAAGCAAACCCTGCCAACCCAGCGACGCGTAAAGCATCACAAAATGCCCTAAACGCGTATGGCCCAATTTTACCTGAGTTTATGGGTGGCTCTGCTGACCTCGCAGGTTCTAACTTAACTCTTTGGGATCAGTCAAAAGGCGTTACTGCAGAAGATGCTTCAGGCAACTACATTTTCTATGGGGTGCGTGAGTTTGGTATGTCGGCCATCATGAATGGTATTGCCCTGCATAAAGGCTTTATTCCTTACGGTGCTACTTTCCTAATGTTTATGGAGTACGCTCGTAATGCGGTGCGCATGGCGGCACTGATGAAGCAAAGAAGTATTTTTGTTTATACTCACGACTCAATTGGCCTAGGTGAAGATGGTCCAACTCACCAACCAGTAGAGCAAATGGCCAACCTTCGCACCACACCAAACCTCACCAGCTGGCGTCCATGTGACCAAGTTGAATCAGCGGTAGCATGGCAGCAAGCGGTTGAGCGGGCAGACGGTCCAAGTGCGTTGGTATTTACGCGTCAAGGCCTAGAGCAACAGCCGCGCAGTGCTGAGCAGGTAGCAGCGATTAAGAAAGGTGGCTACGTACTGTCTTGCGATGGCGAGCCAGAAATCATCTTGATTGCAACAGGTTCAGAAGTACAGCTTGCTGTGGAATCAGCCGAGCAACTTCGTGCTAGCGGTAAAAAGGTACGTGTTGTGTCTATGCCATCGACTGACGTCTTCGATGCGCAATCTGCTGAGTACAAAGAAAGCGTACTGCCAAGCGCGGTAACACGTCGTGTTGCCATTGAAGCGGGCATTGCTGACTTCTGGTACAAGTACGTTGGCCTAAATGGCGCAATTGTTGGCATGACTACCTTTGGTGAGTCAGCACCAGCAGGCGAGCTGTTCAAGCTATTTGGCTTTACCGTAGACAACGTAGTAGAAAAGGCCAATGCCTTGTTCTAATGCCAATGGTATCTGTCCAGTTTAGCGCTGGACAGAATCAATGAGCAATAAAAAACCCATGCACTGCATGGGTTTTTTGTTGCTTGATTAATTCATTATACCTTGAACTGATCCACCGATAACCGCAGTTCTTCGGCAAGTTTTGCCACTTCAGAGCTCGAGATAGAAGTTTGGCTTGAGCCTTCAGCGGTTTGCTCGGCAATCGTCACGATAGACTCTAAGCGCTCACTGATCTCTTGTGCCACTTGTTGCTGCTCATTAGCGGCGCTGGCAATCTCTTCACTGACGTCATGTGCTTGTGATACGGCGGTGGTGATCGAATTTAGGGCTTCGTCAGCAAGGTCACTTTGGGTAACACAAGACTCAGCCTGTTGTTTGCCTTTTGACATTGCTGATACGGCTTCTTCGGCGCCCGACTGCAGCGACTCAATCATCGACTGAATTTCTTGCGTCGACTCTTGGGTTTTGCTGGCCAAAGAACGCACTTCGTCGGCCACAACTGCAAAGCCTCGGCCTTGTTCACCGGCACGCGCGGCTTCAATAGCGGCGTTAAGCGCCAGTAAGTTAGTTTGCTCGGCAATACCACGGATAACATCCAAAATACCGCCAATAGAGGCGCTGTCTTGGTGTAACTTGTTGATCACCGTTGAAGCTTCTTCTACTTCGCGAGCAAGCTGCTCAATGGTGTGTTTGTTTTCTTGCGAAATGCCTTTAACGCGTTCCGCTTCTTTATCAGCATTTTTGATTTCTTGTAACGCTTGGTGCGCACTATTACTCACACCATGAGAGGTACTGCTCATTTCTGTGGTTGCTGTCGCCGCTTGCTCAACTTGGGCTTGCTGGTTCTTAATCGCTTGGCTTGACTCTGTGGTGATGGTCGAAGTCTCTTCAGACGCCGCGGCCAATTGCGTAGAGCGTGAAACAATACCGGTAATAAGCTCTCGTAGGCTAGTGATCAGGGTATTACAGCTGCGCGACAGTTCACCAAATTCATCTTTGGCTGAATCATCTAAACGTTGAGTCATGTCGCCACTGGCCACAATGTTTAACACTCGGTTGACCTCAGAAAGCGGGGTAGTGATGCGACTTACGGTAATGTAAGCCACAGCTACTGCCATTAAAGTGGCGACTGTCATGCCAATCCAAGTCCACAGGTTAGCCGTGCCTACGTCGTTTCTCACGCCCTCTTGCAGGTCAAAAGCAACGTCGCTAGCCTGAGCCAGTAATTCATCTAGCTGTTTAAGTGCCGCTTGCGTGGTTTTCTCAGCGTCATTTAATTGCTTACGGGTTTGCTCTTGAGCCTGTATTAGGCGTTTTTGGTTTTCGCCAATACTATTACTGCCAATGATCTGCTCTTTTAAGGTGCTAAAATAGTCTTCTAGGTCACTCAGCAGGGCATCATCTAAATTACTGACAGGTTCTCGCATAAGCTCGATGTTGCCCTCGATTTCTTCAATCACAAAGCGTTGCTCGCTGCGAATAATCTCGAGGGTGTTCAAGTCTTGTATGGTAAGCATATCGTTGGCGCTGGCCACGATGGAGGTAAAGTTGGTTTCCATCTTAGTGGCTGCTTGATAGGCTCGCTGATCGGCAGCTTCAAGGCCGTCTAAATCGATGATATCGACGGTAACCATGGTGGCATCTTCCGCGGCAATATCGACCTCAAACAGCTGATCTTTTAAACGGTTTTTAAGAGATAGCTCAGAGGACTTTTCAGCCACTAGGCTATTCATGGCTTTCACAAAGGCGGTGTAGCTATTGCCAACTTGGCGGCTACTGGCCGATAACTGCTCATCACTTGAAACCACATCTTGTAATTGCGAGTAGGTTTTATCGAATATTTTTTGGCGCTGAGCAAACTGCTGCTTTAGTTGCGCTAGCTCGTCTTCAGTGCGGGCATAAAAACTACCCTGAGCCATTTTACTCATTACCGTAAACTCAACCTTAAGCTCGGAGCTTTTTGCCAGTGCAGGGAGTGAAAGGTTATTTACTTGTTGAGTAGAGTTGTCAATGTTAGCAATTCTTAATAGAGAATTGCCCCCGATAAGAAGAAGCAACAGGGTGATGGTGATAAAACCACCCCAAATTCGTTGGCTAACAGTCAAGTTCATGGCTTTCCTACAAAATTTACAAAGCGATATGAGTACTTATCGGTTTTATTGCTGATAAGTTAAGTATTTATAGCAGATGTGACTAAAAATTTCAGTAAAAAAGGCTGTAATACAAAAATTAACGTCCAGAAAGGGGAAAGTCTTGGTTATCGAAAATATGTGCCTTAACTTTTTAAAAATTCAAAAGTTATGCTTCGGCATAGAATTACGCTTAACGTTGTTGATAAAACACGCCGGTTTTGATGTTCATTAACGTCATTTCCCCGCCCCAAACACAGCCGGTGTCTAAGGCGATGATGTTGGGTTTATTGGTTTTGCCTTCTAATGCAGCCCAGTGACCAAACAACACCCGCATCTGGGGTGGCAGTTGGCAAAGCTCAAACCAAGGCACTAGGCCTCCAGCTTTATCTAACCCCGACTTGTTATTAAGCTCGAGAGCTCCCTCAGGAGTGAGAAAACGCATGCGCGTAAAGGTATTAACTATGGCTTTAAACTTATCTTTATCCTCTAGCTGAGTAAGCGCCTTAGTGGGGTGATCACCATACATATGGCGATAAAAGTCTTTGGCGTCAGAACCTTGATACATCGATTCGGCAAATTTGGCGTACTCGCAGGCTTGTTCAATGCTCCAGTGTGGGTGCAGCCCGGCATGAGAAATAAAGGTTTGCTGCTTTTGTAGCCAAATTGCCAGTGGTTGAGCGCGCAGGAACTCGGCATAGGTATGGCACTTAGGGCTGGCAAATAACGGCGCTAGCTTATCTTTTGGGTTGGGTGATTTATTTAACGCTAGGCAGGCTAAAAAGTGCAAATCGTGGTTGCCTAAGGTAATACTTACAGCGCCCGCGTTATTATGCAAAAACTCTAAGCAAGCCAGTGAGTCTGGCCCTCTGGCAATGATATCGCCAACACAATATAAGTGATCTTGGCTGGGGTTAAAATCCACCTGATCGAGCAATGTCACTAATTGGCTAAAACAGCCTTGAATATCGCCTATTGCATACTTTGCCATGACTCGCCTTGTGCTATTTTGGTGGGGGAGCCCTCTGGGCTCTCTCACCATTTATTAAGGTGTTTTAATGCAGGATGTTAGGGCAAGAAAGCCTGAAGACATCAATCGGCGCCTTGAACTCGTTACCAAATTCATTACGCATCAAGTAGTAGCCTTCCATGGTGCCCACAGGCGTGTCTAACACAGCGCCACTGGTGTACTTGTAACTCTCTCCAGGGCGAATGGTAGGTTGCTCGCCCACCACGCCTTCACCTTCCACCTCAGTTTCTTTGCCGTTGGCATCGGTGATTAGCCAGTAGCGGCTGTGTAACTTAGCATTACACAGGCTGTGGTTTTTAATGGTGATGGTGTAGGCAAACACATACTTGTCTTTCTCTGGCTGTGATTGCGCTTCAACATAAAAGGTTTCTACCGATACTTTGATAGGAGAGCCCATATTAGTTTGCGTTGTCATAAATCCAATTGGCGATGTTGATAAATTGATTAAGAGACAGGTTTTCTGCGCGCAGTGTGGGGTCTATGCCTAAATCGCGAAGCTGTTCTTCGGTTAATAGGTTAGACAAGCTGTTGCGCAACGTTTTACGGCGCTGATTAAACGCCTCTAAACACACCGTGTTAAGAATTTTTGTGCTTTTTGCTGTGCGTTGCTCCGGCGACTTTGGCACTAAGCGTACCACTGCGGAGTCCACTTTCGGCGCAGGTTTAAAGCAGCTAGGCGGCACTTCAATCACAGGAATGGCATGACAATAATATTGCGTCATCACGCTCAAGCGACCAAAGGCTTTACTACCTGGGCCGGCAACCATGCGATTAACCACTTCTTTTTGCAACATAAAGTGCATGTGTTCTACGTCATCAGCAAACTCGAACAAGTGGAACAGCAAGGGAGTGGAGACATTGTAAGGCAAGTTACCGAAAATCTTCAGTTTACCACCGTCTTTCAGTAACGATGCAAAATCAAACTTCATGGCATCGCCTTGGTGTACCGTTAGCTTAGGTCCCAAAAACGGGTGGTGGATCAAGCGCTCAGCAAGATCTTTATCCAGCTCCACAACCGTTAGCTGACCGCTAAGGTCACAGACCGGCTCGGTGATTGCACCTAAGCCTGGCCCAATCTCAACCAGATTATCTTCCGGTTTAGGGTCTATTGCGGTGACAATCTTGTCGATAATGTTGTTGTCGTGAAGAAAGTTTTGACCAAAGCGTTTACGCGCTCTGTGTCCTAAATGTACTTTATCTGTCATGCATTCTGTGCTTTTTTCGTTGCGAGCTGAATTGCTTCTCGGATCGCTAATTCAAAACTACCCACTTCTACATCCCCAGTGCCTGCCAAGTCTAATGCGGTGCCATGATCCACCGAGGTACGAACAAAAGGAAGGCCTAAGGTAATGTTCACTGAGTTACCAAATCCTTTATATTTTAACACAGGTAAACCTTGATCGTGATACATTGCCAGCACGGCATCGGCATTATCTAGGTATTTCGCTTGAAATAGGGTGTCCGCCGGCAGTGGCCCAACTAAATTCATGCCTTGGTTATTAAGCATTTCTAGAGTGGGTTCAACCACTTCAATTTCTTCACGACCTAAATGACCGCCTTCACCAGCATGGGGGTTAAGACCACATACTAAGACCTTTGGCTGTTCAATGCCAAATTTGGTCTGTAAATCGTGATTAAGAATATTAATCACCTTGGTTAAGCGCTCTGGGGTAATGGCCTTAGCAACGTAAGCCAGAGGAATGTGGGTGGTGACCAAAGCAACACGCAGACCTTGGGTGGCTAACAGCATAACTACATCGGCGGTGTCAGACTGCTGCGCAAAATATTCGGTATGGCCACTGAAAGAGATGCCGGCTTGGTTGATGATGCCTTTATGCACCGGACCGGTCACTACGGCGGCAAAAGTGCCGTCCATGTTCTTTTCCGAAGCGATTCTAAGCGTTTCTAATACGTATAAGCCATTGGCGTCATCCAGTTGGCCAGCAACCACCTCTGCGCCTTTATCCACTTGCAGGTAATAAAGCGACCCTGCAGGCGCCACCGTGGGCGCCGCGGTTTCATCAAATGGCAGCAAGGTTATCTGCTCACCAAGTTCTTGAGCGCGCTTTTCTAAGATGCTTTTATCGGCAACCGCAACCAGTTGCGCAGGCCACTCATGTTGAGCCAGTTTGATCACCAGATCGGGGCCAATGCCCGCCGGCTCGCCCGGTGTGATTGCGATTCTAAGCGTCATGGTATTATTCCGCCGTCATGATTTGGATATGTGCTTGTTCACGCATTTCTTTAATCCATTTAAAGCTTTCTTCTTTAAATTTACGATTAAATAGCAGGCGGTGAGCACGGTTCATTTTTGCCTGTTCAGTTTTGTCTGCCACACGCTTGTCTAGCAGTTGCACAATATGCCAACCGAAAGAGCTTCTGAATGGCTCACTGATTTCATTTTTGTCCAATGACATCAATGTGTCTCTAAACGCAGGCACATAGGTAGTTGGATCAGTCCAATCGTATTCGCCACCTTTTAGTGCCGAACCTGGGTCTTCCGAATATTCTTTGGCAAGCTCGGCAAAGTCGGCTTTGCCAGCGCGAAGATCTTTAACAAACCCAGCTAGCATAGACTTGGCCTTTTCTTCACTGAGAATAATCGATGGTTTAATCAGAATATGGCGCGAGCGCATTTCTACCGTTTCAACCACTTCTCGACCGCGGATATCTTGTACTTTCAAGATGTGGAAGCCGGCACCAGAGCGCAGTGGGCCGACGATTTCTTCTTTCTTCGCGCCTTTGACTGCTTCAGCAAACAGCGTTGGCATTTCATTAATGCTCATAAAACCTAGTTGACCACCATCAAGTGCCTTTGAACCACTTGAAGAAGCAATGGCGATGCGTTTGAAGTCTTTGCCTTCACGCAAAAACTTGATTACGTTATCGGCGCGCTCGCGGGCATCCTCAACTTCTTCAGGACTCGCTTTGCTAGGAATTTTAATTAAGATATGGCCAATATCGTATTCTTCACCGCCACCTTCTTGCTCGCTGATGATTTTTTGCAAATTAGCGACTTCTTGTGGACTGATATAAATACGACGGTCAACGTTAGCGCGTCGCACTTGGCTCACGGTAATTTCTTTACGAATATCTTCGCGATAGGCTTGAAAGCTTTCCCCTGTGGCTTCAATGGTACGACGCATATCGGCGATAGTGGCACCTTGCTCGCGGGCAATGTTAGCCAAGGTTTGGTCCAATTGAGCATCGGAGATCTGCACGCCCATACGCTCACCCAGTTGTAACATCAACGATTGCTCAATAAGCTTATCGATGGCCTGCAAGCGTAAGGTTTTTTCACTGGGCAATTTTGTACCTTGTTGCTCTGCCTGCTCTTTTACACGGTTGATGATTTGTTCAACTTCGCTTTCTAGGATCACGCCTTCGTTGACGGTGGCAACGACGCTATCTAATTTTACTCGCTCGGCATGTGCCGGAGATAACAAACTAACGCTCAATGACGCAGCTAATAACAACTTTTTTAAATTCATACGGCTTTCTAAATTCTATTTATTCAAAAAATACGGTCTACGGTAGCCAAAAATCCCCTGTTGAAGGAGCTTACTCGCATCACCACTGCTTTGACTTCCCAGTCCTGAAAGAACAAATTTCAGGCTGAAGCCAGAATCAAACACTGCTTCATCATGGTTCAGTGTTTGGTTTAAATCGGTTTCAATTTGACGGTTTGCAGTTAACTGAATCGCCCAGCAACACGACTGATATTGTATGCCAACAAATGACTCTACACTTCTATCTGCTGTCATGTCGCGGTGATAGCTTGCAACAAACTGCCAGTTTTCGTCAATTGGTAAACTGGTGAATAGACCGACTTGGTCGATTTCGTAGTCTGAGACCTCATTAACGTAGCGATGGTTCAATTGTACTAATTGATTATCATCGCCTTTGTAGTCTAAGGTAAAGTGTGATTGTACCAGTTCCTTGCTGTCAGCGTCGTATTGTACGCCACCTGAAAGGTACCAACGTTTGTGCCAATGTAACATGGTTTCGGCTGCAAACAGTGCATTGTAGTTAGTCTCGTCACTGAGTAACTGTGCAGTTGGCTTTACAGACGATTCTAAATAGATGATTTGACCAGCGCTGAAATTAAAGCGTTCAACGTTGGTGTCATCATAAATACGGGTGGTGGCACCAAGGGTAAATTGATTGGCTTGGGCAATGCGGTCATAGCCTGAGTAACGTCTTGCTCTAAATAACCCCACGAAGTCATCTTGCAGCTTGGTGGTGTCGTACCAGCCTATTTGGCTTTGCTCGCGGTGTGGAGTATACAAATACTGCAGCTGTGGCTCTAATGTTTGCGTGCCCTCATCAAAGAAAAAAGCCGTGTTGCGTTCAAAGTTTAATTGACCATGCAGTCTAACGCTAGGCAAGGTGCGGCTCACTGACTTTTGGTAGTCGCTGTTAATAAAGTCGCCTTCTTGCTGGTAGCGAGTGTGCAGTAATCGTGCCTCAGAGGTAAATGACCAAGCGTATTCATTACGTGAAAACGACACTCTAGGCTCGAGGTGTAAGCGAGTAGCATCGGTAATGGTTAAGCTGTCGTTCTTAAAGTGCGCGAACTCACCATCAAAGTTCCAATCCAATCCCAGCATTTCATAGCCGTCTCGGGTGCTAAAACGAATTTGTGGCAGCGCCGTGTAAGACTCAACATGGTCGCCCAGCACCTCAAAATCTTGTAGCTTCATATCGATGAGCCACGACTCGCCCAAGTAGCTTAAACTGGCAGTGCGATAGAGTTGAGTATCGGTGTCATTGGCATAGTCTGATGACAAGTCGGTTAAGTAGTTATCGTCACTGACGTTAGTAATATCAACATAGGCACGCCACTGCTCAGATAGGTAGCTTTTTTGCTGCCAGTTAACTAAATAACGCTCATCCAGTTGCGGCTCAGAATCGTCTTTATGTAAATATTCAACGGCGACTTTACCACGGTGCTGTTCGGTTAAGTAACGAAACTCAGTGATCAGCTGCAACCCTTTATTGGCCATGTAGCGCGGCGAAAAAGTGGCATCATAGTTAGGGGCAATATTGAGGTAATAAG
Source organism: Pseudoalteromonas sp. UG3-2 (assembly GCF_037120705.1). Classification (NCBI taxonomy): domain Bacteria; kingdom Pseudomonadati; phylum Pseudomonadota; class Gammaproteobacteria; order Alteromonadales; family Pseudoalteromonadaceae; genus Pseudoalteromonas; species Pseudoalteromonas sp. UG3-2. The sequence continues at coordinate 1,511,015 of NZ_JAWLJU010000002.1, read as the reverse complement.
GCGTAATTAACTCTAAACCAAATTTATTGGAACTGGAAATGGTGGGTGTGAGTAACCCAGATTTACGTCTGTCATCAATGGGAAAGGTGAAGTATGGTAAATAAATCACCGGAGTATCCATAATTTTGAATACGGTGTTGTAAGTTTTGCCCCAACCATCTTCGCGTGACAACACTATGTTACTGGCTTCAATTTGCCAAAATGGCTCAGTGCTTGGGCAGGTAGTAAAGCTCGAATTTTGTAATGAGATTTGATTATCAGCGGCGTAGAGTTTTTCCGCACCACCGCGGCCGCGTTGCTCGGTTAACTCGTATTCAGCACCAAGCAAGCTAATCGTGTTAGCATTGAGGTCGGCAAACAAACCGTTACTGTTGACTTTGGTAAATTTATCACGATACAGCAGTGGCCCTGAAGCACTTAACAGGCCTTCTTTTTTGTCAATAAGCGCACGCTTAGCTTCAAGACTCATGGTCTTTGAGTTAATCACCACATTGCCTGAAAATTCGGCGCTGTCTACGCCTTGTAGCTCTACGTCATTGGCAACAATATCAATAGCACCTTGGGGCAGATCGGCGACTGGCTTCCAGCTCGCTGGTCGCATATAGTCTTTACATTGTGCGGCGACAATGTTCGTATTAGCAAAAGCTGCAGTATGACATAACGAAAATACAGCTAAGCCCCAAATTTTGCGCATTTAATAACCTATTTGCCAAGCGTTTACGATTAGACTGCTCATGATAAATGAAAACGGTCCGAAATACAGTAGCATTTACACAATTACAACAACAAGGTGTGACAACGACCTCATGAATAATCCAACGGCCATTGATGTCTTTTTACAGTCGGCTTTAGGCGGCCGCGACTACCGTTACCAAGCGATCACCTCAGATGCCAGTTTTCGGCGTTATTTTCGTGTCTGGCAAGGCCAACATGCTTGGGTTTTAATGCAAAGCCCAACCGATAAACTCGACAATACTGTGTTCGTTGAACTGACTCAACATTTTGCTCAGCACGGGCTGAATGTTCCAAAGATTATTGCCGAAGACAGTAGCAATGGCTTATTGCTACTGCAAGACTTGGGTACCGAGCACCTTGCCGACCGCCTTGAACTCGACAGTGTTAACGCTGACTATCAAGCCTTATTACAGCAGATCCCTGCCATTGCTAAGACCCCTCATCATCCCTTAATGAAGCCATATGATGCGGACTTTATTGCTATGGAGCTGGATATCTTTCGTCACTGGTTGGTGGAAAAGTGGCTTGGCTCTGAGCTGAGTCCTTACCAACAAGTACAATGGCAACAATTAAGCGAGAGTTTAGTCAAGCTGATGTTGCAACAGCCTCAGGTCACCATGCATCGTGACTTTCATAGCCGTAATCTGATTTGGCATCAGCAGCGCTGGTTTCTAATTGATTATCAAGATGCGGTCACCGGGCCTGTCACTTACGATGCCGTGTCATTACTGCGAGATTGTTATACGCGATTACCGGCGGAACAATTTGCCCAGTTACAACAATACAGCTATCAGCTACTGCAAGACGCTCAGCTACTGGCTGACATGACCTACCATGAGTATCAGTTTTACTTTGATATTACTGGTATTCAGCGCCACTTAAAAGCGGCGGGGATTTTTACTCGGCTATTACAACGGGACGGCAAGGCAGGTTACCTCGACAATATTCAGCCAACACTGCAATACATTCTCGATGTGTCTAAAAAGCACGAAAGCTTTCAATGGCTTGCAAGCTGGATCGAAAATGACATAATGCCTCAAGTGGCAGTAAAACTGACTCAAACAAAGCGTTAACACATGAAAGCAATGATATTAGCCGCGGGGCGAGGCAAACGCATGATGCCGTTGACCGCAAGCAAGCCTAAACCCATGTTGGAGGTCGCTGGTCGACCGCTAATAGAGCACCACCTGCAAGGTTTACGTGATGCCGGCATTGACGAGGTGGTGATTAATTTGGCATGGCAGGGCGAAGCCATTAAAGACTATTTTGGTGATGGCAGCGCGTTTGGTGTCACTATTAGTTATAGTCAGGAGCCCGAAGGGGGGTTGGAGACTGCAGGTGGGATTATAAAAGCCTTGCCGTTATTATGCCAAGACAGTGACCAGTTTGTGGTGATTAATGGCGATGTGTTCACGGACTATGACTGCAGCAGTTTAACTGCTTTGCAGTTGGGCAGTGATACCCCAGGCGAATGTTTAGCGCATATTGTGTTGGTGGAAAACCCAGCACATAACCCTGATGGCGACTTTGCGCTGGCGCATCAGCCACTGAACAGTAATAAGTACACCTTTGCTGGCATAGGTAAGTATCATCGCGATTTTTTTGGCCATCACACGGCTGAGTTTTTAAAGCTGGGCCCTATGCTTGCAGAAGGCCTTAATAATCATTGCGTCTCAACCGAGCTGTATCTTGGTCAGTGGGATGATATTGGCACCCCAGAGCGTTTGGCGTTGATAAATGACAAAGTAGGAAGAGGTTAGCATGTGGGGTAAGTTACTCGGTACCATTTTTGGGTTCTTATTTGGGCGCTGGTTAGGCGCGATTCTAGGCTTTTATCTGGGGCACTTATTTGACCGTGGTTTAAAGCAAGACTTTGACAAAGTAGGCGGCTTTCAAGGGTTTATGAAAGGGGAAGACCTTCATGAGCGTCAGGCGCTGTTTTTCTCTAGTTGCTTTGCGGTAATGGGACATATTGCCAAGTCAAATGGTCGCGTCAGTGAAATTCATATTCAAGCCGCATCAGCATTTATGACCGAAATGGGACTTGAAGGGGAAGAGCGCCGCGAAGCACAACGTGCCTTCAATGCCGGAAAAGCAGCTGACTTTTCGATTAAAGAAGCGGTGGGCGACTTCAAAGAAGCTTTTGCTCGGCGTTATGATTTACGCCAGCTGTTTTTAGAAATTCAAATTCAAATGGCGTTTTGTGATGGCCACGTTTCCGATGCTGAGAAAACTTTACTTAAGCAAGTGGCAAAATCTTTAGGCTTTGCTGAAACGCACTTCTTATTTTTATTAAAGCGTTACCAAGCTGAGTTTGAATTCCGTCGCTCGAATGCAACAGGGCAAGGGCAACGCCACAGTGGTCAACGCCAAGCTGCTGCCGATCCGGGCTTGAGTCGCACTCAAGCTTTAGCGGTGCTGGGGTTAAGTGAAGGCGCCAGTGAACGCGAAATTAAAAAGGCATATCGCAAATTGATGGCGCAACACCACCCCGATAAATTGGTATCGCAAGGCCTGCCAGAGCACATGATGGAAGTGGCTAAACGCAAGAGCCAAGATATTCAAAGCGCTTACGAGTACCTTAAAAAAGCAAGCGCCTAAGGCGGCAACCTAAAGTACCCGTAAAAAGCCCAGCAACTCTTTGCGTAAACGTTGATGCTGAAGCGGATCGGTTTTAACCCCAAATAGCTCGCGTTGGCGGTAGTCGTATTTATTATTACGCAGCGCCCAACGCTTTCTCATGTTGGTGCTGTCGACCACACTGGGGTTGTCAAAAGAATAATAGATATCCAGTAATGCTGGGCTCACCAAAGATAAGTTTGCAGCAAGGTGCTTTTGTCGGGCGGCATTAGGCAGTTGTGGACTTATTACCGTCACCGCATCGATTTGCAAGCTCGGTAAGGTAGCTAAGTGCTCTACAAATACGCCCGCGCTGTTACCAAAGGCCACCACCACCAGTTGCTCTTCTGGGCTTTTGCTAAGGGTGTTGTAGAGCGCTTCAAAGCGGCTAATTAGGGCGGTTTTGTAGTCATCAAGGTTGCGCTCACTGACGCCAGTAAGTACTTTGTTGCCTGCTTGCTGATTTTCTTCAGGAGCCTGAGCACCTAGATCTGGGGGCAAAATATCAGCACTGCTGCTTACCCCTGGAGCGCTAATGGTATAGGTGTCAAAGCCGTCATCACTTAAGCGCTGGGCTAAAAAGCTAATGCCACTGCTGTTGAGTGGCGGCGCTAGCATATCGGGGATTAATACCACTGTCCCAGCTTTGGCGGCTGCCATGTAGGGCTGATGAAAAACATAAAAATCCTCGCCCTCTGATTGCAATGTTAACAGCTCAGAGGACTCATAAAAACGTTCGGCATCTTGTTGGTAAAAATGCTCAAGTGGCGGCGGATTAATGTGCTCAGCAGCTAGGGCGGTGCCACATAAACCCCAGACAATAAATAAGAAAACGATGATAATCATAACGTAATAGCATCCACAAACATGATAATATCAACTCGCTTAATTAAGTGGTCTATTTGAGGCAAGAAAATGTGTCGATAACCAGGCAAAAATTTTGCTATTTAGTTGTTCTAAATAAGAAATTTTTAGCGCAGTTAGCGTCAGATTTACTCCCTCAAATTGAGCAAGTATTAATGCGGGTTGATATTAATTATCGGCAACGAAGTGAAAAGCTTTAGCGGTCGCTATTTAGCGTGAAATTACGGTAAGATTAGCGCCATAAAAATACAAAGGAGAGCATGAGTGCAGTATCAAGATAGCAAACGCGACTATCTCTGGATGTTTCTGAAGGGGGCTGGAATGGGCGCTGCTGACGTAGTCCCTGGGGTTTCTGGTGGAACCATTGCTTTTATTACCGGAATTTACGCGCGTTTCTTAGCGGCGATAAAAAGTGTTGATTTAGAGGCCTTGCGGCTGCTCAAACAACAAGGGGTGAAAGCAACTTGGCAGCACATCGATGGCAACTTTTTAACTGCGGTATTCTCTGGCTTAATTGTCAGCGCAGCTTCATTGGCGAAAGTTATTACTTACTTACTCGCTAATTATCAGTTGTTGGTGTGGTCGTTCTTTTTTGGCCTAATTGTGGCGTCGTTTATTCACGTAGCAAAACAAGTGACGCGTTGGCGGTTAGTAAATATCAGTGCTTGTGTTATCGGGGCTGTGATTGCCTTTATCATTACCTCGCTCTCGCCCGCAGAAGCCCAGGCTTCACCCATGATGTTCTTCTTATCTGGCACCATTGCCATTTGTGCCATGATTTTACCGGGGATCTCAGGCAGCTTTATTTTGCTGTTACTGGGCATGTATGGCCATGTGCTGTTGGCAGTAACCCAGTTACAAATATTGCTGATTGGTTTATTTTTATTGGGCTGTGTGGTTGGCTTAATGTCGTTTTCGCGGTTGCTAAGTTGGCTATTTAAGCACTATGAACAAGTGACTTTTGCGCTGTTGTCGGGGTTTTTAATTGGTTCCTTAAACCTTTTGTGGCCATGGAAGCAGGTACTCACCACCTATGTTAATTCCAGTGGCGTAGAAAAACCGCTGACTCAAGCAAACATTTGGCCATGGCAGTACAGCGAGATTTATGGCCAAGCACCGCAAACCCTTGCTTGTGTGCTGCTGGCGGTCGCCGGTTTGGCGCTTATTCTCGCCATAGAGAAAATTTCTCAGCGCTATTAAAAAACGGCTCTGCACTACTCGCAGAGCCCGCTATTATTATGCTTTGGTACGAAACCAACCAGTAACAGATAGCCGTGGTCCCTTGGCATAAGGGGCGACATAAGTCACCGAGTGCAATTTTTTGACGTCAAACACCACTAAGGAGTTGAACCTTGGTGCGTAGCTGGTGGTTGGCGTGCCATCTCTTTCAAACAGCTGCAGTAATCCACCCCAATCCGGGTGCCAGTTTTTGCTCACACCCAATACATAAGCATACACTCGGCCTTCAGATTCAACTACATCGGTATGGCGAGTGAGATACTGGCCACTGATGTAACGAGTGGCCTGCGCTGAGGTGTGAATGATCTGCTCGCCACTGATGTCTGAGATCAGTTGTTGCAGGGCGGCAGCATTGAGACTTTGGTACAATTGGTTTAAGACGCTCGGACTATGCGCTCCAACTGAGTGTCTGCAGTACATAAACCCGAGCCCTTGGGCGGCGTCACTATAGATATCTTCAAATAGTACTTGGCGCTCCTGTGGGGTAAGCGCCCCAAGCTGCTGATCAGTGACTGTTTTTACCTTATTTTGGTGAAAAAGTGCGGTGTTATAGTCTAATCCGAGCAAGCATTGGTGCAACTGTTCGGCGTCGTTGTCTGCCAAGATATTGTCTATGCGCGCAAAGCCATCGCTAGTTAATTGTTGTTGTAATGAAGCTTGTTGCTGTTGCGTAAGTTGAAGCATGAAGTACCTATTGCTGGTTGTGTTAGACTTCTGTCCAATGCTGATATTCATTTTACTATGCTAAAGTGAGCGCGGCTGAATTGCCATCCTTCTGCACTCATCAATGGGCAAAAAAATGAAAACCACAGGAACACTGCTTTTTCTTTGTGCTGGACTCATGCTCCTACCATTTAAGGCGCTAGCAGCACAAGGAACCCTAGATCTCACTGACTCCACCTTAGGCATGCTTTGTATTATTGTGTTTGTCTTAGCATATACCCTAGTGATGTTGGAAGAAAAACTCCATATGCGAAAATCTAAACCGGTTTTGGTCGCAGCTGGTTTGATTTGGCTCATGATCGGCGCGTTTTATGTTAATCAGGGCCAGCCAGATGTCACCGAGCACGCCTTTCGCCATAACTTGTTAGAATTTGCCGAGCTAATGCTGTTTTTACTGGTGGCCATGACTTATATCAATGCCCTAGAAGAGCGGCGCCTATTCGATGCCCTGCGGGCATGGATGATCCAAAAAGGCTTTAGCTATCAAAATCTTTTTTGGATCACCGGTTTCTTATCCTTTTTTATTTCTCCCATTGCCGATAACTTAACTACGGCATTACTGATGTGTGCGGTGGTGATGAAAGTGGCTGAAGGTGACAGGGCCTTTATCAACCTTAGCTGCATCAATATTGTCATTGCTGCCAATGCCGGTGGCGCGTTCAGTCCATTTGGTGATATTACCACCTTAATGGTGTGGCAATCTGGCATGGTGCATTTTAGTGAGTTTTTGGTGCTGTTTGTGCCTGCTTTAGTGAACTACCTCGTGCCCGCGGCCATCATGAGTTATTTCGTCGCGGCAAAAAAACCGTCTGCGGTCTATGAGCGCGTTGAGCTCAAACGTGGCGCATTGCGAATTTTGGCGCTGTTTTTACTTACGGTAGCCACCGCGGTGTTGTGCCACAGCCTGCTGCATCTGCCTCCGGTATTGGGCATGATGATGGGATTAGGCTACTTGCAATTTTTTGGCTATTTTTTGCGCATGACATTACCAGGTTCATTAGCGCGAAAGCGGGCTATGGCAGAGCGTGAAGGCGATAAAAAGCGCTTAGAAAAGCTCGGTAGTGTGGTGCCATTTGATGTCTTTAGTAAGGTATCTCGTGCCGAGTGGGACACTTTACTGTTTTTCTACGGTATCGTCATGTGCGTTGGTGGCCTTGGCTTCTTAGGCTATTTAAGTCTTATGTCAGAGTTTTTATATGGGCAATGGTCAGCGACTTATGCCAATGTCTTTTTAGGTATTATTTCCGCTGTTATCGATAACATTCCGGTGATGTTTGCGGTATTAGCGATGCAACCCGAGATGTCACACGGCCATTGGTTGCTGATCACACTTACCGCTGGCGTAGGGGGAAGTTTGTTGTCGGTTGGTTCCGCAGCAGGTGTGGCGTTAATGGGGCAAGCTCGAGGTTATTATACCTTTTTAGGTCATTTAAAATGGACACCGGTTATTTTCTTAGGCTATGCCGCGAGCATTGTTTGCCACCTGTGGTTAAACGAGGGGGCTTTCAGTGTGTTTGGTTAGTCTGGCGGCCAAAGCTGTGTTTTTACAGCTCTGCCAAATAACTCTGGTAGCGCTTAACCCATTGCGGTGAAACGGGTTTTTGCTGTTGTAATATCTCGGCGATATCACTTTGCAGCAGCTGGCCTTGTACTTTGCCAATCATCACGGGGGTCGTCACCGAGCCTGAGGTTATGGTTTCTACTGCGGCAATTCCCAGTTCAGTGGCGAGAATTCGGTCTTCTGCGCTTGGCGCGCCACCACGTTGAATATGGCCAAGTACACACATGGCCGCGTTTATCTCGGTCTGGTTATTCAGCTGTGCTTTTAGGGCTTGTGCGCCTCCGGGCCAAAGGTTCTCAGCCAGTACTATCATAAAGCTGCCATGCTTTTGCTGTTGTTTAGTAATGGCTGCAATTAATTGTGCTTCGATGGCTTGGTGGTTGTTGGGGTCACAGTTCTCAAAGGACAAGATGGCCTCGGCGCCACAGCTAATACCAACGTGAAAAGCGATGTGGCCATTGTGGCGACCCATCACCTCAGTGATAAAGACGCGTTCAAAGGCATTGGCGGTATCCCGAATTTTATCAATGGCGCTGGTGGCTGTGTTGACCGCTGTAGAAAAGCCAATGGTGTTATCACAGCCGGCTAAATCATTGTCTATGGTACCGGGCAAACCAATAAGCGTCCCTTGCCAATGTTGCCAAAGCGCCTCCAAGCCACGAAATGAGCCATCGCCGCCAATAACAATAAGGGCATCTACGTGCAGTTTACGCAAGCTGTTTGCCGCTTGTTGTACGCCTTCTTCAGTGTGCATGGCCGGACACCGAGCACTTTTTAAAATGGTGCCACCTTGCTGCGTTATATCGGTGACACTCTGCGCCGATAGGTTGCAGAACTCTTGTTCAATTAAGCCGTTATAGCCATGATAAAAGCCAATACATTCAAACCCACAGCGTAGCGCTGACAGTGTCACTGAGCGAATAGCAGAGTTCATTCCCGGGGCATCGCCGCCGCTGGTTAGTATGGCAATCTTTTTACTCATAGGGCATTCCTTGAATGGCGCTTAGGTGATCATGGTAATGGTATACTACGATATCTGCAGGCTATCAAGTTGATCTAGATTGGTATTATGAAGAGGCTGGAAAAGAAAACGGCGCAGTAATCAAGCACTGTGCCGTTTGCTGTTATTGCTGTGCGATCTTTTTTTCTAACTCTTCGCGTTGTGCTGTAGGTAGGTTGTCTACCACAATTTGGTAGGAGTCATCGATCATTTTTTTAATCGCGTCCGCAGGTACTGTGCCATCTAAAATCACTGTATTCCACAGTCGCTTGTTCATGTGATAACCAGGTACCACTGATTCGTACTTATCACGTAACAATAAGGCTTCATCAGGGTCGCACTTTACATTTAACCACCAAACCGGTTCACCATTGTCATCGACTTGCCCCTCTTTCCCCTCAGTCAAAGTGGCAAACATTTTATGTTGAACCTTATATACATCTACATCTTGTGCGAAAGGTTTCGTAATAAACGTTGCAGGTTTGGCCTGCAAATATTCATGTACGCTTTTCTGATCCATAGCCCGTGTCCTTGAAGTAACAGTTAATACAACATGAAGTTAAGTTTAGCAGCTCTAAGGATAATACTGTAATTGTGTATCGGTAAAAACTATCAGATCGTCTATACCAAAGCGTGATAACGCAGAAAATTCTTGAATAAGTACAGACTTTTCATGATTTTTCTATACAACTCTCAATTTATCGTAAGACTGCAATAAAAAGTACTTTTATTCATTAAGATAGGGTTTTAGAAAGTCTATTTTAACTTTCTGACTGCGGCCTTCCTAACGGTACTTAATATCCGGCTTAACTTTCATAACTAAAGTGGACAATGCTTGGAAACAATTGCCAACGCTTTATTTCCATACTTGCCACATCCCCAGCGGGGGAGTTCACCAAAGCACGTGTGCTAATTCGCATGCTTGTGCGTTTTGGTGACAGAAATAGCGTTCACTTTGACTTGCCCGGCGTGTTTTGCTGAACCTCAGTTCAGCAGCACCGTATTGCGGTTATCTTAAGCGGTTATCGACACTGAGCCGCAACGCCATGGCGTTAATTGCTTTAAGACATAACCAAGATGAACTGCTAAATCCATAAGACAGTCCGCTATTAAATTAAATAATGCAAAATTTTGCAACAATATTTTCTTTTGTTGCTTAAATAGTGAGCGTTGTGTAGACTCGCTGACCGCGTTAGTAAACAGCCTGGTAAACCTTGCTTTGTGGTACCCTAGAAATAGGTATTAGCCTTTGGTGGCTTTAAAATACTTATTAAGAAACAAAGCAGTAGCTAATTGACTTTGCCGTACTTTGCAGTTCAAGGTCATAACATGGAAATGAGTTATCACTAACGATGTGTGCAGCTATGCTGTTGAGTTGAAAACGATTTGTTGGAGTCGCCGTGATTTTTGTCATCCTAGCTTTACTGTGTGCCATAACCATTTATACCCAAGCGCTGAAAACCGGGATGCCGCAACGGCGCTGGTTCACCTTGGCGTTATTCAGTGGCCCAGTTGCATTAATCTTATTTCGAGTGCACTACCGTAGAGCTTGGTTACGACGTTGTGGCAATTTGGTGAGGTGGTTGCCATAACAGACATGAGTGTTACTGCACTAATTGCAGGTTCGGGGCATGTTCGGGTTGCTGGTGTTGCAGTAGGAATTGCTCAAACTCAGCGCTAGATAAAGGCTTTGAGAAGTAGTATCCCTGCACCGTCTGGCAGTTGAGCTGCTCCAATAATTGCAGTTGCTGCTTTTGCTCAACGCCTTCGGCAACGACATGTAAGTCAAGGTTATGGGCGATGGTAACGATGGAATCGACCATGTTACGGCCACGCTCGTTCCCCATGTCATCAATAAAGGCTTTATCCACTTTGAGGGTATTCAGTGGGAACTGTTTTAAGTAGGCCAATGACGAATAGCCGGTACCAAAGTCATCCATGGCCAAATGTATACCGCGAGCACTGAGTGACTGCATGATGTCGATGGCTTCTTTGGGGTCATCCATTACCGTGCCTTCCGTGATTTCTAGTTCAAGGAAGTAAGACGGCAGTTGATTCTTTTGTAAAATGATATCAATGCGAGTGGTTAAGTCTGGTAAGCTAAATTGTTTCGCTGATAGATTGACGGCCACTCGACCATTAAACAGCCCTTTGTCTATCCAGCGTTTAACGTCTTGGCATGCTTTATCGAGCACCACTTCGCCAATGTCGATAATCTGCCCAGTTTCTTCGGCGATGGGAATGAAAACTCCCGGGCTGATGACGCCTTTTTTGGGCGTAATAAAGCGCACTAATGCTTCCATACCAACCAGCTCACCGGTTTTGATGTTCATTTTAGGCTGGTAATAGACCACGAAGTGATCTTCTTTAAGGCCATAGCGCATCAAGTTTTCTATTTGCAACCGCTTAACCGCTTGCTCATTCATCGAATCGTTGAAAAATAAGTAGTGGTTGCCTTTTTGTTTCGCGTGATACATCGCAGTATCGGCATTTTTCAGCAGGCTTTCTGGCGATTTGCCATCCTCTGGGCACAGCACAATGCCTACCGATGAGGTGATCACCAGCTCATGATTGGCGATGCGAAACGGTGTTGCTATCGCGGCTAGAAACTGTTTTGCCGTGCGGGTTATGGTGTGAATGTCGTTGGTGCCAGTAATAATAAGTGCAAACTCATCGCCGCCAAGGCGGTAAAAGGTATCTTGCTGACGCGCTAACTTGTTGAGGCGCATGGCAAGCTTTGCCAGTAGGGTGTCGCCTAGTTGGTGGCCCAGTGAGTCATTGATTTTTTTAAAGTTATCGAGATCAAAAACCAGCAGCGCATGGTGAGTACCTTGCTGTGACAGTTTTTGTAGATTGGTAAAAAACAAATTACGGTTAGGCAGCCCAGTGGTTCTATCGCGATTTGATAGGTTATGCAGTTGTGATTCGGCTTTTTTACGCTCAGTTAAGTCGGAGTAGACCACGACGTAATTGGTGATTTGACCATGATTATTTTTAATCTCATCAATGGTGATCTCCATTGGCAATAACACATCCGCGGCATTTCTAAGTTTTAACTCTTCCTGCCAATGCTCCGTTTGCTGTAATTGCGATTTGACCTGAGCAATAAACTTATTGTCATACCCTGGCAGGGTAAATTGCTTATTGAGGTAATGCTCCCGTTGACCGCCAAAGAGCTTAAGGTAACTGGGGTTGAGGTCGACTAAAAAGTAATCTTTGTCGTAAATGGCGATGGCATCAGTAAGTGATTCAACGCATTTAGCAAATAGGTTTAAACGCTCTTCGGTATTTTTAAAGTGACCAATATCACGAACCGTACCTGTCATTCGCAGTGGGTTAAGGTTGTCGTCCTTTTCAATGATCTTGCCGCGGTCTAACACCCAGTGATACTGACCTAAATCGTCTTTAATGCGGTAGCTGGCTTCAAAGAAAGGCGTTTTTTCAGCAAAATGTTGCTTTAATAGTTTTTCGACAATGTGGACATCTTGGGGGTGAATGCGGTTTTGGTTGGGAATGCTATTGCCTGGCTTGGCAGCATTCATATTGTATTTGTCATTAATCCGGATGATCTCACCAGATTGAATGTTCCAGTCCCACAGGGTATCGCCACTGCCTTCAATGGTGCTTTTAAAGCGCTGTTCTGAATGTTGTAATTGTCGAGTCGACTTTTTTAAACGTTGATTCGACCACAATAAGTAAGGGATGGAAAGTAAAGCCAACGCGCACGGAATCAGCCAGGCAAGTTGCGGGGCTGTTAGCATGGCTACACTAGCGTAGCTGGGGCTAGTGAATAGCGATAAAACAAAGACAATCTTTATTATTATTAGGTGTCGGCTCATAGAGTATGTAATTTTTAACTGCAATCTCTAATCTAAATCAAGCCCAGAGTTGAGTCAAAAAGAAAAAGGCAATTACCACAAAAAGCGCGATAACTGACCGCTTTTTCTCGGCTTGAGGTAAAAAAACCATGAATTACATTGCACTGAGTAAGTGAGTGGTTAAGGTAAAAAGTGGCTGAAAGCCTACTTACTAGGCTTTCAAGCTGAAATTTTGTGTGGTTGCAGTTAGTTACAGGTGAAAATTAACCTTGCTCTATTTGCATCCAGCATGTCATTGATATAATTGCTTACCTCAGCCAAGGTCAGCATTTCTAACGCTTCTATTAAGCGCGCTTGCATATCAAATTGGTGGAAGTCGTTAGTGATGGCTATCCAGAGCCGTTGTGCGCGCAGGCGTAAGTTTTTATCTCGCTCTGAAATGTGCAGTAGCAAGCCTTCCTTAGCACGTTGCCAAGTGTCTTCATCAATTGCTTCTAACTGCGCAGCGAACTGCTGTAAAAATAAGCGGTGGCGGTCAAGCAAATGCTGGCTGTCGTAGTTTGGCGATTGTATGTAGAAGGCAATTCCGGCGCGGGTATTAAAAGGCGCGTAACCGGCGCCCACCAAGTAGCCCAGTTGTTCTTGCGAACGCAGTTGCTCGAAATAGTCTTGGTTGATGAGGTGATTCACCGCCATCATGGTGACTTTTTCTTTTACTGAGTCGGTTTGCGACTGGAAGTATTCAATAAATGCATGATCACTGCCATCACGGGTAATGGCATCGGTTAGTGTGTCAGTAACCTTGGTTAATGGTCGTTTTAAATCATCGAGTATTTCGCTGTCGACAAACAAGGCGTGTACTGCCGTTTTTAATTGCTGAGCATGCTTCATTTGCCAATTACCATGCATAAACGCTTTGACATGAATGGCGGAGAAAAATGCTTTGCGGAACAATTGAAACTCGTTAAAGCTGGCGCTTTTCAGTGCGCTGGCCAAGTCTTCAGGGCTTGGGTTCCATGGCATTAAATGGGCACCGAGGCGACTAAACAGTTCACTCACGGGTTTGTTTTTATTGTGACCGCGCCAATGGCGGATCAGTTGCTTTTTGTACTCTGCAAAGCGTGCGGCATGGATTGGCTGGTGTAGTAGGGCATCTACTAATTCCAAAATTAAGGTGGTTTGGTTACCTGTAAGGCCTGCAGTGTGCAGCGTTAGCCCCCCTTGGTGGGAGTTGATGTGATAGCTTAACCCAGCCAACTCGGCACTGTAGAAACGCTCCGCTACGGCGTCCATAAACAGATCTGCAAATAAACGTGATAACGCCATGTGTTTATGGCATTGCACCGATGGTGCTGAGTCTATCTCAAGATAAAAGTGGCCTTTAGTTACTCGAAAGGTCACATCTTGTTTAAACCAAAACTCAAACCCGGGTTGCTCAGCTAAGCGTATCGGTTTGTCTTGCGAAGATTCAATCGGGTGGAGTGGGTTGCTGGCACTTAAATAAGGGTTAATCGCTGGCAGTGCCATTTGCGGCAGAGGCATATTTACTTTTGCTAACGATTCTAACCACTCAGGTGCTAAAGGTTGAATACTGTATGGCGTGTTATACCACTTCGCTTGTTTGTTAACGTCGGCATCAGGGTGGATTAACACTAGGCGCATATTGTGTGGTGTTAGGTATGACAACAATTCATTATGCTGAGCTTCACAAAAGCCATCCATACGGTAATCGCCATAAAGAAAGTCTTGTTGTTGATAATGGTGCATGTTGACACTAACCGAGTTCACCCACTCTAATGTGCGGCCAATTTCTTGGTTATCGAAAGCAATATTTAATAGCGTGCTTTTGTCTTGATAGAGCCGTGGCAGGGCACTGACGTTTTGCTTGATCAGTGCCAAGTATTCAAACAACATTTCGACAATGTCTTCGTAGTACTCAATACCTTCGTCGGTAAGTGCAAAGCTGACGTTAAAGTCGCGAAAGTTGCTCCCCGTGATACCGCCCCCGGCAGACAGGGCGTTAATCCAACCTTGAGACTTCAATATCGAGTACAAAGAGCCTTTGCCTTCATAACCTAATAAATGGGCAAGAAAACTAACGCTTTTGTGTTTGTAGAGGTCGGCCGGATTGGGCATGGCAAAGCTGACTATCAACTTTTGCATATGCTTACGAGGTTTTATTTGTAACTCTTGGCAGAGATCGTCAGGGCGATACATTGGCGTTTCAATAGCAGGCTTAACTTCGCTGCTGCCACGAATATCTTGAAACACCTGACAATAATGATTTAACTGTTTCAGCGGCTGAGGTGCTGCGATGACTAAGGTCATCCATTGCGCCTGATAGTGGCGCTGAAAAAAAGCCTTTAACTCAAGCGCTATATTTTGTTCACCATCGGCAAGTGTTTCGCGTGTGCCTACAGAAAACTTGGCAAATGGGTGAGCCGGGTTAATGGTTTCTTTGTGCACTTGATAAATGCGGCGACCGTCGTCTTTTATTTTAAGTTTAAATTCGGCATCAATGGCTTCACGTTCTTTTTCGCTGTCACTGGGGCTTAAAAGGGGGGCAATAAAGAACTGGCTAAATCGCTCAAGTGCAGGTTGCAGTTGTTCGGCATCGCAGTCAAAGTAATAGCTAGAGTGCTCAGTGCCCGTCCAAGCATTGGTTTGGCCGCCATGCTGACTAATAAACTGGGAAAAACTGCCCGATTCAGGGTAAGCCTCAGTGCCAAGAAATAGCATATGCTCAAGAAAATGCGCCATCCCTTGACGGTGTTCGGGGTCATCAAAGTGGCCGACATTGACGGTTAATGACACTGCGCATTTAGCAATAGAGGCATCATTAACAAGGAGCACCCTTAGACCATTGTCCAGTGTTATAAATTGGTACTGCCGACTATCATTATTACTCAGTTTCAATACGCTGCTGCCGATAAATTAGTTAAAAGTAATTGCAGGTAACTGGAATTTCATTTCCCGTTAATGCTTCATTTGTTTTAATATAGCGAACAAACTGGTGATTTAGCTACCGGTTTAGTCTAAATTAATCATAAGGTGCTGAATAGTATGAAGACAATCCTGATTATGCGTCATGGCGAAGCGCAAGCGCTGCGCAGCACTGATGCCAACAGGGAGTTAACCGAGCACGGAGTACAGCAAGCACAACAAATGGCCACTTGGTTAAAGCAGCATTATCAAGTTGATGCGGCATTGATCAGCCCATTTGTACGTGCCCAGCAAACGGCAGCCCAGGTGTTGCAGCCACAATCCCCACAATTTGTGGAAACCTGTGAAGATATTGTGCCAAGTGGTACGGCAAATACGGCTATTGATTATCTTGAAACCTTAATCTCATTAAACCCGCAGTTAAACACTTGGTTGCTGGTGGCACACATGCCCATCGTCAGCTATCTAGTCGATCAATTGTGCCCAGACAATATGCCTATTTTTAATACCGCAGCGATCGCGGTGATTAATTACAATGAAGAGTCTGGCCGCGCCGAGTTTGTAGCAATGGAAACCCCAGAGCGCTGAAGCGATTAAACTCAGGCCGGTTTTTTTCCTTAAATCGGTCTAATGTCCTATTTCTAATTTAGATTGAACTTTACTATTCTGCCACTGTCTTATTGACCAGTAACGACTTGCGGTAATATTACCGTTACCGACTATGCTTTGGTTCTTGTTTGGGCGCAAGTGGCAAAGCATCACAGCATCTATTATGAGTAATCACGAATTCGACCTCGTGATCGCACTAATTGGTGTTGTTTCTGTTGCCGGTAAAAATTAGAAAGGTGAACATTTGTGCTTGGTTTTCGAAAGGACAAATGTCCGCTTTCTGTGGTTTTTTGTTGCTAAATGTTGTGAACTGTCAGCTAACATAGCTAAAAGTTGTAAAAAAATTGACTTTTTTAGTTCGGTTTATGAAGCAAAGTAAAAATTTGCTGCTATAATTAGCGCCGTCTCGTTCAGCCGTGCAAATTTGTATCGCACTCTCAATTGCAAGGTCCGCGTTAATAGAAAAACGCGTAAAATTGAACGTTCACGCCACGTGAAACGGCGCCCAAAACATATACCGTTGAACATAGAGTGCACTAAAAGGTCGAAATCCAACATGAAAGCAATGAAAAGATCCACGTTAGCAACGTTAATCAATGCTACGTTGTTCTCTGCTGTAGCAGGTACTTCATTTTCTGCCCTTGCTGAAGAAGAGCAAGCAAAATCAAACCAACTAGAAGTAATTCAGATTACTGCGCGTAAGCGTGTTGAGAACGCACAAGAGGTGCCTGTTTCAGTATCAGCACTGCAAGGTGATGGCTTAAACGCTTATAGTTCTGCGGGTATGGATATTCGCTTCATGAACGCGAAAATTCCAAGTTTATCTGTGGAATCTTCTTTTGGTCGTACTTTCCCACGCTTTTACGTTCGTGGTTTAGGTAACACGGATTTCGATCTAAACGCATCACAACCGGTTTCGTTGGTTGTCGATGAAGTGGTTCAAGAAAACCCGATCCTTAAAGGCTTCCCAGTTTTTGATATTGCACGCATCGAAGTGTTGCGTGGTCCTCAGGGCACACTATTCGGTCGTAACACGCCTGCAGGTCTAGTAAAGTTTGATACAGTTAAGCCTAGCCAAGACTTTGATGGTTATGCAGCCCTTTCATATGGTAGCCGCGGTGCCACTGACTTTGAAGGCGCGGTAGGTGGTTCAGTAACGGATCGCTTATCAACTCGTATTTCAGCGCTGTGGCAAGAAAAAGAAGACTACATCGACGTTAAAGCCCCAGGCTTTGAAAAAGAAGACTCACTAGGTGGCTACAGCGAGCAAGCTGTACGTGTGCAGTTCTTATATGAAGGTGATAACTTCGACGGCCTACTTAACTACCATTATCGTGAGCTTGATGGTCGTCCTATCGCATTCCGCGCCAACTTAATTGAAGCTGGCAGCAATAACATCAACCCAATTTATGACAACGACGTGGTTTATCAAGACGCTGCTTCGCGTGCGACTCAGCAAGTTGAAACCCAAGGCTTGAGTTTAAAGCTAGAGTGGGATCTGAATGAGCATACGGTAACGTCAATCTCTGCTTGGGAGAATGCTGAAATCTACTCGCGTGCTGATGTAGATGGCGGTTATGGCCCTGATGACAATGGTGTCAGTGGTCCAGGCCTGATCTTCTTTAATGCAGAAACTGCAGACGTATTACCGGATCATAATCAATATACTCAAGAATTGCGCTTATCAAGCAACCTTGCCGGTGATTATAACTACCAAGTTGGTGTGTTTTTATTTGAAGAAGACCTGACTATTGAAAGTTATAACTTCGATAGTACCGCGTACGATGTTGCTGCAATGCAGTACGGTTTGCAAAATGGATATGCTATCCAAGAGCAAGACACTTCAGCATGGGCGCTGTTCGGCTCGTTTGATTATACGGTATCTGATGATCTGAAAGTGACTGCTGGACTTCGTTACTCTGATGACGAAAAAGACTTTTATGCTAAACGTACTCAAAGCCCTGCTGGCGCAGCTGATTTTAAAGAAGTGTGGGCAAACCCAAGTGATAGCCACGTTAGCTGGGACTTAAGTGCTACTTATAAATTAACCGATGATGTGAATCTATTTGGTCGTATTGCTAACGGCTTCCGTGCACCAAGTGTTCAGGGTCGCATCTTGTTCGGTGATGAAGCAACGGTTGCTGAATCTGAAACCACTAACTCCATCGAGGCGGGCATCAAATCAGATGTGCTAGATGGCTCTGGCCGTGTTAACGCAACGGTTTTCTACTATCAGATGAATGACCAACAGCTTACTGCTGTAGGTGGTGGCTCTAACTTTAACCGTCTAGTCAATGCTGACAAAACCACAGGCTATGGCTTTGAGCTTGATACCGAGTGGGTGCTAACGGATGAGCTAAACGCAACATTCAACCTGAGTTACAATAATACTGAACTACAAGATGACGAGCTAGCTGTAGCAGTGTGCGGTCAGTGTACGGTAACTGATCCGACATACATGGTTGAGGGTTCATTTGGTCCTGAACCACGTGCAATTTTGGATGGCAACAGCCTGCCACACGCGCCAGAGTGGATTGCCAATGCAACATTACGCTATACCAAAGAAACTGAAAATGGTGAGTTCTTTGTATACGGCGATATGTCATACCGCAGCGAAATCGACTTCTTCTTGTATAAATCGGTAGAGTTTGAAGGTGAAGCTCTGTTTGAAACGGGTCTACGAGCTGGTTACCTATGGTTCTCCGGTGACAATGAATACGAAGTATCAGTATTTGCTCGCAACTTATTTGACGAGCAGGTTGTTATTGGTGGTGTTGATTTCAACAACAACACCGGTATGCTGAATCAAGAGCGCTTTGTTGGTGCAGAATTTAAAGTAAAATTCTTCTAATTCACACCACAGTGATTATAATGAATATGCCAAAGCCCGCTTAATGCGGGCTTTTTACTATCAGCTTTTATTTTGACATTTTTATGATGGGAGTCGCTATGTCAGGTTTTTGGAATTACCGTGTGATTTTCTGTGAAGCAACCAAAACAGAGCCTGAGCTCTATCAAATTCATGAAGTAGAATATAACCTTAACGGTAAGGTGACGAATTGGTCTGAAACTGGTGCCGCACCTTTTGGGCGTACCATAGAAGAATTGCAGGCCGATAGCCAAAGGTTACAATCTGCTTTCGAAAAACCCATTTTAAAAGTGGTTAGACAGCCTCGGGGTTACACCTTGGTTGAAGTGGAGTCGGGCGAGGAAGCGTCGGCAGAGCCACCTGCTGGTCTGCAACAATAATAGCCTAATACTAGGCACACTATAAACACACTTGAGCTGGGTGGGCTGAGCCGTTCAGCGCTTCTAGCTTGAATTTAGCAAAGTAAGAGTAAGGTAGAGGGTATAATGCGTTTTCAAGCGGTACTATTTGATTTTGATGGCACCTTAGTGGATTCAGAGGCATTGCACTATCAAAGTTGGATGCAAGTCTTGGCACCTCTTGGGATATCTTACTCTGAGCAAGCGTTTTGTCATGAGTTTTCTGGTGTGCCGACCTTGGAGGCGGCAAACATACTCAAGCAGCGACATCAGCTAGCGCCATCGGCAGCCTCTTTGTGTGATGATAAAAATGCACACTTTGTTACCGTGGCAAGCGAAGTGGCGCCGACCCTCATGCCTTTCGCTCAAACCGTTGTTGAGCAAAGTGCCAAGCAAATGCCCATCGCTTTGGTGACGGGGAGCAGCCGTGCTGAAGCCATTCCAGCGTTAACCAGCCATGATCTCTTGCCACTGTTTGATGTGGTGATCTGTAAAGACGATGTTGAACAGCCAAAACCTCACCCAGAGCCATACCTACAAGCGTTAGCGCAGCTTGGGGTCGCCGCCAGCCAAGCTGTTGCCATTGAAGACAGCCACACAGGGTTGCAATCAGCAAAGTCTGCTGGGCTGTGTGCGGTGGCTATTCCCAATAGCCATTCTCAGGTGCAAGATTTAAGCATAGCGGATCAGCAATTTAATAATTTAGCAGCGTTTTATCAGTGGCTTAGAAATTAGCCATGAAAGAGGTTTTACAAATTAGCTAAGCTGTGCAATGTTTAAGCAGTTAGATGTTACTCTTCACTGCAAAGGATATTGCTATGAAAACGATGCTTTTAGGACTGCTTTTTTACAGCTTTTCACTGTTTAGTGCCGAGCCTCCAGCTACTCAACTTGCCGCTATTTATCAAGGTCATGAAGCCATATCAGATTATTTAGTGAGTGAAAAATACGATGGCGTCAGGGCAGTGTGGAATGGTAAGAGGCTGCTTAGTCGTGGTGGTCATGTGATCCATGCGCCAGATTGGTTTACGCAAGACTTGCCCAATGTTTGGTTAGATGGTGAGTTATGGGCAGGCTACAAAAACTTTGCCTTTGTCAGTGGGGTTGCTCGCCGTCAGCAACCAAACGATAGCCATTGGCGGCAAATCACCTATTATATTTTTGATGCTCCCGATAAAACGACTCCTTTTGATAGGCGCTATCAGCATTATAAACGCCTTATTGACGAGTTAAATATCCCTCATATTCAAGCTGTAGAGCAGCTTGCGTTGCAAAACCGTCAAGCGTTAAATCGCTATTATCACGCGGTGCTAGATAAGGGCGCTGAAGGAGTGATGTTGCATCGCAAAAGTGCCTTACATAAAGCAGGCCGCAGCGATGACATCGTCAAGTATAAGCCTTATCAAGACGCCGAGGCCATCGTGCTCAAGCACTTACCCGGTAATGGCAAATACCAAGGCATGATGGGGTCGTTGTTGGTAAAGGACGAGCGAGGTAAGCAATTTAAAATCGGCACTGGTTTCAGCGATGCCGAGCGCAAAGCGCCGCCAGCGATTGGCAGTCGCATCACGTTTCGTTACCAAGGTTATACCAAGTTTGGCAAGCCGAGGTTTGCGCGCTTTTTGCGAGTGAGACCAGCACTATAAAAAAAGGCAGGTTGACCCTGCCCAGTGCTTAATTAAGTGTGCATTAATGCGGGTTGGTATTAGTCGGCGCGACCCATAAATTTAGATTCAGCGGTATTGATTTTAATTTTATCACCGCTTGAGATGTGCTCTGGTACTTGTACCACTAAACCCGTTGTTAGGGTGGCAGGCTTGGTTCTCGCACTGGCAGAAGCGCCTTTAATCGACGGTGACGTCTCTGTAATGACTAATTCCACGCTTGATGGCAAGTCGATAGACACTGGAGAGCCGTGTACCAGTACCACGGATAAGCCTTGAGTGGCTTCGTCGATAAACAGCAGCTGTTCAGCGATGCTGTCTTTATTAAGGTGGTAAGGCGTGTAATCTTCGTCATCCATAAACACGTATTCATCGCCATCAATATATGAGAGCGTAGCGCCGCGACGATTTAGGTCGGCTAACGTTAGCATTTCTTCAGCTTTAAAGGTGTGGTCAACTTTAGAGTTATCAACCACATCATACATCCGCATACGATATAAGCTGCCGCCAGCACGACCTTGTGGTACTGAGCGTTCAATGTCTCTAACAATCATTACGCGGCCGTTGTATTCAATGGCAGCATGTTTTTTTATTTCACTAGCCTTGGGCATGAGTTCTTCCTAACACAAAAAAGTTGCTTAAATATAATCACTTTTAGGGCTTTTTGCGAGCGTAAATAAATCTAGATAGGGGATAACGTCAAAACCCCAGAGTGGGTGACCGCGGTGGTGATTATATGCTTTAAAGTAAGAAGGGTTGTGAAGAGAAGGCGCCGCAGGGCAGCGGCGCTGGATGATTAGTCAGAGTTTAGCTTATCTTGTGTTTTGCTATCAAAATCACTGGCATCATGTCGCTCGTGTAGCTGTTCATGGGGCTCTCCCCAAGTTCGGTTCACCATCTTGCCACGCTGTACAGCCGGGCGCGCAGCAATTTCGCCTGCCCAGCGGATGACATGCTCATAGCCATTGACGTCGAGAAACTCTGCGGCATCATACAGGTGCCCCTGCGCAAGTACGCCATACCAAGGCCAAATGGCCATATCGGCAATGGTATACTCATCGCCACACATATACTGATTATTAGCCAAATGTTGGTTAAGCATATCGAGTTGCCGCTTTACTTCCATAGTGTAACGATTAATTGGGTACTCGAAGTACTCTGGTGCATAGGCATAAAAATGACCGAAGCCACCGCCAAGCAAGGGGGCGGCGCCCATTTGCCAAAATAGCCAGTTTAAACATTCGGTGCGTTTTGCCGAGTCTTGCGGGATAAAAGCATTAAATTTTTCCGCGAGGTACAGCAAGATAGAGCCTGACTCGAACACTTTGGTTGGTGTTTCTGTACTGGTATCCAATAAGGCTGGGATTTTGGAGTTAGGATTTAGTGCAACAAAACCAGAACTAAATTGCTCTCCAGCCATAATATCGATTAGAAAGGCATCGTACTCGGCGTCACTGCGGCCAGCAGCAAGCAGTTCTTCTAATAATATGGTGACCTTAACGCCATTGGGTGTGGCTAGGGAGTAAAGTTGCAGGGGGTGTTTACCTTGAGGGAGTGACTGTTGATATCTGGCACCTGCCGTGGGGCGGTTAATGTTAGCAAACTTATTGCCATCATCCGTTTGCCAAGCGTGTTGCCATACTTTGGGTGGGGTATAACCCGATGTACTCATGTAAGACTCCTTCTGTCACTAAACTAATCATTAGTATAGACACTCGAAGTGAAAAGAAAATGAACAGTGGATAAAAGTCCTATCTGTTCACATCCTTATTGGTTTCGCTCTTAGCCATCACTACGTTTGCTAATGTCGCTTCGTTCATTACGATTACTTCGGCACGTTTAAAAAAGTAAAATCAGTAGCCATAGCACTGGTGTAGGGACATAAAAAATGCCGGTCAAAGTGACCGGCATTTTGCAATTGGTTGGAGGTTAGAACACCACCGTTTGTGTCGTTGAACAAGTGTCTGTGCTGCCTTGTTCACAAACTTGGTAGCCGTATGAGCCGTCGCCTTTGGCATTGATAGTGTCTGTGTAACTATTATCATTGCTGGTTGTTACAATTTTACTACCATTGCGATAAATATCGACTTGTGAAGTACCTTTACCAGTCAATGCAAATTTGTAGTCTTGGCGTCTTTGAGTCCGCAACCAGATGCCAAAAGAGTGATAATGATAATTTTATAGCAATGTCTGGCTTTGGCATATTGGGTCATAAAGTAGCATTAAAACCGCAGCAATACTTTATGCTGCGCTGTGTAGCTGGTGACGACGTTTACTAGCCAGCAGCAGTAAAAATGGCATAACCAGCAGCAAATGCAGTGCTAACTGCATCGGAGCTGTTAATCCCAAAGGTTGTGTTAAAGTCGCCAGCACGCCAGCACCACTCATTTGTAGTACACCTATGAGTGCCGAAGCGGTTCCCGCTTGTTTGGCAAACCCTGACAGAGCCTTGCCAGCTGCTGCGCCTAAGGTAAAGGCAAAACCAATGGAGGCCAAATACATAGGTAAAACAAAATGCATGACCTGAGTTTGCGGTAACATCAGCAACAACAAGCCACTGAAACCAAACAGCGATAGACCAAAAATAAGCGCACGCTGACTATTGCGCTTAATAAAGTGTGGTGCGATAAAGCTTGCCGCAATACTCACTACCGCATTACCGGTAAACCAAGTGGTAAAATCCGCAACACTGCCTGACATCTCCTCCATGATCCAACCTGGTGCGGAGATAACAAATACCAACATGGCGGCCATGCCCAACATGGTTAATGTAGCATTAAATACAAAGGTAGCGTCATTAAACATGGGCTTAAAGCGGCGCAAATCAAGAATATGGCCACTGTAGTGGGTGTCGTTAGGACGTGTTTCACTATATAACACTGTGACCAATAGCAAACCTAACAAGGCAAAGCCAGCTAGAAAGCTGAAGTTACTTTGCCAGCCAAACTTTACGGTAAGCCAAGCGCCTAAAATGGGTGCCAAAGCCGGAATAAAGCAAACAATGCCATTGAGGTAAGTGATCATTTGCCCCGCACCTTTGTGGCCAAAGCTATCCCTTACAATGGCAAAAGCACACACAAAGGTGGCACAGGCGCCAAAACCTTGTAACACTCGTGCGGCCATCATGGTCAACCAGGTGGTCGCAAGACTCGCGGTAATGGCGCCTAGAGCAAACAAGCAGATACCAATTAACACTATGGGTTTGCGACCAAACTTATCTGCCAATGGTCCTGCAATCAGTTGCCCTAAGCCCACCGCCAGCATGTAGATGTTTACCGTTTGTTGAATTTGAGCTGTGCTGGCATTAAGGCTATTTTCCATTGCCACGAAAGCTGGCAAGTAGAGATCGATACCCAGGGGGCAAAAAATAATCAGCAGTGCGAGAATAAAAATAAGGGCTTTTGAATTTGACTGTGCCATGGCGTCTCCTTTTGCCGGCTATTGTATTGCGAGAAATTAGAAAAGACAGGACAAAGCGCCGATTTGACAAAATTTTTCTATGGTTGCCTGAGCGCCAGTTGATTAACTGGTCAGATGTGTTAATTTTAAAAAAATTTGATTGGAATAACACGTTATGGCATCTGCAATAGTAAAAACTTATAAACGTCTGAATTGGTTGCCGTTTGGTAAATGGCTTTTCAGTAAGGCGGTATGCCGAAAAGCACCATATTTTGGCACCATTAAACCTAAAATTACGCAACTGCAGCCGGGTTTATGTAAAGCGACCATGCCCAATCGCAAAGCGGTGCACAATCACATAGGTACGGTACACGCCATTGCCATGTGTAACTTGGCTGAGTTAGTCGGTGGGGTCATGACGGATGCCACGATTGACCATAAAAGCCATCGTTGGATCCCTAAGGGGATGACGGTGCAGTACCTAGCCATAGCAGAAACAGACTTAGAAGCGGTGGCTCAGATAGATTACCCGCGAACGTGGCAAGACAAAGAAGACTTAATTATTCCAGTGGAAGTATTTAATCGCTCTGGTGAAAAGGTCTTTCACGCTGATATTAATATGTACATCAGCGCCAAGCAGAAAAAGCAGTGATTGAGCGGCTATTGCTGGTCAGAACTGGCAATGGCCGTAACATTCGTGGCTTCATTGATATGAGTTAGTTTGCCATCAATATGCGCGCCAGCGGCAATGGTTAGGGTTTCATGCTCGATGTTGCCATACACCTTAGCACTGGGCTGTAATGTAACTTCTTTGGCATGAATATCGCCTTCAACCTTGCCTAAGATAACCAACAATTCGGCCTTTATATTGCCCTTTACCACGCCTTTTTCGCCAATGGTAAGCTGTTTAATATCTAAATTACCATGAACGCTGCCATCGAGTTGCAACTCAGCGTCACAAGCAACGTCCCCGGTGATCGTGGTGCTACTGGCAATGATTGCGGGAACATCTGACTGCGGGTTTTTAAAAGAGTTAAACACGATTACCTCGATATCACGGCACCCAGTTGAATGACTTACTCGTTGAATGCGCGGGTGATTTTAATTGGGTTTAAATGTTTTTTACCTTGAATTACTTCATAGTGCAAGTGTGTTGCTGTACTTCTTCCCGTGCTGCCCATTAGAGCAATGACGTCGCCTTTATCGACCGTTTGTCCTTTTTTAACTTTCAAGGTGTGGAGGTGACCATAGCGAGTTTTAATATTATTGCCATGTTTTAGCTCGATAAAGTTACCGTAGCCGCCATTTCTTCCGGCTCGGACAACCTCGCCAGCAGCAGGGGCGATGATTTCGGTTTTTACCCAACCGGCCATATCAATGCCCTTGTGATAAGCTCGACGGCCCGTTATCGGGTCTTTGCGGTAGCCATACAAACTCGAAACATAATACTTATCTTGCACCACAGGCAGGCTTTTTGGTAGTTGGTTCACTAACGCACTTAATTGCGCGTAGGTGGATTGTTGATCGATGGCGCTTATAAAGCTGTCGTCTACCAAGTTCAGCTTAGCTTGATGATAGGGCCCGCCTTGGGCAACTTGCTTTGGTTCTGAAAGCTCAACACCAGCCTCTTTCGCGGCTTGCTCTATAGCGGTGATGTCTTCAGCAAGTTTACTACTAATGGCTTCACTGGCGCTTTGCTGTTGTTGTAACAACTTTTCAGCAGCTAGGCTAAAGTCGATGTTCTGCGTTGCAGCGAGGGTCTCGGTGTTGCTATCGGTTATTAAGGTTGGCTCATCGCCAGTGTCTAATAACGACGCCAATACTTGGTGCTGTTGAGCAAGCTTTTGCAAAGCGGTGTGCTGCTCTAGAAGTTGCTGCTCTAGCTGCTGCTTTTCAGCTTGCCATTTCGCTTCGCGTGTTGCTTGAGTTTGCTGCTGTGATGCCAGTATTTGGTTATTTTCGTAGAGCGCAACCGTGTTATTGAGCAACCAAGTTGCCAACAACAGCAATACCATTAAGGTACACGCTTGCAGCCATGCTGGTAAGCGTAATACTTTCATCTCAGCATCTTGGCGGATAATGAGCTGGGTAGGCTTGAACAGCTTGTTGTATAGGCGCTTTAGTACTTGCAACATGAAACCTCAAAATCATAGTAGCGTTACACTTTAACAATTTTTATGCAAAATTCTAGTTTTACCAACAAAAAAAGGGCATGGAATAACCATGCCCTTGATTTAAAAGTAAATAATTTGTGCGATTATTTCGCTGGCAGGATAGTGCCTTCTACCGAACCAAATCCGATACGGTTAAAGCCATCCGCTTCACACCAACCGCGCATAATCACTTTATCGCCATCTTCTAAGAACTTACGCTCTTCGCCATTGTCTAGAGTGATGCTTTGTTTACCACCACGTGACAGTTCCAGTAATGAGCCTGCTTCTTCATGCTCTGGACCAGACTGAGTACCTGAGCCCAGCATATCGCCTGGCATAAAGTTACAACCATTGACGGTATGGTGAGTCACCATCTGCGCCACGGTCCAATAGCTGTGCTTAAAGCTTGATTCAGAAAGCTTGCTGGGCTTCGCGTTTTCGCTGCGCATTTTTTCTGTTTCTAGCAATACGTCCATACGAATATCAATGGCACCAGACTCACGGTTTTCACTCGACTCTAAGTAGTCCAGTGGTTGTGGATCGTTCTCATCACGGTGCCAAGTAGTACGGTAAGGAGCTAGTGCCTCTGTGGTAACAATCCAAGGTGATACCGTAGAGGCAAAGTTTTTCGCCAGGAATGGCCCTAGAGGCTGGTATTCCCAAGCTTGTAAGTCACGAGCTGACCAGTCGTTAAACAAACAGAAGCCAAACACATGGTCTTCAGCATTTTTAATCGCGATTGAGTCGCCAAGCTCGTTGCCTTTACCAAGGTAAATGCCCAGCTCTAATTCATAGTCAAGGCGCTTACACGGACCAAACGAAGGAGTGTCGGCGTCTGGCGCTTTGGTTTGGCCTTTAGGACGTGGGAACGTTTGACCAGAAACGTCAATGGATGACGCACGGCCGTGGTAACCAATGGGTACCCACTTATAGTTAGGTAATAAAGGGTTATCAGGGCGGAACAAGCTACCTACAGCCGTTGCGTGGTAGATTGAAGTATAGAAGTCAGTGTAGTCGCCGATGTGGCAAGGCAGTGAGTATTCCACTTCGTCTTGTGCCACGAGCGCGCCTTCTAACGCCGCTTGATGTTCAGAGCCTTCACGCAACGCACGAGAAAGTGCTAAACGCAGTGCCGACCAGTAGTTTTGGCCCATGCCCATAAACTCATTTAAAGCGGGTGCATTTGCTGCTTCAACAGCGGTTTGCGCTTCACCTGAAAAAAGCTTGGCTGCGGCAACCGCGCCTAGGTCTAGTACCTGATCGCCAATTGCTACGCCACCGCGAAATTCTTCATTGCTGTTCTTACGGCGGAATACGGCAAATGGTAAGTTCTGAATAGGGAAGTCGGTGCCAGCTTGATTGGCGCTAGACACCCAGCTTTTCAATTGAATGTCGTGAGTTTCGTTAATATGAGACATTACTTTTCCTTTAATTTGGGCTTTGCACTTGAGTTATGGCCGAAACGCGCAAACTCAAGCCTGAATGCAAAATAATATCAATTCGCCTCAATAAGGCTGAATGATCCTAGGTGGTTTATGGTGTTTCGGTAAACCACAAAAAGCAGCTAAGGTTAGCTGCTTTTTTATTGCATCAATGTGGTTTAGAGTACGCCGCGACGCTCTTGATCGCGTTCGATTGACTCAAACAGGGCTTGGAAGTTACCTTCACCGAAGCCACCGTCATCAACACGCTGGATCATCTCAATAAAGATAGGACCGAATAGGTTCTTAGTGAAGATCTGCAGTAGGTAGCAGTCTTCACTTTGGCTATCTACTAAGATTTGGTGCTCTTTGATCTTATCTTTGTCTTCTTTAACCCAAGGTACACGGTCAAAGATAGTGTCGTAGTAATGGTCAACAATATCTAAAGTGGCAATTGTGCTCTTGTCTAGCTTGTCGAGTGAGCCTACTAGGTCGTCTGTTAAGAACGCTAAGTGCTGCACACCAGGGCCATTGTACTCGTCAAGGTACTCATCGATTTGGTTGTTGTTATCGTCTTTACCTTCGTTAATTGGAATAGAGAAGGTACCGCAAGGCGATTTCAATGCGTAAGACAGTAGCGCTGTTTTTTGACCTTTAATGTCAAAGTAGCGCACTTCGGTAAAGCCAAACACGTCTTTGTAGAAATTAGCCCAAGTTTCCATGGTGCCTTTGTAAACGTTATTGGTTAGGTGGTCGATGCACTTAAAGCCTTTGCTTTCAACGATTCTTGGCTCGTCTAGGTCAACAAAGTCTTGTTCATAAATAGAGCCTTTGTCGCCAAAGTTCTCGATGAAGTAAATTAGGCTGTCGCCAATACCATAGATAGCCGGGTAGGGTAAATCTTTGTGTGCCGAGTCTGTAGCAGGCTTCGCACCGCGTTCAACTGCTGTGTCGAATGCTTTTTGGGCATCCTTTACACGCCAGCCCATAGAGCAGATTGCAGGACCGTGGCTTTTTGCGAACTCTGCAGAGAAGCCTTCACGCTCATTGTTCATTAAGAAGTGGATGTCGTTCTGATTGTAGTAAACGATGTCTTTGTCTTTAAACTTCTTCAGTTTTGAGAAGCCAAAGTCAGTGAACACTTTATCCATGTAATCTGCGTCTGGTGTCGCGTATTCGGTAAACTCGATGCCTTCAAGGCCAAGTGGATTATTTACTTCACTCATTGTAATACTCCCGCAATTAAGCACTGGGTGACTGTTTTTAGTTTGTGCCATGGATGATTAATCAAAACAGCACAAAGGGGAAGATTTGCGCTATAAATAGTGGCTAAGAAGAATGTAAATTTAGTTGCACAAAAGTCAGAAAAACTAAGCCCAGTTGACGGCAAGAGCGAGAAATTAATTTTAGCCTAAAAAATGTTTGCTTTTTATCCGGTTTGTTTGACTGTAATTGTGCTTAATAATTTTTAAGTTTCTGTTTTTAATAGGTTATATGATTCTTTATTATTTCGGGGTGGCGAGTCCCTTGAGGATGAGTTTGAAGCTGAAATGGCTTGGAATTGGGTGAGGTTGTATTTAAATCTTTACATTTTAGGGTGGTGAAGGGTGAAAACCACACCGAAAAGGTGTGGTTTTCGACTAAAATTATTGCTTCTCAGCGGTCACTTCTAGCTCTTCTGCCAGGTAATGTTCTTGGGTATGCGGTTCGTGCTGGCCTTCCGCGCCGTGCATCCACTCCACTAACTTATTACTGAGTAGGTACATAAGTACGGCAGAAAGGAGTGCAACCCCACCTAAACCAATAAAGATGCTCATGGCGTTGTTCATGGCTTCTTGGCCTTCACCAATAAATGATCCCACAAGGCCCGCGAGTTTGTTAGCCACCGCGGTACATAAGAACCAAATCCCCATTAATAAAGAGGCTAAACGCAGTGGAGCTAGCTTGCTCACCATAGAAAGACCAATGGGCGACAGGCATAGCTCGCCAAGGGTATGGAACAGGTAAAATAGCACCAGCCAAATCATGCTGATCTGTAAGGTGTCGCCGCTGTTACCGCCTTCTGTTGCCAACGCTAGCATCATAGTTAAAAAGCCCAGCGCCAAGAACACCAAACCAATAGCAAATTTCACTGGTGAGTTGGGTTCTTTATTATCAAGGCGCAACCAAATCATGGCCACAAGAGGAGCGAAAATGATGATAAAAAGCGAGTTCAGCGATTGGAACCACGAAGCGGGAATTTCAAAGCCCATAAATACACGGTCGGTGTAGTCATTGGCAAACAGGTTCATTAGGCCGCCGGCCTGCTCGAATCCCATCCAGAAAATAATAGAAAACACACTCATGGTGAAAATGACGCGAATACGGTCTTTTTCTTGTTTGGTTAATGGTGCTTTGGTTTGAGACTCAGACTGTTGCTGAGATAGCTTTGCAGCAGGCACTTTACCAATATCGCCAAGATATTTTTGGCTTAACAATAATTGCATTACTACTGAGATAACCATACCAATGCCCGCGGCAATAAAACCTGCCTGCCAATTGATAACGGCGGCCACGTAGCCGGCGATAAGTGGGCCTAAAGCACCACCTAAGTTAATGCCCATATAGAAAATAGTGAAAGCGCCATCGCGACGTTTATCACCTTCTTGATACAGGTCACCTACCATAGTAGATATGTTAGGCTTAAATAAACCATTACCAATACAAAGTAGCGCCAGACCTAGGTAAAAAACGTTTTCTTCTTGTCCCGCGACCACGCTGTGGGGAATACCCATGATAAAGTGACCGGCGGCCATCAGCACACCACCAATAATAATTGCTTTACGTTGTCCTAAAACATTGTCGGCTAACCAACCACCAAATAGTGGTGTGAGGTAAACAGCCATGGTAAAGGTACCGTAAAGGCTAAGGGCGTCGGCGTTATTCCAGCCAAAGCCGCCGCTTTGCACTTGTGCAACCAAGTACAGTACTAAGATGGCACGCATACCGTAGTAACCAAAACGCTCCCACATTTCGGTACCAAATAATAAGAAGAGCCCTTTCGGGTGACCCAGAAATTCTCCAGCCTTCGGAACTGAATTCATATGTACTTCCTAATCTAATCAAACTGTTGTATCTGGCCATGTTAATTTTGAGCAATCTATATTGAGTAGTGAGCAGCAAGTGCATGTGCGCAATAAGCACAATCACTTTTCATTACAGATTGATGGGGTAAGCGCTAAGTTTTGGTTTTTTAACTATAAAAATAAACCGCAATCACACACCTAAAACCCAGTTGTGCTTTTTTTGAACGGGTGGCCAGTACCTATTACAATTAGCTTTTGTCGTTTGTAACGACTTACTAATTTAAAAAGCGCGTAAGTATACTCAGCTGTTGTTGATAGGGGAAGAGCTGGGCGGCAGAAATAGTCTAGATTGCGTTCAGTGGTTCAGGCCTAGGTCAGAGCAGGTAGAAATTTGACTGGTAACAGTATTGGGGAAAGCGGTGATTTGGGGGGGGGGGAATTAGGGGGCGCAAACACAGCCCTAGAAAGGTTAGGGCTGTGCGTGGGAGCGGGTTTTACGCGTCTTGGCTTAAAAACGCTTGAATAAACTCTGTGGCTGCTAAAAAGTCTTGCTCTAATTTGTCGCGCATTTGAATGAGCTGATCTGTGGTTAGGGTGTTTTCTTTACACATAGACTCAAACTCAGCGGCGGTAGCAGCGACTTGTTCAGCTCCTATGGTTTTGGATATCGATTTCAGCTGGTGGCAGGCTTCGATGATTTCTTCCTGGCTCATGGTAATAACGGCACCGTTAACGTCTCGAGTGAGCTGGCTGCTTTGCTCTAGGTACATTCTAAAGAAGCGGTTGCGCTTGGCTTCATCGTAGTTAACGTACTTATCGAGCATATCGAGATTAATAGCCGGCTGCTCGCTCTGATCTTGTTCCTCTACCTCTTCTGCTGCGCTAGGCTCATCCTCTACCTCAGAAACCGCCGTTTGCTCAGCTGGGGTGTTTGGTTGTGACGTGGTGTTGTCATTATCAGCCGGTTTATCGCTTTGTTCGTCCACTGCAGATTTATCACTTTGCTCATCCACTGCGTTGGTTTGTTGCTTTGCCGTGGCGGCTTTTTTAGTGTTACTCTCAGCGTACTTGTTTAGCGCTTTTTCTAAAATATTTAGCTCTACCGGCTTGGTGATGTAGTCATTCATGCCTGCCGCTTCACAGCGTTCACGCTCACCTTTTAGGGCATTAGCCGTAACGGCAATGACATAAGGCTGATCGTAGTTATCAGACTGCTCGACAAAATCACGAATGTTTTTGACCATATCGTAGCCCGACATTTTAGGCATATGCAGATCGGTTAAGACGATAGGGAAGTGGTCCTGTTTCCAAAGTTGCAATCCTTCTTCGCCATTTTCGGCGACCTCTACACCATAACCGAGCAAATGCAGCTGATCGGTTAAAACCTGCTGGTTAAGCATATTGTCTTCGACCAATAACACCAGCTTATCGCTGGCTCTGGCTTCATCGACACTTAAAAAGTCATTGAGGGTCCGTGACGGTTTGAGCTCTTTTGGCTTATGCAGCCCTGCAGCAACCAACATTGAGGTCATAAAGCTCGACTTACACAGCGGCGACGCGTTGAGGTAGAAGATGCTCTTATGGTTAAGTGCCGCTTCGTCCATCTTGCTTAATACCACCACTTGTTGGTCATGATTCTCTAATGAATACACCAAGGTGCGTAATTGTTCATTGACCTTATCCATGCCATCGAGACCGTCGAGTACCCAGATCAACTTTTCATCATGTTGATGATCAGGTATTTCAGATTCATCAATAACCACGAATTTAGCGCCCATAAACGACAAGTAGCGAGATAAAATGCTTTTGCGGCCGTCATTGTTGGTAAGTAAGACAACGCTGCGGCCACTGAGCTCTTGTTTGTGTACATGATTCACTTTGCCATCGACGCTAAATGGCAGCTCGACAATAAACTCACTGCCCATGCCAATGTCTGAGTTTACTTGAATGCTGCCAAGCATCAGTTCGATTAAGCTTTTACAAATCGATAAGCCTAGCCCGGTACCACCAAATTCTCGAGTGATAGACCCTTCAGCCTGAATAAATGGGTTGAAGATTTCGCGCAATTGCGCCTTAGTCATGCCTTTACCATTGTCGGTAACAGTAAACCTTAAGGTGTAATGCTCGGAGGTATTCTGCGCTACCTCAACGGCGATCCTAACATAGCCCTGGTGAGACTCGTCGGTGGTGGTAAACTTAATGGCATTACTACATAGATTATAAAGTACCTGCCTAACACGTACGGTATCACCCACTAGGTTGCTTGGGATGTCAGGGGCGATAAACAGCTGCAGGTCGAGTTTTCGTTTTTTAGCCACCGACGACAGTACTCGAGCAACTTCCTCGGTGGTTTCGGCAACAGAAAACGGGCTGTTATCAATTTTTAATTTACCCGCTTCAATTTTTGAAAAGTCTAAAATGTCATCCAAAATGCCGAGCAATGAGAAGGCTGAGTCGCGGATGATGGTGGTAAGGCGGTGTTGTGCGCCATCTAACTCAGTTTGACGCAGCAGGTCGATAGTGCCAATCACGCCATTCATTGGAGTACGGATCTCATGACTCATGGTGGCTAAGAAGGTGGTTTTAGCGTCACTGGCCCGTTCGGCATTTAATATGGCTTTTTCTAAGGCTATGGTGCGCGCCTGAACTTCGGTTTCTAAACTCTCTTGTAGTTGCTTGAGCTCGTTTTGCGTTGCTTGATCCGACTCGATGGAGGCTTGCACTTGCTGCAATAGGTTATTTATCACTTCGGCTATTTGTGCCAGTCCACCGCTGTAATACGTGGCAATACTAGCTTTGTAGTTTTTCTCGGCAGTAACTTGTTCAATCTCAGTAATTAATTGCTCAATATGTTGGTTTGGTGCGCTGCCTAGTTTGCGTTGTAGTAAATAGGCCGCTATTAACGCAATAACGATGGCCAAGGCAAAAAAAGCATAGGATATAGAAGCGGAAGTGTCGCTTTGAGGCTTTGTAGGGGCGAGGGTTAATATAAGCTCGCCGACGTTTTGCTCATCTAACACCAGTTGCTGGTGGTGCACTTGCTGTTGTTCTTTATTATAAGACTCTGTACGCCCAAGTGGCTCTACTGTGATAGTAGCGTCTTTGAAAATAAGGCTATTGCTGCCCATCCCCGTATTTATATAAAGTGCCGCATTAATATCAGGGTTACTGGCGCTGAACGCTTGAATTAGTTGTTTGGCGTCATCAAAGCCAAGTTGTGTTGTGATTCTAGCTAGAGGCGCGGCAAGCTGTTGTGCTTGTTGTGGTAGGTCAATGGTACTGCTACTCGAATCCGCGGGTTCTGATTTGGGAAGCAAATAAGCGCCTACACCACTGAGTAAGCCCACGAGTAACATGGTAATAACTAACAAGAGTAGACGACCATTTACCCCGTTGTTTGCATTCTCTGTCATGCTCTATCCTAAAACACGTTTATATACAATGAAGTTACTGTATCCTATCACCTAGTTTAACTTTTTACCTCTCGTTTTTATAGCTATCGGAAGTAAACCAACAGTAGACCTCTTTAACCTTATATAGTGCAATAATGCTTGGCTGTATTACCAAGGCTCGATTGCCGCTGGTGACGAGCTTAATTATAAAGTGCAACATTCTCTGTGCCACCACTTGGCTGTCTGCGACTATGGCTTATGTATAGAGGCGGCATTGCGCTGAAAAGAGCAGTAAAGGCTGATTTTTCATCGAAAAAGCGGTATTTTAACCGCTTTGTCTGAAAACTGTGCAAACGATAAAGGTATTTAAAAAAAGGGTTGACTTAGCACCGCAAAACCCGTTTAATACGCCGCACGCCCAGATAGCTCAGTCGGTAGAGCAGAGGATTGAAAATCCTCGTGTCGGTGGTTCGATTCCGCCTCTGGGCACCATATTTTGATACATTGCAATAGCGATGTAGGTGCATGCAGTAATGACATGGCACACAAATTAGTGTGCCGACTTAGCTCAGTTGGTAGAGCAACTGACTTGTAATCAGTAGGTCATCCGTTCGACTCGGATAGTCGGCACCATTTTTACTGCTACTTCGTACTGAACAAACTTCAGAATGAATTAGCAGCACAATTTAAAGAATTTTTGCCCAGATAGCTCAGTCGGTAGAGCAGAGGATTGAAAATCCTCGTGTCGGTGGTTCGATTCCGCCTCTGGGCACCACTAATTTGGTGTGCCGACTTAGCTCAGTTGGTAGAGCAACTGACTTGTAATCAGTAGGTCATCCGTTCGACTCGGATAGTCGGCACCATTTTATTGCTAGTTTTAGACTGAATAAGCTTCAGGATGAATTAGCAGCACAATTTAAAGAATTTTTGCCCAGATAGCTCAGTTGGGTGAGATTAGACCGAAGCACAGCTTCGCAGCTAATCAAACGCGAGACAGGACGTCGAGCCGGAATACTGCTTCAGGATGAATTAGCAGCACAATTTAAAGAATTTTTGCCCAGATAGCTCAGTCGGTAGAGCAGAGGATTGAAAATCCTCGTGTCGGTGGTTCGATTCCGCCTCTGGGCACCACCATTTAAAAGCCTCGCAACCGCGAGGCTTTTTTGTTTCTGCTTACTCTTAACTCGTCACAATGTAAATCACCTAATCACGAACGATGAGTACTTCTAGTGAAGCTACCTCAGCCCAAAGCTGAGGCAGCGGCTAGTATATTACCGATACTGCGGGCGGTAGTTCTCAACCCATAGTTTAGTGGCACCACATACGGCGACAGGCATCACTATCAGGTTTAAAAATGGGATGGAAGTGAGCACAAAGACTGCAAAGCCAAAGCCGTACGACAGGCCTTGCTTACTTTTAAGATCGTCTTTCATGCGTTTAAAGTGAATTTTATGGTTATCAAAGGGGTAGTCATTGTATTGCACGCTGTACATCCAGCAGGTAAACATTATCCACAATATTTGGCCGATGACCGGAAGCACCCAAAGCAAAATGAAAAAGCCAATGGCTCGCGGAAGGTAGTAACATAACTTAGTCCATTCACGACCAAGCATTCTTGGTACGTCTTTAAGCATATCAAACAGCTTATCATCGTTGACGGTTTGATTGGTTAAATGTAGCTCGACTTTCTCTGCCAGTAGCCCATTAAAGGGGGCGGCAATAAAGTTAGTTATGACAGTAAACACCATACTGTAACTAAATAAGATCACCAAAATAGCAATGGGCCACATTAGCCACTCTAACCAGCTTAACCATTCAGGAAGTAGAGTATTTAAGTATTCAAATCCTTGAGTTAGCCAGTCGTAGAGAAAAAATAGCGACGCACCGAACAGTAAAATGTTGATGGTGAGCGGGATAAAAACAAAGCGCTTTAGCCCCTTTTGGGTAATAAGAGAAAACCCGGCAATAAAATACTCAATACCGCGTGACAATTGCACAACGCACCTCTTTGAAAGTTAATTATTTTCATGGTCAATGCCATCTTTGTGGTTCTAGTATAACGTCATTTCAAGCCTTGCCGAGCACAGAATAGTAACAAATTATCAAATGAAATATTTTGCTCAAAATAGAGTGACTTACTATTTTGTCGCCATTTAATACTTGTAAAGCGCCCCTGCTGCCCATACACTGAAGTTAAGGTAGTAGAAAAGAGCTTACAATGCAGTTAGTTCGTTGGGTTATTACATTTTGTATGTTGAGTCTGTTGACTATGTCAACGGCCGATGCTGCACAGTGTGATAAAACCGCCAGCGTCACAGCGATTGTAGTTGATTTAGACAGCTCTAATACCAGCCCTGATTTAGACGACTGTGCTTTAACCACTAACCAAGATCAGCACATATCTTATGGCTTTGTTGTTACCACCACTGAACAGGTAGCTGTATTTAACAAACAAACCACCGAGTCCATTCGCGCCCCACCTTTATAAATTAGTTAGCCCAACCTTTTTCGTGCTTATTAATTTGATATAGAGGTGATCTATGAACACGTATGCCGTTTTAAAAACCCAACCGGTCAATAACTATGCCGCGGTTGCTCAGAGCTTTCCTGCCGTTTGCAATACCGACAATCCAGAGCAAGCGCCAGCTCATTGCTTAATGCACAATCTCCATCTTGCCCCAATGCAACACATTGATGCCAACAGCAGCATTGATGAAGCACTATTAGTGCTTGATAAAACCCACCGTCGCGCCAGTTTTGTGGTGGATAGTAAAGACCAATTTGTCGGTATTATTTCCACTGCGCGCTTGGGCAGTCGCTATGTTTTAAGCACCGCAGAAAAGCGTGGCTGCAACCGCCGCGAATTGAATGTAACCGATGTCATGATCCCGCTGTCTGATATTCGCCAAATTACACTGAAACAAATGACCAACAGCTTGGTCGGGAACGTGCTTAAAACCATGGAGCAGGGTGGCTTTGAGTTTTTGTTGGTGATGGATCAAGACGCTAGTCAGCCAGTAGGCTATTTCGATTTGATTGATTTGCTAAAAGCCTGTGGCCGTACTGTGAATACCATTAAGCCTGCGAGCAAGTTCAGCGATATTGTTGGCACCATTTTGCACCACGCTGAAATATAAAGAATTAATCCCAAAAGTAAATGTAAGTTAAAGTCAAAGGCACCTTCTGGTGCCTTTTTTCTTAACAGCATAATGGTATTATACCAATCCGCATTAATACTTGCTCGATTTGAGGGAGCAAATTTGACGCTAACTGCGTTAAAAATTTCTCATTTAGAACAACTAAATAGCAAAATTTTTGCCTGGTTATCGACAAAATTTTCTTGCCTCAAATAGACCACTTAATTAAGCGAATTGGTATTACTTAGCTCCGGCAAAGCCTAATTGCCGCCAAGATTCATACACAAATACAGACACCGCGTTAGATAAATTCATGCTACGGCTGTCTGGGCGCATGGGAATGCGAACTCGCTGTGGCTCTGGCAATGAGAAGATAATTTCCTCGGGTAAGCCGCGCGTCTCTGGGCCAAATAGCAAACAATCTCCGGCTTCGTAGGCAACCTCATGATAATGCTTACTGCCTTTTGTGGTACAGGCAAATACACGCTTGGGGTTATGTTTAGCGACATAGTCTTCAAAACTGGCGTGACGCTCAACCTGGCTAAACTCATGGTAATCTAATCCTGCGCGTCTCACCCGCTTATCATCCCAATCAAACCCCAAAGGTTCAATTAAGTGCAATGAAAAGCCAGTGTTGGCACATAAGCGAATGATATTTCCCGTGTTAGGTGGGATCTCAGGTTGATAAAGTACGATATCTAACATGGCGACCTCAGAGTGAATGAGAGCGCAGTATATCCAAATGGTATTTTTGTACAAGCACAAAGAGAGAAGCTTGGCCGTCATGGGTAATGCATTGAACAGCTCTACTATAAAGGAAAGCACTGCATCACAGCTTAAATAACCATTTAAAGTTTTTAGGTACATACTGCGGCGGTGTAATCTATTTTTCATTTCAATGGATTACCCTGTATTATTACACGATAGGAGTTGAGGTAAGGAGTTTTCGTGGAGCGTAGTTACGAGTTCTGGGTTAGGTTTTCTAGCATTTTTACCATTGTGATGGTAAGCCTGATGATTGCTGCCAAAGCATGGGCTTGGTTGGCATCGGGCAGTGCTGCCATGCTGGGTTCGTTAACCGACTCTTTGCTTGATATTAGTGCCTCGTTAATGAATTTTTTTGTGCTCAGCTATGCACTAAGACCTGCTGATGACGATCACCGCTTTGGTCATGGTAAAGCTGAAGCGTTGGCCGGCCTTGGTCAGGCGGCATTTATTGCTGGCTCCGCAAGCCTACTGGCGTTTCACGGTGTTGAGCGCATTATCAACCCGGCCAACATTCCACATTCTTTATTTGGCGTTTGGGTGAGCCTATTTGCGATTGTCTGTACTTTATTGGTGGTTGCTGTGCAATATCAAGTAGTTAAGCGCACTAGCTCTATCGCCATTAAAGCCGACTCGCTGCATTATAAAGGCGATATTTTATTAAACTTAGCGGTGTTGTTGGCGGTGCTACTTAACTTCTTTGGGGTGCAGTACGCCGATCCCATCTTTGGGGTTATGGTGGCGATGTATTTATTGTATAACAGCTGGGATATCGCCAAAGAAAGTGCCGATCACCTTATGGATAAAGAACTGCCAGACGAAGAAAAGGCCGAAATCGCACTGATTGCTTCAAGCCACGAGGATGTTTACGGCGTGCATGATTTGCGCACTCGCCAAGGCGGAAAAATTAAGTTTATTCAGCTGCATCTAGAGTTAGATGACGACATGCCTCTAATGCGCGCCCACGAGGTGGCCGATGAAGTGGTTGCCAATATCAAGCAGTCGTTCGACTGTGAAATGGACATCCTTATCCATCAGGACCCAGTTTCTTTGGCGGTTTCTAGCGCGCCGATAAAGGCATAAAAATCATCCAATACGGCTTTGCGGATTGAATCTTGCTCGCATAATAGCTCGTGCTTTCCTGCAAACGACGTGATGGTGGTGCGCGGCTGTTTTGCCGCAAATTGCCTTTGCGCCAGATTGTCTACCACAGTGTCTTGCTCAGCGCTGGCAATGCGCAGTGGCACCTTTATATTCACATGTTGCAGAGCTTGGCACTTATGCAGTGCTGCATTCAGCCAGGCAAAACTCACGCCGCCCAGCTGCAGTTCTGGGTATTGGTTAT
Source organism: Pseudoalteromonas sp. UG3-2 (assembly GCF_037120705.1). NCBI lineage: Bacteria > Pseudomonadati > Pseudomonadota > Gammaproteobacteria > Alteromonadales > Pseudoalteromonadaceae > Pseudoalteromonas > Pseudoalteromonas sp. UG3-2. The sequence goes on along the minus strand of NZ_JAWLJU010000002.1, from coordinate 1,471,296 downwards.
ACAGTCCGCGAAATAGTGCGTAGCGCTCAGGGCAGTGGGTAAGGTCATTGTCGGCAAACGGTTTTTCGAGGTATTGCGTTTGCCCAATGGCATAACGTTTACCTAAGCCTAGCAAGCAGGCCGTGGCGGCAATGGCTTGCGCCACCCAAGTGGGGTAAGGTGCGGTATTGATCCCTAGCATGGGCGCTGAGAGATAACCTGCAACCACTTGTTTAGGCTGAAACAGCTGCAAATAATCACAGCTAATGGCGGCGCCCATAGAGTGCGCCAATAGTACGATGGGTAATTGCGTGTGCTTACAGACGATATCCGTCATAAAGCAGTGGAGTGCTTCTGCGTAGTTTTCAAAGCGCCTAACATAGCCTATTTGTTTATCTGAGAGTAAGCGCTCAGAGTACCCTTGCCCGGGATGATCAAAGGTAAATACCGCAAGCCTATTATGACTCAGCTCCCACAGCAGCTCGCGATACTTATGCGCCGACTCAATCCGACCGTTAACCAGTACCACGGCGTGAGTGGCATTTGCTGGAATGTGATAGGTATAAAATAAGCGCCCAAAGGGTGAGTTAAAAAAGCCTTTTTGCGCCTGCTGCCAATGCTGATCTATGTCGGGAAGGTGCTGTTCTAATTGCTGGCTTGTGCTGTAAAACGTCATAGTTAGTTAAACCGTGGGAAGCACAATTGTGACTTCTAACCCCACCTTATTAGTAAATTGTATATGGGCATCATGCACTTTAAGTGCATGCTGTGCAATGGCCAAGCCTAAACCAAAGCCACCTTTTTGTTGCGCTGGGGTGCGTGCACTGGATGCGCGGAAAAAGGGAATACAGAGTTTATCCAGCATATCGCTTGGCACGCCATCGCCATCATCGCGGATGGTACAGGTTAAGCGCTGTTGATGGCTGCTGAACTCAATTTCGACTTGTTGCTTAGCGTATTTAATGGCATTGCGAATGATGTTTTCAAAAGCGCGGTTTAATAGCATAGGATCGCCATATAAGCTAACCTCTGGCAGTGGGGAGATCACCACCTGTTTTGCTAATTGCTGCGCTTCAAACTGCGCATCGTCGAGCACCGAGTCCAACAGATCAACTAACGAGATTTTATGCTTTTCCAAGGGCACCTGATCGGATTCCAACTTGGCGAGATGAAGAATATCTCCAAGCATATGCTCAACCAATTGTGCTTCACGTTCAATACGGACAATGTACTCTTCACTGGCCTGGTTGGAGTGCTTGGCTGCAAGACCCGCAGCCATTTGTAGCCGGGTTAAGGGCGAGCGTAACTCATGGGAAATATCCGCCAATAAGCGCTTATGGTTATTCACTAACGACTCCAGCCTGTCGGCCATAATATTAAAGTCATGACCGAGCTGCCCCAGTTCATCTTGACGTTTTTTATCAATGGCTGCGCGGCTAGCTAAGTCGCCTTTAGCTAAGTGCGAAGCCGCTGTTTGCAGTTGCTTTATGGGGGTCAGCAAGTCTCGGGTAAACCAAAAGCACAGCAATAAACTCACGCCAAAAATAACGGCAATCTTTATCCAAACTGGTAATACGCGCAATTTGACTAGCACGCTGGCTTCACGTGTGGGGAACACTAAGTACAGCCGGTATTTTTCCCCCTGCAATTGCAGTTCCAAAGGGCCAAAAGCGCGGTAGCCTAAGGTGTAAATTGCGCTACTGGAAGTGTCATCGGTTAAGCTCAGTAGGTCTAAGTTTAGTGCTGACAGTTTGGCGTCGGCAACAACACTTTTTGCGGCATCACGGTGGCTTAAATAGATGTGGTCTGCCTTGCGCACCCTAAGCTTTGCAATAGACGATAAGGAAAAGTTTGGTTTCTTGCTGGCCTTAGTGAGGACCCGTGCAACATGATGAAGGTTATGTTGCATCGACTTAGAAATTTTGCGGCTCTCAACCACTTCAGGTTGCAACATACTGATGCCGATCAGCAATAACACGGTGGTGACTATGGTAAGCCAAAACCAGATAAAAACTTTAAATAGCAAGCGCTTAGTCATTATTTACGCCTGTAAAAACACGTAGCCTGCGCCACGAATGGTTTTAATGTAGTCATCTTCACTGTGCTCAGCGATTTTCTTGCGTACGTTGGACACATGCATATCAATGGAGCGATCGTACGGAACCAGTGGCCTGCCTAATACTTGGCGAGAAATGGTTTGCTTGTCAATTATTTCGCCTGCAGACTTCACCAGTAAAAGCAGTATTTCGTACTCGGTGCCCGTTAATGACAAGGGCTGTTGATTTACGTGCACACTACGGGCGGCAACGTCGAGTGTTAGCTGTTTAAAATGGTACGCGTGCTGATTGGCGTGTTGTTTATAATGGTCAACTCGACGGGTAATGGCTTTCACCCGCGCTAATAATTCGCGATGGTTAAAAGGCTTGGGGATATAATCATCGGCGCCGAGCTCCAAACCAAAAATACGGTCAAAGTCATCGCCTTTGGCGGTAAGCATAATAATAGGGGTCATTTTTTCTGCTCGGTAGGCCTTAAGCACTTCAAAGCCGTCCATTTCAGGCAACATGACATCGAGCAAAATCACATCAAAGTCTTCTTTAAGGGCTTGGCTTAAGCCTTGTGTGCCGGTATGCGCCATGGCAACGTTAAAGCCTTCGGCACTAAAGTACTCATGGAGTAACTCACACAAGCCTTTGTCATCATCAATTAATAAAATGGAATGTTTCATGCAATCATCCAGTTACTTATAACCAGCGGTAACCCACCTATATTCAAGCTTATTAGACCGCAGTTAGTAGCAATATGTAAATTGCCTTTGCGCTTTTTTGCAAAGCACTGACATAACTTTACTTGTCGCTGACGTTGCTTTTCGCAACGACCACTAAAGTAGAGGTAACATCAAAACGGCAAACAAGGAGCCCAATATGAAACTGTTAACCACATTAGCACTGGCGAGCGTACTTAGTGTAGGAATGTTCAGCACTGAGGTAAGCGCCAAACCTTATGGCGGCCAACTAGAGCATTCAGCACGGTTATTACTATCTGAAAAAGGTCAGCAAAAACTTGATATCACTGAAGAGCAGCGCACTCAACTACGCGCTATCTTTAGTGACTATAAAGCAGCCAAAAAAGCATTAAAAAGCGAAACCAGTAAAGAAGAGCGGCAAGCTCACCGCGACGCCATAAAAGCCCTAATGGAGTCTGAAGTATTTGATAAAGTACAGGCGCAGCTATTACTCGAGCAAGGGCAGAGTAAAAAGCAGCAGTGGACGTTATTGGCAATGGAAGCCAGGCATAAAGTCTTTCACGTTTTGAGCGCTGAGCAGCGAGAAAAAATCCAGTCATGGAGAATGCGCCACCGTGGTCATAAAAAGCAGCACAAAGGCTAGAGCAAAAGCACAGAAAACATACAAAGTATAAGCCCCAAACTTGTGCATGGGGCTTTTCGTATTCAACAAGCTTACCAAATAGCGCTAAGAAAATACGGTGATAGAAAAAGTCGTTATTACATATTGATAACAAATATTTCTCATGTTACATTTTTAGCTAGAGTGTTTTTGGCAGGTGTGCTGATAACTCTATGATGTAGTTTAAATAATGAAGATAAATTAATTTTCGTGCACAAACTTTCCAATAACTTTTGTTTTCTGTAAAGTAATAAATGTATTCGATGTTGTTGGCTGTTTGTTATAGGGTATCACTGAGGGAGACATGCAGACACCTGAAGAATACGAGGTGACACTCCGCATCCAAGAGCTGCTGAAAGAACTTAAAAAGCGTAAGGGTTATACCAAAAAAGTGATCAGCCAAAAGCTCGGGATCGGTCTTACCACACTAGACGATTATCTAAATGGAACTAGCTCGTTTCGTTTAGGTACCTTAATTAAACTGTCGGAGCTCTGCCGTATCCGTCTTAGTGATATTTTGGAAGGGGCTGGGCATATGACAAGAACCTTTGAAGAAGAGGCTGAGCGTGAAGGTAATGATAAGCAAAAAACTAAAGATGTTAACTCGCTTGAAGAAAAGTAGCCCTGACATCGATTATATAAAGAATGAACAAGCTTCAACTTACTTAAGTGATAGTAAAGTTTTGAATGATAAATATCTTAATATTGTGGTTGGAGCCTCTGGTGGCTCAAAAGGTGGTGGTCCAGAACCGCAGTCAAGCAGCTCAGACGAATCTACAAGTAATTAAGTAAATCTGTATTTTCTCTGGGTTTGTTTAACAAGCCCTGCTTAATACATGCAGATGTATTTACTTCGTAGCCTGATAGACTTGATATTAATGGAAATATAAAAGTTTTTATAGTTTGGAGTTGTATATGAGGCCTATTTTCGGTTTGGCTGCTGTATGTGTTGGCGCGATACTTACATCAAATGCAATGCTGTCTTATCTGCCGTTGTACCTAAATTTAACAGGTATAGTCATTGCAATCTTTCTAATCACAAAGTTTGCTGGGAACGACTTTAATTTCCAGAGCGTCTCCACCGTTGTAGCTGGGGCATTGGTTCTGGAGCTCTTAGTTCTAACAACTTTTTCACAGTTATTAGAACCAAGCTTTAGCAATTTTCACGCGAATTCGGTGCACTTTGGCGCTCACTTGCTCTTTGACTTCCTTGTTCTCTATTTTATCCAAAATCGTCGTTCTATTATGCTAAAAGTTTATAGTAATGATAAGAGCAAACACTCCGAGATACTTAAAAGTTCTGTTATTGACTCTCCTTTATACGGCGTATTTCTTTTGTTCTGTATTATCGACTTACTATCTTTCATTGAAAACATCGTTAGGAATATGGGAAAACTAGGTGTTGCAGAGGAATTTGCTGCTAAGTTTTGGTCATGGCAATTTTTTTATAACAATTATGAATTATTAAAGGCTGTTTTATTAGGTCTGATGTTTATGACTTTATTTGCTTGTGCATATATCGCCAATAAACAAAGTAAAAGAATGGAAGCACAAGGAGCAGTATAAATCTGCTCCTTTCTATTTTTCCTAACTACTCCTTAAAAAAGCTATCATCGTTTTTGGCCAGCATGGCCTCAATATCCTCAATCATATTTTCTGCCTCTTCAGGCGACATATCGGCATTTTTTAGCGGCGTTGATATCTTATTTGATTCATCTGACCAGTCACCTAAATCAATAAGTTGGCATCGTTTGGAACAAAACGGGCGGTAGGGGCTTTTATCGCCCCATTCCACTGATTTTCGGCAGGTAGGACATTTTACAATTGTTGTCATAGCAGCATTTACTTCATTGCTTTTTCAATGGCCTCAGTCTAAAAGTAGATTGCAGCAGAGTCAATTTAACCAGTATTAAGAGCGCGGGATAAACCCGCGCCTACCAAGAGTTTGAATTGGTGATAAAACCGTTGTAGGAGCTGCTTTACGCAGCGATTTTGCTTTAAAACACCGCGGGGTAAACCCGTTCCTACCAAGATATTGCGTTGGTGAAGAAACGTTGTAGGAGCTGCTTTACGCAGCGATCTTGCTTTAAAACATTGCGGGGTAAACCTGCGCCTACATGGTCATTCGTATGGTTGAAAATCCGGCGTAGGAGCTGGTTTACGCAGCGAACTTGCTTTAAAACATCGCGGGGTAAACCCGCTCCTACCATGTAATTGATATTGGTGAAAACCGATGTAGGCGCTGCTTTACGCAGCGCTAGCGATGTGAAATATCGCGGGGTAAACCCGCTCCTACCATGTAATTGATATTGGTGAAAACTGATGTAGGCGCTGCTTTACGCAGCGAGCTTGTTTTAAAACATCGCGGGATAAACCCGTTACCACCATGTAATTTGTATTGGTGAAAAAATCGATGTAGGCGCTGCTTTACGCAGCGCTTATTAACCTAAAAGCTGGTGACGCGGTTGATTTCCGTTAATGAGGTCACGCCATCTGCGGCCTTTTTGAGACCAGACTGGCGAATATTGGCAAAACCGAGCTTTTGTGCGGCTTCTGCAATTTCTATGGCATTACCACCATCCATAATAAGGTGAGCAATTTCTGGGGTAATTTTCACCACTTCATAAATACCTACACGGCCTTTATAGCCTTCGGTGCAGTGCTCACAGCCTTTAGGGGCAAAGAGCGTCATTGACTTAATTTGCTCCTGGGTAAACCCTTGCTCTATCAAGGCTTCTTCCGGTAGCTCTTCTGGTGTTTTGCATTTAGGGCACAGACGGCGAGCTAGGCGCTGGGCAATGATCAGGCTTACCGAGCTTGCCACGTTGTAGGCTGGCACGCCCATATTCAGCAAGCGCGTTAATGTTTCTGGAGCCGAGTTGGTGTGCAGGGTACTCAACACTAAGTGACCGGTTTGTGCCGCCTTAATGGAGATCTCTGCGGTTTCTAGGTCACGGATCTCACCAACCATTACGATATCGGGGTCTTGTCGCAAAAAGGCTCTTAAGGCGTTAGCAAAGGTCATGTCCGCTTTGGGGTTGATCTGCACCTGGTTAATGCCTTCGAGATTAATTTCCACCGGATCTTCGGCGGTACTAATATTGCGCTCTGGCTGGTTAAGAATATTTAAGCCGGTATAAAGAGACACGGTTTTACCCGAGCCGGTAGGGCCGGTCACTAAGATCATCCCTTGAGGTTGTTCCAGGGCTTCTAAATAAAGCTTTTTCTGCTCTGGCTCGTAACCCAACACATCGATACCGAGCATGGCACTGGAAGAATCGAGAATACGCATTACGATTTTCTCGCCCCACATGGTAGGCAGGGTACTCACACGAAAGTCGATGCTTTTTCGCTCAGAAATTTTCAGCTTTATACGGCCATCTTGGGGTTTACGTTTTTCGGCAATATCTAGGTGCGCCATTACCTTAATTCGAGCCGCTAGGCGGGTAGCCAAAGAATTAGGAGGGCTGGCCATTTCGTGTAATAAGCCATCAATACGAAAGCGTACTCGGTATTTTTTCTCATACGGTTCAAAGTGCAAATCCGACGCGCCTTTTTTAATGGCATCCATTAAAATCTTGTTGATGTAGACGATAATGGGAGCGTCGTCTTTTTCTTCGTTTTGCGCTTGGGGCTTTGGCTCTTCCTCAATATCCATATCAGAAAACTCTTTAAACTCAGCTTCTGAAATAGACAGGCTGCCAGTGGCATCAAGGAGTTGGTCGATTTTTTTCTCAAGTAACTTATGATCGGCAACCAGCACTTCGCATTGAAGGCCGGTGCTAAATTCAAAGTTTTCAAAGGCACCAAAGTCGGTGGGATCCGAGGCGGCAACAAAAATCTTTCGGCCCTTTTTTACCAGCGGTAAAATATGGTGCTTGCGGATCAGCTTTTCTTTCACCAACTCTTTAGGAATTTCAGCAACATTAAACTGCTCAAGGTCAAAGTAGGGGACTTTAAATAAGTCTAAACACTCTTGCGCCAGCTCTTTAGAGCTCATTCCTGAGCTTAAGCAAATTAACTCCGCCGTGGTGTTTGCTTCATTTTGGCGAGCTTTGACTTGCTCTGCGGTTACGCGCCCCAAGGTTATAAATTTACGCAGTAGGGGAGAATGATGCTCCATAATACCTCTTTGCCTTTACACCGAGTGTAATATCAATGTTTATCATTAAGTTGGCGATATGCCAAGTTTGTTAGCGGCTTTTCTGGTTATCGGCCATGCTGGCAAGATCATTATAAAGTATTGCTTTTTGCTTTTGCCAGTGTCTTGAATTTTTTATTTAGTTGCTCAAGCTCCGCCAAGGTTTGTGTCAGTTCACGGTCGTTATTAAGGATGTAATCCGCTTTTTGCTGCTTTTCTTCACGACTCATTTGCGCGGCGATAATGCTCTCGACTTGCGTTTTATCAACGCCATCGCGCGAGCTGGTGCGAGATATTTGCACAGCCACCGGCACATCGACAAGTAAAGTGGCATCACAATATTTTTCTAGACCATTTTCAAACAACAAAGGCGCCGAGAGCACCACGTACTCGCTGTTAGCCTGTTGTAACTGACTAAGTAAACTTTCTCGAATACGCGGGTGGAGTAAGTTATTAAGCCATCGCTTTTTATTGTCGTCGGCAAAAATAAGCTGTCTTAGCTTGGCTCTATTTAAGCCGCCATCGGCTTGAATAACTTGCTCACCAAACTCGGCTTTAATCGCTTCAAGTGCTTCGCTGCCGGGCTCGACCACTTCTCTTGCCACAACATCGGCATCCACAATCACAATACCTTGTTGAGCCAAATAGTCGCTAACGGCGGTTTTGCCGGCGCCAATACCACCGGTGAGCCCTAAAATCCAATTATTTGTTTCTAACATTTGCTTCTACATAATTAAATTGACGTACCAAAGCTGCAACTGCTCACCATACATCAGGGTTATCCAGCCAGCGATGGCCAAGTATGGGCCAAATGGAATAGGGGTAGCTTTGTCTTTGCCTTGTACGCTCAACTGAATTGAACCGATAATGGCGCCCACTAAACTGGAAAGAAGAATAATAGTGAGTATGGCTTGCCAACCCATTAAGGCGCCAAAAATGGCCAGTAACTTAAAGTCGCCATAGCCCATGCCCTCTTTGCCTGTGAGTAACTTAAATAGCCAATATACGCTCCATAAGCTTAAATAGCCCACTGCCGCGCCAATAATGGCAAGCTCAGGTGCAACACCTATGCCCATGGTACTAGCAATAAGCACTAGCCACAGGGTTGGTAGCGTTAGCTGATCTGGCAGTAGCATTTCATCAATATCAATGACCGTTAGAGCAACCAGTATCCAAGTAATCACAATATACAAAAGCGCTTCAGCGGTGGCACCAAAACGCCATGCCACCCAAGTTGATAACACCATGGTGGTGAGCTCTACTAACGGGTAACGCACTGATATGCGCGCTTGGCAGTGTTTGCATTTGCCTTTAAGCAATAGCCAGCTAATTAAAGGAATATTTTGCCAAGCTTTGATGGGCGTTTTACAGCTAGGGCAGTGTGAGCGTGGGGTAACTAAATTAAAGGCTGCTGTTGGTGTGTTTTCAGGGGCGGCTAGTTCGTCTTCAAGTAAAACACGGCATTCACTCTGCCAGTTACTTTTCATCATTTTAGGCAGGCGTAAAATCACCACATTTAAAAAGCTACCAATACACACACTGACTAAGCCCACGGTTAATAACCAGTACCACGTTTGAGTTTGCATTAATTCGATTACATCTTGCATAGGATATTCTTATTTTGATTTTTAGGCGTGTACTTGATTAAAAATGAGTGGAGATACTACCACATTATTTAGTTACAGAGCGCGAGAATACACTCTGCAATTTGTGTTAAACCACTTGCCCCAGTTGGAAAATAGGCAAGTACATGGCAATAATAAGGCCACCGATCAGCACCCCAAGCACTACCATAATCAAGGGTTCAAGAAGGCTCGAAAGGCCATCTACGGCATCGTCCACTTCTTGCTCGTAAATATTTGCCACTTTAGACAGCATGGAATCAATGGCCCCAGACTCTTCACCAATTGACACCATTTGCACCACCATATCGGGGAACACTCGGGTATTATGCATGGCCCAGTGCATTTGATTACCAGCATTTACCTCGGCTTTAATTTCACGAATGGCATTTTTATAAATGACATTACCCGAGGCGCCGGCTGCAGAGTCAAGAGCATCACCCAATGGCACACCTGCAGCAAAGGTGGTAGACAAGGTACGAGCATAACGAGCAACCGCCGCTTTTTTCAATATTTCGCCAATTACCGGAAGCTTTAAAATCATGCGATCATTAAAATGTTTAACGCCGGAGCTTCGTATTAACAGTTCTTTGTAGGTGTAACCAGCAAGGCCAAGGCCTAATACAAACACCCACCAGTATTCTTGCAAAAACTCAGAAATGGCAATGACCATAAGGGTAAAGGCGGGGAGCTCAGCACCAAAGCCTGCAAAAATATCTTGGAATTGCGGTACCACAAAAATAAGTAGAATGGCAGTAACAATCAGCGCCACGGTAAGCACAGCAATGGGGTAGAACATCGCTTTTTTTATTTTGGACTTAAGCGCCTCGGTTTTTTCTTTATACAGGGCAACGCGGTCAAAAATGGTATCCAGCGCACCCGACTGCTCACCTGAATGAACCAGGTCGCAATAAAGTTCATCAAAGTAGCGCGGATAAGCTCGAAGTGATTTGGCCAACGGTTGACCCGCTTTTACTTCGTCAGCAATACTTTCAATAAGCTTAGAAAGGCTTTTATTTTTAATACCACGGGCTAGCATTTCCAGTGTTTGTACTAAAGAAACACCTGCCATCAGCATGGTAGCAATTTGACGTGTGGTGGTGGCGATATCGCCAGAGGTGATTTTTTGCTTACCAGAGAAACTAAATAATGGCTTTGGCTTACGCTTTACCTTTGAAGGAGTAATACCTTGTTTGCGAAGTTGAGCTTTAACCAAAGCAATACTCTGGCCGGTTATTTCACCATCAAGTTTTTTTCCTCGGTTATTAAAGCCAGACCAAACAAAAGTTTCTAAGCTTTTTTGATTCATAATAATTAGTCTAAAAGGCAGCATAGCTGCCTTTATTTGTTAGTTAATGGTTGCTCCACCAGTGCAGTTCTGTGGTGCATGCTCTTGAGCTAAGTCTGTTGTACAAGTCCATTTAAATGTATTGTCATCAATATCCGGAGCAAATCTAACTTTTTTCCCACTTACAGTGCTAGCTACGTTTGAGCCAAATGTATAAAGCAAGACTCCTTCGGCTGATGCAGTCAGTTCTCCGTAAGTACCCGTAGCTGTCAGATCTGTAAGTGATGGTGAAGTAGAATCCGTAGGGTATGAACCGTTTATCTGATGGTACTCGGCGATCGCAGTTTTAGCACTACCAGCTAAAGCTGCGGACTCAGAAGCTTGTGAGCGAGCCACATAATCTTGATACTGAGGCAATGCCACTGCTGCAAGAATACCGATAATTGCAACCACAATCATTAGTTCGATTAGGGTAAAACCACCCTGTTTTCTTTGAGTCATGATGTCTCTCCTAAAATTATAAGTGGCTTAACATAGCAAGGTTACGTTAAGCGTTTATTAAACCATTAGCAATAAAACGTAAGCTGTTTAATCATGAAGTTAGGCTGCGGCTAAAGCCAGTAGGCCTCCTTAGTCACTATTAAAACCAGACTTACTAAAATGTGACCAGTCCCTAATCAACTAAAATAAAGTGTAGCACTAAACTTTTCTTTCAGGTCACTATTAACATTTACTTTAATTGTAACCGCTGAGCTTGGCAATCCAGAATGACTAATAAATCATTGAATAAGTTGTGCAAGCTCAAATAAGCCGATGTTTTTTCTTAACGCCAAAGCATTGCTACTGCGACGAGAAGGAAAGAGAACATTAAAAAGTTGTTACACTCTCATTCTTTTGTCGTATTTAACGTTTTTTATCGCTTTTTGTCAATCAATTAGGGAATATTTCTAGATTACACGGGCTTACACTCAGTGTATTTGCACTAGGGCAAGTTGGCGAGAGGCACAATATAGTTGTACCTCTTTAAGATTTGCTTGATTATTCAAAGCGCATTGATAAGTCGATGCTTTGTAAGTGTTTGGTGAGAGCGCCACTGGAAATAAAGTCCACCCCTGCTTGAGCATAGGTGGTGAGCGTTTCTATGGTCATATTGCCTGACACTTCAAGTTTGGCACGGCCAGCTGTGATTTTCACGGCTTGTTGGATATCGCTAACACTAAAGTTATCCAGCATGATGATGTCGCTGCCAGCATCTAGGGCTTGTTGTAATTCGTCGAGGTTTTCTACTTCCACTTCAACGGGCTTATCAGGGTGGTTGCTGCGAGCTGCACTTACGGCATTGTTGATGCCTCCACAGGCTGCAATGTGGTTTTCTTTGATTAAATACGCATCGAATAAGCCAATGCGGTGGTTAACGCCGCCGCCGCATTTTACTGCATATTTTTGCAGGGCTCGTAAGCCTGGAATGGTTTTACGTGTGTCCAGTAGTTTGGTTTCGGTGCCAGCAAGCATGTCTACGTATTTTGCCGTCGTAGTGGCCGTGCCTGAAAGGCTTTGTACAAAGTTAAGCGCTGTGCGCTCAGCAGTAAGGATAGCTCGTGCAGAGCCGCTTGCCGTAAATAGCCTAGTATTGGCCGCAACCTTATCGCCATCGGCGACTAATACTTCCACCTCAACACTTGGCTCGACTTGGTTAAACACTTCTTCAATTAGCGCTTTACCAACAAAAACGCAGTCTTCTCGGGTGATCACATAGGCATTGGCTTGCTGTTCTTGTGGGATCAGTGCTGCGGTAATATCGCCTTCAGCGGCAGATTGGTAATTAAGGTCTTCATCGAGTGCTTGTTTCACTAATTGCGTTATAAGTGTTTGGTCAATCATGGTGTTGTCTTTTTAGTTGGCTACTGGGGCGAATTTTACGCGGGTTTGCTGTTGAGCACAATTGCTGTGACTGCGGGATTATTTATATTGAGCTGGATGGTGTTTTTGGGTCGTTATTGTAAACTTTTACTATATCGCGGGGTAAACCCGCGCCTACATTCTATGATATTGGCAAAGGCCTGTTGTAGGCGCTGCTTTATGCAGCGCTTTTGGCCATAAATATCGCGGGGTAAACCCGCGCCTTACATTCTACGACATTGGTGAAAGCCTGCTGTAGGCGCAGCTTTATGCAGCGCTAACAAGCCAAAGTGGTTGGAGCAGTGTGCTATGGGGCTGGTACTATGCCTTTGGCGATTTATTTCTCTGTTTATAAGCGCTTAAGTCCATGACAGTGGCTATTTTTTGGTGTTCTTTACCTTTATACTAAAACCAAATTTAGCGCTTGGGACTAATACATTGCATTGGCTTCCTTTTGCAGAGCAAAAAAATTCTCCACATTATGATGCGCGCCCCGAAGGCTGCGCGGTAGACTTGCTGGTGATCCACAATATCTCCTTGCCGGCGGGGTGTTTTGGTACACCTTATATTGATGACCTGTTTATGGGCGTTATCGATTGTCAGGCACACCCTAGTTTTACCGATTTGGCAGGCGTTCGGGTTTCTGCCCATTGTGTTATTCGCCGTGATGGCAGCATTACGCAATATGTGCCTTTTAGCGCACGGGCTTGGCATGCTGGAGTATCTGAATTTCAGGGCCGAACGCGGTGCAATGACTTTGCTATTGGCATTGAGATGGAAGGCACCGACACCTTTGCCTACACCGCGCAGCAGTATCAAAGCTTAGTGCGGGTTACGGCTTGGCTGCAGCAGCACTACCCAACGATTAGCAAAGAGCGTATTGTGGGGCACTGTGATATAGCACCCGGACGCAAAACCGACCCCGGGCCTGCATTTGATTGGCAGCATTACTTCACCTTGTTACAACACCATGAGAGCTAAGCGGCTATGATTTTAATATCCATTATTATTGCACTGATTATTGAACGACTTGGCGCCAAAGCAAACTATTGGCAAATCGAGCATTACTTACAAGGCTATTTAGCCAACACTCAATCCATGGTGGCTAAAAAGGGGATATTAGGGTCGCCTTTAGGTACCATGTTTTGGCTGGTGTTACCTGCCTTGGCGATAGCGCTTATTTATAGCATCAGTGATTTTGTGTTTTGGCAGTTTGCCGTCAATATTACGGTGTTGTTGGTGTGCTTTGGCTGCGCCAAGTATCGTAAACTGTATAAAGGTTACCTTAATGCTCTTACTCGTGGTGATAACGAAGCGGCTACCCTGTACGCGCTGCAAATGGGCCAAGATAAGCTAGAAAACGAACCCGGTGGTGAGACCTTTGGTCAAACCTTGGCATGGATTAACTTTCAGCATTATTGCGGCGTGATTTTCTGGTTTGTCGCCCTTGGCGCTCCGGGGGCGGTGCTGTATGCCATGGTAAGGCAAATCGTGCATTGGCAACAAGAGCAAGAGCAGCCAGCATTTAGCCACCTAGCAGAGCAATTTTGCCGCTTGTTTTATTGGTTAAACTGGTTGCCAGCCAGAATAGCTAGCTTCGGCTTTTTAATCATCGGAAACTTTTCTAATGGCACTTCGTGTTGGCTGAAGTATGCCTTTGATTTTAAAACCACAAACCGTAAAGTGGTCACCAGTACCGCATTGGCGGCGGAGCAGATAGAGCAACAATTTCTTGGTTGCACCTTTGAAGCCAGCTGTATGATGCGTTTAGTAAAACGCAACATTTTGTTTTATTTGGTGATTATTGCCGTGCTGACGCTATTTGGTTGGGTGGCGTAAAGCCGTATGTGCCATGGAGGCTAACCCTTATAATTAGCCTCAAGCCAGTCTTGTTTTCGCTGCGCCATGTCTTCCACTAGAATGTCTTCGACTTTCATGTTGCTGGCAATGTAATCACTGACGTCGACCAAATCGCACACTCCAGTAATGGCCCACAACGCCTCTTCTAAATCTTTTGCCTTGTGAATGGCATAATGGCTGATGTATTTCAGTTCATTGGCTAGGTAGTCCATATCTGGACGACCCGTCTTTGACACATAGAGCTGATAAACAAACAAAATATCTCGACGCATGGCTTTTTTAGCAAACAAATACAAGCTATCGAGCGACTCGCCATCGGCAATAACTTGCGCTTTGATTGCCTCATGTTGATCGCTCTTTTGCGGGTCGAAGCGAATAAACAAAAAATACTTTAATGGTTTATCTTGTCGCGATTGCCCTTTAAGCACTTCGGTTAACTTCTCTTCGACAAAGCGCTCAGGGAAAATTGCTTTAGCATCCAAAGTGTTGTCGTTATTTTTACTAAAAGAATGCAAAACCTGATGCAAAGAAGAAGGGTAGAGCCCTTGGCCAATGGCACCAACGGTATTGTGGGCGGTTTCCTTGTGTAAATACAGTGGGAATTGGCACACCGACTTAGTAACCATATTACGCAGTGCCGTCGATAACCCTGGGATTTTGGGGGCTTCTTCACACGGAACCAGTTTATTCTTATTGTTATCAATCAATACTTTAAAGAACGAAACCGCACTGTGATCCATATCGCCAATTTTTTGCACTTTTAAGTTGATAATGGTCTTGGCTTTATTCACTGCCATGACTTCATAACGCAAATTGGTTAGGTCATGCTTTTTCGTGAGCCGCTGCAAATCTACTAAATCTAAATGAATTGTATCGCCTTTGCTAATGTCCACTGGCTCATTGCACTCGACTTGCAGGCCCATCACCGAAAAGTCTCGGGTCTTGCCACTAAAGCTACCTAAGCCATCAATGTGCACGGTGACATGGGTTTTGTATAAATAGCGTCGATGTGCTCTTAAGTTAACATACTCTAACGCCACCCGCTCAATGGCGGGTGGGTTGGTGGCCTTGCCATGACCAAACTTCTTTAGTTGGTTTACTAGTGATGGCTCATAGCTTAGCTCTTGATATTGCTCGGTAACATAATTGCAGGTGATGTCGGTAAGGAGCATCAGGTATTTTACATCCTGAATAAAGCCTTGTACCCGAGGCGTGGGGCGCTTATTGAGCTTTTCTATACTTTTACCTGCACTTGCTGGCAGCGAAAGTGGGATAAAGGCGTCTTCATGGTGGCTGGGCATAAGTTGTACTTTAAAGCTGCGCCAGCTGTCTTTTTTGCTGCCAAAGGCAAAGAACAGCGCACGAAGTTGCTGCATCTCTTCAAGATCGTGCTCAAGCGCTGAGTAAAAGTAAATTTTGCCACCACTTGAGTGGGTAAATACATGGCAAACGGCTTCTTTAACGGCATTAGGCTGTGCAATGAGCTTTTGTAAGCGCTTATGATTAAATACCGAATACAAACAAGAGTGCTTTTTCTCATCCTCAAAGTAGTAGCTCACTGGCGCATTGTTTTCATTGGTTAATACCATCGTCGGTAGTAGCGCTTTTTGTTTTTCGCTAATAAAAACAAATAATGAACACACTCGCGGCAAGTAGTATTGTTCGTAGCCTTTACAAATTACCGCATCGAGGGTGTTATCTAAGTTGACTTTGTAACGCCGCTTATTGCCGTGAATAAAGCTATTTAGGAAGTCATCAAAGCCTGGATTTTTCTCAACAAAGGTGCGCTTAAGGCGTACATGGTTATAATCGGCCGTGCCTTTTTCAACGGCCACCACTTCGTATTGAATGCCTTCTTTTAATCCCAGTTCAAAATCTTGCTCAAGCCCTACTAAGCGAATGGAGATTACTTGCCCTGGAGTCACTTTTTGGTTGACTGGCAACTTGATTTTAGCGCCGCTAAGGGAAATATCTGACGTGGTTGCGGCAACTTTGGGGCTATTTTTTGCCAGTTCGACGGTGATCTTTATGGAGTAATTCATTCGCTCTTCAGAGCGGCTCTCATACGAGGCAAAGCGAACCAGCTTAGTGTAGTTATGGTTATCGGCTTGTTGTTCTTGCTCTTGTTCACGCACCTGAGCTTGGCGCTTCATTACTTTGTAGTTATTTTCGGTGTTCATAACGGCTTCGTATACCGCTAAGGTATAGCCGCCATGCTTTGCCACTTCGCGTTCAAACACCCCAATGGCGACATCGTCCATAAAGTGCTGTTTGCCATCGTATTCGTAGGGTTTTACTTGGCCTGACACTTGACCGCGCAAGTCAATAAAACGCGCCACAGGCTGCGACAGCCGCGACATTTCCATTTTTAATAGGAATTGGTCGGGCTTTGAAAGGTCCGCGGTACGTTGCTTAAATATGCGCTCAAAAGCAGGATCGCCAAGGTCCTGTTTTAAATCGTCTATCAAGCGTTGATATTTTTGTAATCTATCTTCAGGCATAAACGGTTTTTATAGCACTCTTTTTATTCAACCCGTTGGGTCACCGCCAATATTATGTCAACATTGGCGCTTAATTAGTTTATTCTTAACCTATTGTGTTGGTTAAGCAAGATATATACCTGTAATTTATGGCAAAAAAGAAAACAGCATTTGTATGCAGTGATTGTGGAGCGGAATTCGCCCGTTGGCAAGGGCAATGTTCTGAATGTAAAGCCTGGAACACGGTCACAGAGTTTCGTGTACCTTCAGTGAAAACAGCTCCTCAGGGCGGTTCCACCTCTGGATACGCCGGTTTGGTCGAGGCAAAAGTGCAAACCCTGGATGAAGTTAACCTTGAGCAATTGCCGCGATTTTCTACTGGCTTTAAAGAGTTTGACCGCGTGTTAGGCGGCGGCGTTGTCCCAGGAAGCGCAATACTCATCGGTGGTAGCCCAGGTGCTGGTAAAAGTACGGTATTACTACAAACCATGTGCCGCTTGGCTGAAACCATGGGCACTTTATACGTTACCGGTGAAGAATCGCTGCAGCAGGTGGCCATGCGCGCCAATCGCTTAGGCTTGCCAACCAATAAGTTAAAAACACTAGCCGAAACCAACGTCGAAAGCATTTGTCAGTTGGCATTGCGGGAAAAGCCCAGCATTATGGTGATTGACTCCATTCAAGTGATGCACATGAGCGATATCCAGTCGGCGCCAGGAAGTGTGTCTCAAGTACGTGAAAGTGCAGCGTATTTAACGCGCTTTGCCAAGCAAAACCAAGTCGCCATTATTATGGTTGGTCACGTAACGAAAGATGGTACCTTAGCAGGGCCAAAAGTACTGGAGCACTGTATTGACTGTTCTATTTTATTGGAAGGCAGTACCGACAGCCGTTTTCGTACCTTGAGAGGGAATAAAAACCGCTTTGGCGCGGTGAACGAGCTAGGGGTGTTTGCCATGACAGGGCAGGGCCTTAAAGAAGTGAGCAACCCATCGGCTATCTTCCTTAATCGCGGCGAGGCACAAACGCCTGGTTCATTAGTGATGGTGATCTGGGAAGGCACACGACCCTTATTGGTAGAGGTGCAGGCGCTGGTGGACTATTCGCAACTGGCTAACCCAAGAAGGGTGACGGTGGGGTTAGAGCAAAACCGCTTAGCCATGCTGCTGGCGGTGTTACATCGCCATGGCGGCTTACAAGTGTCGGATCAAGACGTATTTGTTAACGTGGTTGGCGGGGTAAAAGTATCTGAAACCAGTGCCGACTTAGCGTTAATCGCGGCGTTAGTATCGAGTTTTAAAAACCAAGCACTCGATAGACAACTCGTGGTGTTTGGCGAAGTCGGCCTCGGCGGTGAAATACGCCCGGTACCCAGTGGCCAAGAGCGTTTAAGAGAGGCCTCAAAACATGGCTTTACGCGAGCTATTGTACCTAAGGCCAATAAACCAAAAGAATCAATTGAAGGGATGGAAATTGTTGCTGTCTCAAGTCTCAGTGAAGCACTCGAGGCGCTTTTTTAAATAACGGAGTACGATTATGAATAAAGCCACCCTAGGTGTTGCTATTGTTGCTGTAGCGGGAGCTGCTTATGTTGGTGCGAACTACTATGCCAATCAACAAGTGGATCAGCAAGTGGCCAAGCAAGTGAGCAATTTTGAGCAAGACACCGGCTTTCAGGTGAGCTACGCAGAGAGCTCGGTTGATTTATTTACCAGTGCGGTAGAGGTCAGCGAGATTACCGTGACCGATCCTAACAATAGCAGTGAGCTCTTTACTGTAGATAAGGTGCATGTGGTGGGCTACGAGCCAGATAAGATCAGCCCCTATACTGAATTTGACTTAATGGGCTTAAAGCTATCGGATCAAGCAGCAGCAATGGCTGATAGTGTTTCACCTGAGCTGATGCAAGCGACCTACAACATTAATACCAGTTTGTCTTTTGATGAGCAAAGTGGCGACAGTGAGTTTAAGTTTGCCACCACCGCCGGTGATATTTTATCTACCTCAATGGACGTGGCCTTGGGTAACAGTGAAGCATTAATGACCGCTTCCCTTGAAGCGTCAAAAATGCCAGCAGAGCAAATGACCATGGAGCAGGAGCTGCAACTGCAAACCAAAATGATGCAAGCCATGCAATCTTTGGAGTTACAGTCATTTCATTTTACTGTTAACAACCAAGGCAAATTAGCTGAGCTATTAGAGGGAGAGTTGGCGCAGCAAGGCATGTCGAAAGCGGATTTTGAAGCAGCCCTAGAGCAACAATTTAACGCCATGATGTTGCCTGAAGAAATCAAAACGGCGTTTAAAGACTTCGCAGCAGGCATGCAGTCGTTAAACGTTTCCATCACCGCCAAAGAAAAACAAAGTGTCATGGCTCTAGGGCAACAGCTTGCCATGGGCATGCAAAGTAACCCTGAAATGCTTTCAGAGCTATTAGAAATAGAAGCCAGCGGTAAGTAATAAGCAGCGCCTACATCGTTTTTTACCACCATAAACTTCGGGTAGGCGCGGGTTCACCTCGCGATGTTTCACATCGCAAGCGCTGCATAAAGCAGCGCCTACGTCGTTTTTACCACATAATCTACAGGGTCAGAGCGGGTTCACCCCGCGAGCTTTTCAACAACCTCGCCGCGTAAAACGCCTCCTACAAAGCAGGTGCTATTCTTCTGGTAGGAGCGGGTTTACCCCGCGAGCTTTTCAGCAACCTCGCCGCATAAAGCGCCTCCTACAAAACGGGTGTGTTTGTTTCAGGTAGGAGCGGGTTCACCCCGCGAGCTTTTCAACAATCTCGGCGCATAAAGCGCCTCCTACAAAGCAGGTGCTATTCTTCTGGTAGGAGCGGGTTTACCCCGCGAGCTTTTCAGCAACCTCGCCGCATAAAGCGCCTCCTAAATAATGGGTGGTTTGTTTTTGGTAGGAGCGGGTTTACCCCGCGAGCCTTTCACAATCTCGGCGCATAAAGTGCCTCCTACAAAAAAAGTGCTATTTTTCTGGTAGGAGCGGGTTTATCCCGCGATCTTTTTACAATCTCGGCGCGTAAAGCGCCTCCTACAAAGCAGGTGGTTTGTTTTTGGTAGGCGCGGGTTTACCCCGCGATGTTTAAGAGCATAATCACTGTGCTTAACTGCTCTTAAAGCGCGTATTGAAATGTAAAAAAACAAGGAAAAGGTATCGGTTATCTTCGGGACTAAACTGAATCTATAGCAAAAAATATTGTAATACGGCCACTGGCTATGTGACTGCAAAAAGAAAAGTTGTTCCCCGGCTTCGCGGATGCCGATGTCAGCCCTTGAACCCTGAGGTTCAAGGCGGAAAGCAACAGCCTACCGTAGGCTTCTCGGTGCATGCCGAGCTTGCTCAATAGTAGGCAAACTGCCATCCTAAACAAAATTTATCGGCTCAGGGACTTAATCAGCTGTCCTACGAGCTAGGGAACAATTACAGTATATAAAACATCTGGCGATCACGAAACCATAGTCAGCGAATTTCTCGACTAAGCGGGTGGTTTTTACCCGTATCGTGCAGTCACTAAACAATTATTCAAAAATGGTTTATTTTTCCATTGGGCTACAGTAAGCCATAATAAAAGCAGTGGTATTATCGAGTCAGCCATAAAACTCAGCAAATCCTCGTCCACCTTGATACCAATCATACAATTCGTTGGAGTTGCCTTGGCTGCAGTGGTAGCATTGTAGTATCAACTGCTTGGGAAAGTATCATGAGCGAATTCAAAGACTATCAGCAAACTCAGCTGCTCCTAGAACAACACGAAATATTTATCGCCCCAGCCGAAGTACATGGCACCATTTCGGGGCTATTAGCCTGCGGCCTTAACATTGAAGATGCCGAATACCTAGGCTTA
The DNA here is from genome assembly GCF_037120705.1 of Pseudoalteromonas sp. UG3-2. NCBI lineage: Bacteria > Pseudomonadati > Pseudomonadota > Gammaproteobacteria > Alteromonadales > Pseudoalteromonadaceae > Pseudoalteromonas > Pseudoalteromonas sp. UG3-2. The sequence goes on along the minus strand of NZ_JAWLJU010000002.1, from coordinate 1,450,758 downwards.
TTAAGCGATGTTTTTAACGACGGCCAGGCGTTCCCGAGTGCCATCAAATCAATGTGTATCGACTTGTACAAACAAGTGGCTGAACACTTTAATGATGGCGAATTTCAGTTTGAACTGTTTTTACCGCCTGAAGATGAGTCATTGCACGACCAAGCCAATGCCTTAATCTCATGGGTGGCAGGCTTTTTACTGGGCTTTGGCTTAAAGCAAAAAGACTATGGTAAATTGTCTGCAGACGTCAAAGAAGTGATTAACGACTTTAGTGAAATCACCAAACTAGACACGACTTTCGACGACAGCGAAGAAGACAAAGAAGCGTTACATGAAGTAATTGAATATGTGCGTGTTTCTGTGCTGCTTTGTTTTGCTGAAATGGGTAAAGACACGCAACCCACCACCACTTCAAAAACCATACACTAATTATGATTAACAACAGTGAATTTGTCGCGCGTCGAGCGCGTTTAATGGCCAACTTAGATAATAACGCTGTGGCAATTATTCCGGCTGCCGTGGAGCTTACCCGTAGCCGTGATACCGAGTTTCCGTTTCGCCAAGACAGTGACTTCTTTTACCTAACCGGATTTAAAGAGCCTGATGCGGTGCTGGTGTTAAACAAAGACCGTGACGGCCATACTCAATCAACATTATTTTGCCGCAACAAAGACAAAGTGGCGGAAATTTGGCATGGCCGCCGCATGGGATTTGAGCAAGCCAAAAGCCAACTGCAGCTCGACCAAACCTATGCCTTAACCGAGCTCGATGAACAGCTCCGGGAGTTGGTGAATGGCCGCAAAGTGTTGTTTTATGGCCAAGGCACCTATCCCGCATTCGATGACAAAGTGTGGCAGTTGCTAAATACCTTACGTAGCGCTCCTAAGCGTGGTTACCGAGCGCCGGAAATCATCAAAGATATTCGCCCCCTTGTACACGAAATGCGCGTGTTTAAATCGCCAGCTGAAATCGAGGTAATGAGAAAGGCAGGTGAGATCAGCGCCGAGGCGCATAAACGAGCGATGCGCTTTGCTAAACCCGGAGCCACGGAATATCAACTCGAAGCCGAGTTACACCATCATTACGCCATGAATGGCGCAAGGCATCCGGCATACGGCACCATTGTTGGTGGCGGCATCAATGCCACCATTTTGCACTACACCGACAACTGCGATGATCTAAAAGACGGCGATTTAGTATTAATAGATTCTGGTTGTGAGCTGGAAGGGTATGCGGCAGATATCACCCGAACCTTTCCAGTAAATGGTAAGTTTAGTGAGCCGCAACAGCGAATTTATAACCTAGTGTTAGAGGCTCAAGCCGCGGCATTTGCAGAAGTAAAACCCGGAGGCACGCTCGTTAAAGCCAATAAAGCGGCCATGACAGTGCTGACCCAAGGGTTAGTGGATTTAGAAATATTATCTGGCGAGGTTGATGAGCTGGTGGAAGCGCAAGCGTGTAAAGCGTTTTACATGCATGGCTTAGGTCATTGGCTTGGTTTGGATGTCCACGATGTTGGCGAGTATAAACTTGATGAAGCCGACAGAGCGTTTGAGCCCGGCATGGTGTTAACCATAGAACCCGGTTTATATTTCGATGAAGACGCCCAAGTGCCTGAACAATATAAAGGCATTGGCATTCGCATTGAAGACGATCTGTTAGTGACGGAGTCGGGATATGACAACCTCACCGAATCGGTGCCAAAAACCATCGCAGAAATAGAAGCATTAATGAATAGCTAGTGAGCAAGTAGCGTGCAACAGTTTGATGTCGTCGTAATTGGCGGAGGGATGGCAGGAGCCAGCGCCGCCATTAGCATAAAAAAAGCTGCGCCAGAGGCACAAGTGGCGGTGGTTGAGGCCTATGCGCCAAAAGGCAAACAACACCCCAGTTTTGATGATCGCAGTATTGCGCTGGCCGCGCAGTCGGTGGCGTTTTTACAGCAACAGCAATTATTTAATCGCGATTGGCAATTTGCAGAGCCGATCACCCAAGTGCATGTGTCAGACCGTGGCCACTTTGGCAAAACCTGGATTAAACCAGAAGATTATGGCCAACAAGCACTGGGTTATGTGGTTGAAGTAAACCCCTATGGCGCCTTTTTACATCAGCAACTACAAAGCCACGACATTACTTTGTTTTGCCCGCAGCAAGTGAGCGAGTTACAGCAACACCTTGAACAAGTAACCCTAACGCTCGATGACGGCACTCAGCTCAGCACTAGTTTATTAGTGGTTGCCGACGGTGCGCAGTCGCCCACTCGAAGTAAGTTGAATATAGGCTTTGACAGCCTCAGTTACGAGCAAGGCGCTTTAATTGCCAATGTTGAAGTGGCTGCACCCCATCAAGGTCATGCCTTTGAACGCTTTACCGAGCAAGGGCCCATGGCGCTTCTGCCAATGAGTGACAATCGCTATTCTTTAGTGTGGTGCATGGATAATGAGTGCCTCAGCGACTACGCCGCCTTGCCTGCGGAGCAATTTATCAGCCGGCTGCAGCAAGCGTTTGGTTATCGAGCTGGGCAATTTATACAAGTGGGCATGCGTGCAACCTACCCATTGGTGCTTGGCCGTGTAGAGCAGCTTAGCCATCATCGCGTAGTAATCATCGGTAATGCCGCTCATGCCATTCATCCCATTGCCGGGCAGGGCTTTAATTTAGGGCTGCGAGATATTCAAGTTTTGGTCTCACAATGTCAGGCATTTAGCACGGCGCAGTGGGGCAGTCATCAATTTACGCGTGCTTATCAACTGGCACGAGAGCAAGATATCAATACGGTAATGACATTAACCGATGCTCTCGTGCGATTATTTTCTAACTCATCGCGAAGCTTGGCTTTGGGTCGCAGTGTTGGCCTGTTAACCATGGCGTTATCAAAAACAGCCAGAGCACCATTAGCCAAACAATTGATGGGATATAACGGTTAAGGAATTAGCATGCAACAAGTGCAAGTATGTATTGTAGGTGGTGGTTGTATTGGCCTGACTTTAGCGTTAGGGCTGGCACAACAAGATATTTCGGTAATGGTCATCGATAGTGGCGATAAACCAGAGCCATTGGCAAGCGATTACAGCGCCAGAGTCAGTGCGATCAGTGCTACCAGTCAGGCGTTGTTTGAGCAGCTCGACGTCTGGCAAGCCATTGTGTCACAGCGAGCAACGCCATACACCCATATGGATGTGCGTGATAAAGACAGCTTTGGTAAAATTGCTTTCGACAGCCACGATCTGGACTTGCCAGAGCTTGGCCACATTATTGAAAACGATGCCATTCGCTATGCGTTACTTGGCAAACTTGAAGCAGAGCCGAAAGCAACCCTGTTGTGGAATAGCAAATACAAAAGCTTGCACCAAGGCGACAGCGAAGCGCTGATCACGCTAGCAAATGGTGAGCCGGTAATGGCGAAGTTAGTGGTTGCCGCAGACGGAGCCCGCTCTGCCATTCGCCAGCAGTGTAATATGCCGATCACCTATTGGGGTTACGACCACCATGCTCTAGTGGCCACAGTAAAAACCCAAGAGCCGCATCAAGCTACGGCCAGACAAGTATTCTTACCCGACGGCCCGCTGGCATTTTTGCCGCTCAATGAACCACATTACCACTCCATTGTGTGGTCAACGGCCCCAGAGCGTGCCGCTGAGCTTAAAGCCATGGATGAAGCTGAGTTCAACAAAGCGTTAAGTGCTGCCATTGATACGCAATGTGGTGTGTGCGAAGTCATTGGAGAGCGCCATGTGTTTCCACTCACCATGCGCTACGCCAAACAATGGCTGCAAGGCAAAATCGTCTTGATGGGCGACGCCGCTCATACCATTCACCCATTGGCAGGCCTTGGCATGAACCTAGGGCTGAAAGACGCTGCCACTCTCATCGAGCTGTTAAGCAAAGCAGACAAAGAGTTTGCCAGTCACAAAATCTTGCGCCAATATGAGCGCAGCAGAAAAGCCGATGCCCAAAAGCATATCGCCATGATGCAAGGGCTAAAAGAACTCTTTGCCGGCAACAACCCGCTGAAAAAGCTGGTTCGCGGCATAGGACTCAGCATGGTCGACAACCTCGGCCCAATCAAACACCTCTTCGCCAAAGAAGCCATCGGCGGGAAATAAAACATCGCCGCGTAAAGCGCCTCCCACAAAACAGGTGCTATTTTTCTGGTAGGAGCGGGTTTATCCCGCGATCTTTTTACAATCTCGCCGCGTAAAGCACCGCCTACAAAGGTGGTGGTTTTGTTTCAGGTAGGAGCGGGTTTATCCTGCGATCTTTTTACAATCTCGGCGCATAAAGCGCCTCCTACAAAGCAGGTGGTTTTGTTTCAGGTAGGAGCGGGTTTATCCCGCGATCTTTTTACAATCTCGGCGCATAAAGCGCCTCCTACAAAGCAGGTGGTGTTGTTTCAGGTAGGCGCGGGCTTACCCCGCGAGATTTTCAACAATCTCGGCGCGTAAAGCACCTCCTACAAAGGTGGTGGTTTTGTTTCAGGTAGGAGCGGGTTTATCCCGCGATCTTTTCCCACACTGACATCTTCAATTCACAAATCCTCAATTCCTTTGCTTAAGTAAATACAATTCCAATAAGGATAATCGCCAATTTGTTTTACTAATCTAGCCCGAAGCGGGTTTGCAACTATGTATCTTGCTTGGTTTCTTAACATGGTGTCGTGCAAGATACAGGTATCATAAAAATCTTTTTGCCATAATTTCCGAATGTTCATTGCTCTTAGCTTAGTTGCCGTTCTTCCTTTTAGAGACCGAATGACATTAGACAAAGAGCACATATCCATTAGTTGAAATAAGAGATGCAAATGATCTGGCATCAATGTGTAGGCGATTAGTTTGATACAGTTTTCCTGCTCAAGCTGATAAATTTCACGAATAACAACTTGATTGACACTAAGGTTATTGAAAACAGCGGCTTTGCTTTTACAGCAAATGGTGATCGCATAATATTGACCAGCCGATGAGACTCGGCCCTTTCTTAACCGGCAGCTATGTGGCATGACTCACTCCTTGAGTTAATTGATGAATGCAAAGGCAAGTATAGAACAAGATCGGCGCATAAAGCGCCTCCTACAAACAGGTTGTTTGCTTCTGGTAGGAGCGGGTTTACCCCGCGAGCTTTTCAACAATCTCGCCGCGTAAAGCGGCTCCTACAAAACGGTGTGTTTGCTATAGGTAGGAGCGGGTTTACCCCGCGAGTCTTTCAACAATCTCGCCGCGTAAAGCGGCTCCTACAAAACGGTGTGTTTGCTATAGGTAGGAGCGGGTTTACCCCGCGAGTCTTTCAACAGTCTCGCCTCATAAAGAGCCTCCTACAAAACAGGTGACATGTTTCAGGTAGGAGCGGGTTTACCCCGCGAGCTTTTCAACAATCTCGCCGCATAAAGCGCCTCCTACAAAACAGGTGGCATGTTTCGGGTAGGCGCGGGTTTACCCCGCGCTTTTGCGGTTACCCCAACCTTAAAGCAATAAACTCGGCGAGTTTGTCTACGGCGTGGGCTGATTCTTGGGTGTTTTTTACTAAGCTAATGCCAATTTGGCCAAGCTCTGGCAGGATTTGGGTGTGGGGTTGGTAGGGTAGCTCTGCGGGGACGGTGCTTTTGGCCAATACGGTTATTCCTAACCCCTCTTTTAAGGCGGCGGTGAGCCCCGTTAGGTCGGCGTTGCTGTAAACAATACGGTATTGCAGGCCTGCTTGTTGTAAGGCTTCAATGGCGCGGCGACGGTAAATACAGCCCTCTGGGGCGGTCACTAGGGTGACTACTGAAGACTGTACTTTGGATAAATCGCCAACCCACACTAATTGGTCTTGCATAAACACCGGATGGCTCAATGAGCTTAAATCTTCATTCAATGCCAGCACTAAATCAAACTGATCTTGGCGTACCACCGAGAGTAAATGCTTACTTAAACGCGATTTTACTTCTAAGGCTACATCCGGATACAAAGAAACAAAGTCGCCAATAATCGATGGCAAAATACGCGCGGCAAATTCGCTGGGAATACCTAAACGCACGCGACCGGTGACACTCTCGGAAGTAAACTGTTGAATAATAGCATCATTTTGTTGCAGCATTTGCTTTGCCAGCGGCAATAGCAGCTCGCCATACTGGTTTAATACTTGCCGCTGCCCCTGCTTTTTAAACAGTTTACAACCGAGCATGTCTTCTAACCGTTTGATCTGCAAACTCACGGCAGGTTGCGATAAGCCCAGTAATTCTCCGGCTTTGGCAAAGCCACCCATGTCCACCACAGTCACTAACGTTCTTAAGCCATCAATCGATAAGTTCTTCATAAGGAAAAGCTATTTATAAAACCAAAATACATTAATATTATTTATCAATTGATAAGTAAATACAATTTGTTGTTGCCTTTATGCATCCTTATACTTTTAACTATCGAAATTTCACTAAGGTTAGCCCTATGAGCGTCACGCCAATTATCTTTGCTAAGCACCGTCTAGGCAGTATTCCGGCGCAAAACCACTACACTCCAACCACGGCGGTTGTGGTCCTCGATTTCAGCGGTTTTGAAAGCACACCGTTTTTAAGTCAAATACTTGGGCTTAACCTCAATAAGCTGATGGCACCGGGTTTAGGTGTGCAAGGTCAGCTACAAAGTGGCGAAAAATTCGCCATTTACTATTTTAGTGAAACCGCGTACCGTTTTGTGGTGAGTGAAGCGGCAGCCAAAGAACTCACAGCGTTAGTTGAGCAGCATGTTAGCGAGTTTGATATTGAACTGGTAAGACGCCAAGATCTACTTGCCGCTACCGTGACGGGTGAGCAGGCGTTTGAGCGCTTAATCAGTGACTTTGCGCTAACACCTGGGCTGCGTATTTCAGACAAAAATGCCTGCTATGGCAAACAAAGCGGCGACGTATTTATCACCACCTTACTGGTGGCCGAACAACAACAGTATCAGTTAATTGCCCAAGCCAGCGTACTTGAAAAGTGGCAGGCTGCGTTAACGGGTGCTGGATTTAAACTGGTATCGTAATTCCGTGCGGTTATCGCTTGGCGATAACAATAACCCCCTCAGTAGCAACTAAGCTCACTGAGTAAAATGTGAAGGATAAGTATGGCTTCTAAAACAGTACTCCACGCCAAGCACCTAGAAGCTGGCGCAAAAATGGTAGATTTCCACGGCTGGGAAATGCCAATTAACTATGGTTCGCAAATTGAAGAGCACCACGCTGTTCGTACCGACGCTGGTATGTTCGACGTTTCTCACATGACCATTGTTGATATTGAAGGCGTTGATGCCAAAGCATTTTTACGCAAGCTAGTAGCAAACGACGTGGCAAAGCTTACCGTACCTGGTAAAGCGCTGTACACCGGCATGCTAAACGAGCAAGGCGGAGTAATTGACGACCTTATCATTTACTTCTTCTCAGAAACGCAATACCGCATGGTGGTCAACTCAGCAACGCGTGAAAAAGACTTAGCGCACATCAACGCGGTTGCTGCTGACTTTGAAGTAAGCGTAACCGAGCGCCCAGAATACGCCATGATTGCCGTACAAGGCCCTAATGCCATTGCTAAAACAGCGACTGTGCTAGATGAGCAGCAACAAGCTGCAGTAGAGGGCATGAAGCCATTTTTTGGTGTACAAGCTGGCGAGTTGTTTATTGCAACTACAGGCTACACTGGCGAAGCAGGCTATGAAATCGTAGTACATAACGATGCCGCTGCGGATTTATGGCAAAAATTATTAGACGCCGGTGTGCGTCCAGCTGGCCTAGGTGCGCGTGATACGCTACGTTTAGAAGCGGGCATGAACCTCTATGGCTCAGACATGGACGAAACCGTGTCGCCACTGGCGGCAAACATGGCATGGACCATTGCTTGGGAGCCTAAGGATCGTGACTTTATCGGCCGAGCGGCGGTGGCGAAGCAACGCGAAGAGAAAAACACCGACAAGCTAGTAGGCTTAGTACTTGAAAGCAAAGGCGTATTACGTGCTGGTGCTAAAGTTATCGTGGAAGGTGGCGAAGGCGTGATCACTTCTGGTACATTCTCACCGACTTTAGGCTTTAGCGTTGCCCTTGCGCGTGTACCGCGTTCAATTGGCGAGACAGCACAAGTTGAAATGCGTAAAAAGCTAGTTGATGTTAAAGTAGTGAAGCCAAGCTTCGTTCGTAACGGCAAGTCAATTATTTAATTAGAACAACACTGGTGTCGCTCACGGGGCGGCATCAACAACCGACCAAAGGAACAAAAAAATGAGCAACATTCCTAGCGAGTTAAAGTACGCTACTTCACACGAGTGGGTTCGCGCTGAAGGCAATGGCGAGTACACAGTAGGTATCACTGAGCACGCACAAGAACTTCTAGGCGACATGGTATTCGTTGAGCTACCAGAAGTAGGCGATGAAGTAGACGCAGGCGAAGACTGTGCCGTAGCTGAATCTGTAAAAGCGGCTTCTGATATCTATGCGCCAATTGGTGGTGAGATCATTGCTATCAACGAAGAGCTAGAAGACGCACCTGAAACCGTAAACAATGACTCGTACGGTGACGGTTGGTTGTTCCGTATTAAAGCGTCTGATGAGTCTGAGCTAGACAATCTGCTAGACGCGGAAGGCTACGCAAATTCAATCGACGAAGACTAATTTGTTGATAAGTAATAAAAGCCCCTTTTTAGGGGCTTTTATTATTGTTTTTTAGCAACTGCGGTTGCTGTGGGGCGGCTTTGCTACCTCACCTGTTTTTAGAATACTGCCGTTACCAAGGTATTTTGATCCTAAGTCGTAAGCTTAGAGTTAATACAGTATTCAACTTTTTCATTTGGATCATAGGAATCTGGACTAATGTCAAACGCCAAATCTCTTGAACAATTAGAGCAAAAGCAAGATTTTATCCGCCGCCATATTGGGCCTGGCCCGGCTGAGGTGAGCGAGATGTTAAACGCTCTAGGAGTATCTAGTGTTGAAGAGCTGATCGGTCAAACTGTACCTGCTTCTATTCGTTTAGAAGAGGGCTTACAGATCGGTGAAAGCCGCACAGAAGTGGAAACCCTAAGCTACCTAAAATCAGTAGCCAGCAAAAACAAGGTTTTCAAATCTTACATCGGTCAAGGCTACCACCCCACTCACGTACCTAACGTTATTTTACGTAACGTACTGGAGAACCCGGGCTGGTACACTGCTTACACGCCGTATCAACCAGAGATTGCGCAAGGTCGTTTGGAATCACTGCTTAACTTCCAAACCATGACTATGGACATTACCGGCCTAGATCTTGCCAGTGCCTCACTGCTTGACGAATCAACCGCAGCAGCAGAAGCCATGGCATTGGCCAAGCGCGTTGCTAAAGCTAAAAAAGCCAACACCTTCTTTATTGCCGACGACGTACACGTGCAAACCATTGACGTAGTGGCGACTCGTGCAGAGCAATTTGGCTTTGAAGTGGTGGTAGGCCCTGCAACTGAAGCGGCAAACCACGATATTTTTGGTGCCTTATTCCAATACCCAACCACTTCAGGTGAAGTAGTTGATATCACTGATTTAATCGCCCAAGTACAAGACAAAAAAGCGATTGCTTGTGTGGCAGCTGACATCATGAGCTTAATGCTATTAAAAGCACCAGGTAAGCTAGGTGCCGACGTGGTACTTGGTTCTGCTCAGCGCTTTGGTGTGCCTATGGGCTACGGTGGCCCACACGCGGCATTCTTTGCTACTCGCGACAAGTACAAGCGTTCATTGCCAGGGCGTATTATTGGTGTTTCTAAAGACCGTTTAGGTAACGACGCCCTACGTATGGCAATGCAAACTCGTGAGCAGCACATCCGTCGTGAAAAAGCCAACTCAAACATTTGTACTGCACAGGTGCTACTGGCGAACATGGCGGCGTTCTACGCGGTGTATCATGGTCCAGAAGGCCTAAAAACCATTGCAGAGCGCATTAACCGTTTTGCCAGCATTCTCGCCACAGGCCTTAAAGCCAAAGGCGTTGCACTGAAGCATGACACTTGGTTTGATACCATCACAGTTAAGGCCGACGACGCAGACAAGCAAGCGGCACTAACACGTGCGGTAGAGCACGGCGTAAACTTTGCTCTAAACCACGAAGGTGAATACTCAGTTGCGGTTAACGAAACCACCACGCGTAGCGACGTAGCAGAGCTGTTCGACATCATCCTTGGCGAAGGCCACGGCCTTGATGTGGATGCACTAGACGCACAAGTAGCAGGCGAGAACATCACTGGTATTCCAGCAAGCCTAGTACGTGATGACGAAATTCTTACGCATCCAAACTTTAACAGCTACCACAGCGAAACTGAGATGCTACGTTACATCAAGCGTCTTGAAAACAAAGACTTGGCACTGAACCACTCAATGATTTCATTGGGTTCATGCACCATGAAGCTGAATGCTACTGCGGAGATGATCCCAGTAACTTGGCCTGAGTTTGCAGAGCTACACCCGTTCTGCCCAATCGACCAAGCTGAAGGCTACAAGATCATGATGACCGAGCTGCACGACTGGCTGGTGAATATCACTGGCTACGACGCGGTTTCGCTACAGCCAAATTCAGGTGCGCAAGGTGAATACGCTGGTCTAATCGCCATCCGTAAATACCACGAGTCGCGCGGCGAAGGCCATCGTAATGTGTGCTTAATTCCAAGCTCTGCGCACGGTACTAACCCTGCATCTGCTCAAATGGCGAGCATGAAAGTGGTTGTGGTTGACTGTGATAAGAACGGTAACATCGATATGGAAGACCTACGTGCTAAAGCGGCAGACGTAGCAGAAAACCTATCGTGCATCATGGTTACTTACCCGTCTACGCACGGCGTGTATGAAGAGTCTATCCGCGAAGTGTGTGACATTGTTCACCAGCACGGCGGTCAGGTGTATATGGACGGCGCTAACATGAACGCGCAAGTGGGTGTCACTAGCCCAGGTTCAATTGGCTCAGACGTATCGCACTTAAACCTACACAAAACCTTCTGTATTCCACACGGTGGCGGTGGCCCAGGTGTTGGTCCGATTGGTGTTAAATCACACCTAGCGCCATTTATGCCAAACCACAGCGTGATTAACGTTGAAGGCACAAACGTCGGCAACGGTGCCGTTTCTGCAGCGCCTTACGGCTCAGCAGCGATTCTACCTATCTCATGGGCATACATTGCCATGATGGGCAGCGAAGGCTTAAAACAAGCGACAGAAATGGCCATTGTTAATGGTAACTATGTGGCTGCGAAACTCAGCGAGCACTTCCCAATTTTATACCGTGGTCGTAACGACCGTGTTGCCCACGAGTGTATTGTTGACCTACGCCCACTGAAAGACGCCACTGGCATCACCGAAATGGACGTAGCTAAGCGCCTACAAGACTACGGCTTCCACTCACCAACCATGTCGTTCCCAGTAGCGGGCACACTGATGGTTGAGCCAACGGAATCTGAGTCAAAAGTAGAGCTAGACCGCTTTATCGAAGCACTGGTTTCGATTAAAGGCGAAATCGACAAAATCGCGTCAGGTGAATGGTCAATCGAAGACAACCCTCTGGTATTTGCACCGCACACCCAAGCCGACGTACTTAGCAACGACTGGAACCGCGCATACGACCGTTTCTATGCCGCATTCCCAGTAGCAAGCGTAGCCAAAGACAAATTCTGGCCAACGGTTACTCGTATCGATGACGTATACGGCGACCGTAATCTCATTTGCTCTTGCCCAGCGGTTGATAGCTATCGTGACTAAGGTTTGATTGTCGATCTCGAATAAAGATTGCAACTATCGAAATTAAGTTTGCAACTCAAATAAAGTTTGCAACCGATAGTTGAATCTTGAGGTCAGTAAAACAAAAAAGCGAACCACTTCTGGTTCGCTTTTTTATTAGTAAGCGTGCAGCGAACCACACTTAGAGGCTAACCTTCCAAGGCAATAAACTGTCGATATCACAGTCTGGTTGAGCAAGTTCGTTTAAACAGTGCATCACATAGTCGAATGGCGTGAGGCCATTTGCTTTGGCGGTTTCGATTAAGCTATAGAGTATCGCGCTGCTCTCTGCGCCACTTGTGGTGAAGCTAAATAGCCAGTTTTTGCGGCCAATAACGAACGGTTTGATGGCGCGCTCAGCGCGGTTGTTGTCTATGCCTAACTGCCCGTTGTCGAGGTAGCGAATGAGTTTTGGCCACTGTCTTAGCGTGTAATGGATGGCTTCACCTAGCTTCGATTTTGGTACCACCGTTTGTGCTGATTTTTCTAGCCAGGTTTTAAACTGCTCGAGTAGCGCTGTACTTTGTTTTTCCCTCGCAATGTGCCTTTCTTGAAGGCTTGCGGCCTTGATGGCTGTTTCAACGCGGTATAGCTTTTGAATGTGGTTGAGTGCCCAGTTGGCTTTACCGGTTTTGCCCTTCGCTTGCGCATCTGCGGCTTCTTTGAACTTGCGTCTTGCATGTGCCCAACAGCCAACTAGTGTCGCTTGGGTTTGTTCATAGCCTGTATAACCATCTACTTGCAGATAACCGTCGTATCCTTGTAAAAAACCCACAGGACAGCGCCCTGCACGACTATTCTGATAGTCGAACAATACAATGTTAGAGATGTTTGCTTCCGCCTCGGGCGAATCCGTGCCGCTGCAATACAGCCACATGTAACTGGTTTGTTTGCCTTCTTTCACCACCTTAACTGGGGGTTCATCGGCTTGTATCACCGGTTGCTGTAGCAACACGTCGTGAAGCCTGTCGTAGAGTGGTTTAAATAAACTGGCGCAACGTAGCATCCAGTCGGCCATGGTGCGCCTACCTAACGCAATCCCATATTGTTTGAATAGGCTTTCCTGCCGATATAGCGGTAAGCCGTACTGATATTTACTGGTGATGATTTGGCTCAGCAAGCTGGCCGTTGCAATGCCTTTTGGAATGGGGCTCGGTGGTACAGGGGCTTGCTTTATCGCCACCTGGGTGTCTGTTTTTTCACAGTGTCGGCAGCTGTATTTGGGCCTAACGTGTTCAATCACTTTAACTTAGGCTGGGATAAACTCCAGCTTTTCGCTGACATCCTCACCCATTTTGTGTAGCTCACCACCACAGCAATCACAGTGTTTATGGTCGATGTCATGCACAACACGCTCGCGAGGCAAGTCTTTTGGCAGTGGTTGGCGCGTTGGCTTTTTGCGCTGATATTCGATGGTTTCAACGTCTTGCTCAGGCGTCTCTTCAACCAGCGCTTCCACTTCATTAAACAAGTCAGCTTGCGCCGGGTGCGACTCACTGCTGGCCCCAAAGCGTTTATGTTGGGCCAGTCTGAATTGCTCTTCGAGGTAGTTATTGCGCGCCTGGAGCTGAGCAATCATTTGCCTCAACTATTGGGGGTCATCAGGCAATGCGTTAATATCTTTCATGCGGATTATTTTACCAATAAACCGCTGTTATGCCTCCACTTTATTCATATCAATTGGTGATCTAAATCGCGTGGTTATGATCATACGTTATAACCATAATTCAGAGGCTTATGGGCAATCACCGATAAGCCTGATAGGAGCCATTGCCACAGCTCGGCAGTTCTATGTTTAGGCATGTTTTACTCCATGGTTGATTGGAGTTTAAAGCTACCTTTATAAAACCGCGGTTACTAGGTGTGGTTTAGCGGACGGACACACCGATTCTATCGGATTCGTTGTCCGGATATGGAGCCAGTGTTAAGCTGGAAAATCATAAAAGGCCAATAGGCTCCCTTTATCTTTGCTTAAGCACTCCATGGCCTTAGGATATTTGTCCTCAAACCGCCTGATACAGGTATCATACGCTTTGTAAGCATCTTCTCTTGTCTCTGCCTGCCAAATATCATGCAGCGCTTCCTTCACTCTGGTATTCACTTTCCCAGGTCGATTTTAACCGGCCTATTGTATTGGATGAAAGCCCTGATGCATCAACACCTAACAGGCTTTGCAGGGTTTCTAGAAAATCGTCTGTTGAGATCCCTTTCAAGTATGACCAAGGTAGAAACTCTTCTATCGCTTTAGTTCGCTTTAAATAAGGAGGAACCAGTTTGCTGTTGAATTTAATCCCGCTATTCGAGCGATCTCGTACCTTTGGGATTTTAACATCAATATCACCCAGCCCAGTCTGAATGGTTCTTTCCGGTAAATATCCATTCCTCACAACTACGGGCCTGCCTTGCTCATCACGGCGCTCTTCATACTCTGAGAGTAACTGAGCCAATTCAGCTTCCACTGCTTGGGCTAAGAGCTGTCTGACTCCTTGCTTCAGCAAATTGTTAAGCGGATCTTCTGGTGATTCTATGGAAATAAGATTATCATTCGACATAGCGGCTTACTCTTGTTGTTGGTTGATCTGCCAGGATCTTTTACCAACTGAGTATGCCGCGCTCTTTCATCCTCGTACACCAGAAATCACCATAAATCATACTACTCCGATGTCTTATATTTTATATTATGTGCTAGACTTTGAGACTACAAATTCATTTTCAGAGCAGTTGTTATGTCTGGTTATTCTTATGAGTCGCTTTACGATTTAGCACTTGAAGATTTAGACTGGGAAAGATGGCAAAAACTGGTAAACTCAGTTGCTTCGCTGTTCAATTCGCCAGTAGCATTCATTAACCAAGCTTCTCATAAAGGAATTGAAGTATTAATCGCCTCAGAGCTACCCACAACTCATTATTCTCCCGGTGGTTCTGCTTCTATGGATATTAACGTATATTGCCATACTGTCGTAAAAAATAACTCGCCATTGTATGTACAAAATGCTGCTTCAGTTGATGCATGGCAGAACAATCCTGAATTAACTGAAGATAACTATGTTTCTTATTTAGGCTATCCTATACATTGGCCCGACGGAAAATGTTTTGGCACATTATGTGTAATGGATACAGCCCCAACTAATTACAAAAAACAGTTTTTCGATATTTTGGAAGTTTTAAGGGATGTAATTAGTGGTGATTTAGCTCACCTTTATAAAGAAAGTGAACTAAAAATAGAGAGTCGCCTAGATCCCCTGACAAACATTTATAATCGAAGAGGTTTTGAAGAAGCTTTTGAACCGCTTCAACAGCTATCGAGCAAGCTGAACCGAAAAGCACAATTAATTTTCATAGATCTAAACAACTTTAAACTCATTAATGACACTCTTGGTCATGAAGCTGGGGATCAAGTACTTAAACGTTTTGCAAATATTCTAAGATCTTGTACGAGAAAAACAGACCTCTTGTGTCGTTGGGGAGGAGATGAATTTATTGTAGTTTTAAATAATGATGAACAAGTTGCAATACAAAACTTCATGAAACGGATCGAAAGCTTACAAGATGAAGAACATAAAAAAACAGGGATGCAGAAAATATGCTTTTCTATTGGTAATGTCGAAATACTTCCCAAAAATAGTAAAAGTTTATCTGAGCTACTCCATCAAGCAGATCAATTGATGTATTCATGTAAAGCCAGTTAGAGTTCATTACACTAATTAAAAGTTTAAATATATTTGGCGGTTAAGAAGCAATGTTTTGGTAAGGTAATTGATAAAACGGCATCCATAAGCAACTGTGATAACATAAGCGGATATGTTATTAAGCACTTCCGAGTAAAGGTTCGAATAGCCAAAGCATCGTCTGAAGAAAATAAAGCTCTAACAAAACACAGGAACAATCGAACAGGGTACTCAATCAAAATTTGGGGTTCATCATACCAGAACGTCAGACAAGGACTCGTTTACTACTTGTTCCTGAAAGAGTTTATTTTATTAATATAATCTTCCTTATCATATATATTGACTTGTTGAGTTGCATCGCAAGCTCCTGCATGTTCGCCGTCTTTATTCACAAAAACTGAGTAGTGTTTTCCAACTACAAATGGTATGCCACAATCACCACCGCCCAACCCAGTTTTAATTTGAACTTGCTTAACCTGTTTGCCTTTAAGAACATCGTGCACTTGAATTGTACCATCAATGTGTGGCCATTTTATATCAGTTTCCACATATTATGCATGTCTCATTTTATGGGAATGTGACAATATAAATGAACAATTGAGAGCAAACTCATCGATGTTCAAGCTTGACGGGGTTTATAACAAGTCAGAAGTAAAAAGAGAATTTAAGAACTTATACGATAGAGTAAATATGTTGGAGGCATTAGGTCGTGATGATGTCTTGAATGACCCCCAAAAAACTAGAATATTACTAAATGTGGATCTGACCATAAGTAATAAAAGAGTTAGGTTTCAGAAATTTCTTGTTGATTCACTGAACTTTTTGGCGGGTAGCAATTTGCTCATTAACACTGAAAGCTAAACTCTTAAAAAAACTTTTTGCATTTTTTATATCAAAAGCTTTTGCTCCATACCCTTCGGATAGAGTTGATTCTGGCAAAAATTCATCAAATTTCTCGGTACGTTTTTCCATTACTTGTTGTGCAAGTTCTGTTTCTGTTAGGAGTTCCGTTGAAGCAAGTTTGAGCAATGTTGCGTGAACATTTTCTAATGACGCTTTTTCTACTTCTATGACTCCTGCATATGCGCCAGCTTCAAACCCATGTTGGATTAGCAAGGCGACAATTGTATTTACCACTTTGTCGCCAAGCCATGGGAATATATAAGTAGTATTGCCAACCTGGAGCAGTGGTTCTCTAGAGAGCTTTGCATCTTCGAAATATCTTACGCTTTCACCAAACAGTTCTCGTGCAGCTGAATCAGCGAAGTCGACTTTCTGATCCCCCACAGAAATTCTGTAGTCACCGTCTTTTAATATTTGGAACATCTCTTGCCGGACAACATCATGTATGTTCAAGCCAGCACCACTAAATTTAGGCGGCTTGCCACCTTTTGCATGCTCCACATAAATGACTTTCTTTTCGCTATCTATGTCGTTTACTTTCCAACGTTTTCCACCGAAAACAATATGCTGACCTTCCAATACCAAAGAATCTACAGGCAGCGTTCCGAGTGATTTTGTTCCACATACAATCCGAAACTCTTCAGGCGTTTTGAAAACAGCATAGAACGAGTAATGGCTTGTCAGCTTTTCTCCCAAAAGGCCAAGAACCAATTCACCACTTCCTAACTGAGTTATGAGTTCTGTTTTGCCCATGTGGACAAGTAGTGCTTTAAAGTTTTCAACATTAACGTTTTGAAAAGGGCCATCTTTACAGAGCAAACTAAATAATTGCTCGGCTCTAATTCCTCCCCATTGTGCAGTAACCGCAAGTACTTGGTGAAGGAGTGTTGAGAAGTGGTAAAGTGATGTATCAGCTGGTTCATACCATTTACTGCCGATAAGAAGTCTGATCATGGCTAGAGATTGAATAAGCTCCAATCTCAGCTTGTCGATGACGCTAGAGTCTTTTGTCAATTCAGCTTCAGCGATTAGCATTCGCAATATTGAGGCTCCACCGCGTCTTCCTGAGCGTCCCATTCTTTGACGTAAACTTGAAATAGAGTGGGGGGCTGTTACTTGAATTACGGAGTTTACCTTGCCGATATCAATGCCTAGTTCAAGAGTCATTGTGCAAATCGCTGTGGTAGGATAATGCTCCTGTTGCAATCGCTTTTCTAAGCTTTCTCGAAGATCTTTAGATAGCGAACCATGGTGAGGAAAAAATTCATTCGGTACAATTTTCTCTTCACAGAAGTCAGATAATGTAGCCGCAATGCTTTCTGTACGGCTTCTACTATTTGCAAACACAAGGTGATTTCCGCCTCGACAAAATTTAAATAAATCTTGGCAGATCGTATATTCGGCATCATTGGAAGACTCAGCTTCTAAGTTAGCAGGGTTGACATACCCCTTTACCTGAACCTTCAAGGTGGATGTCGAATGTGTATCTTTGATGATCTTGCAAGGTAAAGAGCGATTAGGGCGAAGTGATAGAGGTACTTTCTCTAACTCACCAAGCGTAGCACTCAAAGCGACTCTCGGGATTGGTGTTTCTAGTCTTCCTAGAAGGTGTTCAAGTCTATGAAGTAAAGAGAGTAAGTGATGGCCGCGCTCAGAGCCAATAAAGGCATGAAACTCATCGATAACGATATATTTCAAATTAGAGAATGCTGCTTTGATCCAGCCAGAGTCTCTGATGAGTAATGACTCCAATGACTCAGGTGTTATTAACACGACACCGGATGGTGATGCTTTTAATTTCTTCTTTCGGCCCTGTGAGCTATCACCATGCCAGGGAGTAACCGGTATTTCTAACAGGTCAGACAGACTTTCTAAGCGCCTATCTTGGTCATTTATAAGGGCTTTTAGAGGGCTAACGTAAAGGATCCCTACACCCGTTTCTTGAGGTGCTATAGCGCTGAGCGCAGGCAAGAAAAATGCCTCTGTCTTTCCGGCTGCGGTTGAAGCGCTGATCAGCACATCTGTCTTTTCAGACAATATAGGTTCAATAGCAAGGCATTGTATTTCTCGTAAGCCAGTCCAGCCTTGTTTGAATATCCAGCGCTGAATCCGATGGTCTAATTTTTCATGTTCATCAATCATAGTTTGAAGTCAGCAAATCCATCTTCATTGTCCTCTGTTTCGAGTTCAACATCGGAAGGCTTATCTTCATTAATTGCTACTGATGAGATTAGACTATGCCATGCAATTTGCGGGTTTTGGTCGATTACCGCGAGCATGTCTAAAAATGCTTTAATGGTGTTACGTGGCGTTCTAAAATACGCATCCCCTATAGTTTGGCTGCAATGCTGTAAGAACGCTTTGAGAGATTCGTCTGGAACCAAGTACTTCGCTTCGTCACCTTCAGCGTAAACATGACGCAAGTTTTTAAGCAAAATATAAAGTTCTTCAGGCGTTAAGCTAGCGAGGTGTAGCGCTGGTGACGAATAATCAATCACGCCCGCTTGTTTAGCAAAGCTGTTATCTGCCAATCTAGATTGCAGTGCTTCATAGCTATACAAGCCTTTACGTGGATCTAGCAAAAACTCAGGGGTTCCGCCAAGAAGGAATCCCAAATGCTCAGCGCTTCCTTGCAAGCAATCGTTTAGAATTCGGAGTATTTGTTCATAGTTAGAAGTTCTCGCTGTGGTGTTGTTCAACTTATATAGATTTACCATCTCGTCTAAGTTAACTAGAAGCCCTTGGTAGCCAGCTTGTCTGACAAATAAACTCATTAATTTCAGCGCGTCATAAAAAGATGTATCCGAAATAATTGTTCGAACTCCTAGGTCATTTCGGGCATCGGTTTTAGTTGAATACTCTGCTCGTAACCATTTTATGGCGTTAGCTTTTAATATCTCATCATCTTTCTCATGACCTATCCAATAAGCCTCAATAACTTTAGCAAAATCATAACCGCCAACGAGTTCAGAAAGTGATGCTAATTTTTCATGGATAATTGAATTTATACTTTTTCCTGAAGTATCAGCTTCTTTCATCGCTTCTGTGATGAACTTTTCAACTACACTTGTTAGAGCATTACCATCAGGTTTGTTGCGAGTCGCCATGTTACGCATTAGCTCAGAGTAAAGGTTTCTAGCTTGACCAGCCGATGCATGAATACGTCTATCAGGAGATAAGTCTGCATTGACGGTTACAAGCTTATTCTCCAGAGCAATAGCACGTACAACACTTAAAAAGAATGTTTTACCAGAACCATAATCGCCGATAATGAGCCTGAAAGCTGAACCTCCATCTGAGATCCGATCAATGTCTTGGATCAGTGCTTTTAATTCATTTACTCGACCAACTTGGATATGCTGGATTCCAATCTTAGGAGTCACACCTGACTTCAGAGATTGGATAATTGCATCCCTTTCTTTAGCTCGTATTCTTTTTGCAACCATTGTTTATCCCTTCAATTCTTCTACGATTTCTAGATCGACATAGATATCACCATCGTCATCTAGAATTGGCGCATCGACTTTGTCATAAGCCCAGTCATTAATAGTTTCTAATGCGCCATCAACCATTATGTTTAGTTTGCTGCACAGTTCATGAACTTCTTTACGTGGCCACGACTCTTTAGCTATCAAAGTTTCAAAAAGTTCTTTGTAAGGACTATCTAAGCCTTCTTCATTGATATCAGCTGTGGGGCTCACTCCCAGTTCAGCTTCTTCATCAACGGCAAATATACTCTCCAGCATAATCTTTGCATCGTTGGTGTCACTTTCATGCATAGCCAGAATACCTTCATCCAACTGAAAGGTACTTTTATCAATTGAAGCGCCTTTAGATGTGGCTGAGATAGGTTGTTTACTGGAGGTAAACGCATGAATGTCACTTGTAACGAGTGATTTATCTAAGCCTAACGAGGTATATAACTTTTCAATTTGCTTAATTTCAGAAGCATCGATCCTTCCATCAGCAAGAGCGATGGAAAGCATGAATCTTTTCAAGAATTCCACCTGAGGAACGCCGAGTTTTTCAATCCTAGCTTTCAAGCCGGTATTATTTACAGGGGCATTTAGACGCCAAGTTAAATATGCATTTAACGAGTTCTTTTCAGAAGGTGAGAGTTTGTCATCGTGGTTTATCAACGTTTGTAAGGCGATTTTCTCATGCTGATCTACAGTACCGTCTATCGTTGCGACCATTGCCCCTAACCTAATTGCTAAACTTACTTGGTTGAATGCCGAGCTTGGCTCAAAAAACTCTCCATGGCCCGGAGAGAAGAGCACAATGTTGTCATCGATTTTCAGTTTTGCATGATGAAAACGTTGGTCTGGTGCAATACCTATTTCAGCCTTAGCAGCCAAGTTGGCGACTAGTTCATTTTCTTTTTTGTTAAACGCCTTAGGGAGAGGTGTACCTGTATGAGTCCAGAAGTCCTTGACTTTGGTTAGTCCATTATTTGAGCTAATTATCTGATTGGCCCAAGACTTGAACGTTTCTATAACTGGTGAATTTTCTTCGTTTGCCAGTTCTTTAGGTAATAACATTAACGCTGCAATATCATTCCTTGAGGTATCAGCTTTTCCTAAGTAACGGCTATAGCTGTTCAACTCTTCCGTACATTGTTCGGCGATAGGAATGAGCTTTTTAATTGGGCCTTTGAGAATACTTGGATCTGGTAAGTCACCCAACTCCAAATCAACCCCATGCACACCATTACTTGCTGCATTGTATGAAAGTCGCAGTTTAGTTTTATTGGGTTTTACGGAAATTCCTTCGCCAAACTTATCAGAAAATCTAATTTGGAAAAGCTGGCTAAACTCTTCTTCACATCTACGGGCGGGAGTTTTTAGGGAATACTCGAATGTATTTTTTAGCCACTCTAAAGCTAAGGGAGCTGTTACAGGCTTTCCATTGGCTACAGTTGTTGCAAGTTTGACTTTGAATGATAATGCATTATTAGTTTCTGGTATATCTGACAATCTATCTTCAAATAAGGCGGGTTTTTGAAGTGCCATTAGTTCGAGAAAATTAGCAGAATATCCTCTGAATGAACGATTTGCGTTGAAAACGCTATTGAGACGCAACACTTCTTCAAATATTGCTATGTACTCTTCATCAGATATTTGATTGTTAGATTTGTTTTCGATGACTCTTCTCTCAAACCCGTAAAAGTAGATGAAGACATAACCAATTGGCGTATTGGGGTTTGAGCGATCAGAGGCGAGCCAATCTAGGTAAGCGCCTCTACAGCCTTTAGATAAAGATGCGTAAGTTGGCCAGTACCCTAAGGATTCATCAGAGTATATCTCTGAATCTACAGCGGGACTTGAAGCTGGGCGTTTATCATCCACTAGAGATGGCTCTATACCGTACCCATCTAGTGAATTCATTACTCCGCCAAAGTAGAAAAAGCCTTTTGCTAACTGTCTTCCATTAACAGAAAGTTGTTCATCTTCACTTATCCATCGACCTTTTTGCTTGTTCGTTGTTTTTTCTGGCTCTCGGCCAAAGCTTGTATGAATAGTAAAAGTAGCAAAGTCATCATCATCGTCTAAATAAGTATGATTAGATGTACTGGATACACTTATGCTGGAAGATCCTACTGCAATGCTGGGGGATGAGGTTCTACTTTCAGGGACCTTTGTTTTTTCAGAGAAAGGTTGGGGAGTTATTTTTGGGGAAGAATTGTGTGTAGAAGGTTTACTGTTACCTTTAAATAATCTATAAATCAAATAAATTACTAATAACCCAATAATAAATTCCATTTTATTTCCTCTTTTTACAAGGTGCCAATTTAGGTACTGTATCCCTTGATTTTTCTAAACTTTTATATCAAATCCAAATTACTTAAGCAAAGTTTGAATGAAGTTATACTCATAAAATTGAGCTCGACAAGCGAGTTGAGTGCATAGGCTCAGGCTGTGCAATGAGGTTTGCAGGATACTAGCCGTTCACCTGAATGAGTATCTCTTGTCGAATGGTATCATAACTGCTCGCTGCTCGATTAGAGATCGCGGCGTAAAGCCGCTCCTACCCAGTTTTATTTATTTCTTAATGCACGGTAATTGGCAGGTCATTCACTACCAATGACTGGCCATTTTGCTGGGCCCGAAGAAAGCTGGATATCAGCACGTCGTTCGACAAAGTGCTGATGTCGTTGACTTCTTCCACCATACAAAAGGTGATGGATTCCCAGCCGAGGTTTTTTATAAAACTCTTCAGTTTGCTGATGTTATCTTGATAGTTTTCATCGGTTGTTAGTAGGCCGATAGAGTGTTTGTTGCCGGGCTTGTACTTGCCCTGTTCGGTAACAGAGCATTTGGCGCGTGTGGTTTATTTTATTCAAGGGAAGTATATTGAGCGTTCAATGTTGCTTACTTAGGCTTATCGCATAGTGCTTGTTGCTGGTACGATGAGTTGTTACTCTCAAGGTCTATAACCATAATTAAAGGCAACATCATGCAGGAATTTTTCGATAAGTTTGCAATTACCACCAAAATTAACGTGGTGTGGGGCGAAATGGATGCCTTAGGGCACGTCAATAATGTCTCGTACTTTCGTTATTTTGAAACCGCGCGAATCGATTTTTTAACCCAAACAGGATTACTTTCTGTTTTATCAGAGCCCACCCATAGCCCCGTATTGCGCGATACTTATGCGCAGTACAAACGCCCGGTGACGTTTCCAGATATCTTACATATTGGCTCGTACATTACCGATATTAAAGAAGACCGTTTTACTATGCGCTACGAGGCATATAGTGAGTCGCAGCAAGCGATTTGCACAACGGGCTATGCCAATGTGGTGATGTTTAATATGAAAACGGGGCAAAAGGCGCCTATTCCTGACAATATGTTGAGCATTTTAAAGCAATATGAAATAGAGAATAATCAATAAAAATAAGAGGTTAGTCAAATCTCACCGTGTTTCATCAGTTAAAAGAGTTAACTTACATGGGTTAACTCTTTTTATTTAAGCTTGCCATATTCGCTAAAAGCTTTCCCCCTTAGGTGTAATCAATCCCTCTCAATAGTTTTGTTATTCTCAATAGTGGCTTTGCTTTATTAGTCTTATGTAATATCTTGTAATTGATGTGTTAAAATTATGTTTGTATTCTTTGTGTGAACTTTAAGCCAAATCATTAAGGATATAGACATGGCAACTAACACTGACTTTGAAATTAATGTAAATGAACTAATTAGCAATGTGTTTGGAGGAGACAGAGAGAGAAACGATCTTGCTTCAGGTATTTTAAATGAAGCAGGTAATACGATTCGCCTTGATTATTATGTTCATCACGGTAGCTTGCACGAGGTATCGGAAGGGAACAAGATTCCACAAGGGGAGCAATGGGATGCCGGTGTTCATGCTCGAGGTGCAGGATCTAATATCACTTTTAATATCTCAATGCCAAATGGCTCTGGCTGGGCTGTTATGGGAGCGACCCCATCCAACAAGCAAAATTACTTTAAAATAAGCCACAGTGCCACAGGTTATGACTCTGCAAAGGATGCGTACAAAGCGGCAGATAAAACAAGTAAACATTATTCAGATAACGGCATATATGATGAAACTCACAACGGCTATCGTTTAGTGGTTAGCATCACAGGTGAAAGCCCCGCAGCCTTATCTGTTGTTGTAGAAGCACCATAAATTAAATATGAGGGGTCATAATCGTTTTTCTACTTATAAAAGAGTGCGGTTTTTATTGGCCCCTTGCATCCTTTATTTTTGTTCTGGCATAAAGTTAGTTTAAAACCGACTCACTTCAACACATCCGCTCGAATACATGGGCGCTTTACGATATGGTTTTACTATCATTAGATGAGTAAAGTAAGTCATGTCGACAGTAACCGCAAAACAGAACATAAAAGCGATAGTGACCGCGATTAAAGCAGAAGAGCAAGCGCTTAGGGCACGTTACCCCATATTACATTGGCAAAATGGCATTGCCATGGTGATCTTGCTGTTGTCGCTTGGCGCACTGATTGGCGTGGCTGCGCTTTACTATTTTGCGCTTATTCCGGCTTGGTTATGTATTATTTTAGCGGCTTTGATCACTTCCGTTTCTCATGAACTTGAGCACGACCTTATCCATAAACAGTACTTTAGTCACCGGCCATTTATCCATAATTTTATGATGCTGGTGGTGTGGTTAATGCGGCCAAATACGGTGAACCCTTGGTATCGCAGAAAAATACACCTGCACCACCATAAAGTCTCTGGTACCGAGCAAGATATAGAAGAGCGCTTAGTGGGTAATGGCATTAAGTCGCTTTGGTTACGGGGGCTGGTCATTGTTGATGGGCTGCTCGGCTTATTAATAAATGCTAAGCGTTTTAGTCAAGAAATTCATGGCTTTCGCTTTTTACAGGTGTTTAATGCTGGTTTTCCAATCACCACGGCGTATTTTGCCACTTTGTATGGCGTGATTGCTTACCATGCGCTGCAGTGGCTGCACCCTTTTGCTGTGCCACAGTGGGGAGCCGAATTACTGGCGCTGGCTGAGTTTTTAATGGTGGTGCTGATTGTGCCCAATATGCTCCGTTCGGCGTCTTTGAATTTGGTCACCTCTTCAATGCATTACTATGGTGGTGTGAGCAATGTGTTAGAGCAAACCCATGTGCTCACTAGCCGCTGGTTTGTGCCATTTCAGCTGTTTTGTTTTGATTTTGGTCGTACTCATACCATCCATCATTTTGTGCCTAACCAACCCTTTTATATTCGCCAATGGATCAGTAAAAAAATACGCCCGGTTATGGCCGAGCATGGCGTGCGTTTTAATGACCTTGAAAGTATACGGCATGCAAATCAGTACCCAGCGGCAACGCCTATTAATCAAACTGATAAGGTGGTCTTGGTAAAAGAGTAGGGCTTGGGGAATGTAAAGCTCCCAAGGCAAGTGCCTTAGGAGCAAAGCTGGGTTATTTAGTAAGTGCCTGTTCAAGAGACTGCTCACCATTAAAGAGCTCAAAGGTGAGGTTTTCTGGGTGTTGCTCAGCTAAATACACCAGTGCCTCGGCTACGTTTTCACGGTTAATTACAGCGTGCTCTCTTTGCTCTGGCCAAGTGGTGGTATAGCCACCTGTAGCTGGCTCATTCTGCAAGCTACCAGGGCGTACTAGGGTGTAGTTTAAAATACTCTGTTGCAAGTGTTGGTCGGCCATGTGTTTTGCCACCAAGTAAGGCTTGATGTCGCCCTCTATTTGATCTGGGTTATCGGCGCCAATGGAGCTGACCATAATAAAATGTTTTACACCGGCTTTTACGGCGTAATCAATGGCCTTAACCGCAGCCCATAAATCAATCAATAAGGTTTTATCTGGACCCGTGCTGGCGCCAGAGCCGGCGCTAAAAATCACTTGCTCAACGTTATCAAAGGCGGCGCTAAAATCGCCCTCTAAATCTTGTTCAACAATGCGTAGCTGTTCTGAGTTGATATCGGCAAGCTTAGCTTTGTCGCGTACCAATGCCACCACATCGTGCCCCTTTTTAAGCATTTTTTCGGTGGTCATTTTACCAATTTGACCGCTTGCACCAATAATTAAGGTCTTCATAATCGCACTCCTTTTTCGCTTTGTTCGCTTACATTAAGACCTTGGGATGGTCTCTGAGATTTAAACCCCGGTGAGCTTTTTTATTAAAACAAGGCGGTCATGTTGAAGGTTGAGTAGGGCAGGTGTGTGGCTTTTTATTGCTTAGAGAGATGAGAAGAAAAGCTGTTGCATACATGAGTAAACAACAGCTTAGATAGGTTATTTGGCTTTTTCACTTTTCGCAGGCTGACCATATTTGGGTGAACGTGGGCCGTGAAGTAAGCCGTTATGTGTTTCTGATGAGAGTAGTCGGTTGGCCGTAATGGCGGCAATATCAAAGCCTTTATCGGAAACGCTTTCCAGCACTTGCGTTAGGGCTGCTTCAACGAGCATTCCAAGCAATCCACTATCACTGTTATCTTGGGTTTCCGCTGATGAAGCTGTGGCTTTACCTTGCCATAGCACTGTGCCAGACCTAAGATCAACGAGTGTAGCGGAGGCGGTGACTCTGGTTTCGCTCGAAATCACCACATAGCTGGTGCCATATTCTTCGATGGTGATATAAAGCGCGGCATCAGCAGCAAAGATTTCATGCAGCTTAGCCACTGGTACGGCATGGGTATCGCTAGCTACCGTAAGACCATTGTTTTTAAAGGTTTGTGCCACTACTGCTGCTGGGAATACGTAGTAGCCCGACTCCGCAATTGGACGGTATATTTGTGCCATTAAACTGTAAGGAGCAATTACTTCCGGGGTATTATTCACCGGAGGTAGCACCAAGATGGAGTGCGGATCTGCAGCTCGGAACGCAGAGTAATCATGGCCTTCAGGGGTGCTAACACAACCTGTAACCAGTACCGATAGTAGTAAAGTGAATAGTATCTGGCGCATCTTACACTCCTGCAGACTTTAATAAAAACGAGATGTAGTGCTTAGACTCGGGAAACAACGCCATTTCTGTTTCAAAGTGTTGTTTACCCAAGGCGGCATTACCCGTTTCAAAATAAAGCATGCCGAGGTGAGCATGCACCCCTGGCGCTACGTGTTTGCTGTTTGCTGCGGCGGTTTCAATGAGCTCTTGCAACACCCCAATTTGCTCTTCGAGGGTGACATCTTCTGCTTTAAAGTAACTATACACTGCGGTGTTATATTGACCATGATAGTAAAGCGGGGCTGTGGTTTCACAGCCAGCTAAAACCATAATGGCTAACAGGACCAAGAGGGACTTTTTCATGCTTACCCTTAGTTTGTCCACGCGCCAGTCTCAAGACCGTTCACTAATTTATTTACTACCTCTCTTATGGCTAAATCGAGCACTTTGCCATTGAGAGTTGAGTCATAACTTGCTGTGCTACCAAAACCGATCACTTCACGTTCAGACAGGCTATATTCGCCAGCACCTTGAACGGAGTAAACCACCTCTGAGGTACTGACATTCACCACATTCAGGGTGACTTTGGCATAAGCTATTTGCGACTTGCCTTTGCCCAAAATGCCAAATAGCTGTTTGTCGCCAATGGCTTTACGACCAAACTCGGTAACATCACCAGTAACAACATACTTAGCACCGGCAATGCTTTGCGTGGTACCAGCGTGTTGTGCTTCTTGTGCCAGTAGCTCTAGGTTGGCTCTATCTAATATTCTAAAGCGGTTAGTTTGCTGCAAGTGACTCATCAAGGTGGTTTTGGCTTGGTTGCCAAGCTTGTCTTCACCGCTGGAAAAAATACCATTTTGGAAGCTTGAACGGTTGACAAAGTTACCTACCACAAGCTTACTTTTCTCCCCTGTATATTGGGTGTTGTAACTTGCCACTTTCGGTGTTTCTATCACTTGTGAAGAGGTGGTGGCACACGCGCTTAAAAAAGCACAAGTGCCTAATGCCAAAGCCATGGTTTTAACTTGATGAGGTATTTGTTTATTCACAGGGGATCCCTACTAATAATGACTATTTATCTTCCATTACAACAGAGGAAGTGATGCGTTTAATGTGCTTAACTATTGTTCACGGTACTGCGCGCTTGAGCAAGTAAAAAAACGCAAAAAATATTTATAAAGTGTAATGGCATTTATTTGTTTGGTGTTTTGTAGCAACCAATATCAGAAAGGGGAGGTAGAGTACTCGTTTTATTTTACAGTGGCGTTTTTTGCTAAAAGCTAGCCTCAATGCTATTTGCTACAGGTAGCGTCATTGAGGCCAGAAGAAGCTGGGCTGGATTTACTCTTCGTCAGCTTCGCCAAGGTTGCTTTTTCTTACTGCTGGTTTAGCTAAAATTTCAACATAGAAACTGGTGCGCTCTTCTTGCTGGGTTTTATCAATTAGTTTATTAAGCTGCGATACGTGCACCGGCTCGGCTTCGGCTTCTGTGTTGCCAAACTTGCAATCAAAGTCCCAGTAATCAGCGCCAGCTGGTAAGGTTTTATTGCGCTCACGCTTTAAGTACTTTTTCAGCTCATGCTTAACGGCGTCAACACGTCTTGCGAGTTTAATTTTAGGGTGAGTGAGTTCAAATGTTTTTTTCATAGTTGCCTTCAAGCAAGAAATACTCAATGGCGAAATTGCCAGAGTAAAATGGATATGTACTAAGCCTAACGGTGATGTGACATAAATACAAAAAGGGAATGGCTTAGTTTACGTGATATTTCAGTCGTTGGCGAGCAAGGCGTGTATTCGGGCGAATAAGAAACCGCAACTGCGCGGCTTCTCTATCATTTCGTTATTGTTGTTCGCGTTTAAGTAATTCATCGAGCTTGGCTTCGACTCGAGCAATGTCTTGCCGAGTAACAAACACTTGATCGGGTTTGCCCTCTTCCTCATGCATGGTTTGCATGGCATCGACAATAATACCAATAAAGAGGTTAAGCACCGCAAAGCTGGTGACAATAATAAATGGCACAAAAAACAGCCACGAGTGCGGGAACAGCTCCATGGTTGGGCGCACAATGCCCATAGACCAGCTCTCTAAGGTCATTACTTGAAAGAGGGTGTAGGCAGAGGCACTGATGCTACCAAACCATTCTTGCATGTTGGGGTCGGGGTGTTGACCAAACAGCTTAGTGGTGAGTACCGCCGAAACATAAAACACGATCCCCAATACCCCAACTACCGAGGCCATGCCCGGTAGCGAGTGGCCAAGCGCGCCAATGACTCTGCGCATTTGCGGCACCACAGAAAATAGCCGTAACACCCGTAAAATTCGAAAGGCACGAAGCACTGAAAGCGCACCGCTCGACGGTGCCCAAGAAATGGCAACAATAATAAAGTCAAAGCAATTCCAGCCCGACTTAAAAAACCGCAACCGATAGACAACCAGTTTTAACAGCAGCTCTAAACTAAAAATAATTAACACCACCAAATCAATCTTATGCAAAAGGGCTGCATTGTCTTTACCAAACTGGGTGGTTTCTATGCCCAAAGTAACCGCATTAAATAAGATTACGGCAACTAAAAAGTTTTGAAAAAACTGCGCTTCAACCAGTGCAGTTAATTTTGACATAAAGGTATTAGAGAATGTCATAACTCGAAAATGAAAAACGCAAAGGTAAGCCATAATGTGGGGCAACTGCGTATTTTTCAAGAGTTATTTTGGCTGCGGTGATAAACAACCGCGAGGTCGTTGCACCGCTAAAAGCCGTTTACCGTAAAGCGACTCAACTGAGTCGTTTTACGGTATGGCGGAATAAGATTTAAATCGCTATTCGAGGCTAACTGCGCTGCGCTAGTTCAGGTTTTGCCCAACTGTGGCGGTGCTCGACAGTTGACGCTCTAAGCGTTCTACTTTTTCGGATAAGGCGTTTTGCGTCATTTCTAGCTGCGCCATGCTACTGCCTATTTCAACTTGTTGTGCACTGCGCTCCTGCGATTGTGCTTTAAGCTTGTCTAGGTCTTCGTTCAAAGAGGCCAGCTGGCTTTTTAATGTTTGAGCGGTTTCTACCTGCTCTTGCATCAGCGACATTTTTAAGGTGATTTCGTTCTGCGCCTGCGATAGATTTTTCACCGTGGCAGCAACATCCGATTGCGTGTTGCCTTGTTGTTGTTGGGTGCTGGCAATATTGTTGGTTTGCTTTTGTAACTCTTTAATTTCAGACTGGTTACGACGCCATGCCGAGGCCCATAGTCTATCCATTTGGGTCCACAACTCGTCGGTTTTCTCAGTTAACTCAGTGAGCTTAGCTCGCATAGCACCTGCCGACTCGCCCATTTCTTCGCCAGTGGCAGATAGGGTGCGCTCAAGCTCAGCAATACGCTGTTCAGAGGCAAACAGTTGTGCTTTGGTCGCTTGATTTTGTTGATACAAACCATAACCGCCCGCAGCAAGGGCTATGATGGCAACCACACCCAACCAAGTGGTGATCCCGGTTGATTTGACCGGTGCTGTTTTTGTGGTGCTGTCGGGCCTTGCTGCCGACGCTTTATTATTCGCTGCGCGAGTAGACTGCTTGTAGGCTTCAACCTGATCGATATCGGGCATAATACTGGGCAGTTCAGGCTCTATTCTCTTGCTCAACGCGGTTACCTTCTGTTTGGGTTAAACACATGGCTACAAGCTTACTGCAAAAAGGGCAAGGATGGAATCGGCTCGCGGCGATATACTAAATACCAGCTCACCCAAGGTGAACTTTTAGTGTTCAAAAGAGTGAATCTATACTTTTAATCCCAGTAGTAGTTAATCTTTAACTGCCAAAGCGTTTGTTGTTTGCGTTGATAAGCAAAGCGAATATCTAAGTCTTGATGTATTGGCATGACAACTTCAACTTTTCTATCTATTGTTGCATGTTCGTATGGACGCTCAATACTTGCTCTTAGCTTCACTCCACGATAGATATCAGTGAGCATACCAATTTCTACGCTCCCCTCAAGGTGATGCGAGGTGTTGGCAAGCTCTCCCATGTAACCATTCACAAAGCCATAAAAGAGGGTTTTGTCGTTGTTGAAAAGCAGTGATTTGCCGACACCGCCAGCAATGAAAGTATTGCTACATTGGTTACAGCTTGATCTATCGCGTTCAAAGCCGGCACTTAGCTGCCAAGCCCAACCGCCATCATTAGGCCAATCAGTGTAAGCTGGGTTAAATGACTCTAAATCAAGAATATGAAGCTTATCTAAATAGATTGTAGAGTCTTTTATCGCAACTTCGACATCGAGCATTTCTAAATTGGAAAAAGGGACTCTGGCAATATCACTGGCTAAGGAGTCGAAATAACTCAGCCTAAAGCCTGCTTTGGCGAATCTTGTATGGTTTGTCGATGCTCCCGAAAGTGAATAGCTTGATGGCTTTTGTGCCTTATGTGGAGCGCTTTGCTGATATTGCTTAGCGCTAAGCTCGTTACCTGGAGGCAGTGTCAATCGTGATGCAATGAGCGCTTGTTTTAACGTTTGATTATGCTCTGGTCGGTGCTTTTTTAGCTGCTGTAACTGTACAAACTCAAATAAAACTTCAATGATTCTTTTTTTGCTGCTAAGTGGCAATGAGTTAAATCCTGCGCTTTCTAGTAGCGATTTTTGTGCATATATGCGTTGGGCGAATTCGCTTTCTTTTGGGCTTAGCTGTTGCTGTAGTTGATAAAAAACGCTACTTCTTGATGGTGTGAACTGCACTTCTTTAATTAATGACTCACCATGATGTTGGCTTTGAGCTAAATTGGAAAAAATAGTGACTGGGATCACCCAAGGTGATAGGTTTGGTGTGAGTTTATCTCCGACCACCAATTCAATGACTCGGGCAATGTGATAGGCACAGTTTTCATCAGCAAAGTAATAAGTATAGTCTGTTCCCATCAGCTCCCAAATATGGTTACTAATTAACTGTACTTCAGCATCTGTAAGGTTGAGCTGGTACTCCCATAAGTCCCTTAGCTCAACTTCACCATAATTATGACGATGACGATAAAATAGCTGATCGGAAAAGCCTGCCTGATAGCCACCAAATAAGCCTTTGGCGATGTACACCAAACCATTTTCATTGTCAGGGACCAAAGCACCATAATTTATACTGTAATCCAGAAGCTTACTGTGTTTTTCTGTGGCGCGGTTTAATTTCAACAACATGTGGCCATACAAAGAAGCTGGGTTACTCATGTACCCTGAAGCAAAAACTAAACTGACAGATTGTATTTTCTGTGCGTCTCGCCACTGTGTTAAATCAGGGCATGCTGACTTAACTGCAGTAAATGTTATCCCCTGTGCACTAAGCCATTGGTATCTAGCTGGAAAGCGACACTGGCTCTGGGGATGTTGATTAAATTCGGTAACCGTTGCGAGTAATTCGGCGTGGGGGTTGGTGTGGCCATTCTTTGCAAGGAAAAAGTGATCACTGGTGACGTAACTTTTATTGAATAAAGGGGCTTTATAGTGGCCTAACTTTAACCAAGTAGGGTGTTTGGCAAGCTGTATATAGTTAGGTTTAGCCCACGCGGTAGTGTGAACTAGTAATACTAAGGCAGTTAATAGGAATAGTCGCAGCATAGCTGGAGCAAAAGTGGGCAGTTATGCCCACTTCGATTGCTTAGATAGCAGAGCAATTAGCAGCAAATTGGCTAGTTACTTTGCTTTCAACAATGTTGTACAGCGATTGTGCATCAGTCGCTGGTTTTTGGGCGTAATCATTACGGATCGCTGTCACAATATCTGCGTGTGCAGTTGCATCACAGCCACGTACGTTCAGCATAGCTGCAACGTACTCACCTTCACCCTGAGCAATTTCTTGTTCAAGAACCGGGAACGTTTGTTGAATAAACATGGCTGTTTTCACATTTGCACCAGCACAAGATTCTTGCGAAGAGATATTGGTTGATACAGCTGTTGTACCAAGGTCCCAAATAATATTTGAGATTGCAGCTGCTGCACCATTCTCTGGAAAGATTATTGCGCCGATACCACATTGTTGCCAAGGGTTGATGTTTTGAGCTTGAGCTGGAGCCGCTAAGAAAGCGCCTGCAAGTACTGCCGCAGAAAGAGTTGCTTTTAGCATGAATTAAATCCTTATTTTAGTTTTATATCCCGACATGTGGGAGCGCGATTTTATACTGTTCCCCTTTGTTAAACAATAGGTGACTAATACAATTATTTGTAATGGGGGGATTGCTCTAATATTGCTCAAGTAGAAGGTACTCGTGTCTGGGAGTATGAAATTAGCGTGAATTAACAGCTCTAATCATCAGGCCCAAGCAATGTGAAGGTTAAATGCTTGCGCATATCTTTTAAGATCACGCCTTTTTTTAACATGGCGGCGCTGAGCTTTTTTTGCCACTTTAATAACTCTGGCTGGGCGGCATTGAGGGCGTTGTCATCTTCGAACTGAAAACACAGCAGCAACGAGCCGGGAAATAGATGGTATTCCACATCGAACCAGCACTGCACCATACCTGGAATTTCCGCCAGTGCTTGCGCTTCAATCTGATCTGCAACACTCATTACTAGCGCTTGTTGCTTAAGTTGTACTTTTGACAGTTTCTTCATGGGGGTCCTAGGTTACATCCGTAAACCAAAAGTATATCTTAAACAGCCAATTAAAAGCACTATTGAGCTACTGTTTTATAAGGGAGTAAGCCGGTTAATTTATACTTGGCTCTGGCAGGTTTTGTTCAAAGTATCCCTTTAAAAAGTCCAGCAACAAGCGTACTTTTTTAGCGTTGGTATTGCCTTCAGGAAAAACGCCGTAAACATGGATGTCTTTCATGCTGTAATCGTCGAGAACGGAAACCAGCGTACCGGCTTGAATTTTAGGATAGGCGTCGTATATCGGGATCCGCCCTAAGCCATGACCGCCTTCAACAAAAGCTGTGCGGGCTGCTGCGTTATTGGTGCTTACTCCACCTTGCATGCTAATGCTATAACTACGAGACCCCTTTGTTAATTCCAGTGTTCCCGCAGTGAGCTTATAGATCACCCATTGATGATGGTATAAGTCGGTAGGGTGTTTGGGCGTACCATGTTGTTCAAAATAAGCGGGTGAGCCACATAAACAGGTTTTTAATACTGAGAGTTTTGTGGCTTGCAAGCCTGAATCGGGCAGGGGAGCGCCGCGAATGGCTAAATCAATGCCTGCTTTAATGATATTGACCACCTCATCGGTGAGCATAATGTCGAGCTGGATCTTGGGATACAAGGCACGAAATTGATTTAAAGCAGGCACTATGGTCTGCAAGCCAACATTAACAGGGCAGGTGATCTTAATCAGTCCTTCGGGCTCGTTTTTATGGTTTTCAATTTGTTGGTTGGCCGCCGCCGCTTGTTCGGCAATCACTCGACAGCGCTGATAATACTCGCTGCCAGCTTGGGTTAGAGAAATGGTTCTGGTGGAGCGGTTTAGCAACTTGATACCTAACTGAGTTTCCAGCTTTTTTACATGATAACTCACTACCGCCCGAGATAAGCTGAGTTGCCTTGCCGCACCACTTAACGTACCTTGCTCAACCACTTGGGCAAATACCACCATGCTTTTTAGGCGTTCAAACGAAATATCCATACTTGGCTCCCCACTTACTGAGCGTTGATTGTATCAATTGTTTGAACAAAGAGTTAGCTTTTGTCTGCATTGCTTGACCTCCCGCTGGCCCATACACTAATCATTAATCGGATACAGGCAGAGTAAGACTCTCAGTCTGAATGAAAAATATTGATAAAACAGAGGTGATAATCATGGCAACGAAGAAAGTATTAATGGTAGTAACATCGCATGCAGAGCTGGGTAATACAGGTAATAAAACCGGTTTCTGGGCAGAAGAGTTTGCCGCACCTTATTACGCTTTTGTCGATGCCGGAATGGAAGTGACAGTGGCCTCCCCGAAAGGCGGTACTGCCCCTATTGACCCAAACAGTGAGACCGAAGATTTTCAAACCGCTAGCACTGAGCGCTTTTATAAAGACGATACCGCACAAGCACTTATCGCCAATACCAAGGCTTTGAGTGAGGTGAATGCGGCAGAGTTTGATGCTGTGTTTTATCCTGGTGGTCATGGCCCACTGTGGGATTTGGCAACCAATGAACAGTCGATTTCATTGATCGAAGACTTTCTTGCAGCGGATAAACCCGTTGGTGCTGTGTGTCACGCTACTGCGGTGCTGATGGATGTTAAAACAGCTTCTGGCGACTATTTAGTTAAAGATAAAGCGGTTTCAGGCTTTACTAACAGTGAAGAAGCCGCAGTTGGCCTTACAGAGGTAGTCCCTTTCTTATTAGAAGATGAGTTGCTTAAACGTGGTGCAGACTTCCAAAAAGTAGAAGACTGGAGCGTTTTTGCGGTGCGAGACGGGCTTATTTTCAGTGGTCAAAACCCAGCAAGCTCTGAGTTAGTGGCCGAGAAAATGCTGACCTACTTAAATCAGTAAAGCGTTAACTCTCTTTATGCCAATTCGCTTAATTAAGCGGGTTGGCATCATGTCTATAGTCGCGTTAAAGGAGTAAATAATGAGTCAGTCACAAACCCGAGAAAGTAATCGACAACTCACCTTGGCATCTAGGCCACACGGTGCCCCAAAGCATGAAAACTTCCAGTTGCAACACAGCGAAATTCCAACACCTAAAGCCGGTGAAGTGTTGTTACGTACGGTGTTTTTATCTCTTGATCCTTACATGCGTGGTCGCATGAGTGATGCCAAATCGTATGCCGAGCCTGTGGCCGTTGGTGATGTCATGGTTGGAGGTACGGTTTGCCGTGTTGAGCAGTCTAATAATCCTAAGTTTGCCAAGGGCGACTGGGTGTTGGCCATGGCCGGGTGGCAAGATTACAGCCTATCTGATGGCTCTGAGCTGTTGAAGCTTGATAATAACATCACAAAACCGTCTTATAGCCTAGGGGTGTTAGGCATGCCCGGTTTAACCGCCTACATGGGCTTGATGGACATTGGTCAGCCCAAAGCCGGTGAGACCGTAGTCGTGGCCGCAGCAACCGGGGCGGTAGGCAGTTTGGTTGGACAAATTGCTAAATTGCAAGGCTGTAAAGTGGTTGGTATTGCTGGTGGCAGCGAAAAGTGCCGTTATGCTAGCGAAGAGTTGGGCTTTGATGCTTGCATCGACCATCGCAGCGATAACTTTGCCGAGCAGCTTGCAAATGCTTGTGACGCTGGGATTGATGTCTACTTTGAAAACGTCGGTGGTAAAGTTTTTGATGCGGTCATGCCGCTACTGAACTCAAGTGCTCGTATTCCGGTGTGTGGATTGATCTCACAATACAATGCTACCGAGCTACCTGAAGGGCCAGACCGAATGTCGGCTTTAATGGCGATGCTATTAGTTAAGCGCATTAAAATGCAGGGTTTTATTGTGTTTGATGATTATGGTCATCGCTATCAAGAGTTCAGTGACGCCATGGTGCCTTGGTTGCAAGCTGGAAAAATCAAATACAAAGAGCACTTGGTCGACGGCATGGACAATACCGTGGATGCCTTTATTGGCCTGCTTGAGGGCAAAAACTTTGGCAAGTTAGTGGTGCGCTTAGGCCCCGATGAGCTCGTATAACCGCATGATATTAATAATATAAGGATAAACATCATGTTAACTGTTCACCATTTAAACGAATCGCGCTCAAC
This sequence comes from Pseudoalteromonas sp. UG3-2, assembly GCF_037120705.1. Classification (NCBI taxonomy): domain Bacteria; kingdom Pseudomonadati; phylum Pseudomonadota; class Gammaproteobacteria; order Alteromonadales; family Pseudoalteromonadaceae; genus Pseudoalteromonas; species Pseudoalteromonas sp. UG3-2. The sequence continues at coordinate 1,414,411 of NZ_JAWLJU010000002.1, read as the reverse complement.
CCGAGTGCTATGGCTCTTAAATGAGCTCGAGTTGACTCATGACATCGTAAAGCATGAGCGTGATGCCACGACGCGCCTAGCACCGGAAAGTTTAAAAGCGGTGCACCCTTTAGGGAAAGCACCTATTTTAGTGGATGGTGAGACCACCTTGTGTGAGTCGGGTGCCATCATGGAGTATTTGCTAGACCAAGCACCAGAGTCGACACTGCGGCCACAAGCTAGCACCCCAGAGTACTACCGCTACCTAGAGTGGCTACACTTCGCTGAAGGTTCGCTGGCATTGCCAATGATCACCAGCATGTTAATGAGCATGGAAACGCGCTCTGGCGATCAGCCGATGGATGGCTATATTAGCAAAGAACTTGCGGTGGATCTGGGCTACATTGATGACACCTTAGCAAGTCAGGGATATTTTGCCGGGAGCCACTTTACCGCTGCCGACATCATGATGACGTTTTTATTAGAAGTGGCTGCTAAGCTGGGTAAGTTAGAGCAATATCACAATATTCAAAAATACTTAGAAAAAGTGCAAGCAAGGCCGGCTTATCAAGCCGCGAAGCGCCACGGCTAAGTGATATAAATGCAATAGCGGATCAGAAGGTAGCTCAAGTTACTTTGATCCGCGTTTTGTTTGTCGATAGCTTACCTCAATATCCTGTTTGCTCACCATGCTGCTCGAGCTCATCGGCTTGGGAGTTATTTAATTGCGACTCCACTTGGTACAACAGCAACATGGCTTTTTGCCACTGCTGCGACAGCTGCCACATTTCCGCTAAGGCATTAATGTTTTGTACCATTTTGTCTACCGCTAAGGTGGCATGGGTACCTGCCAAAATAAGATCGTCTTTAACGTCGTCATGTAAGCTTTGTAACTGCTCAGTGGCTGAGGTTAACTCGCTGGCGGCCGAGAGCTCCTGTGCTAGGCTGGTTTTCATAAAGTGGCTCAGTTGTTTTTGATACTCGCTGAATTGCGAATGCAGCTGTTGCTGCTCCATCAGAGTCTTATTCGGCGTTAACCGCGCCAGCTTTTCAACACAATGGCAGCAAGTAAATAAATAGTGTTCAACCCGCATCAGCTTAGCCAACATAGCGGTGGTATGTTGTGATAAAGCCGCCTGTTCAACGCTGACAATGAAGTTACTGATTTGCTGACATAATGACTGCAGCACTTTTATCTCTTGCTCGATGGTGTGCTGGTTTCCAAGCTCCAAGGTTTTATCAAATTGTGTCAGCAGTTTATCTGCCACCAGTTTTAATTCTAACAGCAGTGCGTTTGTGGCTAGAGAAGGTGTGGCAGCGATGGTTTTGTCTAAAAAACGCGGTCGCGAGGCGTTTTCTTCGGCACTACAAAAACGCTTCATTAAAAAGTTAGCAAGGTACTGGTTCACGGGGAAAATAATAATGACGCCTAAGAGGTTAAAGAGGGTGTGAAACAGGGCTAACGATAAGGCTGGGTTGGGCGTCAGGTTGATCAAACCAGTAAATTGCTGAATTAAATAAAACAACACCGGTAAGATGGCAAAAGCAATCACCGCGGTTAATAAGTTAAACACCACTTGGGCTGCGGCCACGCGTTTGGCATTTGAAGTGGCACCAATGGCCGCAAGTATGGCGGTGGAAGTGGTGCCCACATTCGCACCGATCACCATGGCGCCTGCCGCGTAAATATCAATAATACCGCTTGCTGCGGCAGTGATAGTTAAGGCAATGGAAGCACTGGATGACTGGGTTAAGGTGGTCATTACCATACCGACCAGTAAAAAGGTAACCATGCCAGTCAGCCCGTCGGCCTCAAGCGCACTTAAATCAAAGGTGGCGACCACACTTTCAAATGCGCCTTTAAGCACATCGACGCCAATAAAAAATAAGCCAAAGCCCACCAAAGCAATACCAGTGGCTGCCAAGCGCGTTTGCGGCCGTAGTAATTTTAGTAATGCGCCGAAGCCAATTAGGGGTAAAGCAATGGCTTGAATATTGAACTTAAACCCCACCGCCGCCACTAACCAGCCGGTAATGGTGGTGCCAACATTGGCGCCATACACCACCCCTAGGGCTTGGTACATGGTAATGAGACCTGCGTTAACAAACCCCAGTGAAGCTACCGTAACGGCACTAGAAGACTGCACCAAGGCGGTCATGCAAAATCCCGCTGCCACTCCGCGCTGTGGTGTTTTAGTCCAGGTTGCTAAAACATGACGTAACGACTCACCTGCAGCCAGCTTTAGGCCATCGGTCATCATGTTTATGGCAACCAAAAAGAGGCCTATGCCGCCCAGTAAGGTACCGAGTAAGGTTATCGTTTCCATCGTTGATTACTCGTATATTGCTTTGAATTTATTGACTATAATAAGTTTAGCCGAGTCGCTTTTTATTGCCTAATAATTTTCAGACGACAGGGCTTATAGTCTATTTACTCCATTTGGCAAAAGGCTAAGTAGTCGAAATGTCCAGTAAGCTAAGTCAAAACAGGTTTTTTGTTATTTAGTTGCTTTGTTTGGCGTGTTAGTTAGTTTATTGGCTTTTGCTCGAATTACCTTGGCTTGTTTTATGTCGCCTATTTTCTGATAAGCTTCAGCTAGAGCAAAGTGCGCCTTAGCAGATGTTGGGTAGGTGCTAACGTTTAACATTAAAAATGCTATTGCCGCTTCAACGTGGTTCACTTCTAATAATTGGTTTGCAAAGCGGTTGAGTCCTCTTTCACTGTAACCGTTATTCTTTTCCACCTCTTTATGATACCAAGATAGTGCGGCTTCTACGCCTTGTTGAGAAAGTATCTGGAATAGCTGTTGAGTGAACCTTGGCTGTGGTTTTTTAGTTGTCTTGCCATACAGAATTTTCAGTAAGTTAGTGGTCATTTCTGTCATCGGAGCACCACCGGTATTATTAAGTAATACTATCAAATAATCATCTTCAAGGATCCGTGCGATACTGGCATTAAAACCTTGTATCCCGCCGCCATGATGTACTTTGGTGACTGTGTAGTGTGGGTTTAAGGTATCTAGTTTATCTACTAACCAACCGGCGGCGTAATTGCGATGACGGGTTACGGTATAGAGTTTTTTGCGCCATGGTTCTGATAGTAAAGTATCGTCTGCCAGTGCTCGATGCCATAAGAATAGATCTTCCGAGGTTGAGTAGATGCTGCCTGCGGAGTAAGGAATTGACATATCAATATGCTCAGCATGTTTGAGTCCAGTAAGCGTCCGTTGGTATCCTGAAACGCGATGAGACAGAATGTCATATTGGCCATTTACGCCGCTATTGTGCATACCCAATGGCTGAAAAATACGTTCTTGAGCCACTTTGGAGTATGGTTTACCTGTCACAGTCTCAATAATACTGCCTAAAATGGTGTAACCTGCATTACTGTAACGAAGCTGGGAGCCTGGTTTGAATAGCAGATCTTCGCTACAGAACTGAGCAATAAATGTCTTGAGATCATAAGGATTGCGTGACTCGATGTCTTTGTAGCTGGGTAAATGAAAAAAGTTTGCTAAGCCTGAGGTATGCGTTAATAGCTGCCAAATGGTGATTTGTTTACCGGTATCTTGGCGGTAATCAGGTAAATGCTCTAAAATAGTGTCTGTTAGTTGCACCTTGCCTTGCTCTGCAAGTTGCAGTATGAGTACCGCTGTAAACTGTTTAGTAATAGAAGCAAGCTTAAATTTTCCTTTTATGGTGTGTGGAATATCCCATTCAACATTGGCTTGACCATAACCACGATGAAGCAGAATTTGGTCCTTATGAGCCACTAAAGCAACACCATTAAATTGCTCTAATTGATGATAGATACTAATCAAACGGTGCAAACGTTGAGTTGTATCGAAACCAGCTAATGTGGTAAAACTAATAAAAAAGAGTATTAATAATAATAATTTACTTGTCATTTTTTTGCTCACTTTGTTATTCCATCTCGCATAATTATCAGCCCATATAAGTAAGTCAGCGCTTGCGCCAATAAAATGAAACGTCTTACTTTTTGCTCTAACCTGCGAGCCCTTAGATCTTTGGTTGCACTTTCATTGACATCGGATTAATGCCTGAGTGATAAGTGGGATAGTCACCATAAATGACCTTAGTGTTATGGCGTGAGTGACTTTTAATGACGTCGGCGGACAAACGGTGACACCTAATATTTAATTATAAATTACAGAGAGTTACGCTAGTTATAAGGAATGCTATGGCAGCAATATATATTGGAAAAAACCTAGAGTTAGAGCAAACACAGCGAGCCCTTTTTAAAAATGGGAATCTGATAAACTTATCAGAGCTTAATTATCGTTTACTAAGCTGCTTAGTGGCCAATGCTCCGCATGTAACGACTTACCAGACATTGCAAAATGAGGTTTGGAAAGAAACCTTAGTTTCCGAAGATACGATCAAAAAGCGGGTTTCTCGGTTGCGCGAGATTTTACAGACTCACCCAGAGCAAAACATTATTGTCGCTGAAAGAGGTATTGGTTATCGTCTTGCGTTACCTATTCAAACTCATAAGCCTAAGGGTGGCTGGCTTGAACACTCTAAGTGGAAATTAATTGCTTTTATGTTGATATTGTTTTCAACAGTAGGGTTATACATTCTTAATCAGCCTAACGTTAAGCCAACGACCTCTCAAAGTTTGCAACCACTGGATCCTAATCAAAAATTACTAAAAGCCGTAGAGCAGTATTTAGACTTACGTGAAGCCAAGCAAGTGGCAAGGGCAATTCGCGAGCTTGAAGTCATGCTTGATACTCAGCCAGAAAGTTTGCCAGTGTTAGCTGCGCTCAGTAATAACTACTTAGTTAATTACCAGTTGCATAATCCTGAGATTAAACAGTTATACCAAGCCAATCACTTTGCTAATCAAGCGGTTCAATTGCATCCTCAACAGCCCTGGGCGCACCTCGCATTAGCAAAAACACTTATACTATTAGGGCAAGTTCCTCAAGCAATCAGCCACGGCGAACAAGCTGTAGAGCTAGCCACTAGCTGGGTTGATGGCTATGTGACACTGGCACAGGGGTACAGAGTAATGGGTGATATCGGGCAGGCTTGGACAGTCATTAACAAAGCTTATGATTTGCAGCCGGATAACCCCAAGGTGCAGTTGGCTCGGGTGCAAGTTTTAATTGAAAAAGAGATGACTAGTTGGGTTCGCGATAACGTAAATCAGTTAGGCGATAGCATGGTCGATGATCCTTATGTTGCCATGGTTAATGCTGAACAACTTATGGTGACTAAACAATTTCAAGAAGCTGAGCGCGTTTTACTGGCGTTGCTAGAGCGATATCCTAACGCATACAAAGCACAGTTCTTATTGGCACTGACTTATGACCTCAAGGGTGAGCAAGAAAGGGCTATTAGGTATTATAAAGACCTCACTCGTTACTTAACTCCTTACTCCGGGCTGGCAGGAGAATTTGTCAGTTTATTGGCTGGGGAGCAGGGAAGCTTCGCCCAGAATCACTACATGGCATTTGAAGATAACCAATTGCTTGTGCCGCTATCGCGCTTGAACGCACAAGATCCTGCGGGGTTCCTTGCCCACTTAGAGAATGCTGTGGATGGTGGCTTTTCGAAACTGTACTTTTTACAGTCCAGCTTGCTTAATAAAGCGTTTGAGCGTCAGGCGGGAGGGCAGCCAGAGCTTTTAGCACGCTTTGCTGCTATCAAAAAGCGAATACATGAGCGCAGGCAAGCGCGGCGAGTAAAACGTATGCCAGTTTTGTCTAATTAGAGGGAGCTTACAAGAATGTGTTGGAGCGGTGTTTTTGCAACTGAATTCGGGCGTCAATAAAATTAACCCTTTATTCTATATAAGTATTTTTCGCTTCAAAGGAGGTTTTTCTTCATGCACTGGATGTAAGTTTTATTTTAGAGTGAGCTTCTATAAGATATTCGGTACATGATATTTAAAGGAAGTAAAATGAAACTGATTTTTATATTGATGGTGCTTACTGTGGCGCTGGTTGGCTGTAATAGCAAAGATAAAGAAGCGGAATGTTCAACTTCGTGCTCTTGTGACGGTACAGGAGGAGGCCCTAGCTCTTTCGATATTAATGACTTCACTCTGAGCATAGAGTCACAAAGTGAAGCAGAGCAAAGCGTGCCTTACCAAAAAGCGGTTTTTAAACTCGAAGCAGAAGTTGACTACTCAGCTTTTAATCAGCTATTTGATTTTAACTTTTCATTGATTAATAAAGCCTATGCATGCTCCCCTGCGCCAGCAGAGGCTAAAGAGAGGATCACAGGTATTAAGGTTACATCCAGTGCCGCTTTTAGTGACCAGCTTACTGCAGGGACAAGCTTAAATGAGGTGTTTGATATTGTTTACTCAGAGGCTTTAAGCCACCGTTATTATGACTCAAGTGATGGCACTAAAGATTATTATTCCATCACAGAGTTTTTTGAAAATAATGAGCCTAACCCACAAGCTAGTAAAACGATGCATCTAGTATTAAATACTGAACCACAATATAAGCTAAACCATGTCTTTTTTATTGAGATTACCTTCGATAGTGGCGAGCAATACAGCTTGCAATCACAAGAGATAAGCTTTACTGACTCGCCTTAAGCCTACCACTAGCTTTTCAAATAGATCACATAATTGGGCGAATAGCCATTAGGTGAGTTTGACTCGGTACTTAAAAGCAAAAAGTGCCGGGTCAAATGAGTATGCTTGGGTAATGTATCGCAAAGTGCTTCCGCCTATCTTAAAGTTTGGCTAAAAATAGAACAATTTGTAAGCTAACATGATAGTATTTGTTCATCTAGAGTTTAAATTACAAGGTGAGGTAGGATGTCGAATAATAAACAAAAGGGCACATGGATAGCGGTTGGCGTGGCTTTGGGGATTGTCTTTGGTGAGGCCCTGTTTGATAACGTCGGAGTTGGAATCGCGCTGGGTGCGGCCTTAGGGATTGCTTTTGCGAATGCCAAGCGAGGCTGTAAAACTAAGCAAAGTGGCTCTGAAGAGTAACCCCGTCATTATCGTGTTATGGCCTTAGTCGGGCTGTATGTCGTTTTGAAAGTTTAATTTAATGCTAGGATCGGTAATGCGCTCAAACAACTTGCTGGCGCGTGATAGCGGTGGGCGCCGTTCCAGCTGTTTAAAATCTGCAAATTTCAGGGTTTGTTGCGACTGTTTAGCAATAACAAAAGAAAACACGTAAAACCCTTCAACTCCCATTCTCAAGTCACTGAAAATTAGCTGATTATTTTCTAAATAAATGCCATATAGGCCTTTGGTGAATTGCTGCAGTAAGCGCACCCTGCGTTCGTTGCTGAGTTTATCCAGTAAGGTATTTTCAGTGGGGTAAAAGACAATGCTGACCTCTTCTGGGTTATCAAATATCGAAGCGTAAATCTCATAATGCCCCGCAGGCGTGGTTGCAACAGCGCGCCACAATAAGGTGTTGAAAGCCGAAGGCGTGCTTTCATAAGCCAAGTAAGTCATGTTATGAGCATTCATGGCGGCTTTGATTTTGTCATCGATGTACCATTTTGCGGCCACACTCCAGGCAAGATAGCCACAGGTTAACGTTAGCACGGCAGTATTGAGGCGTTGTCCCGTAGTGGGGCTTTTTATAAAAGCCAAGGCAATCACAGAGCACAACAGAGGCACTGAGTAGGCGGGATCAATAATAAAGATACTGGATATCCCAAAGGGGTAATCGGTTAAAGGCCAGAGCAATTGGGTACCGTAAACAGTAAAGGCATCGAGCAGAGCATGGGTGCTCATGATGGCAAATAAGGCGACAGTCCAGCACTTAAAAGGTACCGGCTTTGCCCACTGAAAACGCAGCAATAACCAGGCAAATAGGGGGCTCAACAACAGTTGCATGAGTAATGAATGGCTAAAGCTGCGGTGAAAGACAAAGTTTTCCACCGCACCACCAAAATCAATTAAGACATCTAGGTCGGGTAAGGTGCCAAATGCAGCACCCACCAATAGCGCTTTTCGACCCAGCCTGCTGCCAAGGGCGGCATACCCCACGGCACTGCCTAATGCTACCTGTGTAATTGAGTCCAATGTGTCTACCCTATTTGCCAATCATGCTAGTTATACTCACTTAGGTCATGAGCCGATCTTAGCCGCGCTAGGTCAGCCATTATTGTTCGTGAAACAGCTCTTCTAACTCCAGCCCAGTTAGCTTCTTGAGCGACGTGATCAGGTAGTACATGGCGATAAAAAAGATGATCATGGTTGGCACCATAATAACCGGGTAGCTTAGGGCGGTCATGCGGCCAAGTTCATTGTTATAAGCCTCAGTGCCTGCTGGGCTGACGACAATCATTTTCGCCAGTACATAGTTTAAAACGGAAGATAGGAAAAACGAACCAGCCAGAATGTTCGAGGCGACAATTTGCACTTTGCGCAGCTTTTGCGTATTGCCTTTATCTGCCAATGCCTGCTCTATTTTAGCAATGTCCATAACGGTGTCGTTAAACAGTAATGTTTTTAGCAGTGGGTATTTAGTGTACTGACTGACAATAATGGCGATGCCAATGAGGCCTGGTACTAAGGCCTCTTTGATGGCTATGTATTTAGCATCGAGCTGCAATAGGCTTATTCCGCCAGTGAGTAGCACTGAAACAATGCCTAAGCCTGAAATAAAGTTAAATTTTCCGGTATTCTTGCGCTCCCACAAACCAAACCCTAACGGAAAAGCCAGTGCGATAATGACTCCAAGAGTTGGGCCGAGATCTTCTTCACCAGAAAAGCGGGTTAGAATAACCACAGGAATAATAATGTTAAAAATCATTTGGCTAAAAAAGCCAGACTGCTTTTGATTGGTCGCTGACACCACACCCTCTTACCGAAATACTTCTAATAGTGATGAGTGTACGGCAAGCCGCTGAGCGGGGCAACTTTGAGGCAGGCCCAAAGTTGCCTATTTGTTAGCTAGTGTGGGCTTTTTGAGTTGAGCGAGTCATCACTATTCTTGGCGCATCCCAAAGCGACGGCAACAAAATAATGGAAACGGGCACCGCAGTGACCACAATAAAGGCTTGTAGCTTATCGATACCGCCAGAACCTATCACAATCAAGATGGCTGCCATTAAGCCCATGGCCACGCCCCAAAATACCCGAACTTGCACTGACGGGTGCTCGGATTTTGAGGTTGATACAGACAACACATAGGTCATGGAGTCGCCGGTGGTGGCAACAAACGTCATGGTCAGTAGCAAAAATAAAAAGGATACTAGCCCACCTAAGGGGAGCGCTTGGGTGATGGCAATTAGCGCAGCGGGTAGATTAAAGCCCTCAAAGGCCTTGGCAATGGTGTTGGGCGTTTCTAGTTCTAAGCCCAGGCCAGTGCCGCCAACAATGGTAAACCAAAACATGGTGATTAATGGCGCAACCACCGACAGCATTATAATAATCGCGCGAATAGAGCGGCCGCGAGAAATACGGGCAATAAAAATGGCCATCATAGGGCCATAGCCTAAAAACCAGCCCCAGAAGAACACTGTCCACCAACCTAACCAGCCGGCTTCATTAAATAACCCGGCATCGCCACGGTGCAGTGCCAAGGCAAAGAAATGCTCAAGGTGAGTGACAAGACCGGCAAAAAAGCTGGTGAAAATAAACGCACTGGTGCCTGCCACAATAATAAAAGCCAGTAAGCCCAGAGCTAAGTACATGTTTAAGCGACTTAAAATTTGGATGCCTTTGGTCACGCCAGATACAGCCGAAAGGACAAATAGGGCAGTGAGTACGGCAATGACTATCACTTGGGTGGTGGTGCTATCAGGAATGCCAAACAGCGCCTCGAGGCCATAGCTGACTTGCAATCCTAAAAAGCCGATGGGCCCTACGGTGCCTGCGACAACCGCGATAATGCACACCGCGTCGGTTAAAGTCGCAATGGGGCCGCTTATTGCGTGTTGTTTAAATACCGGATACAGCAGTGTTCTCGGAGCCAGCGGCAAGCCTTTTTCATAATGGTAATGCATAAACATGATGGTGGTAAGACTGCCCAGTATGGCCCAAGCCAAAAAGCCCCAATGTAAATAAGCCTGAGCTAAAGCGTATGGCACCGCTGCTTTGCTACTTGCTGCTATATGATCAAATAGCGGTGGCAAGGTTAAAAAGTGAGCCATGGGCTCTCCGGCCGCCCAAAATACGCCTCCACCTGCAAGGAGGGTACACATGATCATGGCCCCCCATTGAAAGGCGGTGAACTCGGGTTGCTCGGTATCGCCCAGTTTTCTGCCCGCTCCAGGCATAAATACAATCACAATACTGATCAAGAAAGTAGCCAGTAACAGTAATTGCCAGTACAGGCCAAAGTAGCGCGCCGACCAAGCAAAGCTGCTATCAACTAGAGCCGATAAGGTATCGAGGTCGACCACGGCAAACAGACAAAACAGAGCGATAAACCCTGCGGTGATGACAAATAACGGTTTATCTACCCCAAGTGGGTTCGAGGGTGTTGTGGTTAAATGGATAATGTTTCCTCATCAAACTTCAGTTAAGCAAAAATACTCGGTTGTTGCTTGGTATTGCGTTTACGCTACGACGTAACGGGCGAAACCGACCATTATAACTGCTGTGATGGCCATTACGCCATGGTTTTACGCCAAGCATTTGCTAACTATTTGCTGTGCGGAGAGTTATTATTTTTATTCTTGGTGTGGCTTTTATCGTTAATGAATGACATTTGCTGATATCTTTAGTATCACTTAGCTAATTTAATTTGCCCGAAAGGATTTTTATGAAAAGCTCAATAAAGCGCACCCTTGCGGCGGCTGCACTTTTACCAGCCTTGGTGCAGGCCAACAGCACGTTTACGGCCAGTGATATTTTCGACTTGGAGCACGCCAGCGATCCGCAAATCTCCCCCAGTGGCGAGCAGGTGGTGTATGTGCGCAACAGTAATGATGTAATGAAAGACAGTACGCGACGTAACTTGTGGCTGCTAGATACGCAGTCGGGCACGCAAACCCCGTTGTTTTCTGATCAGCACCAGTATTATCAACCGCGCTGGTCGCCAGATGGCAGTAAAATCGCCTTTTTAAGTTCAGCCTCTGGTAGCAGCCAAATTTACGTGCATTACCTAAAACAAAATCGCACGGCGCTGGTGAGTCAATTGCAGGCACCTATTAGTAACCTGACTTGGTCGCCGGATGGCAAATGGTTAGCGTTTAGTCAAAAAGTAGCAGAGCAACCGGCGGTGATTGCCAAGATGCCAGCTAAGCCTAAAGGGGCCCAGTGGTCAGAAGCGGCAATTGTAATTGATAAAGCCTACTACCAAGCCGATGGCCGAGGATTAGTAAAGCCAGGCTACCAGCAGATTTTTATTCTGCCAAGTGAAGGGGGGACGCCGAGACAGTTAACCAGCGGCGAATTTCACCATGGCGGTAAGCTGGCTTGGCAGCCTGATTCAAAGGCCATTGTGTTTTCAGCTAATCGCATAGCCGACTGGGAATACAAAGGCCTAGAAGGGGATTTATTTAAGGTGTCGTTGTCTGGGGAGTTAACCCAGTTAACCTCGGCGCCAGGTAAAGAGCACGCCCCTAGCTTTTCTAAAGATGGCAAAAAGCTGGCTTTCTTAAGCGCTTCAGGTGAGTTGAACCCTTATCGCAATCACAAACTCAATATTATGGATTGGTCATCAAAGTCTTACCAAATGATTGCTAAAGATTTTGATCGTTCCATTCAAAGCCCAGCTTGGATTGCTAGTAATAAGCTCGCTATTGCTTATGACGACCACGGCAAACGCAAGCTTGCGACCATTACCACCAGTGGCAAGATCACCGACTTAACCGATTCGGTGTCGGGGACGTATCTTGGTCGCCCTTACATTAGCGGCGAATTCAGTGCCAACTATGCTGGCCAAATAGCCTTTACCAAGGGCTCGAGCGAGCGTCCGGCGGATGTGGCTGTGGTGAGAAAAGACGGCAAGGTAAAACAGCTAACAACCCTCAACGAGGATTTGTTTGGCCATAAATCCTTAGGTCAGGTGCATGAGATAAACTATACCTCGTCGTTTGATGGTGAGCCCATTCAAGGCTGGTATATTACCCCACCAAACTTTGATCCCAACAAAAAGTACCCACTGTTACTGGAAATTCACGGCGGTCCACATCTAGCTTACGGCCCACACTTCTCTGCAGAATTACAGCGCTATGCGGCTGAAGGCTATGTAGTATTTTACGACAACCACCGTGGTAGTAGCTCCTACGGTGAGCGTTTTGCCATGTTATTAAAGTATAAGTACAGCTCCAAAGAAGACTTTGCCGATCATAACTCCGGAGTGGATGCCATGCTAGCCAAAGGCTTTATTGATAACAACAACCTCTTTATTGCTGGGGGCTCTGCCGGCGGCATTGCTACCGCCTACGCCATTGGTTTAACCGACCGCTTTAATGCCGCCGCGGTGGTAAAACCGGTGATCAACTGGCTCAGTAAAGTGCTTACCGCGGACAGTGGCTTAATGCAAATTCCCACCCAGTTCCCTGGCATGCCTTGGGAGCATGTTGAGCACTACTGGCAGCGCTCACCCATGTCGTTGGTAGGCAATGTTACTACGCCCACCATGCTAATGACCGGCGAAGAAGACTTACGTACGCCAATGGCCGAAACCGAGCAATATTATCAAGCACTGAAATTACGAAAAGTGGATTCGGTGTTGGTTAAAATTCCTGGCGCACCCCACGGTATTGCAGGCAAGCCATCAAGAATGATCAGTAAAATTGAGCATACTTTGGCGTGGTTTGAAAAATATAAGCAATGATTGCCACGCTGTAGCGTGCTTTTTATCGCGGCGGTTACAGGCAACTGAATTAACTTTATTTAAGTTTCTGTTGCCTTAACAATCCCCTTATCCGTTATTAACTGGACCGCGATGAGGTTAATTTGGCTCACACAGTGAAGCATCTGATGTATTCGCAATGGGGAAACTGATATAGATGCGGCAACAAGTGAGCCATTTACTAAGTTATTCAGTATGATTCATCAGTTAGCAGTAATAGATGTGGAGTGATGATGTTTAATATGGACTTTGCTGAGCGCTTAGTGATTGAAACGGCGCAGCAACCATGGCTTGCCAGTCCGGCGGCCGGTGTGTGGCGCAAGCCGCTGGAGCGTGAAAATAAAGAATCGGGGCATACTAGCAGTATTGTGAAATACGAACCTGGCTCAGCTTTTAGTTCGCATCCCCATCCGCTCGGTGAAGAGATCTTCGTTTTAGAAGGTGTATTCTCTGATGAGCATGGAGATTATCCCGCCGGTACCTACCTGCGTAATCCCCCTGGCAGTAGTCATGCACCTTTTAGTCAATCGGGCTGCGTTATTTTCGTTAAACTGAATCAATTTCACCCTGATGATAACCAAGTGGTGCGGGTTAATACCAAGCAAACGCCATGGCAAGCTGGGCAGGGTGGTCTCCAAGTGATGCCTTTGCACAGTTTTGAAGGTCAACATACCGCTCTAGTTAAATGGCCTGCAGGCGAACAGTTCGTTGCTCATAAGCATTATGGCGGTGAAGAAATTTTGGTGCTCAGTGGCGAATTTATTGACCAGTTGGGTCGCTACCCAGAAGCCACCTGGATCCGTAGCCCGCACCTGAGCGAACATTGCCCCTATGTCGAGCAAGAAACCGTGATTTTGGTGAAAGTGGGGCATTTACCTGAGTGTAAATAAGCCACGCTGAGCAATGAGCGGCGTAGTGCTTTACTTCAACCAAGCGATGATAACTGCTATTCTACGCGCCTTAAAATTTTACTTAGGTAGAGCAACATGATTAATGACAACGACGTGATCGCTACTCTGGAGGAATTAGAATCATTTTTGATTTTAGTCGACAATGGTGGATTGGGGCTACAAAACGTGGCCGGTGTGGCGTTGGCAACCAATAACAGTGATGGTCGGCCATTCGTTGCGGTGCTCGATGATAATCACCAATTGCTGTTAGGGCGTTGGGTGACAAGCGAAGTCTTCGAAAACGGTAAAGACATGGTGCGTTACGGATCAAAGAAACGCCACTAAGTAGCATCGTTTTTGGCTGGTGGAGCGCTGAAGCGCTCCCAGATCTTCCCTCTAAACTTGCCACTTTATTGTTCTGCTTCCCTATAACATTCACTGAAATATGGTGACTGTGTAATTTTTGAACGATTTGTGTTTGCGCTACGTAGAACTAAGCGGATTAAGCAACAAATCGAGGTGCAGTTATGCACTACCTTATCACTAGTACAAACTATCAAGAATTTGTCACCCTGAAAGACCAATTGGAAAACATATCTGAGGTGGATGATATTTCAGATATTTGTGGTTCGCAACAACACCCTTGGTATGCCTGGATAACACACCGAGTGGCCAATATAGCCCGAGCAGAAGTGGTATTTTTGCTGGTGCTTTATTTGATCACACTGGTGTTGAGTAGTTTATTCGATTGGTCCTTTGCCATAGGTTTTGGCTTTTTCACCCTGATGACGTTATTTTCTGTTTGGGTAAGCGGCTTGGTGGGGTGGCACATGATCCACCTTTACAGCCAATGTCAGCTGTTAACCAAAGACAAATCACACCCGCTGGCTATTTTAGTGGACATTGACAACGAAAAGCAGCAGAAAATGGAGCAAATATTGGCTAAAAATAACAGCTTTTCTGTTAACCAAATTAAAGAATAGCTCCATTCGCCAGCCCCTCATTGGGGCTGGTCTTTGACCCGCTTTTTTAGTTACCAAAGCACTGTTATTTCTTTGTCACACCATTGAAGCAAACTATACTAATAACTTAACAAGTAACATTAATTGATTGAGAGTACATTGAAGCTACCTGCTAAATACCTTGTGTCCAGTTCACTGCTAGTGCTGTTGTTTGCCATTATTTTTGCAATCCCTTTTGTGCCATTAGACTCTAATAAACCGGTTGATGTTGCGTTTTTAGAGCAAAACGGCAGTGATAAGGCTGTGGTCTTTTTTGGCTTTAGTCATTGCACCGATGTTTGCCCCACAAGCTTAGCCGTTATTAGCCATCTTATGGATAATACTGAAAATCAAGCTCGGTGGCCCCAAGTGACGTTTATTGATATTGATAGCAACAGTAGCATGGCTGCAGCCTCTCGCTATGCCAAGCAGTTTCACCCGAGTTTCAAAGGGATACATGCAAATGCTGATTTGTTAGCTAAACTCAAAGGTGATTTTGGTCTAAATATTCGCCAGCAAGGCGAGCAAATTATTCATCGCGGCCGCACCTACGTACTTAACCGTATAAACCAGCAGTGGTATTTAGTTAAATCTTATAATCCAGATACGTTTGACGCCGCGACACTTGAACGTGACCTTTATTAACAAGGAGAATATATGTTGAAGCAACTTTTTGTGTGCTACGACGAGAGCTTAGATAAAGGCCTTAAGGATGCCTTTGCTGAGGACTTTAGAGCGGCCGACAGCGTTGTGCTTAAGGTTTTGTTTGCCTACTTTGTAATTGTTTCTTTTTTAACCTCATGGCAACACGGCTATTTTACCTTAGGCATTGTGGGTGGAGGCTTAGTTTTTGGCGCCTGCTTTATGGCCTATAAGATCATGCCTGGCGCGGCACTTACTCGGGTCATTATGGCGGTGGGATTAACGGCGATGATGGCCATCAGTATCCAACAGGCCAATGGCTTAGGTGAAGGGCACTTTCTCTTTTTTGTCAATTTTACTATTTTGATCCGTTATCGCGACATTGTGCCTTTGCTGGTGCTGGTTGCCACTACGGTTGCTCATCATATTATATTTACTTACTGCCAAAGCATTGGCTTAACTGTGCTTGGCACCGACATCAATGTTTTTTCGTGGGGCTATGACACAAGTTGGGGCTTATTTGCGCCGTTGATTTATCATGTTGTTATTGCGGTGCTAGGCGCAGCTGTTGCCACCTATTATATTTGGGACGGTAACATTAAGTTCGTTACTTCAAACAGCGTTATTGGCTTGGTTCAGCGCGGTGCTAAAGGGGATTTTAGCGGTCGCATCAACATTAAAGATCAAGACGGTCTTAGCGATACAGTCAATGTGTTTTTTGACCGCATTGAGCGGGTATTCACAAACACCAGTGATACTGCCAATCAACTGACAGAGCAAGCCGGTGACGTTACTCGGGTGGCGCAACATGGGGTGAATGCTGCGCAAGAGCAACAAGCTGAAATTAATAAAATCACCACCGTAATGGAAGAGATGGCGCAGGCCATGACCGCAGTGGCTGATAATGCAGAAAGAACCTCAAGTGCGTTATTGTCGGCGGTGGAAACCAGTGACTCAGGTAGGGCCCTTGCGAGCAAATTTGAATCGACCATTAATACCTTGTCGCAGCGTGTGGATAACGCCAGCAAAGTGCTGCTAGAGCTTGAGCAGAGCAGTCAGCAAATCAATAGCATTGTGGCCACTATTCGCGGCATTTCGGAACAAACTAACTTACTTGCGCTAAATGCCGCCATTGAAGCCGCCCGTGCCGGTGAACAAGGTCGTGGTTTTGCCGTTGTTGCCGATGAAGTCAGAGTGTTATCGCAGCGCACCCACGACTCCACAGAAGAAATATCGCGGATGATCACCTCGTTGCAATCTACCTCTAATTCTGCCGTTGAAACCATGCGTCAATGCCATGAATTAACAGAAGAAAGTGTGATTGATGCCAGTAATGCCTCAAGTGGCTTTGCTGATATTGCGCAGTTAGTAAAAGAGATTAACGTTATGGCGGGTGAAATTAAAGTGGCGGCCGAAGAGCAAAAAGTGAAAACCGCAGAGATCAGTAATAACACCTTCGTGATCCAAGATGCCTCAGAGCAGCTGCTAGGCGATAATAATAAAAACAAGGAAAGCGCAGCTCGCTTAAATGACATGGCACTGCGCTTAAACGAGCAGATTAATCAGTTCAGTGCAAAAGAGTAGCGGTTGCTAGTTTGTCTGTAACTGCCTTTAAGCCATAGCAGCTGGTACGTTGTTGTATGGCTTAAAGGACGCTTGGCTAACTAGACTTGTGCTCGATGTACTCAGAATCGCTTTCCATTAGCTCGATGGCGACAATTTCAGAGCGGTTCATGGTGACCTTATAGCGCTCTAATTGTGTGCCTGACTCGGTCTTAAAGCGCATCACTAAGTTAATTTGATAGCGCCTCTCTACCGACTGCTTTGAGACTTTCTTACCCTCTAGGCTGTACAGTTTGCCCGCGCCTTTTTTCAGGTAGCGCACAAAGGAGCTCATGTTAAAGGTGATCCTTTGCTGTACTTCTTCATAACCTGGCAGAAAGGCATTCACTTGAACTTGGTTTTTACAGCTAAAATGCAACAGGTTAGCGGCCTGCTTATTTTGTTGCCGGCGCTTACTTAAAAGCTTTTTGACCTCTTCAGGCAAGTCCTTTTTGCGAATATGCTCCAGCCAAATGGTCTGACTACAAATAATGGCGTCGTTGACTGAGTTTTTAAACTTATTACGCCACTTTGGTCGGCCTCTTTGGATCAGCCGCCAAGCCCAGCGGGTGAGATCTTCTTTAAAGGTTTCCCGCAGCCCATAAATAACCCCCAGTAAGGCTATCAGGGCGACGGTGATTTCTTCGAAATTAGAGCGGGCGTTAAGCACAATGTACATGACAAATGCCATCATCACACCGGTGACAACGCCCCGAACTAGGCGTTTTAAATTAGCGCCTAAATCGATGGTGTGTTTATTTAATACCACGCCATACTCTATCAAGCGCTCCAACAATTTCATTTTATTGGTGATGCGGTTGGGATCTTCCAAGGTGACCTGTGAGTTGTAACTTTTAGCGGTGCGATGGTCGTTTTCGGCCTGGCAAAACGCCATTAAGATGGCTCGCTCATCACTGAAATCACTGGATTTAGGTCCTTGAGAGAGCAGCTTTAAAAAAGCTTGCTCGCTGTGCCAGCTAAGGTAGTTATCGGCATTTTGAAAGTACGGCTTAAGCTTATCGTCTGGGGGCGTGTAGCGCCTAAGTTTCTTTAATAAGCGCTTGGTTTCAGCTACTAATATGACCGCCGCCGGATAGAACTCCTCTGCCGACTTTAATTTTAAGGTCATTTTTATGTCGGCATCTAAGGCGATGCGGATCTGGTAACTGAATAAATTCAGGTTTACCCGGTAATCGCTTTTTTCGCCCTTACTTTGGCTAATAAAGCGACTGCGAACCAATGGCAGGTGAAGCTGCTCGGAATAAAACGCACTATGACACTTAATATTGGCATTAAAGTAGCTCGCCTCATTGAGGGTGTTGGCGTTGATCCCCATGTCGGTGGGGATGGAGAAATATAAGTCGAGCTGGTTAGTCTCTTTGGGGAGAAGTTGGTAATTTACTTTAAATGATAGGCTTTCATCTTGGCTTAATTTGGCTTTATTCACTCGGGCGCAATACTCCAGTCGTTTATTACCCTCAATTATAACAGATTGATATTATTATTGAGTACAGCAAAAAATTGGCAAGTTGAGCGCACAGCAGTGATTGTTTCTGCTGTGCTGTTTATCCGGATTATAGTGCTACCGCCTCGCCTTCATTAAGAATGTATAATGGCGTGGTTGTGTTTAATGTCTCGCGCATGTGTAGTAAGCGAAATAAGGCTGAATGGGAGCTGCGGTCGCCCATTTTCCAGCTAGCATTGCCGTAGCCCCATGGGATCATGACTTTACAGTTTAGATCCTGCGCGGCGGTTAAGGCATCTTCTGGGGTGGTGTGCACTTTACGGTACCATTTTGGCGATTCTTCACTGTAATAAGAGGCAATGGGTAGCAGGCAAATATCAATGTCGCCGTACTTAGCTTGAATATCTTTAAAATGCGGCGAGTAGCCAGTGTCACCGGCAAAAAACAGGGTTTTACCTTGTTGCTCTAATATCCAGCCACCCCAAAGGCTTGCGTTATTGTCTTCATAAATAAACGGTACCCAAATGCGGCTACTAAAGTGGTTAGCAGGGACAAAGTGCGCGGTCACTCCGGCAAAGCGTTTACTGGAGTACCAGGCCATTTCGGTGATGTTGTAACCGCCTTGGGCGAAGTGTTTGGCAAAGCCCAGTGGCACAAGGTATTGCGGCTTAGTTCCTAGAGCGGCAATATCGTCTTTATTAAAATGATCATAATGAATATGTGAGTACATCACCGCTGTGGTTTGCTTTAACTCGGCCTCTGATAAGGGGGTGGCTGGTTGGCGGTTAAAGCTATCGGCGAGATAAAACGCCCAGTTCACTGGCCAGTCAAACTGCTCAAAAACAGGATCAAAAAGAAATTGCTGGCCATCGGCGGTGTTTATTTTAAAGTAAGCGTGTCCAAGCCATTGAATGGTAAAGCCGGTATCGAGCTCTAAGGAGGGATTATTGCCAACAAAGTGGCAGTTTTCCATAGCCTCCTGGCACTGTATCTGCTCGGTTGTAGGGTAGCAGTTTTCCTCGCAGGTTACGGGGTAAGCGATTTGCTTATCATACAAGTTGCTGTATCTGTCTTCATATCCTTGAATATGACTGTGTTTGATCACCGCGTTTTCTGCTACTACCATGTTGACGGTATTTTTACTGGAACAGCCAATCAGAAAAACACTTAACAGCAACATAAGCCTGTTCATAATCGTCCTTATTTTTATTATTTATCCAGCGGATTATTACCCATTATCTAGACCTTGCCAATAGCAAGGTGAGAATTGCTTTTGACTCCACAGTTACTATAGTTAAAACACTGTGGTTATTGGGCTGTTGTAGTTATGCCACCAAACAGACGCCGTTTTCTCCAAGCTTCACTGGCACTCTACGCCGTCACTTATTTGTCTGGAGGATTGGCTAATAACTTGACTGCTAAGATATTGCATCAAGCCGAGGAGGTTGAGAAACAAAAGCAGGCCTGGCAAACGTTGCGGCTGGCCTCGCCTTACCGTATGGCTGATTTTGACTTTATTCCTCACATGCACTTGCAGCTTAAGCAGCATATTGAGTCACTCACGCAAGGTAAGGTATATGTTGAAATCTATGATAATGGCGCTCTAGGCGTTGGCCGAGCATTAATGGCTGCGGTTACTCGCGGCAGAATTGACGCGGCGCTGATCTCGGTCTCAAACTTATCTCGAGCGTTGCCACTGCTCGATATTTTAAATATTCCATTCTGGCTTAATAGCGATCAGGCGTACCTTAATCTGATCACCTCACCGACATGGCAAAAAATGGTGTTACAGCCTATTCAAACACACAGTAAGCTCACTGTGTTGTTGCAGCATGTGGTTGGGTCTCGCACCATGACTACCACCAAGCACTATAAGCGTTTAATCAACACGCCCGACGCGTTAACCGATGTGACTATGCGAGTTCCTGCTTCTCGAGTGCTAAATCACTTTTACAGTATGACAGCAGCGAATGTGGTGGGTGTGCCATGGGATAAAGCCGCGCAACTGGCTCGTAATGGCCAAATTGATGCGTTGGATCCCAGTGTTGTGGGACTTTATGCTGGCCCCGATAACCTTAAAAATGAAATTGGCCAGGTTGCCAAAATCGCCAGCGTCCCGGATGCTTGGGTGACCGTGTTAAATCAGCAGTGGTTAGCTGAGCTGCCCACTAAGCTTAAGCAACAAGTGGAAGAGGCTAGCCAACTTATCTTTAGCGCTCACTTGGCCGAGATAAAAGCACTGCAACAGCGCTGCGAAATGGGATTAAAACAAGCTGGGGCAGAAATTTATCAGCCCAGTCGCGATGAGTTGGCGTTATGGCAATCTCGTTATGGTCATCACAAGCAAGCATGGAATAGCATTAAAAGCGAATTATTAGGAAGTACCCTGGCGTTTAATCAGTTGCTTGATGCCACGCAAACCCCGAGCAAGTACTCCCTTTCCTAGCCGTTTAATACTATACTGTTTGCTGTTTTGTTTTGCCTAGGAGCACACCCTTTGCAGGTAGAAATATTATCCGACCCCGATGCTGATTTTATTGACTTTATTAGTAACAAACTCAGTGAGTTTAACTGGCAAAACTGGGAGGTTAATGAGCGTTTACCATTAGCCGCACAAGTGAAAAATGACCAAGGAGAAGTAGTGGCAGGTGCAACCGCACGTACCTTTGGGAATTGGTTGTTATTAGACCGTTTATGGGTCTGTGAAAGTCAGCGTGGAGAAGGCCTTGGCACACAGCTGCTGCAACAAGTTGAAGCCGTTGCCATTGAGCGCGGTTGTCAACGTGCGTTGCTGGATACTTTACACTTTCAAGCGCAGCCTTTTTACCAGCGTCATGGTTATGAAACACAGTGGGTGCAACAGGACTACCCAAAAACTGGGTGTCGTTACTTTATGGTGAAAGAATTAACTTCTTAAGTCTATGTTGGCTTTAGCTTTAATGGCTTTACTGTTGTTATTTCATCTTCTACCTTAGAAGAAGGTGACTGATTACTATACCACTTCAACTCGAAATTTGATTAAAAACAAAGGGGATTATTGCTAAGCAAATATACTGTCTGCTATTAAATGACCCATGAGTAGATGATTTACTTTGGCTGCTCATGAGTTTAAGGGCATTTTTAAGACATTGTTAGCTAATGGCTGCTGGAAATTTAGCACGATTATTTAGGGAAAGTGATGGAAGATTTTTTTAGACAATATGGCGTAAAAACGCGCCTATGGGCGCAAGTTATCTCTTGTTTTGCGGTGATTGCGTTAATATCGGTGTTGATGCTGAACACCTTATACGATGAGCTGAAAACCGCAAAGCAAACCAGTACCCAGAATCTGGTGGAAACAGCCCACAGTATTATTAGACATTATGGCGATCAAGCTCGAAGCGGGGCGCTAACCCAGCAGCAAGCAAAGCAACGGGCAAAAGCGGCACTAGAAGCGGTGCGTTACGCCGACAATGAATATATCTTTATTTTAACCACCGACCACACCATGGTAATGCATCCCATTAAGCCTGAGCTAAATGGCCGAAATGTCGCAAATAACCGCGACCCTAACGGTTTATACTTATTTAAAGAAATGGTGAACACTGTCGAGCGTAACGGCGAGGGCACGGTGGAGTACTTGTGGCCAAAAAGCGGCTCGAGCAAACCGGTGGGTAAAATTTCTTACGTTAAAGAGTTTGCAGCTTGGGATTGGGTCGTTGGAACTGGGGTATATGTTGATGACATTGAAGATACTTTTTGGTCTGAAGCTGCCTCTCTCATTGTGATTATATTGGTGATCGCGGTGATCACCGTGTTTGTTACAATCCAGGTCTTGAGCAGTATTATTAACCCACTTACCCGTATTGATGAAACCATTGGTCGGCTGGAGGCCACCAGTGACTTAACTTTGTGTGTTGATACCTCTGGCAAAGATGAATTAACCCATATAGCCACTGGCCTGAATAGCATGGTGTCGAGCTTTAGAGACATTGCTTTTAATACCAATGCCTCGGTAGAGCAGCTTAATGTGGCCACCGATAGCCTCGAAGGCGTTGCCAGTGACACTAAGCGCTCGATGGACAGTCAGCAGGTAGAAATAGAGCAGGCGGCAACGGCCATGAATGAAATGACCACCACAGTGACCGAAGTGGCTCATAATGTGGTTAATACCGCGAACGCCGCTAGCAAAGCCCATAACGAAGCCGGTGATGGTATGAAGCTGCTTAATACAGCCATTGAAGCGATGAATGGTCTTGCCAGTGAAGTTGAAAAAGCAGCAAATGTTATTCATCAGCTGGGTGCGGTGAGTGAAGAAATTGGCAATGTTACTACGGTGATTAATGGCATTGCTGAACAAACTAACTTGCTGGCTTTGAATGCGGCTATTGAGGCCGCACGTGCCGGTGAACAAGGCCGCGGGTTTGCTGTGGTGGCCGACGAGGTGCGTGCTTTGGCACAGCGCACCAAAGAGTCCACCGAAAGCATTCAAAAAATGATTGAGGACTTACAAAAATATTCTCATGAAGCGGTAACGGTAATGGAAGAAGGTCAAGTGTATGCCCACAGAACGGTGGAGCAGGCGCAAGATGCCGATCAAGCGCTGAAAGAAATCGTTGAAGACATTTCCATTATTAATGACATGAGTGCCCAAATCGCAACGGCCTCTGAAGAGCAGTCGGCGGTTGCAGAAGAAATCAATCGCGGCATTATTAATGTCAGTGAACACGCCACCACCACAGTGAAAGGCAGTAGCGAAATTGCCGATGCCGGCAGTGAGCTAAAAGCGCTGGCTGTGGCATTAAAACAACAAGTCTCTAAATTCAGAGTGTAGCTCAACCTTGTTCACTGTTATCCGGCAATAACTCACAGGCACTAACACCAATCCGCATTAATATTCCCTTAAATAGACCACTTAATTAAGCTAATTGGTATAAAGCCCTGACTTACTCCCCCAACCGAATAACATTGAAAGAATGTTTTTTGCTCTTTACTTTTGTAGACGACCGGTCTAATATTTTTCTATGACTGAATATTCTCCTAAACGGCGGCGCGGCCGGCCAAAAAAAGATCAAGCGGGGCACAGTGAAACCAAAGCGGCTTTACTGCGCGCGGGCATGGAAATTCTTACCGAGCGCGGTTTTTGTGCCACCGGGATCGAAGTGATCTTACGACAAGTGAATGTGCCTAAAGGATCGTTTTACCATTATTTTAAAAGCAAAGAAGACTACGGTTTAGCACTACTTGAAAGTTATAGTAACTACTTACAAACACAACTGAACCGAGCACTGCAACAATCGCATTTGTCGGGCTTAGAACGACTGCAGCAATACATGCAAAATGCTGCCCAAGCGATGCAGCGCCACCAGTTTGCGCGAGGCTGTTTGGTGGGCAACTTAAGCCAAGAAGTGGCGCAGTTGCCGCCGTCTTTTCGGCAAAAGCTTTCGGGCGTATTGGCTGATTGGCAGCAGTTGGTCACACAGTGCTTAGAGCTTGCCAAAGCGCAGCAAGAAATCGCCGCTGACAGTGATTGTGAGCAATTAGCCTATGTTTTTTGGAATGGCTGGGAAGGCGCTGTGATGCGCGCTAAGTTGGAACATTCTACTCGACCTTTAACGGCTTTTAGCGACTTTTATGTCGCTGCAATTAAGCAGTGAAGTAGCGGCTAGGTTGCTCTTTGCAAAACAACCTAACCATTTTTACATGATTTAATAGACAATCGGTCTAATTAATTGGAGAGGCTATGTTTAATGCGATCCTAATAGATAAACCAGCTGGTGAGTATCATTGTCAACTGACCACCTTGACTGAGTCAGATTTACCTCAAGGAGATGTGCTCGTTGAGGTGCTGTATTCAACCCTAAACTACAAAGATGCCTTAGCCATTACCGGAAAGTCGCCTGTGGTGCGGCAGTTTCCGATGATCCCAGGGATTGATTTTGTCGCCCGTGTGGCCGACTCGCAACACCCCGACTATCAAAGCGGCCAGCTGGTGATCTTAAATGGCTGGGGCGTGGGTGAAAAACATTGGGGAGGGTTGGCGCAAAAAGCACGAGTAAATGGCGATTGGCTAGTTCCTTTACCTCAGGCATTTTCGCCAAAAACCGCCATGGCCATTGGTACAGCAGGTTACACTGCGATGCTGTGTGTTATGGCCTTAGAGCGCCATGGTATTACACCTCAAAGTGGTCCTGTGCTTGTTACTGGAGCTGCCGGCGGGGTCGGCAGTATCGCCGTGACACTGCTTGCTAAGTTGGGTTATGAGGTGATCGCCTTAAGTGGACGTGTAGCGCAACAGCAAGACTTTTTACTTGAACTTGGCGCCTCTGAAGTCATCCCTCGCAGTGAATTAGAGGGCGCTGGCAAGCCTTTAGCAAAAGAGCGCTGGGCTGGGGTAATTGATGTGGTTGGCTCTCATGTGTTGGCCAATGCCTGTGCTAGTACCCAGTACGGTGGTGCTGTGGCCGCTTGTGGCTTGGCTGGTGGTATGGATTTTCCTGCGAGCGTGGCGCCGTTTATTCTTCGCGGTGTGAGTTTGCTGGGGGTTGATAGTGTGATGTGCCCAAGGCCACTGCGGCTTGAGGCATGGCAGCGCTTAGCGCGAGATTTGGATGTGACTAAGTTAGCGCAAATTTACCATCAAATCTCGCTCGCTGAAGTACCAGCTTTGGCCGAGCAGTTGCTGGCAGGTCAAGTCCGAGGCCGCGTCATCGTTGATGTCAATGGCGACTAGCAAACAGCGCTTGGGGGCGATACTCACGCCCTTGCGAGCAGATTAAATCAGCCTCTGCTCAATGGCCAGAAGCACGGCCTTAGTGCGATCGCGAACCCCCAGTTTAGCCAGCAAATTAGAGACATGGTTCTTAATGGTGCCCTCTGATTTGTGCAAAGCCGCAGCTATCTCTTTGTTGGAGTAGCCATTGGCCAACAGTCGTAGCACTTCAACTTCGCGATTGCTTAATGCCTCACAGTGGCTTTGCCTTTCAAGCCCTTGGCGGTTGTTGCTCACTTGTTGTAGCAAGGAGTTGGTAATGGCGGGTTGGAAGTAGGTTTCACCTTGGATGATAACCTCCATGGCCGCCACCAGAGTCTCCAGTGCAATGTCTTTGAGCACAAAGCCACGGGCACCTTTGTCTAAGCTGTCTAGCACCAACTTAGGGTCATCAAAGGTGGTCAGCATCAGGACTGGCAGTGTCGTTTTTTGCTTGGCCAGCGCCTCAAGGGTTTCTATGCCATTCATCACCGGCATATTAAGATCTAATAAGATGATATCCGCCTGTAAGGTGTCTAGCTGCTCAATGAGCGCTTGACCATTACTGTACTCCGCCACGACTTCCACTCCCGGTTGAAATGAAAGCAGGCTTTTAATGCCGTCGCGGATCAGCTTTTGGTCGTCGACCAATACGACTTTCATCGTTGCTCCTCGTCATTTGGTAAAGTAAAGGTAAGAGTGTAATGCAAAGCACCAGCCACCACCGCAAACTGAGCATCGCCGTGGTAAAGCTGGGTGCGTTCCTGCATACCTGTTAGGCCATTGCCAGGCTGAAAGTCAGCGGCGACCTTGCCATCATCATGCATTATTAAAATGATTTGCTGCTGTTGCTGGCTTATTTTAAGCCAAAAACGCGTACTTTGGCTGTGCTTTAAGCTGTTGGTAATGGCTTCTTGAATGCAAAACAGCATAGTTTGCGCCAAGGCACTATCTTGCAGCTGCCAATCATCCTCGTCTGCTAGGTGTATTTCAAGCCGAGGCACTTGTGCGAGAAATAACGCCAGTGACTGTCTGAAGTCTATGTGCTGATGATGTCTTAAGGTGTCAACGGCATCTCTGACATCGTTGAGGAGTAACTTGGCGAGTTGATGGCATTCGTCTATTTGCGATTTGGCTTTTGCATTCTCAGCGCAGGCGAGGCCTGCGACTTGCAATTTTATCGTTAAGGCGGTGAGGTGATGACCAAGTAAATCATGCAAATCTCTGGCAATTCGGGTGCGCTCAGACTGCCTCGAGAGCTCCGATAATAGGTGCTGGGTAGCTTGCAGTTGTGCGTTTTTATTTTGTAAGGCTTCTTTGGCTTGCTCTTCACCATGGTTGGCGGCTGCTAAAGACACCGAAAATAAGTGAAACGCGCCATATAAAATGGCCTCAATCCATTTTACCTGCTGTGCTTGCCAGCTCAGCAGCGCAAAAAGCAGCACTACAACCGCAACCGTGATCCAAGTTGCACGCTTAGGTGAGGTAAAATAGGCCAGCACGGCAGCCCAGATAATGGTAAGAATAACGGTAAATTCAAGCTGCAAAATGGTGATGGTGCCAATTGCTGAGAGCAGCATCATTACGAGACAACTTGCACGCACAGCCGGATTTAAACGCCTGTTGGTGGCGAACCAGTACCCGCCGACATAGCTGAGTAAAAATGGCCAATAGTGATACCACGGCAAGCTCGCTGATTGCTTTTGCATTATATAGGTAGCTAGCAGCGCTATTACTGCCCATGTGGCGATGGCCAATACATCGCGCTTATCACGGTCAGGTAAAGCTTTATTCTGCGGCATTGATGATGTACCTGTTATTGTTCTTTTTTGCAGTATGGCACAGATCCTCTGCGGCTCCTATAGGCCAAAAGTCACGATTTAAGTCATGACTTTTGGCACAGGTGACAAGGCCATTCATTGCGTAAGCTAACCTTAATGACATTATTGAGGGCAGAATTATGCTTACCGTTCACCAGTTTATTTTATATCTCCATATTGTATTAGGAGCGTTTGCGCTCATCATTTTTTGGGGGCCTGTAATAGTTAAAAAAGGCAGCGCCAAGCATATTTTAATGGGCAGAATGTTTAACTACAGTATGCTTGCGGTGGCCGTCAGTGGCGTTGTTATGTCGCTGATGGTGATTTATGACCCCATTGCCATTCGCTATCCAAGCGCAGAGCTGTCGCCACAACAGTTGGCTAGTTTAAGCACACAACAAAGACAATTGAGTGAGTTCTTGCTGATGCTGTCGTTGCTGGTATGGGTGAGCGTGCGTCACGCCACTTTGGTATTGCAGGTAAAGCAAGCCCGCCAACAGCTCAAAACATTGGGCCACTTGTTAGGAATTGGACTGTTAACACTCAGTGGTGCTCGGGTGCTTTATATTGCCATCGACAAGGGCAGTGTGTTGTATGCCATCTTTGCCGGGATAGGGTTATTTACAGCGATCACCACGCTGTATTACATCTATAAACCTACGCTTAAATCACGGGAGTGGGTGCTTGAGCATATGACCACCATCATCGGCGCAGGGATTGCTGTGTATACTGCCTTTTTTGCTGTTGGAGGCCGCCATTGGTTAATGCAAGTGTTACCTGGAGCTTGGCAGTTACTGCCTTGGGTGTTACCTGGCATTATTGGCACAGTGGCGATAAATCGCTTTAAAAAACGCATTGCTAAACAGTACCGCATCGCTTAAGGAGAGAGTAATGTTTCGTTTAATTAAAATTCTAATTATAGTGCTAATGCTGCTGGTAATGGCTGGTCAGTCTGCCAGAGCGCAGCAAAGCCAGTTTGCAGAGGCGATGCAGTGGTTTACTGCGCAAAAGTACCAACAAGCCAAAGCGGCTTTCAAACAATTACAACAGCAAGACGCAAATACGGCGTGGTATTACTTAGGTCGAATTTATTATCAACAAGGTGACTTTGCGGGGGCACTGGACTATTTCGAGCAGGCGCTAACGCAATCACCTAATCACGCCGATGAATATTATTGGCTAGGACTAACCAATGCTGAGCTTATTAAAGACGCGTTTTTCTTAGCCAAACCCCGTTACGCCAGCGCTATTGAAGAGGCTTTTTTGCAGGCCATTGCAACCGAGCCAAATCATCTAGAAGCTCACATCGGGTTGTTTTACTTTTACCTCTCAGCCCCCGCCATTGTTGGTGGCTCGAGTAAAAAAGCGTGGCAACAGATACAGAGTGTCGATGCCATCGATAGCCATCAATCAGCATTGCTGACGCTTAACTACCATAGCGAGCAAAGTGATGATAACACCCTGGTAGAATATATAAACACTCAGTTACAAGAGGCTGATAAAGGTAAAGAGTGGCTATTCAAAGCTGGGCTTGCAGCACAGCAAAAGAAGCATTACGAATTGGCGCAGCGCTGCTTTACCCAAGCTCAGAGCCCAGCACCGGCAGTGGGGCTTAATTACCACCGCATTGCCAGTTTATATCAGTTAGGCCGTACCGCGGTGTTGGCAGAACGCTTTATCAAGTCGGGGATAATGGCGCTAGAGCAATACCTTACAGAGACACTAGAGCCCGGACACCCACCGAAAACCTGGGCCAAATACCGTCTGAGTCAGTTATATCGCCTGAATAATGATAACACCGCATCACAGCGGCTGCTTAACCAGTTAGCCCAAGCGGATATTACGGATCCTGAATTAAAGGCGCTGCTTAAGCGTTAAAAGTGCGTCTCACAGCGCCATGATAAAAAACCATGGCGCTGGCAAGTTATCTAAAGTTCAGAAATGCTTTCTTTTATCCGCACTTTCACTTCATCAGTACTGGCTAATTGCAGCGCTTGGTTTAAGTGCTTGCGCGCTGTGCTAGTTTGTTGCTTCGCTGTTGCTACTTCTGCAAGACGCTCAAAGCTTTGATGTGAGTTGGGGTATAATTTTACCGCTTCGCTAGCAATGTACTGCGCCGTGTCAATTTGGTTTTGATCCAGCATTGCCCCTACCAGTCCACGAATATAGTATTCACTCGGTTTAACATTAAAGCCAAGGCGTTGAGATAGGTTCGAAAAGTGGCTAGTAAACGCGGTTTTATTTTTGACTATTTCTGGAATATATAAAAACCAATCATGGTATATGGCCTTTAACGAAGTGTAGACACCATAATGAGTTATGGATATGTGATCCTCATCATTTCTAAGTTCAATAGCGAGCTTATTTTGCTCTTTGGCGTTAGCAAACATGGCGCTCAGCGCTTTATAGCTTTTTGCTGGTGTTGGAAATGGCGTGATCCCTTCAAAATAGACATGCAGTGTTGGCTGTCCTGAGCGGTTGAGGTGTGCTGGTAGTAGTTCTAACATTTGCTCATTACCCCACGCTAAGCTCGGGCTCAGTGCTAAGAAAACATCAAACTCTTGCGGCTGAGTTAAATAAGCATGAAGGGTGAAAGCACCACCAATCGAGTGACCGGCTAACAGACTGTGATCTACGGTACGAAACTTTTCCTTTATAAACGGTTTCACCTCATCGGTGATAAACTTTAAAAAGCGCTGGCTCTTTTGGCGCGGTTGGCTTTGTTGATCAAAGGCCATCATTTCATCGCGGCGGTCTTGCTGATAAATACCCACAACTATCATTGGGCTGACGGTACCGGCAATGTAGTTTATGGTGCTAGACAAGTGATCAAACTGCGCCGCAGCATCGGTTACGTAAAGCACTGGATAATGTTGATGAGGCTCACTGTCATAGTATTCGGGCACTGATACAACAATTTTTCGAGATTGTTTTAAATGGGTGGATTCTATCGTAAAGTGTTGTCCCAGTTTTGCTGGGCTAGCATAGACAGCAGCTAAGGCAAAGAATTGAATGATAAATAATAAAGCAAGGCGTTTCATTATGATCTCCTGTTTTTTGATACGCTCAGGCCAATTTGCGCTTTACTGAGAAAGTGGCAATTGAGAAACGCTTAAAAATTTCTAAGGTTAATCTTAGGGAAAATATATCTAGGGATTTCAGAAGGATGTCAGATTTTGAAGTTGGAGGCTGGCAGGTCTCTCCGAGCAAAGGCACGGTGCAAAAGGATAACCAAGTCAATACATTAGAGCCCAAAGCAATGGCAGTGTTATGTTTTTTACGGCAACATGCCGGTGAAGTGGTATCGCAACAAGCTATTTTTTCGGCTATTTGGCCTGGTCGAGTTTTTTCCCCCAGCTCAGTTCAGCGTATCATTGCTTTGATCCGAAGAGCGCTGGAAGATTCAAGCCAACATCCACAAGTGCTGTTTACACACCCTAAGTTAGGTTATCGCTTAATTGCAGACACTGAGGTGAGCAGTACCCCAAGCGCTTGGTTTAGCATTAAAAACATCAGCGTGTTTTTAAGTCTTGTGGCGACGTTATTGGTCTTGCTCTTTTTCATGGCCCCAAGCGAGAGTCCTGCGACTGAGCAGATAACTTTCAGTCAAGACAGGGAATACAACCCGCGCTTTAGCCCGTCAGGTGAACACTTAGCTTATATTCGAGCGGGAGGAACTCGACAATTGCTGTTTCAACAGCAAGTATCGTCAGGAGTGAATGAGACGAAAGTGATAAAGGCAGCACAAGGAGTGCTGACGTATGTTTGGCATGATAATGACAGTTTATTGGTGTTTAAACAGGATAAAACCCAACCCATCTCACTTATTCGAATTGATCAATTAGAGCAGGGGGCCGGGGTCAGTGCCTTACTCGGGGAGTTTCCTTTATGGCAAAAAGTATTAGCTGCCGCGCCGTTATCTGCGACTAAGCTACTGCTAGCGGTCAAAGCGCAAAGCTACGCGTTAGTGAAACTCGATTTAGAAACAATGCAAGTCAAGACCGTAAAACCATTACCAGCCAAGTTAAAAAATGTCACTTTTGCGACCACTGCCAATGGCGTAATGATCCAGTATTCTGCAGGTGATGCTGGCAGGTTATTGCAACTGCTGCCTAATAACAGCTTGGTAACCCTGAGTACTGAGGTACCCGCCTTTGCAACTTTGGCGTGGCAGCCTCAACAAGACCAATTACAGCTTATCGATACCCTCAGTGGTAAGCTTTATGTGCTCGAGCAGCAAAATATCTTAGAGCTTGTGGCAGATAATACGAACCTCATCGCTCGGCAGTACGCTGATGATAGTTTTGTAGCGGTGTATGAACACAATGACAGTGACTTATATTGGAGCGACTTTAACGTCCAGCATAGCGCGGTGGATAGCAAGTACCTCGACTATCAAGGGAGCGTCAATCACCTTGGTGAAATAGCCTATATATCTAAGCGCTCTGGTACACCCAAAGTGTACTTAGATGCAGCTGGGCAGCAACGGTTATTATTTGATAACCCCAATGAGATAGAGTTTATTGCGCCTATGGTTTGGTCTGAGCGCGGTGACAGCTTAGCATTATGTGTTGCTGGTAAGCTGACTACTATCAGCAAAGAGTTGGGCAAAATCACGACATTATCAACCCCTGAGCCATGCGTTCGAGTGTTTACTTGGCAAGTTGATGACGGCATCGTGTTTCAAAGCCACTCCGGTAAGGTCTATAGCCATAACCCAACTTCTGAAAACAGTCAGCAGTGGCGACCAGAAAATGTGAAATTTGCCGGGCAGGACCGAGATGGTCTAGCAGTCGTAGTAAAGGAGCAATCGCTGCATTGGGGAAATAATACCAAGGCAACACTGGCTGCGAATATCAATGCCTTTTTGCTGGCAGGCCAGTTGGCGGTGTTACAAAAAGGCCCTCAAGGGCGACGTATCGAGCTCTACGACAGTAACCTTAATAAGCAGATAAGTATTGCAGTACCAGAGGGTTGTTTACATGTTAACGCTGGTAAAAAAGACCAAGAAGGTAGCTATTGGTGGCTATGTACCAGCCAAACACAAAAAGACAGTGACATCTATCTTGGCCAGTTGCCCTAATAATACCATTCTGACTTAATACTTGATCAATTTGAGGGATTAAATCTGATGCTAGCTGCGTTAAAAAACTTCTTATTTAGAACAACTAAATAGCAAAGTTTTCGCCTTGCCTGCATGGATGCAGGTACCTTGGCGGTAGCAGGACGCGGGAGCGGTGCTATCGACAAGATTTTCTCGCCTCAAAATAGACCACTTAATTAAGCAAAATGGTATAAACGTTACCGTTAGGGTGACCGACCAACACTTTGGTGTATGGCTAGGATGCAGCCTCTTTATCGTGGGCTTCAATTCTTAACCAAAGTGCTTCGGCGTCTGCGGTTAACATCGAGTAGGTTCTGATGTCGCCGTTACGTTGTGCGTGCATGGCTTTTTCTAATAGCGCGTCATACTCTTTGCGCATTTTCTTTTTTGGGTCGCGTTTAAATAGAGAGAACATTCGCTTCGCCTTAGTTAGTTTCAATTTGTTTTGAACAAAATTAAACGTGCTGGAGGAGGTGAGGGATCAGTATTAATGGTTTATGTGGAGGTGTGCGCCAAGTGGGCAAGAGCAAAAAGTGCTTAGCTTTGCCGCGGCTTGGCGCGTCAGCGTAGTATTAAACCGCTGAGGTTAGCCAATTAAGAAATTGGCGGGCTTCGTTGCCATTGGCAAACTGGGTGACCTTGCGGCCAGCGCCATCAGCAAATACGACCCTAGATTTGTTCACCGAGATTGAGCGAATTGGCTGCTCAATACGGATCTCTGTACCGTTATGTGTATAAGACATAATAAAACTCACTTTTTAACGTTTAGCTTTTTAGCTAGTTGTTTTTACTATAAACGAGCTTCATTACAGTTTTAGCGAATCCCCAACGCTGTGCGCTGATAAATGTGACACAGCTGTATTTCGCCTGACTATATTAAGCTCTTGTTATTACGTTGATGCGGACTTACTGGATCAGGGCAAGGAGGCATTACTGCAGTGCTTGTTGTATGAGAGGAAATAACAAGCAAGTTTGTTATAATACCTAAGGCGAGTAATAAAGGCAAGGTTTTTCTAAAAAAAAGATAATCCGAGGCGGCGCGCTTAGCTGGGCGCCACCTCGAAGTGTCTCAGGTTGCGCTAACGCGTTAGTTTTCGCGCTCTGAAGTTGCGGCCTTTCATTTTCCCTTCGCTCAGGGTTTTTAATGCTAACGGGGCAATCTTGCGCTCAACGGCAACATAAGAGGTCATTGCGGTGACTTTAATTTTACCAATTTGGCTGCCTTGAATGGCATTATTGGCGGTAAGCGCGCCAAGAATATCGCCAGGTCGTAACTTGGCTTTTTTACCACCGTCAATTTGTAAGGTGATCATGGCAGCGCGGTTTATCTGGTTTTTTAATACCGCGTCACTGGGTAATGGCGATGGCGAAACGGTGATATCAAGATAGTCTTCCAAGGCATTGACCTTATGAGACTCTTTATAACTCATAATGGAGCAGGCGATGCCTTTTTTGCCCGCACGGCCGGTGCGACCCACACGGTGTACGTGAACTTCAGGGTCGTGGGCAATATGGTAATTAAGCACTAATTCAACGTGATCCACATCTAGGCCGCGAGCGGCGACATCGGTGGCAATTAGGATGGTTACACTGCGATTAGCAAAGCGTACTAAGGTACGATCGCGGTCCTTCTGCTCCAAATCACCATGAAGCGCTGCAGCATCAAAGCCTAATTGTTGCAGGCTATCGCATACGGTTTGGCACTCAGCTTTGGTATTACAAAACACCACTGCCGAGCTTGGCTGAAACTGCAGCAACAACTTTTGTGCTGCCACTAGCCGCTCATTGTTATTTTGTACTTCATAAAAGTGCTGCTCTATGCTGCTGTCATCATGGGTTGCTGTGACCGTTACTTTTTCTGGCTGCTGCATAACATGTTGAGCCAGCTGCTTAATTTGTGGCGGGTAGGTGGCGCTAAAGAGCAAGTTTTGGCGTGCTTTCGGGCAGTGGTCAATAATACATTGTAGTGGCACCTCAAAGCCCATTTCCAGCATGCGGTCGGCTTCATCGAGAATAAAGGTATTCACCTCACCCAAGCATAAACGGCCTTTTCTGAGGTGTTCTTCAATGCGGCCTGGCGTACCAACAATAATGTGCGCACCATGCTCTAAAGAGCCAATTTGTGGTCCCATGGGGGCACCACCGCACAAAGTGAGCACCTTAATATTGTGGATGGCGCGAGCCAATTTGCGAATTTCAATAGCAACTTGATCGGCCAGCTCTCGGGTTGGACACACCACCAAGGCTTGCACTCTAAAACGTTTAACATTGAGGTTGTGCAACAGCCCCAAAGCAAAGGCGGCGGTTTTGCCAGAGCCGGTTTTTCCCTGGCCAATCACGTCTTTTCCCTCAAGGATTAAGGGCAAGGCCTTGGCCTGGATCTCGGTCATGGTTTCATACCCCAGTGCGCTGAGGTTATCGAGTAGCGCGCTGGAGAGCGAGGTGCTGGAAAATAGTTGCTGAGTCAAAATGGCTATCTCTTAATTTAACGTATTATGCGTTGGGGTTTGGCCTAGCGGCCTTAGCTTGGCTACTGCCGGTGCCACCGCGTCTTGGTCTTCTACGTGGCTTGTTGCTATTCGCGCTCGGTTTTTCTCCGTGCTGAGAGCGTGGTTTTGGCTTAGCTTTCGGTTTAGCCTGACCACTGTTATCGTCAGAAGCTTTGGCTTTCTTTGGTTTTTTGGGCTTTTTCGGCTTGATTGGGCGCGTATCCAACTTAGACTCAGGTACGGCTAACTTCGGCTCAAACCCCGGCTCAATAATACGCGGAACCAATTGTTGAATAAGTCGTTCAATACCAAATAACTCAGTGGCGGTTTCTTGGGTCACGAATGAAATGGCTTCACCAGATGCTCCAGCGCGGCCAGTCCGACCAATACGATGAACATAGTCTTCATAGACATTCGGTAAATCGTAGTTGATAACGTGGGGAAGCTCTTGAATATCTAAGCCTCGAGCAACAATATCGGTGGCCACAAGCACTCTTACGTCACCACTTTTAAAGCCTGCGAGGGCTTTCATACGAGCACTTTGGCTCTTATTGCCATGAATAGCCGCGGCATTGATTTTGTCTTTTTCGAGGTCTTTAACCAAGCGGTTAGCACCGTGTTTGGTGCGCGTAAAAACCAGCACTTGTTGCCAGTTATTACTGGAGATTAAATGCTTTAATAGCCCAGTACGTTTGCTTTTATCAACCGGGTAGGCCCATTGCGTCACGCTTTTGGCGGTGCTATTGGCCGGTGCAACCGAGACTTCAACTGGGTCGTGGATCAAGCCTTTTGCAAGGGTGCGAATCTCTTCAGAAAAGGTGGCCGAGAACATGAGGTTTTGTCTGCGTGCTGGCAGCACCTTGATGATCTTTTTAATGTCATGAATAAAACCCATGTCCAGCATGCGGTCGGCTTCATCTAAAATGAGCACTTCCAAATCGGCAAAGTTAACCGCATTTTGCTGATGCAAATCGAGCAAGCGTCCTGGAGTGGCGACTAATACGTCCACCCCTTTACGCAGCTTCATCATTTGTGGGTTGATTTTCACCCCGCCATAAACCACTTCACAACTGAGTGGCAGGTGCTTTGCGTATAAAGTAACGCTTTGCCACACCTGATCGGCCAGCTCTCGGGTAGGGGTTAGCACTAAAGCTCTAACGCGGTTTGCCTTTGGCCTTGCTCCGCCACTGAGGTTTTGCAGTAGCGGTAGGGTAAAGCCTGCCGTTTTCCCGGTTCCAGTTTGGGCTGCGGCCATTACGTCTTTGCCCGCTAAAATAGCAGGAATGGCTTGCTCTTGGATGGCGGTGGGTTTGTCGTAACCTTGATCTACAACGGCTTGATTGATTTCGGGCGCTAAACCTAAATGGCTAAAGCTCATGATTCGTTACTCTTGTATAGGCGGCGGGCAAGAGTACAGGAATTAAGCGTATTAAGCAATGCACTCCTTGGCGATGAAATTTTTTCTTCGTTACTTGGGTCTAGTGGGGGAGTTGGCAAGTAATCAAAAACCTAAGGAGGCAATTTGGCCGCATTAAAAGTAACACGCATAGCAACCGTTATAGGTTTTCGAGTGGGGATGTTGGCTCTTGCCTGTTACAGTGCAGTGAGTTTAGCCGCGGCGCCAACCGTCACAGCGCAGCAGTTTGTTGATTTACAGCAAGGGGATAGTGAGTTTAGCGGTTTTCGCCGTGCCCATGCCAAGGGCATATGTATTGCCGGCGAGTTTAACGCCAATGGTAACCTCAGCAAGTTTTCCCAAAGCGACCTATTCGCTAAAGGAGTGAGCAAGTTTATTGGCCGCTTTTCGATTGCCGGCAACAACCCTTATGCACCGGACTTAAAAGCCCCAGTGCGCAGCTTGGCGCTGACGTTTGTTAGTGGCGCTGAGCGCTTTAATATTGCCATGAATACCCCGCCAGTGATGGCCGTGTCTAACCCTCATAGTTTCTACCAACAGCTGGTGGCAATTAAGCAAGGCACAGAGGCAGTCCAGACCTTTTTTGCCGAACACCCTGAGAGCGCGGACTTTTTAGCGTGGAAGCGTGACTATCAACCAACACCGAGTTTGGCCACAGAAACCTACCACAGTATTAATGCCTTTTATCTTGTTGATGAGCAAGGCCAACGTCAAGCCGTACGTTGGCAAATGGCACCACTGGCCAAGCCTCAGGCCAACCATCATGATGGAGCCGATGCACTGCAAAATGAGCTGGCTGAGCGATTACTGCAAGCGCCGGTTGAGTTTGCCTGGCAGTTCACGTTGGCAGAGCCCAGTGATGATGAAAATGACCCCGCGAAACGCTGGCCCTCGGACCGCACAAAAATCAATGCTGGCACCCTCACCATTGAGCGCTGGCAAGGGCAACTTGAAGGACCGTGCCATGGCATGAACTTCGACCCCTTGGTATTGCCTACCGGGGTTACTGCCACCGCCGATCCTATTTTACACGCCCGTTCAGCCGCTTATGCTGAGTCGTATCGCCGCCGCGCTAAAGAGCAATTAGTGAATGCAGTGAAGGAAAGTGATGATGAGTAACAGCCTAGTTAAATTTCCCTTGAGCATGCGCATTTTACATTGGGCTATGGCGCTGCTACTACTTTCTTTAATCATGGCAGGAGCCACCATGGTAAAAAGTCTTGAGCCGTGGCAGTTTACCTTATTGTTTTGGCATAAATCCTTTGGCGTCCTTGCTGCGCTGCTGGTTATGGTGCGTTTAGTGATAAAGTGGCGTTCAGCGTCTGTGCCCTTGCCAAGTGATATTTCCCGTTGGCAAGCTTTTGCAGCGCGGGCCAGTCACGGGCTACTTTATGTCTTGATGCTGGCCATTCCGTTAAGTGGCTTGGCAATGCAGTACTTTGGCGCGCGGCCAATATCCGTTTTTGAGCTTTTTACCATACCGGCCGCGTTTATTGCTGATATTCGCCTGTATGGTTTATTTCGCGAATTTCATGGTTATGCGGTGCTGCTGCTGATTGCACTGTTACTGCTGCACATTGGTGGTGCACTACATCATCATTTTATCCGCAAAGACGGTGTATTAAAAAGCATGCTTTAAGCCCGTAAATACTGATGCAAAGGCGTTAAGTCTACCTTAGCGCCGAGCTTTGCGGCGATTAAATAAAGCCCTGCAAGCTTACGGTGAATAAATAAGGCATCCACCGGCGGCGAGTGCCACTGTTGTGCTTGCGTGCTCAGTTGCATGCCTTGCTCACTGATGGTTTTAGCTAGGTTGCTGTTACCAAAGTCAAACGCGCTTTGGCTGCGAAGTGGCGTGGTTGCCAGCATAAATAGATCCAGTACAGCATCGCGATAATCCTGCTCAATGTCGGCATCAAAGTAACCAATGTCTACTGCGGCTTTATCAAGGGCATCGCGATCCTCATTCAAAGCGGCTGCGAGTAGGGCTCGGTAGCCATCGGCAATGTCGCTGGTGATAACCCGAGTAGCACCAAAATCCAGTAACACCAGTTGCTGCTTTGAGGGATTATACAGGTAATTGGCAAAGTTCGGGTCGGTTTGCATTAAGCCAATTTCAAACAACTCTTGAAAGAACAGCTCTATCAGTGCAAACACCATTTCATTGCGCTTAGTTTGCTCCAAGGTGGTCATGGCTTCCAGTGGCTCGCCCGCAACAAATTCCATGGTTAAAATGTGGCCGCTACTGAGCTTGGGGAAGACCTTGGGCACCTTAAAGCGTGCGTCTTGGCTAAGCGCGTTGGCAAATTGGCTTAAGTACTGCGCTTCTTGGTGGTAGTCGGTTTCGTTTAGCAGTTGTGTTTTGGCCTCTGCAACCAGTGGCTCAAGGTTAAGCTCTTTAGGTAATAAGCCGCTTAACTTAATTAAGCTCATGACGTTATCCACGTCGCTATGAATGCTTTGCGCTACGCCTGGGTATTGAATTTTAATTGCGAGGGCTTGGCCATTTTCAGCGTTGCCGCGGTGGACTTGACCAATAGACGCTTGGGCGAAACTTTGCAGTTCAATGTGACTAAATTTATCGAGCCAGTCGCTGCCCAGCTCAGTTTTTAACACCTGCACCAGTTGTTTATGCGGCATTGGCGTTGCTTCGGCGCGGAGGCGTTCGAGTAATACACTGAGCTCCGCAGGGAGCAGGTCACCGGCATCCATGGATAACAGCTGACCTAGCTTCATGGCAGCGCCTCTAAGGTGCGACAGCTTGTCGGCGAGAGCCTGAATATTATTGCTTTGCAGTAATAATTTATGGCGTTCAGGGCGCTCTCCACGTAACACTTGCTTGGCTCCTGCGACCATCACATTGGAGGCCACTTTACCCGCTAGGCCGCCAAAATGGGCTAGGCGGCTGAACCGTGATGATGGCACACTGCGATTTCGGTTACTCAATGTAATTTTCTCTTTGCTTTCGATAGCAATAATACGGCGTAAGATTGCGCCGCGATTAGTATAACAAGGTTAATTGCCTAAATAGGCTGACAAGTGCTCAACGTGTTCACGAGTTTGAGCGATCAAGGCTTCGATTTGTTCGGCGGACTGAGTGGAGCTGCCGGCCAAGTCGCGCACTTCGTCTGCTACTACGGCAAAGCCACGGCCACTCTCACCAGCACGAGCCGCTTCAATGGCGGCATTAAGCGCCAATAAATTGGTTTGATTGGAAATTTTATTAATCGACTGAACAATACCACTGATTTTATCCAGCACTTCTGACATCGCCACGTAAGTTTCTTCTACTACCGCATTTTTCTCCGAGACATCATCGGCATAAACCAATACGCTGGTAACATTGCCATTGAGGTCGGTGATGGCAGTGGTGTCCAGGCTCAGGGTTAGGTTTTTGCCTTGCTTACTTGATGTTTTAATGTCGGCTTTAATGCTTTCACCGTTGACTGCGGCTTGCCAATCGCTTTGCTTAAACAACTTGGCAAAATCACCGACATGGGATTGCAGCTCTGCTTGGTTATTACAGCCTAAGCTTTCGAGTAAAAGATTGTTGGCATCGAGTAGTTTGCCGTCTGGGCTGAGCTCAAACATTAAGCTGGTGGCATTAATGGCGTGTAAGCGCACGTCGTTTTCTAGCGAGCGTTTTTTAGTGTCGTTAATGTCGGCCTGAATCGCCACATAATGAACAAGTTGGCCGTTGCTATCAAACACAGGGTCAATCGCCAAAGAGATCCAGTAAGGTGTGCCATCCTTATGGTAGTTCAGAATTTCTTGGTAAAAAGTTTGCTGTGCTTTGAGGTTGTCACGAATAGTTTGCACCGTATTGGCGTCGGTGTGTTCACCTTGCAATAAGTGACCCGGTTTTTGTCCGCGCACTTCCTCTAGGGTATAGCCGGTCATGGCAGTAAAGCCACTGTTTACATACTCCACCAACCCTTGAGAGTCGGTTATCACTACGGCATTGCTGGTGTTATTGGCCACCAACGACAGCCGTTTGAATTCGCTACGTGCTAAATATTCCTCTGTGATATCGCGCACAAACGCGGTGTATAAAATGCGCTCGTCGAGTTTAATTTTCGACAGTGCTAAAGACACCCATTTTGATTCGCCGTTAAAGGTTTCAATATTAAGGTCAACGGACATACCCACTAGCTTGTCTTCACCAGTGCGGCGGTTGTGATTTACTTTGTCATCATGATTGGCTTTAAAAGGGGCAGGTACCAAGGCTTTGACGTTTTTACCGATGACTTGCTCGCGGTCGCACTGCCAAATCTGTTGGGCGGCACGGTTAAAAAAGATCACATTGTTGTGTTCATCAATAGTAACTACGCCATCAACACATTGCTCAAGGGTTTGGTTAAACAGCTGCTTGGTCTCGCGCTCCTCTGTAATGTCTTTAACAATGGCGGAGTACCAGCGTTTGCCTTTGACTTC
Source organism: Pseudoalteromonas sp. UG3-2 (assembly GCF_037120705.1). Lineage (NCBI taxonomy): Bacteria > Pseudomonadati > Pseudomonadota > Gammaproteobacteria > Alteromonadales > Pseudoalteromonadaceae > Pseudoalteromonas > Pseudoalteromonas sp. UG3-2. The sequence continues at coordinate 1,374,074 of NZ_JAWLJU010000002.1, read as the reverse complement.
CAGCTTCGACAGTGACAAGGAGCACCACACTTTTTGCTTGTTTTTAGTCTCAATATACAGCTCAACACTGCTACCAACCAGCTTGTCTTGTCCGGTATTGCGATGGTGATTTACATAGTTATCGTGATTGCCTCTAAACTCGCTTGGTACCAGCATTTTTACATTTTCACCAATGACTTCTTGGGCGCTGAAACCCCAGAGCTGTTCGGCTGCGCGATTGTAGTATTGAACACAGTTATGCTCGTCTATAGCAATCACGGCATCGACGGCTTGATCTAAAATTTGCTGGTGAAATTGATTTTTAAAGCTTGAGAATAAAGACATGAATACCCCTAGTAACACAACAGACGTAGGTGTACGAATGACGTGTTGATTTAGTTCAATTCAAGTCAATGTGAACAAATAAGTTATTCGTTTCGTATGCCTGTGGGTAATAATTAATGGAGGAGCGGCTATGTGGTGTCCAGACTGTGAAACAATTGACGACTATTTTTTTGATACAACTTACTTTTGGCTTTTCTTACCCAGTGGCAATGCCTTTAACAATGTTGCCATGATGTGTGGTGAGAATAATTGGGAGTCAATGCATGCCAACGATAAATGTATTCAAGCAAAATTGCAGCGCGAAGAAATCACGGCGTTTTTAACCAGTCTTGGCGGTTGTCTTTCTGGCCCTGAGTTTGGCCAGTCTAAGGTCACCACAACCAGCACACCAGAAGCCCCTGACTTAGTTGCCATTGCAAGATTGGCTAGTGTAGAAACCATGGTGAGGCGTTTTCAAGCCCGTTGGATTAAAACCGCGGTTGAAAAAGAAAGCTACCAAAGTTGGTATCAGCCCATTGTGCACGCGGATTCCACAGCACAACAGCCGAAAATATTTGGCCACGAGTCATTGTTTCGTCTGTTTGACGAGGACAACAACGTGGTGCCACCTGCCTTTGTGTTTAATTTAGCTGATCAAAGTGGTTTGCTGTATTCAGTTGACCTTATCGCGCGTCGTTCGGCGGTGGAGCACGCAGCACGTGCACAGCTTTCAGGTAAGGTATTTATCAATTTTAATCCATCGAGTATTTACGATCCATCTTATTGTCTGCGCTCTACCGCGACTGCCATTAATGAGTTGGGCTTTCGCCCTGAAGACATTGTGTTTGAGGTGACCGAAACCCACCAAGCCCGTGATATTAATCATTTGAAGGGGATATTGGCGTTTTATCGCAGTTGTGGTTTTGGGGTTGCGTTGGACGACATTGGCTCTGGCTGGTCGAGTTTAAATATGATGGCACAACTGCGCCCCGACTACATTAAGATCGACATGGATCTGGTGCGCAACATCCACATTAATCGTCATAAACAGAATATTGTTTCTCATTTAATTCAGTTGGCTCACGATAACGGCGTTGAGGTGATTGCCGAAGGAATTGAAAGCGAAGCCGAAGCCGAAGTGCTTAGAGAAATGCGCGTAAATTACATGCAAGGCTACTTATTTGGTAAGCCGGCGGCGCTCACAGAGCGATTAAGTAACGGTCACCAAGACAGCATTGCCGAGAGCGTCGAGCCCTTGTCAAAAGCTGCGAGGCATTTCGATTCAATGGTTTAATTCACGATGCTGTGAAAATACTGAAAAATTTTTTTCATTAATTGATTGAGTTCTCATTAATAAATCGTTTAATTATGTTATATTATCACTTTTATTGGTGAGGACCTTAGATGAAAACTCAGATTTTCGCAGACAATGTGGCGATAGGCCTATCCTCCTTGTGTATTGTGCATTGCTTGGTGCTGCCACTACTGGGTGCCGTCCTGCCTTATGTGGCTGGGTTGGCGCTGCTAAGCAACGAAGCGGTACACACTTGGCTGTTAGCTGCCGTGTTACCTATTAGCCTGCTGGCGGTGCTGTCGGGGTTTAAACAACATGGCTCCAAGAGCGTGTTGTTGTTAGTTAGTGTAGGCTGCAGCTGTCTAATTTTACCTCTGCTAGTTAGCCCAGTGAGCGCCTTGGTCGAAGTACCACTCACCGTATTAGGCTCTGTGCTCATTGCCACAGGGCATTATCGTAACTTAAAGCTAAAATGTAGCGCACCCGAGTGCACATAGCGGTGCCGTCAGCTTTGCGATAAAGTAGCATCATCAAGCTGAAATAAAACACGTCAATAATAAAATCCTTTTTACAATAGAGAGCACTATGAAAAGCAACGTATTGGCAACAGCGCTTGTTGCCGCCGCGATATTTTTTACCAATGGCTGCAGCAACGCCACCTCCTCTTTACAGCCGACCCCACAGAGTGAGTCTGAGTCGCGGCTGCGCGTAGCAAGTTGGAACATTGAGCACCTTGCCTATCCCGCAAACACCGGCTGTAAACCCAGAAATGCGCGAGAAATTAAGGCACTGCGTCGTTATGCCGAGGGCTTAGAGGCCGATATCGTGGCCTTACAAGAAGTCCATTCAGTGGCGGCATTAGAGCAGGTGTTTGATACCACTAAATGGCAGTTTATTCTCTCTGACCGTCAAGACAGTCCTGCCTATGAATGTCGTGGTAGCAACCACACCTCGACACAACAAAAAACCGCCTTTGCTATTCGTAAGGGCCTAGAGATAAAGGCGCATCAAGATTTGGCTACCTTAGGGTTGCAGCGTGTAGGGCTGCGCCATGGTTTAGTGGTCAACGTCGCCACACCATTAGGTGATATTAGCCTGTTAAATGTCCATCTAAAAAGTGGCTGTTTTGTGGCTGACTATGCGCAATCAGACAAGCTTGCGTGTGAGTTAATTGGCGCCCAGTTGCCTAAGCTAAAAACGTGGTTACAACAACGGCAAAATCAGCCTGCGATTGTGCTTGGAGACTTTAATCATCGTTTGGCAGCAAGCGATAATCGCTTTAGGTCAGAGTTGAGTGAAGGTATTCAAAGTTACAATGTCACGGCAAGCATGAAGGGGTGTCACCCACGATACCCAGCACCGATTGACCATATTCTCTTTAGTGAGCCTTTATATGCTGCGGTGCAGTATGAGCCTAAGGTGCACTTTTTTAAACAGATGCAAGAAGAACAAATGCTCAGCGATCACTGCGCCATTTCTGTGACGGTGAAAGCGAAGTAATAAGTCTTACCCGTGAGCCGCGGGTCGCACTCTACAAATAAGCGAATATCGACTATGGTTATGATACCTGAGTTTTAGTGATAGGAGTTGCTCATGGCCACAGCCGCTCATCCTAAAGGGTATCATGCCATTACCCCATACTTAACCGTAAAAGGCGCTGCAAAAGCCATCGAGTTTTATCGCCAAGCATTTGCAGCCGAGCTTAAGCGACAACTGCCCATGCCCGATGGCGGTATTGTTCATGCTGAGATCAAGGTGGGGGACTCCCACTTTATGCTTTGTGATGGTTGCCAAGCACTGCCACAACAAGCTCCGGCAATACTGGGCGGCACCAGTGTATCTTTGCTGCTTTACGTTGATGATGTTGATAGCACTTTTCAGTGTGCCCTTGCCGCTGGTGCAACTGAGGTGTCTGCGGTATGCGAGCAGTTTTATGGTGACAGAGCGGGGACGCTGCAAGACCCATTCGGCCATATTTGGACCATAGCTACCCATCAGCATGACTACACTGAAGCGGAGCTAATCGCGCGGATGGCCGACCTGATGGATCGTGATCAAGACGCTTGAGATAAAATTATGGCCCGTTTTGCTGGGCCATAGAGGCTACTTCAATTTCATATAGTTCAGTGCTTTTCGGATCTTGTAGCGGCGCAATAGGTTAAGAGGTTTGCGCTTTAAGCCCGCTGCAATCACCGTTTCCGTGGCCGCTAATACCCTTTGTGCACTCTTGCCGTCTCGATAGGGGTGCACTTGTTCAATATAGTGTTCTATTTCTTGTGCTTGCTGCGTGGAAAGGTTTAATGCCTGGGCTACCGTCGTGGGTAGTTGCGCGGGATCGGTAATGTCTAGCAGGGCCTTTTGTGGTTGCTGGTTGTTGAAGGTGATCACTGGCTTGCCAAGCAGTAGCGACTCATCGACGGCGCTTGATGTGTCTGATATGACAACATCGGCTTGTTGGATCAGCGGCATTAGATTATCGGAGCCGGCAATTTCAAAATCTTTAATGGCTTCCAATTCAGCATACATGCTCTGCCAATGGGGCTTGGTTTTTGGGTGAAACTTGAGCTGAACTTTATACTGGCCGGATTCAGCTAAGGCTTTCAGCGGCTCATACAGGGCGTCTAACGAAGTTAGGTTAGGCGAAAAGGTCGGTGCATAAAGCAACACGGGTTTTTCGTTGTTGCACTTATGGTAGTCAAAATAAGGGTCTAACTTGGGCCATCCGGTTTCGATAACATAAAAGTAGCCATGCTTTTTAGCCAAGCGATTAAAAGGGTCGGTGGTGAGGGGGCCATGGGTACAATATAAATCAAAAAAGCCTCGGATCCCAAAGTGGCCTTTCTTTTTATATTCTAAACCGTGAAACACTTGTACTTTTGCGCCAGGGAAAAAGTCTGGAACCACGTTGCCCGGGACGAACACGGCTCTGGGGTTAAAGGCTTTGACGGCTGCCACGCTGCAAAGCTGTTGCTCATCCGCTGCAAGGCTTGTGGCAGAAACATTATCACCCTTAAGAAACCATTTAACAACATCGCCACTGTCTCTTATGGCCTGTTGTAATGGTCGTAATATGGCAAAGCTATAGGGTTGTTCAACGTAAAAAAGATAGTGTTTCTGCATCGGACTTCACTTTATTGCATAAGAAAAAACGGGCTAAATAGGGTTTAGGTAAGCTCCCTTAATGCCTGCACCTTGAGCGAGTCATAGGCAAAACCCCATACTGAGTAAACAGTACGGGCGCAAGACTCGTCAGAACTCAAGGGATTTTACCGCTTTAACAAATTATCTGCCAGCAGAGCGCTGCCATTAGGTACGATTATATTTGTTTAACGCTGTGTCGGCCTCGGTCATTACTCGACTTGCTATTATTTCCACCGATTCTATGTCGTTAATCACTCCTTGTGATTGGCCAATAAACTGCACGCCATTGTCAAGATCGCCTTTGATGGTGGCGGCTTCGAGTTTTTCGGTGGCGGCGCCAAACAAAGACAGCATGCGGATCTTATCGAATTGCGACAGCAGTCCAGCGAGTAATTTCCACAGCGGCATATCAACCATTTTCGCGGCTTTAAAGGACTTTACCACCGCCATAAAGAAGTTCATTGGCTTCTTGGTTGCTTGCTCTGCTGCTGGGGTTTTCATTACTCGGGCATACAAGCCATCAAAGTTTTTGGAGTAGATGGTTTGTTCAACGCCTTTTGCTACCACCGTGGTTTTGACATTTTGGTGTAGCGGGCTTTCCGCCGAGGTGGCAAAGCGCGAGCCCATGGCAACCGCATCAGCCCCTAATGTCAGTGCCGCTGCTAAACCGCGACCATCTGCAAAGCCTCCAGCTGCAATAATGGGAATATCGACAATATCGGCGATACTGGGGACTAAGCACAAAGAGGTGACTGCACCGCCGTGTGCCGCTGCCTCATGGCCAGTCACTAATAAGGCATCAACGCCTGAGCGCTGGGCTGCCAAAGCGTGCTTTTGCGTGACCACAGTGGCAATCACCTTACCGCCGTATTTTTTTGCTTCTTGCACTAGCCAGTCACCCTTACCTAAAGAGAAGTTAATGACCGGGACTTGGGCGTCTAAGGCCACCTTGGCATTTGCTTTGGCGCCGGGCATCATCAAGGTTACACCGACACCAAAAGGTTTGTCGGTGAGCTGGCGTATTTTCGCAATGGCGGCTTGCGTTTCTGCTTGGCTTAATGGCCCCGTTGCTAAAATACCCAAGCCACCGGCATTACTGACTGCGGCGACCAGCTCAGGCGTGGAAATCCAACTCATTCCGGGCAAAATTAAGGGTTTTTCAATGTTAAGTAATTCGGTAATCGCTGTTTTCATGAGAAAATCTTAAACTGGTCTGATGTGTTGTTAGCATAACGGCAATTATTGAAATTGGAAATAGTAAAAGTAACATTGCTCGGTTGCGTTTGTGACGCTCATGATGGCAAGCTAATGGGGGTAGGAGCTAGTAAACTCCCAGCACGGCATTATTGCCACTATCAACCCATTAGGACAGGATATGAATGTTATTATTTTACTCGTCAGTTTGGTGCTAGCACTGCTGGTGTTGATCCCTTTGCTGGAACGCTACCAACAGCGCCTAGGGCTGGATAAAATGCAAAAGTATGCCAAATATGTGCTGCCACTGTTGATGATCACCCTCATCATCAAGCTCATTTATATGCTAGTGGTGCAACAGTGAGATTAGTTAGACTTACCAGGCTTCTCTTTGGTGCTTAGCCAACCGGCTTTTTGCGATTTATTCAGTGCATGTAGCAAGGTGGTGGCCCTTTCAATGGAAATACGAAAGCTGGCAATGTCTTGGTAAATTTGCGTCGCCAGCTTTTTCCTTTTAACCGCTTCACCCGCCTCTAAAAAGGATTCGGCAACTTTTAGTAAAAACGTCATCAGCGGTCTTGCTGTGGTGGTCTGCTCATGGCGTTCTACTGCTACCAGTCCTTGTTCTACCCGCTGTTGAATTTGCTCAAGTTCTGCTTGGCAAAACTCATTTTGCGCGATAGGCAGAGCTTTTAACGCGGCGATTTGCTCATATAAAAACTGGCACTCTAATAAGCTCAAGTGGGGCTGTTGTAAAATAAAGTGAATGCTAGCGCGAAATTCAGTTTGACTAATGGCGCGACTAAACAAGCGCTCACAATGCTTGTTTAGCAGGTGCCACTTTTGCCACATATAAACGTAACCTAAGCCCGGGCCCTTAATATTTTGCATCCCCACAATAATTTGCCGCTCTTGCTGGAGGGCTAAGTTGGCAATATCGTTGGTGAGCTCGTCAGGTGAGATGTCAAAATGATGAATGACATGGCATTTTAGTTTTGTGATGGCACTGGCAAAGGTTTCCACTTGGTCGCTATGCTGAGGTGTCGGTGCTAGTTGTGCCAGTGTTTGCCCTAACTGCCACAGTTTAACGCGCTGCAACAGGGAGCGGTGAGTGGCATGGCTCAAGTCGAGGTGCTGCTCTAATTTCACGGCATCGAGGTGACAGTCTGCAGGGATATCTGGCAAGGTCTCAGTAACCAGGGCTGCCATGGTTGTGGCACTGCTGTCCATACGAAAGCGTTGCAATAGTGAGGTTAGGGCCTGTTTGTCGCTATTTTGCATGATCCGGTGTAATTGCTGTTGTAACGCAGACTGGAAATATTGCTCAAAGCCATCAACATTACTGCCAATCACCACAATGTCATCAAAACTCAGATCATGCACCAAAATATTGGCAAACACTTGTGAACGGGCGATGCGGTCATTGCGATTGTTTATTAACGCGATGATGCGGCCATTTTGGCCTTGCTCAACGATGTTAAGGCGGCGCCAGTTTTCCTGTGTTGCTAAGCGCTCGTTGGCAGACATACTGTTGATAAAGGTTTGTTGTACTCCCGCCACCTGGGCCGTGGGAAATTGTTGCAGTACGCCAACATCCGGAAGCACTCTGGCTGCCGTTTCCTTATAAACATAATCTTTACTGATGCCAATGTATTGCGCCATTTTTGCCACCAAGGCAATGTTATCGGGATGCTCAAAGTAGCTGTATTTGGCGAGAACGTCGGGCGTGATTTGAAACCCTTCCCCCCAGTGAGTTTGGATTAAGGAGGTGTTTTTTTGTCTCGCCGCGAGGTTGAGCACCGGTACCATATTTTGTTCGGCCGTGAATACCTGAGTGTTTTGGCCAATAAATGCGGTCATTTCCTGGGCCACGTCATATCCGGAAGGACCAAGAATGTCTTCATGATCTGGGTAAGCATTGGTAATGGTAGCAAAGTTGTCTTTCATCCAGCGAACCAAGATTTTTACGTAGCGCGGGGTCAACCCCATGCACTCCCACAAAAACACATCGGCCTTTACTGACTTTGCAAAGGCTAACACGTCGGCTTGCTCCCAAATACTGGCTTTATCGAAGGGACGAAAAAGGGGAACCCCATATTGCTCACCGGATACTTTAGAGTAAATGAGCATCGCCTCGCAGCCGGTTGTTTTACTAATAACACGCAGCGCTAAGCTACTAAATAACGCCGATTTTAGTCGCTCTGTGCCTGACTTTCCGCGCGTGCCCCAGCCGCCAATAGAGACCGGTATTTGCTCGCGATCACGTCTTATCTTATGGCTAACATAGACATGCCGAGCCCAAAAATAGCTAATAAAAGTCACCACGAAAAACACCAGCTGAGAAAGGGTGTTTTGGTATACCGCGCTGAAGTACTCTTTAAAGTTGCCCCAGAGCGTGGATAAAAAAGGCATAATCGCAGCGCCGTTGAACAACGTCTTTAGATCAGGTGCAAGTGGAAACTGAGCCTTTTCAACATCGCCATACGCGACCAGTTGAATATCGAAGCCCATGTCTCTAAGGGTGTGCAGGTATTTTTGTTGTTCGGTTTGATTGCCTTTGCGCAACTCATCCAGCTCGGCGTATTGCCACGAAATTAACCAGTATGCTTTCAGTCGTCGCAGTAAAGAGGGCGGTGGTGCCACCGCTAAGATGCCATCTGGAGTGTAGGTTTTCGCCACTTCTGTGCGGTGGTCGTGGGTCAGTACGCTGAGCAAAAAGTCCAGTAAGGGTAAATGACCGCGACTGCTTTGCTCGCTGGGCAGATATTGTAACTCGCCAGGTAATCGAGTGGCACTGATCTCCGCGGTGGTGCAACTGGGTACATGAGCCTCAACGCTGGGTTTTTTGGCTTTTGAGTGGGAGAAGCCTTGGCGTTTATCGGTAGCGGGAGTTCTTAACTCATGGCAAAGTCGCCAAAAACGCCGCGCCAGCTTGTAGTGTTGTATCACCCGCCAGCCGCCGCGGTGACGTTCCGCGTTCATGCTTTGATTGTGCTGGGCTAAATAAGATAAGGCGCGGCCAAGGTTATCGCGACTAACGTCAGAGGTGAGAGTGAATTCACTGCGGCTTTCAAGTCCGGCATAAAGCTCAGAAACAATGTGTTGCTGATAGAAGCTCGCTAACTGCTCTCGCGCCCGAGTGATATGACGACAAACACTGGTTACTTGCTCTGTTTCTAGGCAAGCATTCAGTAGCGCAATAAAGCGCTGGAAGCACTCTTCTGGCGCGCAGGCATCTGTTTGCATATTCAGCATGAGTTTGGCACTGAGCTCTAATGCTAAACGTTTAATTTGGGGGTGGTAGTTGCCTTGTAGGGTGTTACTCCACAGACTAAAAGCCACATCATGTTGGCAAAACCTAGGTGCGGTGATTTGCTTTAATAAGGTAAAGCGCACTGCGTTATCGAGTTCCGCTGCAAAGCGCTGCTGCAAAAGTGCAGTGGCAAAGTCCGTGGGATAAAAGGCCATAACCTCTAAGGTGGCTTGTCTTACCCGGGGCAAATTATGCTCCGCAAGTACTTGCAACAACGAAAAGTCTTTGTCATTGAGCTTGACTTGATTCACCAAAATTTTCGGCATAACACTTAAAAGGTACAGTGTATCGGCATTAACGGCTTGATAGTCCGCGGCGGCATCATCGCTCTGTGCCATAGCCCACATGTGGGCACGAATATACGTTGGCCGCTGATGGATTAGGATTTCAAGGACATCGGCAATGGCCAAATAATGCAGTTGCTCTGACTCCAGCAGCTCAATTAACTGGGCAATGAGGTCGGCACTGAGTTCATGCTCAGCACCGAGGTCGTGCACGGTTGCTATCATGTTGACCAATGCTCGAACCAGGCTGTGTTGAATAAATTGGTTTTGACTGTGGCCCAGTAAAGTGACAAAAAAGGGTTCGATATCTAAGCGCGTAAAGGCCGCTGCCAGGCTGTGTTGATTGCTTTTTAGGTAGCGATTGCTGAGGGTTCCCAGTTTAGTAATTAAAAATTTAAGCAATTGCATTTGCCGCGACACTTTATCTTGATAACGTGCGCTCATGGCGGCTTCATCGAACCAGCGCGCGAAGGCTTTACTGTCTTGTTCTAACTCACGGCTCGAAGCACCCAATTGTTTGGCGTAATCGAGAATATGCAGTTGCTTTTCTTTGCTAAAATCGGTGCTTTGCACACGTTGTAAAAAGTGGTTATGATTGACCTCAAGCCGTGCCAGTTGGTCGTTAACGGTGGTGATTTTATGGCGCAAAAAGGCAATGCTTTGCAGTAGCAGCCAGTCGTCTTCAGACTCGGTTTCGGGCCGGTTTTGCAATAACTCCCAGTTACCGAGCTCATCAAGCAAACGATGGAATTGATGACGTTGCAGCCGAAACCAAAATTTCTCGGTATCGGCAAAAAAGAATGCTTCTAGGCGCGTTTTCAGAGAGTCAGAAATCATACGAACTTTGCTCTATTAGGTGCTGGACTCGCAAGGAGCGAAATAACAGCTCATCGGGGGCAAAAGGGGCATACAGGGTTTGTGGCATATTGCCAAAGTGAAGCTGCAACCCCAGCTGATGGTGATTGTAGAACCAGTCTTGAGTCCAATTAATGCCTATCCACCCCGATAAGGTGTCTGAAAACTGGATATCGGTTTGCCAACCCAAGTGACTGAGGTACTGCCAAGTAGCATTAGGCCGATTGGCGTCGGCAAACACGTAACTGGAGCTGAGCCCAACGTTAATCATATGGCCTTGATAAAACTGTTGCCAATCCAGTGTGAAAGTCGCACTGTCGAGGCTGTGCCAATCGGAGTTAGACACTAAGGTGGCGTTAGCATCAAAGTAACTGTCTAGCCACGGCTGGTAACGCCAACCATAACGCGCACGCCAGCCACTGTGGTGGTTTTGACGGAAAAAGGAATACATATCAGGCGATATTTGGTCATCAGCAATAAATTGGTCTTTGCCAATACTGGTATCATAGTAATAAGGTTGCCACCACCAAGTTTGACGCCAGCCTGAGTTATAGCGCGTGATTTGACCCAGTTTAACGGCCAGTTGTGAGGTTCTCGCTAAGTCACCGTCGATTGCTGTGTTTTGCCAGCGGTTACGGATATTGAGCTCGCCAAACCAATTATGATCATCAGCGAGCCAGTGGTAAGTGCCGTTTAAAGCGTAGCTATCGTAGTAATCGGCTTTTTTGCTGTATACCCCTTCAACATGGTACCAGTGATTGTTGCGCTGCCAGCGAAGAGCCGCGCCGAAGTCTTGGCTTACGCGAGCAGACGTTGGTGCGGTGGTTAAGGTAATGTCGTCATAATCGAACGAGGCAAAGGCGCTTACTCCAAGCTTGCTTTGATCTGCAATTATGCTGGAGTGATGGAAGTCTTGTGGCCGTTTGCCAAGAGCCTGTGAGGGCTCGGGCTTAACCACCAATGGCCGCAACGGTTGTAGTACTATTTGGCTAAGAGTAGGGCGCAGCTGCCAGCGAGAAAGGCGCACTAAGGTTTGCTCTGAAGCACCTGAAAGAGCCACTTTACCGGCAGGGTGAAAGTAGACGGACTCTTGGCGAATGCCGTTTTGGATACGCTCTAGTTTGATGCGGCTGTCTTGCTTAAGTAATGCCACCGCAGGCTGCTGCTCTGTGGCGCGGTAGAAAATTGGCCGCTTGTCCACGGTAATGTTTTGCCACGACTGACCATCAAAGTATTGCGGCTGTATGTTGACACTCTGACCCCAAGCGCCATTGCGCCAAGTAAACTCGATAGCGCCGAGCTCGTGTGGCTTAATGCCAAAGTAGCCGGTATCCCCGGACTTAAGTGTCACCACCTCGGTTGTGTAGGCGGTATTGATGCTCACTTGGGCTGCGGCGGTTTTGATATAACGATTGCCATAAAACTGCAGCCGTATTCTGAGCCGCTGCTCAGCAAACTGAGACACATCCATGGCAAGCGTTTCATGGGGTCTAAGCTGTAAGGCTGATACCATGGTCCCAGTTAAATGATTACTCAGTTGTTGGGCATAACTTTGGCTCGCGTTACCCTCAGTGTTGACCTTTTGCGTGCCAGCATAGCTGATATATTGCTCGAGTTGTTGCCAGCGACCAAACCCCAGAAGCCGAGAGTAGAGTGCATTAAAGCTTGGTGAATTAGCCCTATACGGCTGTAAGCGATGCAATATATTGTTGTACTGGTGGTTGCTTAAAGTCTGTTGACTGAGGTGGTACAGGGCGTTGATGGCGAGGCGCCAATGTGACACATCGAGTCTTGTTGAGTGATCCCGAGTAAGGTCTGGCAACAGAGGTGCCGCTAAGCTGTGACTGGTTAGCAATGGCGCAGCTAACGGCTGCGCAGCGATATCAAGCAGCAGGTCATAAGAGGAAAATAAAGTGAGTGTCTCTCCAGGCTGCAGCTCAAGCCTTGCTGATGAGGCGATGGAGAGCCGCTGCTTAGAGGCCTGCTCTTGGTAGTTGCTGGCAACATCAGCAAAAATAGGCACAATGTGAGTGGCTTCTTGCAGCTGGTAAAACAACCACTGAACGGTGTTGCTGTCATCGCCTGTGAATTTGCCTCGAGCGCTAATATTGACCGTTAAGGGGGTTTTCGCTGTGACTCGAATGGCCGCGGAGTCACCTAAGCGGTGGCGCTCAGAGGCACCACTTAGGCCTGAGATAATGGTTTTGCCACTGTGTCTAATGTGGTATTGAGGCGCTGGTTTGGTGCTGTTGCTGCGCGTAAGTAAAGCACTGGTTTGTTTTGCCGTGGAAGGGAGCAACTCACTATACCAAGCTGCTTCGTTATTATAATGTGCATCGAGCAAGTAGCTCAGGGTAAAACGCTGACAGGCCGGCTCAGCCGATAAATACGCGGCGCATAAGCCCACTGCCTGAATATTGTCTCCAGCTTCTTGATAGGCGGCCAGCAGCGTGCGCGCAGCAATGTTCTGCAGTTCCGGCGAGTCTGTAACCAGCAGAGACTTTAACAGTAACTCTGCGCTGCCATGGTTATTTAGCTGTTTTAACAGTTTGTGCCGAAGCTGCCAAGCCACTTGCAGTACTTCCGGACTATGCTGATCAAGATATGGCTCGAGCCCCTTTAAGGTTGCAAGGGGCTCTGAAGCCATATTCAACTGTAACTCAGCCAGATGGCGCATGGCATCGAAGCGCTGCTCAGAACCATACGGCTTAACCGTAGGCGGTATTAAGTTACTCAACCCCAGCTGGTATGAGGCGGCTCTATGTTGTTGTTGCTTGGCAATTAGCGTGTCAATAAGTGAGCTTTGAGCCAGCGTGTGTTGAGTTAAAAGGGTGTGTTTTGGCAGTGCTGCAAGGGTGTTAACCCGCACGGCAATGTTAACGGGGTTTGAGTTTAGCTTTTGAATGCTGAGCTTGGTTGCGGTACGGCTGAGGGGTAAGGTTATACGTTGAAAGCTCTGACTGGCAGTTAGCGTCAGCTTGTGGTCTTTATCATCACTTTGCAGTAATAACTGGGTGTTGGCGAAAGCCCGGATATACAAGGTGACTTGCTGGTCAACACGAGGCAAATGGGCCAGCGAGTAGTTGAGCTTCTGTGACAACGGATAATAGCTAAGTTGCTGTGGCTGCTGATTCGTATATAAGTTGCTGCGAGCCAGTCGCACGCCCAATGACACCGATGCCACTAAGTTATGTTGCTGGGTGCTATCGCTAAGCGTTGGCGTGATAAATTGCGCATTGGAGACCAACTGCAATAGCGACTCACGACGCTTCTGCACCAGTAAGGGAGCGCTGGGGCGCGGTTGTAAGGCGCTAAAATCACCTTGCAAATAGATGTCTTCTAGCGTCTTGGCTAAGGCTTGTGACCAATAAGGATTGAGTAGCTGCTCTTGCTCTTTTGCGGCAACAGTATCATCAAAAATTCCTCGGTGCGCTTGGCGCAGTTCAACATACACCGGCACTGAACTGGTGATACTGAGGTAAGCTCCTTGGGGAACCGCAATATAGTCATCCGCCAGCACACTGACGGCGCGCTCCTTGTACTCCGCGGCACGGATATCAGACGCCGGAATAATACTCGCCACATCTTCATTAATTTTGATTACCACCTCGCCGTTGCGTGTTTGGTGGCGGAGATCTTTACGGACGCTGAGGCGCAATTTTTTTGCCGCTGGAAAGTATATCTTAGTGGTCTGCGACTGCTCTAAATAAAACCAGCGCTGCCGTTGCTGCTGACTGCGTAAGGTCACGGCCTCTAAGCCCGGTAAGGTTAAGGCGCGGCGATAAGCTGAGCGGTATTGTTGCAGGGCACCTTGCCATAAAGGCAGACTGCGGGACGGCTGCGTGTCAGGTAATGAAACTTGGATCAAACGGTGGTGCGCTGTTGCTGCAAGTTGGCAACGTTGCTTGCGACAAACCCAGTCAGATAGTGCAAGTTGGCGCTGCAGTGCGTGAGTTTCTCCGCTGCTAAAGCGAAAGTGTTGCAGTGCTTCTGGGGTGGTGGTGAGCCAGTGCGATTGTGGCAGGAATAGCCAACGAGTTTGCCCTTTAGCGAACGGCTGCTGGGCACGACTCTGCTCAACCTCTTGGGTGCTCATGTCTAGCCACTGCACTGCATTTTCCAGCGCTGCGGGCTGAGTTAAGGCTAGAGGGCTAAATAATAACAGTAAGGTTAATATAACTGCACGCATTCGCTAAACTGCTGTAATTGCTGTTGGTTAGAGACAAGTTGTTTTCTTACTTGGTAACTCAACTCAATGTGGATGAAATGGTGAGGTCTTATACCCAGTCCATGTAAGACATTACGCGTACCACCTAACTCGGTGACTTGTTGTGGGTAAACCTTTGTTCGATAGCCAATGGCAGCAAAACAGGCTTGCAGTTGCCAAAGTTGGTCGTCGTTGCTGTGGCCTTGACTCAAAATGATGTCGCTGTTTTTGCCCGCCGTAGTGCTCCTTTTGTTGCGACTAAAGCCATGAATTTGAAACACCTTGGTATTAGGGTAAAGCGATATATAACCCTGTATTGTGGCATTATGAATGTTCACTAATTGTTTTGAGTAGTCCATGCTTGCAGCGCCTGGCTCAGCACTGTGGCGGTGTTGCGTGTTCGCAACCAGTAGCTGGCAGGCTTGTTGGAACAGCGCTGTGCCAATGGTTAAGGTGTGCTTATCATAAAAACGATGCGGCACTGAAATAATGCAATGTTGACGCTCTTGGTTGAAGTGCACCTCACCGTGTTGGTTGCCTTGTTTATGGGGCTGTAAAACAAAGCTGCTGTCGCGGGTTTCAAGCGTCCAACCAGGCAGTGGCTTTGGCTGAGTGAACCACTCGCTCATGGTGGCTGGTGTTGGCACCGCCATGGCGTCATGGCTGAGCAGTAATAACAGAAACAGAAGGTTACGGATGTTCATTGCGCCACCAATTCATTGTTGGAGTTGGTTGAGTGTGTTGTTCCATGATACTGAGCCAAACAGGAGTCGAAAACCGCACGCTGATGTTATTCATGTGTTTTAAATCTTCATTTAAGATAACGCTAATAGCAGGATATTCATATAATTTAGTGATGTTAGGGTGCAAGAATAACTGCTCTTTTGGCTGCTGAGCCGTTAATACTTCCGTTCTTTTGCTAATGGTGTAGTGCTCACTAAAGTGTGCCCGTGGCCCACCTCTAAGACTAACATCCGCCCGTATTTCAGCCACAGGTTTACTGTTAAACACTTTGATAATCAAAGCCGTAGGCTTTGGAGTGTTATTCAAATTAAGGGTCAGGGGTTGCTGCTGGTCAAGCTTATACAACCTCACTTTACGATGACTGCGAGCCTCGCCATAGTTGATAAAAGCACGGCGCATGGTGGTGTCAGGTTCAAGGCGAGACAGCTCCGTTTCATACAAAAAAGGCGGCGTTGTCTGCTGCACGATGACATCAATGGGGTAGCGCGATGCTGTTGGCAGCTGCGTTATCTCAGCAAGATTCACTTGTTGATACTCATACTCTTGAGGTTGCGTTTTGGGTTGATAATAATTGTTGCTAATGGGCAGCAAAGCCACCGCCGATGTGGTCATATCCGCACTTAAATCCCGGCTGGCATAATGGGGAAGTGGCTCTGGTATCTCAGGTGGCGATTCGAACAGCCGCACCCTAGCTAAGCGCTGTTGTTGCACAAACAGGTGATGATCAATGGCGTCTTGATTAAACCAAGCATTGACATCACCTTGATTGGCTTGCGGCTGTTGGCAAAACTCGAGACAGCGGATACGACGATAATGAAAGTTGTCATTGCGTGATTGCAAGCGAACCAGCGCTTGCTCACTGTGGATTTCGATTCTATCAATGCTGCTCGCAGGCGCGAGATAGCGCCGCTCTGGCTTGTTAATATCGAGACGCTGGGTGTCCTCGCTAATTAAGCGATCAAAGGGGGATAATTCAGCGGTGGCGTTAACCTGGTACTGCTCCTGTAATTGTCCATTGGCAAATAGCTTGATGGTCAGTTCAGTGCCTATAGGAGCTCGCCATTCAAGTGCCAAATTGCTATCTGATTCAACGTTAAAGCTGACACTTTGCTGTTGTGATATGGCGTAATAATAACTGTGCAGTGGCCTTATTTTTTGCTCATCGGCGCTAATAACCTCGATTGCCTGGGGGTCTGTAGCAGCGATTGTAATAAGGCCAGGCTCAGTAATAGATACTTTGGCGACTTCTGGGGTTACTGGCGCGCTGGGTAACATCCGCGGTGCTTGCTGCTGAGTTAAATCATGCCATATAAACCGTAAGGCAGAGGGGTCGTTAGCGACCACTGAATACGACCCAGGCATTGCCCGGAAGCTCACTTGACGGTGACCACCCACTATGAGCTTATCTAGGTTGACCTGTGACATAAACTCGGGGTTGGCGACATTAAACGGCAGCGACTCGTACAGACGGTCGGCTTTAAAATCCACATTGGGCAGTCCTTGAGGGGCTAATTTTTGCCAGTCATAGCGCACCGTGTTGAACTTTTCTTCATCGGTGAGGGCAATGGCGCCAATGCTATGGTAATTCATTACCCGTTGACGCCATTCGGTTGGACGCTGCAACCAGGCTTTAGTCGGGTTGGTATTGCTGTTGCTGGTCTTTGCATGGACTCGCACAACCACCCCTTGTAATTGAGCGCTTTCAGGTATCAGTCTAAGGCTTAAGGCTGTGGCATTGGCAACGTGCTCTCTGGGTAGATAAAACGATTGCCCGGAAGCGACATGCAACACTTCGCGGTCTTCGATGATTTGTTTTACTTGCTGTTGTTGTCCGATTGATACGGCTTTGGCAGCGTGATGATAGACGCCCTGATAAACAACCTGCTCACTGGCATCAAGCAGTTTGTATTCAATGGCATAGTGGACAGGCTCGCTGTCTAGCGGTTGGCTGGCAAAAATACCATTAGATAACACCCGCAATGACACGGCGCGTTTAGCAGGATAAAAGTAGTGCAATACTTTGCTGTCACTTAGCCAATGTACTTGTGAGCGGTTATTGAACTCAGTGCTGTTGATGGTGGGCTCGGCAGAGCTGAGCCAAGTGAGCAAGGTATTGCCAAGCATCACTGCCGTTGCCGCCAACAGCAAATAAGCGAGAATGATAATGCTCTTTTTAATCCAATACATAGCGACCCTGCGACACAGCATGTTGATAATATTGGAAATCGATCACCCGATCTCGTTTCGGAAAATAGAGTGCAGCGAGCTTATCAGAAATATAAAAAGCCACCCCCAGCTCAGCAAATTGCATGGTTTCGAATGCTTGAATACGACAGTCAGGTGCTGCCTTGACGCAAACGTTATAAAGTGCTGGCAGGTTATGCTCTTGAGCGTACTTTGCCGTTGCGCTTTGTAAGGTAGATAGCAGCGCCGTTGGTGCTGGTGCCCAGTCGCTCGGTGCCAGTGCTGCAAGGTTGAGCGAGGCAAGCTGCAAGGTCTCAGAAATTGCTAACAAGCGCTCCTTTAATACTTCTTGTGACTGCGCAAAGTGCGACTTATAGTCTGCGGCTAACCACAGCGCTGCTTGTTCACTGTGGGTGGTAAAGAGCTGATAACCCGATTGTGGCGTGGTACCCAGCTCAAGCCCTCGGGTTGCCTGTTGCCCTTGCACGAGTTGGGTGGTGACACCTAAGCTCGACAGCGCATCTTGTAAACGGCGAACCGTCGGTTGATACCGCTCATCGATAAAGGTGTTTTGCAATGCCAGTGCCGATGGCCGCACTGCAGAGGGGGCACTGTGGCTGCGGATCTGCAAGTTCAATAGCGCAGAGTGCTGGTAAAATCGTTGCGTGCTTTGGTGTACCACATTAAACAAGGTGGTGACATTACTGGCCGATAACACATTGGCATGGGCGTTTGTCTCGGGGTGAGCCCCCGCTATCAGTAACAGTTTAGCTTGGGTTGTGTATAACAGTTGGCTGGCAAACTGTAAGGTATTGCTTTCAAATAAAGGTCGTGGAACGGCAATGGTCAAGTCGTCTTTTGCGCCTAAAGCGATGACATACATGCCTTGGCCAAGGGCATATGCTATGGGCGTTGGTTGCGGCGCCAACACCACATACTGGCCGCTGTTGCTACTCAGTAACTCCACTTGATAAGCCAGTTGTCCTGCCGTTTCATTAATTTGTTGCAGTCGGTCTTTGAGTACTTTTGGCGAGGTATAAATGGCAGGGTCCTGCGATAACGATAGCAGTGGTTTTATCACTTCAAACTCCCATAGCGCCGCCTGTTGCTGACTTAGCAGTTGAAACTGATCGCTGCCTTTAGCGCTAATGTGTTCACTAAATGCTGCAACGCGTTCAGTCAATTCCATGTTTATGGTGTTTAATGGTCGCTTTGCATGAGTTTGGGATTGCTTTTCCACAGCGGCCAGCAAACTCGAGTAGCTATTGGAGTCGAGGTATACCTCAACCAGATTGCCGGGGTAGCCGCTAAAGGGCAAACTTTCACGGCCAGCAATGCCAAACTGGCCGGTATTGATAGTAAATAGCTGCCTGATTTGGGTTTGTTGCACCGACTCAGGAATGCGGTTGTAAATCCACATTTGAGCCTCGCTACTGTGCCCCTGTTGCTGCATTGTCTCTCGGACATGGCGGGTTAGCTCGCGTAACTGCACCACATCGGTGTTTGCCATGGCCGCGAAAAAGTCTTGATAAAAAGCACTCTGCTTGGTGTTACTTTGGCCATCTGGCATCAGTTTCGCGCTACCTAGGGCTAACGCTTTACTTTGCCAAACTTGCAGTAAGATTTCGCTGGCCTCCGCTGCCATGCGCTCTGACGTTGGGAAAGGCACACTGATGCTATGTTGCCGTTGTGGCGATAGGTTAATAACAAACAAACCACGACTGAGCTGCTGTTGATTGTCTTCAATAACAATAAACGCGCCTTGTCGACGGAGGCTAAAATTGGCTCGAGCTAGTAAGTCAGCGGCTTCGACATAGCGCTCTATACCCGACTGGTTAAGCATCATAATGGCTTGGCGAAAATAATGACGCTGCTGTTGATAAACATGTTGGCTGGTCTGCGTGACAACTTGGCTTTGGGTGTAAAGCCGGCTTTGATAGTCGTTAATGGTTTGGCTGAGTGAGGTTTGTTGTCCCTTTGGTGTTACTAGTTGTGCGTGATTAGTGGTAAACAAAGTGGGGATGGTCATGATGATAAAGCCAATACAAATAGCAATAAAACCACCGACAATGGAAGTTTGGAAGGTGGCTCTTAGCACTAACCCTAGGGTGTTTTTCTGATAGATTTTGAGCGCCAATAAGGTCGATAGCATATAGCCAAACGCGAAGGTGTCAGTCACTTTCAAGCTGGGGAAATAGGCAATGACGGCATAGTTCAGTAGTAGCTTGTAGACAAAACCAATATTAAAAAACAGTAAAATCAGCCGCGCACCCTCAATATGGGCGTGCTTTAACCGGGTAAACGTTAGCAACAGGTAGCCAAGGCAAAGAATAATCGCGGTTTCAATTAAAGAGGTAAGCAGTTTGGTTGGTTGCATTAACTGTAGCGCCAATAACGCCGGCAGCATGATGCCATTAAATTCCCAGCCATACTTAAGGTTGGCTCGAGAAGCGATAAAAGCGGTAATAATGAGAATAATGTAAGCTTTTGGCGCGGCAATAATGGAAGCGGCCACGGCTTCATACATGATTGCTAAGTTGGCAATATTAAAGTTAGTGAAAGCAATCAGACCAAAGCGAATGATAAGGTAGGTCACTAACAACTGAATAGTGGTGACTTTGGCACCATACCAAAAACCACTGTTCCACATGACATTGGCAGTCAGGGCAATAATGATAAGCCCTAAACTGTAGAGCTGGTTGGCATAATCAAAAGTAATATCCCAAAGGCTTAGATAGCCTCCAAGCCAAGGCCATACCACCACATCCATGACCACACGCACCAAAATACTGAGTAACACAATGGCAAAAAAGCGGTCACGACCAAACATCTCAGCAAAACCCAGACGCTCTAGCAGCGATTTCGCCAGCCAACGCATCAGTGCGTATACCATCACGGCTTCAATAATGATGACCCATGCCGAGGTCGGGCTGATGATAAACAAGGGCACTAAGTAACCGGGCACTACCAGCCCAGTTAACGGGAAGCCAAAACGCAGGTTGAAAAAAGCGACAACCGCAATACCAATCCAAACACAGGTAATAACAGACTGACCCAGCCCTCCTGACGCCGGAAATAGCGGTATTAGCCACTCCATTTAGTTATCCACTCCATCGTCATTAGATGTTGAATTTTGCAGTTGCTCTGACAAGCGTTGCAGCAATTGTGTCGCGTTATCGGTATGCTGCAGTTGCGCGCTTAAGTCAAAAAATTCAAACAACAGACCGCTGCTTTCGAACGGCGAGGTGGTGTCGGCGTTGTTCGGTTGTTTTACTAAAGAGCGAATACTCAATAAATAAAAGTGTTCATCGAGGTACACAGGTATAGTGACCTTACCTTGTTTGAGTGTCAGGTAACGCAATTTTCCGCGTGCTTGCGCTGGAGTTAATTCGCTGCAAAAGCACAGCAAATCTAACGCAGACATATCAAAGATGGTGATCTGATGGCGTTTGGCGAACTGCTCAAGAGACTCATTCACCTGAACAATTTGACCAAATAAGTTAAACAACACACTGGCACTGTGTAACTGATTAAAGACACTCTCAATGGCCGTCAGTTTTTGCTCCATGTTGAGAACGGCGGTTCTTACCTGTGAAGCGATTGACGCCTTGACCGAGAAGGTCATGACCTTCGTCAGCAGGCTATTACGTTTGGATTGTTCCGCAGAGTATATTTTATGGTGGAATAACAGCTCACCCACTTGTTTCGCAAAGGCGTTAACATTGTGACAAAACGCCTGTTCATCGAAATCAGGCTGCGGCGATACCGTTAGCGCCCAAAAGCCACGAATATCGCCAGCGTACATTAACGGTGCTATGTATTGCTGCTCTTGCTCTGCCCGGTGCTTAAAGAAAGGGCGCGTTACTCTAACGACACCTGAGGCTTTAATGGCATCGCTATATGGAGCTCTTTGGTAATCGCGGCGCTGCTCCAAAATATCATCCAGTTGGCAGTTGACCGCTCTGATCTCTGATACCCGATGGTCACCTTCCAAGCGTGTTAAGAAAATACTCTGATTGAGATTCAACTGCTGGTTTACTAAGCGAATAATGGCATCCCATGGCTCCTCAAGCTCAGTAAACTGGCGCGGAAGGTAGCGCCCCGTCATACGCTGCTGGGCTCTCAGCAATAGTGCGCTGAGTTTGGCTTCTTCTGAAAAACGCAGCACCATAAAAGTCCACAACAGGGTTAACCAAATAGCCGTTGATAATTCGCCAACAGGCAACAACAGGGCATATAAGCGATAGCATAGATAGCTGCTAAGAATAACCAATAGGTTAGCGGCAACTGCCAGCGTAAGATTTTGTTTTGTAGTGAGTTTCTGATAGCAAATTAACAAGGCAATAGACAATAAAAAAACGAGAGGAAATGTGATGCTGTCAGATAATTGCGCCACAAAACGGTCGTTGGCAAAGCTATTGGCTATCAGTGCTTGCAGATAAAGTGGTGGCCAGATGTCTTTGCCAGTGGTTGACACTAGGTTGTTATACAGCTGGCTTCGCTGAGCCACTAACAGGGTTTTGTTTTGCAATTGGGCGGCAAAGACGTCTCCTGATATGACTCGCTCGGCGCTGTATTTGGGCAGTGCGTGGAAGGGCAGCACCGCGTCGACAATTTTATTGTGGTATTCGGTGCTGTTATCAAAAATGCGAGACCACACCACCGTGCAAGGCCTATTCGGGCGTTGCAGTTGAATACTGGTGGCAAACCAGTGCTGACTTCGAGTTAAGCAATACTCTGGGTCTTGCAATGGGTAGTAGCTCAGTGGCTTATGGTGTTGCTCTAATTGCGTGTCTGAGAGCACCACTACGGCCTTAGGCTCGATGGTTTTAAGAGATTGCATCAGCGCGGTATGTTGCTGCGGCAAGTTTTGCGCTTCAATTAATACCACTTCGGATTGCGTACTGGGATTAAAATGGTTAAACCATTGCAAGCTATAAAAATTAACTTGTTTGTAGAAATTGGTCAGAGCCAGTAAAGACAGTAGTAAGTAGAGGCTAATAAAAAGCCACCACTGTTTTTGCGGTTTGAAAAAGTGACTCTGAGCAAATATCGCCATAAAAGTTGGACTCTTATTTTTGCTGACTAAAATATAATGTTAATTCAATGATGTCACGGCCGCGGACACGAATAAACTCTCAACCACGCATTTTTTTGTGGTTGTTACTGTAGGCTCTTAAGTCTGAGTGTGGCTTGGCCTAAACTTGCTAAAGGCCATGCTTGATTGGGCGAATGTGTTGCGAATGGGCTGTGAGCCTTGCTGCGTCATTGAACACTGGCATTAACTTAGGTGGTATTTCGTGCTGTGTTGAGGTTGTTTTGCAAAAGCTGTTCAATATTGTTTACGTTTTGCTAGTCGGCCAGCTATTCTTAGAGTATGATCCCGTCACTTGTTGAAATCCGCTTCGAGGAATAGATGCGTCTAGAGATACATTGTGCTGACCGTATTGGTATTGCCCAAGAAATACTAAATATTTTGGTAAGTTATCAAGTTGACTTAAAAGGCATTGAAGTCGACTCTGTTAACTGTCGTATGTACGTTAGTTTTCCGCCCATTGAATTCGAGCAGTTTCAAAAGATCATGCCAGAAATACGCTTAATTGATGGCGTGGAAGATGTGCGTACTACTGCTTATTTACCCTCTGAACGTGAGCACAACGAGCTCAACACGTTGTTAAGTGCTTTGCCTGATGGTGTGATTTCAATTGATGCCAAAGGATGGGTGCGCCATTGTAACGATGCGGCGTGTCGTGATTTAAACCTACCGCAGCAAGAAGTAATAGACGCGAACATTAATAACTTGCTTAAGGGATTTAATTTTACTCGTTGGTTAGAGGGCAAAGAAGTCTTAGGCCAAACGACCCGAGTCGAAGTGGGCGGCGAAGATTACATTGCCGACATATTGCCGATCTCGGTGCCCCAAGGGGGAGAAGGAGACGTGTTGGCGGGCGCGGTAATTAATATTAAGTCACAATCACGTCTAGGCCAGCAAGTGAGCGCCTTTCGTCGTTATGGTCAAGAAAGCTTTGCCACCATTCATAATCACAGCACCGCCATGCGCAGAGTGGTCAGAGAGGCGCGTAAGATGGCGCAGCTTGAGGCGCCAATACTCATTACTGGCGAAACGGGTACCGGAAAAGAACTGTTAGCTCGGGCCTGTCATTATGCTTCGAATCGTTCTTTAAAGCCTTTTATTGCTTTGTCTTGTGCGTCTTTACCCGACGACGTTGCCGAATCTGAACTGTTTGGTTATGCCGGGTACGAGGAAAATGCCGCGCCGAAGCGAGGTGTGTTAGAGCAAGCGGATGGTGGCACGGTGTTTTTAGATGAAGTGGGTGAAATGTCCACGCAGCTACAGACCAAACTACTGCGCTTTTTACAAGATGGTACGTTTAGAAAAGTAGGCGATGAGAACGAGGTTAAGGTCAATGTAAGGATCATTGCCGCGACTCAAAAAGATTTACCGGCCATGGTGCAAGAGGGCGGCTTCAGAGAAGATCTTTATTATCGCATCAATGTCTTAACCCTAGAAATTGCGCCCTTACGAGACAGAAAGGCGGACATTGGCCCACTCGCTGAGCATTTTATTCAGAAATATGCCCAGCAAAATGGTCACGCGGCTCCCACCATTGCCCCTGAGTGCATTGAATTGTTAGAGCAGTATCCTTGGCCAGGCAATGTTAGGCAGCTAGAAAACGCGATTTATCGAGCGGTGTCGTTGCTGGATGATAAAGAGTTACGTACTGAACACCTTAACTTGCCAAGCTTTACCCATGATTTAGGTTATTTGGAATCGGATTTTGAAGGCACGTTAGACCAAGCGGTAAAACGTTTTGAGGCGACCTTGTTAAGAAAGTTATATCCGGCTTACCCAAGCTCAAGACAGTTAGCTAAACGCCTAGGATTAAGCCACACTGCAGTGGCCAATAAGTTGCGCGAGTACGGTATTAATCGTAAAACAGTGAAAGTGTAGCGACAATCAAAGCTCCCGAGTCACCACCTGTGACTCGGTGGCTAGATTAAGATTTTGTGCCCATATCCTTAGTTACCCCATCCACTTTAATGTTGTCTATGCCTTGGTCTTTAAATGACAAAGTGATACTGACATTATCGCGAGCAAAAAAGTAATCAATGCCATTGACACTGAGCACATAATTGCCTTTAACGGCGTCTTTAAATTGCTTTTTCTGCAGTGAAATGGTGTGGTCTGCAATCTGCCAAGTAAAGCCGGAAATAAATCCTTGGTTAAACTCTTGCACCCAGACTCGAGTATCATCCTTACTGAGAGTAATGGCCACGGAGTAAGATTCTGGCAGTTCTGACATGTCGTAGTTATTACTACCGATACGAAACTTTTCAGCGGATTTTTGCCAGCCAAAACCAAACTCAAAGTCTTTTTCAACTCCAGTAGGGTAGGTCAGGGTGCCTTTACCCTGATAGTCGAAATCGGCGAAGCAAGCGCTTGAAAAAAGCACTAACGTGGTGGCAAAAAGCGAGGTTAATTTGTTCATAGGTTCACTTCTGTTTTTTCTTTAATTTAGATTACCGGCAGAGTTACTGCAAGTGTCTAGGTGCATGGGGGGATAAATTCGTCATTTCGTCAGTAATAAATAATGGGATGATAAACCAGCTCGCTATGCTAGAATCGAAACACGATTGACTGGTAAGACCATTACTATGAATTTATATTTCCGCTTATTGCTATTATTTTGGAAAATAAGAAAAAACCGCGCAGTCACTGACTCAATTTTAGAACCGGTGGATATTGAGTATCGAGCGCTGCCAAGCGACTGTGACATTAACATGCACCTCACCAACTCCCGCTACTTGGCGTTTATGGATTTAGCGCGCACTTGGATGACCGAGCGCGTTGGGTTATTTGCCGCGGTGATGAAGCGCCGCTGGTTTCCTATTGTCAATGCCACCGCTATCACCTATATACGTGATATTAAACCAATGCAGAAGTTTACGGTGTCAACGCGTTTGGTGGGCTGGGATCATAAATACTTTTATATTGAACAAAAGTTTCATTCCTCTCGAGGCTTACATGCCATCGCTTATGTGCGCGGTGTGTTTAAGCGCAAAGGTGGCGTGGTGAGCGTAGAAGAAATGTTAGAGGTGGCTGGCTTTGATGGTGAAGTACCTATCTTGCCTGCAGAAATTATGCATTGGAAAGCCATGCTCGAGGCGAAAAAAAGTAATAATGGTCGCCATCAATAGATAGCATTGTTTTGGCTAGCAAAAAAGGCCACATCATTGTGGCCTTGGGGATTGAGAAAGTAACAGTAAATTATTTGCTTAGAACTTGTATTTAACACCGAACATAGCAACTACTGGGTCAAGCTCAACGTCTGAAGTCAGAGCTTTAGCGCCATTTGCATACACGGTTGCGTCAGTGTTGATATCGATTTTTGAGATCATGCCATGCAGACCCCATTTTTCATTTAAGTCGTAATTAAAGCCAAGCTGTAATGCGATACCAAATGAGCTGTCTAAATCCAGCTCCACGTCATTAGTACCTAGTGTTGCTTTGAGAGCTGCACTTGGCTCTTCGTCAAAGAATACTGTGTAGTTAAGGCCGGCACCAACGAATGGGCGGAACTTAGCCGTGGCATCAAAGAAGTGGTATTGTGCCAGTAGCGTTGGTGGTAAATGTTTTACATCGGCAATGTCTGCAC
The DNA here is from genome assembly GCF_037120705.1 of Pseudoalteromonas sp. UG3-2. Taxonomy (NCBI): domain Bacteria; kingdom Pseudomonadati; phylum Pseudomonadota; class Gammaproteobacteria; order Alteromonadales; family Pseudoalteromonadaceae; genus Pseudoalteromonas; species Pseudoalteromonas sp. UG3-2. The sequence goes on along the minus strand of NZ_JAWLJU010000002.1, from coordinate 1,347,877 downwards.
CCGCTAAACCGCCTGCGCCTTCAACTGTGTGTGAAAACGGCGTTGCCGCTACTAATTCAAATACAACGTTATCGCTATATTGGTAGTCAAACGTAATACCTAGCTGAGTATTTGAGTCAGCAACTAAGCCAAGGGCGTTATTTTCATTGATAGCAGATGCGGTGTTGTCAGGGTTAACATTGATAGCACCAACATTCACGCTGAGTTTTGCTTGAGCGAAGGGAGCAGCAACCAGTAGGGTTGATAAAAGTGCAGCGCTTAAAGTTTTCATTTTCTTCTCCTGAACCTATGCGAGGTATAACTCTTTATGTGTGAGTATTCGTTTTCAATGAGGTCATCATAAGGGCAGTGGCGGGGTGAAAAACTGTCCTAGATCAATTTTTAAATTGCCAGGTTTCAGAAATTTCTGAAAACTTGATTTAGATTAAGTTTTGGCTGTCATGGAATTGCATTAAAAGTGCAATGCTGTGGTCAAAGTGGCGCTTTTTAATAGCATTAAAGTTTCCCAAGCGTGATTTTTACATGGCCACACAACGTAACCCCCAACTGGTAAAACATTCTGATACCCTAAACACCTTAACTCGGTTGATCCAAGCCCCCTCGGTGACTCCGTGTGATGCCGGTACCATCACTTTTATGGCACAGCAATTATCCGCGCTGGGTTTTACCGTTGAACAGTTCGAGGTATCAGGGGTTAAAAACTTGATTGCGCACTATCATTTTGGCAAGGGTCCGGCTCTGGCCTTTTCCGGCCATGTTGATGTAGTGCCCGCCAGCGACGAAGGCTGGCTGGTGCCGCCTTTTAGTGCCACAGTGATTGATGGAGTGGTGTACGGCCGAGGAGCTGCCGATATGAAAGGGGCGGTGGCTGCCATGCTCTCAGCAAGCAAAGCTTTGCTAGAAGCAAAGCAGTCTTTGCAAGGGGACTTTTATTGGCTACTCACCTCAGATGAAGAGGGGGAGGCTGAGTTTGGTTCAAAAGTCATTGCCGAGCGCTTGGCCAAACGAGGTGTTGAACTTGATGCTTGTTTAGTGGGCGAACCCACATCTCATCATCAGGTGGGAGATACCATAAAAAACGGTCGTCGCGGGGCTATCTCGGGCAGAGTGACGGTGCAAGGAAAAGCTGGGCATGTGGCGTATCCCGAACAAACCAGCAACGCCGCTCACACGGCTGGCAAAATGGTGAGCCAGCTTGCTGAGCTACCATGGTGGAAAGATGAAGCAGGCTCACAAACCAGCTTGCAAATCACTGGGGTTACGGTCCCCAATATTGTTGATAACTTAGTGCCGGCTAAGTGCGAGATCACCTTTAATATTCGTTATAGCCATGCTTACAAAAGCGCCGAGGTGAAAGAGTATATAGAGGCAACACTAGCACGTTTTAATGCCCTCCATGAGATCACTTGGGAGCGACCATGTGAGTCATTTTACACCGGCCATCAAGAGCAAGGGTGTTTCTTAGCTTTAGTCGAGCAAGCCGTGCACCAAAGTACAGGACAATACCCAGCACTGAGCACTGCAGGTGGCACCTCTGACGGACGCTTTTTTGCCTCAGACAAAACCCAAGTGATTGAGTGCGGGGTTAAGAACGACACCATCCACCAAGTTAATGAGCGTGTTTCTGTCGCTGACTTAGAGGCAATAGAAGCAATATATACAACCTTGTTACAGCGCTTTTTTAGTCCATCAAACAAGGTGTTGTAACTTGGCTACCACTGCGTAGTTTTTCTTGCGTATATAAACCATACCGTGAGCTTGACTGCTTTTAGCTCACTGTTACTCGCTTCTTGGTGTCCTCGCTGAGGTGTATTTTCGTGTTGTTTACCTGTAGGGTGACACTGGTTGATATGTGTTTGCCGAGGAAGCCATGGAATTAAAAGCTAAGTTAGTGTTATTACTAAAATCTGGTGGAGGGTCGTTAGTTCTCACCGCTATTTTTTTCACGGTGTTGTTTCAAATGTCGGCGCAGTTTCACCATGAGGTTAGTTTCTCACCGTTTGCCTCAGACCGTGGCGTGGACATGATGTTGGTATACAGCTTTTTGCTCTGGCTGCTCAGTACGATTTTTAGTTATTTCTTTCTCAAAATGCACGCCGCACGGCATGACATGCATGTCGATGGTCTGGTATTAGCGGTCAAATACGGTCATTTAGTGTTGTGGGCAGGGGTGGTGTTGTTAGCGCTTTGTATACTGCTATTTATGCAACGGCATGTTGACACGTTGGCAACCGCGAAAGATGAAACGACGGCGGCAGTAAAATTAGAGGGGCTTATTGAGTACTTCCCCGCTCACGGTGATGTGATTGATGTGGCCGTAGCACAAAACCCTGCAACTCCTCGCAATACGCTTATTTTTCTAAGCTTTAAGCGAGACTTTGCGATGCACTTAGCGCTTTTAACTAACCCCAGCACGCCTAAGAGCGTGTTAGAAGAAGTATTGAGTCAGTATCAAGGCGGACAGTTGGATATGATGCTCAATGCGGTAATGCGAAACCCAAAAGTGATTAGCGGTGAAGTGACCTTGCAAGTCAATTAGCGCGACTTGCCGTCCAACGCCTGTTTAAGCTCCTCCTGCAGCTGTTTTAGCCCGGCTATTTTGTCTCTGGCTTGTTGCAGCTGTGGTTGCGGCAGCCCAGCTTTAATACCGCGCTGTAACAGGCGTTCTAATGTTGCCACCTTGGTATCGACCGCGTCGATATAACTTCTTTTTAATGCCACGTCTTGGTCATCTAAGTAAGCTTGATAGGCGCGCTTATCGGCCAAATCGCCCTGATAATCTGAGCCTGATTGCTGCAGTGTTGCAATGGGTGGCAAATAACTTGGTGCCGTGATGGCTTTCACTTTAGCTGAAACCGCGGTATTAGACTGTGTTGCTTGAGTTCCTGGATTGTTAGGAGCGGGCTTGGGTAAAGGCACCTTAGCTTTTGCCACCGTGGTCGCCGGTAGCGCTTGGGTTGTTGCGTTTTGCCATCTCACCGGTGCATAAGTAAAGACAAAGCGCGCCACTAAGCTCAGCAACACCATAATAACCAGCCAGCGCCAGAGGTTCATTATAACTGCTCCTTACGTTGCTTGAGCCAAGCGTTGTACTTGTCATTAAAGCGCTGCTGGGCGACTTGCCGAGTTAGTGTCTGCATGGCTTGGTAGCGCACGGTTTCGCTATCGACTGGGTAGTAGTCTGTTACAGGCGATTGCGTGGTCATAACCAGCCATTTGGCCGCTGGCGTTCTGATCACTGGGCTTATTGTGCCCGGCTCTAAAGTGAAAGCCAGTTGTGTCTGCCAACGTGGTTGGCTGTCGCGATTAATTGGCATTAACTGAGCTTGCCAGACTAGGGAGGGCTGCAATTGTTTTACCGCGTCTTGCCAGGAACTAGCTTGCACTACTTGGCGAAACTCAACAGCATCCTGACGCTGACTAAACTGTGCTGCACTGGCATGAACTTGCTTTACATAGCGAAACTGAGCACGATGCTGTTGATAGTAATGGCCGATAGCAGTTGCAGAGATGCTGCTTTGTAATTGCGCAACATACTCGCTGGTGGCGCCATGGAGTTCTTCTTTTACCCCTAAATAGGCCAACATACTCGGTCGTATCAGCTCTGCAGTGACTACTTGGCGCACTTGCTCAAGCGATAGTTGCTGTTTGGCTAGGTGCGGCTTAGCCGCAGCAAAAGTCCGCTGCTGTTTAAGTTGTTGGTTCACTATAGAGCGCAGCAGCTTTACATTTCCTTGATGTAATTGATAGCGGTTTTGCATTGATTGGCTATCAAGTACTTGCGCTAATGTCAGCTCAGACTGTTTAACTAACTGAATAGCTTGCCAGCGGTTAAGCTGGGCAGCAGTGTACTGGCCACTGCTGGGGTAAGCTCCAAGCATCGCAAGTAACTGCGCTTGGTCAATAAGCAGGGGGCGAGCCTGCCAAGGGGTTTGCTGTAGTGTCGGAAACCATTGCTGCAAAGCGTGATACAAATATTTATCGACATGGTAAGCGGTGCTAAAACCGACACTGGATTGGCGCAGCAATAACTCGGGATTGAGCTGCTTGGCTTGGCTGAGTAAAAACTGATTTTGTAACAGCTGTTGCTTAGTTTGTGCTGTGCTGACTTCCCGCCCTTGCGCTAAGTAGAGCCGATGCACCAGCTTAACCAGCCCTGGTGAAATGGTCTCTGTGGCAAAAGCAGGTAGGCTAAGAAAGCCTACCAATAAAAACACGCGTAAGGCCATTATCTTACTTCCATGGCGTGGTTAAGCAGGTGCACAACCATGGCAATGGCGTGCGGGATCACTTGTTTTGCAGTATCCACACGGTCGTAATGGTCTTTAGAGTTTAAAACGATGCCGCCTTGAGCATAAGAAAATGCCCCGCCTTGGGTGAGTAACGGGCGGATATCGCTTGAATTGGTGTCTACTGGACTAAAGCTGGTCATGGCTTGGCTTACTAAGGTGAAGTCATTTAAAGACTCTTGGTCATAATAGTCTTTCACCCACGACTCCCAACCGGCATGATTCAGTGCTGAAGTAGTCCAAGTGTGATGAGGCTGAAGTAAATCCGTGGTGTGGAAAACAAACCCTAATACTTGTGGGTTTCCACTGTCGACATAGCTTTGATACCAGTATTGGCCTAGATTATCGATGGGTTGAAAGGGCATTTCTTCGAAGTCATCGTACATGCTGTAACTCGAGTGGCTATCAATGCGGTAGTGCTTTTCGGTGATGCCATAGCTATTGTACTCGCTGTCATCGGCACTAAACCAACCGGTTTCACCTCCTTGACCATCATCGAGGTAATCGCCTTTTAACCAGGTCGCAGCCATATTGTCTATGTCGCCCCATACCGTGAGTTTTTCATAATTATAGCCACCAAAGTCGTTACCATGACTATCTGGACCTTGGGTATGATTTTGAAAGTGCCAATAGCTGGTGTATTTGACAATACTTTCGGCAGCCCCCCACAAAGGAGCTTGCACGCAGTCTCCGGTAATGGCGCCACAAAAGAAAGTGTCCTCAAAATCATCCACGTCAAATGCCGCTTGACCAAGTACATCGGCTAATTGCGCAACCGACATATTGTTGGCCTGTGCATAGGCTTGTAGCTTAGCGTATTGAGTTGTGCTGGGGTGTTGGGCCATGTAATTGACCGCATCAATCACAATGCGTTTATGGGTTTCTTGACTGAATGCGTCGGCTTTAGAGCAGGCCATTAAGGCCGCAACAGGTAAGATGTACTTGAGCATAGTTGCCTCTTTTTGGTTGACATAGTGATGCGTGAGCGCAGTTAAAGTTCGATATTTAAGAGAATTTATGTGAAAATTTAATTAAAATAAAGTTAAAGTTTTGGTGTTTTTATTGTTTGTTAAAAGAAACTTGTTGCTCAGAAATGACTCAGGTATGATCTCCGGTACACCCTCAGCTGTCCCGCGTTAACGATAATAATTATGAAAAATTTAATGCTGTTCATTGCCTTGTTGCTCCCTCTCTGCGTGGCTTCGAAAGAGCACAGTGAAAGTTTGTATGAAGATGAGTTTGCTTGGCAGTTAAGTTTCGGTGCGTTTTATATCGATATGAGCATGCCAGAGCTGGCGGGAGCCGATCCTACTTTTCGCCATGGCACCATCTTAATTGATGCCGAACTTGAATATAAAAACTTTTACCTCAACTCTCATTCCGGTGACTTTTTTGGTGGCTCTGACATTGGCTATCAAATCGTAGACCAAGGCAATTGGGGCGTAGATGCGATTTATGGCAGTTATATGCTGCCATTCAGCGAACGTGGCTATGATGACTCTAATGCCGTTGTACCAGAGCTGAAGGGGATCAGTCGGCGCAAACAAGATAACTCGTTAGGGTTTTCTTATTATCGCCATGTGGGGGAGTTTTTGGCTGTCGCTGAGCTCGCCTATGATGTCTTTGGCGACACTGAAGGTTGGATTTTTCACCTTGAAGCAACCCGTACCTTTGAGCTTAGAAACTGGGATCTCTGGCTGAACTTTGGCGCTAACTATTACTCCAGCAACTTTAATAATTATTACTTCGGTGTTGGCGAAGCAGAAAGCAATGGTTACTTATTTCCCTATCAACCAGGCGCCGCGTCATCGGTGTTTGCACAGTTACAATTGAACTACCCCATTGCCAAAGACTGGGTGTTTAGTGCCGGCGCTTCTTGGTTAATGGGCTCTAAAAATACCTTAGATAGCCCATTGGTGCGCTCACGTCACGCCAGAGTGTTCTTTTCTGGAGTGAAGTATGTGTTCTAAGTTGGCAATATGGACGCTAATGTTAACCGGCTTTTCGGCATCTTTCGGCGCCTTGGCTGATAGTAAAGATCCGGTTGGAATACTCCATGCGGTGCCGAGCAAATGTGTGGCGTTGAACCAAGGACGTACCTGCTATGCCGATGTTAAAGTCACGGTGAATGCCCCTGAAACTGGCAACTACTGCCTGCGAGAGAGCGTATCTAAGAAAATTTTGCAATGCTGGGCACAGGTCAATCAGTTTCAATACGAGCTGGATTTTAGTTCAGCTGAAAGTGTCAGCTATGAGCTTATTTCGAAACGCACTCGCGATACTTTGGCGGTGACCACCATTGAAGTGAACTGGGTGCATGAAGTAAAAACCAAAAAGCGGCGTTGGCGTCTGTTTTAAGCGCGAACTTCTGCTTAGTTACAGCGATTCTATGTTGTCTAAGCACCATTGTGCTCGCTCTAGTGTCGCTTGTTGTGTGGCTTCGTCTTGTTTTTGCCAATTGCGATAAATCATGCCTATACGGTGATTTTTAGCAAATTTCTCTTGGTGTCGTACCATAAAGTGCCAGTACAAACTGTTTAATGGACAGGCATTATCAGTGCTTTTTTGCTTAACGTCATAATGGCAATCACGGCAGTAATCACTCATTTTATTGATGTAGTTGCCGCTGGCAGCGTAGGGCTTGGTGGCCACAATGCCGTGGTCAGCAAATTGGGTCATACCTCTAGTATTGGGCATTTCGACCCATTCGATGGCGTCGATATAAATTCCTAAGTACCAGTCATCGACTTGATCTGGGTGAATACCTGTAAGTAAACAAAAATTCCCGGTAACCATTAGCCGCTGAATGTGGTGCGCATAAGCGTAGTCAAGACTTTGCTTAATGGTGGCGTTAAGGCAGCGCATTTTTGTCTCACCATGCCAGAAGTACTGCGGTAAATTACGCTGCGCCAACAAATAATTTTTGTTGCCATAATCAGGCATATTCAACCAGTAAATCGCGCGAATGAACTCACGCCAGCCGAGGATTTGGCGAACGAACCCTTCCACTTGTGCAATGTCAATGTCCTTATTGTTACGATAAGCGTCGATGGCGGCATCGATAACCTGCTTGGGGTGCAGCATTTTACTATTGAGTGCGAACGATAGCCTTGAGTGATACAAAGACCACTGATGCTCACTGTTGCAGGTCATGGCATCTTGAAATTGACCAAAACGTATAAGCAAATGATCACAGAAAAACTGCAGTAATTGCTTGGCCTGTGTGCGGGTGGTAGGCCACAATAGCTGTTTGCTCGCTTGCCCTATAGTGTTGACGCTATGTTGTTCGATTCGAGTTAAAATGTCACTGACGTCATCACTAAAACACAAGGGTTCGGGGATCTCTTTTAAGTCGCTTTTTTTCAGCTTGTTGCGGTTGTTGGCATCAAAGTTCCACTCGCCGCCTTCAGGCTCGCCGTCTTGCATTAAAATATTAAAGCGCCGTCTGAGTTTACGGTAGAAAAACTCCATGGTGGCATGCTTGCCAGCGCTGAGGTAGTCATCGAACTCATCATAACCCACTAAGAAATGTTCACTGTCATAGACTTTAACATTCAAATCATCGAGTTTCAGTTGTTCAAGCTGGCGCAGTAGGCGGTATTCATCTGGGCGTTGATAGTGAAAACTTTGTACCTGATATTGCTGACAGAGCTGTTGAATTAAGGCGTCGAGGTCGGCGTACTTTTTGGTGTCATCTAAAGTGAAGTGCAGCACATGGAAGCCTGCAGAGCGCAGCGCCGTAGCAAAGTTTTCCATCGCCTTAAAAAAAGCACATACTTTCTGGACGTGGTGCTTGGTGTAGCTGGTTTCTTGTTGTAGTTCAGCAATGACATAAAGGTAATCTGGCTTGTTATCATTGAACCAAGAATGATTAGCATTCAGTTGATCCCCCAAAATAAGCCTAATACCTTGATACTTTTCGTTTAGTTTGCTCACATCTCACTCCTTGGGCCAGTCTACATAGTCACGACTATCCAAGTCTGGATAGGATTTGCCTTGCCACGCCTTGATGTAGTCACCATTAGGGTCAAATTGCTGCTGTTGCTTGGCAATGTTAAAGTGACGGCCACCACGCGGATCGGCGCCCACTCCCGCGATGTACTGCCAGTTGCCCCAGTTGGCCGCGACATCATAGTCAATAAGCCGCTGCTCAAAGTATGCGGCACCGTATCGCCAATCCAGCTGCAACTCATTGACAAAATAACTGGCGGTGATTTGTCTGGCACGATTAGAGATCCAACCTGTGGCGTTCAGCTCGTTCATAATGGCATTGATTAAAGGTGACGGCGTTTTACCTTCACACCATTTGTGATAGCGCTCGGGGTAAAAGCTGGTTTTTGGCGTTTTACCTTTAACGCCAGAAAATGCGAATAGTCGTTCGCCATGTTTTAGGCTATACCAGTGAAAATACTCACGCCATAATAATTCAAACCAAATCCAGTAGGTCGACTCATTGCTACCAAACTGCTGCTCGTATTGCTGTAATGCGGCGACGACTTCCACCGGGCTGATAGCACCAGAGGCTAGGTAAGGACTAAATTGAGTAGAAAAGCGTTGTCCCATTAGGGCATTTCGAGTTTGCTTGTAATGCTGTGCTGTTGCGTCGCTAAAGTAGTCGGCTAAATAGGCCTTTGCGGCGTGGGAACCAGCGTCAAAGCGGCAGGCTGGTAAGGACTTAACTGCCACAGGGGTTAAGTAACTTAGGGTATTTGCTGAGTGAGGCAGGGGAGGCAGACTCGCGGGTTTTGCCTGTGTTTCACGGACCTCAAGCTGATCAACTTTTTTCCTAAATGGAGTAAAGCTTGGCGGTAGCTCAGATAAGGATATGGGCAGTTCTGTTAAGTTAAACAAGGTGGCGCTGTATGCTGAAATAAACTCAACGTCGAGTAATTCATGTTGTAGTGCTTGCCATACTTTTTGCTCATCATACCCAGGGTGCACTGAGCGCGCCACATGGCTGATGTTGAGGTCTTTAATTAATCGAATAAGATGGCTAAGGGCAAGTGGATCAGGCAAAGTAAAAAGGGTTTGCTGATACTGGTTGAGTTCAGTTTGTAACGCGTAGAGGGTATTTTGCTGAAATGACTTAACGCACGTTGATTTTTCCGTTTGCGACTTTCTCGCGGTCCAAATGCTAGGACTGGGAAAATAAACACAAACCAAATGGTCTACTTTTTCTCGTAGCTGCCTGAGCGCGATATTGTCACTCAGGCGGCAATCGTTATCGAATAAATAAAGTCCGATCTTCACGTTTATAGTTCACATTTTGCTGCAACACATAGTGACATACTACGAAGCGTTCAGCGCTTTTGCTCACTTTGTTTGGCAAGACTCTATTAATGTTCGTAAATGGGCGCCAACGTCTTCGCTTTTTGCTTCACCGGTTGCCAATAAGTCGGCAGCCTGCTGTTTTAACTCTGACAAATCGTACTCGCTGAGTAAAGTCTTGAGGTAGCGTACGGTGTCTGCACCTTGTTGAATTAATTCGGGCAGCTGGTCCAGTGAGATCTCTTGCGTCGATAGGTTTTCCACCGCGGCTAAAATGTCTCCAAGGTTGGCGTTATCTTGCAGCGCCCCCTCGACAGTGGCCAGTGCTCCCATCGGGTCGGCATCTAATTGTTTGGCCACGCAAGCCGCGACGCTGCCTGTTTCGGCACTGGCTTTTACCGAGGCTATACCTTGTTCACGAATTTGCGTTATTGCTTGTTGTAATTGTTGGTGTTGTGACAGGTAGTCTTGCTCAAGTTGCGCTTTCGAATCCTGTAACGCATCACACCCGGTGGCAGCTGCAGTCACTAGCAGTGCAAAAAATGTTTGTTTAATCATTTTGTTGGCCCTAATTAACTTTTGTATGAGTGTAAGCTTAGGGCGGTTAGAAGTCACGCTGAATTCACTACTCTACTAGCGCTTAAGTAGCGTGAACTTGTGCCTGTTTAAAATCTTTCAGTGCCACCACGTTTTTTTTGCCAAACAATTGTTCAAGTAGCATGTTTTTGATGATAAGTAAGGCTTTTTGCCAAGCATTGTGAGCCGCATGAGTAAAATGTCGACCCAATTGACGTTTTAAGCTGGCAATAAACGTGGTTAGTAATACGCTGATGTCTTGCTCTGCAGTACCCAGAAACACCATCACCTGTTTTTGCTTTTGCAAGTAGTAGAGTAGGTTGCTTTGCTGTGGCAGACGCATCACACAGTTTTGAATAAAGTCAAAAATCTGATGCTCCCAGATGATTAATTGTTTGGTGTTGCTTGGCACTTCCATGTTGAGGTCGTAACGCAATAGTTGGGTTTGCCATGAGGTGCAAAAGCCATGGAAGTTAGGCCTAATGCTGGCAAGCGTTTGAGTCAAAAGCTGATATTGATAAGGGGTAATGCTCATAAGCGCCTCTTCAAATGTGAGTTGAAGAGCGGATCCTTTGCTCAAAACCAATCGCTGGAAATGTAAGTATAGCCAAAGTTTCATTGTTAGTAGACTTTTTCTTAACCAGTGTGCGACTTAACTTACAAATATAAAAGACAGATGGTTTAGGTGGGGCGCTTTGGCCTGACGGCTTATGATGCATTATTCACGAGCCTAAAAAGAGCGCTAAGAGGGCGTAAAATAGTACTCATTAAAGAATGAGTTGGTGAGCTGGAAAATTCAATAAAAGGGTCTGAAATAGCGAGCTTCTGAGGGGCAGAATAGTAACAGATAGTGCTAATTGATGGTTGCTATCCCGAGCTACTGTCTTTATAATACGCAACATATTTAGGCAGTTCTAACGGGTTAACGCCGTTGTGAACATTAAGACCGAAGGTCGTCGGTTCAAATCCGGTGGCCACTTCTTTGAAATGTAGAAGTAAAACAATTTTATGTGTTGGCGCGGGATGGAGCAGCCTGGTAGCTCGTCGGGCTCATAACCCGAAGGTCGTCGGTTCAAATCCGGCTCCCGCAACCAAGTTTAAAGATTTATTCTTTGATCTCGCGCATTCTTAGTAATGCGCGTTTTGCGTTTAGATTATTGCTTATTTGCATAAGCGTAATTTAATTTGGCTGAGACAGCTCGCAAACCAAGCACGGCCTTTGGCCACACAGTTTGTTATTCGTGTGACGCCCCGCTTGGTTCGGGGCGTTGTCGTATCTGGCGTAAGGGTTACCCTGAGCCCAAGATCAAGCAGCTATGATTGGGGGCTATAAGCCCTTTTTTTGTTTGTGTATGGAGGAGTTCTGTGTCAAAACTCGAGCAAGAATTGACTGAAATGTTGGAGCCTGCGGTTGCTGCCTGTGGCTTTGAATTACTCGGTCTTGAGTTTGTCCAAGCTGGGCGTCATTCTACACTACGTGTGTATATTGACCATGAAAACGGTATTACTGTAGATGACTGCGCTGAAGTTAGTCGTCAAGTCAGTGCTATCTTAGATGTTGAAGACCCGATCACCAATGAATACAGTTTGGAAGTATCTTCTCCAGGAGTTGACAGACCACTATTCAAACAAGCTCATTATGAAGAGGCAGTGGGAGAAGAAGTACGTTTGCGTACAAAGCTTCCGCAAGAAGGTCGCCGTAACTTTAAAGGCGATTTAGTAGCAGTTAATGGCGATATGATCACGTTAAAGGTTGACGGTCAGGAATTTATTCTGATGTTGAGCAACATTGAACGTGCCAATATCATCGCAAAATTCTAACTTTGAGTGCGAAGGACAAGGGCAAGCGAGGCATTACCTATGGCAAAAGAAATATTGTTGGTGGCAGAAGCTGTTTCCAATGAAAAAGCAGTCCCAAGAGAAAAGATTTTTGAAGCATTAGAGTTCGCACTAGCGACAGCAACAAAAAAGAAGCATGACGGTGAAATTGACGTTCGTGTCTCAATCGACCGTAAAACCGGTGAGTACGATACTTTCCGCCGTTGGCGAGTGGTTGAACCACAAGAAGATGGCTCTTTAGAAAACCCTTACGCGGAAATCACCATTGAAGCTGCACAGGTTGACGAGCCAGAAATTCAACTTGATGACTTTGTTGAAGAACAAATTGAGTCAATCAAGTTTGATCGCATTACAACGCAAATGGCAAAACAGGTTATCGTACAAAAAGTACGTGAAGCTGAGCGGGCATTAGTGGTTGATGCTTATAAAGATCAGCAAGGCGAGCTGGTAACGGGTGTGGTTAAAAAGGCCACGCGTGATGCCATCGTTATTGATTTAGGCAACAACGCTGAAGCGGTTATTTACCGTGAAGACATGCTACCGCGTGAAAGCTTCCGTCCAGGTGACCGTGTACGTGGTTTACTTTACGAAGTGAAGCCTGAAGCACGTGGTGCACAGCTTTTTGTAACTCGTTCAAAACCAGATATGTTGATGGAATTATTCCGCATTGAGGTACCTGAAATTGGCGAGGAGATGATTGAGCTTAAAGGTGCTGCACGTGATCCAGGTTCTCGTGCTAAAATTGCGGTGAAATCAAACGATAAGCGTATCGACCCTGTGGGTGCGTGCGTGGGTATGCGTGGTGCACGTGTGCAAGCCGTTTCTACCGAACTTGGTGGTGAGCGTGTTGATATCGTGTTGTATGATGATAACCCAGCGCAATTTGTGATCAATGCCATGGCACCGGCAGAAGTGGCTTCAATCGTAATGGATGAAGACACTCGCACCATGGAAATTGCGGTAGAGGCCGATAACCTTGCGCAAGCCATTGGTCGTAACGGTCAAAACGTACGTTTAGCCAGCCAACTTACAGGTTGGGAACTAAATGTGATGACGGTAGAAGAGATGGAGCGTAAAAACGCTGAAGAATCAGACAAACTGATCAATCTGTTCACCGAACACTTAGATATTGACGATGACTTTGCAACATTACTAATTAACGAAGGCTTCTCAACGTTAGAAGAAGTAGCCTACGTACCCGTTGCTGAGTTTTTAGAAATTGATGGTCTAGATGAAGACACTGTTGAAGAGCTACGTAATCGTGCCAAAGATGCACTAACTACTAAAGCGCTTCGCGATGAAGAAAGTCTAGAAAATGCAGAGCCTGCAGAAGACCTACTAGCACTAGAAGGACTTGAGCGTCACGACGCTTTTGTTTTCGCTAGCAAAGGTATTGTTACACTTGAAGACCTTGCTGAGCAGGGGATTGATGACTTAGTGGAAATTTCAGAGTTATCAGAAGAGCAAGCCGGCGAGTTAATCATGGCTGCTCGTAACATTTGTTGGTTCAACGAAGAGTAATTTATTAACGGAGGTAACATCACGTATGGCAGAAGTGAGCATTAATAAACTAGCCGAGAGTATTGGTACAACTGTTGATAAATTACTACAGCAGTTAAAAGATGCAGGGATCACAAAAGCCGAGGGCGACCAAGTTACTGAATCCGAAAAGGCTAAGTTGCTTGACCACCTAAGCAAGCAACACGGTGGCACTGGGTCAACCGGTCCTGAGCGCATGACTCTACAGCGTAAGAGTAAAAGCACGTTAAGTGTTAACTCGTCTGGTAAAGCAAAGTCGGTATCTGTAGAAGTCCGTAAGAAGCGCACTTACGTTAAAAAGAGCGCAATCGAGCAGCAAAAAGAGCAAGAACGCTTAGCTGCAGAGGAAGCTGCGCGCAAAGAAGCAGAGTTGAAGGCTCAGCAAGAAGCAGAGCAAAAGGCCAAAGAAGAAGCTGAGCGCAAAGCGCGCGAAGAAGCTGAACGCAAGGCCAAAGAGGAAGCCGAGCGCAAAGCTAAAGAAGAGGCGAAGCGAAAAGCAAATGCCGATCGCCCAGCCCAAGCCAATGATAAGCAGAGTAAAGAAGTGGATAGCGCGCAACAAGAGAAAGAACGTAAAGAAGCAGAGCGCCTGCGTCAAGAAGCAGAAGCAGCCGCACTGAAAAAAGCCGAAGAAGAAGCCGAACGTCAAGCTGCTGAAGCTCGTCGTTTAGCCGAAGAAAACGAAGCTCGCTGGAAAGCGGAAGAAGAAGAGCGTCGTCGTCGTGAGGAAAACTCAGATCACCACTTAACCACTTCAACTTACGCCCGAGAAGCAGAAGACGAGTCAGATGCTCGTGAAGAGAAAAGCGCTCGCCGTAAGAAGAAGAAAAAGTCTGGTAGAGACGATGCTGCAGAGTCGAACAGAAGACAAAGAGGCAAAAAAGGCAAGCTTAAAGCCCCGACCTCATTACAGCATGGCTTCCAAAAGCCAGCCGCAGAAGTGAAACAAGAAGTTCGTATCAGTGAGACCATCACCGTAGCTGAGCTTGCTTCACGTATGGCTGTTAAAGGTGCAGAAGTGGTGAAAACCATGATGAAGATGGGTGACATGGTGACCATTAACCAAGTTATCGATCAGGAAACTGCCCAGCTAGTTGCGGAAGAAATGGGTCACAAAGTTGTTCTAGTGAAAGAAAATGAGCTAGAAGAAAAAGTACTTCAAGACCGCAGTGACGAAGGCTCGCTTGAACCGCGTGCGCCAGTTGTTACGGTTATGGGTCACGTTGACCACGGTAAAACATCAACGCTGGATTACATCCGTAAAGCCAAGGTTGCTGATGGTGAAGCCGGTGGTATTACCCAGCATATCGGTGCTTACCACGTTGAAACCGGTGGCAGCATGATCACCTTCCTCGATACTCCGGGACACGCAGCGTTTACCTCAATGCGTGCACGTGGTGCGAAGGCGACAGATATCGTGGTACTTGTAGTGGCAGCAGACGATGGTGTAATGCCACAGACCAAAGAAGCTGTGCAGCACGCCAAAGCAGCAGAAGTACCGCTTATCATTGCGGTAAACAAAATGGATAAAGAGGGCATTGACCCAGACCGCGTTAAAAACGAGCTAGCACAACTAGACGTTATCCCAGAAGAGTGGGGTGGTGAAACTCAGTTTGTGCACATTTCAGCGAAAACCGGTCTTGGTATTGATGAGCTACTAGAAGCCATTCTAATGCAGTCTGAGCTACTTGAATTGCAAGCATCAAAAGAAGGCATGGCATCGGGTGTGGTTATTGAATCGCGTCTTGATAAAGGCCGTGGTCCAGTGGCATCAATCTTAGTTCAGTCAGGTACCCTAAACCAAGGCGATATTGTACTGTGTGGCCTAGAGTATGGCCGTGTTCGTGCTATGAAAGACGAGAACGGTAAAGATGTGAAGTCGGCAGGCCCGTCAATTCCAGTTGAGATCTTAGGTCTTTCTGGTGTACCAGCTGCTGGTGACGAAGCTACTGTCGTTCGCGATGAGCGTAAAGCGCGTGAAGTGGCACTTTATCGTCAAGGTAAGTACCGTGAAGTGAAGCTAGCGCGTCAGCAAAAAGCCAAGCTTGAAAACATGTTCTCTAACATGACCGAAGGTGATGTTTCTGAGGTGAACATTGTACTTAAAGCCGACGTACAAGGCTCAATTGAAGCAATTGCTGATTCATTGACTAAACTGTCAACGGAAGAAGTGAAAGTGAAGATTGTTGGCTCTGGTGTAGGTGGTATCACTGAGACGGATGCAACGCTTGCAGCAGCATCAAATGCGATCATTGTTGGCTTTAACGTCCGTGCCGACGCCTCTGCACGTAAGGTAATCGAAGCTGAAAACCTAGATCTACGTTACTACAGCGTTATCTACAGCTTGATTGAAGAAGTGAAGCAGGCAATGTCGGGCATGCTAGCTCCAGAATTTAAGCAAGAGATCATTGGTCTTGCTGAAGTACGTGACGTGTTTAAGTCACCGAAAATTGGTGCTATTGCCGGCTGTATGGTTACTGAAGGCGTAGTTAAACGTAGCGCACCTATCCGCGTTCTTCGTGATAACGTAGTTATCTACGAAGGCGAGCTTGAGTCTCTACGTCGCTTTAAAGACGACGTAGCAGATGTTCGTAGCGGCATGGAATGTGGTATTGGCGTTAAGAACTACAACGACGTTAAAGTCGGTGACCAAATCGAAGTATTTGAAACGGTTCAGGTAGAGCGCTCGCTTTAACTGTAAGTTACTAAAATACTTGAGATGGGGGCGCTAGCCCCCATTTGTGATCTCATAGATTGTTAACTTTTAAGTGGTGAAAATGAGAGAATTTTCTCGTACAGATCGTGTAGCACAGCAAATTCAAAAAGAAATTGCGGTGATTTTACAGCGCGAAATTAAAGACCCAAGATTGGGCATGGTGACTGTTTCTGCCGTTGAGGTATCTCGTGACCTGTCTTATGCCAAGGTGTTTATCACGGTATTAAATACCAGCGATGAAGACAAAACCAAACAAAGTGCGGCCATTTTAAATGAAGCAACGGGATATATCCGTTCGCTGCTGGGTAAGCGTATTCGCGCCCGTATCATGCCAGAGCTTAAGTTTGTGATTGATAATTCACTGATGGAAGGCATGCGCATTTCTAACTTAGTCGATTCTGTGATTAAAGAAGACAATGCTAAGCGTGGCCCGGAGTCCGAAGGCAAAGACCAAGAGGAAGACTAATGGCTCGGCGTAGTAAAGGCCGTGCTGTTGACGGCATTTTATTGTTACATAAGCCGCAAGGTATTTCTTCTAATAAGGCGCTGCAACAGGCAAAAGGCATTTATTTTGCTCAAAAAGCAGGACACACAGGAGCTTTAGATCCACTGGCGACGGGAATGTTACCCATTTGCTTTGGTGAAGCGACCAAGTTTACTCAGTTTTTGCTTGATACCGATAAAACGTATGTGGTTAGAGCACAATTGGGGGAGCGTACGACGACGTCGGACTCCGATGGTGAGATTGTCGAGACTCGTCCTGTGGATATTAGTAAAGCCCAGTTAGAGCGCGAAGTGGCGAGCTTTTTAGGCGAGTCCGATCAATACCCGTCAATGTACTCGGCGTTAAAGTATCAGGGGCAACCTTTGTACAAGTATGCCCGCGAGGGCATTGAAGTACCGCGTAAATGTCGCAAGATTAATGTTTATAACATTACTTTAGACGAATACGACGAGGCCAGTCAGCAAATACAAATGACAGTGCACGTATCAAAGGGCACTTACATTCGTACCATTGTCGATGACTTAGGCGAAAAGCTTGGCTGTGGTGCCCACGTTATTATGTTGCACCGTAGCGAAGTGGGTCATTATCCCAGTGATAAAATGGTGACCTTGGCAGAGCTTGAGCAGCTGCTTGATAAAGCCAAAACCGAAGAAGTAGCACCGTCGACGTATTTAGACAGCTTATTGTTACCGATGGATACGGCATTGGTCGATTTGCCTGTGGTAGAGATCAACCAGCAGCAAGGCGTTGCTTTTGGGCATGGCCAAACCGTTGCCGTGGAAAACTTGCCTGAGGGCATTGTGAAAGTAGTGGCGGCCGGTCAGTTTGTGGGTATTGGTGAACGTAACCCACAGGGGCTTCTCAAAGCAAAACGAGCATTATCGTCGGCGCAGCCGGGATCCTAATCACGATTGTACTATGCAGTGGTGGAGAATACTGATATAATCCGTCAGCTTCCGCTTTGGCTGAATTAGTGATCGGCTGAAGCATTACTTAAATTTATTTTGGAGTTATTATGTCACTAAGCAACCAAGAAAAAGCAGAAATCGTAGCAAAGTTCGCTCGCGCAGAAGGTGATACTGGTTCACCAGAAGTACAAGTTGCACTTCTAACTGCTGACATCAACAAGCTACAAGGTCACTTCGCTAACCACAAGCAAGACTTCCACTCACGTCGTGGTCTGCTACGTAAAGTTAGCCAACGCCGTAACCTTCTTGACTACCTTAAAGGCAAGAGCGTTGACCGTTATGCTGCACTAATCAAAGAGCTTGGCCTACGTCGCTAATATTTTTGATTTCTTGTTGGAAAATTATCCAACAGCAAAAAAGGGGCTAATTAGCCCCTTTTTTTGTCGCTATTCTATCAGTATACTGACAACGGTTTAAAAATAGGTTTAAACCAGCGTCAATTGGTTTACCAATTGTAGTGCTTAAATAAATTGATTGAGTTTATTTAAGACTGTAATTGGTCCCTGTTGGCGTTGAAAACAATTAAGTAAGGAAAATATTGTGCAAGCAATTATTAAAGAATTTCAACTAGGTCAACACACAGTGACACTAGAAACAGGTGCTATCGCACGTCAAGCTGACGGCGCAGTACTAGCGAGCATTGGTGATACATCAGTGCTAGTAACCGTAGTAGGCAAAAGAGAAGCGGCTCCTGGCCAAGACTTCTTTCCGCTAACGGTTAACTATATAGAAAAAATGTATGCTGCGGGTCGTATCCCAGGTGGCTTCTTAAAGCGTGAAGGTCGTCCTTCAGATGGCGAAACATTAACAGCGCGTCTGATTGACCGTCCAATCCGTCCATTATTCCCTGAAGGCTTTGTAAACGAAGTTCAGGTGATTGCCACGGTTGTTTCAGTTGATCCAGAAGTACAACCAGACATCGTTGCACTAATTGGTACTTCAGCAGCACTAGCTATTTCTGGTATTCCATTTAATGGCCCAATCGGCGCAGCACGCGTTGGTTATGTGGATGGCCAGTATGTCATCAACCCAACCTTGAAAGAGCTTGAAACCAGCAAGCTTGACTTGGTTGTTGCGGGTACTGAAAACGCAGTACTTATGGTTGAATCTGAAGCAGAAGTGCTTTCTGAAGAAGAAATGCTAGGCGCAGTTGTATATGGTCATGAGCAATCTCAGTCGATCATCAAAGCAATCGAAGAGTTCAGTGCTGAAGCAGGCAAGCCTGCTTGGGATTGGACTGCACCAGAAAAAGATCTGACTCTTGCTGAAAAAGTAGCGGCGATTGCTGAGCAAAAAATCGGTGATGCTTACCTAATCACTGACAAAGTTGCACGTAAAGAAGCGCTTTCTGAAGCAAAAGCAGAGGTTATTGAAAAGCTATCTGCTGAGCTTAGTGAAGAAGAGTCTCTTGACGACCAAGTGGTTGGCAAAGAGTTTAGCTCACTAGAAAAGAAAATTGTTCGTAGCCGCATCATCGCTGGTGAAAAACGCATTGACGGTCGTGAACCAGACATGGTTCGTGCTCTTGACGTGATGACCGGTGTACTTCCGCGTACGCACGGCTCTGCAATCTTTACTCGTGGTGAGACGCAGGCGCTAGTAACAGCGACTCTAGGTACAGAACGTGATGCGCAAATGATGGATAACCTAACCGGTACTCATAAGCACCACTTTATGTTGCACTACAACTTCCCTCCGTTCTGTGTCGGTGAAACAGGTTTTGTTGGCTCACCTAAGCGTCGTGAAATTGGTCACGGTAACCTAGCTAAGCGTGGTATTGCTGCGGTAATGCCAACACTGGCAGAATTCCCGTACTCTGTACGTGTGGTATCAGAAATCACAGAATCAAACGGTTCATCTTCAATGGCGTCGGTATGTGGTACATCACTTGCGCTAATGAACGCAGGTGTACCTGTTAAAGCTTCAGTGGCTGGTATCGCAATGGGTCTAGTTAAGGAAGGCGACGACTTTGTTGTTCTTTCTGACATCCTAGGTGACGAAGACCACCTTGGTGATATGGACTTTAAAGTAGCGGGTACTGCTGACGGCGTAACAGCACTACAGATGGATATCAAGATTGAAGGTATCACCAAAGAGATCATGCAAATCGCATTGCGTCAGGCAAAAGCTGCTCGTCTACACATTCTAGGTGTGATGGACCAAGCAATTGCTTCACCTTCTGAAGAGCTATCTGAGTTCGCACCACGTATTTACACCATGAAGATCCCTGCGAAGAAAATCGCGGAAGTGATTGGTAAAGGTGGCGCTACTATTCGTCAGCTAACTGAAGAAACAGACACTACCATTGAAATTGAAGACGACGGCACAATTAAGATTGCTGCCACCAATGGTAACAGCGCTAAAGACGCGATTTCTCGTATTGAAGCACTTACTGCTGAGCTGGAAGTAGGTACACTTTACACTGGTAAGGTTATCCGTATCGTTGACTTCGGTGCCTTTGTAAACGTATTACCTGGTAAAGATGGTCTAGTTCACATCTCACAGATCAGTGATGAGCGCGTAAATAACGTGTCGGATCACCTATCTGTAGGTCAAGAAGTAAAAGTTAAAGTACTAGAAGTGGACCGCCAAGGCCGTGTTCGCTTGAGCATCAAAGAAGCTCAAGAAAAAAAGACTGAGAGTGCTGAATAATTAGCACCACAGACTAACAACATCGAGAAAGGGGCTGTATAGCCCCTTTTTTTATGTTTAAATGCCGGAGTTCAGTTATCCCATTTGATGGCGACTTTGCGCAGACTAGCGTATGGTAACTAAGACATGCTTAAGCTTGGTAGTATGAGGAAGGAAATGAAGTTAGCGAAAATTGTGGTGTTATTGTTGTTTGTAGGCCTGGTGGGATGTAACAGTACCGAACCTAAAACAAGCAGTAAGCAAGTGTTAAATGTGCCGCTGGCGGTTCCGCTGCAAGCAAATTTTCGCAATGAAATCGCTATTGCTCGATACAGTGAGCTATTGTTGCAGCCCGATATTGATAACGACCAACGTGCACAGCTATTTTATAATCGCGGCATGCTGTATGACTCAACTGGGCTCTCTACTCTAGCACGCATTGATTTTAATCGTGCCGTAAAGCTCAAACCCGATTTAGCCGAAGTTTATAACTTTCTTGGCATTCACCAAACGTTAGAACAAAACTATGGCCGTGCTTACGAAATGTTTGATGCTGTATTGGAACTTGATGATGAACATGAATATGCCTTTCTAAATCGTGGCATTGCCTTATATTATGGAAAACGCCCAAGCTTAGCGGTAAAGGACTTTGAAGTGTTTCTAGCGCGCTCACCACAAGATGCCTACCGTGCTATGTGGTTATACCTAGCGCATTCTAAGCTAGACCCTGAAGCCGCAAAGAAACAACTACAAAAAAATAGTTTAGCGTTAAACCCTAATGAATGGTCATCTCAGCTAATTGACTACTATTTAGGTAAGCTCAGTGAAACCCAGTTTTTAAATCAAATAGGGCGCGGCGTTAGCAGTCAACAAGAGTATGCAGAGCGACTCTGCGAAGCTTACTTCTACATTGCCAAACGCTACCAAGCCCAAGGCGATGACAATGCTGCAATAAGTTATTTTAAATTAGCCTTAGCCACCAATGTGTTTGAGTTTGTGGAGCACAAGTACGCACGGCTAGAGTTAGACTTACTGACTCAACAGAATAATGAGCGCGACGCAGACTAAAGCACTCTGTGTGTTCTTGTTGTTGCTGGCTTTAACGAGCAGCAGCTCGAACTATAGCCACCTTTCAAGTGCGACTTTGCAGCGCTGGCTGGTAAAGTCGCCACACCTTTATTTTCAAATGGCGTCTCATCTTACTGTTACGCCTGCACAGGCAAATCACTCTTTAGTACGGGCATTAGCCCAGCTGCCCTTAATTAATTGGCAATTTGAGCAGCTAAGGCGGGCATTGGGCAGTGACCCCCAGCAGCGCAGAAAGTCCCTGTTACTAACGCGATGGCACAAACTCAATCAACAGCAGCGCCATCAGCTGGCAGAGCTGCTTTTGCAAACTTTGCAGTGGCGGTTGTTGGCAGAGGTAAAAAAGCTCGGCGGTGTGCCTGCAAGCCATCAGGTTTTTATGCAGCTGGCACAAGCTAATAAGGTGGTAAAATTGCCACGTCATAAGGAGCTAGACCACTACCAGCTGCTTGATGAAGTGAGCAAACCGACTCATCAATGTCGTTATCATATCGCGTTAATTGCTTCTGATTTAAAGGGGCTGCGGCAATTACAACAGCTAAAAGTGGCGTTTGAGCAACAGCCTGAACCGCAAGCGGGTGTGTATTGCTTATCTAAACCAATTTATGCGGCAAAGCGGTTAAACTGTGCTGAGAAAGACAGGTTTGCAAAGTGTCACTTAGCTGCATCGTCCATTGCTGAGAGTTTTGATTATACTGTGCTGATGGCCGCAAAGGGGCATGCCAACGTGGTTGGGCAGCAGATGACGCTGGCTCACACCAGTAACTACAATGTGTTTATCCACGAGCTTATGCATTTCAGTGGTTTTGAGGATGAGTACCCCGTTGCGCCGGCAAAAGCAAAATGGCTTTGTGCAAAATCAGGCTATAAGGCACCAAATCTTTACGTTGGTGAACACGCCCCATACAACTGGGTGCCTAGCCGTACTTGCAAGTACGGTAAACTGGCGTCATTTAAGCCACAAAAAGGGTACTCTTTGTTGGAATATCAATCGATTAAGCTAAGTGAAAAATACCGAGAACTGTGGCTGGCTGCACTGAACTTAGCTTCCTCTTCACCTCTAAGTCGCGTTAATTCAGCTGAATAGTTTTGAACTTAATCTGAATAGTTTGTTAAGGTTGTCTAAAATGTAATCAGCTAGGATGTGAAACTCTAGACAACTCAAACACTAATCAAGTATAACAAGAAACATGTACGTGTGGTAAAAGTGTACTTAATGCTCCAGATGGGAAGGGCATCATCACCTTAACCAAAACGAGCCATAACGACGCAAATAAAAGGTTTACTCTATGACTTTATTTTGGATACCCTTGCTATCCTTAATTGGCAGTCTACTCAGTGCATTCACGGGAAAACTCTCTCGTAATCAGTCGACTGCTTTAACCTTAGTAGCGCCAGCAGTGGCAATTCTATTAGCCGTTGACCTTGCGCCAGCGGTGTTTGCGGGTGAGACAATTCGAGCAACGCTCGAGTGGATCCCGCTTCTGGATATCGATGTTGCTTTCCGACTCGATGGCTTAGCGCTATTGTTTGTCTTTATGATCTTGGGAATTGGTATGCTGGTGATATTTTATGCCAGATACTACTTAAGCCCCAACGACTCGATGCCAAAACTCTACTCATACCTAATGCTGTTTATGACCGCCATGCTCGGTATTGTGATGTCGAATAATGTTTTGCAGTTGTGGTTATTCTGGGAGCTTACCAGCATTAGTTCCTTTTTGCTTATTAGCTATTGGTGGCATAAGTCAGAAGCCCGTAAAGGCGCCAAAATGGCCTTGGCTATCACCGGTGGTGGTGGTTTGGCTCTGCTTGCAGGTCTAATGTTATTAGGTGACATTGTTGGCAGCTACAACCTCGATGTCATCTTAGCCAGTCGTGATATTATCCAAGCCCACGCATGGTACGAAGTAACCCTAGTGCTTATCCTGTTAGGGGCATTTACCAAGTCCGCGCAATTCCCATTCCATTTCTGGCTACCACACGCCATGGCAGCACCAACGCCTGTAAGTGCCTACTTACACTCTGCCACTATGGTAAAAGCGGGGATTTTCCTATTAGCACGTTTTTATCCGGCATTGGCGGGAACCGAGCTGTGGTTTATTTTAGTGGGCTTAACGGGCCTTGCTACCTTGTTAGTCGGTGCTTACATCGCACTGTTCAAACACGACTTGAAAGGGTTACTGGCCTTTTCCACTATTAGCCATTTGGGCCTGATCACCTTACTGCTGGGTCTAGACACAGAATTGGCAACGGTTGCGGCGATTTTCCACATTATTAACCACGCTACCTTTAAAGCCTCGCTGTTTATGGCCACCGGTATCATCGATCATGAAACGGGCACACGTGACATGCGTAAACTTAATGGCATGTGGCGTTTTATGCCTTACACCGCCACGTTAGCCATGGTGGCGGCTTCAGCAATGGCAGGGGTACCGTTACTCAATGGTTTCTTATCCAAAGAAATGTTCTTTGCCGAAACCCTGCACCAACAGTTACTGGGCTCAATGTCTTGGCTAATCCCAATACTTGCGACCATAGCAGGGGCATTTTCTGTCGCTTACTCTGCGCGCTTTATTCACGATGTGTTTTTCAATGGCGATCCCATCGATTTGCCTAAAACTCCTCATGAAGCGCCTAGATATATGCGCGTACCGATCGAAATTTTAGTGGCGCTGTGTTTGGTTGTAGGGATGTTTCCAAACTTTGTGGTCGACGGTATTTTGTTTGCCGCATCGGCAGCCGTGCTTGGCGGGGAAGCACCAGAGTACAAAATCGCCATTTGGCATGGCTTTAACCTTCCTCTGTTGATGAGTGGTTTGGCCGTGTGCGGTGGTTTGTTTATTTATACTCAGCGTAGATTCCTGTTTCAATTTCAGGCATCGCTGCCGCCGCTTAATGCTAAGAAAACCTTTGAACGCACAATGTACAACATTGTGTCGTGGAGCCGCGCCCGGATTGGGGCGATTGAAAACGGTTCATTGCAACGCTACTTGATGTTGATGTTTATTGTGGTGCTGATCAGCGCCGGTTGGCCATTATTTGAAATGTCGCAACTGGTTGGCAACATGGAACCCACTCCTATTGATGTCCACAACGCCATTGGCGCTGGACTATTAATGATAGGTGCTCTAGGCACGGTGATTTGGCATCGCAGCCGCATGGTGGCGCTATTAATGATCTCGGTTGTGGGCCTGATGGTATCCGTGGCCTTTACCCGCTTCTCTGCGCCTGACTTAGCGTTAACTCAATTGACGGTTGAGGTGGTGACCATCATCTTATTGATGCTGGCCTTGTTCTTTTTACCACAGCGAACGCCAAAAGAGTCTAGCTCTATTCGCGTGCTGCGGGACATGGGTATCGCCTCCGCAATTGGGGTGATTGTTGGCAGCATTAGTTATGCTCTAATCACGCGCCCACTAGACAGTATTTCTGAGTTCTTTGTTGCCAACGCTAAAATCGGCGGCGGTGGTACCAATGTGGTGAATGTAATCCTGGTCGATTTTCGGGGTTTCGATACCCTAGGCGAAATCACAGTGCTGGGTATTGCGGCATTGGGAATTTATAAACTATTGATTAATTTACCACTGTTTATGCCTGGTAGTGACAGTGAAGGCAGACCTTGGGCAAAAGAGCGCTATCCGCTGTTATTGGCGAGTATTTCGCAAAGCTTACTGCCACTGGCGCTGCTGGTTTCGGTCTACATCTTCTTGCGTGGTCATAACCTCCCAGGTGGTGGCTTTATCGCAGGCTTAGTGACGGCCATCGCCTTTATATTGCAGTACATTGCTCACGGCTCAAACTGGATAGCAGAGCGCTTTAATGTCAATTACCGTAAGATCATTGCCACCGGTATTGCGATAGCCTTGGCGACAGGCGTAGGAAGTTGGTTCTTCGATAGACCGTTCTTAACTTCTTGGTTTGATTATTTTGATATTCCGTTGGTAGGAAAAACTGAGTTAGCGAGTGCCATTGCCTTTGACCTTGGGGTGTATATTACCGTGGTTGGAGCAACGCTAATGATCTTGGCAAGTTTGGGCAAAGTGACCGCCAATGCGCCAAAAGAAGAGGTAAATATTTAATGGAATTATTGTATGCATCTTGCGTAGGCATATTAGTGGCCTGCGGGGTTTTTTTAATATTACGTGCGCGAACTTTTCCGGTTGTGTTAGGCCTCACTATGTTGTCTTACGCGGTGAATTTATTCCTATTCGCGTCCGGCAGATTAACCTTAAATAAAGCCGCGGTATTGGGTTTTAGTAACGACTACGCTGATCCTTTACCACAGGCGTTAGTGTTAACTGCGATTGTTATCGGTTTTGCGATGACCGCATTCGTGGTGATCCTTGCCATTCGTGGTCGCTCTGACTTGGGTAATGACCATGTCAACGGTATTGTCCCTGAAAAGAAGGATAAGGCATGATCCAGCATCTGACTTCATTACCTGTATTACTTTCGATGTTGGCGGGAGTTATCCTGCTAATGCCTCCTTGTGGTAAAAAGTTAGCAATACGCCGCAAGGTATCTGTATTGATGTCGCTTATCACCTTTGCGGCCTGTATTGGTTTACTGCTTAATGTGCAGCAAAGTGGCATCCAGGTGTATGCCATCGGTAATTGGCAAGCGCCATTTGGGATTGTTTTAGTGGCGGATCAATTGTCAACACTGTTGGTGAGCTTGACGGCATTACTCGGGTTTGTCTGTGTTCTGTACAGTTGTGCCGGAGATGATGAAAAGGGCAGCTTTTTCCATCCATTGGTGCATTTTTTAATGATGGGTGTGAACGGCGCCTTTTTAACGGGTGATGCCTTTAACTTATTCGTGTTTTTTGAGGTGTTACTTATCGCCTCTTATGCCTTGTTAATGCATGGCGGCGACAAGCACAATACTAGAGCCTCGTTACAATACGTGATCCTCAATCTAGTTGGTTCGTCAGTGTTCTTAATTGCTTTAGGGATTATGTATGGGGTGCTTGGGACGCTGAATATTGCTGACATGGCACAAAAAATTACCTTGTTGCAAGGCGATGATGTTTATCTGGCTAAAATCGGTGGTTTGTTATTATTAGTGGTATTCGCCTTGAAGGGCGCTTTATTGCCATTGCACCTGTGGTTACCGAATACCTATGCCACTGCCTTGCCTGTAGTTGCCGCCTTGTTTGCAATTATGACTAAAGTGGGTGTCTATTCCATGATGCGAGTTTACACCTTAGTGTTTGGTGAGGAAGCCGGAGAGCTTAGCCATATGGCACAGCAATGGCTGTGGTGGTTGGCCATTGCAACCATAGTGATGGGGGCCATTGGGGTACTAGCGAGCCAAGACTTACGTAAGTTAGCAGCAAACTTAGTGGTGGTATCGGTAGGTACTTTGGTTGCGCTGGTTGCGGTACAAACGGTGGACAGTAGTGCCGCTGCCATATATTACCTTGTGCATTCCACCTTGGTTTCTGCCGCGTTATTTTTGTTAGCCGATTTAATCGGCACTCAGCGTGGTAAAGTAGCGGATAGGATCACCGCAGGTCGCCCGGTGGCGCAACCAATGCTGCTTGGTATTCCATTTGCCATTGCCGCCATTGCTGTGATAGGCATGCCGCCGTTATCAGGGTTTGTAGGCAAAGTATGGATTTTACAATCTACGGTTGCAGCGAACTATACCTATTGGTTTTGGGGCGTATATTTAATTGCCAGCTTAGCCATCTTGGTGAGTGTTTCCAAAGCGGGGAGCACCGTTTTCTGGCACCATACCGGTAAAGCCGAAACCAACGCCAGTGAAAAAGTTCATCCTACTCAGTTGATTGCCGTATTGACCTTGGTCGCTTGTGCGCCACTGATGGTTATTTTTGCTGGAGCACTGACTGAGTATGCGCAAAATGCTGCGGGTTCGTTGCATGACTTTACTGGTATTACTCATGCCGTGCTAAAAGGAGCAAAATAAATGCGTTTAGAAGCAAAGTTTTCTTGGCTACCAACGCCATTTCGCAGTTTACTCTTGTTCACGGTTTGGTTGCTACTCAATAACAGCGTGTCTGTGGGGCACCTTATTTTGGCCACGCTGTTGGCCATTATCATTCCTTTGATCACGTACCGCTTTCGTACCAAGCAGCCGTTAATCATTCACCCTTGGCGAGCAATCAGGCACCTTTTTCTGGTGCTGTACGATATCATTACCGCGAACATTGAAGTGGCTATTAAAATATTAGGGCCGTCGAAAAAGCTGCAACCAGGATTTGTTTTGGTGCCGCTGGATATTGACCAGGCCATGCCAATTACGATTTTAGCCAGCACGGTATCTTTGACGCCTGGGACTGTGAGTGCTGAAGTATATCCATGGCCAGAGTCAGTAGCCGATGATGAAGAAGTAGGGCGAAAATACCTGTTAATCCATGTATTAGATATGCAAGATGAGCAAGCACTCATTGATACGATTAAATCTCGCTACGAGACGCCGCTGAAGGAGATTTTTGAATGTTAGAGACCGTTATATTAATCGTGTTTGCCATGATCGGGGTTTCTTTGTTGCTAAACCTCTGGCGTCTAGTGGTGGGCCCATCAATACCAGACCGCATTTTGGCATTGGACACGATGTACATTAACACCATAGCGCTGATTATTTTGTACGGTATGAACATGGGCACAGCGCTGTATTTTGAAGCCGCATTGCTTATTGCCATGCTAGGTTTTGTAAGCACGGTAGCAGTGTGTAAATACTTGCTACGTGGCGATATCATCGAGTAGGGGGCAGGATGTCAGAGTGGATTATATCAATTCTATTGTTACTAGGTGGTTGCTTTGTGCTGATAGGCTCTATTGGCTTGGTTAAAATGCCAGACTTTTTTATGCGCTTACATGGCCCAACTAAAGCAACAACATTAGGGATGGCTTGTTTACTGACTTCCGCCATGGTGTACTTCAGCACCACAACCGAGGGTGTCAGTGTTAAAGAGATTCTGATTTCAATCTTTTTATTATTAACGGCGCCAATTTCTGGTTATATGCTGATTAAGTCTGCTATTCACCATCGCCTGCCTAGCAATGACAAAACTTCAGGAAAAGAGAAAATCAAAAAGTAGCTCAGAGTTACTACTTTTGGTCTAAAGTAATAGTTTTTTCTAGTGAAATGATTGGGTGTAGCAATAATTTCAGTGCGTTACTGGGATTGTTTGCTACATTTAATTAGAATCGCCTTGTTTATACAACAAGGCTGCATATTGCGCAGTTAAATATGTTAACTAGGAATGTTATGAAAAGAGCGTCTATCAAAAATAAACTGTTGTTTTTTGTTATTGCCTTGGTGAGTAGCTTGGTATTGATCCTAGTCGTTACCATGTGGATGCACCTAGCGAAAGAAAATGAGCGACAAAGCAACGGGGTTCAAGCCGCCATTTATGAAGAAATTTCTGCTGGTCTAGTCGCCAAAGGTAACCAGTATGGTCAGCGTGTGGCCGCGTTCATCAATGAGGCCTATCGGGTTCCCTATACTTTAGCCGGTATGCTTTCTCATACTGCAAAGCAACAGCCCTTAGCGCGGGAGCAAGTAGAAGAGCTGGTTAGAGGTGCATTGCAGCAAAACCAATTTGTTTCTTCAATGTACGCGCAATTTGAAGCCAATGGCTACGATGGCAAAGACAATGAGTTTATTGCCGGCAGCTCTCATTCAGTTCCAGGCGCAGGTTCTTTAGAGCTGTATTTTACTCAAGAAGCCAGTGGCGTGGTGCAGCAAAAGGTTGAAACGGCCGAAGAAAAGTACGCTGATGCCATTAATGAGTTTGGCCTCAGAGAAGCCGAGTGGTACCTTTGTGCTAGGGATAAAGTCGCTCCTTGTATTATGGAGCCCTACCTGTATGAAATTACCCCAGGTAATGAAATGCTGATGACTTCTCTAACCGTTCCGGTTGTGGTTAACCGTCAGTTTAAGGGTCTAGTTGGCGTTGATGTCAACTTACCGGTATTTCAGTCGATGGTGGAAGAGCTTTCTGAGTCACTGTATTCTGGCGCGGCTAAGGTGACACTATTAAGTGATATGGGACTTGTAGTAGGCTCGAGTCATTACGATAAACTTGCACGTCCGGTGTCAGAATCCATGTCAGCATCTCGTGCTGAGACATTAAAAACACTCCATGCCGATAAAGGCATCAAAGAGCTTGGCGACGATCTCGTCGTCGCTGTGCCTATTGATATTACCCTTGCCAATACCACCTGGTCGCTGATTATTGAACTACCAAAATCGGTCGCCCTAAGCAGTGCTACACAATTAAAACAACAGTTGGAAGCTTCAACAGACTCTGTAGGTCGTTGGATGCTGACCATAGGTGTGGTGATTGCTATCATTGGGGTGGTGATTGCAGTTATTTTGGTTAACACCATTATTAGCCCACTGACTCACATCCAGCAGCGGGTAGAAAATCTAGCTTCCAGTGAGGGGGATCTGACCCATGAGCTTGAAGTCAGTCATCATGCTGAGTTGATTGCACTATCACAAGGTTTTAATCGTTTTACTGATAAATTAAGAACCATGATTGATGACTTAAAGGGGTTAGCTGAGTCCTCTTATGAGCAATCGCATAAGACCACAGAGGCTGCGATTAACATCAAAAATAAAGTGGCAAATCAACACTTAGAAATTGACAGTGTCGTAACAGCAATTAATGAGCTTAGTGCTACCGCTTCAGAGGTGGCAAGGGCATCGGAAAAAGCGGCTGCAAGTACTAATCAGGCTGCAGATCAGGTTCAGCAAAGTGAACAAAGTATCATCAAGACCACGGAAACGGTGCAGTCCATGGCAGATCAAGTTATCGATGCTAAACAAGCGGTGATGAAGGTATCTGAGCGCAGTGATGACATTTCTAAAATCCTCGAGGTGATCCGAGCCATTGCCGAGCAGACTAACTTGCTTGCGCTGAATGCCGCTATTGAGGCTGCAAGAGCGGGAGAGCAAGGCCGGGGTTTTGCTGTCGTTGCAGATGAAGTAAGAGCTTTAGCGTCTAAAACGCAAGCCTCTACCGACGACATCAGCAAATTGATCGATAATTTACAAAGTGAGGTGGCTAACTCCAGCCGGATTATTGAAAGTTCCGTTGACTTGGGCGAAAACGCAGTGAGCTATTGCCAAGACTCTGCCAAGTTAATGAGTACCTTAGTGGGTGAGCTGACTAGTATTTCCAATGAAGTCACCCAAATTGCCACCGCAGCAGAAGAGCAAAGCATGGTAACCGAGGAGATCAACACCAACACCACGGGGATTTCGGATGCCGCAGCTGAGCTATCGCAATTTGCCGATGAAGTTGAGCAGGCCGCAAGCTCAATGACTGAAATTGTGGAGCAAAAACATAAGAAACTGAACCTATTGAAAACTCAGTAACCTTCCTAGGGAGAGGCGCTTGCCTCTCCCTACTCATCTTTACCCCTAGAGTTCTGCGGTAAATTTGTCTATTATAACTGTATAAATAAACAGTTGGATGTCCAATGAAACTCTACATTGCCGAAAAACCTTCCTTAGGCAGAGCCATTGCAGATGTATTACCAAAACCACATAAAAAGCATGATGGTTATATTGAGGTGGCCAATGGCGATGTGGTTTCTTGGTGTATTGGTCATTTACTGGAGCAAGCTGAGCCTGAAGATTACGATGCGCGCTTTAAAAAGTGGCAATTACAAGACCTTCCCATCATACCCGAGCAATGGCAGTTTAAAGCAAAGAGTAAAACCAAAAAACAGCTCAACGTATTAAAAAAACTGCTTAGCCAAGCTGAAGAAGTATTTCATGCTGGCGATCCAGACAGAGAGGGTCAGCTACTGGTTGACGAAGTTTTTGAGTACGTTAAGTTGGCAAAGCACAAAAAAGCGGCCATTCGTCGTTTATTAATTAGTGACCTTAACCCCCAAGCCGTTAAAAAAGCACTGGCTTCAACACGTTCTAATAAAGAGTTTGTGCCTTTGAGTGTATCAGCATTGGCGCGTGCTAGAGCGGATTGGCTGTTTGGACTTAATCTAACTCGTGCGTTTACGCTGGCCGGACAAAAAGCGGGTGTAAAAACGGTATTATCTGTAGGACGAGTACAAACCCCAGTATTAGGGTTAGTGGTCAGAAGAGATCAAGAAATTGCGAACTTTGTGTCCAAACCATTTTACGAAGTGATTGCCCACGTTGTGAAACCCAACTGGGGAACTTTTGAAGCGAAATGGCAACCAAGCGAAGCATGCCAGCCATACATGGATGAAGAAGGCAGAGTGCTAGTTAAAGGGTTAGCTGAAAACGTCGCACAACGTATAACTGCGCAACAAGCCATAGTACAAGCTGTAGAGACCAAACCAAAAAAGCAAAATCCGCCATTACCCTATAACTTATCGGCGTTACAAATAGACGCCAACAAACGCTTTGGTATATCAGCCCAGCAAGTCCTTGATGTTTGCCAAAGCCTGTATGAGAAGCATAAGCTAATTACTTATCCACGTTCAGATAATCGTTATTTACCCAAAGAGCATTATCAGCAAAGACATGATGTCGTTGCTGCAGCACAGCATAATCAAGGGATCTCGCAGCAACAAGCCGACATGGCGGACATGCAAATAAAAGGAAATTGTT
Organism: Pseudoalteromonas sp. UG3-2; assembly: GCF_037120705.1. Lineage (NCBI taxonomy): Bacteria > Pseudomonadati > Pseudomonadota > Gammaproteobacteria > Alteromonadales > Pseudoalteromonadaceae > Pseudoalteromonas > Pseudoalteromonas sp. UG3-2. The sequence continues at coordinate 1,315,879 of NZ_JAWLJU010000002.1, read as the reverse complement.
GGAATGATAATAAGGTAGAAGCGCACCACGCGATTATTCCCACGACCAAAAAATTAAAATCTGCACAATTAGGCCATCGCGAAGCGCAAATCTATCAATTAATAGCAATTCAGTATTTAGCGCAGTTTTATCATCCTTATCGTTATAATGAGACCAAAGCTACTCTGGAAATCGGTGGTGGTACTTTTCGAGCGCAAGCGAAACAGGTAACTGAACAGGGCTTTAAGGTTCTCTTTCAGCGTCCCGACTTGGATAAAGAAACTTTGTTGCCAGAGTTAACGGTTGCCGAGCAGCTCGTTTGCGAACAAGGAGAAGTGAGGGAAAAGCACACTCAGCCGCCTAAGCACTACACTGAAGCGACATTACTTGGTGCAATGACGGGGATAGCTCGCTTTGTTACTGATCCCAAGGTCAAAAAGGTACTGAAAGAAACCGACGGTCTAGGTACGGAAGCAACTCGAGCAGGGATTTTAGAGTTACTATTTAAAAGAGGGTTTTTAAAACGTTCGGGCAAAACGGTTTTGGCAACGGAACTAGGCTGCGCATTTATCAACACTTTGCCTAGTTCGCTGTCACTGCCAGATAGAACCGCGCTTTGGGAATCATTACTCAGTAAAATCGCACAGCAGGAAACCTCTTATCTGCAATTTATGCAGCCTCTCATCGATGAGCTACAGGGCTTTATCGCAGAGTCACAATCAATTAATACAGCTGCATTAAAAGGGATCCCTGTGCCGAAATACAACGGCCGTAGAAAAGGAAAAAGTTGGCGAAGTAAAAACAAAAAACCAAGCAAAATGGTATAAATCTTTTTTGTGGTTGGTTGTAAAATACAATCAAGACACTATATCAACCGTATAATTCACCAAGTGTAGATGAGCAAGATGAGTAACAAAGTTCTTTTAACGCCGGAAAATATCCAACAAGTATTAGGCGAACCTAATTCCGATAAGGTAATTCTGTTATCTTTTTTTAGTAATCAAAACCCAGAGTGCCTGCAACAAGATCAAATACTCGATAAGCTTGCATCAGATTACCCAGAGCATCTATTAGTTGGCGTAGTAGATTGTGACGTACAGCAAGCATTGGCATCTCAACTGGCTCAACAAATTGGTTTACAGGCTCTACCTACTTTAGTGATTTTAAAAGGGGGAGCGCCGGTAGATATGCTACCTGGTGCGAAAACTGAGGAAGAGATAAAGGAAGCGTTATCCAGCCATTTGCCATCACCGGAGCTTGTTTTACTTGATCAAGCAAAGCAATACCTCAGTGAAGGGGACCTCAATAACGCGTTTGCAAGCGCCAAAAAAGCCTATGACATCGACCGTGAAAACACTCGTGTAAAACTCGTGTTTGCAGATATTTGTATGCAAATCCAAAAGTTTGATGAGGCCAGCGCACTATTAGAGTCTGTTGCTGAAGATCAACGCGATCCGTATTACCACAACCTTGCTGCTAAACTGACACAAGTACAAGAAGCTCAAAACTCTCCAGAAATACAGCGGTTAGAGCAAGCCGTGGCAGCAGAGCCAAGCTCATTAACATTGCGCTGTGAATTAGCCCAAGCACAATTAGATGTTGGTAAAAAAGAAGATGCACTAGCCACTTTATTAACGGTGTTAAAAAAAGACATGGCTTTTGCTGATGCGAAGAAAGATTATTTGGCGGTAATAGCCTCATTACCAGAAGGCGATAGTGTAGCTTCTTCATATCGTCGTAAGCTATACAGCTTGCTATATTAATCGCTAAAAAAGATACAGGTGAAAATTTCTTCACTTGTATCTTGCATCTTGCCGAAATTGATCGATACTTAGGATCCTTTCACCGAATCTGGTGACAGTTTAATGAAGAAAATATTGCATTGAGGTGTTTTTTGAGGTGTTTTGTATGTTTTCTGTTCGAACGGCTGGTTTTATCTAGTTTTTTCAAAAAAACGCTTGCACTGAAATCGATTCTCCCTATAATGCGCATCCACCGACACGGAGCACAGCGCTGAGAAGCAACGTAGCAACGTAACGGTGGAGTCAAATAAGACTGAATTTGTTGCTCTAAAAAGAAAGGCAAATTAAGCGTTGACAACAAGTCAGGAAAGCGTAGAATGCGCAGCCCTGACGCGATGAAAACATCGCAACGTTCTTTAACAATTTAAAGCAATCATCTGTGTGGGCACTCGTACAGATTGAGTTCTAACAGCTGATTTCAGTTTTACTGAATGACGCAAACAAATTTAGAGTCTCAATTGTAACTGAGTGACTATATAGTCAATTCGTTTTGATTTTACTTTTTTAAAAGTAGAAACAAACAATCAGGATTCATTGAGCTGAAACTTAGGTTTCAAAAAAACTTTTAATTGAAGAGTTTGATCATGGCTCAGATTGAACGCTGGCGGCAGGCCTAACACATGCAAGTCGAGCGGTAACATTTCTAGCTTGCTAGAAGATGACGAGCGGCGGACGGGTGAGTAATGCTTGGGAACATGCCTTGAGGTGGGGGACAACCGTTGGAAACGACGGCTAATACCGCATAATCTCTACGGAGCAAAGGGGGCTTTTAGCTCTCGCCTTTAGATTGGCCCAAGTGGGATTAGCTAGTTGGTAAGGTAATGGCTTACCAAGGCGACGATCCCTAGCTGGTTTGAGAGGATGATCAGCCACACTGGAACTGAGACACGGTCCAGACTCCTACGGGAGGCAGCAGTGGGGAATATTGCACAATGGGCGCAAGCCTGATGCAGCCATGCCGCGTGTGTGAAGAAGGCCTTCGGGTTGTAAAGCACTTTCAGTCAGGAGGAAAGGTTAGTAGTTAATACCTGCTAGCTGTGACGTTACTGACAGAAGAAGCACCGGCTAACTCCGTGCCAGCAGCCGCGGTAATACGGAGGGTGCGAGCGTTAATCGGAATTACTGGGCGTAAAGCGTACGCAGGCGGTTTGTTAAGCGAGATGTGAAAGCCCCGGGCTCAACCTGGGAACAGCATTTCGAACTGGCAAGCTAGAGTGTGATAGAGGGTGGTAGAATTTCAGGTGTAGCGGTGAAATGCGTAGAGATCTGAAGGAATACCGATGGCGAAGGCAGCCACCTGGGTCAACACTGACGCTCATGTACGAAAGCGTGGGGAGCAAACAGGATTAGATACCCTGGTAGTCCACGCCGTAAACGATGTCTACTAGGAGCTCGGTCTTTCGGGACTGTTTTCCAAAGCTAACGCATTAAGTAGACCGCCTGGGGAGTACGGCCGCAAGGTTAAAACTCAAATGAATTGACGGGGGCCCGCACAAGCGGTGGAGCATGTGGTTTAATTCGATGCAACGCGAAGAACCTTACCTACACTTGACATCCAGAGAACTTACTAGAGATAGTTTGGTGCCTTCGGGAACTCTGAGACAGGTGCTGCATGGCTGTCGTCAGCTCGTGTTGTGAGATGTTGGGTTAAGTCCCGCAACGAGCGCAACCCCTATCCTTAGTTGCCAGCGATTCGGTCGGGAACTCTAAGGAGACTGCCGGTGATAAACCGGAGGAAGGTGGGGACGACGTCAAGTCATCATGGCCCTTACGTGTAGGGCTACACACGTGCTACAATGGCAGGTACAGAGAGCAGCGAGCTAGCGATAGTGAGCGAATCCCTTAAAGCCTGTCGTAGTCCGGATTGGAGTCTGCAACTCGACTCCATGAAGTCGGAATCGCTAGTAATCGCAGATCAGAATGCTGCGGTGAATACGTTCCCGGGCCTTGTACACACCGCCCGTCACACCATGGGAGTGGGTTGCTCCAGAAGTGGATAGTCTAACCTTAGGGAGGACGTTCACCACGGAGTGATTCATGACTGGGGTGAAGTCGTAACAAGGTAGCCCTAGGGGAACCTGGGGCTGGATCACCTCCTTATACGATTTAGAACTGATTTGTTCGAAGTGTCCACACAGATGATTGTTGCTTGGCCTGATGGCTGAGTGATATTGCTCTTTAAAAATTTGGAAAAGCTGATAATTAAATTCTGATGAATAACGCATGTTATTTATCGAGTTTTCGAAAGAAAATGCCGATTAATTATTTCGATAATTAATTAGCGTCTACTTTAGTATTCAATATTAACTTCTGGCGAAGTTAAATCAGTCTTTGACGTACAACTAGTGATGTAATGCACTATTTTGCGACGTGGATTTGTTATTTAGACAACGCCGTCAAGCAATTTATCGCTGGGAGCATAACGTGTTATGTGACCAAGTAAATTGTGCTGACAAGGCCGTTTAAATGACAAAGACCAAGCAAAACCACTTTGGGTTGTATGGTTAAGTGACTAAGCGTACACGGTGGATGCCTTGGCAGTTGGAGGCGATGAAGGACGTACTAACTTGCGATAAGCCTAGTTGAGCCAGTAAGAGGCACTTGAGACTAGGATTTCCGAATGGGGAAACCCGGCCCTTTGGGTCATCAACAACTGAATACATAGGTTGTTGAGGCGAACGCGGAGAACTGAAACATCTAAGTACCCGTAGGAAAAGAAATCAACCGAGATTCCGAAAGTAGCGGCGAGCGAAATCGGATTAGCCCTTAAGCTGTAATGTAGTTAGTGGAACATTCTGGAAAGTATGACGAAACAGGGTGACAGTCCCGTACACGACAACTTATTTACAGTGAAATCGAGTAGGTCGGAGCACGTGAAACTTTGACTGAATATGGGGGGACCATCCTCCAAGGCTAAATACTCCCAACTGACCGATAGTGAACCAGTACCGTGAGGGAAAGGCGAAAAGAACCCCTGTGAGGGGAGTGAAATAGAACCTGAAACCGTGTACGTACAAGCAGTAGGAGCCTTCGGGTGACTGCGTACCTTTTGTATAATGGGTCAGCGACTTATATTCTGTAGCGAGGTTAACCATTTAGGGGAGCCGTAGCGAAAGCGAGTCTTAACTGGGCGCTTAAGTTGCAGGGTATAGACCCGAAACCCGGTGATCTAGCCATGGGCAGGTTGAAGGTTGAGTAACATCAACTGGAGGACCGAACCCACTAACGTTGAAAAGTTAGGGGATGACCTGTGGCTAGGAGTGAAAGGCTAATCAAACCGGGAGATAGCTGGTTCTCCCCGAAATCTATTTAGGTAGAGCCTCGGACGAATACTTACGGGGGTAGAGCACTGTTAAGGCTAGGGGGTCATCCCGACTTACCAACCCTTTGCAAACTCCGAATACCGTAAAGTACTATCCGGGAGACACACGGTGGGTGCTAACGTCCATCGTGGAGAGGGAAACAACCCAGACCGTCAGCTAAGGTCCCAAAGTGTATGTTAAGTGGGAAACGATGTGGGAAGGCTAAAACAGCTAGGAGGTTGGCTTAGAAGCAGCCATCCTTTAAAGAAAGCGTAATAGCTCACTAGTCGAGTCGGCCTGCGCGGAAGATGTAACGGGGCTAAACATACCACCGAAGCTACGGCTGCAAACTTTGTTTGCGGGGTAGGGGAGCGTTCTGTAAGTGGCTGAAGGTGTGCCGGGAGGCATGCTGGACATATCAGAAGTGCGAATGCTGACATGAGTAACGATAATGGGAGTGAAAAACTCCCACGCCGGAAGACCAAGGGTTCCTATCCCATGTTAATCAGGGTAGGGTGAGTCGACCCCTAAGGCGAGGCTGAAGAGCGTAGTCGATGGGAAACGGGTTAATATTCCCGTACTCAGTATGAATGCGATGGGGGGACGGAGCAGGCTAGGCAAGCATGGCGTTGGTTGTCCATGTGAAAGGCAGTAGGCTGGTGACTTAGGAAAATCCGGGTCGCTAAGGCTGAGAGCCGAGACGAGCCACTACGGTGGTGAAGTTGTTGATGCCCTACTTCCAGGAAAAGCCTCTAAGCTTCAGTTTATACTGAATCGTACCCTAAACCGACACAGGTGGTCAGGTAGAGAATACTAAGGCGCTTGAGAGAACTCGGGTGAAGGAACTAGGCAAAATCGTACCGTAACTTCGGGAGAAGGTACGCTGACATTAGGTGAAGGGCCCGCGCCCGGAGCTGAAGTCAGCCGCAGTGACCAGGTGGCTGGGACTGTTTATTAAAAACACAGTACTCTGCAAAATCGTAAGATGACGTATAGGGTATGACACCTGCCCGGTGCCGGAAGGTTAATTGATGGGGTTAGCGTATGCGAAGCTCTTGATCGAAGCCCCGGTAAACGGCGGCCGTAACTATAACGGTCCTAAGGTAGCGAAATTCCTTGTCGGGTAAGTTCCGACCTGCACGAATGGTGTAACCATGGCCACGCTGTCTCCACCCGAGACTCAGTGAAATTGAAATCGCAGTGAAGATGCTGTGTACCCGCGGCTAGACGGAAAGACCCCGTGAACCTTTACTACAGCTTGGCACTGAACATTGACCCTACATGTGTAGGATAGGTGGGAGGCTTTGAAGCATCGTCGCTAGATGGTGTGGAGCCGACCTTGAAATACCACCCTTGTAGTGTTGATGTTCTAACTTAGGTCCCTGGATCGGGATTGAGGACAGTGCCTGGTGGGTAGTTTGACTGGGGCGGTCTCCTCCCAAAGAGTAACGGAGGAGCACGAAGGTTGGCTAAGTACGGTCGGACATCGTACGGTTAGTGTAATGGTAGAAGCCAGCTTAACTGCGAGACAGACACGTCGAGCAGGTACGAAAGTAGGTCATAGTGATCCGGTGGTTCTGAATGGAAGGGCCATCGCTCAACGGATAAAAGGTACTCCGGGGATAACAGGCTGATACCGCCCAAGAGTTCATATCGACGGCGGTGTTTGGCACCTCGATGTCGGCTCATCACATCCTGGGGCTGAAGTCGGTCCCAAGGGTATGGCTGTTCGCCATTTAAAGTGGTACGCGAGCTGGGTTTAGAACGTCGTGAGACAGTTCGGTCCCTATCTGCCGTGGGCGTTTGAGAATTGAGAGGGGCTGCTCCTAGTACGAGAGGACCGGAGTGGACGAACCGCTGGTGTTCGGGTTGTTATGCCAATAGCATTGCCCGGTAGCTACGTTCGGAACTGATAAGCGCTGAAAGCATCTAAGCGCGAAGCAGGCCTCGAGATGAGTTCTCACTTGGAGTTTAACTCCACTAAAGGGCCGTTGAAGACGACAACGTTGATAGGCAGGATGTGGAAGTGGTGCGAGCCATTAAGCTAACCTGTACTAATTACCCGTGAGGCTTAACCATACAACGCCAAAGTGGTTTAGCGACAGAAGTTGATAAGATACTAAAGTAGCAGCGGTTTTAGACCGCGACGAAGACAAAGAATTTAAGCAGTTTTTTCCAGATTTTAATGATTAAACAAGGTGACTAACCTCAGCGGTATCGCGAAATCAGTTCACCTTGCGCAAATGGAATGGTCGTGCGTGGCACGATGTCATTAGACATTTGCACCCAGTTTTCCTGGTGACTATAGCGTTTTGGAACCACCTGACTCCATGCCGAACTCAGAAGTGAAACAAAACAGCGTCGATGATAGTGTGGGCTTCCCATGTGAAAGTAGAACATCGCCAGGGCCTTATAAGAGAAACCCGCTGCAGCTATGCAGCGGGTTTTTTGCGTTTGGAGTAAAGTACTTCCATGTAGTATCTCCCCTTCGCGCATCCTTGCGCTCACTTCCTCGAACTGCGAAGCGTTGCTTCGGTTTCTCGTCACCCTCGCGTTCACTGCGCTGCGAAGCGGTGCTTCGGTCGCAGTTCACCCATGTGTCTCTCTATGAAAAGAATGAGAACATTCTACTTCGTAGCGAGCCAGGGCCTTATTAAGAGGTCGATGAAAGGCATTCATCCATAAATCTCATCGACATTAGTACTTCCTTGTACGTCAAACCCCGATTCGAAAGAGTCGGGTTTTTTTGCGTTCAGCGCACAATAAAAAGCGCGGGGTAAACCCGCGCCTACAAAATCTAAACAGCCTTGAGAGCAATGTAGACAGAGTGGAAAAGACAACCTTTGGGCACACATCCCTGTGGAGGGCTTCCGGCTCGGTGTCCATACCTCGCGTTCACTGCGCTGCGAAGCAGTGCTTCGGTCGCAGTTCACCCATGTAGTATCTCCCCTTCGCGCATCCTTGCGCTCACTTCCTCGAACTGCGAAGCAGTGCTTCGGTTTCTCGTCACCCTCGCGTTCATTGCGCTGCAAAGCGTTGCTTTGGTCGCAATTCACCCATGTAGTATCTCCCCTTCGCGCATCCTTGCGCTCACTTCCTCGAACTGCGAAGCGCTGCTTCGGTCTAGAACTTGGTTCTTGGTGGCCAATCAGGATTAGCAATTTCATCTTCCCCGACACTGCTATTCGCTTCTTGGCGAATGGCTGCTGGGGTATCTGTTTTGGGAATGGTTACTTCGACGACAAAATTACAATCCGGCTTTGTCCGTATCTCTTCCATTACTGTGAGTAACTCCTCCAGGGTAGACACTTTTCTTCCCTGGCCGCCAAAAGCTTGAGTTATGTTGGCTATTTGCCATTGTGGCAAATCATTATAGCTATAAACAGAGTCGAGTAAGGGGTCTTTGTAATCTACAGGGGGTGAACGGAATGGGTTGGGGTTGACGATATATTGTTCAATACCATAAATACCATTTGCTAACACAAACACCACGGTATTTTGTCCGTAGGCATGCTGGTCAGCAACGCCTTGGCAGGTTTCATGGAAGGCGCCATCGCCTACTACAACCATAGCGCGCTTCCCGGGAAAAGCGCATTTTACACCGGTCCCTGCGGGGACTGAATAGCCAATAGATAACCAAGAAGCTTGTGCGATAAAGCCATCTTGGGCTGGGATTGTTACTGACTGTGCTGCGATCAAGGGAAAGCCAGCATCCACGGTCAATATGTCATCTTTAGTTAGGAATTGTCCTAATGCATTAAAAAAACTGTCGTAACCGAGCTCTACTGTGCTTGCGTTATTTGTAACTCGGTGTGGTTGCTGTAAACGAAGTCCTTTGAGTTTTGCACTGTCGTGTCTTATCGCCTTAAATGCTTCAGTAAGGCTTTGTAAGTAATCGTTTAATTGCACAGATGGAAAGAACTTAGCACCAACATAGACTCCCTGATGCGCAGCAAGCACAGTATGCTCACTGCGGATATCTTTATTGCCAGTATCTTTCCCTGTGGTCCATGCGCCAATACCGACTAAAACACCGTCTTGTGAAACCAGCTTATCTACTTCATCGGGAGACAGGGTAACGCAACCTTCAAACTGTGGGTGTAACTCAGAGATCACAGACTTACTCATCGCCGAGGTGACAAAGCGGATATCACCATGCTCCACGCTATGATGACTATTGATTTCATCTAACAGCTGTAAAAACTCTGCTTGTAAACCATAGCGCTGCAATTCAACACCGGCCCAAAATATACTCTTGGGACGGCTCAACATTAACTCTACCGTTGCCGCAGCAGCAGCTTTGGCTTCACTGAATGTCAACGTGGTGCCACTGCCAGAGTGAATATTAGCGCTTGGGGCATTACAGGTGCTGCGCCATACGTCCTCGGTCACCTCAAGGTAAACCGGCCTTTTATGGGTTAACATTGCGGTTAATGCGGAGTCAATTTGATATGGTGCCTGAGCGGCATTAGTAATGCGCTCAGCGGCCACCGTAATGGGTTTGAACATATGGATATCGACAAACTCATAACCAGTTGTATGGGAGTACAGCAAGCCTGCTCTTTTTGACGTTTGATCTTCTTTATTGGTCGGTGCACCATTAATAAGAATTACGGGCACTTGCTCAACATAAGAGCCGGCGATGGTGTTAAGTAGGCTAAATGCCCCAACACTGTAGGTAACATAAATTGCTGTTGGTCCTTTTAAGCGAGCGTGGGCATCAGCCGCAAAACCAGCACAGATCTCATTGGCGTTACCTGAAATCGTAATTGGCGAAGCTTCATCTGCCAAAATAGTATCCAGCAGTGCAGCGGTGTAGTTACCGGCAACACCAAACATTTGTGCCACACCCACTTGCTCTAAACGCAGTTTTAAATACTCTGCAACGGTAAAATTATGATTACTCATGATCAATCCTTTTAACTGATAAAGAGGAGGGTTGCTCCTCTTGTCTATTTAGTTTGCTGTGATCAACTGCTTATTTTGCTTCTGATGTATCGAAATAGGTAAGATCGACGCCAAGTACGCTATCGGGTTGCTTACGACTGGCTTTGCTCTTCTTTGCGCAGTTAGGCTTAAAGTTAGGATCAATGTACTCCATTATCATGCTATCGGAATTCGCTAGGTAAGCTTCTTGGATAGCTTCGGAGGAGGTTTTACCTGTGGGGTTTTGTTGCTGGAATACTTTATCAAAAGGTGCTAAGCCAAAGCCCTTATTTAAGGCTAAATCTGCTGAGCGTAGCGCGCCCTCAACCCAACCTTGATAGTCAGAGAAAGCTTCACCGCAGGTGTATAGCTGAGGTAAAGGCTCAACCAAAGTGGACATGGCCTCTTTATCATCGGTACCAATTGCCCATTGGTGAACCCCAAAGCCAAATTGAAACTGCTCTGGGATGTTGAAATTAACATTCCCTTCCCAAATACGCGCACTGGTAAGAATTGGCTCAGGCACATAATGGGTACTAAAGATGTCTTTAAAGAACTTTGTGGCTTGGTTTACAACCGCTTCGGTGGCTGGGTAAATATCGCTAGGAACTGGCTGCTCAATGAACTCTGCTTCTCTGGGGTGGTGATATAAAGCGCCCTTATTTTGCAAGGCACTCCAAAAGTTGATATTGAGATAATCACAATAGATAGTGAGTGCCGCGGGTCGACTGTATTTTTGCGCTTCGATTAAATCGAGCTTCGCTTGGGTCTCTTTATCTGGGTTGGTATCGCGCTCGTCATACATCAATGCCGCAGCTAATGGGTCATCCAGAGCATAAAAAGGATACACAGAGCCGGTAGGTAAGTCGGCAAAGTTAGGGCCAAAAGACACCGCAGGGCGACCAGTCATGCCCGTCCCCCACCAAGCCGATTCATAATAGAGGTTGATTTTGAGCAAAGGCTGATTGGTTGTACTTTGTAGTGTATCCCATAGGTGATCGCGAGTATTGGCTTCTAGCCGTTGGAATGCGTCTGAACGAAGAAAGAGTTTTTCCAGCGCAAGGCGGGGTAAGGCTAAAATTACCTTATCTGCTGCAACCGTGGCTTTAGGTTGGTCGGGTTGATCCGCTTGACTGTAGTGTAAGATATACTCTTTACGGTTAGCATCAAAACTGATGCTATCGATCTGTGTTTTTAGGTGGATGTTATCTTTACCAATTTTATCCACTAGGGCATTGGGGAGGGTACTAAAGCCATCTTTAAAAGTTTTAAACTCAGCGCTAGCGGGAAAGTCCTCCAGCAATTGGTAGGCAACACCGGCGTTCATTTTGGATAAAAATGTGCCGTTGAAGCCCAATACTCGATAAAGCATAGTGATGCATTCTTGGCTATAGCCCATGTCACTGAGCAGATCCCATAGAGACCACTCATATAACGGTTTGCCTTGCCATTGGCACTCAAGCCGAAATGCCTGCCAAAACTCAGGTCCGCGTACAGTAGGGCGGCCATCAAACTGAGGGTTAACCTGTAAAATACGGTTAAACACCACATTGATGATGCTTTTTGGGTTTACGCCTTGCTCATTGGCATCAAGATTATAGAGTGCCGACCAGATTTGGTAATCTGACTCTTGTGCCTCTTTGGCAGAAAAACTCGTACCGCGAAAGAAGAGGCGGTTATTGCCGTCACTGTTCATTGGAAAAGGGACAATTTGATCTTCTAAGCCCAGAGTTAAAAACAGCGCCATTAAATCGTCCATGCCCTCGAATAAAAAGCGCATCCCGCCTTGTTCTTCTTTAACTGTAATGGTGCTATCAGGGGCTGCACCAGCTCGTTTGTCCTTAAAATGGATCAAGTCCGAGTCCAGTCGCCCGCCAGTTCTATTGCTGCGCTCAAAGATGGCAATATCATCGATATTGGCTTCATTTTGCAGTCGCCAAGCGCTATATAGCCCCGACATACCTGCGCCAACAATGGCTACTTTGACTTTAGACGGAATGGTTTGTGGTTTGATTTCTTTACCAAGTTTATAGTGAGTCATAACAGTTCCTTATACGATGATGTCTCACACTTTTGAGGCAGACTGCTTTTACTTCCTAGCTCGTCAAGTGGTTATGATGGTTGTAAAAATAGCTTTTTATTAATGCGCCGTGCTGGTGTATTGTTGCTTTACTTAACAGCCTTTATTCATTGCCAATGGACTATTTACCACGGCAATGGTTATTAAGGTTGAGAATAAGACTGCTACTCGAAGTGCAATACCCCAGTGAACATCGCGAATGAGCTAATCGAACTTGGGGCTTACTGTGCAACTGCATAGCATTACCATCACAACAGGGGAGGTTGTTGTTGCAGTAGGGCCATGGATCCGCTCAACGCTTTGGTACTATATACTGTAGTATAAGAGTTAAGCTTGTGTTAATTTTTATTTAACCAAGGATGATGTGAGGTAAAAATCGGCTTAAATCTTGGGTGATGAGACTACTGTCTTCTCTGACGCCGATACCCACGGCATTGTCGCCAACCATCCATGATCCTATCAAGGTACGCATACCAGAAAACTCTGGTAAGGCATGGTAGGCTTGGTAGATATAGCCCTCAGCGCCATAGTCACCAGAAGATTGCGCTAGCAACTGACCATTACGATAAATGTCGATATTAGCGCCTTCACGAGAAAGTAAGGGCTTTTTGACATAACCACTGGGGTGATGCTGGAGCTTACTTTTGTCTGCTTCAAAATAGGCTGGCAGTAAGTTCGGATGGTTCGGAAAGGTCTGCCACAGCAAGGGCAGTATCGCTTTATTTGATAAAATGGCTTTCCATGCCGGCTCAAGCCACTGGGTATTACTCGCCGTCAGCGAGTGGCTATATTCATCAGTAAACATAAACTCCCATGGGTATAGCTTAAACATCCAATGGATTGGTTGTGACTGGAGGTCAACAAACTGGTCGTCAATGAGGCCAATATCCTCTATAAAACCCTCTCGTGTTTTCAATCCTGCCGCCATAGCACAACTGCGCATATATTGAATTGTGCCTAAGTCTTCGCTGCTGTTTTTGCAGCAGGCAAAGTGCAGCGGCTGGCCGCGGTGGAATTTATGTAACTGATAAAAACGCTCAATCAATGCTTCTTGCAGGCTGTTAAATTGATCTGCGTTTCTTGGTAGCTGACCGGCGTCGACTTGCTGTTGCAGCCACAGCCACTGCCAGTAGCCAGTTTCAAATAACGACGTGGGAGTATCATAGTTGGCCTCAAGCAGTTTAGCCGGTGATTTGCCATCGTAGCTAAAGTCAAAGCGACCATAAAGGGCTAAGTCACGGCGTCGCCATGAGCGGGTAACCAGTTCCCATTGCGACGGTGGTATCGCGAATTGTTGTAACAGGGCTTCGTCATTGCAAACCAACTCCACTACATGGAGCAGCATTTGATGTAACTCTTCGCTAGGAGCTTCGAGGTCTTGCTCTATTTGTTTCAGAGAAAACTGGTAGTAGGCGCTTTCGTCCCAATACTTTTCACCGTACATGGTGTGAAATTCAAACCCATGTGCTTGGGCTTGTGCCTGCCAATCGGGCCGCTCTTTGGCTGTTATTCTAAACATGGCGAGTATCGCTTAATTATTCTTGTGAGCCATTGCTGTTTTGCTACACCACTTGGTTGGTCTAATTAAGAAGTGTGGCGGCAGGTATGGAGCTAGGGAATTCCCTAGCTTCCCCAGCTGCTTCTAGAGGCACTGCGGCCAAAGCCGCCACGGCTCCTGGTGACTGATTTTGCTCTGGGTTTATAATTGAGCTTGGAACTTTTTACGGTGGTTGTGCCAGCAGTTCGAGAAGAAGCAACAAAGTCGTTTTGCGAGTTGCGATAGCTAAAAAAGTCGTCTCTTGCTCGGTATAATGGCTTGGCACCTGAGTAGTAGCCACCGCTTAGAAAGGCCGCTTTTTTGCGTTTGCGCTTTTTCATCATGTCTAAGCCTTCGTCGACGGCTTCAGCAAGTGCCGCGACCATAAAGCCAGCCATGATGGGGCGCCAAATTCCACCAGATTCTTCACAGCGGTCGTAGCCAAAATCACTTTCACACAAGCGCTCAGCAGCGTACTTGGGGGCTTCCTGCTGATGGTTTTGTAAGGCTTGCTGGTATTGGTACTGACAAGCTTCTTGCTCGACACCAAAAGATGTACACTCATCAACATCTTGAAAAATAAGTGCTGACTCGTCGCGGTCACCACAGGCTGTAAGGCCACCGGTTGCGCCCATTAATAAAGTCAATTTGATTGATTTACTCCTTTTCATCTCGACTCCTTAATAGGTCATACACGCGGCATTTAGAATTCCAGTCGCCAACGAGGCACCGCCTAAAAATAGCCCTGCACTGATATGGTTACTTTCGATTTTTTCCGACAGTTTGGGCATGTACAGTCTAACGATAAAGAAAGTAATTAACTGCATAACCCCAGCAATAACACCCCAAACAGCAAAGTCGATTAGAGAGACGGCGTTGACGGCGGCGCTAGCAATAGGCAAAACAAAACCAATGATGGTGCCACAAAACGCAGTGGCAGCCGCAGGATTATTTTCTTTGACTAACTTCCACTCACAGTGAGGAGTAATCTTGGTGTATACAAACAAAAATAACAGCGTCAGAAGGTAGGCTAGGCCAAAGTAGGTAATAAAGGGGATAAATCCTTGTAATGACTCCAATATCATAGTTTTCTCTTATTATTTAATTATCTTCATGGGTAAGCTGCTCCAGCTCGCGATGCAGTATATCATCATCCCCTAGGTTCAATTCAATCAAACGTTTTAAGTGTGACACACTTTCCAAATCAATTTGGCGACAATGCAGCCCCAAATGACCCAGTTCAACATGGCGTACTTCTACCTCCATGGTGATTTTAATGTCACTGTCAGGCAAGTAAAAAGTAAGGCTAGCGGGATCATTTTTCAGTGGCACATAGCCATCAGGCAAGGTGACTAACGCGCCATTGAGTGAAAGGTCTAAAATTTCGCAGGTAAAGTCACCACTCGACGCCATAAAACGCGCCTCATTGGTAAAGGTTACTCTGGAAAAACGTCTGCGTTCTTTCATACTCGATCCTAAAAAAAGTCATAATTTAATAATAGCTTATTTAACGCAAATGAGAAAATTCAAGTGCTTTTAAGCTGGCTAAGCAAAACTTTAGCGATGAATTACAAGGGTAGTATTTGTGTTGATAAAAACAAAGCCGAGCGGGGGATTTATGGTAATAAAAAAGCCCCAATCAATGGGGCTCTTTTATGGTGTTGGTGATTAACCAATTTTTTTGTATTTGATGCGCTTAGGCTCTGCCGCTTCTGCACCATAGGTTTTCTTCAACCACTCTTCGTATTCGGTGTAGTTACCATCGAAGAAGTTCACTTGTCCTTCATCACGGTAGTCGAGAATATGGGTGGCAATACGGTCTAAGAACCAGCGGTCGTGGGAAATACACATTACGCAGCCTGGGAATTCCAAGATGGCGTTTTCTAGGGCACGAAGGGTTTCGACATCGAGGTCGTTGGTTGGCTCATCCAGTAACAGTACGTTACCGCCAGCCTTCAGTAGTTTCGCTAAGTGGAGACGGTTGCGCTCACCCCCAGAAAGCTCTTTGACAAACTTCTGCTGGTCATTGCCTTTAAAGTTAAAGCGGCCGACGTATGCCCGGCTTGGTACTTCAAAGTTGCCAATTTTTAGAATATCTTGGCCGTTAGAGATCTCTTGGAATACGGTGTTGTTGCCGTCCATATCATCGCGGAACTGCTCAACTGTAGCAATTTCCACAGTCTCACCAATGGTGATATCACCGCCGTCAGGTTGTTGCTCACCGCTTAACATTCTAAACAGAGTTGATTTACCTGCACCGTTGGCACCGATGATCCCAACAATTGCACCTTTAGGCACGGTAAAGCTTAAATCATCAATTAATAAGCGGTCGCCAAAGCCTTTGCGTAAATTATTCACTTCAATGACCTGATCGCCTAGACGTGGACCCGGTGGAATAAATAGCTCGTTGGTCTCGTTACGCTTTTGATAATCGTTTTGCTGCAGTTCTGTAAACTGTGCCATCCGAGCCTTAGATTTTGCCTGACGGCCTTTAGGATTTGA
The DNA here is from genome assembly GCF_037120705.1 of Pseudoalteromonas sp. UG3-2. Taxonomy (NCBI): domain Bacteria; kingdom Pseudomonadati; phylum Pseudomonadota; class Gammaproteobacteria; order Alteromonadales; family Pseudoalteromonadaceae; genus Pseudoalteromonas; species Pseudoalteromonas sp. UG3-2. The sequence goes on along the minus strand of NZ_JAWLJU010000002.1, from coordinate 1,299,751 downwards.
GCGCACCCACTCAAGCTCTTTCTCAATAGACTTTTGTCGCGCTTTTTCTGACTTTTCTTCTTGCTTCAAGCGTGCATCTTTTTGCTCAAGCCATGAAGAATAGTTACCTTCCCATGGAATACCATGGCCGCGGTCAAGCTCTAAAATCCAACCTGCAACATTATCAAGGAAGTAGCGGTCGTGGGTAATGGCAACCACGGTGCCTTCATAGTCGTGTAGGAAGCGTTCTAGCCAAGCAACCGACTCGGCATCTAAGTGGTTGGTAGGCTCATCCAGCAGAAGCATATCTGGCTTTTCTAATAGTAAGCGACAAATAGCCACACGGCGGCGTTCCCCCCCTGACAGGTGCTCAATTTTAGCGTCCCATTCAGGTAAACGCAGCGCGTCAGCGGCACGCTCAAGGGCATTATCGAGATTATGACCATCGTGAGCTTGGATAATCGCTTCCAGTTCACCTTGCTCTTTAGCTAGCGCATCAAAATCCGCATCTTCCATCGCGTATTCGGCGTAAACTTCATCTAACCTTGCCAGAGCTTGTTTTACTTCACTCACTGCCTCTTCAATGGTCTCGCGCACGGTTTTACTTTCATCAAGTACCGGTTCCTGCGGCAAATAACCAATTTTAGTGCCAGGCTGAGGGCGTGCTTCGCCTTCAAACTCGTTATCAACGCCAGCCATAATGCGCAGTAGCGTCGATTTACCCGCACCATTTAAGCCTAAAACACCAATTTTAGCGCCAGGGTAAAAGCACAGTGAAATATCTTTAAGAATAGTGCGCTTAGGTGGCACAACCTTGCTCACCCGCGACATGGTATAAATATATTGAGCCATGAGTTTCCAATCTCTAATTTGATTTAGTTGTATTTTAGAGAAAGCCTTACGGGGCTGCAATGTTGACAGGAAACTTTGTTATTGTGCTAACAACAGGCGGTGAGTATTGAAATAAGCTGCAATGCATAGATAGACAGCATTTAGGGAAGAAGCGAGTTACTTAACTAACACCGAATACTCAAAATCGTTATGCTGTGAGTTGGCGGCGATCACCACCTGATAGGTCTTTTTGCCCAGCACCACATAATTGACTATGCCAACCTTCAATGGTTTAGGAGTACTGTCTATATCCATTAACCAGACGCCAGCTTCGGTATCTGCGGCTAAATTGATTAGCGGCCTGCCGCCACTGTTGGGGATGTACAATGCAGCATGATGGCTTTTGCCCCAAATCGCTTTGAGGTCATCGTTTTCTTTTACTAAGGTATAACTGGCGGGGCCCGATGGTCGGATTTCATTGTGCTGACTGACTTGGCATTGACTGCAGGCGATTGTGGCAGCAGTGCGGCTGGTTTGCAGTTGGCCGTTAAAAATGATCCCTTGGCTATCGATTTGCCATAACGGTTGACCCTCTTGATATTGATTGCAGGCAATCAACATCGTCATCATCACTGCTATGCTTAAGTGCTTTTTCACTTTAGCTGCTCCAAAGGACCTGATTATTCATGCCGTAAAACAAGCCAGTAATAACTTATTTTACCCCTAGGCTTATAATAACGAAACGCCATGTATGCTGTATAGATACAAACGTTAACGAATGTAAAAACAAAAAGAGGACTTCGCCAGACAAATACCGATACGGCACTTAGGCTTTTCTGAGGTTGAGAAGAGGCTTAAATGGTGTGCTTTAGATACTCACTAGCACTAAAGTGACTGGTCTGGTAAGGTTTTTTGCTTCCTTATAGGTCCCTTGCCAAAGTGAAATATGACCGTTTCGGATGGAGCCATTTTTTAAAAAGGCTATACAAACATACTTCCTAGCCGAGTTAGCTTGGCGTTTATTCTCTCCTGTTAATGTGACATTTACGTCGCAAAATGATGTCTATTTGAATACAGCAGCACAGAGCGGCAGAGCGATAGGCGATGAGACTATTTTATACCTCAAGTTGTAGTTGTTTGTACCGATAAAAATCTAGCTTTACTAAGGAAAGAGGAAAGCTGATGACCATTTAAGTTCAACCACTAGCAAGCTGGCCCAGCCTCACCAAAAAGGCGGAGATACCCGCTGCGCAAACGCCAGCGCCGGCACTTTCAGATAGCAACACAAGTCCCAATGAAAAAACCTCAAAAGCATTGCCTGCGGCTGTGCTGCTCTCTAAGGAGTTAGATGACGAAGCGGCTAGCTATAAAGAAGATAATGCGGTGTTCAAAGAAGACTATGAAGCACTCGAACAAGCCATGGAGTTGGTACAAGCACAAATGACCCAATTGCAACAGCAAATTACCACCCTGAAACAAGCACCAGCACAGCGTTACCCTAACATCGATAGCTCACAACAAGGTGTCGAGTCTAATGAGCGATTGCAGCTCGAGCATGTGGGCAGCAAGAAATATCGAGATGCGACCAAAATTGATGAAATTAAACACTTAGAGCACCAATTGTCAGAGCTCAAGCAGCTGCAAGCAGAGCTCAAAGTGAATATGTTAAAAATGATTTTAGCAGAACGTAAGCGGCTGGAAGAGTTGGCGCGCAAAAGCCGCTAAAGGAAGAAATTAGGGTGGCACACAGGTGTTGAACTATGCTTTAACACCTGTGTTAGTTATTAAAAGGACATAAGATGAAGAGCAAAGCGGCAGTGGGTATGCTGTTATTTAGCTTCTTTAGTCATGGGAGCTGCCAAAAAGATGAGCACCGTCAATTTGATTTTTGGTTGGGGCAATGGCAAGTAGTGCGCGACGATGGCCAACTGGCCGGCAGTAACCAGATCACCAAAGGTTATAATGGCTGCGTGATTAAAGAGCGCTATCAGGCGGTATCGGGTTTTCATGGTGAAAGTGTTAACATCTTTGACGTCACCACTGGGCGTTGGCATCAAACCTGGGTCGACAGCAGTAGACTGTTATTACAATTACAAGGCGGCTGGGAAGACGGCGCAATGGTGCTGCAGGGTGATCGCCAAAACCTGCAAGGCGTAAAGATACAAGACAAGATCACTTGGCGGGTAAATCGTGATGGCTCAGTCCGTCAGCTGTGGCAAACTAAAGTGGCCGATGGTGACTGGCAAATCACCTTTGATGGTCACTATCAACGCCAGCATCAAAGCCAGTAACACAGGCCCTATAAACATAAATTACAATGAGGTTTTAAATGAAAAAGTGGATACTGTTCACCCTAATAATAATCAGCAGCACAGCGTTTGCGGCCGAGTTTGAATCTGTGTCACAGCAGCAGTTGTTGGTCAATCAAATGAGCGCTGAGCCAGATGTGATTGTGGATGTTAGAAGCCCTCAAGAATACGCCGCTGGTCACATCAAAGGCGCCATCAATATCCCATTCAATCAACTTGGTAAGTATCAGCAACAATTGCAAGCTCTCAAAGATAAAACCCTGGTGGTGTATTGTCGCTCAGGCAGAAGAGCAGGGATTTTTATTGACGCTTTGCAGCCTAAGGGCTATTCATTAAAACACCTTGAAGGGGATATGAACGGCTGGCAAGCCGAGTCGTTACCCGTTATCCGCGAAGACAAAAAATAGAGCATTTATTGCGGTGAGCGAGACGGAGTTAATGGCTGCAAAGAGCGTAAGTTAACTCCTTTATGGTTGTTTTAGCGCTGGTGCTGCAACATCAGGTGGGTATAACGACCTATTGAAGCATACGGCTCGCTGCGATTGTATTTCAGTTCTAACGCCAGCAAACTGGCAAAGTCTTCATCGGCCTTGTTTAGCTCTCGCAGGTAATCGTGGAAGCATCGCACCCCGGTTTTTTGCAAAGTAATGAGGTTGGCCTGTTGCAGCCACAGGGTAACATCCGCGGCTTGCAGCGGTTTATTCGGGCTCAGGCCTACCTTTTGTTTTACTTTCAGCCCTTTGTTGACGTAATCAAAGTTGCCATACACCATATTTGCCATCACTTGCGCTTCGTAATTGAAATACATCAGCGACAAGTAGCCATCGGCGCTTAGCTGGCGCTTGAGTAAATCGATGGCTTGTTGCTGCTCAACCAGCCATTCCAATACCGCATGGCACAAGACTAAATCAAATTGCCCCAACGCCAGTTGCTCGATATCTTGCAGTGGTGAGTGGATAATTGTCACCTTATCGCTGAGACCCGCCTGCTGGGCTTTTTGTGCAGCAATATCGAGCATTTCTTGGGAGATATCGACTAGGGTCACATGATGGCCCTGAGCGGCCAAAAACAAGGCTAACTGACCTTGGCCACCGCCCAAGTCTAAGATGCGTTTGCTGGGGTCCTGACCAAGCCAGCCCACTTGCTCCTGAATATCGCGTTTAAGCACCGCTTCGCGGATTTTCCCCTTATTGGTGCCATAAATGTTTTGCTTAAATTTATGGCTGAGTTCAGTAAAGTTTCTGTCGCTCAGAGGGGCTTTGTTAGCGTGTTTCTTCCTAGCCATGGGCAAGCTTATACTGGGTTATCGATATCAATAAATTCAACTTCAAGATCATATTGCGCCGCTAAGTATTCGCCTAACGCTTTTGCACCATAACGCTCAGTGGCATGATGTCCAGCAGCAAAAAAGTGAATTTGCTGCTCGTTTGAAGAGTGAATGGTTTGCTCTGACGCTTCACCAGTGAGGTAAGCATCAACTCCCTGGCTGGCTGCTAAGTCAATAAAGCTTTGTCCGCCACCGGTGCACCAAGCGATGGTTTTTATTTGATGTTCGCCAGCAACGTTTAGCAGCGGCTTACGCTGTAATTTTTGCTCTATTACCGCGGCGAATGCCTCAGCCGTCATAGGTTGTTTTAGCTTGCCTTTTACTGCCACGCTGTTTTTATTCCAAGGCTCAAGAGGGCGCTCATATTCAATGCCTAATAAATCCCCTAACTGGGCGTTATTACCAAGCTCGAGGTGAACATCTAAGGGCAAGTGGTACGCCAGTAAATTAATATCGTGAGCGAGTAAGGCTTGGATGCGGCGTTTTTTCATACCGGTGATGCACTGATCTTCGCCTTTCCAAAAGTAGCCATGGTGGACCAAGATGGCATCGGCGCCACGCTCAATGGCGGCATCAATGAGAGCTTGGCTTGCGGTCACGCCGGTGACAATTTTTTTAATTTCTTCTTTGCCTTCAACTTGTAAGCCATTTGGACAGTAATCACTGATCTGAAATGGTTTAAGTAACTCGGTAAGTTGGTTGACTAATTTTGTGCGTTTCATCATATCCCCCAATAGTTAATGGCCGCTAGTTTAACTGTTTTAAGGGAAAAGAAAAAAGGGCGGGGAGAAAAATAGAAAAATGAGCCAGTTCATCCATGAAATGGCTCATTGGGCTAGTAATTTTGTCATTGACCACTTAAGGGCGAGTTTGCACCTCAACTTGTTGCCCGCTCTGCAGTCGTTCGGCGCCACGAATTGCCACTTTATCGCCCGGATTTAAGGCATCGGCTGTACTTGGGATCACTTCCAGCCATTGGCCTTTACCGCTACCAACACGAACCGGTACTTGCTGCGCTTTATTCTCGGTGTCAATTTTAACCACATGCGTACCTTGCTTACGTAAGATTAAGGCGTCTCGATTGACTAGTAATGCCGCTTTGGCACTGGCCAATGGTACTGTCACATCAACCAATTGACCCACCGCCCAGCTACTTTGCTGTTGCGGTGTAAGAGCCGCTCGGATCTCCACCGTTTGAGAGCGGGGATCGGTGGATGGGATCACCGCAGACACCACGGCTTTGCTGCGCTGGGGTTGTGATAGGTCACCGGTGCTAATGGGCAATTCCAGACCTGGCTGGAGGTAGCGCAAATACTTAACTGGCACATACAGGCGCACCTCTAAGTTTTCAAGATCAAGTACCGACAACAGCGGCTCTGCGCGAGTTACATCGCGACCGGGTCGCTTCAAGCGCTCACTCACAACGCCGTTAAAAGGGGCGCTAATGGTGGCACGACGTAGCTTATCTTCAATCACTTGCAGCTCTACTTTCGCAAGCGCAATATCCGATAATGCCAAATCATGTTTGTTTTGCATGGCATCAACCTGGCTCTTTGCAGCACTGCTGCTTTCGGCCAGTTGTTGCAGGCGTTTAAGCTCTTGGCTGTATAATCGCACGTTAATTTCAGCCCGTTTTAGCATTTCTTGTTGCCGTGCTTTATCCAGTTCCAGAGGCAAGGTATCCATGCGCACCAGTGGCTCGCCTTTAACCACATGGGTACCTGGCTCCGCCACGTAGAGTAAGCGGCCATTAACGCCAGCAGTTAGGGTAACGTCGCCCTTGCCGTAGATGGTGCCGTTAACGGCAATTTCACTGGTGAGCGGTGCCTTGGTTACTTCGGCAACGCTAACAGGAACCACTGCCAGAGCGGGTAGGGCTATTAAACAGGCGATAAAATTCAAAAGTAGGTAGCTAAATTTAACAACGCTTTTCATTGTTCTCTCACTGATCACTGGTTGGCCACTAAACTGAGCGGCGTTTTTGTCGTTTCTGCTGTAGTGTTTGATGGCGGCGTTTGGCGGCCAAGTTGCAGCAAGCTGGGCATAAGAATAAGGGTGAAGATGGCGCTGATTGCCATGCCACCGACGATCACTGTGGCTAAGCCACGATAAATCTCTGAACCCACACCCGGCATTAGCATTAATGGCAACATGCCGAATAAGCTAGTTAGGGTACTTAAGTACACGGGTCTGGCTCGCAGGAATACAGCTTGTCTAACGGCATCTTGGCGCGGCATACCGCTCGCCATAGCAACGCGAGTTTGGTCAACCAGCAAAATGGCATTATTCACCACCAAACCAAGCAAAATGATAAAACCAATCATGGTTAATAAATCAAGCGACTGGAAAGTGAATAGGTTGAGAACAAATAAGGCCAGTACGCCACCGGCAATGGCTAACGGCATAACTAATAGCACTAAAGCACTGTCTTTGGCCGACTTGAATAGCGCCGTCATCAACAAGAACAGAATAAATAACGCCAGCGCAAAGTTAATCGCCATCTCTGTCATGGCAGAATTCATTTTTTGTGCATTGCCCCCTAATATTGCTCCAGCGCCTTCTGGCAAGCTGGCTCGAACCTTGGGCATTACCTGTTCAGATAAAATCGTTTGCGCTTGTTGTAAACTCATATTGGCAGGGGGAGTCACCACCACACTTACTGTACGTCGACCATTCACACGGCGCAATTGGGTGGGGCCCACGGTGCGCTCAACGTTGGCCAGTTCACCTAAAGTTTGCACCCCAGATAACGGCGTCACTATAGGTAGGGCTTTTAATTCTTCAGGAGTTTGCCAGCGTTCCCCCCGCAAAATAACATTCATGCGCTCATTGCCGTCGAAATATTCATTAACGAATAAACCACCGGTATAGGCTTGTACTGCTCGAGAAATATCACGGCGAGTAAGCCCTGCTTGAGTAATACGACGGTCATTAGGCGTAAGTTGTAATTCTGGCTCTGCCATGTCTAAGCGCGGTTGTGGCTGAGCGGTGGCCTCAGGAAAAGCGCTTTGCACTTCTTGCAAGGTGAGCTTGGCGGCACTGACAAGAGTGTCTAGATCGGCGCCAGTCAGGTCGATATTGATATTGCGACCATCACCGCCATTGGCCACTTGGATCATCGAGCCGCGGAAGAAAAACACTTGGGTGTCGGGGAGGTCGACAAAGATTTCTTCTTTTGCTACCTGCATTAACTCCTCAACCCGCTGCGGGTCGGCTGAGTAAATAAAGCCACCGGCATTGGCGCCAAAGGCATAAAAGTTAAAGTCTTTAATACCAGGCTCTTTGTCACCGAGGTAATAGGGCATTAAGCGCTTTTTCGCACGCTGTAGTAGCTCTTCTTCCATAAATTTCACATTACCGCCTGGGGGCGTAATTAAACTAAAGAAAAAGCCATCCGTTGGTGCTCGCGGCATAAAGTCTGTTTTAGGTAACATGGTCATGGTCGCAACAACTGAGCCGCCCAGTAATACGGTGATCCAGCTCAATTGTTTTACTCGGCTATTAGTTAGTTTCATTATCAGTGTGGTCAGGCGTTGCCAATATTGACGGTACGGGTCTGCCGTTGAGCCAGTGTCTGGCCACAAGTAATTCGCCAGTGGAATAATCGTAATGGCGCAGATCATCGAAGCGATAACCGCAATAGATAAGGTTAATGCCAAGTCAGAGAAAAGTTGCCCTTCAATGCCAGCCATAAACAAAATGGGTAAGAAGATGGCGACGCTGGTGGTGGTAGAGGCGAACAAAGCCCCGGTCACTTGAGCGGCGCCTTTCAGAGCAGCCTTCTTAGTATCAAACCCTTCACTGCGTAACCTAGCGATATTCTCTTGCACTATAATGGCGGCATCAAGCACCAAACCTACGGCAAAGGCAAGGCCTGCCAGTGAAATGACGTTGAGGCTGCGATCAAATATATTTAAGGCCAAAAACGCCACCATTAACGACACAGGTATGGTCGCTGCAATAACAAACGTTGCTTTAAAGCCGCGGAAAAACAACCAGAGTATTAAGCAAGATAGAAGCACCCCAAGGCCGAGGTTGCCTTTCACCAGAGAAAGGGCGTTACGGATATGCACCGAAGCATCAAAACTAAGCTCAATGGTAAGGCCAGCTGCTGCCAGAGGACCTTGGTTAAGCTCGTCTATGGCCTGGTTTATTTCATCTAGCAGTGCCACAGTATTGGCTTCATTGGCACGAATGAGACGAATGTAATAGGCCGGCTTACCATTGCGGCCACTCATTCCTAATTTGTCTGAGAAGGTTCTTTCAACCGTGGCGATATCACCTAAATAAATCGGTCTCTCACCAGAGTAACCTACGCGCATTTGCGCCATATCAGACAAGTCGTATTGGCCGGTAAATCTGACGGTATACTGTCTTCTACCGACATCGGCCAAGCCTCCTGAAGTGTCTCTTGAACTGGCTAATACATTACTTATTTGGTCTAGGGTGATGCCGAGTGCAGCTGCTTTATGGGGATCAAAGGTGATCCGCAACTCTTTCGGGCGCTGACTGGCCAAATCCACTCTGGCAATGCCGGGAATGCTGGCAAAACGTGGTTCAACTAGCTCATCGATTTGCTGCTGATATTGCGCCATATCTAAATCTAGACTGTCACTGTCATAGTTGGATGGCGTGATTTGTAACGTTGCGGTGGCTTCGCCATTGTTGCCGCCAGCAAACACCACAGGATCAAAGGCATCCAGCGGTAAAGGAGAGGCTTGATTTAAACGCGTTATGACATCCAACATAGCCTGCTGCATATTCGCGCCAACGGCAAAGGTAAGGGTAATGGCACCATTACCACGGTTAATATTGGTGTTTACTTCCAGCGCTCCCGGGGTATTTTTTACCGCGTTTTCCAGCGGCTCAATGATCACCGATTCGATTTCCTCAGGGGCGGCTTGGCGCCAACCAGAAAAAATGGTGATTTGGGGTTGCTCTATGTCAGGTGTTAGCTGGATCGGCAGCTTAAAAATACTCAGCATGCCAAACAACATGATGAGCACTAAAATGACAATTACACTCGCTGGGTTCTTGAGCGAACTTCGTGTCAGATTCATGAGGTTACTTCCACTGTGAGTTTGAGTGCATTGTAGTGAGATGAAAAAAAAGTGCCACTCTTGTGAAAATCACGTTCACAGCTTTTAGCGTTATTTTACCGGTATTTCGCTATAAGTTACCGATTTCGTAATACCTTGTAACGCTTTTTTGTATTTTGAAAGACTTTTTTGATCTCGGCCACCCTCTCTTTATGAGTGAAGTGAAATAATCCAGATAAAATTGACATGCGAACCCGAAAGAAAAGGAGACTTTGATGTTTGTAGCATTACCTTGGGATCATATTATTGGTGTACATTTCGTGCAGTGGATAGTGGTTGAGTGCAAAGAGGTCGGAGAAAAATTTGGTTTGCCTCAGGCATTACCGCCACGGCGTGATATTGCTTACTTTACCGACCCTGAGAGCGCGGAGTCTGACGCTAAGCGTTTTGCTCGGTATAAAAACCACAGGGAGAAAGGGGAGTTAGACAGCAACTACTCGCCTTATCTAAGCGACCATCACGGTTATTGCCATTATGGTTGGGATCATACGTATTTAGGAGAGCTTATTCGCCACGCGGTGCTTTACTGGGAAGATGGTAAGCACCAAGTAACGAAACCACACCGCAGTGACATTGGCTATTTTATTGATCCCAAACACAGTGAAAGCGATAGTATCTTTTTCGCCCAATACAAACTCGGCTTAATAGAGTAGCAACCCTAGCTGTTGGCTTCATGATACCAACTCAGGCAGTAAACGAGTTGGTATTTCGTTAGCCGTGAATGAAACGGTGTATGTGCAATGGCAGAGCAGCAGGGTGGCGCATTAACCTACTTATTGCTGACTTTTTTCTGCTTCGCTGTCACTTAACTTGTTTTCAAAATCGGCTTTTACGATCTCCAGCGCGGCTAAGGCATCTTGCGCTGAGACGTCATGCTGCTCCAGTAGCATGATGAGATCAACCGCGAGTTTTACATGGGTAGGGGCTTGGTCTAGGGCGTTATTCATGGTTGTAACTTTTTCTTCTTTGCGACTTCTGCAACGGCAACATCAATGGCTTTTTCTACTGCGGCTTCCATTTCCACACGCTCCGATTGTGGCAGGTAAAACTCCATATCAACATCGTAGCGAATGTATCGAGCTGGTAATTGATTGAGCACAGTACAACAAAAATCCGCCATCACATCATCATCGTATACCGTATCAAGCTTACGACTAACAATGTGGTCTACCACTAATTTTTCATAATAATTATGGATATCGTCATGTAACTTCATACTGCCTCCTGCAACAAGTGCTCTGCGTCGCCTTAAAAGGATACACCAAAGTGTGTGATCAGTTTATATCATAATAGCGAGGTTATCGAACAAAGCCAAAAAGGTTTGTTCATGAATATCAACAAGGTGCTTAACATCACGTTGATAACCACCACCAAGTGCAATGGCTAATGGAGTATTATGCTGTGCGGCCAATTGCATGACCAAAGAATCCCTGGCTTTCACACCTGGTTTAGAGACATTGAGCTGACCGAGCTCATCGCCTTGATAGATATCTGCACCGGCATTGTAGAGAATAATATCGGGCTGGTGGAGGCGAATAACCAATTGCAGAGCATCGCTTATGGTTTCCAAATAGCGCTCATCTTGGCATCCTTGTGGTAATGCAAAATCATAATCGGAGGCGGGCTTTACCCTAGGAAAGTTGCTTTCACAATGAACCGAGCAGCTGACTATGTTATCACGCAGTGCTGTACAGGTGGCGGTGCCATCGCCTTGGTGAACATCACAGTCAAATATCACCACCTTTTCAGCTAGCTCTTGGTTAATAAGGTGAGCTGCGGCCACGGCCCAATCGTTGAAAATACAAAAGCCACTGCCAAAATCTGGATGAGCATGATGATAGCCTCCGCTTAAGTTGGCTGCCACGCCGTGTTGTAAGGCAAATTTAGCAGCCTCAATACTGGCTCCCACTGAGGTCATGGTGCGTGCAACCAGCGTCTGGCTCCATGGGAAGCCCATTTTCTTAATCGCCTTATCGCTTAAAGTACCTTGTAAGAAGGCATCGACATACTCTGGATGGTGGCAACCCAAGAGCATTTCTCTGGTTGCGGCTTGCGACGGAGTGCTGAGGTACTGTGCTAATGGCCCTTGTTGCAGCCGGGCATACAGCTGCTGGTACTTGGAAATAGGAAAACGATGGTGCGCGGGTAAATCAAGTTGGCTGTAGCTGTGGTGATAATAAATCATTAGCGGTTTTGATTTTTCTCGACTTCTTGAATTTTTTGTTCAGTGGCTGAGATAGCCTTACGGCATCGACCTAAACGGCCATGAAGGGCTAAAATTTCACCATTGAGCTTGCTGGCTTGCTGTGGCGATGCTTTATCCATTTGTTGTTGACGAATATCGATCATCTCTTGTAAACGGCGTTCAAATTCATGGTTTTGTGATAACTCTTGGTACAGCTCATGGGATGACTGCATGATTTTTTGCACTGCTTTTTTATACACTTTGGCTTTTTTAGGGGCCTTATTTTTGTTTTCTTTTGCCCACACTGGGGTGGATTTTAACACCTTTAAAATGGCTTGTATTTGACTGCCAATGCGCTCAATGGCAAACGCGAAGGCGTGGCGCTGTTCGGATGGTGGCAAATGTGACATGGCCTCGGCAATTTCATCGACATAATCGCTTAACTTCAGACTTTTGGTGCGAAATACGCGGGTGTCGAATAAGCTCGGTTGCGCTTGAATGTAGCGGTTTTTGTCAAACCATTTGGCGTTATCGAACTCGGCCGCTTGTTGCTTTAAGCGATCCAGTTGCTGTTGCAGTTTAAAAAGTCCCACACTCATGAAAAGTAGGCCTCTACAATAAGTTTACCGGCAAGGGCGATGACCACCACATTAAATAGAGGCTTAATCAATTTATTGCCAAATTTAATGGCGGAATGAGCGCCTAACCAAGCACCAAGCATTAAAAACAGTCCCATGGTCACCCCCAGTAAAAAGTTCACGTGGCCCAAGGCTACGAAGGTGATCAGCGAGATAAAATTAGAGACAAAATTCATTGAGCGAGCGAGGCCGCAATTTATCAACAAGCTCATTTTATAGAGCATGCTATTGGATGCAGTCCAAAAAGTCCCTGTGCCTGGGCCCGCCATGCCATCAAAAAAGCCCAGCGCTAAGCCTTGTAGCCATTGTTTCACTTTGAGCCCAGTGGTCTTGTTTGGCAAGTGGTGAGACTCGGTGGGGCTGAGCTTGCCAACTAGGCTATAAATGGCCACGGCGATTATAATGATAGGAATTAACTTATTGAGAAACTCAATACTGAGCCTATCTACCAGTAACGTCCCAAGCATAGCGCCAATGGCCGTTGCCAGTATCGAAGCGAGCCAGAAGCTGGGTTTAAAAAGTTGCTTTTTGTAGTAGGTAAAGCTTGCTGTCAGTGAGCCAAAGCTGGCGGCCAGCTTATTGGTTCCTAAACTTAAGTGTGGCGGCAGGCCAGCGGTTAACAGTGCCGGCACAGTGAGCAAACCGCCGCCACCTGCAATAGCGTCGATAAAGCCGGCAGCTAACGCCACGGCGCAAAGCAGCGCCCAAGTTGTGGGCTCGAGTGCAAGTTCAAACATGGTTAGTCAATTTGCCTTCTATAAGGTGGCAGAGTATCAAGCATGGCTTTACCATAACGCTTTGTTATCAATCGCCTATCTAAAATGGTGATACGGCCAGAATCGGTTTCTTTGCGCAGCAGTCTACCACAGCTTTGGACTAATTTCTTGGCGGCATCCGGTACAGTAATGGATAAAAAAGGATTGCCTCCTTTACTTTGTACAAACTCCGCTTGCGCTTCTTCAATGGGGGAAGTGGGCACGGCAAAAGGGATTTTAGTGATGATCAGATTCTCTAAGTATTGCCCTGGTAAATCGAGTCCTTCTGAGAGGCTTTGCGTACCAAATAAAATACTGCCGCGGCCAAGATCAATATTGGCCTTATGACGAGTAAGTAAGGCTTCACGAGAAAGCTCCCCTTGCACCAAAATATTGAGTTTTTTACTTCTCAGCTTTTCAACTACGTGGTTCATTTGCCAGTAGGAGGCAAAGAGTACTAAATTGGCTTTTTGCTTATCTAGGTAGTCGGGCAGCGCTTGCGCTAAGTAATCACTAAAGGCTTTATTTGTGGGTTCGGTGGCCGTTTTAGGTAGGTGCAAAACGGCTTGATTAGGATAATCAAACGGTGAGTCGGCTTTGATGTATTTTACCCCTGGCTCTTTTGCTAAGCCACTTTCGTGGGCAAAGTGATCAAAGTTACCCAGCGCACTTAACGTCGCCGAACACAGCACGGCACCGGCACATTCCCGCCACAGTTTGTCTTTCAAAAAATAACCGACTTCAATGGGGCAGTCACACAATAAATGGTCGTGATGATGTTTATATTCCATGCGCTTGATCCAGCGGGCATGGGGCACGCTCTCATTGGTTTTTGAGTAGCTAAACCAGAGCTTGTTCAGCTGTTCAAGGCGGTTGATGTACTGACCACTTTCAACTAACAGCGGATCGGCTAAGAAGGCTTGGACATCGCCATCGGAAACATCACCAGACAGGGCATCATGCATTTTGCTTAGACAGCGTAAGGCGTCTTGAGTGGCATCGGCAATGTCTTTGGCCTTAACGGTGAGTGATTCTGGGACTTCGCCGTGACTAAAGCGGTAGGTGTCATCGTCGCTGTAATTGAAGTCAGCTTGGTCTAATATATCGCGCACCGCTCTTAAGTGCTTAGCGGCATCATTAGCGGCATCGTTAAGCTTAAAATTTTGCCCAATGGCTTTTTGTGATACTACGGTATTAGCCATTTTACCACTGAACTTAAGTAGCTTTTCGAGCCACTCTATGGTGCCTTTGATGGTTGCCGCAGCAGAAGAAAAGTCTCGGGTAATATGGGGTAAATGGTGGGCTTCATCAATGACGTAAAAGGTGTCGTCAGGCTCGGGTAAAATGGTGCCACCACCAAGCTCAAGGTCCGCCAATAACAGCGCATGATTGATCACCAACACGTCCATTTGCGCAATTTTTTGCCTGGCTAGATGAAAAGGGCACAGGTGATGAGATTTCAGTTGCCGCTGACAGGCATGTTTATCGCAGGCAATGATGTTCCACACTTTATCGGGAATGGTGTCTTCCCAGCTATCTCGGTCACCTTGCCAGCGTTTATCTTGGTATGCCTGGGCCAGCTCCCGTAAGCACTTTTGTTCCATTTGCGTCAGTGGGCTACTGGTGGTGGGCATCATCGACATTTGCATATCATCGTCGCTGATTGCCGCCATAAGCTTTTGCACACAAATATATCGTTGCCGGCCTTTGACTAAATCAAACTTGAAGTCAATTCCCGAGTGCTGCTGCAGAAAAGGTAATTCTTTGTTGATCAATTGTTCCTGCAAAGCCACGGTTGCGGTTGAAATCACCAACTTTTTTTTGTTGGCCAAAGCAACTGGCAAGGCGCCCAATAAATAGGCCAACGATTTCCCAGTACCCGTTCCAGCCTCAATGACACAGACTCGCTGAGTGCGGTGGTAATCTCCCGATAAGGTTTTGGCTATTTCAGCGACTAAATAGTTTTGACTTGGGCGCGGACGAAAGCCATCCAGGGCTGCAGCAACACTCTGATGTGCTTGGCGAATATTTTTTTTCAGCTTATCTGAGAGCATAAAATGTTGTGTCTCTGTTGGTTCTATGTGCAAAGTTTGAGCGTCACAGTGCGATACGGCCCTGAGCCTGAATGACTATTTAAGTATGTCAGCTTAGCGCTGCTTTTAGGTTGCCATTGGTATTCAATCAATAGGTGGATATAATCACAGTAACTCATCTATTTTAGGGCGGTATCTAGGTTGACACAAGCGATATATCAAGGCTTTGTTTTGTCTCGCCAGCAGCTGCAGGTAAATGGTCAGCTGCGCTTGTGTTATTGGCTTAAATCCTCTCAAGGGTTGTTGAAGGCCTGGGTGGAAGGTGAGCAGGCATTATTCTTTATTAAAGCAGAGCAAAGTCAAACGGCTCAGCAATTATTGGCTAACCATCAGCTTAATGCCAGCGTTGCAGACACCGAACTAAAGCACTTTGATCAAAGTGCCATGGTGATCCTCAAGTTTACTTCGATAAAGCATTACTATGAGGCAAAGCAGCTGTTAAGTGCTCATATGCCTCTATACGAAGAAGACATTCGTCATTGTGATCGGTATTTAATGGAACGCTTTATTCGTGGTGCGGCGTGGGTAAAAGGGCGAGCAAAGCAAAAAAATGGCTTTATTGAAATTGAAGATGCCCAGTTTAAGGCCTGTGACCATTATTGGCCGCCGTTGACGGCGCTGTCTTTAGATATCGAGTGTAACGGTGAAGGGGTGCTGTTTTCTATTGGCCTTGCCAGTGAGGGTCATAAGCGGGTGTTAATGATTGGCGAGCCGCAACCGTGTAAAACCGAAGTTATTTGGGTGGCAGATGAAATTGCGCTGCTGCAACAATTAGAAAGAGAGATCAGTGACCTTAATCCCGATGTCATTATTGGTTGGAACGTCATTGAGTTTGATTTTGCGGTGCTGGCAGACCGTGCTGACGCTTTGGGGCTTAGCTTACGGCTAGGGCGTGATGGTGGTGCGGTGTCGGTGTATCGAGGCAACTATACTCGGGTACTTATTCCCGGCAGGGTGGTATTAGATGGTATTGATATGATGAAAAATGCCACTTATCACTACGAAACCTTTAAGTTGAGCTTTGTTGCCGAAAAAGTGCTAGGAACCACAAAGTTAATTAGCCAAGACGATCGCTTAGAAGCCATTATCAACTTATTTCATCACGATAAGCCGGCATTAGCGGCGTATAACTTACGGGACTGTGAGCTGGTGCTGGATATTTTTTCAACCCTCAATTTACTTGAGTTTGCCCTAGCCAGGACACAATTAACCGGGCTTGAGCTTGAAAAAATGGGCGGCTCAGTGGCGGCGTTTACTAACCTCTACCTGCCATTATTACACCGCAGCGGATACATTGCTCCCAACCTCTCAGAGCATGGTCTTCACTTTGACAGTCCCGGCGGCTATGTGATGGATTCCAAACCTGGCCTGTACAAAAACATTTTAGTATTAGATTTTAAAAGCCTGTATCCATCGATTATTCGTACTTTTTGCATCGACCCCATGGGCTTGATTGAGGGGTTGAAATCACCGCAAACGGCCATTGCTGGGTTTAACCAAGGTATGTTTAGTCGTGAACATCATCACCTTCCTGAGCTGGTGCGAACCCTGTCTATGGCTCGAGAGCAGGCAAAACACAATGGCGATAGGATGTTGTCACAGGCGATTAAAATCATTATGAACAGCTTGTACGGGGTATTAGGGTCTAAAGGCTGTCGCTTTTATGACCCGCGACTGTCGAGTTCGATTACCATGCGCGGACATCAAATTATGCAACTGACCAAGCAATGGATTGAAGCTAAAGGCTATGAGGTGATTTATGGCGATACCGATTCCACCTTTGTCAGTTTGCCCGATCACTTATCGCAAGATGAATGTCAGCAGATAGGGCGGCAACTTAGCCAAGATATTAACCGCCTTTGGCAGCAACACTTAGCACAAGAATATCAGCTAGAAAGCCACTTAGAAATTGAGTTTGAAACCCATTACAGTCCGTTTTTTATGCCTACTATCCGCGGCCAAGAGGTGGGCTCGAAAAAGCGCTACGTCGGTCAAATACAAACCAGTAATGGCCCTGAGCTGGTGTTTAAGGGCATGGAGTCAGTAAGAAGTGACTGGACAGACATTGCCAAAGAATATCAGCAAGCGGTGATCCGAGCCTTGTTTGATGGAGAAGACCTTGAGGAAGTGACAAAGTTTTATATTAACCAGGTTTTTGATGGAAAAGTAGACGAAAAGCTTGTTTTTCGCAAAAGGCTTGGTAAAAGCATTGAGTTATATACAAAAAATATCCCGCCCCAAGTAAAAGCTGCAAAGCAAGCATTGGCTGCTGGGGAGTTAGAAAGTGCCAATAAAGGCAGTCAAATTCCCTACTATTTGAGTTTAGATGGGCCTGTTTACGCGAGCAAAAGTCAGTTACAAAACATTGACTACGCGCAATATATAGAAAAACAGATATTGCCAATTTACAAAATGCTTCCAAACGTGGGTCCACTTGATATTCGCTCAGATGGACAGAAAGCTCTAAGATTTTAACATTTTTTGTTTTCCTTATTTTGCCTCTAGCCACATGGCAGGTCTGTTGAGCTGTAGTGTTAAGCTATTTATTATCGGAAAGTTATGTCGATGCACGTCATGAAGGTGGAAACGATAATATAGTAATCTTGCACTCCAGCTCCCCAAGTTCGAAACAATTTCACGGCTTTATTAGAGCTAATAGCGGTAAAGCTTATTAGTTAAGAAACAAAAGTAAGTAAGAGAATAACCATATACAAGAAAATACTAGTCAATTTCTGACTGGCTGATACTAGGCTGGTCTGCCCATTTTTTTCGTTCGTCCCCTCATTTGGTAATTGCAAAAAATTAAACTTATGGACTCTATGGTATTACCAGTTGTTGTTGTGCTTGTCGGTACAAGCTTTAGCGTTGATTGGGTGTTAGGGTGATTTGTGTTAAATTTTTGTTTGTTTTAGGTGTTTGTTTTGTTTGTATTTTTTCTTGGTTTTGTCTGAGGTACAGTGCTGAGTTTATTATTTTTTTGGCTTTATTTAGTTTAAACAATGCTTTATGTGCTAGCTCCAGTTTCTGGAAGGGGTAATTGCAATTAGTGGGATAATAAAGCTTGATTGTTGCGTGTCTTGGTGCTTATCATATTGCGCAAATGTTGCCGGATGAGGTGGTTTTAGGCAGCTTAATAATAATTTATACAAACCACTTACAATAAATAATTCAGGGTGATTAATATGATGAATAATAAGTTAACCAGTGCTGTGCGCTTAGCGTTAGCATTTGGTGGAGCCAGTGCTGCAATTTTCGCAAATAATGCCATTGCTGAAGAGGAAGGAGCAGAAAGCGTAGAGCGTATACAGGTTACTGGCTCGCGTATCAAGCGAACAGATATAGAAACTACCGTTCCAATTACCTCAATTGGTCGAACTGACATTGTTCAAATGGGGGCATTAAACGTAGCCGATGTTTTAAACCAAAGCCCAGTCACCATTGCGGGCTCGGATCAGTCGAACTCAGCCTTCACAACATCTGGCGTTGGTTTGAATACAACTTCATTACGAAACCTTGGTGAGAGTCGTACTCTGGTACTGGTTAATGGTCGTCGTTTTGTTTCTGGTGTATCTCCATCTTCTGGGTATGCCGTAGACTTGAACTCGATCCCAACGTCAATGATCGAGCGTATTGATATTCTAAAAAGTGCGTCTTCAGCTGTTTATGGCTCTGATGCTGTAGCTGGTGTAGTGAATATTATTCTACGTGACGAATTTGAAGGCGTTGAGCTAAACGCACAGACAGGTATCTCTGAAGAGTCAGATCGTGAAAAGTATACACTAAACTTGACAGGTGGTAATGCTTGGAACACTGGTAGTGTTACCGTCGCTATTGGTTATGATGATGATAAAGGTCTGAAATCAACAGATCGTGAGTTCTCTGCAGTGGATAGAGCTGTACTACTAGATGAGAGTGGCAATGAGTACATTGGCGATGTACTATCATCTTACCCACCTCAAGGTCGCGTAGGTGGCTACAATGCTGACGGTACTGATTTTACTGGTGAAGACCGCTTCAACCGTGCCTCATACCGCCAGTTAGTGACTCCACTAGAGCGTAAGTATGCAGCTGTCAACTTTAGACAAGAAATCAGTGATGACTTATCTATGTTTGCTGAGGCAAATTGGAACTCTTCTAAAACCTATGACTCAACGATTGAGCCAACTCCATTTAGCATTGGCGATGTTTTCTTAAATGATCGTGGTGGTACAGGTGGTATTAAGCTTGGTAACCCTCTAGTTCCGCAATTGCTACGTGATAAATTAATTCAAGATTCAATTGATAATCCAGATGCTGATACGTTAACACTTGATGATAACATTCCAGGACTGGTTCGTCGTATGGTTGAGTTTGGCGCGCGTTCTACTGACTTGGAGCGTGACACAATTCGTATCGCAACGGGTGTAAATTGGTTTATTAACGATGACTGGTCACTCGAAACTTACGTTTCTTGGGGTAAAACAGACCAACGCCAAGAAAACGGCGGTCAGGTGAATATTGAGCGTGCAGCTCAGGCATTTAATGTTGAAGTAAATGCAGAAACGGGCGCGCTGCAGTGTGTAGACGAGCAAGCACGTCTTCAAGGCTGTGTGCCATTAGACCTATTTGGTGCCGGTACTATCACAGATGAAGCTGTAGACTACGTGCGTGTGCCTGCAAAAGTATTTGGTCAAACAGAGCAGTTTGTTGTAGCTTCAACGTTAGTGGGCACGCTTCCTGTAGAGCTTCAAGGTGGTAATATTGGCGTTGCTTTCGGTGCTGAACATCGTTTAGAGAAAGGGATATTCCAACCAGGTGACCTTGCTCAAACAGGTGCATCAAGCACGAACCGTTCACTACCAACTGATGGCAGCTTCTATACTAACGATTATTATGCAGAAGCTATTCTCCCTGTAATGGATAACTTAGAAGTTGACCTTGCAGCACGTTATTCTGACCATGAAATTGTTGGTGGCCAGACTACTTGGAATGTAGGCGTTCAGTACAGCCCTATCGACTCGTTAAAGTTGCGTGCATCAGCTGCAACAGCTATCAGAACGCCTAACATCGCTGACTTGTTCGGTGGTCGAGGTCAAACATTTGCTGGTGTAACGGATCCTTGTAGTGGTGTTAAAGCATCAGATACTGGCAATGTTGCAACAAACTGTTTATCAATCCCTGAGGTTGCAGCGCGTGTTGCTCGTGACGGTGAATTTGTCTTAACACAAACTGAGTCACAAAGTACTGGTGGTTTCATCGGTGGTTTTGAAGGTGTTCAGGAAGAAACTTCAGATTCATATAGTTTAGGTGCTATTTGGCAAGTTACTGATAACTTTTCGATGACAGTTGACTACTACGATATCACAGTTGAAGATGCAATTTCGACTACGTCTCGTACAACTGTACTGAACCGTTGTTTCGATGTTGCTGCTTCTGCTTTTGACCCAACATGTGGCGGTAATGCAAAACGTGACGAGAATGGTGCATTATTCGAGGTTAACTCAGGCACTAGTAACGAGAACAACCTTTACACTTCTGGTCTAGACATCGAGCTTAATTACAACTACGAGACCAAGTACGGTGACTTCAATGCTCAGCTTCTTTGGAACCATATTTCAAAGTTTGATGAAGAAGGTATCGAGAGTGGTGAAGTTGTTGAGAGAGCAGGTGAAATCTTTACACCAGATAACCGTGCTAACCTTAATGTAGGTTGGGCTAAAGATGACTTAAATGTTTCATGGCGCATGAGATATTGGGAAAGTTCATTGGATAGCGCTGACGGCGGTAACTTTAACTTCACTAACTTCAATGGGTTAGAAGAGTACAATGTATACCCTTCAGCCGTTTATCACGATTTAGCGGCAACGTATCACGTGTCAGACAACACGGAAGTTACATTTAACATTCGTAACTTGTTTGACAAGGAGCCAGCCATTGCACCACAAGGTACTTCAGCTGGCGGTACAGGTATCAATACCGTATCTGAAGCTTACGATGTAACGGGTCGTTACTTCCAGTTAAGCTTAACTACTAAGTTTTAAAAATATTTAATCATCAAAAGCCAGCCCTTATTAAGGCTGGCTTTTTTATTTTGGTAAAAAGTAGACTTTCTAGTTATTTTCCCTTCTATGTATTTCTGACAGCTCACTTACTATTCGATTTTAATTATGACTATATAGGCACCGGCTAGATAGCGTTGAAATCTTGTTTAAAAAAATAGCGCCTAATGATCTTTCGTAAAGCAACTAAGTGCCTGAAATACATGCGATTAATAAGGGCCGCATTAAAAGTAAGAAACAAAAAGTTCTTAGTATTAAAGGATTTCACTGTCAGTGGTTCTTGAAGTTGTGTAGATAGTAACAAGTAAAGAAGCAGTTACAGTTTGTTTGGTCAGCGCAAGATACTTGCATATTAGAGCATAAGTGAAAATATTGTGTAACAGTGAGCTTTTTAGAAGCTCATTATGTCCACCTTGAATAACACTCGTCTAAACTAGAGCTTGCCAACTTAGTGCGGTAAATCGCCGGAGGCAAGTTACCAAGACTTTCGTGTGTTCTTTCTTCGTTGTAATCTAAACGCCAGAACCAAGCCATATCTCTCACTTGATTGATGCTTTCAAACAAGTACGCATTTAAAAACTCCCTTCTAAATGAGCCATCAAAACGCTCTATAAAAGCATTCTGCTGCGGCTTTCCTGCTTCTATATAGGCGAGTTCTATATCTCGCTCATGACACCAATCTGTTAGTTTATTTGAAAATGGTTGACTTCGATAGGTAGTCCGTTATCCACGCGAATTTGTGCCGGTAAACGTCCACGCTCTAACTCTAACTGCTCTAAGACACGGATAATTCGCGCAGCTGGGAGCGATGTACCCACTTCTATAGCCAAGCACTCTCGTGTTGCTTCATCAAGCACATTTAAGGTTCTAAACCGTTTTCCGCAATAGAGTGTGTCGTGGGTAAAATCCAGTGCCCATTGGTAGTTCACCTCATTCTTAACCTCAAGTGGTTGCGGCTCCCGCTGTGGCAATTTACGCTTAGTTCTACGTCTTAAATTCAAACCCATTAAACAATACACACGGTAAATACGCTTATGGTTAAACGGATACCCTTTAAATTTTATTCTGCCCACACACTTCCAGAAGCCAGCTTGTGGTGACTTTTCAAGTACCTCTTTAATCGCATTAATGACAGCAGCGTCTGCATAACGCCAGTCCCGCTCTGGGCGGTAATAGGTTGAACGGCTGCCCTACAAATGAGCATGACTTTACAACGCTCAGGCCAGCTTCAACCAAGGTGCTTACGCAACTACGCCGGTCTACTGTCACCAGCCCTTTTTTGCAAAGAGCTCCGTAATCGCATTATTTTCTAGGCTGACTTCAGCATACATCTTTAAACGTGATTTTTTCATAGTTAGTCTCCTGCTTTAATGATTGCAGAAAACTCCAATTATGCATGTCTCATTTTATGGGAAGGTGACAATTAGTCATGTGATGCTAAACGTTCTTCTGTATCTTTGGTTGGCTTCGATAAAATTAAGCAATAGATAAAAGAATGAAATTATTTGTGAACTTTATATAGTTTGTGTAACCAACTGTATTGTATGGGTAAAAAAGTTCTGGCAAGAAGTTTTTACCGTTTTATTCGCTTGAATTCTAGAGGCACGTATTGACTCTATGTTGGTACTGAAAGTAGTATTGTCTCCCATGTGGAACATTGTTGTTATAAAAGGTACTCTGTATTTGAAGCTAACCTTATGATAAACAATGTTTTCTGCATTTTTTACATAAAAATAAAATCAGGGAGAAATCATGTTAAACAATAAAATAAGCAAAGCGGTCCGATTAGCGATTGCTTTTGGAGCTGCATCAACTGCGGTGCTATCTAGCACAGCAGCGTCAGCTGAAGAACAACAAGCAGAGGGTGAGGGCGTTGAGCGCATTCAAGTTACAGGTTCGCGTATTAAGCGTTTCTCTGAAGTTGCGCCTACTCCAGTAACTACTATCACTGGTATTGAATTGGAAAATGCAGGCATAACTAACGTTGCTGATCTGCTTCAAAAGCTTCCATCATCAGGTGTTGGTTCAGCCCCAACTACAACTGTAAACTCTATATTCGGAGCTGGTATTAACACTACTGATCTACGTCAACTAGGCGCAGGTCGTACACTTGTACTAGTTAATGGACGCCGTTATGTTGGTGCATCTGTTGATAATCCAGCAGTTGATCTGAACGGTATCCCAACAGAAATGATCGAGCGCATGGACGTAGTTCACGGCGGTGCATCAGCTGTTTATGGTTCTGATGCTGTAGCTGGTGTTGTGAATATCATTTTAAAGAAATCTCAAGACACCATCGACTTTAACTACAAAAAGTCTATCCCAGAACAAAGCGGCGGTGAATCTGAATTTTTCTCATTCACTTTCGGTGATGAAGGTGATAAAACAAGCTTTATTACCAGCTTATCTTATTCTGAAAAAGAACAGCTAGCTGCAGAACAACGTGACTTCCTGCGTAATCCAGTAACTACTTTACGTAACCCTGATAATGAATCAGATGAAGATGGTTTACCTGAGCGTGTATTAGCTGAAGGAAAGTGGGCCGAGTATGGTGGTCTGCAAACTTTAGGTATTTATGACCGTGCAGGTGACGCGTTCTTACCTGGTGGTCACTATGTATTCGGTGACAATGGTGAATTAATGCCGTTTGCGACAGGCGGTGGCCCACAACCTGCGCCAAACAGTCAGTCTCGTTACTTTGGTGATGAATTTGCTAACGGTTATAAGTTTATTGAACACGACTATCTAGCGACACCTCTAAGACGTTTTAACGTATTTACAAACGTGGTTAATAACTACCATGATGATCACTCTTTAAACTTCGAGATTTCATTCTCAAAAGCAAGTGCATTTTCAGAAAGTAGCCCAATCTTCTTAGCCGATTCTATTCGTGCTGACAATGCATTTTGGCACCCAGATGCAAAAGCGCAGTTTGCGGATGCAGGCTATGCTGATAGTGATACAATCACAATTTATAAGCTGGCTCAAGGCTTTGGAAACCGTAAATACGAAGATGATAGAACGTCACTCAACACTACTCTTTCATTCCAAGGGGTTCTGTTAGAAGATTACGATTATGAGGTCTATTTCAGCTACGGTCGTAACAAGAACGATACAGTTTGGAACGGCGAATTCTTAGAAGAAAATTACTACAACGCTATCGACGCAGTAATGATTGATGGTGTTGCACGTTGTGCTAACCGTGATGAAGAAGGCAACCTATTAGGTGCTCTAGAGGGCTGTCAACCACTTAGCCTATTTGGCTTAAATGGCGCTTCACAAGAAGCAATCGATTACGTCACAACGTCGGCGTCAATTTCGAAAGTAAAACAACAACAAGTAATTGGTGGTGTTGTTTCTGGCTATGCATTTGAGTTGCCAGCAGGTGGTGTGTCATTTGCACTGAGTGCTGAACACCGTAAAGAAACTGGTTCAAATGAGCCAGGAGCAGCGATGCAAAATAACCTTGTGTTTGGTAACTTTGTATACGGTTGGGAAGGTTCTTTTACCGTAGATGAAATAGGTTTAGAAACTTCAATCCCTCTTGTTGCCGACGCTCCATTTGTTGATTCATTAACTTTAGAGCTTGCAGCAAGATACATGGACTATTCATCTGTTGGTGACAACGTCGCATGGAAAGTTGGCTTTAACTATGCTGTGAATGACCAATTACGTTTCCGCGGTACTAAGTCGCAGTCGGTTCGTGCTCCATCACTATCTCAAATACATGCTGCAGGTACTCAGTCATTTGGTAGTTACGGCGATCCATGTGACCAAGTTCGAATTGCAACGGCAGACGATGATAAAAAAGCAAATATCATTGCAAACTGTAAGGCTGAAGGTATTCCTAACCCAGGTCCATTAGAGTCAAACTGGAGACCATCTGAGGACTGGCGTAATGTTACTCCTCCAAGTGTTAACTCGGGCAACCCTCAGCTTAAAGAAGAGACATCTGACGATACTTTATTTGGTTTAATCTACACACCAACAGATGACTTGTCGTTGATTGTTGACTATTGGAGCTTTGATGTAGAAGATGCAATTGCATCGTTAGGTCCGCAGCGTGTAGTAGATGATTGTTATCAGGCTTCAAGCATTGATAATCCATCATGTGCTCTAGTTGACCGTGACCCTGCAACTAAAGACATTTTGATTGTACGCAATGCACCATACAACCTAGCTTCATATGCACTTAAAGGTGTTGATATTGAATCAACTTACAACTATGAAACAGAGTTTGGTTCATTCAATCTTCGCCTACTTGCTACATACTTAGAGCACCGTGAGTTCAATACTGACGTAGCAAATGAAGAGTACGAGTTTGATCCAACTGTAGGTGAAATTGAATACCCACGTTGGCAAGGTAACTTGACGCTTG
Organism: Pseudoalteromonas sp. UG3-2; assembly: GCF_037120705.1. Lineage (NCBI taxonomy): Bacteria > Pseudomonadati > Pseudomonadota > Gammaproteobacteria > Alteromonadales > Pseudoalteromonadaceae > Pseudoalteromonas > Pseudoalteromonas sp. UG3-2. The sequence goes on along the minus strand of NZ_JAWLJU010000002.1, from coordinate 1,274,119 downwards.
GTTATACATATGATGACTTGTATGTAGGTCTGATTGGTAAATATCGTCATGCAACAGTTCAGGATAGAAAGTGGACACCTGAGAAAAACAACTACAATGAAGTTTCTTCTTATACTGAGTGGACATTAAATGCCCGCTACACAGTAAATGAAATGATTGAAGTTCGTGCCGGTGTTGCTAATCTGTTTGATGTTGAGCCACCAAGAAACCCTTTCACATATGATGAGGGTGAGTTCTTTGATGTATACGGCCGTAGTCTTAATTTAGGTCTTAATATTAGATTCTAAAATACTTAAGATATACAGGGCTAGCTTATGCTAGCCCTTTTTTATACATTTAGTACCTGCTCAATTTTAGGGTGTAGGTATGACGCTAACAGCGTCAGAAGCTTATTATTTAGTATAACTAAACAGCAAACTCTTGCCTTGACTAAATAGACCTTGGTGGGAGCGGTGTTATTGAGCAAATTTTCTTGCCTCAAATAGACCACATAATTAAGCGAATTGGTATTATTTTATTTTTAATGCTTGTATATTCGAACTTATTCAGCTCACATCGACCACTTTACTCGCCTTACGATACCGAATAGCATAGCCAGGCCAGGCTGGTAATTCCCACCTTTTTGGAATTCCATTTTTATTGCCGCTTAAAAAGGTGAGCTCAACTCTGCGGCCTTTAAAGTGATAGTTAACCTCCATCGTCAGCTCTGAGGTAGCCCAAGTTAATGGAAACTTCTCAATAAAAGGCTGCATTTTCCAATCTTCTAATTCACTGAATAGTAAGTCCTCTTGATCTATAAGTTCGATATCTTCATAGGACTCAATGCCAAGGCTGCTAAGTCTGTCATGAAGAAAGCAGTCTAAGTTGGGCACGGGTAGATCAATGCTGTGGTATTGATAGTATAGAGACGTGTAGCTTATTGCCGTTTGAATTCGTTCTGCTAACCTTGGGAAAATAGTTTCGTTTTTGATTAGTAATACTAGGCCTGCAATGGTTTGCTCAATAGTTAATAATGGTCGACATTCTTTGCCTAATATTTCGCCGCTAAAGTGGGTTATAATCTCCCCCCAAAGCTCACCGTCGTCTAAATATGCTGAATCTAACGTCTTATTACCAAAGCCTATTTTAAGTAGTTGTTTTTTACTTAAAGGCGCGTTGCACAGCGCTAAGGTTTTGGCTTGTTTGGTACCTTTTCCAGCAAGGGCAAAGGTATCCAACACCAATAAAGCGTCGGCTTGCTCTGATGCTCTTGTCTCTTTTGCCAATATCACTTCCACATGGGTGTTATTAAAACCATTACGGCGATTGTGTTTGTTAATATACACCCAGTGCGGCATGTATTTCGCGATGGCCACTATCAAGGCATGATAATCATAGCTGGCAGCCTGTTGCAATGGCGGTAAAGAAAAGGCGTCACGTAATTGCTGGCTAAACTGTTTCGCTTCGCTGATGGCGTCAGAGTCGATACTGAGCAGGTCGCCCATTTGCCCTCTGATGGCAGCAATCGCCACCTCAATATCGCTGCCATGGGGTAAGCGTTTGGCAAGTTGGCTAATACGCTCGACGTCCCTAGGAAGTTGATAGACTTTCGCCTGCACCGATAACACGGCGATGAGGTCTATCGCCGCTTGGCGTAAGGTGTTGCTAGGCAGTTTACTGATGAGGTAGCCATATTCATAGTCTATTGGCAGCGGATAAAGTTGCTTGCCAAGTGCTGTGGCGAGGCCTTGGTCATCGATTGCTTGTAAGTGCTGCAGCTGTGAGACGGCTTTTTCTAATGATGCGGTGGGCAGGGGATCTATAAACTCCAGAGAATGGACTCCTTTGGCTGCACAGCCAGATGCTAACACCAGCTCCATCAGAGATTCTCGTTGGATCTCCGGTGGCGTGGTGGCATCAAGGGGCGCATGCTGGCCATATAAGCGAATACAAATGCCCGATTGCGTTCTACCTGCGCGGCCAAGGCGTTGTTTTGCCGAATCTCGAGCGATAGCATCAAGACCAAGTACGGTTTTGCCGAGGCGCAAATGAGTACGGCGCTCAAGACCTGAGTCGATAACACAGGTGATATTGGGAATGGTCAGCGAAGTTTCAGCGACGTTGGTGGCTAATATAATGCGCCGTTGTGGCTGCTTTGTTAACGCAAGCGTTTGGGCTTGGGCGCTGCAGCCGCTATAAAGACCAATGGCCATGGCATCGAGCTTGTTAAGTGCCGCTAAGCATGCTTGAATTTCCGCTTTACCTGGCAAAAACACTAAAATGTCCCCAGTCGAGGTTTGCAACGCTTGCTGGCATGCGAACAAAACTCGTTCTGGTAACTGCTCTTTGCTTGGCATTGCCCGTGGGTCGGGTGCCAGATGCAGCTCTGTCACAGCATAGAGTTGACCTTGAGACTCTAATATCGGCGCGGATAAATACGCTGCTAATCGTTGCGCGTTTAATGTCGCCGAAGTCACAATCAGTTTGTGCTGATGCTGTTGTTTCAGCAGTGCTAATAGCAAGTCCATGTCCCAACGGCGCTCATGAAATTCGTCGAGCATGATGACGTCAAACTGCTGAAGTTGATCCTCAAAAAACCAGCGCAATGCCACACCTGGGGTGGCGTAGATGATGTCGGTGGTCGCTGAGCATTGTGTGGTAAAGCGAATGGCGTATCCTATTTTTTCACCCACCTTGGACTGACATTGCTGAGCTACAAACTCAGACAGCGAAGTACAGGCTATTCTTCTTGGTTCAATCACCAATACACGACCCTGTTTGCTCGCCCACAGTGGTAACTGGGTCGATTTACCCGATCCGGTGGCGGCGCAAACCACCACGGCACTTTGCTGTGTTAAGGTCTGACTAAATTCATCTTTTATGGCATCAATGGGTAACTGCATAGGAACAACACCAGGGTCTTTTTCGGCGATGATAGCAAATTTGAGCTTGAAAATATTTGTCGATGCTCCAATTTATACAACATGTATTAATGAATAAGGGCCTAAAGCCGTGATAGAAGTAGTGCTTATTTTAGGCCTAATCCTATTTATTGCCTTGTACTGGAACTTTTCCTTGCTACAACACAAGTGGTGGCAAAGAAAATATCTGCAACACACTCTGAGCACAATGGATAAGCAGGTGTTGCTAAAATACATGCCTATTTACCGCAATATGACCGATGCCGATAGAGCGCAGCTAGAAAAGCACATAGTGTGGTTTCTAGGGGAAAAGCAGGTGCTGGGGCGAGATGGCTTAAGAGTGACCCGAGCAATGCAGGTGATCATTGCCGCCGATGCTTGCTTATTGGTACTCAAGCAAGCTTGGCCGCTCTATCCCAATGTTAAAGAGGTACTGCTTTACCCCAGCAGTTATTATGCCCCACAAACTTCTCGTGATGCAGCCGGTTTGGTCAGCTTTCACCAAGCTGTGCGACAAGGTGAGTCATGGCCTGGTGGTACTTTGGTGCTGAGCTGGCATGATGTTTTAGAAGGAAACCGTCTCCCAGAAGACGGTCATAACTTAGTATTCCATGAGTTTGCCCATCAGCTTGACCAACAAACCGGGAACACCAATGGCACTCCTTTGTTGCCTAAAGGCATGAGCTATAAAGAGTGGTGGCGGGTGTTAGCGAAGGCCTATCAGCAACTAAAAATGCAACTTTCTTATAATATGCCACACGTGATCCACTCCTATGGCGCCACCAACGAAGCGGAGTTTTTTGCGGTGGTGACCGAAACCTTTATAGAAAAGCCCGCGGCACTTAAGCAAGAGAACCCTGAGCTATTTAACCTGCTGCATGCTTATTACGGATTTAATCCGTTAGACTGGCAGCGCTAGGCTGAGTGAATAGCCATAAAAAAGGCCGCTTCAATGAAGCGGCCTTTTCAAGCGAATGGCTTTAATTACGAAAAGCTAATTTCTTTTCGTTCACGTCTTTCTCTTCTTTGACCTTCAGGGCGACGTTTGTCACCGCCACTGCGAGGGTCTTTGAAGCTGCGTTTACGCTCACGAGAATCGCCGCCTCGAGAGTCTCCGCCACGTGCCTGATCGGCAGGGTGGGTGCTCTTCGACATATTCATTGGGCGCTGACAAATGTGGACACTCTTAAAGTGTGACAACGTATCTGCCGGCATGTTTTGTGGTAGTTGTACCGTACTGTGTTCATTGAACAAGCGGATTTCACCAATAAACTTGCTAGAGATATCAGCCTCATTGGCAATGGCACCAACAATGTTTTTCACTTGCACACCGTGGTCACGACCCACTTCGATACGGTAAGTATCCATTGGGCCTGCAGCACGGTCACGGCTACGAGGTTTGCGCTCGCCACGGTTGCCATCGCGTTCACGACGTTCACCGCGCTCTTTACGATCGCGCTGCTGCAGCTTAATTTCTTCCACTTTTAATGGTGTTTGCTGCTGTGCTAGGCAAAGTAGTGCAGCGGCCAAATCTTCCTGAGATAGCTCGAGCTTTTCACCTAAACCAGCGGCTACTTTGCTAAAGAACTCAATGTCTTTGTGCTCTAATGCTGCAGCAAGTTTGGTTTCTAGTGCGCCAATGCGTTTTTCTTCTACAATTTTCGCACTCGGCAGTTCAACCTGAGCAATATCAGAGCGAGTGTGACGCATGATATTTTTCAGTAGGTAGCGCTCATTGTTCTTAACAAACAAAATCGCTTTACCTTGACGACCAGCACGACCTGTACGGCCAATACGGTGGACATAGGCTTCACTGTCTTGTGGGATATCATAGTTAACCACTAGGCTCAAACGTTCAACGTCAAGGCCACGGGCTGCAACGTCGGTTGCAATAACAATATCAAGCAGACCATTTTTCAAGCGGTCAACGGTGCGTTCACGTGCTTGTTGGTTCATGTCACCATTAAGCGGTGCGGCTGAGAAGCCTTCGCGCTCTAACAGCTCAGCAAGCTGAACGGTATCGTTACGTGTACGTACAAACACGATGGCGCCATCGTAATCTTCCGCTTCTAAGAAGCGTACGATCGCTTTGTTTTTGTGTGCAGTTGCACGCCAGTAAACTTGCTCGATCGTCGATACAGTAGAGTTACGCGGCGTGATTTTAACTTGCTCAGCGTTATCTAAATATTTATTACAGATTGACTGGATCTGCTTAGGCATGGTTGCCGAGAACAAACAAGTTTGCTTCTCTTCAGGGGTTTTTTCCATGATGCTTTCAACATCATCGATAAAGCCCATGCGTAGCATTTCATCTGCTTCATCAAGTACAAGTGCATTTAACCCTGAAAGGTCAATGGTCTTGCGGTTGATATGGTCAATTAAACGCCCCGGTGTTGCCACAATAATTTGGGCACCACGGCGTAGAGCACTCAGCTGAATGCCGTAGCTTTGACCACCATAAAGCGCTAACACTTCAACGCCTTTTGTATATTTAGCATATTGCTGAAATGCTTCAGCAACTTGAATAGCTAGCTCACGCGTTGGCGTAAGCACAAGGATCTGTGGTTGTTTAACGGATGCGTCTATTTGGTTTAACAATGGCAGTGCAAATGCTGCCGTTTTACCTGTACCCGTCTGCGCTAGTCCCAGTACGTCTTTTCTTTCTAGCAATAACGGTATACATTGAGCTTGGATCTCAGAAGGTGTTTTATATCCTTGCTCTTCGACTGCTTTTAAAATTGCAGGTGAAAGGTCTAAAGATTCAAACGTGACTGGTTCTGACATTAATGCGCCTCAACTATTTTAAAGAGGCGCGAATTGTACAGGAAAGATAAAACAAAAGCTTGCATAAATTCAGACTATTTTATATGTGCCTGATATTGGTTAAAATTTAACCTGCACAATTTTAGTGAATTTACTGGTAAAGGCCTAGATTGGCTTTTGCGTAGGCTTCAAATTCGGTAAAACCGCCAATGTGATCTTGGTCGATAAAAATTTGTGGCACAGTTGGGCAAGGTTTGCCAGCCGATTGCTCTAGGTCCGCTTTCGACACCCCTTCTTTAATGATATCAACATAGCGGTAATTAAAGTCATCACGTTCTGTCTTTAGACGTTCAGCAACTTCTTTAGCACGAACGCAAAATGGGCAGCCATCTCGGCCAAAAATTACAGTAAACATAACAATCCTCTTTTCATCACTTTAAGCTAATGTATGCCAGTATAGTGACATTTAATATCAGGTAAATCTAATTAAAAAGATGGTCGCAATCGAGAAATGCGATGTTAGCTACGATAGACCGTTTTTATTAGGTGATAGCCAAACTTAGTTTTCACCGGACCATGCACCTCGAACAGTGGCTTTTTAAACACCACATCGTCGAAAGCTTTGACCATGTCGCCTTTGTTAAATTCACCAAGATCGCCACCGCGTTTTTTCGAGGGGCATGTAGAGTGCTGCTTCGCCAGCTTGCCAAAATCACCGCCTTTGGCAAGTTTCGCTTTAATGGCTAAACATTCTTTTTCGGTTTTTACCAAAATATGGTACGCGCAAGCCTTGGGCATGACTTTTCCTTTATAGAAACTTAAAGATGCGATCATGCCGAGGCCGCTGGTGCAAATCAAGCAAAATTAGCACACGGTAGCGCTACAATCGTGCCCGGATCCCAAGCTCTGTTGAATAGCCTATGGCGCGCTGAGTGATCTTCATCTCTTCATCTATAACGTAATAGGTAGGAAATCCGCTTACTTTGTAGTGTTGTGCTGTGGTGCGGTTACCCATTAAGACTGGCATGGCGAGCTCTAAATCGGCAACAAAATCGGTTACGGCTTGTGTTGAGCTGTAATCTAAGGCGATGGCAACCGCATTCACTTTGCCCTGTTGATAAAGCTTATCGATGTTAGGCATGCTGAGACGACAAACGCTGCACCATGGGGCAAAGAAGTAGATGACCGTTTGTTGACCTTTTAACTGAGTAGAGGAAAAAGTTTGCTTACTGTTATGCACAGGGAGATGAAAAAAGGGGGCGGTTTGTTCTCCTGAGTCCGGCAGCATGTTCCGTTGCTGATAGCTGGACACCGCGAAAAACACCATGGCAATAATAGCAATTTGACCAATAAGCTTGAGCATGAGTAAGAGAGCCTCAGATTAGCAATGTACAAATGAATAAGACCGCAGTGTAGCGGTCTTTATTGCACTCAAGCAACCAAGCTGGGGTTTAGCGACTAATTAAAGCGGTTTTCACCTAAATAGCGCTTCGCTTTTTGCGGTTTGAGTTTAGCTAGGTCAACTAACACCAAGCCATCAATACAGTTATTAAAGTCTGGGTCGATACTAAAGCTTAAAAAGTTAACGCCTTGCTCCTCACACAATTCAGTGTATTGCTTAAATAGGGTCGGCACTTGAGCGCCCATGTGAGCGAGAATGTGCTTCAGCTCGGCAAAGTCTTCTTTTACGTCGTCGCCCTGAAAGCGTTGTTTAAACCGTGTCAGTTGATCCTTACTGAGCTTCATTTCATTGTTTGGTGTGGCCAGGCCCTGTAAGTTAGAAAAATAGTGCTGGTAGTGGTACACCAACATGGCTTTTGCTTCATCAGGTAAGGCATTAGAGAGGCTTACAGCGCCAAACAGGTAACGGTGCTCTGGGTAGCGTTTTACAAAGGCGCCAATGCCATACCACAAGTAGTCGAGGCTTTTGCGTCCCCAATACTTGGGTTGCACAAAGCTGCGGCCTAACTCTATACCACGCTCAAAATAGGGCGTCATGGCATCGCTGTAGCTAAATAAACTGTCGGTATACAGTCCGGCTTGACCGTGCTCAGCAATAACCTGTTTGGCACTGGCCAGGCGATAAGCTCCAACTAGCTCAAGCTGTTTAGCATCCCATAGCAATAGGTGATGGTAATGCATATCGTACTTATCTATGTCACGGCGATGGCCGCTGCCTTCACCGACAGCCCGAAAAGCAATTTCTCTCATTCGGCCCAGCTCACGAAAAATCACCGAACTGCCAGTGTATTGATAAACATATATATGCATACCATCTGGCGTTTCACCAATGCACTCACACTGCTCGATGGCACTTTTTAAGGCTTTGCGGCATTCGGGCACGGCGATGGGCGTCTGCGTTTTTAGCGGCAGTGTTTTTTTACTGGCCAGGCGGTATAGCTGTTTTCTGATCAGCGCCACAATCTCTTTGTCTTTAAGATTGTCAATTAAATACGACTCTGGCGGAATGCTGGCGCCGATTTCAAATTCCAGCGACTTTTGCCGTTGTTTAAACATCTCTTTTACCAGCAGCAAGCTAGCCAAAGGTTTATAAATCATACTGGTGCCATAAAACAGCGGGCTATTTTTGGCTTTAATGTAAATGGGCAAAATAGGGCAGTTGGCTTTTTTGGCCATTCTTAAAAAACCAGAGTTCCATTTACAATCTTTAATCCCTGTGGGCCCGAGTCGCGACACCTCACCAGCCGGAAATATCAATAGCGCGCCTTCGGATTTTAAATGCTTATGGATATTGGCTAATTCTTGTTTTTTACTGGCGCTTGAGAGGTTATCAACCGGCAATAATAAAGGATGCATTGGGGTGACCGACATCAGCATGCGATTAGCGACCACTTTTAAATCTGGGCGCACTTGCGCCAGGACTTTTATGAGCGCTAATGCATCCAGCGAGCCAATCGGGTGGTTCGCCACAATCACCACCGGCCCTTCGCTGGGAATGTGCTCGATTTGTTTGGGCTTAAAGCGGGCATCAAAGTCCAGTTCGTCTAACACTTGTTCAACGAATTCGAGCCCTTGTAAATGGGGGTAGGTATCGGCAAAAGCGACAAACTCTTGTTCGTGCAAAAGATAACCCAAGCCCTTTTTAACTAAGCCTTTTACCTTGGGAGAGTTTTCAAGTTGTGGAAGATTTGCTTCAATGACTTTATCTACACTAATCATTTTGTTCACCTGTTGGCGTTTTTTGCAAGGTTAGAAACTCTTAATGACAAACACGTTGCACTGTTATGTCATTTACTTTGCAATTTTGCGGGCATGGGTAAGTTGAGGAATTTTTATGGCGTTACTGGTATGTGTTTGCAATCGCAATAATGACAAATTAATGGCAGCTTTGCGCGCCGCTTTACCGCAAGAAACCATTTTGGAATGGCCGTTGCAGGATGAGGAAATGCTCACTCAAGTTGAGTTTATTTTGGCGTGGAATGCGCCCTCGTCACTGTGGCCAAAGTGTCCCAACTTAAAAGTGGTGCATTCATTTGGGGCTGGGGTGGATGGCATTCCAGTTAATCTATTGCCAGAGCATGTCGAAGTGGCTCGGATAGTTGACCCGTGTTTAGCTGACGATATGGCGCAGTACGTTTTGGGTCATATTTTAAATCATAAACTGCGAGTGCAGCAGTATCGTCAGCAGCAATCAGAGCAAGTGTGGCGACCAAAGCGAGCAAGGCCTGGGCATTGTGTCGGGATTATGGGCATGGGCCAGCTCGGCCAAGCCGTTGCGGCACAATTACTAAGCAATAAATTTACCCTTAAGGGCTGGTCACGCAGTGAGAAAAGTATTGCTGGGGTAGATCATTACCATGGCCGCGATGCTTTGCTTGCTTTTTTGTCTGATCTTGATTACTTGGTCTGTCTATTGCCGTTAACAGCAGATACTCGTGGCATGTTAAATGCTGAAGTGTTTGCCGCACTGCCAGAACATAGCGTGATCATTAATGTTGCCAGAGGAGCTCACCTCGATGAAGCGGCACTGTTGCGTGCGTTGGATCAGGGCTGTCTTGGTGGCGCGGTATTGGATGTCTTTGCAAAGGAGCCGTTACCTGAACAGAGCCCCTTGTGGCGTCACCCCAAAGTAACCATAACCCCCCACGTTGCCGCACTGACCAGTTTGAGTACTGCCACAGAGCAAATTGTCATAAATTACGAGCGAATGAAGCGGCAACAAGCCTTGCGCCACGTCATTGATAAAAGCGCCGGATATTAAGCTTTATACCAATCCGTATTAATACTTGCTCAATTTGAGGGAGCAAATTCGCCGCTAACGGCGTTAAAAATTTCTCATTTAGAGCAACTAAATAGCAAAATTTTTGCTTTGCCTATATGGATGTAGGTACCAGGGCGATAGCAGGACGCGGGAGCGGGGTTATCGACAGAATTTTCTTGCTTCAAATGGACCGCTTAATTAAGCGAATTGGTATTAATCGCGGATTTTTATGAGGTACTGGTTAAAACACTGTATAAAAAAACATCTTGAGAGTTACTGAACGATGCATTAATTTAACAAAAAAACAATAATAAAAGGTCGGTCAAATGAAGCATAATCAAGGTGGCGCTAAACTATCTCTCGTTGTCGTTTCGGTTATTGTTTTGGGAGTGTCTGCGTGGTTTAACCAAGCTAATGCAGCAACAACTCAGGGGTCGACAGAAATTGTAAATACGCAATAAGCCAAACAATAAGTTTGGCTTTATTGTTTTCAGCGCTTGGCATGGCGCTCGCGGTTTTCATGTTTCTTTTCTTCGCTTTTTCTTAATAATACATAGGTAGAGCCACTACCACCGTGACAACTCAGTGCTGAATGAAAAGCCAGTACTTGGGGCATTTCCTGCAGCCACTTGTTGCTATAGCTTTTTAGTACCGCAGGAAAGGGCTTGCTCTTTAGTCCAATACCATGGCGCAGCAGCAATACCCGAATACTGCGACTGTGGCAGTCTACAATAAAGTCGAACAACGCCTTGCGTGCCTCTAAAAAGGGTTTGCCATGTAGGTCTAAGGTGGCGTCAATTTGATATTTACCAAGCCGTAGGTTTTTGAATACTCCCTCTTGCACGCCACTTTTCTTAAAAGACAGCAAGTCATATGGGTCGAGTAGCTCAACGTATTCGGTTGATAGGTAATTGGCATCGAATTCCAGCTCTTGCTCAGCGGCTTGGCGCTTGGCCAACTGTGCGAGCGTAGGCTCGGTTTTTTTTCTTTGCAGTTCTGCTTTGCTGTCTTGGGCTAGGGGGGTAACGTCGCCCATTGAGGCTAAAAATAACTCTTCGTCGGTCATGGCCATACTGCTTCTCCACTCACAAGCAATGATGACCATGATTTTAGCGTAAGGATTTGGATAAAGAAACTATTGCCTAGTGAACTTCCAAATGGCCAAAGGTATACACTTTAAATAGATAAAATGTATTAATTAAAATTAAGCTTAAATTTGAAATAACACTAGTATTCATCAGATCGAGACTAAACGAGATAAAAAGTACGCTACATGCGCACACAGCTGCCCCTCTTAGAAGCATTTTATGATTAATAAAAAAGGCGCCAAAACCCAAAGCTAATAGTACTAAGTTAAGTAGCCAGTCGAGCTCGTTTGTCATTGTCTGTTTGGTTCTCCAAATGTGCTGAAAGAATCGGCATTATGGTGTTTAATTAGGCCATATTCAAGCAATAAAAATTATGATTTTGACATTAGAAAAATTTATGGATTAATGGTGGCTGAATAAATATGTATATGCTTCTGCATAACTGTGTAGCGACACCTTTATTGGTTTCGGCTATAGTTGTAAGCAGAGCAAGTTTGTTTATACTAGATTACTGAAAATAAAAGAACTATTACTCTTGTCAGCAGAGATTAAGCAACCCATGTCTATACTGATCGATCTGCAAGCTTAGTCATACCGCGCTATTTTTATAGCGCGCGTTACAGCAATAGACTGCAAAAAAAATTTAAGGATCAGCAAATGAAAATGCTCAAGTACTATCTACTCGCCACGGTTTTATTGGCGGTGTTAACCTTTTACAGTATTGGCTCGTGGTTAATGCTGCCTCTCGCTTGGTTTACCCTGTCATTGGGGCTGGTCACTTTTGCTTACGCAACAAACAATCCGGGCATTTTTAGAAAACATGGCACGGGGAAAATCCCTTGGTATAGCACCTGGTTGTTTTGGCCCTACTTAGGCGGGTCGCATTTGTATAATGCCATTGAACGAGGCCGTGATGTAGTGGATGCATTTCAACCGCTTACGGAAGACTTATTTGTTGCTTGCCGCTTGTTCCCAAGTGATGTTGATATGTTAAAGGCGGAAGGCATTGAGGCTATTTTGGATGTCACCGCCGAATTTGATGGTCTGAACTGGTCAGCAGAGCAACAGCAGCTGCATTATCTCAATATCCCAGTCTTGGATCACCAAACACCAACCCCAGAGCAGCTAGCCCATGGCATGGCGTGGATTGCGGCGCAGCATGAACTAGGGCGTAAAGTTGTGGTGCACTGTGCTTTAGGGCGTGGTCGCTCGGTGTTCTTTTGCACGGCCTACTTATTGGCTACTCACCCTGAGTATAACGTTCGCCAAGCGCTGGAGAAAATTCAAAACCGTCGCGAAACAGCCAGATTAAATAAGCAGCAGTTAAAAGGGTTAACGAAATTACATCAAAGCGAAAACTTTACCCATGCTGATGACGCGGTGTTAGTCATCAATCCTGTGGCGGGTGGCGGTAAATGGGCACAACACGAAAATGAAATTATTGGTATTCTCAGCGAGCGGTATAAGTTGCATATTTATTTTACTGAAGCCGATACCGATGTTGCGGCACTCGCAAAAGAAAAGTTAGCGCAGCATCAAGCAAAAGTCGTGATTGCTGGTGGTGGCGATGGCACCTTGGCCGATGTCGCCCATGGCATCAATGAGCAAGCCGTCTTGTTTGGTATTTTACCATTAGGTACCGCCAACTCGTTAGCCACGGTATTGCTTGGACCGATGTCAAAGGTAGAGCCTGTAGAGCGTGCATGTGAAGCCATTTTAGCAGGTAAAAGTAAGTCCATTGATATTATGGACTGCAATGGCCAAACCGCCTTACTGGTGATGGCCGTTGGTTTTGGTCATGAAATGATTGAGCACGCAGATCGCGAAGAAAAGAACAGCTCTGGGCAGTTAGCCTATTTACGTGGCTTATGGCAGGCCGTAAGTGAAAACAAACCACTGCAAGTGGATGTCGAACTTGATGGCGAAGCCATTGACACTGTTGAATGCGTCAGCCTGGTGGTTGCCAATGCAGCTCCTAAAACCACTTTATTAGCACAAGGAGAAGGCGAACCTATTTATGATGACGGTAAATTAGACATTACTATTTTGCCCTATGATGCTGAAAACAATCAAAGCCTATCCGTTACTGAGCTTATCTTACCCAAAGGGATGATAAAATCTGATAAAGTAGTCACTCATCAATGTCAGCAATTAAAGCTAACGTTTAAGCAGCAGCAACACTTTGCCCTTGATGGTGAGGTCATGAGCGCTAAAAGCATTGAAATCTGTAATCAAATGCATGCATTGAAAGTGCTGGTACCGGCTTAGCCAGTCAGTGACTGGATACAGGTGAAGTAAGGGGACGTTTAGTTGCCTGGTTGCAAATACAATAAAGAGAGGGACACAGTTGAACAGCATTCTATTAGTTGATGACGACCATGAATTTGCCGAGCTGGCGAGTCGCATTATAGAATTTCTTGGTTATGATGCTTGCATTGCTAATGATTTAGCCGCCGCACGGCAGTGGTTAACAGAGCAACAGTTTGTGCATATTTTTTTGGACTTTATGCTTCCCGATGGCAGCGGCTTACATTTAGTTGATGAAATTCGCACAGCAGGGAATAACACGCCAATTACGATGGTAACGGGGCACCCCGCGGTCAAGTCGGCCATCGCTGAGCTTTGCCATGATGGTCTCACTCACCTAACCAAACCGATTGATGCCCAAGATATAAAAGCGGCTTTGTCACCGCAGCAAAAAGCCACACGCAAAGCACCAGCAACAGCGCACTTTGGTACGTTGTTGGGTGAATCTGCAAAGATGCACCAGCTTTATGAGATGATAGAAAGAGTAGCCAAAACCGATGCCAACGTGATGCTGCTGGGCGAAAGTGGCGTGGGCAAAGAAATGTTTGCTGAGGCCATTCATCGTGCCAGCAACCTCAATGGTGAGTTAGTAAGTGTTAACTGTGGCGCGATCCCAAAAGATTTGATTGCCAGTGAGCTATTTGGTCATGAAAAGGGCGCCTTTACGGGGGCACAGGCACAAAAGCTAGGGGTGTTTGAGCGAGCAAATGGCGGAACCTTATTTCTTGATGAGGTGACTGAGATGCCTTTGGAGCAGCAGCCAAACCTATTAAGAGTATTAGAGACGCAGCAAGTGACTAAAGTTGGTGGCAGTCAAGCCACAGCGGTTAATTGCCGTGTTATTTCTGCTAGCAATCGCAGCGTTGAAGACATCGCTCAGAATGCTATTTTGCGAGAAGATATATACTTTCGCTTAGCCGTTTTCCCTATTCACATTCCACCATTACGGCAGCGAAAAGAAGACATAGCGCTGCTGGCAGAACATTTTGTGGAGCAGTTAAATCGCAAAGGCAATACGCAGTACACGATTAAAGCGGACGATTTAAGACGCTTAGAGAGCTATGACTGGCCTGGCAACGTTCGCGAGTTGAAACACACCATTCATAAAGCTTACATTATGGCAGACTTAGAGTGTAACACCTTGGTTTTTGATCAAGAGTTTGCATCGCCTTTTGCCAAGGCTAAACAGTCACAACACAGTGAACCACAGCAAAGTGGTGCAGAACATAGTCACGGTAACCGGCAGGTTGCTATGCCGGATGTCACTCCGGGTAAAACCATTGAAGAAGTAGAAAAAGCGTTAATTTACCAAACGCTGGACTCGGTTGAAGGAAATAAAACACTGGCTGCCCGCATGCTTGGGATCAGTACTAAAACCTTATATAACCGTCTTAATGCCTACGAAGGAGAAGCCCAAACCTAGCCTTGAGGAGACCGAATGAGTAACGAGCAACGCAGTGAGCTAGAGCACTTAATACATGATGCCAGAAAGCCGTTAAATCAAATTTCGATGCAGGCTGAGCTGGTAAAGTTGATGGCAACGGAACCTGCTTCCAGCGCCAAAGTTCAAGAAGCAGCAGACAAAATTATTGCTGCGAGCAAAAATTGTAGTGGTTTACTACAAGCTATCCTGGAGCAAGGAAAAAATGAGTGAACAGTGACAACATCATGAGTTCGTTTATGAAAGTAGGTGGTAAACTCAGTTTTATTTGGTTCGCGGTGGTGGTGTGTGTCGCTATGGTCGCGGGCAATGCCATGATTGGGTTTAATAACGTCAAAGAGCTTAACCAGGTGCAAGCGAGCATTCGCAATACCAGCGAAGTGATGATGGCGCTAGATAGGTTACACATTGCTATGCTGAATGCCGAGTCAAGCCAACGTGCCTATATTATTTCCCAGCAAGAAAGCGATCTGACCCCATTTCAGCATGCTTTGGATACGCTATCTTTACGCACTGTTGAAGTCCAACAGCGTCGTTCTGAAAGCGAACAGCAGCAAAGTAAAATTGACCGCTATGTCAAAGGGGTCAAATCACGCTTTCAAGCATTGCAGCTGTCAGTTAAAAAAGTTCGCAATACCGAGCAGTGGCAGCAGACGCAACAACTGGCACTGACCAAAGATTCTGGCGGTGAATTGCGGCAATGGTTTAATGAGATTATGGCGGTGGAGCTGGACATCCGTACGGTACAGCTTAATCAGTTAAAACGCGTAAAAGCCGAAGCTAAACAAAATATAGTGGTATTTACCCTGCTGGGTGCCGCGATGATATCAGCCATTTTAATGCTGTTGGTGGTGAACTTAAGAAACACCAACAAAGCCAAGCAGGCATTGGAGTCGGCCAACAGCCAATTGGAAGAGAAAGTTAAGGCGCGCACTGAAGCACTGGAACACTATGCTGATGAGCTTAACCGCAGTAACAGAGAGTTGGAAGATTTTGCCTTTGTCGCTTCCCACGACTTACAAGAGCCACTGAGAAAAATACGCGCGTTTGGTGACCGCATAGAAAAAAATTATGCGGTTCAGTTGGATGATAAAGGCCGAGATTACTTGGCGCGCATGACGGCTGCCGCTACGCGCATGTCTACGCTTATCACCGACTTGCTAGAGCTGTCGCGGATAACCACCCGAGCAAAACCTTTCGAACCACAAGACTTAAACAAATTGCTGCAGTATGTTTTGGATGATTTGGAAATGGCCTTGCTTGATAGCAATGCTCAAGTGAACCATAGCAGCTTACCGACCATTCATTGTGATGCCAGCCAAATTCATCAGCTGTTTCTCAACTTATTGTCCAATGCCATTAAATTTCGTGTGCCAGAGCGCCAGCCAATTATAGATGTTAGGGTTGTGGAAACAAAACTAGTGGGTCAACAGGCCTATGAATTTACGATTAAAGACAATGGGGTTGGGTTTGATGACGAATACGCAGAAAAGATTTTCTCGCCATTTCAACGGCTTCATAATCGTAACCAATACGCCGGCACTGGTATTGGGTTAAGCGTGTGTAGGCGAATTGTTGAGCGTCACAGCGGCACTATATCGGCGCACAGCGAAAAGGGCAAAGGAGCCACCTTTACTTTTGTCTTACCTGAACAACCCACTGAGATAATTAAGGATATAAAAAATGAATTATAAACAAGCACAGCCGATACAAATTTTAATGGCGGATGACGATGAAGACGACCGTTTACTGGCGCAAGATGCCATGGAAGAAAGCCGAGTATTAAATACTTTTCGCTTTGTAAAGGATGGAGTGGAGTTATTAGAGTATCTTCGTAATGAAGGTCAGTTTGCCGATAAGCAGCAATACCCTCGGCCTAACCTGATCTTATTGGACTTAAATATGCCAAGAATGGATGGTAGAGAAGCACTTCAGGAGCTAAAAAAAGACGCCAGCCTGCGTGCCATTCCCGTGGTTATTTTGACTACGTCCAAAGAGGAAGAAGACAAGCTCAAAGGGTACGATCTCGGTGCCGCGTCTTATATAACAAAACCGGTAGATTTTGATGGTTTAGTGGAGCTGATGAAAAATTTAGGCAAGTACTGGATAGAAATAGTTGAGTTACCACAATAAACGCCAGTGCGTTTGGAGTAAATGATGACAGAAGAGATGGCGAGTGAAGTAAACGTCTTGCTTATTGAGGATGACGAAGACGATTACATACTGACACTAGATTACCTGCAGTCCATCGACGGTTTTAAATTTAACTTAACCTGGCAGTCGCAATACGCTCAAGCACTCGAAGCACTTGAGAGCAATACCTTCGACTTGTGTTTGTTGGACTATCAGTTAGGGCCTGAAACAGGCCTAAATGTGTTAAAAGAAGCGCGAGCACGACAAGTTAATACACCTATAATCATGTTGACCGGGCAGTCAGATGAAGTGCTTGATAATCAGGCTCTAAAAGCTGGTGCTGAGGATTTTGTACTGAAGTCAGAAATCAGCAGTGCTCGGTTTATTCGTTCAATCCGCTATGCGTTGGAACGCAAAGCGTTAGAGCGAGAGCGTATTGAGCGTTTACGAGTAGAGGCTGATAGTCGCGCCAAAGATCGCTTTTTAGCCCACTTAAGTCATGAGTTACGCACGCCTCTAACATCCATTCTCGGTTACACCAACTTATTGCTGTCTCGCGAAGAACTCGAAACCATCAAGCCTGAGCTATCCATAATTAACAGTAACGGCGAGCACTTACTGAACTTGCTAAATGATGTCTTGGATTTATCTAAAATCAGTGAAAACCGTTTGCAGCTAAATGAACAGCAAGTATCACTCAGTCAGCTAATGAGCGACTTGTACAGCCTGTTTAAAATGGCGGCAGCTAAAAAAGGCTTGCAGTTCAGTATCGTTGCCCTAACTCCGCTGCCCAATAATGTCATCCTAGATAAGACACGACTTAAACAAGTACTTATTAACATAACCTACAACGCCATCAAATTTACCGCTTCTGGTTTTGTAAAAGTAACTCTAGCATTGGACTCTCAACAACGTTTGGTGTTTACCGTCATTGACTCTGGCATTGGTATCCCAGAAGAAAAGCGTCAGCGTATCTTCAAGCCGTTCGAGCAAGTGCAGCATGTGACCACTCGCACCGATGAGGGAGCAGGGTTGGGCTTGGCGATTAGCGCCGCTTTGATTAATTTAATGGGCGGAGAGCTCAGTGTTGAATCAGAGCTAGGTGAGGGCAGTGAGTTTACTTTTTCGGTTGTGGCTTCAACCCCCCCTGACAGTCAGATGGTTGAGCTCGACTTAAACGAAGCACATAGTAGTAATGACGCTGAGCTCCCCAAGCAATTAAATGGCAGAGTGTTGATAGTTGAGGATATTGCTGAAATTCAAATGCTATTACGCACTTTAGTTGGTGAAACGGGAGCCACGGCCGAAGTTGCGGGAGACGGTCAGGAGGCCGTTGATATGCTTAGTGCATCTGAGAATCAGTTTGATATGGTGCTGATGGACTTACACATGCCGAAGATGGATGGCCGAGAAGCCATTGTGCAATTGCGTCAGTTGGGGATAAAAACTCCCATTATTGCTCTCACGGCTGCCGCTCAAAAGGGCACTGCGGCTGAGCTTATTGCGCTTGGTTTTGATGATATGTTAAGCAAACCTGTGGTGGTGGAGGAGCTTGGTAGGTGTATGCAGCGCTATATGGGTACTAAGCATACAGTGGCTTCGGGGGCTGTAGAAAAAAGCAACAATGCTAATTCAAAGCCGAGCATACTGGTCGTGGAAGATGATGAAGACACTCGGCAATTACTGCAGATATTGTTAGACTCATTGGCAGTGGACGTGACGGCTGTGGCGAACGCGGCGCAATGCTGGCAACGTGTCGACTCGGGACAAGCTTATAGTTCTATTTTATTGGATATAGGCTTACCAGATAAGTCGGGAATGACGTTGGCCGCAGAGATTAAAGCTCAGTATCCAGAGCAGCACATTGTGATCGCTAGCGGATTTGATCCGGATCCAGACTTGCTGGCGCAAGTGCAAATAGACAAAGTATTACTTAAACCCGTAACCTTGGCTGATTTACAAAAGGTGGTGCACAGCTTGGAATAGCGAATTAAGGAAAACCCAATATAAGTCTTTTTGCCAATGCAAGTCGACGCAGTGCGCCAATCTTGCCAAATCGGGCCACTAAAGTACCAAATACAAAGCTGAATGCGATGCCTTGAGGTGAGCTGATCGCACCAATAAAGTCTTTTTTGGCACGGAGCTGACACAGCCGATTAAGCTGCTGGGCATCTATGTTGTCTCGCGTTGCCTGTGTCACTTCGTGATGCAATTTAGCCGTTATGTGATCAGCGAGTTTGGTCATCATCCACCTCTGGCTGCTGTAAGGACTGTGATAGGCCGGTTGTTAGTCCTTCAATACTGTTGTTGAATAGCTTTAATCCGGTCATTATTAAGTAGTAAATGATTGCTATATTCAGTGTCAGTACGATGCCAACCGAGAAAAACCAACTAATACCGGCAAAGGTAAGCGCATAAGCAAACAACACATGTAAACTGGCCCATACCATTGCGGTAAGAAGCATAGTAAATGTTAGCAGTGCAATGGCAATGAGCAGACATTTACAATTGGCTCGAAACTTAGCTGCCAATAGGTGAGCGTGGGTTACAAAGAGCTGCTGGTAGCTGCTAACTAGTAGCTCGACAGCTTCTTTAAGTTCACCGAGCGCAGGCGTGCGCTCGGTGTGATGCTGCTCATTTTGCGATTGAGCATGTTGTGCCATAATTATTTCTTCCTCAAAATCATGGTTGCTAACATTCCAAGAGAAAAGGCAATACCCGCCGTTTTAACAGGATTCTCGACGGCGAACTTTTTCACTCCAGAGGTTTCCCACGAACGCTCCAGTTCACGACGTTTATCGGCTAGTGCAGCGCTAGAGTTTTGGCCCTTCTCGCGCAAAGCTTCTTCGGTTTTTGAGGCTGATTGATGAAATGAATCAACCGAAGAGTGAAGGGAATCCGCCATTTGATCCGCCACAGGGTGACTTGAGTCATGACCGTTTGTTTTGCGCTTTGTAGTTGCAGTTTGTTGACTTTGATTACTCATAAACAGCTCCTTATTCGTTACGTTCAACTTATTAAATGCAAGGGACTTGCCAATAAAAAGTTTATTTAAAACAAGTGTTTACTGTTTTGCTTTGAAGGCGGCTTGTAGTTTTTTACTGGCCAATGTAAAAGTTACAGAGCAAATCTACAAAATCGCTAAAGGCATAAGAAGAAAAATAGAAAAGTTAGGAGATAGGCAGTAATCTTGGACGAAAAAAAACGCCACTTGGCAGTGACGCTAAAAAAACCAGTCAAAGGGAATGGAACTGGAGGCACAAATTAAAATGCTGTTTAATATATAGCCAACATAACCAAGATCGATCACATTAGCGGGAAATATTTTCAGGGGGGGAGCCCCCCAGGCCTAAGCTTTACGAGTCGCTGTATCTATCCATGTTATTGGTGATCTCAAGATTGCTCTCAACTTTAGCGACATCATTGGCATTTTGCGCAATTTGCACAGCTAGCTTACGCTCTGCATCGCTTTCAACATGCCCTGTGAGAGTGACATTGCCTTGTTCCACCTCGACATCAATGCCTGTACTGTCTATGTCCGTATCAAATAGGTAGCGTGAGTTGATCACGGTGGCTATTTTCATATCGGTGAACTCACCACTGGACTGTTCCATGGCTGCTTTGTCTTGGTTGTCCGACATGTCTACGATAGTGAGCTCATTATCCACTTCCGTTACACCATCAATACCAAGTACCAACTCTTCAGCCAACTCTTTATCTACAGAGCGTTCCACTTCGCCTGTTAAAATGACCTTGCCATTACGAACGTCGGTATTAATATCAAAATTGTTTAGCTCGCCATTAAAAAGCAGGGTGGCCTCAGCTTTACCATCAATCCAAGCATCTGCCGCTTCAGCTTCCCAGTTATTGCCTGCTGCCATTACAGAGGTAGCTGACAGCGATGTTAAGAATAGTGATGCAATTAGTGTCTTCTTCATAACGTATCTCCTTTTATGCTTTGTCACAATGACTTTTGCATCGTCTATGCCATATTTTAAGCTTTTGATATTTATAACCTTTAATTTTTTTCAGTGACCTAACGGCAAGATTTACTGAATAACAATGTCACAAGGATTGTAAAAATTACTGCCATTATGAATTTCAGTTGAATCGTTAATGAATACTATCAAGTGAGGCGTTCAAAATAATCATGCTGTAATAACGTATAGAGTATGAATATCGAGCATTGGGGGATTTATATTGCGACTGAAAAGTATATAAGTTAGCTCTGGCGGTTATAGATAAGTGAAAAGTATAGCCAGTGTATATTGATGTACTTATCTATATATCTGTATTGGAGTTCAGCAATATAGAGTGGGCAAATCACACAGGAATTATTTACAGTCGCACTGTAATATTTTCACCAAAAGTGTGAGGGGGATGAAAAAAACATTTATAAACAGTGTATTACAACTTGGCATCAGAAGTGCATAGTTAAAGGAGACTAGGTAAAAATATTTTTCTATTATTTTTTAAGGAGTGAGTTATGGCAAATTCAAATTATGACATGGAGCCATTGAAAGAACTTATTAAAGTACTTAACGGTGGCGTTGACTTTTATACCGAAGCAAAGAAAAAATTAGACAACCTTAAATTAAATAACGTTTTTGACCAAATGATAGTGGCGAAAGCTCAAGCTATCTCAGATCTTCAGCCATTCGTACTAATCGATGATGGCGAGGTAGAAACTGATTCGGCAACCAGCGTGGAAATTCGTGAAGCATACACCAAATTAGTCGGTAAAATCAGCACAGATAAAGAGCATACCTATATTTCGCAGCTTGAAGAAGTTGAAGATAAGGTGCTTGAAAAAGTGAACAAGTCTTTGCAGCGTGAACTACCACCTAAGTGTAAGAGCGTATTGCTTGATATCCAGTCGCGAATGCAAGGGTGTCATGATCAAATGAAACAGCTGCAAGAAATGACAGCATAGGAGGTCAAAATGTTAAGTTGGGCTTTGATGTTTCTATTTTTGGCGTTGGTCGCTGCAGTTTTAGGCTTTTCTGGTATTGCAGGCGCCGCAGCAGGAATGGCTAAAATCTTATTTTTTGTTTTTATCGCATTTATGGTGATCTCGTTTATTTTTGGCAAAGCAAAAAAGGCGAAAACATCTAGGTAATAAATAATTTTCAAAGTAAGGAGATAATGATGAGAATGGCAATTACACTGGCAAAAGTATTTGGTTTTATAGCAATTTTAACGCTCTTTGGCTGTAGCGAAGGCCCTGCGGAAGAAGCAGGTGAGCGCATCGACGAGACCGTAGAAGAAGTAGGCAACAGCGTTGAAGATGCATGTGAAGATGTTAAAGAAAATATGGACACTAAAGACGAAGACTGTTAATTGATATAGAGTTTGTCTACAAGGGAAGCTATCTGGCTTCCCTTTTTTATGAGATGACACAGGACGGTGCACACGACCAATGTGGTGATCATACATCTCTAGCACATTTCCTAGCTATGACAAGTAACGAAAGTATTTTTTTATTTGTAATTAATATTGTAAATTTTTAACTATAGATAATACTTTAATTATCTAATACTTCAATAAATGTGCATTTTATGCTGAACTCTCTATCTGTTAAGAGTCGACTTTTGACCTTGTCAGGACTTCCTGCAGTATTATTTATCATTGCCACCATATTCACCGTCATAACCCTATCAAATTTAAGCAGTAATATTAATCATCTTTACGATGACAGAGTGCTGCCTTTGAAGCAAATAAAAGTTGTTTCTGATAATTATGCAGTGGTAATCGTGGATACATTTCATAAACTTAGAGGCGAACAGCTATCAGACAAACAAGCATTAGCTACAATCGAGTCTGCAAAAAACCTAGCATCGAAAGAGTGGCAACGATATTTGAGTACGGAGTTAACACCAATAGAGCAGCGGCTAGTTCAGGATGCGGAGGAAGCTGAACTTGCTGTTACTCGGCTATTAGAATCGTACACTCAAAAGGTTAATAACAACACATTTATGGATATACCTTATGCTCAATTTGTTACTGATCTATATGCTGCTTTCGATCCGCTAAGTGAGAGCTATCATGCGCTAATTGAACTACAACTGGAAGAAGCTAATAACTTACGCAATATATCGGAGTCTCAAGCAAGCACGACGCAAACCGTCATGATCGCCTCATCGGTTGTGATTATTGTGCTGATGAGCATTGTTGGCCTGCTTATTTTCCGATCCATCAATACTCCTTTAAGCCGATTACGCAATCGAATTGGCATCATAGCTAAAGACGCGGACTTAACTCAAAGAGTTGAAGTGGAAGGGCAAGATGAGCTTAGTATCATTGCCAAAGACTTTAACTCAATGGTGGCAAACTTACATAACCTAGTAGAAAACTTGGTGGATATGGTCGCCAGTTTGTCGGGGACAGCACGAGAACTTAACGATATTAGTCAAGCCATTGCGGGAAGTTCGCAGTCGCAAGAGCAGCAAACACAGATGATAGCAACTGCAGCAACACAAATGAGTAGTGCTATTCAAGAGGTCGCAAACAGTGCACTGAATACCGCTAATAAAGCTGAAACGTCAGCAGGGCTTGCTCGGCAAGGAAAGACGATTATTTCGCAAAACATTGCAGCCATAGAAAAGCTGGCCAAGGAAGTGAAAGAAAATGCTGAACTTATCAAGGCACTTAATGGACAATCTAATGAAATTAATCAAGTGGTACTTATGATCCAAGGAGTAGCAGAGCAGACTAACTTATTGGCCTTAAATGCCGCCATTGAGGCGGCCAGAGCTGGTGAATCTGGACGTGGTTTTGCCGTGGTAGCCGATGAGGTTAGACAGCTGGCACACGATACCCAAAAAGCCACCGAATCTATACGCGATATGATATCTAAGCTACAGCATATGGCGCAAAATGCAGTGACCTCCATGGAAGGTGCCCAGCAAAGTGCTTCAAGTGGTGTTGAGCGCGCAGGTGAGTCTGCAAAACTAATGACACAAATAGATGAAGCCGTAGAAGAGATAGTTGCCATGAATATACAAGTTTCTACTGCGACTGAAGAACAAACGACGGTGGTAGCTGAAATTAGCCAAAACATTAATGATTTTTCTAGCAGTATTGCAGAAGTGACGCAAAGTGCAAAAAGTAATGCCGATGCCAGTCTTGTTTTATCAGAACTAGCGGAGCGATTAAACGCTAAGGTAACGGTGTTTAAGGTATAATAAACAGTCTTAAAATAAAAAAAGCGCCTAAAATAGGCGCTAAAAAGGGGTCAAAGGGATAAACCTGGTTTATTACAACCAAAGCATGTTTTGCTGAGGTGTGTCTGTACTAAAACAAGTACTCTACCGATAGGCTAGCTACATCCATATCGGGGTCAATTTTTTCTTCAAGCTTGTAGCGAGTGTATTCAACTCTCATGTTCACATGGTCAGATAGTTTAAGACCTAGACCTGCACCATAGAGCCAGTCACCACCATCAAATTCTGAGGAAACACGGCCAACAACAGGGATATCTGTATGGATGTCGGCATTCCACTCGAGCCAACCGCCTTTAGCATAGACGGAAAAATGCTCGTTCAAAGGCAAACTCAATCTAGTCGCAAGTGATACACCATCCAATTCTGCTGAGCTATCTATATCGCTGGCTTCATCAAAGTTCTCGTAGCCTAACTCGATACTCCAATAGGGGGTGATTTTGGTACCAACGTAGGCTTTCAGCATGGCTGCGTCTTCATCAAAAGAAGTGTCATTTTCTCTGTCATCCCACTGGAATGAGTACTGGCCGTAACCAATACCAGTGTAAATTTGGTAATCGTCACTTTCATAGTCGCTTTGAGTGTTGGCTTTCACTGAAGTCATACCAAACGCGGCGATTAACGCACTTGCAACTGCTAGTTTTTTCATTTTTACTCCTTTATTTTTTGTAATGAAAAGGGAGCATCTGCTCCCTTTCGTTTGCTGGCGGTTAAATTACGAGTCACGAGAAATACGGATGTTACTTTCTACTTCTTTAACATCATTGGTGTTTTTTGCGATTTGTATAGCTAAGTCGCGCTCAGTTTCACTGCTGACGTGTCCGTTAAGTGTTACTACGCGATTCTCTACATCAACATCAATATCGGTACCATCAACATCGGTATCGAATAGGTAGCGTGACTTAATCACTGTCACTATCTTCGCATCAGTAAAGTCCGTGTCGTTTTCAGCATCTTGGCTTTTTGAGTCCATCTGTACAATGTTAAGCTCGTTTTTAACTTCTTTTACGCCATCGATACCTAATACCAGCTCTTCAGCTAGTTTCTTGTCAACTGTGCGTTCAACTTCACCTGTTAGTACGACCACGCCATTGTGAACATCGGTATTAATATCAAAGGTGTTTAGCTCACCGTTAAATAGCAAGGTGGCTTCGGCTTTGCCATCAATCCAAGCATCACTCGCTTCAGCTTCCCAGTTATTGTCAGAGGCCATTGCAGGTACTGCTGTAAGTGTTGTTAGTAAAGCGGTAGTAATTAATGTCTTTTTCATCATCATTCTCCTTTAATGTCGAGTGACCTTAGATAGCATAGCTTATGCCAGAATTAAAAGTTATATATATCAGTAGCTTATGGTTTCTTATTGATGTGTTAAGTAATTATTACTGCGTAACTGTGGCAATTGGGTTGTAATAATTACCTTTTTAGTGAACAAAAAATGAATGAAATCAGGAACAAGAGATGCATGAAAAATTAGTAAACTTTAAAGAGGAAACAATATGAATCTTGAGAAATTTTGGTCATTGATCAATGAAAAGCTCATCGGTTGGCTCGAGTCTGGTGTTCAGTTGCTCCCTAACATTGCCCTAGCATTAATCGTGCTTGTGGTATTTACCTTGGTGGCAAATATTGCAACACGATGTTTCTCTAAAGCGATAGATAAGGTTATTAAAGTCGAGCAAATTGCTACCTTAGTTAGTTCTATCTTCAGAGTGGTAATTATTACCATTGGAGTTTTCTTTGCACTTGATATCGTTCAGCTCAAAGGCGCTGTGATGTCATTACTAGCAGGCGCTGGGATTGTGGGGCTGGCACTTGGTTTTGCATTTCAAGATATGACGGAGAACTTAATTGCTGGTTTTGTTATGGGCATACGAAAGCCCTTTATTGTGGGTGATATCATAAAAAGTAAAGACTGTTTTGGGACCGTCAAAAAAATCAACTTACGCAATACGGTAATAGAGAACTTTTACGGTCAGCTCTCGTTTGTTCCTAATAAAATTTTGTTCAAACATGAACTACAGAACTTTTCTAAATCAGGTATCAGAAGAATAGAGGTTCCTGTAGGGGTTAGTTATGACGAAGATCCTCAAAACGTGAGAGAAGTTTTGGTTGAGGCGATTAATAAACTTGACTTTGTCATCAACCCTGAACAAACGGATGTTTATGCCTGTGCTTTTGATAGTAGTGCAATTAAGCTATTAGTGTGGTTTTGGATAGACTACCCCGGAGAGACTGGCTTTATGGTGGCGCGCCACGAGGCGATATCGACAATCCACAGTACTTTAAATGAAAATGATATCTTGATCCCGTTCCCAATAACGACATTAGACTTTAATGCCAAGGGGGGAGAGACATTAGAGCAGCAATTGTCTCAGGAATAATTTACACAGAGTGTAATTTTTACGCTAGGTGTTATATCAATTAGCCATAAAAAAACCTCGCGATGCGAGGTTTTTCTATGAATACGGCTGTTTACAGTGTTGGTTTATACAACACCACGCGGTAAGCGACAGTCGTGATCTTTGGCTGCTAACTCTGCAATCCATTGTTCTTCTGCAGTGTAGCCTTTGTCGTTTTCAGTAACGACAGTAAAGCCGACTGATTTTTCAGCTGCTGGTTGCGGTGCCTTTTTAGTCTTGTTTGCTTTTTTAGCAGGCGCCTGCGGTTTTTCACTTGCGACAGCTGACCCTGAAGTGAGCTCTTCGGTTAATGCAGCTACGTCAGCTAGGCGCATGTTTTTTCCACCATCGATGCTGTACCAACCTGGTTTAACAGTGATCTCAGGCTTTTTACCATGTGCAGCTTCGTACGCAGCTTTAAAAGCGCTTAGTACTTCAGTTTTATCTAGTTTACTCATCGTAGATCCTAGTCGTGTTGTACGCGGATACGCGGGTTAAGATTAAACTCTATTTATACCCATATTTGCGTAAATTTTCAATTTTTTACGCTTTTAAGCGCCAAAATATCATAATTGCGCCTCATTTCGTTGCCTTTTTCGGCATTTAAAGGGCTTCAGGATCTATCCAGCGCCTGAGGGATAACCACATCATTCCCACTTTTTCATGCCATATACGTGTCACGATTAGCAGTGCTTCATGGTTAGCAATAAACTGTCTGCTTAATGGTAGTTGAGAAAAATTATAAAAAGCGGTGGCTGCAGAGATGACCTCAACACCTTGGGCATTGAATAAATTTTTCGCACGATGCATATGGCTTGCTGAGGTTACTAATGCGACATCGTAATCCACCAGTCTGGGTGCCAGTAGTCGTGCCTCTTCTGCCGTATCTTTCGCTTTGGGGTTATGGTGGATCCTAGCTTTGGCAACTCCTAAACTTTGCGCCGTTGCTGCCATAAGACTGCTGCTGGTGGTGTTGCCATAGCCCGCGCCAGAGACAAATAATTGGGCTTGCGGGTAGAGTTTGGCTAAACGTACTCCTTCTACCAGCCTAGCAAGACCACAGCCACCTAATTGCGCATTGCTAGGCAGGCGACTGTCAGGGTGGAGGTTGCAGCCTAATACCACTATCATATCAAGGTTCTTATGTTTTTCTGGTGCAAAAGCGGTGATCCCTTGGTAATGAGAGTCAGTGAGCTTTTGTGCCATAAACGGAGTGGCGAGAAACCAAAGTCCCAGTACTGACAACCAGCATAGGAAGTAATGCAGTTTACGCTGCTTTGATAGCCATAATAACAATAGCATTAACACCAGCAGAGAAAGTGGCAGCGGCATTAACAGCTGCCCAAAAACCTTTTTCACTTCAAACATCTGTGTTCCTTGTTGCAATGACGTCGGAGAATATTGCAATCCTAACACGAGCTAGCCTGGTGGGGTATAACCCTGCCGTCATCGACACCAACAGGCAGTATAAAAGCGAGTTGCAGTTATCTTGCAGTGGTTTTGCGACAGGTGTTTAAAAAGTGGCGATACACCGGGTTATCTTTCATATTCTTTTTCATCGCTAGGTACATGGGGCGACTCAAGCCCAGTGCACCTAATGGAATGGACTTAATTAGACCTTGGCTTTCGTAAGGAGTGACCAACCAATCTGGTAGAGCGGCGACGCCCATACCGGCACTAACTAGTTGGAATATCAACAAACCTTGATCGACATTTTTTAATGTGCCATCAAAACGCGCATTTTGGATAAAGTGCTTAAAGATATCTTGCCGTTCACGGGGAATGGGGTAGGAAATAATGGTTTCATCTTTTAGATCCAGAGCCGTGACATACGCCTTCTTGGCCAATTCATGATCGGGTGCAACAATCAGCTTCAGTTTAAAGTCGAACAGGTGGGCATATTCTAGTTGTTCCGGTTCGCGGATATCAGATGTTAGGACTAAGTCTAGTTCATCAGCAATAAGATCCGGGATCGCGTCATAACTAAAGCCACGTTCGTAATCGACTTTAATATCGGGCCAAAAGGTATTGAACTCTTTAATGGTGGGTAATAACCAGTGAAAGCATGCATGGCACTCCACACTTAACCGCAGTTGCGATATGGGCTGATTAAGACTTTCTTTTAAGCGGCATTTAGTCGCTTCAACTTTTGGCAAAACGTCGTTCGCTAATTCAAGTAATAGCATTCCTTGAGGGGTAAAACGTACCGGTTGCGTTTTGCGTTCGAACAGCTGGCAATCTAACTTGCTCTCGAGATCTTTGATTTGATGGGATAAAGCGGATTGGGTTAGAAAAAGCTCTCTGGCTGTATTTACCAGTGAACCAGTTTCTTTCAAGGTGGAAATCGTTTTAAGGTGCTTTATATCAATCATTGTCAGCAATTCTCATCTTTTATGTGAGCAAACCTCACTTTTGCTTAATAGTACGATGCAATGTTCTTATTATCAATGTCTAGACGTCTAAATATCTATGTTGAGTTGTACAAAAAATCACTACTTGTTCTATAATATTAAAAATGACAGCGTTGTCACGTGTTTTTTAAAACTTTATGAAAAAATCTTAATTTAATTTTATTCATGTAGACTTGAGGCGATAAACAAGCGCCTTTAATGAGAGCTGTCAAATGCCCAATGTAGTGGAGTTTGCTGCAGTGAAAGCGCAAAAAGCGCTTACCATTGCAGCAGAGTGTTGCAGTATAGAGTGTGTTTTAGGGCGTATTTCGACTGAGTAGAAACGCCATGGCCTGATCGGCTGGAAGGGGCTTTGAAACCACAAAACCTTGACCAAACTGACAACCCTTTTGTTTTAATAACTGCCACTGTTGTTGCAGTTCAATGCCCTCGGCAACTACTGTGAGGTTGAGTGATTGGGCCAGTTTTAAAATGGCATCAACCAGGGGGTTTTCTTTTTCGGTGAGCTGATCCACAAAGCTTTTATCGATTTTAAGTACATGAATGGGTAGTTGGTGTAGATAGCCTAAAGCAGAATAGCCGGTACCAAAATCATCGAGATACAACTTCACCCCAAGAGATTCAATTTTTTGAATAATGCTGGTAGCCAACGCCAGATTAGCAATAAGTCCAGACTCTGTGATCTCTAAGCACAGCGCCCCGGGTGAAAGCTGATAGTCGTGATAAAGCTGTTCAATGGTATCGACAAAGTCCAAGCTGGCAAAGTGTCGCGAAGAGACATTGACGGTGATCCGCGTGGCTGGATAATTTTGCTTGCGCCATTGCTGTAATTGTTGGGCAGCAAGCTTTAATAAATGCAGATCTAAATCTATGATCTGGCCGGTTTGTTCGGCGATGGCAATAAAGCTGTCTGGCGATACCATGCCATTTTTAGGGTGTAGCCAACGAACCAAGGCTTCAAAGCTTACAATGGCGCCAGTTTGTAAAGAAAAAATAGGCTGAAAATAGAGCGAAAACTCATTGTTTTTGATACCATGTTGTAAGTCATTTTCAATGTCGGCACGCTGCTTTAAACGCTTGCGCATGGCGTTATTAAAAAAGCAAATTTGCCCGCGGCCAGAAGACTTCGCCTCATACATTGCAGCGTCTGCTTGCTGCAATAAATTAATGGCGCTGTCCGTGGCATCGTCGGTAAATGCCACACCAATGCTGCCTGAGGCTTGCAAAACATGACCATCGACATGAATGGGTTTGGCAATGGCACGCGTTATTCGAGCCAATAGGGTCGATACTTGCTGCTTATCGCTGACGTGCTCCATAAAAATGGCAAACTCATCCCCACCTAAGCGAGCAAAGGTGTCGGTTTTACGAATACAGCCATCAATAATGTTCACGATAGCAATTAAAAAGTGATCGCCAACATCATGACCCAGAGAGTCATTAATGCTTTTAAAGCGGTCTAAATCTAAATAGATTAAGCAATGCATGGCGCCTTGCTCACCGCGTGACAGGCGCAAAATGGCATGGTTCACACGCTCGAGTAATAAATATCGGTTGGCCAAGCCAGTGAGATCATCATGAAGAGCTCGGTGTTCAAGTGCCTGTCGTGAGAGCTGGCGATCAATAGCCATACTCACTTGACGGCTGATATAGGTTAATATTGACAAGTCATGGCTGACAAAGGCTTGGTCATGATTATAGCTTTGTAATACTAACACCCCATGATATTGGTTGTTTACTATAAATGGCACGCCAAGCCATGAGCGGGGTGAACGGCCAACCATCTTAAAGTCGCCACGTTGAACATGGGCTTTAAACTGCTCGTTATCACACAACAAGGGTTGTTGATGCTTTAAAATGTAATAGGAAGCGGTGTGCTTAATTTGATCTTTCGATACCTTGTGGTGGGCGTCACACTTCTCACCTCCTTCAACTAAGTAATCGATTTCTAAGACGTCTTCTTTGGTGTCATATAAACCAATAAAAAAGTTTTCTGCGCTCAGTTGAGTGGTGATTATTTTGTATAAGTCATCATAAAACGCGTCTAAATTTTCAAAGCGGTAAGTGATATTGGCAATTTTTAACAATGACTTTTCTAAATCTTGGGCATGATGTAGCTGTGAGACCGTTTGTTGTAGATTTTCTAAGGTA
The DNA here is from genome assembly GCF_037120705.1 of Pseudoalteromonas sp. UG3-2. Taxonomy (NCBI): domain Bacteria; kingdom Pseudomonadati; phylum Pseudomonadota; class Gammaproteobacteria; order Alteromonadales; family Pseudoalteromonadaceae; genus Pseudoalteromonas; species Pseudoalteromonas sp. UG3-2. Next base: position 1,243,084 of record NZ_JAWLJU010000002.1, on the reverse strand, counting down.
CGTATCTGATGTATTTTGGCACTGAGTAGGTGAGCCACAGTAGAAAGGATCTGCATGTGCCCGGCGTTAAAATAATCGGCCTCAGGGTGCTCGCAGTCAATCACACCAATTAGGCTATCTTCATATATTAACGGCACGCACAACTCAGACATAGCCGGTCTAAGATCGGCTATGTACATAGGGTGAGAAGCCACATCACCAGAAATGAAAGGCTTGCGAGTTTGAGCAACTTGTCCGGTGATACCTGAGCCAATTTTAATTTTTGTTTGTGCTACGTGGTATTCAATATCGGCATGGCTTACCCCCATGCTGGCAGCAACCTCAAGGTATTCGTGAAACGGATCGGCTAAGTAAATAACACAATCAACGAAGCCTAACTTATTCACTACTTGCGTGGTGACGTATTCTAGCAACTCATCCATCCTCGTGAGATGCAGCAGTGACGAGGTAAACTGGTTTATGATGCTAAGCTGCTCAGTTTTTGATTCTAGTTTTTGATTTTCAGATAGCATACATATTTCTCAATAATTTATGCTAATAATTTAACTTAATTTGCGATTTTTTACCAATATTGTAACGCTATTATTTATTCCCTTTTTCAAGATTATGCCGAAGCACAAAGTATTAATGCACCTTAGTACTTTACTAAGGGTAAACGTCAGCCTATGATCGAGCAAATTCAGCAGTGGAAGAGAGCAATGACAAGCACACAAACTCTAACGATTACGAGACCGGATGATTGGCATGTACATTTACGCGATGGTGAAGTGTTAACAGATACGGTCAGAGATATTAGCCGCTATATGGGGCGCGCTATTATTATGCCAAATCTGGTACCGCCAGCAACGACAACTGAGTTGGCTTTAGCGTATCGCGAGCGCATTATGGCGGCGCAGCCACAGGGTAATTTTACTCCTTTGATGGTGCTTTACCTAACTGATAACACCACCCCTGAAGAAATCAAAAAAGCCAAAGAGTCTGGCCATATTGTGGCGGCAAAACTTTACCCAGCAGGTGCTACCACTAACTCAGACTCGGGTGTGACGGACATTGAGAAAGTATTTCCAGCTTTAGCAGCAATGCAAGAGGTGGGGATGTTATTGCTAGTGCATGGTGAAGTAACGGACACCGCCATCGATATTTTTGACCGCGAAAAAGTATTCCTTGAAACCAAGCTATCCAAAGTGGTTGAAAACTTCCCAACGCTAAAAATAGTGCTGGAGCATATCACCACCAAAGACGCTGTAGAGTTTGTTAATAACGCACCCGATAATGTTGCTGCAACCATTACCGCACACCATTTATTGTACAACCGTAATCATATGCTCGCAGGAGGTATTCGCCCGCATTACTATTGCTTGCCAATTCTTAAGCGTAATAGCCACCAACAAGCATTAATTGAAGCGGCAACCAGCGGCAGTAAAAAGTTCTTTTTAGGAACCGACTCTGCGCCTCACAGCAAAGATAAAAAAGAAGCTGCCTGTGGCTGCGCCGGCGCGTACACCGCCCATGCTGCGCTGGAATTATATGCTGAAGCATTTGAAGAAGCGGGCGCGTTGGATAAGCTAGAAGGGTTTGCCAGCCACCATGGTGCGGATTTTTATGGTCTGCCAAGAAACACTGATACCGTCACTCTTACTAAATCGCCTTGGCAAGTTCCTGAATCCTACCAACTGGGTTCAGGTCAAGTGGTGCCAATTAAAGCGGGCGACACCATAGATTGGCAAGTGAAGTAACGACTAACGTATTTAGTTTTTTTCGCTTATAATAAAGGTGCTACTGAGCACCTTTTTTATTCTAAAATGCATTTAATCTTATTTAATTTGTTTTTTTATCATTTTAATATAATATTCTATATATTATTAAACCTAAGCAAAATGAGAGTGTGTCAATGCGCGAAATAAAGTCTTTTATCAAAAATGCCAGCTACAACGATTTAGAAAAGGCCGCAGAATTAATCGAAAAAGCACTTGAAGAGCAAAAGGAACAGCAACAAGCAAAACAAGAAGTGCTTGCAATGCTAAAAGAAAAAGGACTGACAGTTGAAGATTTAGTTGGCTCAACTGCCGCAGATCGCCGTACTAAGGTACAGCCTAAGTATCGTATTGAAAAAGATGGCAAAGTAGTTGAATGGACTGGCCGTGGTAAAACCCCAAAAGCGTTTCAAGGTGTTAACTTAGAAGACTACCTTATCTAAACGTACTGTCCATTAAGGGCGAAGAGGCTTAAATTAATAGAGTGTATTAATATTATTACATTCTTGAATACCTCAAGGTTTTCGCTGTTCTAATATCGCTAAATGAGCCTGTTCACCAGGCTCATTTTATTGCAGACCACTTTATACTCACCGCATACACTGAGGTGCTTATTTACACCCTAAGACCTTATCAGCAAGATGCTGTAAAAAATACCATTTCTCATTTTCGCCAATCCAGCCTTCCTGCTGTTATTGTGCTGCCTACAGGAGCGGGAAAAAGCTTAGTGATTGCGGAGCTGGCACGCTTGGCAAAACATAAAATATTAGTGCTGACTCACGTAAAAGAATTAGTAGAGCAAAATGCCGAGAAATACAGCAGTTATGGATTACAGGCTAGTATTTTCTCAGCCGGTTTAAAACAAAAAAGCTTACAGCACCAAGTAACGTTTGCCAGTGTGCAATCGCTATCAAGAAATCTGCACGAATTAAATGAGTTCTACTCCCTGGTTATTATTGATGAGTGCCACCGTGTCAGTGGTGATGAAACCAGTCAATACCAACAAATTTTGCAGCAACTTAAGCAATATAATGCGGAGTTAAAAGTATTAGGGCTCACGGCTACCCCATATCGTTTAGGGATGGGCTGGATTTACCACCAGCATTATCATGGTTTTATTAGAGGCGATAAATCAGCTCCTTTTGCCAAGTGCATTTACGAATTACCACTGCGTTATATGATTAAACATAACTATCTAACGCCACCAAATAAACTCGATCCGGCCGTAGAGAATTATGATTTTTCCAGCTTAACCAGCGACAGCTTCGGCCGCTTTAACGAAAAGGACGTCAATACATTATTAACTGAGCAAACGCGTGCCACCAAGAGTATTATTGAGCATGTATTATCACTCAGTGAACACCGCCAAGGAGTAATGATTTTTGCCGCTACGGTGATGCATGCCAAAGAGATTATAAGCTATTTACCAGACTGCCAAGCGGCACTGATCACCGCAGACACTCACTCCCATGACCGAGATACCATCATTAACCGGTTTAAAGCGAAACAATTGAAATACTTGGTGAACGTATCGGTACTGACCACCGGCTTTGATGCACCACACGTGGATGTCATTGCCATATTACGCCCCACAGAGTCAGTGAGCTTATATCAACAAATTGTCGGGCGGGGCTTGCGTTTGGACAAGGGTAAAAAAGATTGCTTAGTAATTGATTATGCTGGCAATGATTTTGACCTGTTTGCACCAGAAGTGGGCAGTAAAAAGCCTGATTCAGATAGCGAGCCGGTGCAGGTGCTTTGCCCAGGTTGTGGCTTTGCCAACATATTTTGGGGAAAAACCGATGAACAAGGTCAACTAATAGAGCATTTTGGTCGCCGTTGCCAAGGCTTACTTGAAGATGTGGATGGCCATAGCCAACAGTGTGATTATCGCTTTAAGTTTAAACAGTGCGATAGCTGTGGCGCGGAGAACGATATTGCTGCCAGACAGTGCCATGCCTGCAACGAATTGATGGCCGATCCAGATGATAAACTGCGTGCGGCGCTTAACTTAAAGCATGCCATGGTACTGCGCTGCAGTGGCTTAAGCGGAGAAACCTTAAGCAACAATAAGTTAAAGCTTACTTACTACGATGAAGATGGCGCTAGCTGCAGTGAGGTATTCGATTTTAATAACCCCAAGAGCGTTTATCGGTTTAATCAACAGTTTGGTAAACGGCAAAAGTCCACTGTCGCTGCTAAAAAGTGGCAGAGTGCGGCGGAGGTGAATGACCGTGAATTAATTGCCCCCGATTTTGTGATTGCCAAGCTGCATAAAAAGTTTGGTTGGCAAGTCTCAGATAAGTTGTTTGACTACCAAGGTGGGTATAGGAAAGCGGACAAGAGCTAATTGTCCGCCAGAGTGTTATTCGGCCATTAGGCCCCAACCATCACCATAGCCTTCATGGCTATTGGCAATGCTTTCTATGTACTGCTCTGTTTGTCTCAATAGCTCGTGCTGAGGTACCATAGCAACACTGGTTACTACTTCCCACACCCCGGTATCAGGGCATTGCTGTAGTTTGGTTTTAGGTGCCAATTCATCCTCAGCAATAGCAGTCATAAAGCGTTTAGCATCTTCCGACTTTTCAAATAAAATAAAAAAGTCGATGGTTTGCATTTGGCTCAGGTCTACGCCTGCCGCGGCGATTTCAGCAAGTAATTCGCCATTATCATCATTTGGGAATTGCATAGTTATACTCTAGGTGTTCACTTATGGCTATTGTCCGTCATCTGCATAGAAATAAAAAGTAGTGTGAGTAAATAAATGTTGCGCTGCCAGCGCTGAGCTTTCCATGCAACTCAAATACACTCAAGGTTAAGGTTTAATTGGTTAATATTAATAACTTTACTAAAAGCTGTTTTACAGTTTTGCATTTACCAAGCACAATGTTGCTATCGCCATTTAAGTTCTTTTAATTTAGGTAAAATTGATTCCATGAAGCGGTTTTTATTGCTAGGTGTTACATTGTTGCTCGCTGTTGGCACGTGGCAGGCTGAAGCTGAGTCACAAACCACAGCCAAAAGTATCGAATCCATAACCGTGAATGTCGATAGCGGTGAGGCTGAGGACAACATCAGTGGCTTTTTAGCTCCTTTCAAAGGAAAAGCGTTCAATGCGCGAATACTAAAAGAGATCCGAGTCGAAATAGGCCATGCATTAGAAGCGCTGGGGTATTACCACTATACCTTAGAAGTAAAGCAGCAAGATACTACCTTGGCAGTCAGCGCACAATTAGAGCCGCCGTTAACTTGGCAAGCCATTGACGTTAAACTTGTTGGTGCTGGGCAACAGCTAGCCCGCTTGCAACAAGTTGCTGCTGACATAGCCATTAAAGAAGGCCAACAGGTGAACCACAGTGAATATCAGCAGAGTAAAAGTCAATTCGAAAGCGAACTGTTAGAGTTGGGCTTTTTTGATTTTCAATGGCAAGAAGCTAAATTGCTTATTCATAAAAAGAACCGTTTTGCTGCGGCGAAGCTTATCGTCGATACTGGGCCGCGCTACCAGTTTGGTGAGCTAGATATCACCGGCGACATCAAGGCAAAATCTTATATTGCATCTCTCAGTCCATTTCAACCAGGTGAACCGTTCAAGGCAAGCCTGCTGGCGGACTTTAATTTGGCGCTTAACGAAACGCCTTATTTTAGTGCCATTAAGGTTTACCCCTTATTAAAGCAGCGCCACGGTGCACAAATCCCAATTCGTGTCAGTGTCACCGATAAGCCCGCCAATAGCTTTGAAGTGGGGGGCGGTTACAGTGATGATGTTGGCGCTAAATTACGCTTTAAATGGTTTAAGCCCTGGATCACCGAGGACGGACATTCCTTTGAATCCAATTTGCGGATGTCACAAAAGCAGCAGGATATTACTGCCAGCTACACTATTCCGGTTGATGACCCAAATAATGATGTCTGGCGAGTGCTAGGAGGATATCAATTACAAGATCAGGTCACCGAGGGCATTGATAGTAAAATCTGGAATATTCAGTTACAGCGACAGTGGCTTACCGCAGATGACTGGGTGAGAACGGCATTTATTAAACGCGAACATGAAACCACACAGCAGGGGGATGATAAACAGCGTACCGAAATGCTCATTCCAGGGATCAGCTATTTAAAAAAAGAAAGTAAAGGTGGTGCTTTACCTTATTGGGGTAACGAGCGTTTGCTATCTGTTGAAGTGGCGGCAGATGACTTTCTTTCTTCTGCCGATATGCTGAAAGTGCGTTGGAACAATGCTTGGATCCGAGACCTTGATGAGCGTCACTTATTTTTTGGTCGAGTAGATTTGGGTGCCATCGTCACCGAGGACATCGAAAAAATCCCTTTTAATCACCGCTTTCTTGCTGGGGGAGATCAAAGCATTCGGGGTTTTGCCTATGAATCAGTAGGCCCCCGTGACCAGGAAGGAAAAATCATTGGTGGTAAATACCTAGCCACCGCATCGGTAGAGTATAATTATCAATTTCACCCTAACTGGCGCGTGGCGCTGTTTAGCGATGTTGGCACCGCCACCAACGACTTTTCAGATGATTGGGAAGTAGGAGCTGGGTTTGGTTTTCGCTATTTGACCCCAGTAGGTCCCATTCGCCTCGACCACGCTTGGGGCCTGACCAAAGAAAGTAAAAGCACCCGTCTGAGTATTGTTATAGGACCTGAGATCTGATGTCGTTGAGAAGCCTATCCATTAAGCTTGCCAGTGTATTGGCAGGGCTATTTTTGTTGTTGGTTTGTCTGTTTTTCACCTTACCCGGGCAACAGGCTCTGGTATGGCTGGCCAACCAAACAGTCAGTGGGTTACAGGTTGAGCAAATTGAGCAGCGAATTCTATCCGGTGGTAGTGTTAACCTGCGCTTTGAAAATGCCAATACCAGACTGCGGGTAGATGATACCGAAATACGCCTTTCGTTGTTTAGCTGTGCAACTGTGTGTTTGGATATAAGGGCCGAGAACATTGCAGTAAAGCAAAAGAGCACCACTGAATCTGAATCGCAACACACTGAAAATAAAACCATTCGTCTACCTGTGAGTGTGGCGATTGAGCGCTTCGCCGTCGCGAAGCTGCGCTTCGAAAATCCGGCCATGACAATGACCGTCAGCGATGTCGCAGGTCAAGGGCAAATGGTCGCTGATAAACTGTCGCTGCCTTGGCTTTCCATTGCTAAGTTTGAGCTGCTAACTCATCAGCAAGACGCGCCACCATCGCGTAGCAGCGCTACGCCAGTACAGTCATTACCGCCATTGCAACTACCCCAAGTAACTCTGCCTATTGAGGCTAACATTGGTAAGTTCACGCTTGCAGAGCTCTATATTAATAAGCAGCGCTTTAACCATTTACAGCTGCAGCAAGTGGAGGCCGGACAAAGCTTACGCATTGAAGAGGCCAGAGTGAATTATTTGCAGTGGTATGTAAGTGCCAGCCTAGCCGTTGAGCTGCAGAGTTGGGCTGTTCGTAGCCGCACCCTAGTTAGCCACCCCCAGGGCTTAGCCAGCGTAGAGTTACAAGGCCATTTAGGCCAGCAGCTGCAATTGACTCTGAATACTCAAGGAGCAGCCAGAGCCCATTTGCAAGGCTCAGTGAATACGGCGCAAGAAAATTGGCCTTTCAGCTTAACGGCTGAGGTAGATAACCTAGTAACCTCTAGCACGGAATATGGCCAACTCTCACAGGCAGAGCTAACGCTCTCAGGTAACGCCGATGACTATCAAATAACAGCCGATCTTAACGCTTCGGCAAAAGGGCTTGGCGAATTCAATGCTAACTTGCAAGGCCGTGGTAATTTACATCAGTTTGAGCTCACTGAATTGCAGCTTCTAGCTGGGCAATCACAGCTGAGCGCAAATGGCCAACTTAAGTGGTTAAATGGCATTGCTGCAGAGCTCAATGCCAGCGCGTCATCGCTTCCTATCGATAACCTACTCGGGCTGGTGCAATACCAGATGGCAATGGCACCGGACGATGTTTTAAATGGTCAGCTGAATGTCGCCTTTGAAACCGCTGAAGACAACTGGGCGCTGGATGTTAAGCAGCTCAACTTGAACGGTAAAGTGGCCGGTGAGCCGCTTCAGGTAGAGGCCGACCTTAACCTTGATAAGCACCTACAAGGAGACTTGCAACGTGGTGTAATTCAATACGGCAATAGCAAAATCACCCTCAGTGGTGAGCTTGGTCGTCAGCTTGATTTAGCGCTGATGGTTGAGCTCGACCACAGCGCCAATTCGCTGCTGCCTGTTGCAATCAAAGGCCAAGGTGAAGTTTATATCGATGGACAATCAAGCTTGCCAACTCTGTCGGGGAGTGTCGATTTGGCTAGGCTGAGTTACCAAGATATTTCTCTTACAGACACCCGCTTACGTGGTCAGTGGAATCGCGAACAGGCAGCCGAGGGACAGCTGCAGCTGGCAGTGGCACAACTCAGCGCGGCGGGATATGAAATTGAAAATTTGGGTATTCAAGTTAAGGGCGGTCAGCAACAGCATCAGGCCACCATCACCGTTCGTGACCCCAACGCGGTGGCTACCATAAAGGCACAAGGCAGTGCGTCTCCACAAGGTTGGCAGGGGCAGCTAGCCAGTGCTGAAATGACCGCAAAAGGGCAAACCATAGCATTGCAAGCGCCAAGCAAAATAAGTTACCTCAGCGGACAGTTGGCGCTGGAAAAGCAGTGTTGGCAGCTAGCCGATGCCAACCTTTGCTACAGCGCCCAGCAACAAGGAGAAAGTGGTCAAGCGCAGCTAGCACTAACGGCGCTGGAGTTGACGCAGATCCAACCTTGGCTTGCAACAAACATGCAACTGCAAGGCTTGGCACAGGCTCGTGCTGAGTTGCAATGGCAAGGTGGCCAATTGCAAGCCGTCGATGGCAAGGTTACGGTCAATGAAGCCAGCTTAACCAGCCAAGGCCAACGTTTTGCCATTTCACAATTTAATGCCGATGTGCAGACCAATAAGCAGCAGTTGAATACCACATGGCAAATGGACTCCAACACTCTGGGGCAGTTTAACGGCACCATGACCATGCCATTGGCACAATCCGATCCTGCTTTGGCTGGTAAGATTACTATTGCCGCCATCAAGCTACCTCGCTTAAGCGGTCTTATCAGTCGGGTAAGCGGTCAAGATATTAACCTCGAAGGGGAGATCACCGGTGCAGTAGAATTGGCTGGACGTTTATCCGCGCCACAAATGTCAGGACAAGTGGAGCTCCAGCAATTGGCTATGCGCTCCAACTCTTTACCAGTTGAAATAGACAGCGGCGCGATGCAAATGTCTTTCAATACCACCACCGCGCAGCTACAAGGGCAACTCGCTACCACTGGCGGTGGGGGAATCCAGTTGGATGGCCAATTTGACTGGTCTCGGGCGCTCGCTGCGACACTGAAGGTGGATGGTGACAATATCTATATCCAACAAGACTCTCGCATTGAAATGATGGTATCTCCTAAGTTGTCATTATCATACCGCGATAATATTGCACGAATGACTGGCTCCGTGGATGTGCCATTTGGTCGTGTCAATATTGAGTCATTACCTGCCGGTGTGACGACTAAAACCAGTGATGAAATCATCATTGATAGCAAAGCCAAAGCGCCTATGTCTGTCCCTGTGCAACACGCCATTGATTTGCAGGTGAGTGTGGCAGATGACTTTAGAGTGAAAGCGCTGGGGCTAGATAGCTTTGTCACCGGCAGTATTGAGCTACAAAAGCAACTGACGTCACCGTTACTGGCCACTGGGGAGTTGCAGTTACGAGAAGGGAAGTACCGAGCTTTTGGCCAAGACTTACAAATTAAAACAGGGCAAATCGGCTTCAATGGTGCCTTAGATAAGCCCTACCTTAATATTCGCGCCATTCGTAACCCGGCCACCACGGCCAATGATGTTATTGCTGGGGTCGATTTAACCGGCAGTGCGGCCAAGCCGCGACTAACGGTGTTTTCTGAGCCTGCCATGGATCAAGCTAAAGCTTTGTCTTACTTGTTAAATGGCGAGCCATTAGGGGAGTCTGAAACCTCTAACAATGCCTTACTGACGCAGTTTTTACTGTCCCAAGGGATTGACCGCAGTGAAGGGTTTTTGACTCAGGCCGGTGAGTCACTGGGGTTGCGAGATGTTAATTTAAGTGCCAAAGGCAGTGGCGACGATACCCAAGTGGAAGTGTCGGGCTATATTACGCCCAATGTGCAAGTGAGTTATCGCGTCGGTGTGTTTGATTCAATGAACGAAATTGCGCTGCGCTATCGGGTGTTTTCAAAGTTTTATATTGAAGCAACCAGCGGTTTATACGACAGTATTGATTTACTGTACAAATTTGATTGGGATGATGAGTAAGCCTCGGCGCTGAAACGAGGTGCTCCTTCTAAATAAATAAGGAAAAATAATAATGAAAAACGCACTGTTATTGACCATGTTGGGGGCGGCCCTAGCCGGGAATGCGCTGGCACAAGAGCAATCAAACCGTTCACCCAGTGAAATTGTGGCTGCTGCCAGTGACGCAGATTGGCAGCGTTTAGACCCTGAGAATATCTTACAGATTAGCCTAGCAACGGGCCCGGTTTACATCGCGCTAAACCCTCAGCTTGCTCCCAACCACGTAAAAAACATCAAAGCCTTAGCTCGGGAGGACTTTTACACTGGTTTATCCATGTATCGCTTTGTAGAGAATTTTGTTGCCCAAGGCGGAGACATGGAGGGGAAAAAAGCCCCTAAGCAAGGCAAAAAAGCCATTACCCAAGAGTTTGTTTATCACTCTGAGTCGCCGCTGACGATTACTTCCATCAATGCAATCGACGGTTATGCCGCCAACAGCGGTTTTTTAAATGGCTTTGCTGTGGCACAAAATGAACAGGGAACGCAGACGTGGATGACGCACTGCACTGGAGCATTTGCTATGGCTCGCGGTAACGATGTCGACAGTGGCGGTACCGAGTTTTATGTTACTTTAACACCACAGCGCTACTTGGATAAAAATACCACGGTGTTTGGGCAACTTATCGCAGGCATGGAACACATTCAAAAGCTGGACAGAGCACCGACAGCTGACAAGCCTTTTAACCTGATTAAACAGGTCTCGGTGCTGGCAGATTTGGAAAAAAGACCGCAATTTAAACGCTTAAAAACCGATACGGCGCTTTTTGCTGAGCTTATCGCAGCGCGTAAGCACCGTGTAGGCGAGTGGTTTGTCAGCAGACCAAATCACACCGATGTTTGCTCGGTTACCGTTCCCGTTGAGAAAACCCCCGCGCAGTAACGCCAGTTCGCCAGGCAAGGGCCTGGCGAGTTCTAGCTTATTGACGGTTAATGCGTACCTTATAAGGCGTTTGGTTGTGTTCGCTCGAGCGGTAAGGGTTAATGTCTAAGCCGCCTCGGCGGGTATAACGGGCATACACACTGAGCTTATGCGGTTTTAGCGCGCGCCACAGTTCACAGTAAATGCGCTCAACGCATTGCTCATGAAACTCGTTATGGTCACGAAAAGAGATTAAATATTTTAACAGTGCCTCGCGGTCAATTTGTGGTCCATGATAATGGATCACAATACTGGCCCAATCGGGCTGCGAGGTGATCAAACAATTCGACTTTAATAAGTGACTGTGCAGTGTTTCTTCAACCACCTTATCACTGGCCGTTTGCAGTAACGCGCTATTAGGCGTATAGCTGTCAACGCTAATATCGAGATCATCAATGCACGTCCCCGGCAGTGCAGTGAAAGGGATGCAGTCGTACTCCTCTGGCCCATATAAGGTCACAGACACCTCACAGTTGGCAGCTTCAGACAGGTCAGCCTGTAGGGCCTGATGTACTGCAGCCATAGACTCAAAGCGACTTTGATTAAAGCTATTCAAGTATAACTTAAATGACTTAGACTCGATGATGTGTGAGCTTTGACAGGGGAAAACGAAACTGGCAACGGCCACTTGTGGCTTGCCTTTGGGGTTCAGCCAAGAAAGCTCATACCCTGTCCACGTATCCTCGCCCTTAAACGGCAAGTTGGTTTCGTCAACGGCAATCTGATCGCGGTTGAGTTTGCGCGCAATCGGATGCAATAAGCTTGGCGTATAGCTGCTAGCATAGTCAGTGGTTTTACCCAGTACCGATGACTGGAGCTCGGGAGCGTTGCTGTAGTCTGTCATGTTAATTCAAATCTCGTTACAATGGCGCCATTATAGCGAATATTCGTTGTCGACAAAATAAGAGAGCGCATTTATGACTTTGCAGCCCGATATGATGGCGTTACATCAGGCCCATAGCCATTATCAGCAACAACAGACCCAATCACTACCTACCGTGGAGCATGATCCAGCATGGCCGAGCCCTTGTGAAGTAGGCGAACCGTCGAAACTTAATGAAATTAAATGGCAAGCCCACGCAAGGCAACCTGAGGGATCATTAGCGGCGTTAGCAACGGCGCTTGAATGTCGCTTTCCCGATGGCCTTGAGAGCTTTTACGGCGCATTTTTTGCCGGCAACATTACGGCCTTTATTGAAGGCAAACAGATTGAGCTACTGCAAGCGTGGAATGAAGAAGATTTTGACCGGTTACAACAAAACATCACTGGCCATATTTTAATGAAACGGCGACTGAAGCAGCCAGAGACGGTTTTTATCGGGCTCACAGAAGCCGAGGATCTGCTGCTTTCCGTTGATGTTGCCAGTGGACAAGTGGGACTAGAGTTTGTGGGTAAGCCACAGCACCACCGTTTGGCAGACTCCATGGCTGACTTTGTTACTATTCTTATCGACAATTACCCAAGCTAACTGACGAGTAATACCAATCCGCATTAATACTTGCTCAATTTGAGGGAGTAAATTTGACGCTAACTGCGTTAAAAACTTCTTATTTAGAACAACTAAATAGCAAAATTTTTGCCTGGTTATCGACAAAATTTACTTGCCTCAAAATAGATCACTTAATTAAGCGAATTGGTATAAAGCGTACGTTATTGAAAGTCCCAAGAAATATTGGAGACCAATTCGCACGTGTCACAACGAAAATCAAACAGGCCAAACCAAGGGGCATCGAGCAGCCAGTCACCCTGACAACTGGGACATTTGCGCTGCTGCTCTGTGGCTTGGCTCTCACCACCGACGCGATACAAATAATAGTACACCGGCTTTTTGGTTAGGTAGCGCAGGCGCTTGCTTAAATCCATGCCGCGGCGGAACAAGTCACTCTCGGGGCTGGAGATCTCCTCAAGTGCGGCAAACTCACAGCGGGTAGCGCCGTTAATTTGGATTTGGTCGCAGGCTTGCCAGTCTTCTTGCCACTTGATCAGCGCTTTGTAATCGCCGTTAGCAATGGCTGGTACCTTATACAAAGGCACAGGTAAAAAGTCGTCGCCACAGTACAGCGGGCTGCAGGTATGAACATAGGTGGTATAAAGAATATAACTGGACGGCGAGTCGCAAGCATCGGCACTGTTAGCATGAATGTCTTGGCCAATCACTTTCACTTTAGGTGCCAGCAGCCCTGACTGTTGTAATTGCTCAACAGCAAATTTAACAAATGGGCTGTGGTTGAGCGGATGTAAGGAATCTTCTTCTGGACACATCACACGGGTGACAAAAAAACCATCTTTTAACACCGTGGGAAACTCATCGCCAATAATCTGGCCGTTAAAGCGCAAGGCGTTGACCACTCGGTTGATGGCTTGCTCAGCAGCATCAAGGGTGGTTTCGGTATAACAATCAAAGGTGAGATCAACGACAAACATTACGACTTTTCCAACAGCGCAAGTAATCTATCAAGCTTGGCTTCAATGCGATCCAGCTGGGTTTGTGTGGCTACTTGGTGCTCAGCAGGCTCTTCGTGCAACTGCTCGACACAACTGGGGTCTTGCTTATAAGCTGCGATTGCCGCAATGATCTCTGGCATTGCCACCGGTTGTGACAATTTACTTTTGGTGAGCGCAACAGTTGGAGTTTTACCACTTTGCACAAGTTTTTTAATGGCGCTGGCGACAACGGGATGCATAACAGCTCCTAAACAGGCATTAATCATGGCTGCGGATGATACCACCAAGTGTGTTTAGGAGCTATATAGACGCTATCTTAACATGGCGTCTAGTTCATCAATCATTTCGCTCCAGTCCGCGTCTTGCGCTAACGACTCCTCAATAAAGTGGCGCTGTCCTTCATTCCAAAAAGGCGCTTGGCTTAACAGCATGCCCTCGGGTAAATGGTGCTCTTTAACAAACCGTGCGATTGCCTCAGGTGAGTTATCTAGACCTAGCTGTGAGAATAACGTGCTCATCGTGTGGCGACTAGTATCCATTTTGTATCCCCTCTATTTGCTTGAATTTTACTCACTTACTATAGTAAAGGTGGTTGCAAAAACTTTGGCAAGTGATTGTGGTGAAAAAGCGTTCACAATCACATATACATCGTCAGCTTAACAACGATGAACTGAACTGGCGATGATCCGTGGCCGCAATGGTCTTAGCATCGACCCAATAACAATAAGGAACTTTCCATGTCAGAGCAGACTCCCACGGCTAATTTAGTGGTGGAATATTTACACCCAGAAGACATCAATGTTGCCGCAAGCGTGTTATACAAAGCGTACCACGATGATCCCTTGTTAAAACAAGTGTTAGAGGCAAAACACGAGCTCGATTTTGAAAAAAAGCTAAGAGCACTTATTCGCGAAGAGCTTTCTTCTTTTAGTCAAACTGGCCAGCCCATGGTGGGGTTGTACGAGGATGAACGTCTGTTGGCCGTAGCTTGTGTCATTGCCGATGGCGAACAACTAGAGGCATCCAGACAATGGCATTGGCGCCTGCGGCTGATGCTAAGTGCAGGGTACTTACAAACCCAACAACTCATAGAAAAAGAAAAAGCCATTCGCTCAGCGCTGCAAGAGTATGAACCCTATCACTTTTTATCGCTTATTGCGGTAGACCCTCAGTGTCAAGGGCAGGGTCATGGGCATTACTTATTGCAAGCCTTAGACGACCTATTAGCACAAAGTGACAAAACCAAAGGCATGGCTGTGTTTATTACTCAAAAAGGACAAGAGCAATTTTTTGCTACTCATCACTACCAACCACTGCAAACGCTCGCCTTTAGCGCTGTTGAAGGCATGTTGCTATTTAAAGACAAATAGCAACTATGGAAATAATGCCGTAGGAAATATCTCACATGGATGTGCGTGAAGGCGTTTTGTTTGACCGAGTTTGTAGTTGCTATTGGTACTTATCTATTGTTTTTTAAGAACATTCTGTTTTTTACCTTTTTATTGCTAAAAATTAATTGAGATCCGCATCCTGCCAAATTCAGGTAATTTGCGTAGACTTCACAGTGTAGGGAAACACAAGAGCAGGAGCTCTAGCGTCAAAGGATATGGAATTTGACAGCAAAACAAGGCCGTTATCGACAAGGCAAGGACGAACCGGAACTCGAGGAGAGGAGTGTGAGGCGGAGCTTCACTAAGGACAGGGACATCACAGGAGGTGATTAGGAGCGCAGGACGCGAAGAGGAGCATGGACGTGTTGAAAGGGAAGAGCAAGGCTCAGGAAGAGGGAGCGCGGTACGGAACGCTGCGAAGTGGATAAGTTACAGGATGTAACCTTAATAGGGAGCGCATATGGATAGGCGAAGAGGAAGCCAAGGCGGCTAGGAGCGCATGAAGCGAAGTGGATGCCATTGAAGGCAAATAGGGATGGGCACTGGATGTGCTAGAGGACTTAGTCATGGATGAGTTAACGGGTAAGTCGGAGTATATACCCGTTCAGGTGAAGAAGAATGGCGGATTGCATACGGGCGATAGCGCGTTGTTGAGGGATTGGATACCTCTTGGGATAATCGTCAGAATTGAGGCGCAGCAACAAGGCTAGCGCCTTAGTTTTTTTACCTATCTAGATATTTTCATTTAACCGTAACCACAAAGCCGCTGCGGCTATCCCCCTAATCGATATGCTGGCAAGTCTTTGTTGACTAATCGCTCGTTTTCTAGATACAACTTACCTTGGTAGGCCGACTCGCCATCAGAGCTAAACTCAAAGATAAACTGACTTTTTATTCCTAGCTGGCCGTTACGCAGCACGCCAAACCTGCGCTTAACGCAGGCAACACTTAATAGCTGTACTTCAAGAGTCTGTGCCTGATGTTGAGCGTGCCGATTCGCTGCCTCAGCAATTTTTCGGCTATACCAAAACAGGGCAATAGCCGCAAATACCAGAATAAAAAGCCATAACGTTGTCATTTAAGAGAATAACCTTCCAATTGCGCGTGATAATACTTCACTACGATTTTCAGCCCGAATAATGCCTAGTAGATGAGGGCGCAACATTGGGATTGCAACAAGGTCGGCAAAAACGCTATTGAACAACCCTTCCAGTTGTTGGTTTTCAGCTACCTTTTCCATGTAAGTCATCAGCCGTTGTGGCTCCGTTAATGTTTCCCACGCGCGGCCAGCGATGGTTAGCAGGCAATCAACATCGCCTGCCAGTGGTGACGCTAAAATATCATCAACCGCTTGCGCTATTAACCCCAGAGCATGACTGCCCGACATGGCTCTTAAATTACTAATGGCCACAGAGCTATTTGCTTGCTTACAAGCTGACTGTAACTGTGCCAAAAAGTCTTCAGTTTGTGCTGTGCTGACGGCGACATGCTCAAGCATCGCCGCTAAAGGCGTTTGCACCTGCTGTGGTAACTTGGGCCATGCAGAGCGCAAATACTGGCTATTGTTGCCATGGTCCAAGCGTAATGCAAAATCGGCGATGCCTTGCAAGGCGATATCTTGCCACTGCTCAAAACCCAGCTTACCAGAAAAGTAAAGTTCGGCGTGTTCGTAGTATTGTGAAGCGGGACGGTTTAGTTCGCGCTTCATAAGGGCGTTAAACGCTGCAAGCTTATTGGCATTGGGCTTGAACACATAGGGGTTGTTGTCGAGCTTACCTTGTGCAGATTCTCCGGTAAGCTGGTTTCCTAATGCCTCTAATACCATGGAAGCAAAATGATCGCGGCTGGCAATCACCAATTTACTTTGTTCATCAAGGGGAAACTTTAAGAACCAAACATACGGGTCAAGGGTGGCTTGATTATCCCAAAATTGAATCGCCAGAATGGCATGACCACCCAATGGATACGGGTAGGGGGCGTGAGTCTGCTCTATTTGCGCAAATTGCTGTTTATCTATTTTATTTATGCGACGGCCCATGTCGTAAACACGCCACTGCGTTCCGGCGTTAGTTAATAATTCACCTAAGGTGGAAATTTGCGCTGTCATAGCATCTCTATCATTAATTAATTCGTTCGTTGGCGCAATTATAGCGAGTTTTGTGGGGGCTGATAAGCCTAACTGCTTTTATGGCAGCCTACTTCTGTTGTATCTTAAAGCCAGATATAATAAAGAAAAACCTTAAGGGTTAGCCTTATGAATGTAGCAATAGCCACCCAGCTAGACGAGCTTGAAGCATGCTTGAAAGCCGCAGGGCTTTGGCAGTCTGAGCCATTGCCAGCAACGGCATACGCCTCTACTGAACCGTTTTGTTGCGACACCATGGCATTTGAGCAATGGCTACAGTTTGTTTTTCTCCCTAAAGTGCGTGACATGTTAGCGGCAGATGCGCCCTTACCTAGTAACATGGCGATAGCCCCCATGGCTGAAATGACGTTGAGTGAACACCTTTATTTTAATGCCGTACACCAATGTTTAAAGCAGCTAGATAAGTCATTTGCTAAAGGCTAAGCATGTTAGAAATTGTATATCAGGATAGCGATTATGTGGCCATTAATAAGCCATCTGGTTTATTGGTACATCGCTCTTTTTTAGATAAACGTGAGACTCAATTCGCGATGCAAATGCTACGGGACCAGCTCGGCCAGCATGTTTTTCCTGTGCACCGTTTAGATAGGCCAACCTCAGGTGTGTTGCTCTTCGCTTTGAGCTCAGAAGCAGCCAGAGCAATGAATGAAGTGTTTATTAGCGGGGCAATTAAAAAGCGCTATTTGGCGATGGTACGGGGCTATGCTCCAGCGTCAACCTGGGTTGATAAACCATTAAAAGAAGAGCTGGATAAAATTGCCGATAAGTTCGCGGATCAAGACAAAGCACCGCAGCAAGCGCAAACGCAGGTCAATTGTTTACATCAGGCAAGTCTCCCTATTGCTTTTGGTAAGTACCCCAGTATTCGCTACTCCTTAGTGGAGTGTTTCCCTAAAACGGGCCGCAAACATCAAATTAGACGCCATTTAAACCACCTTTCACACCCCATTATTGGTGATGTGAATCATGGCGATAATAAACATAATCACTTTTTTATTGAGCATTTTGGCCTGCGGCGGCTGATGTTGTTTGCAACGCGACTGGAATTTGCTCACCCTTACAGCAAGCAAACCATTTCCATTTCCGCTGATTTGGGTGAAGCAGCATTGGCTGTTTTTGCCGAATTGGGCTGGCCTAATAACGAGAAGGACTATAAGTAATGGCGACGATATCTATTTTTGTCGGAAGTATGTACGGCAATGCTGAAAACTTGGCGCAAGACTGTATTGAATTTTTAAATCAAGCAGGGCATCAAGCCAATGTCATTGAACCGCCAACTATTGAGGCGTTGAAGCAAGCCGATAACATTCTTTTTATCTCTTCAACCACCGGCTCTGGCGATATTCCAGATAACTTACTGCCGCTCTTTTTACAGATGCAAAGCGAATTTCCCATGCTCACCGATAAGCAGGTGGCGGTGATTGCTCTGGGTGACAGCAGTTATGGCGATACCTATTGCGGTGCGGGCAAACAAATTGATGAGTTGATCGGTGAACTAAATGCCACTCGAGTGCAGCCGCGCTTAGACATTGACGCCTGTGAGCATTTTGAGCCGTGGGAGCCAACCAAGCCTTGGCTCGAGGAGTACGCAAAAAGCGTATAGCTTGATGGCTCGGAGCAAGGCGCTGCGCCTTGCTCCGAGTGTTCGTATTAGACTCGCTTAGTTTGCACTTTTAGCTTGAGTTTTTGACCTGGGTGCAGGTACTTTTGCCCGGCAAGATCATTCCATTTAATAATGTCATTGACACTTACGCCAAACTTGGTGGCAATACGGGCCAGTGAGTCGCCTTTGCGTACTTTGTAGGTAATGGTGCGCTCTTGATTAGACAACACGGTGCGCTTTTTGGCGTTATTATTTTTATACACCGTGAGCTTTTGTCCAAGGCGCAATACCGTGTTGGTTTTGAGCTTATTCCAGCGGGCTAGCTGTTTTACCGTTACATCGTACTCGCGACTAATATCCCAAAGGGTATCGCCAGACTTAACAGTGTGGCTTAGCTTTTTCTTAGTGACCTTGTTGGCGGCAACGCGTACCTCATCAGGTAAGTGCTCACTTTGCAGCTCACCCTCGCTTAGCGGGACTAATAGCTTTTGACCGACGCGGATCATATTGCCGTTAATGTCATTTAATGAGCGAATTGCGCTGATACTGGTATTAAATTTAGACGCTACCACCGATAAGCTGTCGCCGCGCTTGACGCTATAATATTGCCAGCGCAACCTGTCTTTCACCTCGGTTTTTGCCAACTGCTGTTTAAAGTTTTCCACTTTATCTATGGGGAGCAGCAATTGATGTGGACCCTCAGGATCGGTGGCCCAGCGGTTAAAACCGGGATTAAGGCGGTACAATTCCGTCAGTGAGATATCCGCCATTTCTGCTGCCAAAGCTAAGTCGATTTGTGAGCCAACCTCAACCAGATCAACTACTTGAGCATTGATGATTGGTTGCCAAGTCACCTTAAACTCTTCTGAGCGCTTCAATAGATCAGAAAGCGCCAACAACTTAGGCACGTAGGCGGTGGTTTCACGAGGTAAGTCCAAAGACCAAAAATCGGTTGGCAGGTGCTTTTTACGATTTTTGCGGATCGCGCGAAGTAAGCGACCTTCCCCTGAGTTGTAGGCAGCAATGGCGTTTAACCAATCACCTTCCAAGGTTTTGTGTAAATAGGTTAAGTAGTCCAAAGCCGCTTGCGTAGAGGCGACAATATCGCGACGACCATCGTACCACCAGTTTTGCTTAAGGTTGAAGCGCTCACCGGTTTGCGGCATAAACTGCCAAATCCCTGAGGCTGAACGATGAGAATAGCCAAACGGGTCAAAGGCACTTTCCACGATAGGCAGCAGGGCAATCTCAACCGGCATATTGCGCTTTTCAACTTCTTCAACAATGTAGTGAAGGTAGGGCTCTGCGCGCTTGGCAATGCGGTCTAAGTAGGCTTGATGACGCTGATAATAATTACGTTCAGCCACCACCGGACGATTCTGAGGCACCTCAATCGAAAGCTGATAACGGATCCGCTGCCAAACATCATCAAATACAGGAACCACTTCTGGTTGTTCATCTTGCCACGAAGAGCTTAATGATTGCGCAACATCATAGGGACTGGCGTGGTTTAAATCGGCTTTTTCAACTTGTTTGGTGGCTGTCTCTAAAGGCGTTTCAGCGGTCATTTGACAACCGCTTAATACTGCAGATGTAGCAACAATAAAGGCAAGCTTTTTCATAAATGGTTCATTCGCTAGAGGTTCGGACAAAAACCCGGCAATGTTACCGACTTTGTGTCATTATTTAAAGTTTCTTAGCAAAATTATCAAGGTTGTGCTGTAAGCCACAGCACAACAATCACGTAGGTAAAGCTGTACGCTAAACTGGTTGAACTGACTCGCTTTGGCCTAACCAGGCTCGGTTTAAGCGTTTTTGTAACAACCAGTATGGCTGGTGAGACTAAAAATTATCTTTCCAACGGCGCAAGGCTGCAAATCGCGCTTCAGGGGAATTGTGCTGGTTAATAAATTGCTCTGGCACCTGTAGCAAAATGTCGTCGCGATCGGCACGAGCAAATGGGTTAATGGCTTTTTGCATGCCAATGGTGGTGGGAACCGTTGCTTGTTGTTGCGCTCTTAGGGCTTGAGCTTGTTGCTGATAGTCTTGCAGAGCCTGGTTATCGGGCTCAACGGCCTGAGCAAACTCAAGATTCGCCAGTGTGTATTCATGGGTGCAATACACGACACAATCTTCTGGTAAAGCTAGTAACTTGGTAAATGAATGCCACATTTGCGTTGCTGTGCCTTCAAATAAACGACCGCAGCCAGCATTAAACAAGGTATCTCCAGTAAAAGCGATGTCCTCGTTAACATAGCAAATATGATCCAGTGTATGGCCAGGAGTGGCGACGACATTAAGTGTCACCCCGGCAACCGTGATGTTATCTCCCTCTCTGAGGCCATGGGTAATTCCTTGAAACTTGCCTTGACTGGGACCATAAATCGTAAGCTCTGGAAAGGCTTGTTGTAGCGCTGCGATACCATCTGTGTGATCCCAATGATGGTGGGTGACCAAAATCCCAGCTAGGCTGAGTTGCTGTTGTTGTAAATACGCCAACACCGGCTGTTCATCACCCGGGTCAACGACCCAACAACAAGCGTTGTCGGTATCTTTAATTGCCCAAATATAATTGTCGGTAAAAGCGTTAATTGCGTCGACTTGCACCATACTGCAATGCTCTATAAAGTGATCCATAACACCAGTATAACGAGCTCAGCAAATGAAACCAGCGTTAACTTTTCTACAAGGCCCTAAGCCAGACGTATGGCAGGATTTCCCCCATGGTGAGTACTTGAAAGTGGGGATCCAAAAGCGCTTAGATGCATGGCTGCCGAGAATGTTTGGTTATCATATGCTCAAACTCGGCTGCTTGAGTGGTCAGCTCGATACCTCAGCAAGCCCAATTAAGCACCAAGTATGTGTTGCACCAGAAGGCAAACACGTTGGCGTCTTTGCTGAGGTGGATGAATTGCCCTTTTATGAAAACTCGGTAGATGCCTGTATTTTAAGTCAATGCTTAGAATACCACTCAGACCCTCACCATATTCTGCGCGAAGCACACCGGACACTAATTCCAGGTGGTTACATTGTGATCTCTGGTTTTAACCCATTCAGTTTATGTGGTGCAGCGCAAATGCTGCCTTTTAGTCGCGAGAAGCTGCCTTGGTCGGGTCGCTTCTTTACTCCCTCTCGAGTGAAAGATTGGCTTGATTTGCTGGGCTTTGAAATTGTCGGTGATGAGCGATTTATTCATGCTTCGCTAGCTCGAGGCTCAAGGCTTTCGCGTTTTGCTCCGTGGCGGCGCTTTTGTCGTCATTACCTAAAACCAATGGGAAGTGTGTATTTATTAGTGGCAAGAAAACGAGTGATGCCATTGACGCCGATTAAACCCAAATGGCATGCCAAGCCGAAATGGGCTCCAGCAGTGAAAAGCGCAGGCTTGCGACAAACTTGCCAAGATAAAGAGTAGGATAAAAGAGTGGGGGGCCTGAAAGTCAGTGTTGGACTAATGGCCCACTACTTAGGCGTTGGCTTGGTAGCCTTCATCCACTAACAGTTCGCTGCCTGACGCCGCTTCACGGGCTAAATCATCAACCAATTCGTTGTACTTGTTGCCAGCGTGACCTTTCACCCAGCGCCAGTCGATATTATGTCGTTCCGCTGCCGCGTCCAAGCGTTGCCATAGGTCTTTATTTTTTACCGGTTGTTTTGACGCCGTTTTCCAATTGCGTTTTTTCCAACCAGCGAGCCAAGATTCAATGCCTTGTTTGACGTATTGGCTATCAGTATAGAGAATAATATCGCAAGGGCGTTTAAGCGTTTCTAGCGCAACGATGGTGGCGAGCATCTCCATGCGGTTATTGGTAGTGAGTTGATAACCTGCACTAAGTTGCTTTTCATGGCCTTGATAGGAAAGGTAAATCCCATAGCCACCTGGGCCTGGGTTACCCAGGCAAGAGCCATCAGTATAAATCTCTACGGTTTTTTGCACGAATTGACCTATTTTTATGTAAAATGTGCAGATTAGGTAAAATGATAACAAAGTTAAGCGGGCAACGATATGCACACACGGCAAATAGTACTGGATACAGAAACCACGGGTATTGATCCAAAAGCGGGCCATCGCATCATTGAAATTGGTTGTGTTGAATTGGTTAATCGCCGGCTAACCGGAAATAACTTTCACGTCTACATTAATCCTGAGCGCGATATTGAAGAAAAAGCCATCGATGTTCACGGTATTACCAACGAGTTTTTACGCAATAAACCGTTTTTCCACCAAATTGCACAAGAATTTTTTGATTACATAAAAGGAGCACAGTTGGTGATCCACAACGCGCCGTTCGATGTTGGCTTTATGGATCATGAATTTGCCAAGCTCAATAAAGGCTACCCAGACACGCATCAATATTGCGATGTGCTCGATACATTAAAAATGGCGCGAGACCTTCACCCAGGACAAAAAAATAACTTGGATGCCTTATGTCGCCGCTATGATATCGATAACTCTAAACGTACGTTACACGGCGCTTTGCTGGATTCGGAAATCTTAGCCGATGTCTACTTGGCTATGACTGGCGGACAAAAGAAGCTCAATCTTGCCAATCAAAGCAATCAGGATCAGCAAAATTCTGCTGGTGGCATTATTCGTCTAGACGCCAATCGAGCGCCCCTTAAAGTTTTGGCGGCAACGGCCGATGAAGAACAAGCACACCTTGAGCGTATGGAGTTAGTTGATAAAGCCAGCGGTCAAAGCCTGTGGCACCAATAAATAAAAATGACTAAGCGCCTCTAAGACGCTAGGCGCAGCGAATGACTAGGATAATTGCATGAATCTAAAACAGCTTGTCTGGGGCTTTTTGTTATTGTTTAGCATCTTAGGTCATGCTGAAACACCGCAAATCACTATGCTTGAACGCGACGGTGAAGTGAATGAAATTCCGCTGTTGGACAACCGTTTTCGCATTGATCATAATGTCGAAGAGATTACCCTGTTATTCTTTCGCGCCCCAGGCTCACCTGCCGTTGTATTAGTGAAGCCAGATGGCAGTAAATTCTATGCCACTCACGCACTGAAAAATGAAAACTTACAATGGTACGATGAAGTCAGTTACGACCTTATTATCATCAAAAATCCCACTCCAGGCCCTTGGCAGGTGATCGGTAAAATCCAAGAGAATAGCCGCATCATGGTACTGGGCGATATCGAACTGGAAGTTGAAGCATTACCGCCATTACTGTTTCGTGGTGAGATCCTGAAAATTACCGGGCAAGTGACCAATGACGGCAAAGCCATTGACGTTGGTTATTTTCGTGACGTGGTGACCTTGTATGTTGAATTCACCAGCACCAACAACGATGAGTACGCCAACTTCGGTGCCGGCACACAAAGTGTCACTGACTTTAAAGACGATGGTCGTGACTTTGATGAGCGCCCCCTCGACGGCATTTTTACCGGCGAGTTTAAATTGAATTTTCCAGCCGGGGAGTGGCAGCCTGAATTTTTTATTGAAACCCCGATTTTAAAGCGTCGGGTGGTCAAGCCTGCCATTATTATTGCTGAGCCGCCCTTTGACTTTGAACTGATGTTAGCCGGTGAAAATGAGCTTGAGCATGGCCTTACCATCAAGATAGATGACTCAGTGGTTAAGCCTGAAACCATTATTTTTCAAGGCAAAGTGTTTTATCCCAATGGCGAAGAGCAAATGTTTACGCTTGATGCAACTGAGCGCCTGTATCGCCAGTTGGCAATCAAAAACTATGACTGGGGACGCTACACCGTTGAGCTGTCAGTGTTTGGTGAAAACATTAATGGCCGCGAATTTATGGCGGTTTTACCCGATTACAAATTTGAGATTGAACGACCCATTGAAAAGGTGCCTGAGCTTGCTGCCATTGAACGTCCTGAGCTTGAGGCACTAAAACCTAAGCCAAAGCCCGAACCGGCACTAAGCACGGCAATGTTAATTACCATCATCGTGCTTGGCAACGTGGTGGTGATGTTGTTAGGTTGGCTGGCTATCCGTGTTTTTGTGCAGAAAAAACCAATCAAATTATCATTACCAACCGTTAAGCTTAAAAACCCATTTAAAAAGAAAGAAGAAGTCATTGATCTGGATGACTTAGGCGACTCTGAAAAAAACTCCGAAGATAATGGCTCAAAAAATGATAAATCAGGTGATATTTTGAACCTTTCAATGAAGGATGACTAAAAAACACGGTTTTTTTTCAAAAAACGGTTGACTCAAGAGGGGGTCATTCGTATTATTCACGCCGCTGTCAGGGAGCACAACCTACAGCAAACACTGCAAAAAATACGCAGCGGAGTGGTAGTTCAGTTGGTTAGAATACCGGCCTGTCACGCCGGGGGTCGCGGGTTCGAGTCCCGTCCACTCCGCCATCTATTTTTTACAGTATCAATAAGTTACGCTGGAGTGGTAGTTCAGTTGGTTAGAATACCGGCCTGTCACGCCGGGGGTCGCGGGTTCGAGTCCCGTCCACTCCGCCAATACTTATCAAAACGTGCATTTGCTTCTTATGGAGTGGTAGTTCAGTTGGTTAGAATACCGGCCTGTCACGCCGGGGGTCGCGGGTTCGAGTCCCGTCCACTCCGCCAACACTTCGAAGCAAAACAATGCGAATACTCAGTGGAGTGGTAGTTCAGTTGGTTAGAATACCGGCCTGTCACGCCGGGGGTCGCGGGTTCGAGTCCCGTCCACTCCGCCAATATCTCGCATTACTATATTCAAGCTTTATGACAGCTTGTTTACTCGCTGGAGTGGTAGTTCAGTTGGTTAGAATACCGGCCTGTCACGCCGGGGGTCGCGGGTTCGAGTCCCGTCCACTCCGCCAACACTAAAACGAGTAAAATAATGTCATTAAGATATCTCTGCGGAGTGGTAGTTCAGTTGGTTAGAATACCGGCCTGTCACGCCGGGGGTCGCGGGTTCGAGTCCCGTCCACTCCGCCATTAAGATATCTTGCAAATCTATCACTGCGGAGTGGTAGTTCAGTTGGTTAGAATACCGGCCTGTCACGCCGGGGGTCGCGGGTTCGAGTCCCGTCCACTCCGCCAGTTTGCAAATTGCTTCCAAGCAATCTTATTCCAAACATCTCCACGTAATTTTCTTATTGTATTTCCTTTTTATTTTTTACGAACATTATAAAACGTGGTAGTTCAGTTGTTTAACTCTTGCCTTAGGAAATACCGGCCTGTCACGCCGGTGGTCGCGGCGGTTCGACGCTTCGATTCGAGTCCCGTCCACTCCGCCAGTTTGCAAATTGCTTCCAAGCAATCTTATTCCAAACATCTCCACGTAATTTTCTTATTGTATTTCCTTTTTATTTTTTACGAACATTATAAAACGTGGTAGTTCAGTTGTTTAACTCTTGCCTTAGGAAATAGCGGCCTGTCACGCCGGTGGTCGCGGCGGTTCGACGCTTCGATTCGAGTCCCGTCCACTCCGCCAGTTTGCAAATTCCTTCAAGCAAACTTATTCCAAATGTCTCTATTAAATCACCTCATTAAATCACTCTATTTTTTCGCGTATGCGTTTGTAAGAGTGCGTTAGAAAGCATGGTAGTTCAGTTGGTTAACTCTTGCCTTAGGGAATAGCGGCCTGTCACGCCGGGGGTCGCGGCGGTTCGACGCTTCGATTCGAGTCCCGTCCACCCCGCCAGTTTGCAAACATCTCCAAGCAAACTTACTCAAAAAACCTCTACTAAATAACCTTATTAAATCTTTTTTTTGTCGCGTATGCGCTTGTAAGTGTGCGTTAGAAAGCATGGTAGTTCAGTTGGTTAACTCTTGCCTCAGGAAATAGCGGCCTGTCACGCCGGGTGGGGCGGCGGTTCGATTCGAGCCCCACCCACTGTGCTAGTTTGCAAGTTTCTCTAAGCCACCTTCTTGCCTCAAATAGACCACTTAATTAAGCGGATTGCTATAAGAATTGGATACCCTTGTTAAGGAAGTAACACTGCAGGTGTAAGTTTTTCCTCTTGCTCGAAAAGAGAAAGGCGCCATATAGGAAGTGTGGTGAGTGGCTGTTAATAGCAGAGAGAGTAATAAGGGGCTGCTAATGGTTGTCGTAAGGAAAATAGAGGGGGAGAGGCAATGCGATATCACCTCTTAGTGTTTTTATGGCTTGTCAGTTGTTATCTGCTAGCCTGATACCAGCTTCATCATGGCCGCCATAAAACCTTGTTGTTTGATGATTTTATACTTTTGACAGCTGTCTGGGTTTTGTAAATCGTAGCACAGGTAAAGGGTGTTGCGATCCAGGGCAGATTTGGCATGCAGGTTAGAATCAAATAGCATTGGGCTAACCCCTGGCAGCCCTGGCCAGTATACACTTTCAGCCACTAAACCAAGCTTTTCATAGGTAATTAACTGAGGCTTGGGGAACAGTATAAACACAACAGCTAAAACAGCAGCAACTAGCCATTTTGTTTTACTTTTGGGCTTCTCTGACTCCACTGCAGCCTGTTGTGCTTGCAAGGCGGCAGCTTGTTGTGCTCTCATTGCAGCGGCTTGCTGAGGTGAAGGTCGGCGGTTTTTACTGTTGCTGGGGCGCTTTTTTTTAGGTGGCTGAGTTTGGCCTAAAAGCGATTGTTTTTTTGATGGTTTTGCCATGCTTAAAGTAGCCTTTTAGTTGCAGGTCTCTATAATGCTTCTATGCTGAATATAATAGCGCACTTTTACACGACAGCCTACGGGAAAGGACTATGGATCAAAGTATCTCGATTTTAATTGTTGATGATGTAGGAACAGTTCGCAGCTTTTTGCATCAAACCCTCATGCATCTTGGCATCGATCATGTTAAGGAGGCGTCAACCGCAACACAGTGTGTAAAGTCTTGTGAAGAAGAACATTTTGATATTGTTTTTTTAGACATAGAGTTACCCGACGGTGATGGCAAAGAGCTGATCGCGACCTTAAATGATATCAACCCCAACATCAATGTCGTCATGGTATCGGCTCACTCCACGGTGGACAACGTCAAAGACGCCATTGAGCGTGGTGCTAAGGGGTTTGTGGTTAAGCCATTTTCACCGAAAAAAATTGCCGCCATGCTGAAAAAGTTCTATCCAGACTTAGAAATAGCATAATGCTCAGAATAGATATAGCCCTGCAGACAAAGAGCTTGTCGGTGGGGTGAATTTTAGGCATAAAAAAACCGACTTAACGTCGGTTTTTTCAATCCAGCAACAAATTAAAGCGCTTTGATTTTAGCAGCTAGGCGGCTCTTATGACGAGCAGCTTTGTTTTTGTGGATTAGACCCTTAGTTGCGTAACGGTCTAGGATAGGTGTTGCAACTGCAAATGCTTGAGTTGCAGCTTCTTTATCACCAGCTTCAATAGCAGCGATTACTTTTTTGAAGTATGTACGCATCATTGAACGACGGCTTGCGTTGTGCTTGCGACGCTTTTCGCTAGTGATAGCGCGTTTTTTTGCAGACTTGATGTTAGCCAAGGTTTGCTCCTAACAATCTTAAAATAAGCTTAATTTAAAGGCCGAGGAATATGCCTGTTTTAATCGCAAAAGTCAATCAAAAATTAACAAGCGCGGCCTAATGTTCATTACCCAAGATACCACTTGGGTTATTCTCTATCCTTAACCTGACTGTGAAAGGCTTGGCTTATCGCGAAAGCAACCATCGCAGTCTTGGATTAAGTACACCCGTAATATCCCAACAGATACTTATTATGTGAGGAAGAATTCCTCTCTAAGTGCCTTGAACATCTCAGGTTTGAACTAAAGTATTATACCAATCCGCATTAATACTTGCTCAATTTGAGGGAGTAAATTTGACGCTAACTGCGTTAAAAATTTCTTATTTAGAACAACTAAATAGCAAAATTTTAGCCTTGTTATCGACAGAATTTTCTTGCCTCAAATGGACCACTTAATTAAGCGAATCGGTATTAGCCCAAGATCCCACAAGTGAAATCGGCATACCTCAGTTAATGGCGCTATTGTAGCAAAGCTGAAAGACTGCGCCTAGTGCTAAATGCGCTGTGTCTGTGGCATAATTTGCCGCAATTCACAGAATTAAGGAGTTAAGGTGGCAAAAGGGTTATTTAAATCAGGCATGATTGTCAGTGCCATGACCATGATATCGCGTATTTTGGGACTGGTTCGCGATGCCGTGGTGGCCAATTTACTCGGTGCAGGGCTCGCCGCGGACGTTTTTTTGTTTGCCAACCGCATTCCTAACTTTTTACGTCGACTATTCGCCGAAGGGGCGTTTGCCCAAGCCTTCGTGCCAGTGCTGTCTGAAATAAAAGAGCAACACGGTGACGATAAGGTGCGTATTTTTGTGGCTCAAGCGGCAGGTACGCTAGGAACCATTTTACTGCTAGTGACCTTGCTTGGGGTCATTGGCTCACCAGTGATTGCAGCACTGTTTGGCACCAGCTGGTTTATTGATTGGTGGCAAGGTGGCGGGGATGCTGAAAAGTTTGTTTTAGCCAGCGCACTATTGAAATTAACCTTTCCCTATTTATTTTTTATTTCTTTGGTTGCGCTCAGTGGCGCTGTACTCAATGTTTACAACCGCTTTGCAGCCGCAGCGTTTACTCCTGTGTTGCTGAACGTGGCCATTATCTCTTGCGCTATTTTACTGCACGATACCTTTAGCGAGGGGGCCTATGCGTTGGCGCTGGGCGTATTTATCGGTGGCGTGGTGCAGTTACTGTTTCAGTTGCCTTTCTTATTGCGGCTTAAGGTTCTAAGCCGGCCCAAGTTTGCATGGCATAGCCCGGAAATTAGCAAAGTAAGAAAACTGATGATCCCCGCCATGTTTGGGGTGTCGGTAAGTCAAATTAACCTGCTGCTTGATACGGTGATTGCTTCTTTTTTAGTTACCGGCTCCATTGCTTGGTTGTATTACTCAGACCGCTTAATTGAATTTCCATTAGGCTTGTTTGGTATCGGTATTGCTACGGTGATTTTACCGGCACTGTCTAAGTTGCACGCAGGGCAAAAGCTGCAGGACTTTCAAAAAACGCTAGACTGGGGAGTGAGGTTCGTTATTTTTCTTGGTTTGCCGGCCATGCTGGGTCTAATGGTGATTAGCCCACTGATTATTGCGGTGCTGTTCGGCCACGGTGAGTTTGTGTCACAAAATGCAGATAACATAGACAAGGTGAGCATGGGAGTTGCAGCATACTCCGTCGGCTTATTGAGCTTTATGTTGATTAAGGTGTTGGCGCCGGGGTTTTATGCTCGTCAAGACACCAAAACCCCAGTAAGAATTGGAATTATCACCATGGTTTTAAACATGGTGTTTAATTTGATTTTAGCGCCATTTATTGGCTATTTGGGGTTAGCACTGGCCACCTCGCTGTCGGCTTCGTGCAATGCTTGGCTATTATACCGCAGGTTATCACAGCAACAGGTTTATCAGTTCAGCGCCTTTTCATTACAGTTTACCTTTAAATGTCTTTTTGCTGCTCTGTGCATGGCCACTGGAGTGTATTATCTCAGCATTCAGTTCGCTTGGCTTAGCTGGAGCTTAGTGGATCAAATTACACTGCTTAGCGGCCTAATGGCGGTGGCAATGGTGAGCTACTTTGGTTTACTTTACTGCTTGGGTATTAGATTACACACAATCAAAGAGGCTTGATTCGCATTTTCAACTAACTTGGGTATAATCGGGCTCTTTGATATTTGCTGCACAAAGGCACGAGCACTATGCAACTAATCCGAGGGATCCATAATATTCGACCGCATCATTTCGGTTGCGTGTTGACGATTGGAAACTTTGACGGAGTTCATCTTGGACATGTAGAGGTTTTGAAGGGGCTCATAAGCGACGCAAAGCACTACCAATTGCCGAGTACGGTGATGTTGTTTGAGCCACAGCCGCTTGAGTTTTTTGCCAAAGACCGAGCACCTGCCAGGTTAACGCGACTGCGCGATAAACTGGTGTTATTAAAAGAGCTTGGAATTGAGCGGGTTATTTGCGTTAACTTTAACCGTAAATTTGCCGCGCAAGATGCAGAGCAATTTATAAAACAGGTGTTAGTTGCTAAGCTTGGCACTAAGGCATTGACCGTCGGCGACGATTTTCGTTTCGGCCGTGAGCGCGCCGGGGACTTTGCCATGCTAAAGCGAGTGGGCGAGCCCTTGGGTATGAAAGTGAAAGATACGGCCAGTTTTCGCAAGCAAGATTGCCGTGTCAGTAGCACATTAGTACGCCAAGCCTTAGCGGTTGGCGACTTGAACCAAGCTCACGAAATGCTAGGTCATACTTATGCTATATCAGGCCGTGTCATTCATGGTTGGAAAAAAGGCAGAGAGCTGGGTTTTCGCACGGCCAATATCGCCCTTAAACGGCAGGTTAGTCCGGTTAAAGGGGTGTATGCAGTGAAAGCGACCGTGAAGCAACAGAGTTATTACGGTGTTGCCAATGTAGGTAACAAACCGACGTTAAATGGGACTAAAGCTTTATTAGAAGTTCACCTGTTTAACTTTAGTGAGACCATTTATGGTCAATTTATGAAAGTGGAGCTCATAGAAAAGCTTCGCGATGAACAAAAATTCGAAACACTGTCTCAGCTTACAGAGCAAATCAGCCGCGATGTTAGCGCAGCTAAACAGTGTTTTTCTTTAACGTAGCCGATACGGAAAGTAGGATAAATGAGCGACTACAAACATACTTTAAATCTTCCGGAAACCGAGTTTCCGATGCGTGGTAATTTGGCGCAACGCGAACCAAAGATGCTAAAAAAATGGTATGAAGCTGATCTTTATGGTCAGATCCGCACAGCGAAACAAGGTAAAAAGCCATTTATTTTGCATGACGGTCCTCCGTATGCAAATGGTAATATTCACCTTGGTCACTCAGTAAATAAAATCCTCAAAGACATTATTATTAAATCTAAAACCCTTGCCGATTTTGATGCACCTTACGTGCCTGGCTGGGACTGTCATGGTTTGCCTATTGAACTGCAAGTAGAAAAGAAAGTCGGTAAGCCTGGCAAAAAAGTATCGGTTGCTGAGTTCCGTGAAAAGTGCCGTGAATACGCGAAAAAGCAAGTTGAAGGGCAAAAAACAGACTTTAAACGTTTAGGTGTGTTAGGCGATTGGGACAAGCCGTATTTGACCATGAACTTTGACTTTGAAGCCAATGCCATTCGTGTATTAGGCCGCATCATCAAAAATGGTCACCTGCACAAAGGCGCTAAGCCGGTGCATTGGTGTACAGATTGCGGATCAGCCTTGGCAGAAGCCGAAGTAGAATACCAAGATAAACAGTCACCTGCTATCGATGTTAAGTTTACCTTTGTTGATCAAGCCGCGGTAATCGCTGCTTTTGATTTGGCAGCAGGGCATGAAGGCAAAGGCCAAGTAAGCACAGCAATTTGGACCACCACACCGTGGACTCTGCCTGCTAACCGCGCGGTTGCCGTGCATGGTGGCCTTGAGTACGCCTTGGTACAAATTGAAGACGAAGGCCAAGAGCAGCGCTTAGTGCTGGGCTCAGAGCTGGTAAACGACGCAGTTGACCGCTTTGGCTTTAAGCATTACCACGTGCTGGGTTATGTCAAAGGTGAAGCACTCGAAAACCTCCGTGTGGGTCACCCATTCTATGATTTTGATGTCCCCGTTATTCTTGGTGAGCATGTCACCACTGATTCAGGTACCGGTATCGTACATACCGCTCCAGGACACGGTCAGGAAGACTTCAGTGCCGGTCTAGATTATGGCCTTGAAGTGGCAAACCCAGTAGGGGCTAATGGCGTTTACTTACCTGACACACCGCTGTTTGCAGGCCAGCACGTATTTAAAGCCAACGATAATGTTATCGAGGTACTGACTGAGAAGGGCGCCTTGCTACGTCATAAAGCGCTAACGCACAGTTACCCTCATTGTTGGCGCCATAAAACACCGATTATCTTCCGTGCCACACCACAGTGGTTCGTTAGCATGGATCAAGCGAATCTGCGTGCCGATTCACTGAACGAAATTAAAAAGACACAATGGCTACCTGAGTGGGGCGAAAGCCGTATTGCCAACATGGTTGAAGGTCGTCCTGACTGGTGTATTTCACGTCAACGTACTTGGGGTGTGCCAATTGCTTTATTTGTTGACAAAGACACCGGTAATTTACACCCAGATACCGAGTCTTTGATTGAAGCCGTCGCCAAGTTGGTGGAAGAAAAAGGCATTCAAGCTTGGTATGACCTCGAGCCAAGTACTTTGCTAAGCGAAGCTGATGCTGAGCAATACATTAAAGTACAAGATACCCTTGATGTTTGGTTTGATTCTGGTGTTACCCACGCCTGTGTTGTGGATGCTCGCGAAGAACTGAGCGGGCCGGCGGACCTTTACTTGGAAGGCTCTGACCAACACCGTGGTTGGTTTATGTCATCGATGATGACGTCGGTGGCGATTAATGGCCATGCACCTTACAAACAAGTCCTTACCCATGGCTTCACTGTGGATGAAAATGGCCGCAAGATGTCAAAATCACTGGGTAATGTGATCTCGCCGCAAGACGTGATGAATAAGCTGGGCGCTGATATCCTGCGCTTATGGGTGGCTTCAAGTGATTACAGCGCTGAAATGACGGTGTCGGATGAAATCTTCAAGCGCTCTGCAGACCGCTACCGCCGTATTCGTAATACCAGCCGCTACTTGTTGGCGAACTTAAGTGGTTTTGATCCGAAAACCGATCTGGTTGCTATTGAAGACATGGTTGAGTTGGATCGCTGGATCGTTTCCCGTGCTGCGCAATTACAAACAGAAATCACCGCAGCTTACGACAAGTATCAGATGTTACAAGTGACACAAAAGCTGATGAACTTCTGTACTGGTGAGCTGGGCTCTTTCTACTTAGATGTGATCAAAGATCGCCAATACACTGCGAAAAGTGACAGTCATGCCCGCCGTTCATGTCAGTCTGCCTTGTACCATATTGCAGAAGCCATGACTCGTTGGATGGCACCGATCATGAGCTTCACAGCCCAAGAGATTTGGCAAGTACTACCAGGTGAACGTGGCGACTTTGTGTTTGCTGATACTTGGTACGATGCCATTGAGGGGGCGACTACCGGTTCATTAGACAATGACTACTGGCAAAACCTGCTTGCTGTGCGTGACGAAGTTAACCGCGTATTAGAAAATGCTCGTAAAGAAGAGGTGATTGGTGCCACTTTGCAAGCAGAAGTAACCCTATACACAGGCAGCGACTTAGCTGAGCAGCTCAATGCGATCGGTGAAGAATTGCGTTTCGTATTACTGACTTCAAAAGCAAAGGTTGAAGTGGTAGACAGTCAGCCTGACGGCACTGTGGCTTCGGAGGTTGAAGGACTGTTCATCCAGGTTGCAGCGACTGACGCACAAAAGTGTGAGCGTTGTTGGCATTATTGTGATGATGTTGGTCAGCATGAACAGCATCAAGACATTTGTGGCCGCTGTATTAGTAACGTTGAAGGCGAAGGCGAGCAGCGCCAATTTGCCTAGGAGTAAAACGTGACACAAACGACACGCAAAAGTGGTCTAGTGTGGTTGTGGTTAAGTCTACTGCTGTTTGCAGTAGACTACCTGACAAAAGCACTAGTGATGGCTGAGATGAAGCTGTATGAGTCTATCGACATCCTGCCAATTTTTAACCTAACCTACATGCATAACTATGGTGCGGCGTTCAGTTTTTTAAGTGATGCCGGTGGTTGGCAACGTTACTTTCTAAGTGCCATTGCCATCGTTATTAGCACCCTTTTAGTATTTTGGTTACGCAAACTGCCTGCTTCAAACTGGAAGCTCGGCATGGCTTACGCGATGGTATTAGGTGGTGCGGTAGGCAATTTGTATGACAGGATCATCCATGGTTACGTCATCGACTTTTTGCATTTTTACTACCAAGATTGGCATTATCCAGCCTTTAACATAGCAGACATGGCGATTGTAGGCGGTGCTGCACTACTAATTTTCGATGCATTTACCAGTGGTGATCAGCCACAGGAGAAAAATTCGTGAGTGAACAAGTTATTGGAGCAAAATCGGAAGTATTGTTCCACTTTTCTATCAAATTGGAAGATGGCTCGGCTGCTGACTCAACTAAAGTCCACAATAAACCAGCAAAGTTATTTATGGGCGATGGTAGCCTCACAGAGAACTTTGAAAAGTGTTTATTAGGGCTGCAGGCCGGTGACGAAAAGTCATTTGAGCTGGCGCCAGAAGATGCCTTTGGGCAGCCTAACCCAGATAATATTTATTACGTCGATAGAAGCAAATTTGGCGCCGACACCCCAGCTGAGGTTGGCACCATTATCGCTTTTACTCAACCGGATGGTACGGAGCTGCCTGGTTTGGTGAGAGAGGTTGCTGGTGACTCTGTGACCATTGATTTTAATCACCCTTTAGCAGGGCAAAGAGTGACATTTGAAGTGGAAATCCTTGAGGTGAAAAACTAATGGAGATTTTGCTGGCCAATCCAAGAGGCTTTTGTGCTGGGGTCGACCGTGCGATTAGTATTGTCGAACGCGCACTGGATATTTTCACTGCACCTATTTACGTACGTCACGAAGTGGTACATAACAAATACGTTGTGGATGGCCTGAAATCACGTGGCGCAGTGTTTGTTGAAGAGCTCGATGAAGTGCCTGACGACAGCATTGTTATTTTTAGCGCCCATGGGGTTTCTCAACAAGTGCGTAATGAAGCCAAGCGTCGCGAGTTAAAAGTGTTCGATGCTACCTGCCCGTTGGTTACAAAAGTGCATATGGAAGTCACTCGCGCGAGCCGCAAAGGCATAGAGTGTGTTCTGATTGGTCATAATGGTCATCCGGAAGTTGAAGGTACCATGGGCCAGTATGATAACGCTGAAGGCGGGATCTACTTGGTAGAACAACCTGAGGACGTGGCTAAGCTGCAAGTAAAGAATCCTGATAACCTTTTTTATTGCAGTCAAACTACCTTGTCTGTGGATGACACCGCAGATGTTATCGATGCCTTACGTGCTAAGTTTCCTAACATCAGTGGCCCGCGTAAAGACGATAT